>NZ_CP116338.1:0-1453139 GCF_028198145.1 Microbacterium sp. nov. GSS16 | reverse complement strand
ACACGACCCCCATCGGCACACCGGCGTCGCGCAGGCTCTCGAGCAGCGCGAGCGAACCCGGATACGGGGCGATCCCCTCGCTGCGCAGCACGGCGATGAACGCGTCGTTCTTGCGGTTGCCTACGCCGCACACCGTCTCGGCCGCGGGCGGGTCGGTCACCTCTCCCCAGGGCAGCTCGACGTTGCGGCTGCGCAGCAGGCTGGCGACCCCGTCGTAGCGCTTCTTGCCGTCGACGTACGCGAAGTAGTCGTCATCGGTGTAGGCCGGCTCGATTCCCCAGCGCGCGAACACCTCGTCGAAGACCTTCTGCCAGGCGCGCATGTGCACCTCGGCGGTCGGCGTGAGCACACCGTCGAGGTCGAAGAGCACGCCGGTGGTGCGATGCAGATCGGGGAGAGCGTCAGACATGGAACCTCCTTGGTCGGACGGGCTCGTCCAGCCTAGTGAGAGAGCGGATGCCGCGAGCACGGCCTCAGATGACGGCCAGGGTCTGGCGGGCGATCTCGAGCTCCTCATCGGTGGGGACGACGAGCACCTCCACTGCCGAGTCGTCCGAGGAGATGCGACGGATGCCGCGTCCGCGGGTCCCGTTGCGCTCCGCGTCGAGCTTCACGCCGAGGAATCCGAACGTGGCCAGCGCGTCGGCACGCACGTCGACGGCGTTCTCGCCGACGCCGGCGGTGAAGACGATGACATCGACCCCGCCCAGCTGCGCGACGTACGCGCCCAGGTAGGCGCGCAGGCGGTGCACGTACACGTCGTAGGCCAGCGTCGCCGCTTCCTCGCCTGCCGCGCGTCCGGCGAGGATGTCGCGCATGTCGCTGCGTCCGGCGAGACCCAGCAGGCCGCTGCGCTTGTTGAGCAGCTCGTCCAGCTCGTCCGTGTCGAGTCCGGCCCGGCGGGACAGGTGGAACAGCGCTGCCGGGTCGATGTCGCCCGTGCGGGTGCCCATCACAAGGCCCTCGAGCGGGGTGAAGCCCATCGAGGTCTCGACCGAGCGGCCGCCGTCGACGGCCGTCATGGATGCCCCGTTGCCGAGGTGGAGCACGATCTGACGCAGCCGCGCGAGGTCGCGCCCGAGGAACGACGCGGCGGCCTCGGAGACGTACTTGTGGCTGGTGCCGTGGAACCCGTACCGGCGGATGCGGTGCTCGCGCGCGACGGCTGCATCGAGCGCGTAGGTGTACGCCGCGGGAGAGAGGGTCTGGTGGAACGCGGTGTCGAACACCGCCACGTGGGGCACGTCGCGGAACGCCGCGCGCGCGGCCCTGATACCGGCCAGGTTCGCCTGGTTGTGCAGCGGCGCGAGGACGCTGAGGTCTTCGATGTTGATCTCGACGAGCGAGGTGATCACCGTCGGCTCGAAGAACCGCGCTCCCCCGTGCACGACACGATGGCCGACCGCCATCGGCGGGTGGTCTGCGAGGTCTGGCCCGTGCTCGGCGAACTGGGCGAGCATGACGGCGAACGCCTCGTGATGATCCGCGATGGGCCGCTCCTCCGAATGGCGCACGTCGAGGATCGTCGGGACCGGCTCACCTGGTTCGGCGACGACGCGCGCCGTATGGCTGACGATGCCCGCGTCCTGACCGATGCGCTCGATGAGTCCACTGCCCAGCTCGACCTCGCGAGACGGATCGATGAGGCTGTACTTCAGCGATGAGGAGCCGCTGTTGATGACGAGCACGGATCCCCGGGACGCCCCGTCCCGTGCTGCGCGTGCGGCGGCAGTGCTCATGCCCGATCTCCCTGCGCCTGGATCGCCGTGATCGCGACCGTGTTCACGATGTCGTCGACGAGAGCGCCGCGCGACAGATCGTTGATCGGCTTGTTGAGGCCCTGCAGCACCGGGCCGATCGCGACGGCGCCGGCTGAGCGCTGCACAGCCTTGTACGTGTTGTTGCCGGTGTTGAGGTCGGGGAAGATGAACACCGTGGCGCGTCCGGCGACCTCCGAGCCCGGCAGCTTGGCCTTGGCCACGGCCGCATCGGCGGCGGCGTCGTACTGGATGGGACCTTCGACCGGCAGCGAGGGCTCGCGCTCGCGCACCAGCGCGGTCGCCGCGCGCACCTTCTCGACGTCGGCGCCCGAGCCGGACTCGCCCGTCGAGTACGACAGCATCGCGACACGCGGATCTATGCCGAAGCGCCGCGCGGTCGCCGCGGACGAGATCGCGATGTCCGCCAGCTGGGCGCTCGTGGGATCCGGGATCACCGCGCAGTCGCCGTACACGAGCACCCGGTCGGCGAGCGCCATCAGGAAGACGCTCGAGACGACCTCGACACCGGGCTTGGTCTTGATGATCTCGAAGGAGGGACGGATGGTGTGCGCCGTGGTGTGAGCCGCTCCTGAGACCATCCCGTCGGCGAGTCCGAGGTGCACCATCATGGTTCCGAAGTACGACACGTCGGTGACGGTGTCTGCGGCCTGCTGCTGCGTGACGCCCTTGTGCGCGCGCAGGCGCGCGTACTCTTCGGCGAAGCGCTGCACGAGCGTCGGGTCGGTCGGGCTGAGCACCTGCGCGGCCGAGATGTCGAGTCCGAGCGCTCCCGCGCGGGCGCGGATGCTCGCCTCGTCGCCGAGGATGGTGAGATCGGCCACCTCACGCGCGAGGAGGATGGATGCAGCCCGCAGAATCCGGTCGTCGGATCCCTCGGGGAGGACGATCCGCTTGCGCTCGCTGCGCGCCCGCTCGATCAGCCCGTACTGGAACATCAGCGGGGTGACGACCGTCGACTCGGCGAGCCCCATCTGGTCGGTCAGCTCCGAGATGTCGACGTGCTTCTGGAACAGCTCGAGCGCCGTCTGGTAGCGCTGCGCGGACTCGGGGCTCATCCGGCCGCGTGAGCCCATGATGCGCACCGCCGTGTCGAAGGTGCCGAGGTCGGTTGCGATGATCGGCACGAGCAGCTCGAATCCGTCGATGAGCTGCAGGATCTGCTCGGGCAGCTCGAACGGCCCGTTCAGCACGATGCCGGCGAGGTCGGGGAACGTGCCGGAGGCCGCGGCGAGCACCGTGGCGAGCAGCGTCTCGCTGCGGTCGGCTGCGATCACGACCACCGATCCCTCGGTCAGGCGCGGCAGCACGTTGACCATCGACATCCCGGCGATCACGATGCTGTACGCCTCGCGCTCGAGCAGATCGTCACCGCCGCGCACGAGCCGCCCGTCGACGGCGTGCATGATCCCCCGCATCGACGGCGCGACCAGTGAGCGCTCCTCGGGAATGGCCCATACCGGTGTGCGGGCGTCTTCGACCAGATCGATGATCTCGGCGAGCTGGTCGGGCTCGGCGCGGTTGACGACGAGGGCGAACAGCTCGGCGCGCTCGGCGGTGAGCTCGGCGATCGCGAGAGCGGCGAGCTGCTGCACCTGAGCGGGCGTGCGGGCGGTGGTGGTGCCCAGCTGCTCGGCCTGGTTCTGGCTGTCGCGACCCGAGAGCACGAGCATCACCGGGACGCCGAGGTTGGCGGCGATCCTGGCGTTGTAGCCGAGTTCGGCCGGTCCTGCCACGTCGGTGTAGTCGCTGCCGACGACGATGACCGCGTCGCACTGCGCTTCGACGGCCTTGAAGCGGGCGACGATCGTGCCGAGAGCGGCGTCGGGGTCGTGGCGCACATCGTCGTAGGTGACGCCGACGCAGTCGTCGTGCTCGAGGTGCACGCCGTCATGCGCCAGCAGCAGCTCGAGCACGGCGTCGCGCTCCTCGGCTGAGCGGATGATCGGGCGGAAGACGCCGACGCGCGGCGAGACGCGCATCACCGCGTCGAGCACGCCGAGCGCGATCGTCGACTTGCCCGTGTGTCCTTCGGCAGACGTGATGTAGATGCTGCGTGCCACGTGACCAGCCTAGTGACCCCCGGCCCTGAGCCCACCTGGGTCCCTGAGCCTGTCGAAGGGCCCTCAGCCCGTCTGGGCCCCTGAGCCCGTCTGCGTCCCTCAGCCCGTCTGGGCCCCTGAGCCTGTCGAAGGGCACGGCCCGGACAGCGCATCCACCACGGCGGCCGCGTCGTCTGCGAATCGGGCGTAGTGCTCGGGGTCGGAGTTGATCTGCACCCGGTTGATGGCCCTCGACGGCTCGAGGCTCTGCCAGTCGGGCACGCGTCTCAGGCGCGTGAAGAACATCGACGAGGCGGTGACCGGATCCATCCGCTCGGCGACGCTTCCCCACCACTCCTGCTGCTGGAACAGTCCGATGCTCGTCGTGCGGCTGCCGTCGGGGTTGACGACCCCCGAGGTCTCCCAGTCGCCGTGATCGAGGTTGCGCAGCGAGCTCTCGCCCATCGCCGCCATCACGCCGACGATCTGACCGTCGCGTGCGAACCCGAGCTCGCGCGCCGTGCGCACGACCGTCGCGGCGTTCTCGAGCTGCTCGCCGCGCCATCCGTTCACTCCGAAGGCGGGGTACGCCTCCGGCTGATCGAGGCAGTAGCCCTCGGCGCGGGGTGCGGTGATGAGGGCGATCAGGGCCAGCACCCCGGATGCCACGAGCGCGACTGCGGCGGTGACCGCGGCGACCCTGATCCGCTGCCGACGCCGTGCCCGCGCCCTCGACCCGGCCGCCCGGCGGCCGCGGCGAGCGCTCACGATCGCACGCGGGGGCGCGGGGCGCGCGCGGGGCGTCGCGCGGCCAGCGCGGCGATGCCGCCGCCGACAGCCCCGAACAGGTGCGCCTGCCACGACACCCCTGCACCGGCGCCGAAGATGCCGGTGAGCACCGTGGTGCCGTACAGCACGATGACGATGAGTGCTATCGCGGCGTAGGCGATGCGGTGCGACACACGGCCGGGGGCGAATACGCGCAGCACGGTGTATCCGAAGTATCCGAACACGAGCACGGATGCGCCGACGGTGAGCGTGCCCGGGGCGTTGAGCAGCCAGGTGCCCGCCCCGCCCACCACGGCGATGATCCCCGTCACGGCCCAGAAGCGTCTCGCGCCCTCCACCGCCACCAGACAGCCGAGAACGAGCAGCGGCAGCGAATTGCTGATCAGATGCGCCCAGCCGGCGTGCAGCAGCGGACCGAGGACGAGCCCGGGAAGACTCGCGGGATCCCAGGAGCGCAGTCCCCATCCGGTGAACGACCCCGGCAGCACGGCATCGAGCAGCTGGATCGCCCACATCACCGCGAGCAGCGCCGCCGGCGCGAGAAAGCGACCAGCTGAAGAGGGGCGCGGGGCGGGAGCGGCGGGAGCGGTCACAGGTCGATCCTCGCAGGGCATCCGGTGAGAGAGCCGAGGATCCGGCCGAAGCCGACGCCCCCAGGGCATCGCTCGAGGAAAGAGAAGACTCTCCGCGCACCCGACAGAGCCCGGTTGCCCTTGCTACGTTTCCGTCCTGGGGGAATTGGCCTGGATGCCGTCACGCGGAGAGCCGTCCATCAGTCTACCCGAACGTCGGCCGATGCTCGGACAGCACGGCCTCATGCCTAGGCTCGCATCGATGCACGATCGTCGCGCGACCGGGCATGCGCGCTCCGAGGCTGCGTCCGCACCCTCGGACGGCGTTACGATCATCACACGCACCGCCGCGCACGAGAGGGCCCGCATGCACGAGAACGCATCGCTGACTGCTGAGCAGTTCACCCAGCACACATCGCGCATCGTCGCCTCGGTCTCGTCGGTCATCGACGGCAAGGCGGATGCCGTGCGCAACGCTCTCGTCTGCCTGCTGGCCGAGGGGCATCTGCTCATCGAGGACGTGCCGGGCGTGGGCAAGACGATGCTCGCGCGCGCACTGGCCGCCAGCGTGGACGCGACCGTGCGCCGCATCCAGTTCACCCCCGACCTGCTGCCCGGCGACGTCACCGGCGTGGCGGTGTACGACCCGGTGGAGCGGGAGTTCGAGTTCAAGCGCGGGGCGATCTTCGCGCACATCGTCATCGCCGACGAGATCAACCGCGCCTCACCGAAGACCCAGTCGGCGCTGCTCGAGGCGATGGAGGAGCATCAGGTCACCGTCGACGGTGCCACTCATCCGCTGCCGAACCCTTTCCTCGTGGTGGCCACGCAGAACCCGCTCGAGATGGAGGGCACCTACCCGCTGCCCGAGGCGCAGCGCGACCGGTTCATGATGCGCATCTCGATGGGGTATCCGGATGCCGCGGCCGAGACGCTCATGCTGCGCCAGCGCGACACCGCCAACCCGCTCTCGGCGATCGCCCCCGTCGCGGACGCCGCGACGGTGCGCGGGCTGATCGCCTGGGCGCGCCGCGTGCACGTCGCCGAGTCGCTCGAGGAGTACGCCGTCGCGCTGGCGCAGGCCACGCGGCAGGATCCGAGTCTGCATCTGGGGGCGAGCCCCAGGGCGACCCTGCAGCTGGTGCGTGCCGCCAAGGTCGTGGCCGCACTCGACGGCCGCGAATACGTCGTGCCCGACGATCTGGCCGACCTGGTGATCCCCGTCTTCGCGCACCGCCTGCTGGCCGCGCGCGGAGTGCACCGCGCGGGTGCGCAGCCGGTCGAGGCGGCTCTGCGCCAGATCGTGTCGCGGGTGCCGGTGCCGTTCGCCGCACGCGTCTGAGCACCCCATGCGCACCCGTCCGCTCACCGCGCGAGGAGCAGCGTGCCTGCTGCTGGGGGTGATGCTGTGCATCGCCGCGAGCGTGCTCGCCGCCCGCGCCCTGCTGTACGTCGGCGTGCTGCTCATCGTGCTGCCGCTCATCGCGCTGGCCGTCGTGCGCACACCGCGGCGGCGCGGCGAGGTGTGGCGGCAGATCTCCACCGATCTGCTCGCCGTGGGCGAGACGTCGAAGGTCACCGTGCGCTTCGAGCTGTACGCTCCCGGCATCCCGCACGGGCGCTGGGCCGACACGCTCCCCGAGGCCGTGCGCGGCGATGCATCCGGCGAGTATCCCGGCGAGACGCGGCTGCTGCACTACGAGCTCGAGGGGGTGCGCCGGGGCACGGCGACCCTCGGCCCGCTGCTGCTGCGCACTGTCGATCCGTTCGGTCTCGCGCAGCGCGTGCAGGCTTTCGGCGACACGCGGATGATCACGGTCGTGCCGCAGGTGCTCGCGCTCGCCCCGCTGCCGACCAAGGTCGGAGCCGCGGGCGGCGCCGCGCAGACCCGCTCGACGCGGCTGGGGCAGGGAGCCGACAACTTGATTCCGCGCGCGTACCTCTCGGGCGATTCCCGGCGGCGCATCCACTGGCGTGCCACCGCGCACCGCGGAACGCTGATGGTGCGCCAGGAGGAGGAAGAGGCGAGTCCGGATGCCGTCGTGGTGCTCGACCGCGCGGCGTCGCGCTGGACGCACCGCGGCGATGCGGTCGATCCGGACTTCGAGGCGGCGGTATCGCTGTGCGCATCGGTCGCGCTGCGCTTCGTGCAGGACGGCTACAGCGTCGACGTCTTCGACAGCGCGGGGTCGCTGCTGGGCGCTCTGCGAGGCCACGAGGACGACCGCGACGGTCTGATGGTGGCGTTGGCGACCGTGACGCCGCGGGGCGAGGCACGGGATCTGCGCGCCATCGTGGGCGGCACGCCACCGGGCCCTCTGGTGCTGATCACCGGGATCATCGATGCGGAGGACGCGGCGCACCTGAGCACCGCGGGCGCCTCGGCGCCGATGCTGATAGCCGCGGGCGCGCGTCCCGAGGCCGTGACCGTCGCCGCCGACCGGGGCTGGAACGTCGCCGCGCTGCACGCGTCGGCGGACCCGGCGGATGCGTGGGAGGCCGCCATGCCCCGAGTGAAGGCGCCCCGTGGCTGAGCCCACCGACACGCCACCCGCACCCGCGATCGCCCGGCCGGGGATCGCCGGGCCCGGCGTGCTCGCCGCGGTGTCCACCCTCGTCGCGATGTGGCCGTACACCGGGGTGATCGCCCCGGGAGCGTGGACGTTCGCGGTCGTGATGACCATCGCCGCGACCGCCGCGTCTGGGATGGTGGGAAGGCTCCTGTTCCGAAGACTGCGCGAGGGCATCCGGTCTCTGACTGCTCTGCTGCTGCAGCTGATCGCGCTCGCCCTGGTGCTCACCAGCCTGCTGGCGAGCGAGGCGGCCGAGTTCGGGATCGTGCCCACCGCCGCGAGCGTCGAACTGACCGGGCTGCGCCTGCAGCGCGCGGTGGACGAGATAGCGAACGGCGTCGCCCCGATCGACTCGACGGTCTCTATGGCCACGGCGATGGGCCTGGCGTTCGCCCTGGTCGCCCTGCTCGTCGACCACCTGCTGGCGCACCGGCTGGTCGTGCTCACCGCGCTGTTCACATCGATCGTCGGCACGGTGCCCTCGCTGGTGACCTTCGGCTCGGTCGATTCGGTGTGGTTCGTGGTGCAGGCGGTCATGATCCTGGTCGTGCTGCGCTTCGGCGCCCGTCACGATCGCGGCGGGACCCGCCACTCGCCGTTCGTCGCCGCCGGGCTCATCGGCGCAGCGGCGATCGCAGCCACCCTTCTCGTCTCCCCCGCTCTGCCGCTGAGCGTCGCCGCCGGCGGGAACGGGCAGGTGTCGACGGTGAACGCCGATCTGCGCCTGGGCGACGATCTGCGTCGCCCGAATGAGTCCAGGGCGCTGACGATCGTCACCTCGGCCGCGGCGCCGCCGTACCTGCGACTGGCGACACTGTCGAGGTTCGACGGCGAGGTGTGGCGTCCTGACCGCTCCGACCGGAACCCCGTGGAAGACGGTTTCGGCGCGCGCCCGTGGACCGATGACATAGAGACGGTCGAGCATGAGGTCTCGATCCGGGTCGTCGGGATCTCGAGCTCACGGCTGCCCGTGCCATACGCCGCCGAAGAGATCAGCGGACTGCCGCGCGGATGGCAGGCGATGCCGCTGAACCGCACCGTGATCAGCGCGACGCAGGATGCCGCAGGCGCCGACTACACCGTGCAGATGGCCACCCCCGCACCGAGCCTCGAGCAGATCCGGGCCAGTTCCGCCGGCGGCACAGAGCTCGTCTCGATGCCCGCCGACGATCTCCCCGAGAGCATCGGCGAGCTCGCACGAGAGGTCACGAGCGGCGCCGACACCGATTACGACCGGCTGCTCGCTCTGCAGAGCTGGTTCCGCTCGGAGTTCGAGTACTCCCTCGACGCCCCCGTCGAAGACGGCTTCGACGGCACGGGCGCCGATGCCGTGGCGACCTTCCTCGACGTGCGCAGCGGGTACTGCATCCACTTCGCCGGCGCCTTCGCCCTGATGGCGCAGACGCTCGACATGCCCGTGCGCATCGTCGTCGGCTACCTGCCGGGAACAGCGACCGATGAGAAACGGGGCGAGCAGCGCGTGTACTCCGTCACGAGCGACAAGCTGCACTCGTGGCCCGAGGTGCACTTCCGCGGCATCGGCTGGGTGCCGTTCGAGCCGACCGCGACGCTCGGGACGCCGACCGACTTCGTCCCCGGGGCCGCAGCGGGCGGTGACGGCGACGCGGAGGTGCCGACCGCGTCCGCCGCACCGACGGCGGCGCCGTCGGTCGCCCCCACGGGCGGGCCCGACCGGAGCGACGAAGACCCCGGGGCCGGCGCCGACGGTGCGCTGCGGCAGCTCGACCCGACGCCGGTGCTGCTGATCGTCGCCGGCATCCTGATGGTGCTGCTGCTGCCGGGCATCGCTCGCGCGCTGCGCCGGATGCGGCGGATGCGCGCGGCGGCGGCAGGCGACGCCATCGCGGCGTGGCGGGAGGTCGCCGACACCATGGCCGATCTGCGGCTGCCGCTGCATGCGGCCGAGACCGCGCGCGTCCGCGCGCAGTCCCTCGTCGCGTCGCGCGGCGTGGACGCTGCCGCGCTCAGCGACCTGGTGGCTGCCGTCGAGCGCCGCAGCTACGCCGAGGGCGCCCCCGCGGGCGGGGAGCTCGATGCGTCGCTGCGCCGGGTGATCGGCGACCTGGAGGTCAGCGTCGGCGGACGGCGCCGACTGCTCGCCCGGCTGCTGCCCGCATCTCTGCTGCGACGGTGAACGGGTCAGGAGATGAACGCCGGCGCGTGCTCCGCACACGGCACGGCGTCGCAGTCGGCGCAGACGACGAACTGGCGACGACACGACCTGTCCGGGCAGTTCGCGGTGCGGCTGGTCGCCGCGCCGCACCCGGCGCACGTGCCGATGACGGCGGCGTGGTCGCTGAAGTCGACGGATCCGCGCTTGTCGAAGACGTAGAGCGAACCCTCCCACAGGCCATCGTCGCCGAACCTCTCGCCATAGCGGACGATGCCGCCGTCGAGCTGATACACCTCGCCGAAACCGCGCGAGACCATCAGGCTCGACAGCACCTCGCAGCGGATCCCGCCGGTGCAGTAGGTGACGACCGGTCTGCCCTTGAGGTCGTCGTAGGCTCCCTCGTCGAGCAGGCGGACGAAGTCGCGAGTGGTGTCGGTGTCGGGCACGACCGCGTTCCTGAACCTGCCGATCTCGGCCTCGAGCGCGTTGCGACCGTCGAAGAAGACGACCTCGTCGCCGCGCTCGGCGACCAGCGCGTGCAGCTGCTCGGGGTCGAGTCTGGCACCGCCGCCCACCACTCCGCGCTGATCGACCCGCAGCTCGTCGGGTGCGCCGAACGAGACGATCTCGCCGCGCACCTTCACGCTCAGCTTGGGGAAGTCGGTGCTGAAGCCGTCGGCGTCGATCGCCGTGCCCTCGCTCCACTTGACGTCGGCGTCGGCGAACGCCGGATGCTCGCGGAAGCGGCGAACCCATTTCTTCACCGCGGGCAGATCGCCCCCCAGAGTGCCGTTTATGCCGTGCTCGGAGATGATGATGCGTCCGCGCAGCGCGAGAGACTCGCAGAGGTCGCGCTGCCAGAGGCGGATCGCCTGCGGGTCCGCCAGGGGCGCGAACGCGTAGAACAGCACGATCTTCGGAGTGGGCACCAGGAGATTCTACGGAAAAGCCCCGACGGCCCGCACTTCGTGCGGACCCTCGGGGCTCTGGCGGTGACGGCGGGATTCGAACCCGCGGTTGCTTGCACAACACACGCTTTCCAAGCGTGCTCCTTCGGCCGCTCGGACACGTCACCAGGAAACAACCTGTCCATCCTATCCGATCGCGCGCGCCGCTTCGGACCAGCGTGGAACCGATCAGTCGAAGCGCACGCCGTACATGGTGGTGTCGGAGGCCGACTCCAGCCTGTGCATGCCGAGACGCTCATAGAAGGCGCCGGCCCCCGTGTTGGCGGGGTTCATGCCGAGGTGCAGCCCGGGCACTCCCCGGTTCTTCAGCTCGGCGAAGAGGGTCTCGATCAGCCGGCGTCCGAGCCCCTGACCCTGCGTCTCGGGCAGCAGGTCGATGTGGAGGTGGGCAGGGTACTCCGCTGCGTGCTTCTCGTTGCCGGGGGCGCGACGGCTGGCGTAGCCGATGATCCCGTCCTCCCGGGTGGGCTCGGCGGCACCCGAGAGCGGGTACGAGCCCTGCCTCGACGGCCACCACTCCTCACGGAACCACCGCTCGAACGCATCCGTGTCGTCGGTCGCGACGATGTACCCGACGGTGCGGCCGTCGGCCGACTCGACGACCCAGGCGAGGTCCGGATGCCGCACCACGTACGGCACGGCGAAGACATCGCCCCACAGGCGGTCGTCGGCGAAGATGCCGGTCGCGTCGCCCCCGGCATCCGCCGTCTTCACGCAGATGTCGTAGAGCGCGTCGCGATCGGCATCACGGTACGGACGGATCCTCGTCACGGTGGCTCCTCGTCATGGGTGCTGTGGTCGGCGTCCAGCCTAGCGACGCCCAGCTCAGCACGAACGCCCCCACGAGCAGCGCGGCGGACGCACCGACCAGGGCTCCGCCGAGGGTGTCTGTGATCCAGTGCACGGCCAGGAGCGTGCGCGAGAGCGCCATCGCCACGACCCACGCCGCTCCCACGATCGCCACCCACACGCGCGGGAAGACGAGCCAGAGGACCATGGCGATGGTCGCGGCGTTGGAGGTATGCCCGGAGGGGAATGATCCGAAGTCCGAAGTGACCAGCATGTCGTCCGGGCGCGCTCTGGCGAAGATCTCCTTGAGCAGCTGAGTGAGCCCGGCACTCACCACGAACGCGATCGCCGCGAAGACCGCTCCCCGCCATCGGCGCAGCAGCACGAGCAGCAGCACGACCAGCAGCGGCACGAGCATGATGGCCACCCATCCCCCACCGATCCAGTTCAGCAGATAGGCGGCCGACAGCATCCACTCCTGACGCACCTGCGACATGAGGTCGTTCCAGAACACGTCGAGCCCGATGGTCGCACCTCGAGGAAGCAGAACGACGAGCACTCCGAGAAGCGCGGCCAGGGTGAGTGTCGCGCTTCCGGCGATCAGCAGCGTTCGTCTTCTCATCAGCCCATTCTGCCCCGAGAGCGCGCTAATCTTCGGCTATGAGCGCCGATCCCTTCATGCTTCTCGGCGGTTCGGCCGCCGATCTCGTCCACGCGCATGCCGTCGAACCCGGCCGGGTGCGCCCGCACCGCGTGCTCGACGGCGACGGGTTCAAGATCCGGATGCTGACGATGGACGCCGGCACGACCATGCGCGAGCATCGCGCGCCCGTGCCGATCCTCGTGCAGGTCGTCGCGGGTGCCATCCGGTTCCGGGTGGCGGAGACGGAGCACGTGCTCTCCCCCGGCGGTACGATCACCGTCACCGCCGGGGTGCTGCACGAGCTCGAGGCCGAGCAGCCGTCGCACGTCCTGCTGGTGCTGCTCGGCTGAGACCGCCTGGCGATCAGCCCTTCGTCGCGCCGGCCAGCAGGCCGCGCACGAAGAACCGCTGCAGGGCGAAGAACACGATCAGCGGCACGATGATCGAGATGAACGTTCCGGCCGACTGCAGGAACCAGCGGTTGCCCCAGGTGCCGGACAGCGAGTTCAGCGCCTGGGTGATCGGCAGCGCGCCGGGCGACGCGAAGATCGTCGCGACCAGCAGGTCGTTCCACACCCAGAGGAACTGGAAGATGCCGAACGAGGCGACGGCGGGCATCGCCAGGGGCAGGATGATCCGGAAGAACACCTGTCCGTGACCCGCCCCGTCGACGCGTGCGGCCTCGACGATGTCACCCGGGATCTCGGCGATGAAGTTGTGCAGCATGAACGTCGCGAGCGGCAGAGCGAAGATCGCGTGCGCGATCCACACGCGAGCGAAGCTGAACTCGACGTCGTTGAGCGTGAGCCCGGGGAAGACCATCACGTCGTTGATGGTGAGCCCCTCCGAGAACAGGCTCAGCAGCGGCACGAGGGCCATCTGCAACGGCACGATCTGCAGCGCGAAGACGAACACGAACAGCAGGTTGCGGCCCTTGAAGTCGATCCAGGCGAACGCATAGGCCGCGAGCGCGGCGATCACGATCGGGAACACGGTCGCGGGGATGGTGATCGCCAGCGAGTTGATGAACGCCGTGGCGAGCGTGGTCGACGTGCCGCCGGCCGTGAGCGCCTCCGCGTAGTTCTCGAGCGTGAACTCGGGGTTGGTGAAGGCGGTCCACCACCCGGTGGACTGGGTGTCGGCGCCAGGGCGGAACGAGGTGACGAAGAGACCGAAGGTCGGGATGGTCCAGAACACCGCGATGATCACCGCGGCGATCGTGGCGCCCTTCGACGTCAGCTTCTTATGGGCGATCGCCTCGTTGCGGCGAGTGTCGCGGGCGACCTGCCGCTTGGTGCGCGTGTCGCGGACGACGGCTTCTGTGACGGTCATCAGCGGATCTCCCTCTGCTTGGTCAGCGACCGGGCGTTGTAGATGATCAGGGGCAGCACGAAGATGAACAGCACCACGGCGAGTGCCGACGAGTGCCCGTAGCTCTGGAAGCGCTGCTGCTGGTTGACCATCTCGAAGCCGAGCACGGTGGTGTTGTCACGACCGCCGGTCATGACGGCGACGATGTCGTAGACCTTCAGCGACATGATCGTGATCGTCGTGAGCACGACGATCAGCGAGGAGCGGATGCCGGGAACGGTGACGTTCCAGAACCGCTGCCAGGCGTTCGTGCCGTCGAGCTCGGCGGCCTCGAGCTGCTCGGCAGGGACGGCCTTGATCGCGGCCGAGAGGATCACCATCGCAAAGCCGGTCTGCGTCCAGATGAACACGATCAGCAGCATGAACGTGTTGATCAGCGGCTCGACGGCCAGCCAGTTCACCGGGTCGCCGCCGAACATCGTGACGATCGCGTTCAGCAGGCCGAGCTGGTCGCCCTGCCGGTAGTCGTACATGAACTTCCAGATGATGCCCGCGCCGACGAACGAGATGGCGACCGGCATGAAGACCAGGACCTTCAGCACCTTCTCACCGCGGGCGCGGTCGATGAAGACCGCGTAGGCGAGTCCGAAGGCCACCGAGATCGTGGGGGCCAGAAGCGCCCAGATCAGGGTGTTGATCACCGACCACGTTCCGACCGGGTTGGTGAACACCCAGATGTAGTTCTCGAGCCCCACGAACTCCTCGCCCCTCTTGTCGAAGAACGACTTCACGAAGGTCGCGATCGCGGGGTAGATCAGGCCGAGCAGCAGCATGATCGCCGCGGGGGCCATGAACAGGACGAGCTGGAAGAGGTAGCCCGCGCCCTGGCGCGAACGGTAGTCGGCGAAGAACAGCAGGGCGCCCGAGAGCAGCGCGATCGCGACGACGTAGAGCACCGCGTTCGAGTAGGGGCGCAGCAGCAGCAGCGCCAGCACGGGGATGACGAGGCACGCCACCAGCCGCATGATGAAGTACCCCTTGCCGGGACGCGGCGCGAACTCGATCAGCACGAGCACGATGCCCACGACGAGCCCGAAGACGAGCAGCACCGCGGGGATCTGGACGAGCGGGTGCAGTCCGCCCAGCCAGAGGAAGAAGTTGTTCAGCGAGACCGGGCCGAGGGCGATGCGGGCCGGGTCTTCGACCGGTGCCGAGATGATGAGCAGGAACAGCACCGCGGCGATGGCGACGAAACCTGCGACGACCGCGATCCGCGTGAGTCGACGCCCCTTGGCATCCACCCCATGCGTGGTCTTCGGCAGCTCCGCCGTGTCTTTGTCGTCGACTGTCAGCAGTGACATGGGATCCCCTTCTGAGTAAGGATGCGGGGTCGGGCATCGCTGCCCGACCCCGCTTCGACCAGCGGACTTGCGCTCAGACCGGCGCGACCGACTAGTTCTCGTAACCTGCCTGGATGTCGCTCAGCACCTGCTCGGTGTCCTTGCCGTCCACCCAGTCGACCATGCCCTTCCAGAACGAGCCCGAGCCGACCGTCGACGGCATGAGGTCGGACGCGTCGAAGCGGAAGACGGTGGAGTCATCCTGCAGGATGCCCATGGCCTCCTGAAGGAACTCGCTGCTCGCGAGGCTCGCGTCGGCGTTCTTGTTCGCCGAGATCACGCCGCCCAGCTCGACGCGTGCGTCAGCGAACTCGGGCGATGCCATGAACTCGAGCACCTTCACCGTCGCGGCGTCGTCGTTGAAGGCCGCGACGAACTCGCCGCCACCCTCGACCTGCAGCTCGCCCTCGGTGATGCCGGGGGTGATGAAGGCGTAGACGTCGCCCTCCGGGCCGACCTCGGGGGTCTCACCGGCGGCGTTCTTCACATCGAGGAAGTTGGCCGAGAGGAACGAGGCCTGGTGCGTCAGCGCGCAGCTGCCGTCGGCGACCTTGGCCGCGACGTCGGCGAACGCGGTCGAGTTGATGCTCTTGACCTCACCGAAGCCGGCGTTCACGTAGTCGGGGTTGAGGATGATCGAGCCGACGGCGTCGAACGCCTCCTTGATCTCCGGGTCGGTGAACTTCACATCTCCCGCCACCCAGTCGTCGTAGACCTCAGGACCGGACTGACGAAGGACGAGGTCCTCGATCCAGTCGGTGCCAGGCCAGCCGGAGGCTTCACCCGAGGCGAATCCGGCACACCAGGGCGCCTGTCCCGACTTCTCCTTGATGGTGTCGGTGAGGGCGATCAGCTCGTCCCAGGTCTTGGGGATCTCGACGCCCCACTCCTTGAACTTCGCGGGCGAGTACCAGATGTAGCCCTTCAGATTCGCGAGCATCGGCGCCGCGTAGAACGTGTCGTCGAACGTGCCGTAGGCCTTCCAGTCCTTCGACCAGTTCTCGTCCACGGCCTTCGAGACGCTCTCGGGCGCCTCGGCGACCTTGCCGGTCTCGACGAGGGTCTTGAGCAGGCCCGGCTGCGGGACGATGGCGATGTCGGGTGCGTCGCCACCGGCCACCTTGGTGACGATGTTGCCCTCGAAGCTCTTGTCGCCGGTGTACTCGACCTTGATCCCGGTGTCCTTCTCGAAGGCTGCGAAGCTCTCGTTGAGGTCGTCGGCCTCGGTTCCGGTGATGCCACCGGAGATGCGGACCGTCTTGCCTTCCACGTTGCCGTCGTCGCCGCCTCCCGATGAAGCCTCCGCGCATCCGGTCAGCGCAAGTGCGGTCGCGCCGACCAGGGCGAGGGGAGCAAGCAGGCGGTATCGCTGTGACAGAGCCATGTGTTTTCTCCTCTTCCAGGGTGTTCCGGCCCTCGGTCGGCGGAGAGCCCGCAGCGTTGAGGAACCGATTCCAGGACAACCTACTTGCCCTGAGCGCCCCGGCACAATGCCACGCTGAGCTGATGACAGAACCGTTGTGCAGACGTGATCACTCGTTTGGGAGCGCTCCCAAAGCATAGCGCGTGGAACCGGTTCCTTCTATGCCCGGCCGCCGGTATTCTGACGTGGCCGACTCGAGGAGCCCCATGAGCACGATCGCCGACGTCGCCGCACGAGCCGGCGTGTCCAAGGCCACGGCCAGCCGTGCGCTGAGCGGCGGCGGATACGTCTCGGCCGGTACGCGTGAGCGGGTGCGGGATGCCGCGCGCGAGCTGCACTACGTCGCCCACTCCTCGGCGACCACTCTCGCCACCGGGCGGTCGCTGTCGGTCGGCGTGATCATGCCTGCCCTGGACCGCTGGTTCTTCGCGGAGCTGCTCTCGGGCATCCAGGAGGGGCTGCTGGATGCCGGGCAGGACCTGGTGCTCTACGGAACACGGGACGGCTCGGACGAGCGCGCGCGCCTCTTCTCGGATGTGCTCCCCCGCCGCCGACTCGACGGGATCATCGCCGTGGGCATCCAGCCGAGCACCCACGAGCTGTCGCGGCTGGTGCGGGTCGGGTCGCCGCTGGTGAGCGTCGGGGCCTATCACGAGGAGAACAGCTCGGTCTCGATCGACGACGAGGCCGCCGCGCGCATCGCGACGGAGCACCTCATCGACCTCGGACACCGCGACATCGCGTTCCTCGGCGGCCGTGTGGATGCCGCAGACCACGCCTACGGCGACGAGCGGCGCCTGCGCGGCTACCGGGCGGCCATGACCGCCGCATCGCTGCAGTCGGCCGTGCGGCACGCGCCCGGCGACTCGACGACGCCTGGCGGCTACGAAGCGGGCGTGCGCATGCTGGGCGACCGCCAGAGCCGCCCGACCGCGTTCGTCGCGGTGTGCGATGAAGCCGCGATCGGCGGCATCATCGCCGCCAGACGTCTCGGGCTCTCTGTGCCGGCGGAACTGAGCGTGGTAGGCATCGACGACCACGCGCACGCCGAGATGTTCTCGCTGACGACTGTGCGACAGCAGCCCCGGATGCAGGGGCTCGCCGCGGTCGAGCTGCTGCTGCGCAGGATGGATGCCCCCGACGCGCCGGCCGAGCAGCTCGCCGTGCCGTCGGACCTTGTCGTGCGCTCGTCGACCGCGGTGCCGCGCCCCTGACCCGGCGTCGGCGCGGGCCGGCGGCGGCAGGTGCTGCTCGCCGGCATGCAGGAAGGCCCCCGGCGCGAGCCGAGGGCCTTCTGTACGCGGTGAGGCGTGATTACTTGAGGGTGACCGTGGCGCCGGCGGCCTCCAGGGCCTCCTTCGCCTTCTCGGCGGTCTCCTTGTTGGCGCCCTCGAGGACGGCCTTCGGAGCACCGTCGACGACGGCCTTGGCCTCGCCGAGGCCCAGCGAGGTGAGCTCACGGACGGTCTTGATGACCTGGATCTTCTTGTCGCCGGCAGCCTCGAGGATGACGTCGAACGAGTCCTTCTCCTCCTCGGCCTCAGCAGCGCCAGCGCCACCGGCTGCGCCGGCAACGGCGACCGGAGCGGCCGCGGTGACGTCGAACTTCTCCTCGAACGCCTTCACGAAATCGCTGAGCTCGACGAGGGTGAGGCCTGCGAACTGCTCCAGCAGCTCCTCAGTGGAAAGCTTCGCCATGATGTTTTCTCCTAGATAAAGGTGTGGTTTGGGTGGGGAGATCGCCGGACGCTCACGCGGCCTCTGCGGTCTCCAGCTTTTCGCGAAGCGCGTCGATGGTGGCGGCAGCCTTGCCCATCGTCGCCTTCATCATGCCCGCTGCCTTCGCCAGCAGAACCTCACGGCTCTCGAGCGAGGCGTACTTGTTGACCTCGTCGGCGTCGAGGGCCTTGCCCTCGAAGACGCCGCCCTTGATCACGAGAAGCGGGTTGGCCTTGGCGAAGTCACGCAGAGCCTTGGCAGTGGCGACGAAGTCACCGTGCACGAACGCCACAGCCGAGGGACCCTTGAGGTCCTCGTCGAGCGACGTGATCCCCGCGTTGTTCGCGGCGATCTTGGTCAGCGTGTTCTTCACCACGGCGTACTCCGCGTCCTGACGGATGTTGCCGCGCAGCTCCTTGAGCTGGGCAACCGTCAGACCGCGGTACTCGGTCAGCAGGACGGCGTTCGAGTTCTCGAAAGACTTCGTGAGCTCGGCAACCGTTGCATCCTTCTGCGCCATGGTCACTCCTTACGTGTACGGACGCCACGCGGATGCGGGACGTCGACCTCGACCGCCCCACGACATGAGAAAAGCCCCGGCGCAAGCGCACGGAGCTTCGAGAAGTATTCGCACACCTGCGCGGGCCCCTGCTGAGCAGTGCTTCGATCGTCACGTTCGCACACGACGATGACCGGCGGTCTTCGGTTATGACTCACTCTACGGCATCCGCGCATCTCCCCCAAATCGGTGCACGCGGGCAGTTCTCCCCATCGACGGGTCCGATCGCCTTCGCTAGCGTGAACAGGCGACACGCACCCGCGAGGGGCACGGGCCGAGAGAGGACACATCGTGGCAGACGTCAGCCTGGATTACACCGCCATGGAAGCCAGCATCCGCGCCTACAAGAGCATGCGATCGATGCTCGACGGAGCCACGAGCGCACTCGGCTCGGCGTCGAGCGGCGCTGTGCCGCAGGATGAGCTGCGCGAGCGACTGCACGAGCTGCACGATGCGTGGGGCGGCGGGCTCGACAAACTCGCCCGCTTCTCGGAAGACGCGCACGGGGGGCTCAGCTCGGTTCTCGAGGCGTTCCGCAGCTTCGACGCGGAGGTCGCGGCCAACATGGATGAGGGGAAGCGGTGATGAGCGCGTTCCCCGCACTCGGATTCGACCCGGCCCCCGGGGATCTGTCTCTGCTCGAAGGCTTCGTCGACAATCTCAGCTCCGGCGCCGATGGCGTGGACGATGCGCTCACTGTGCTGGATGGCGCGGATGAGACGACGTGGACCGGTCTCGCCGCCGACGCGTTCCGTGCGAACCAGTCCGAGGAGTTCCGTCCCCGGCTCGTCGACTCAGGACGCGCCTTGCGCTCGTCCCACACGACGCTGTCGACCTGGGTGAGCGAGCTGGCCGAGTTCCAGCGCCGGGCGCGGGTCCTGGAAGACGACGCCGCCGAGGCGCGCGCTGCGGTGAACCGGAGCGAAGGCGCCCGTGAGGACGCCGACTCCAGCGCCGACGGCGCCACGCCGGATCCGGACGCCGTCCGCGACGCCGAGCGTGCCCTCTCGCTGGCCCAGGGCGATCTGGCGTCGATCCTCGCGGAAGCCCGCCGCCTGCAGGAGGCTGTGTCGCAGCGCGCCGCAGAGATCGCGCGCCTGCTCGAATCCGCACGCGACGAGATCGGCCAGTATGCGGGCAACTGGTTCTCCAACACCTGGGACGACGCGGTGGATCTCGCCGACAAGTTCATGGAGTACGTCGTCCCGATTCTCGAGGACATCCTCCGAGCTGCGCTGCCGATCATCAGCCTGCTGTCGTTCGTGTTCCCCGCGCTCGCGCCGATCGCGCTGGGCATCTCCGTCGCCCTGGTCGTCATCGACGGCCTGCAGGCCCTGACGGGCCGCGGCACCTGGGGCGATTTCGCCGTCGGGGTGGCCGGACTGGCACTGGGATTCGCCGCGTCGGGCCTGAGCGGTGTGCTCGGGAACGGCGCCAGTGTGCTGCGGATCAACATTCCCACGATCGGACCTGGCCTCGCCACGGCCGGGGGCGGGGCTATGACCGGCGGCGTGGTGACGGTCGCGTCGCTGTCCATCAGCACGGGCGCGCTCGCCGGCAACACCTACTGGGCGGCGACGACCGCGAACGACATGTACTCCGGTGGCAAGGACTTCCTCGAGAGCATCAGCGGCCCATGGACGAATCTCGTCGAACGCGGAAGGAACCTGGTTGCGGGCGAAGGACCGCGCACGGATGAGGAGCGATGGTGACGACGCACACCAGTGCCCCCGAGCACGATGTCGTATGGCAGCGCCTCCCACAGGGTTGGATCGAGCTGCGGGCGTTCGGCGATCAGACGCCGGCGCAGTGGTGGCAGCGCTACCTCGCATCCGGAGAAGGGTGGCTGACGGAGGAGGCACGCGACGCTCTCACCGCCGGGTTTCACCGCGGCGTGGCCATGTTCTCGGGTTCGTCGTTCGACTTCGCAGGCATGCACCTCGACGTGGGCGACCGTCCCGCCGTATGGTTCCTGTCGACTCAGGTCGTGCGCGCCGCGGAGGACGTCGTGCGCGATGCCGATCGCTCGCTCGCCTATCTGGCCGTGGCCAAGCTGGGTGCGGCAGGCTCGAGCACGTCGTTCACGGCATCCGACGGGCGCACCGGGCTGATCGCCTTCGGCACCGTCGGCACGCCGACGCAGGGCATCGTCGCAGTGGGAGAGCTGTCGCTCCCCGGCGATCGCGGCATCGCTCTGGTGACCGGGATGACCTCCGATCCTCACCGTCATCAGGATCTGCTGATCCGGGTGGCGTACGCGCTCGACACCACGCTGCTGCTGCCCCCTGGGCAGACCCCGCCTGAACCCGAGGCGACAGAATAGGGCCATGGCGTTCCACCTCATCCGCGCAGAGTCCCGCCCCTATCTGAGCCCCGAGCCAGAGGCTGCGGGAGAGCGTTCCAGGGCCCAGCGCGCCGTGGAGGTGCTGGGAGCCGACTACCTGCGCTGGTCCCGCATCGGGTTCGGGCTGCTCGCGTTCGTCGGCTCTGTCGTCGGCGCGTCGGGCTCGAGTGCCGTCATCGACGCCTTCAGCGGCGACAGGTCGCCGGTGGTCAGCGCGTTCGCCGGCGTCACCGGTCTCGCTCTTCTCGCCGTGCTCGGCCTGAGCCTGTGGATGCTGATCGCACTGGGCCTCTCCGGTCGTCGGCTCGTCCGATCGCTCGCGGCGTGGCTGGCGGGCCCTTACCGCTCCGGCCGGCTCGCGCCGTCGTGGGCCGGCTGGCTGCACACACGACTTCTCATGTTCCGGCCTGGCGCCTTCGTCCGCATCGCCGCCGCCTCGTGCGCGGCACTGTTCGGGGCGTACGCGACCTACGCGTTCTTCGAGACCGTCGCGGCGCCCTCAGCCAACGTCGTGATGTACGGACTCTGGGCGGTCATCGGGTTCGTCTCGTCCGTCGTGCTGTTCTCCGGCAGCATCCGGCTGATCAGCGGCCGCGCCGAGGCCGACCGAGTATGGCGCACCGTGCGCGACACCGCATTGCGCTGACGCGTCGCGATTCGGTGTCGTCCGCGTCCTCCTCGCGATCGGGCCGGCTGGCGTGCACGGCGTGTGGGGCCCGACGGACCACCGCGCCGCGGGTACTCTCGTAAGGTGACTCCCGAACTCCAAGCGCGCATGCTCGCGGATTCTCGCGACCGGGTCGCCTGGCTTCGCGCGCGGGCCCGCGGGATCACCGCCACCGACGTGGCCGGTCTCTCCGGGGAGGCGTCGATCGCGCGCGCTGCGGATGCCAAGCTCGGCGCCGGCCCTCGGTTCGGCGGCAACGCGTACACCGATCACGGACGCCGTCGGGAACCGGAGATCGCGGCGTGGGTGGCGGCGACCCACGGCATCCTGCCCTCGTCGGCCCTGTTCCACGCGGAGATCGAGAAGCGCCACCTTGCGACGCCGGACGGCATCTGCGTGGACGGCGACGGGCGCGTGCTGCTCGCCGAGATCAAGACCACGAACAAGTCGTGGCGGACCATCCCCCGCACCTACCTGCGGCAGGTCTGGTGGCAGCAGCACGTGCTCGGCGCCGAGCGCACGCTGTTCGTGTGGGAGGAGCATGACGACTTCAATCCGATCCACGACGAGCCGCGCTCCGTGTGGATCGACCGCGACGAGAAGGAGATCGGTCAGCTCATCGCCCTTGCGACGCGCTTGATCGACGAGCTCTACCGTCGCACCACGGGTCAGGCGCCGCCGACCCGCGCGCCGCTTGCTCCGAGCCGCCGCTCGGCGCTTCGCGAGCGCGACATGTTCCGCGCTCTGGCCCTCTCGGAGTGACCGCGGCGCTGACGCTGTCCGCGCCGCTCAGAGCGGAGCGAGCACCAGGGCGGCCTCTGCCGCCACCTCCGCGGCGATCGCGTCGAGCAGCGGGGAGCGCAGGTTCCACTGCTGCCAGTACAGCGGCACCCGGATGCGCGGCTCGCCCAGCTCGACAAGCCCGTCGGTCACGTGCGGCGCGGGGATCAGCCCCCAGCCGAGTCCGAGCCGAACCGCCTCGGAGAAGTCGTGCGACGCCGGCACGTAGTGTCTCGGCACCTGCCACGGATCCACCTCTCTCGCCCGCAGCCACCCCTGCTGCAGGGTGTCGCGCCGGTCGAAGTCGACGAACGGCGCGCGAGCCAGCGTCTCGGCGGTGACGCCATCCGCGAACCAGTCCTCGATGTAGGCGGCGGTCGCCATCGCACGGTACTCGAGCACGCCGAGCGGCGTGACTGCGCTGCCGCCCACCGGCTCGGCTTCGCTCGTGACGGCCGCCATCACCTCACCTGACTCGAGCATGCGGGCCGTGTAGTCCTGGTCGTCGCGGTGCAGATCGACGTCGATCGGATGCCGGCGCGCCACGCGTGCGAGCGGAGCGAGGAACCACGTCGCCATGGAGTCGGCGTTCACGGCCAGCGGGATGCGCACCCGAGGCGAGTCGGGCGCGGCGTCACCGAGGCCGAACGCCGTCACGGCGTCGTGCTCGAGCAGCGCGACCTGCCTGGCCAGCCGCACGAGCGCCTCACCCGCCTCGGTCGCGCGGACCGGACGCGAGCGCACCACCACGGTTCTGCCGATCTGCTGTTCGATCGACTTGATGCGCTGGCTGATCGCGGACTGCGTGAGGTGCATCCGCCGCGCGGCGGCCTCGAAACTTCCCTCGTCGACCACCATGGCGACGGTGGCTGCCAGCTGGGCATCGATCTTCACATAAGTGATGCTAATGCTCGTGCAGCCATCTTCGCTGGCTCTGATCCACTCCGGCGCCCTAGCTTTGACTCGTGCTCACCTTCGTCGCCGGCCTCGGCCTGATGTACTCCCTGATCATCGCCGTCGGCGCGCAGAACGTGTTCGTCCTGCGCCAGGGGCTTCGTCGTGAGCACGTCCTCCCGGTGGTGCTCATCTGCGCGGCATCCGATGCGGCGCTGGTTCTGGTGGGCACCGCGGGACTCGGCTTCCTGATCGCGGAGCTGCCCTGGCTCATCGTCGCCGCCCGCTGGCTGGGCGGGCTGTCGCTCGTCGTGTACGGCGTCCTCGCCGCGCGGCGCGCATGGCGAGCAGAGGGCGAGGCCCTGGTGGCGGACGCGCCACCAGCATCCGGATCGCCCTCCGCGGCCGGCGGCGGCACCCCGACCGCGACCCGCACCCGTCTGGCGCCGGTGCTCATCGCGACCCTCGCCTTCACGTTCCTCAACCCGAACGTCTACCTCGACACCGTGCTGCTCATCGGGTCGATCGCCGCGACGCATGGCGAAGCGCGGTGGCTCTTCGCCGCCGGGGCGATCCTGGGCAGCGTCACGTGGTTCTTCGCCCTCGGGTTCGGCGCCAGGCACCTGGGCAGCTGGCTGCGCACGCCCCGCGCATGGCGGATGCTCGACACGGTGATCGCCGCGCTGCTCGTGCTCATGGGCATCCTGCTGGTGCTGCCCGTCTTCACCGGCTGAGACGCGGAAGACCCCCGCCGGAGAACCGGCGAGGGTCTTGCGTCGGCGGGCTCAGCGGCCCGCCCGATCAGCGTCAGATGGCGTTGACGTCCAGCGGGATGCCGGGGCCGAACGTGGTCGACACGGCACCCTTCTGGATGTAGCGGCCCTTCGAGCTCGACGGCTTGAGGCGGACGATCTCCTCGAGCGCTGCGCCGATGTTCTCGTTCAGCTGCTCAGCGGTGAACGATGCCTTGCCGACGATGAAGTGCACGTTGGCGTGCTTGTCGACGCGGAACTCGATCTTTCCGCCCTTGATCTCCTCGACGGCCTTGGCCGGGTTGGGGGTCACGGTGCCGGTCTTGGGGTTCGGCATCAGGCCGCGGGGGCCGAGCACCTTACCCAGACGACCGACCTGGCCCATGAGCTCAGGGGTCGAGACCGCGGCGTCGAAGTCGGTCCAGCCGCCGGCGACCTTCTCGATGAGCTCGGCGCCGCCGACCTCGTCTGCGCCTGCGGCGATGGCGGCCTCAGCGGCTGCACCGTTCGCGAACACGATGACGCGGGCGGTCTTGCCGGTGCCGTGCGGGAGCATGACGGTGCCGCGCACCATCTGGTCTGCCTTGCGGGGGTCGACCGCGAGCTTCAGCGCGACCTCGACGGTCGAGTCGAACTTCGCCGACCCGGTCTCCTTCGCGAGGGCGACGGCCTCGGTCGGGGTGTAGAAGCGGTCTTCCTCGATCTTCGCGAGTGCCGCCTGGTATGCCTTGGACTTGGTAGCCATTGTTATCTCCCTCAGCCCTCGACCGTGATGCCCATCGAGCGCGCAGTGCCCTCGATGATCTTCGATGCGGCGTCGATGTCGTTCGCGTTCAGGTCGGCCTGCTTCTGCTCGGCGATCTGACGGACCTGGTCCTTGGTGATCTTGCCGACCTTGACGGTGTGCGGGGTGGCCGAGGCCTTCGCCACGCCTGCGGCCTTCTTGATCAGCTCGGCTGCCGGCGGGGTCTTCAGGACGAACGTGAAGCTGCGGTCCTCGTAGACGGTGATCTCCACGGGGATGACGTTGCCGCGCTGCGACTCGGTCGCGGCGTTGTACGCCTTGCAGAACTCCATGATGTTCACGCCGTGCTGACCGAGCGCGGGGCCGATCGGCGGCGCCGGGTTGGCTGCACCGGCGTTGATCTGAAGCTTGATCAGGCCGGTCACCTTCTTCTTGGGTGCCATGATTTTCCTTTCATCGAGCGGATGCCCAGGGCATCCCTCTCCCGCTTCCCCGGCATCTCCGGGGCGCGGTGTCCCTCGACAGGCTCAGGAGCCCGTCGAAGAAGTGCACAAACCACAACATTCTACCGTACGCAGAGCGCCCCGCCGGACCAGCCGGCGGGGCGCTCTGCTCGACGGGCTCAGCGGCCCATTCGAAGATGTCAGAGCATCTTGGTGACCTGCTCGAACGACAGCTCCACCGGGGTCTCGCGCTCGAAGAGCGAGACGAGGACGGTGAGCTTGCCGCTGGCGGCGTTGATCTCGCTGATCGTTCCGGGAAGACCCGCGAACGAGCCCTCCTTGATGGTGATGGTTTCGCCGACCTCGAAGTCGACCTCGGCCGCCATCGGACGGGCGACGGCGACGCCGCCCTTGGCTGCGATGGACTTCGCGGTGGGGACGTCCTTCACCTCGACAAGCGACTTCAGCATGTTGAACGCTTCTTCGAAGCGCAGCGGGGTGGGGTTGTGGGCGTTGCCCACGAAGCCGGTCACACCCGGCGTGTGGCGCACGACCGACCAGGTGTCCTCGTTGAGCTCCATGCGCACCAGCACGTAGCCGGGGATGCGCACGCGGTTGACCATCTTCCGCTGGCCGTTCTTGATCTCGACGACGTCCTCCATCGGGACCTCGATCTGGTAGATGTCGTCCTCGACCTCGAGCGTCGACTTGCGCTGTTCGATGTTGGCCTTCACCTTGCGCTCGAAGCCGGCGTAGGAGTGGATGACGTACCACTTGCCCGGCAGCATCCGCAGGTCCATGCGGAACGCCTCGTACGGGTCCTCCTCGACGGCGCTGTCAGCCTCGTCGACCTCGGTTCCGTCGTACGGAGTGACCTCGTCGGCGGCAGCCGACTCGGCCTCGGCGGACTCCTCCGCCACAGCGTCGTTGAGGACCTCGGCGGCTGCTTCAGACTCAGCCGCTTCGTCCAGGTTCAGAGCGTCGTTCACGATCGCGTCCGCCTCCGGGTCTTGGATCTCGATGTCGTCGGTGTCGTCGTACTCCGCGCCGTTCTCACCCTCGATGTGCAGAGCGGTGTGCTCGGCCGCCGAGGACGACTGCTCCTGTTCGGCGAGGACGTTGCCCTCCTGGGCCTCGTCCTCTTCGCTGGACTGCTCAGCGGCGGTCGCCCAGTCGGCGTCGTCGGAATACTTGTCAGACACTCTGCTTCTTTCCAATCGCTGCGATGGCCCGTGGACGGGGCCGTCGAAGTGGGTTGATCAGCTCAGCGGAACTCCGAAGACGTAGTGCGCTCCCGTTCCGAAGACCCAGTCGAGTCCGTAGACCAGTCCCATGACGATCAGCACGAAGACGAACACCACGGTGGTGAACTTGGCGAGTTCCTTGCGGGTCGGCGTGACGACCTTGCGAAGTTCGCTGATGACCTGGCGGAAGAACAGGGCGATGCGTCCGAAGAAGCCGAGCTTGCTGTCGCGCAGGGCGTAGGTGCCCGAGGCGGCGATGTCGCCGCGAACGTCGTCCTGGTCCATGCACGTACCTTTCGTGAGCCAGCATGCGCTGACGCGCAGGGCGGACAGGAATCGAACCTGCAACCTGCGGTTTTGGAGACCGCTGCTCTGCCAATTGAGCTACCGCCCTAGAGACCGGTCGGCCTCTGGGTCCGCCTCCCCGCCGCGACCCTGGGGCACGGTGAAGGATGCAGACAACTGCCCCTCAAGTGTACGGCATCCGGAACCGTCGGCCGAACCGGCCTCGACGCCCGCGTGAGTCGCGAGCGTCGGGCAGACTGGATGCAGCCGGTCCCGACCGGTGCAGGCAGGCGACGAGAGGGGCGCAGTGGGCGCGGATGTGCAGCAGTTCCAGGTGGATCTTCGCGGAGTCGTCGATCTGCTGAGCCGGCACATCTACTCCGGCCCGCGCGTGTACCTGCGCGAGCTGCTGCAGAACGCGCGGGATGCCATCGCCGCCCGCTCCGAGGTGGACGGCGGCGGCACCGGCATCCGGATCACGCCGCTCGCCGACGACGGAGGCGAGTTCGTGCTGCGTGACGACGGGGTGGGCCTGACCGCGACCGAGGTCGCCGATCTGCTCGCGACCGTGGGCCGCAGCTCCAAGCGCGACATCTTCGACATGCCCCGCAGCGACTATCTCGGGCAGTTCGGCATCGGGCTGCTGAGCTGCTTCATGGTCTCGGATCGCATCGTGATCCGCTCACGCAGTGCGCGCGGCGGCGCGGGCGTGGAGTGGACGGGCAGCTCCGACGGCACGTTCCAGGTCGTCGAACTCGAAGAGGAGGTGCCGATCGGCACCAGCGTGCACCTGACCCCGCGATTCGAGCACGCCGATCTGCTGCGCCCCGCCGCGGTCGCGCAGCTCGCGCGGGACTTCGGCGAGTTCCTGCCGGTGCGGGTCACGATCGGGATGCCGGGTGGCGATGTCGACGTGACCCGCCCCGCGCCGTTCCTCGGCGAGGGTGACGCGGACGAGGCTCTCGCCTACGGTCGCGACCTGATCGGCGCGACCCCGATGGACGTCATCGAGATCTCGGAGCCTGCCACCGGCACCCGCGGCCTCGCCTACGTGCTCCCGTTCGCACCGCCGCCCAATCTGCGCCAGGCGACGCGCACCTATCTCGGCCGGATGCTGCTCGCCGAGCGCTCTGCGGAGGTTCTGCCCGACTGGGCGTTCTTCGTGCGCGCCGTCGTCGACTCGACAGGTCTCTCCCCCACGGCCAGCCGCGAGTCGCTGGTCGAGGATGCCGCCCTCGAGCTCGTCCGCGAGCAGCTGGGTGCGGGCATCCGCCGCTGGGTGCTCGAGCTGGGGCTCACCGCCCCGCACCTGCTCACCCAGTTCGTCGCGGTTCATGAGCTCGGTCTGAAGTCGCTCGTGCGCCATGACGAGGAGCTCGCCCGCTTCATCACGCGCTGGCTGACCGTCGAGACCGCCCACGGCAGCGTTCGCATCGGCGATCTCGTCGAGCGGCACCGCCACATCCGCTATGCGCGCACGGTGGACGAGTTCCGCCAGGTGGCGGGCATCATCCCGGCATCCGAGGTGCTGGTCAACGGCGGCTATCTGTACGACGCTGATCTCATCGCCGACCTGCCCACGCTGTTCCCCGATGTCACGGTCGAGCAGATCGACGTCACAGGTGAGCTCGAGCGACTCGATCCGCCCCCGCTCGACGACCGGGAGGCGGCGATCACGCTGGAGGCGCGAGCGGGAGCGGTGCTCGCCGGATCGGGATGCGCGGTGACCGTGCGCGCGATCGACCGCGCAGACCTCACCGGACTGTACGTCGCCGATCCGCGCGTGCTGCGCGCGATCGATCGCGGCCGCACGAAGGGCATCGCCGGCGGACTGTGGGGCGGCGTGCTGTCGAGGGTCGACGACACGGTCGGCGGTGCGAGCGACGACGACATGCGCGCGCGGCTGTGCCTGAACTGGTCGAATCGGGTGGTGCGCACCCTCGTCGGGGTCGACGACGACGCGGTGTTCGTGCGCACGGTGCAGCTGCTGTACATCCAGGCGCTGCTCGCCGGTCACCACCCGCTGTCCGACGCGGATCGAGCCTTGATGACCACGGCGCTGACCGACCTCGTCGCGCTGTCGGCCGGGGTGCGCGACGACTTCCCCTTCGACGGACTCGACCTGCCGGGTCCTCTCACCGAGGAGCCCTGATGACCGACCCGACGACGCGATTCCAGCAGCTGCTCGACGAGATCGACAGCACACCCTGGGGCAGGCACGAGCAGGCCCTCATCGCCGAGGCCGTGGCCCTCGCACAGGAGATCGGCGACGAGCAGCTCGAGTACCAGGCGCGCATGCGCCAGACGGCCTCGGCGAACATGGGCGGCCTGACCGACGTGATGCTGAACTCGTTCGCGTGGTGCCTCGCGCACCATGACGACGATCCGCAGCGGTTCCCACTCGACATCGACAACGGCGCCGCCGACCTGATGTGGCAGTTCAAGTGGATGGCCGCCACGCTGCGCGCCTCACCGGCCTTCTCGAGCGAGCAGATCGCCGCCGTGCTCGACGATATGGAGGCGCACTACCGTCGCGCCGGGATCGGCATGAGCGGGGTGCTGACCGCCCGCTTCGAGGATGCCTGGGCGTCGGGCCGGATCGAAGACGCCGAACGACTGCGCGGCCTGCTCGAGACGACTCCGCGGGACGACTACAGCCACTGCGATGCGTGCGGACGCAGCCAGAACGCCGGGTTCTTCGCCGCCACCGATCGCGACGAGCAGGCGATCCGCTTGGTCGAGGAGATGATCGAGGGCGGCTTCTCGTGCGGCGAGGAGCCCGAGCACGCCCTGTCGCGCGTGCTGCTGCCGTATCTGCGCACCGGCCGTCTCGACGAGGCCAGGGCGGCGCATCTGCGCAGCTACCGGCTCGCGAAGGACAATCCCGACAACCTCGGCATCGTCGCGAACCACATCGTGTTCGCCGCGGTCACGGGCAACGAGGCGCGCGCCCTGTCGCTGGTCGAACGGCACCTGCCCTGGCTCGCTCACGACCAGCTGAACGTCGACGGTCATTTCGCGATGCTGTCGGCGATCGCATTGGCCCTCGACTGCGTGACGGCGGTCGGTCATGGCACGACGACCGTGCGCGCGGCCGAGGCCGCCGCGCTCGAGCCGTTCTTCGGCGCGCGAGAGGGTGCGTGGACGGCATCCGCCCTGGCGCGCGCCGCCGGCGCGGCCGCCGACCGCATCGGCGCCGAGTTCGACGCGCGGGACGGCTCGGACTGGCACGCGCAGCGCCGTGCCCGGATGCGAATGCTGGCGGATGCACGCTGGGACGTGCCGATCCGGTCGGACGTGTTCGCGGTCGAGACGCCGTCGCCCGAACCGCAGGATGCCGAGGGATGGTACGAACGAGCGCTGGCGCTGGCCGCGTACGGCTCGGAGCGCGATGCGCTGGCCGCTGCCGATCGCGTCGGCGAGCTCGTGGACGCCGAGCAGCGGGCGCGCCTGCTCGGGCTGCGGATCGGCGCGCACGTGTCGCTGGCGGAGTGGGACGCGGCCGAGGCGCTGATGCCGCTGCGTGCGGCGACGCTGCGGGAAGCCGGGCACTCTGAGCAGGCCGAGTTGGAGGGACGCCGCGGGCTCGCGCTGTACGGACGCACCGAGGTCGGCGACCACGCCGGCCTCGAGCAGGAGTGGGCGGATGCCGGACGGCTGCCCTCCTGGTCGCGCGGCGACGTCGCGCTGACGCTGGCGGCGCTGCGGTTGAGAGGCGACGACCCCGACGGTGCCGTCGAGCTCACCGAGCACGCCGCCGTCTGCTTCGCCGAAGCCGGGGACGGGCGTCTGGTCGCGGCGAGCCGGATGCTGCGCGCGATGGCGTTCGTGGGTCAGGGCGAGATCGAGCAGGCGGACGAGCTGCTGCAGTCGCTGCTGGCCGATGACGATCTGAACCCCGGGCAGCGCGCGCGCCTGCTCGAGGTGCGGGCGCGACTGCACGGCGGTGCCGGGCGGCTCGAGGAGGGCGCCGCCGACGCGGACGCCGCGGCCGGCATCCTCACCACCCTGGGAGCGGCCTCCGCCTTGGCGGAGGCGCAGATGCTCGCCGGCGCGCTGTGGGATGACGCCGGGCACCCCGATCGGGCCATGCCGCGCTACCGTGCGGTGATCCGTCTGATGAGCGGGCGCGGCGCCGACGTCAGCGGTGCCGAGTTCCGCCTCGGGCGGGCGATGCTCGGGGCCGGTCTCGCCGCCGAGGCCGCCGAGCTGCTCGGCGATGTGCTGCAGCGCGAGGAGAGCAGCGGAGCGTCCGCGGCGTCGCGCGCGATGACCGCGGGCGTGCTGGGCCGCGCCCTCGCCGCCGCGGAGGAGTACGGCCAGGCGATGGGCGCGTACGGGTACGCGGCCGAGCTGCACGCCGAGGCCGAGGAGCCCGCCGAGCAGGCGCTCGTGCTCACCGAGCAGGCCAAGATCCTCGCGCGCTTCGGCGAGCACTCCGACGCCCGCGAGCTTCTCGAGCAGGCGGCCGAGCTGGTGCGTCCCACCGACGCGATCGGTGCGATCGTCGAAGTGCTGCACAACCTCGGGCAGTCGTACGGCGGTGCTCGGGACGAGCGGGCGTTCGCGCTGTTCGACGAGGTGCGGGCCCTGGCGGTCGAGCACGAGGCGGACTGGCTGATCGCCGACGTCACCGACTCGCGCGGGCGCGCGCTGCTCGAGTTCGACCGCATCGACGAGGCGATCGCTGCGCTGCTGACCGCGGCCGACGGCTTCGCCGCTGTAGGGGATCCCGCATCAGCCGGCGGTTCGGAGCTGCTCGCCGCCCGCACGCTCGCCGAGGCTGATCGCCTCGACGACGCCGTGCCGCTCTACCGCAGCGTGCTCGACCGTGCCTCGGACATGCCTCCGATGCGTCAGGTCGCCGCCCTCGAGCTCGGCGACGTGCTCGAGAAGCTCGGCCGCACCGGAGACGCCGCGCAGGTGCGCGCGCTGCTGGACGAGTAGGTCGCGGGGCATCCGGCTACCGGCATCCGGCATCCGGGCGTACAGGCGGACCGGGCAGGAAGGACAGCCGACCAGGCGCACAGCCGACGCCCCGCAGCGAACGACAAGGTGCGCCAGACGGCGGAGCGGCTCAGAACAGCTGACGCCAGTTGGCCTTGGCGAGGTCGAGCAGCTCATCGCCACGTCCCGACATGACTGTCCGGATCGCGTACAGGGCGAAGCCCTTCACCTGCTCGGCGCTGACCGACGGCGGCATCGAAAGCTCCTGCCGCTCGGTGACCACGTCCAGCAGGGCCGGCCCGTCGTGTGCGAGCACCTCGGCCACCGCATCCAGCAGATCCTCCGACCGCTCGACCCGGCGCGCGAAGATGCCCAGCGCCGACGCGACCGCCGCGAAGTCGGGGTTGTCCAGGTCGGTGCCGTAGGTGACGAACCCGGCTGCCTTCATCTCGAGCTCGACGAAGTTCAGTGACGAGTTGTTCACCACGACCACCTTCACGGGCAGCCGGTTCTGGGCGATCGTGATCAGCTCGCCGAGCATCATCGCGAGTCCCCCGTCTCCGGCGAGGGCGATCACCTGCTGATCGGGCCTCGCGGTCTGCGCACCGATCGCGTGCATGATCGCGTTCGCCATCGAGCCGTGGGTGAACGAGCCGATCAGCCGCCGACGCTCCGTCATCGAGAAGTAGCGCGCCGCCCAGACCGTCGGCGAGCCGACATCCGCCGTGAAGATGGCATCCGACGCCGCAGCCTCATCGATCAGCCGGGCGAGGTACTGCGGGTGGATCGGCGCCTTGCCGCGAGCCGGCACGGCCAGCTCATCCAGCTTCGCCCGCGTCTTGCGGTAGTGCGCGACGGCGTCGTCGAGGTGCGAGCGATCGCTCTTCTCGGCCAGCCGCGGCAGCAGCGCACCGACGGTGGCCTTCACATCGCCGACGAGGCCGAGATCGAGCGGATGCCTGCGCCCGAGCTGCGAGCCGCGGATGTCGACCTGGATCGTCGTCGCGCGCTCGGGGTAGAACTGCGTGTACGGAAAGTCCGACCCGAGCACGAGGAGGACGTCGGCCGCCTCCATCGCACGGAACCCGGACGCGAAGCCGAGCAGGCCGGTCATCCCGACGTCGAACGGATTGTCGTACTCGATGTGCTCCTTGCCCCGCAGCGCGTGCACGATCGGCGCGGCGAGCCGGTCTGCCAGCGCGACGACCTCGTCGTGCGCACCCTCGACTCCGGCTCCGGCAAGGATGGTCACCTTCCGCGTGCCGTTGAGCAGCGTGGCCGCCTGCTCGAGCTCTGCCGGGCTCGGGGTGATCACGGGATTCGTGCGCGGGATGACGACGGCGCGGTCGTCGGCGATCTCGGCGAGGGCGACGTCTCCCGGGATCACCAGCACCGCCACGCCGCGCTGCTCGATCGCCGCGCGCATCGCGATCTCCATCAGGCGCGGCATCTGCGTCGGGTCGGCGACGTACTCCACGTACACGCTCGACTCACGGAACAGCTCCTGCGGGTGGGTCTCCTGGAAGTACCCCGTGCCGATCTCGACCGTGGGGATGTGGGCGGCGATCGCGAGCACGGGCACCCGAGACCGGTTCGCGTCGTAGAGTCCGTTGATGAGGTGCAGGTTGCCCGGGCCGCAGGATCCGGCGACCACGGCGAGGTCACCTGTGAGCGCGGCATCGGCAGCCGCGGCGAACGCCGCAGACTCCTCGTGTCTCACATGCACCCAGCGGATGGCGCCGTCCTTGCGGAGCGCGTCGGTGAAGCCGTTGAGCGAGTCGCCCGGGATGCCGTAGACCCGGTCGATGCCGTTGGCGCGAAGCGTGCGGACCATGTTCTCAGCGACGGTCGTCATGCCTCGACCCTACGCCCGCCCGCGGATCAGTACTCGGCGACGCCGTAGCGCTCCGGCTCTCCCGTGCGCGAGAAGGCGCGTCCGCTCACCGACATCGGCCGGATGCGCACGTAGATGTACTTGAGGGTAGGCACCCACGGCTTCAGCCCGAGCCGGTCGGCCGCTTCGCGCTCATCCAGGGTGTCCAGCGTGTGCGCGCTGCCTCGCACGACGACGCTCCAGGCGTCAGCATCCGTGTGATCGTCGACCTCGAAGAGCACCTCGTCGTTGACGGTCAGCTCGACGAGCTTGCTGCCCTCGGCGGTGCGGAAGACGATCGAGGTGCCGTCGGTGACGAAGTTGATCGGGAAGATGTCGATCACGTCGCCGACCCGGGTCACCAGACGACCCAGCTCGGCGCCTCTGAGCCGCTGCCAGCATTCCTCTTCGCTCAGCCGGATGACCGGATCCTCGGTGCTCATGACGCGCTCCTTCCGCCTGTTTCGAGAGTATCCCTGAAGACGGCGACGCGGTACGGGCGAATGCTGCCCGTACCGCGTCGGAAGGAGTGCAGGGGACGCTCAGGCCGTGCGGATGAGCTTCTTGTTGACGAACTCGTCGGCCGCGAGCAGCCCGAGCTCGCGCGAGGTGCCGCTGCGCTTCACACCGCCGAAGGGCAGCTCGGGGCTGTCGGCGAGCGCGATGTTCACGTAGACCATGCCGGCCTCGATGCGGTTCGCGACTCGATCCGCCTGCTCGGGATCGGTCGTGAACACGTACGAGCCGAGACCGAAGGTCGTGTCATTGGCGAGCTCGACGGCGGCGTCCTCGTCGGCGACGCGGTACACGACCGCGGCCGGACCGAAGAGCTCTTCGCCGTAGACATCCATCTCGGGCGTCACATCGGCGAGCACCGTCGGTGCGAAGAAGGCGCCCTCCCGGGTGCCGCCGGTCAGCAGGGTCGCCCCCTGCGCGATCGCCGTGTCGATCTGCTCCTGCAGACGCTCCGCGGCCGCGAGGGACGACAGCGGGCCGAGCACCGTGTCCTCCTGCGTCGGGTCCTCGGCGGAGACGGCGGCGAGCGACGCCACGAACTTCGAGGTGAACTCGTCGTACAGCTCGTCGACGATCACGAAGCGCTTCGCGCCGTTGCAGGACTGTCCGTTGTTGTCGAGGCGGGCGTCGACGGCGAGCTGCACGACGGAGTCGAGGTCGTCGGTCGAGAGCACGATGAACGGGTCAGACCCTCCCAGCTCGAGCGCGACCTTCTTGAGGTTGCGACCGGCGACCTCGGCGACGGCAGCGCCGGCGCGCTCGGAGCCGGTGACCGAGACGCCGTGCACGCGCGGGTCGGCGATGATCTTCGCCGCCTGCTCATTGGTGGCGTACACGTTTACGTACGCCCCTTCGGGAAGACCCGCATCGCGATAGATGGCCTCGATCGCCGCAGCCGACTCCGGGCACTGCGGAGCGTGCTTGAGGATGATCGTGTTGCCGATCGCCAGGTTCGGAGCCGCGAAGCGGGCCACCTGGTACGCCGGGAAGTTCCACGGCATGATGCCGAGCAGCGCACCGAGCGGGGCGCGGCGCACGACGGCGGTCCCCTCGCCGACGATGTCGAGCGGCTGATCGGCCGTGATCACGTCGATGTTGTCGGCGTAGTACTCGATGATGTCGGCGGCGAACTCGACCTCGCCGACGGCGGCGGCGATCGGCTTGCCCATTTCGCGGACGATGATCGCGCCCAGCTCGTCCTTGCGCTCACGGTGCAGCTCGGCGATGCGGCGGATCACCGCGGCGCGGTCGGCCGGAGCGGTCGCGCCCCACACCTTCGCGGCCGAGGCCGCGGCGGCGATCGCCTGCTCGATCTGCTCGTCGGTGGCGGTGTCGTAGCCGGCGACGGTCTCGCCGGTGGCCGGATTGACGACGGCGTAGTCGGTCATGTCGGTTCCTCTCGTAATGCGCTGGTGGGCCCTCGACGATGTCGAGGGCCCACCACGCGGGTCAGCTGTTGGGAATCAGTGTGTACTTGGTCGACAGGTACTCGTGGATGCCCTCGGCGCCGCCCTCACGGCCGACGCCGGACTGCTTCACGCCGCCGAAGGGAGCCGCGGCGTTGGAGACCACGCCCACGTTCAAGCCCATCATGCCCGTCTCCAGCGCATCGATCATCCGGTGCCCGCGGGCGAGATCCTCGGTGAACACGTACGACACCAGGCCGTACTCGGTGTCGTTCGCCAGACGCACGGCCTCGGCCTCATCGGCGAAGGTCGCGATGGCGAGCACGGGTCCGAAGATCTCCTCGCGCAGGATCGCGCTGCCCGCGACCACCTCGGTGAGCACGGTGGGCTCGTAGAAGGTGCCGGTGCCCTCCAGCGCCTTGCCGCCGGCCAGCACGCGGGCGCCGCGATCGACGGCGTCGCCCACCAGCTCCTCCGCCTTGGCGACGGCGTCCTCGTCGATCAGCGGGCCGATGGCCACGCCGTCTTCGGTGCCGCGACCGACCTTCATCGCCTGCACACGCTCGGCGACCCGGCGGCCGAACTCCTCGGCGACGTCCTGGTGCACGATGAAGCGGTTGGCGGCGGTGCACGCCTGGCCGATGTTGCGGAACTTCGCCGCCATCGCGCCGTCGACCGCCTTATCGAGATCCGCGTCCTCGAAGACGACGAACGGCGCGTTGCCGCCCAGCTCCATCGACACCCGCAGGATGCCGTCGGCAGCCTGCGCGATGAGCTTGCGGCCCACCTCGGTGGATCCGGTGAACGACAGCTTGCGCAGGCGCGGGTCGGCGATGATCGGGCCGGACAGCGCGCCCGAGCGCGAGGTCTGCACGACGTTGACGACACCGGCGGGCAGGCCGGCCTCTTCCAGCAGCTTCGTGAAGAAGATGGTGGTCAGCGGGGTCAGCGCCGGGGGCTTGATGACGACCGTGCAGCCGGCGGCGAGCGCGGGCGCGATCTTGCGGGTCGCCATCGCGAACGGGAAGTTCCACGGCGTGACGAAGAACGACGGACCCACCGGGCGCTGCGAGACGATCATCTGTCCGGTGCCCTCGGGGTTGCTGCCGTAGCGGCCGGAGATGCGCACGGCCTCCTCGCTGAACCAGCGCAGGAACTCACCGCCGTAGACCACCTCGCCGCGCGCCTCGGCGAGCGGCTTGCCCATCTCGAGGGTCATCAGCAGCGCCAGGTCCTCCTTGTGCTGCTGCACGAGGTCGAAGGCGCGACGCAGGATGTCGCTCCGGGTGCGCGGTGCTGTCGCGGCCCAGGCATCCTGGGCGGCGACGGCCGCGTCCAGGGCACGGATGCCGTCGGCCGGCGTCGCGTCGGCGATCGAGGCGATCACCTCGTTGGTCGCGGGGTCGCGCACGTCGAAGGTGCGCCCCTCTTCGGCATCCGTCCACTGCCCGCCGATGAAGAGGCCGCCGGGGACGCGGGAGAGGAGTTCCTGCTCGTTCGATGCGAGTGTCATGTTCGTCTCGATTCTGTGGGAGGGATGGTCAGCGCTGGCGGGCGCTCGGCGGGGCGTCCACACCCAGCGTCTCACCGCGGAAGAAGGCGGGGGCGAAGATCCGCTGCACGAGCATCAGCACCGCGCCGAAGATCAGCAGGCCGACGCCGATGAAGAACACGATGCCGATGCCGCCCTCGCCGTTCGCATCGACGCCGATCGCGATCGACCCGTAGTCCGGCGCGAGGCTGTCGATCGCGGTGATCACGAAGAGGACCAGCAGGATGATGCCGCCGACGAGCGGGCTGGCGAACTTGAAGAAGAAGTCCTTGCCCGAGTCGAACCACTGGCGGCGGAAGTACCACACGCACGACAGCGCCGTGATGCCGTAGTAGAAGCAGATCATCATGCCGAGCGCGAGGATCGTGTCCCACAGGGCGTCCTCGCTGAGGAAGCGCATCACGGCGTAGAACCCGCCCGCGACGAACGCCGACGCGATCGTGGCATATCCCGGGGTGAAGAAGCGCGGGTTGACGCGCGCGAACTTCTTGGGCATCGCGCCGTAGTGGCCCATCGCGAGCAGGGTGCGTGCGGGCGAGATGAACGTCGACTGCAGCGACGACGCCGACGAGGTGAGCACGGCGAGGGAGAGCAGGAAGGCGAGGCCGCCCATCACCGGTCCCGACAGCGCGAAGAACACATTGCCCCCGATGTCCTCGTTGGTCAGGCCCAGGCCCTCGTCGCCGATGCCCGAGTACATCAGGCTGCTGATGGTGAGCATCAGGTAGATGGCGATGATCGAGACCACCGTGAGCATCGCGGCGCGGCCGGGCGTGCGCTCGGGGTCCTTCGCCTCCTCGTTCATCGTGAGGGTGACGTCCCACCCCCAGAACATGAAGACGGATGCCGACAGACCCATCACGATCATCGAGAGCCCGCCCTGGATCTCGAACGGGTTGAACCACGCGAGCTCGGGCAGGTTCGCCTCGAACGCGCCGCCCTGCACGGTCTCGACGATCGCCATCGCGGCGAAGAGCACGAGGATCGCGACCTGGAACGCGACGAGGCCGTACTGCAGCTTCTGCGAGGTCGACACGTCGCGATACGACACCCACGTGGCGAGGGCGACGAAGATCAGGCACACCGCGACGTTCACGAACGGGTTGCGCGTGATCGACGCGATCTCCTCGTTGCCTGAGATCTGCGCGATCAGCAGGAAGAGGAAGTCCACGGCGATGCCGGCGAGATTCGACAGCACGAGGATCGTCGCGACGATCAGGCCCCACCCTGCCATCCATCCGACGTACGGACCGAACGCACGGGTGGCCCAGGTGAAGCTCGTGCCCGAATCGGGCATGGCTTTGTTGAGCTCGCGGTATCCGAAGGCGACGAGGAGCATCGGGATGAATCCGAGCAGCAGGATCGCGGGCACCTGGAACCCGACGGCGCCCACCGCGCCGCCGATGCCGGCGGTGTAGGTGTAGGCCGGGGCGATGCACGAGATGCCCATCACGAGGGCGCCGAGAACGCCGACGGTGCCGACGCTCAGGCCCTTGCGGGAGATTCCGGTCGTTACTCCGGAGTCGGGCGCCATCGCCCGATCGGTGCTGGACATCAACGTTCTCCTGCTTCGGCGCGGGTGCGCGGGACGACGATCATGGGGACGGGCAGCTCGTGCAGCATCTTCGCCGCTGTCGAGCCGAGGAAGAGACGACGGGGCTGGGCGAGACGGCTGGAACCGACCATGACGACCTCTCCCGGATGCCAGCGCAGGTGCGCCACGGCATCTTCGACGCTGTCTCCTGCCGCGCGCTCGACCTCGACGGCGACGCCCTCGGGAAGCGATGCCCGCACCTGGGCGAGCACGTCCTCTCCGTGCGCGTCCTGCGCCAGGGTGATCGCCCCGGTGTCGAGGCCGGTGGGCACGTCGAAGGGCACGAGCGAGACGAGGCGCAGGGTGCCGCGGGCTGCAGTGGCGAGCTCGACGGCGGCGTCGAGCAGGGCGTCGGCGCCGGCGCGGGTGCCGACCGCCGCGGTCACCCGAGGGATCGGCATTCCGGCGTCAGTGTCGCGGTGCGAGCCGGCAGGTGCCAGGGCGACGGGGATGGGCGAGGAGTGCACGAGCTCGGATGCCACCGAACCGAGCCGGTGTCGGCCGAGGGTGGAGCCGTTGCCGGCGCCCACGACGATGAGGCGCGCGTCGAATTCCTCACCGGCGGCGATGATGCCCTCGGCGAAGGACTCGTTGAAGCGCACGTGTCCGAGGCAGCGGATGTCGGCGGGCACCTGGGCGACGGCCGCTCGCAGCCACTCCTCGGCCTGGCCGCGCACGTGCGCCTCGAAGGCACGCTCCGGCGGGACCACCGCCGAGCTGCGGGTGCCTTCCGGCGGAAGAACGATGACGAGTTCGAGGTGCGCGTCGATGCTGCGCGCCAGCCTCGCCCCGAGAGCGAGGGCGTCGGCCCCGGCATCCGTCGCCGTGTAGCCGACGACGATCGACCCGGTCATGCCTCGGCGACCTCGGCGCCGGCCTTCTCGAGGATCTGCGCGGCGGCGAGGCGGCCCATCCGGATCGCGCCGTCGACGTGCTGGTAGCCGGCGCCCGCCATGTCGCTGCAGGCGAAGTGGATCGGACCGACGGCGGCGCGCAGATCGGCGCCGTAGCGGTGCAGACCGCCCATGTCGAAACTCGCGGCGTAGGCGCCGCGTGTCCACTCCTCGCTGCCCCAGTCGCTCTCGTAGTACACCACCGGGTTCTTCGCCTCGGGGCCGTAGTAGTGCGACAGCGACTCGAGGATGCGCTCCTTGCGCTCCTCGGCGCTCAGGGTGAACAGGTCGTCGGCGTTCTGGTCGCTGACGAAGCCGACCAGCGTGCCGCGCTCATCGCCGTAGTTGGTGTTGTCGTACGCCTCGTGAGAGAGCTCGTACGGGCTGAACGCGGTGCCGCTGAGGCCCTGCTCGCGCCAGAACGGGCGGTCGTAGACGGCGTGCACCTTGATCACGAAGCCCATCGAGAGGTGCTGGTGCAGCTGGTGCTGGCGGCGAGGCAGCGGTGGCACGAACGAGATGCGGTCGTACAGCACGGGTGCGTGCGCGAGGATCGCGTGCCTGGCGCGGACGATCATGCCGTCGGCGTGCGCGACGACTCCCTCCTCCGACCACTCCAGGGTGCGCACCGGCTGGTTCAGGAACACGTCGTCGCCGAGCCGCTCGGCGAGCAGCAGCGGAACCTGCTGGAGGCCGCCCACGACCCGCTTGTCGAGGATGAAGTCGGCATCGACGAGGTTCGAGTACGAGCCGGCCGAGGCGGCCATCAGCAGCGACTGCAGCAGGGAGAACGCGTGGGTCGGCTTGGTGAGCATGGCGGATCCGGTGGCGAACGCGAGGTTGCGCACGGCCTCGTCGTCGTCGGTCTGCTGGCGCAGCCAGGCATCCCAGGTGATCGCGTCCCACTCGGCGGCGTTCGGGTGCTCCCACGGACGGTCGGGATCGATCTCGGCGACCATCGCGTCGAGGCGCTCGCTGATCTCCGCGATCGTCGCCTCGGTCTCTTCAGAGACGGGGAACATCTCACCGGTGAAGCGGTGCAGCGTGCCGTCGGGGCCGACGTAGACGCTGTCTCCCTCGCGGTAGCGGTCGAAGGTCTCGAGGCCGAGCTCGACGATCGTCTCCTTCAGGGCATCCTGATCGGGCGAGACCCACTGCCCGCCGATCTCGAGCATCGCGCCCTCGATCGTGTCGGTCCACAGGCGCCCGCCCACGCGGTCCCGCGCCTCGAGCACGGCCACCGACAGGCCGGCCCTGCGCAGCTCGTTCGCCGCGGTGGTACCGGCGGCTCCCGCGCCGACGATGACGACGTCGCGCGTAATCTCGTGCTCTGCCATGGGTGATCTCCTTTGATGCGGAATGTTCGTCGGGAATGTGTCGGCCGCGACCCCTGATCCCCCGACCAGGGTCGCGGCCGACCGTCTCAGGCGCGCTCGAGCGCGGTGGCGAGGACGTCGAGGCCCTCGTTCAGCAGGTCGTCGCCGATCGACAGCGGCGGCAGGAAGCGGATGACATTGCCGAACGTGCCGCAGGTGAGGATGATGACGCCCTCGGCGACGCAGGCCTTGGCGACCGCCGCGGTCAGCGCGGCATCGGGAGCGCCCGTCTCGGCGTCGACGAACTCGACGGCGATCATGGCGCCGTGCCCGCGGATGTCGCCCAGTCGGGCGTCGCTGTCGCGCATCGCCCGCAGGCGCGTGGTGAGCACCTCGCCGATCTGGCGGGCGCGTTCGATGAGGCCGTCGTTCTCGAAGGCGTCGATCGCGGCGAGCGCTGCGGCGCAGGCGATCGGGTTGCCGCCGTAGGTGCCGCCGAGGCCGCCCGCATGCGCCGCGTCCATGATCTCGGCGCGGCCGGTGACGCCGGCGAGCGGGAGACCGGCGGCGATGCCCTTGGCGGTGGTGACCAGGTCGGGCTCGATGCCGAAGATCTCGCTGGCGAACATCGCGCCGGTGCGGGCGAAGCCCGTCTGCACCTCATCGGCGATGAAGACCACGCCGTTGTCGCGGCACCAGGCGACGACGGCATCGAGGAACCCGTCGGCGGGGACGATGAACCCGCCCTCACCCTGGATCGGCTCGATGATCACGGCGGCCAGGCTGTCTGCCCCGATCTGCTTCTCGATGAGGGTGATGGCGCGCTCGGCCGCCTCGGCACCGGTCAGGCCGTCACGGTACGGGTACGAGCCGGGCACGCGGTAGACCTCGGGCGCGAACGGACCGAAGCCGGCCTTGTACGGCATCGCCTTGGCGGTGAGCGCCATGGTGAGGTTGGTGCGGCCGTGGTAGCCGTGGTCGAAGGCGACCACCGCCTGGCGGCCGGTGTGCTTGCGGGCGATCTTGATGGCGTTCTCGACGGCCTCCGCGCCGGAGTTGAACAGGGCGGTCTTCTTGGCGAAGTCGCCCGGCGTGAGGCGGTTGAGCGCCTCGGCGACGTCGACGTACGACTCGTACGGCGAGACCATGAAGCAGGTGTGGGTGAACTGCGCCGCCTGCGCCGCGACGGCGGCCGCGACCTTCGGGTGCGCGTTGCCGACACTGGTCACGGCGATTCCCGAGCCGAGGTCGATGAGCGAGTTGCCGTCGGCGTCGACGACGACGCCGCCGCCCGCGGCGACGACCGAGACGGGCATGGAGTGCGCGACCCCCGACGCGACCGCGTCGGCCTTGCGGGCGAGGATCGCCGCCGAGCGCGGCCCGGGGAGTTCTGTGACGATGCGACGGACCTGCTCGAGGGTGGGTCCGCCTGCGGGAATCGTGGAGGTCTCGTCGATGAGGGTCATGAGGCGAGGCTACGACTCGGTTCGGCTGGATGCACTCGCCGGAGCGTACACTTCTGAATACGCTTTCGCCGTACCGTACAAGATCGAGGAGACATCGGTGGAGATCGCCGCACCGCCCACGCTGCGCACACTGCTCGGGCGCGCGGATCTGCGATTGAGCCTGGTATCCGCCGAGGACTCCCTCACCCTCGGATCGCTCGACCTGCCCGTTCGCGGTGTGCACAGCTCCGACCTCGTCGATCCCACGCCGTTCCTCGCCGACGATCTGGTGCTGATGACCACGGGCAGCCAGTTCGCCGAGCACGACGAGCGCGGGGTCGCCGACTACGTCGCCCGTCTCGTGCGCCGCGGCGTGCGGGCGCTGGGTTTCGGCTCGGGTGTGCACCGGGTGGGACCGCCCGACGAGCTCGTCGTCGCGTGTGCGACGGCGGGACTCGCCCTGTTCGATGTGCCCTACGACATCCCCTTCATCGCGGTCGCCCGCGCGCACGCGGAGGCGATGGCCTCGCACGCGTACGCGCGACGCACCTGGGCGCTGGAGGTGCAACGGGCTCTGGCCGTGGCGGCCCTGCGTCCGCGGGGGCTGGAGGCCACGCTCGCGGAGCTCGCTCGGCGGCTCGGCTGCTGGGTGGGGCTGTTCGATTCGAGCGGGACGATCGCTCAGGAGCATCCGTCCGCTCCCGCCCACGGCGCGGAAGCCGTCGCGGACGCCGTCGCCGACCTGCTGGGCAGGGGAACGACCGCGACGCGCTCGCTCGACGTGGCCGACGGCACCGTGACGCTCTTCACCCTCGGCCGCAGCTCGCAGCTGAAGGGGGTGATCGCCGTCGACCTCAGCCCCATCGATGCCGAGGCGCGCGCCGTCATCACCACGGCGATCGCCATGGCAGGCCTGGCGCTCGAGCAGAGCGAGCAGCTCGCCCGCGGCCGCCGCAGGATGCACACCCAGCTGCTCGCCTCGCTGCGTGCGGATGATCCCACCCTCGCCCGGCGCACCCTCGGCGCGCTGCCTCCCGCGCCGATGGTCGTGGCGACCGCCGCCGACGCGCCGGTCGATGCGATCGTCGGCTGGTTCGAGCGGCAGCGGTCGGTAGGCGGCACCGTCTCATTCGTCGGGGAGGATGCCGACGGACTGACGATGTGCCTCGGCGCATCGTCGCGAGGGCTGCTCGATCAGGTGGCGGAGCGCTTCGGCATCCGGATCGGCGTATCCGAGCCCGCAGAGTACGCCGCATTCTCGCACGCGCATGCGCAGGCCACGACCGCTCTGCAGCGTGCCGGCGGCGGAGGGGTGATCGGCTACCACGACGTCGAATCCGGCGGGGTGCTCGACGCCCTCGTCTCGGCCGAGACGCGCACGCTGGCCCGCACCAGGCTCGCACCGCTGCGCGCGCACGACGCCACCACGGGCGCCGAGCTCGAGCGGACCCTGCGTACCTGGCTCGAGCACGACGCGCGCGGCGAGCAGACCGCAGCGGCTCTCGGCATCCACCGGCACACTCTTCGCAGCCGCATCGCGCAGGCCGCGACGCTGCTCGGCAGCGATCTGTCGTCCTTCCCCGCTCGCGCCGAGCTGTGGGCGACGCTGCGCGCGGCCGGGTGACTGCGCGACCTCAGCGCGGTGCGTGCGCCTCGAGGAACTCGTACACATCCGTCGTGTCGACGCCCGGGAACGATCCGGTCGGCAGCGTCGCGAGCAGGGTGCGCGGGGTGCGCACATTCGGCCAGGCCTGGTCGCGCCAGCGCTGCTCGAGCTCGGCGGGCGCGCGCCGGCAGCACGTCTCGACGGAGTGCTTCGACACGCCGCGGTTGGGCGTGTCGCGGCCGACGAACCATTTCGTGTCGTCGAAGCGCACACCCACGCTCACCGAGTGCAGGCCCTCGCTCGACGGCTCGACGCGCGCCGTGCACCAGTAGGTGCCGTTGCCCGTGTCGGTGTACTGGTAGTACGGGTTGAACCGGTCGTCCACGTCGAACACCTCGCGGCTCGTCCACCGGCGGCAGCACATCTGCCCCTCGATCGAGCCGAGGCGGTCGGTCGGGAAGTTCACGTCGTCGTTCTCGTACGCCTTGGTGATGGTTCCCGACTCGTGCACCTTGAGGAAATGAACCGGGATGCCGAGGTGCCGGGTCGCCAGGTTGGTGAAGCGGTGCGCGGCGGTCTCGTACGAGACCGAGTACGCGTCGCGGACGTCTTCGATGGAGATGGCGCGTCGCCCCTTGGCGTCCTGCAGCACCGGCACGACGTGGGATTCGGGCACGAGCAGGGCGCCGGTGAGGTAGTTCGTCTCGACGCGCTGGCGCAGGAACTCGGCGTAGCTGCGCGGCTCCGAGTGACCGAGGATGCGGCTCGACAGCGCCTGCAGCACGGCCGTGCGCGCGTCGCCCTTGGCGGGAATGCTGCTCGAGAGATACAGCCGGCCGTGCGCGAGGTCGGCGACGCTGCGGGTCGACTGCGGCAGGTCGGAGGCGTAGTGCAGGGTGAAGCCGAGGTGCGCGGCGATCTCAGACGCGGTGCGCTGCGTGAGCGGCCCCCCTGGGTGGTCGACGGCGTCGAGGATCTCGCGGGCCTGCGCCTCGAGATCGGCGAAGTAGTTGTCCTGTGTGCGCATCAGGTGACGCAGCTCGAGGTTGGCGCGACGCGCCTCCTCCGGGGTCGCCGCGCGCTCGTCGCGCAGTCGCTCGATCTCGCCGTGCAGCGCGAGCATCGCATCGATCGCGTCATCCGACAGGGACTTCCCGATCCGGAATGCGGGGATGCCAAGGGCGCGGAACGTCTGCCCCTTCATGGCGCGCTCGAGGGCGATCTCCTTCGTAGCCCTCTCGTCGAGCGGCTCGCCCTCGAGCAGGCCATCGAGGCTGGTGCCGAGCACCTTCGCGATCGTCTGCAGCAGGGTGAGCTTCGGTTCCCGCTTGCCGGTCTCGAACATCGACACCTGACTGGGCGCACGGTCGATGCGTGTCGCGAGCTCTTCCAGCGTCATGCCCTGCGCGGTGCGCAGCTGGCGGATGCGCCGGCCGATGGTCAGCGCATCGGAGCCGTCGTGATCCTGATCCGGGGTCATGGGAAGCAGTCTGTCACAAAAACAGAAATCTGGCCGAACTTCTCCCCCGGAATGGTCAAGCGCTCCGGCGTTCTTCACCCACAGTGGTGTCAAAGCCCGGTTTCCCGGGCCGACCGCACATCTCACGGAGGAGACAGATCATGAGCATTCCCACTGCGACCGCACCGACTCGCACCGTCGTCGACGCAGCCGTCTCCGCCGGACTCGGCCCGACGCTGCACATCACCGGACCGGTGCTCGAGCGCCAGGACGAGATCCTCACCGCGCCGGCGATCGCGTATCTCACCGAGCTGCATCACCGCTTCGGCGGACGTCGTCACGACCGGCTCGCCGACCGGATGCGCCGCCGCTTCGAGATCGGCAACGGGCACGACCCGCGCTTCCGCGACGACACCGCGCACATCCGCGACGACACCGACTGGCGGGTCGCCGGAGCCGGTCCCGGCCTCGAGGACCGTCGCGTGGAGATCACCGGCCCGACCGACCCGAAGATGACCATCAACGCCCTGAACTCCGGAGCCAATGTGTGGCTCGCCGACCTCGAGGACGCCACCAGCCCGACCTGGCGCAACATCATCGGCGGTCAGCTGTCGCTGCGCGACGCGATCCGCGGCGAGCTCACCCACACTTCGGGCGACGGCAGGGAGTACCGGGTCACCGCCGAGCGGACGCCCACCATCGTGATGCGCCCGCGCGGCTGGCACCTGAGCGAGAAGCACATCGACTTCACCGACCGCACGGGTCGCCGGCTCGCCGCATCCGGGTCGCTGGTCGACTTCGGGCTGTACTTCTTCCACAACGCGCAGGCCCTCATCGACGCGGGCCGCGGACCGTACTTCTACCTCGCCAAGCTCGAGTCCAGCGAAGAGGCCCGTCTCTGGAACGACATCTTCTCGTTCAGCGAGGAGTACCTCGGCCTGCGACACGGCACCATCCGCGCGACGGTGCTGATCGAGACCCTCCCGGCCGCCTTCGAGATGGACGAGATCCTCTACGAGCTGCGCGACCACTGCGCCGGTCTCAACGCCGGCCGCTGGGACTACATCTTCTCGATCATCAAGAACTACCGTGGCCGCGGCGCGCGGTTCGTGCTGCCCGACCGCAGCGAGGTCACGATGACCGTCCCGTTCATGCGGGCGTACACCGAGCTGCTGGTGAAGACCTGCCACCGGCGCGGAGCGCACGCGATCGGCGGCATGAGCGCGTTCATCCCCAGCCGCCACGACGCCGAGGCCACCGCCCGTGCGCTCGAGAAGGTGGCCGCCGACAAGCGTCGCGAGGCGGGTGACGGCTTCGACGGCACCTGGGTCGCCCATCCCGACCTCATCGCCACCGCGAGGGCCGAGTTCGACGCCGTGCTCGGCGAGCGCCCGAACCAGCTCGACCGCAGGCGCGACGACGTGGAGGTGACGGCATCGCAGCTGCTCGACCTGCGCATCGGCCGTCCGGTGACCGATGCCGGCGTGCGCGAGAACGTCTCGGTGGCCATCCGCTACCTCGAGGCGTGGCTGCGCGGTCAGGGCGCCGTGGCGATCGACGGCCTCATGGAAGACGCGGCCACCGCGGAGATCAGCCGCTCGCAGGTGTGGCAGTGGATCCACCAGGACCGCCGCACCGAGGCGGGGACGGCGATCACGGTCGAGCACGTCGAAGGCCTGATCCGCGAGGTGCTCGCCGAAGCCCCCCGCAGCGACGGCGACCGCTTCGATGACGCCGCCGAGATCTTCCGCGAGGTCACCCTGCAGCCCGAGTTCCCGGCCTTCCTCACCCTGCCGGCGTACTCGCGCTATCTGACCGACAACGACTGACCCGTCCCCACCCAACACGAAGGATTCGCCATGACCCGCTACCAGGACGACATCGACGCCATCCAGCAGCTGAAGGCCGCGCAGGGCGCCGGCTGGAGTGCCATCGACCCCGAATCGGCCGCGCGCATGCGCGCGCAGAACCGCTTCCGCACGGGACTCGAGATCGCGCAGTACACCGCCGACATCATGCGCCGCGACATGCAGGAGTACGACGCCGACTCCTCGGTCTTCACCCAGTCGCTCGGCGTCTGGCACGGCTTCATCGGCCAGCAGAAGATGATCTCGATCAAGAAGCACATGAAGTCGACGAACAAGCGCTACCTGTACCTGTCAGGCTGGATGGTCGCGGCCCTGCGCTCGGAGTTCGGACCCCTCCCCGATCAGTCGATGCACGAGAAGACCGCGGTTCCCGCGCTGATCGAAGAGCTCTACACCTTCCTCCGGCAGGCGGATGCCCGTGAGCTCGACCTCCTGTTCACTCAGCTCGACGCCGCCCGGGCTGCCGGCGATGAGACCGCTGCCGAGTTCATCCAGTCGCAGATCGACGGCTTCGAGACCCACGTCGTGCCGATCATCGCCGACATCGACGCCGGCTTCGGGAACCCGGAGGCGACGTACCTGCTCGCGAAGAAGATGATCGAGGCAGGCGCCTGCGCCATCCAGATCGAGAACCAGGTGTCGGACGAGAAGCAGTGCGGTCACCAGGACGGCAAGGTGACCGTCCCCCACGAGGACTTTCTCGCGAAGATCAACGCGGTGCGCTACGCCTTCCTCGAGCTCGGCATCGACAACGGTGTCATCGTCGCCCGCACCGACTCCCTCGGCGCCGGGCTCACGCAGAAGATCGCCGTCTCACGCCAGCCGGGCGATCTGGGAGATCTGTACAACTCGTTCCTCGACGTCGACGACATCGCCGCCGACGACCTCGGCGACGGCGATGTGGTGATCAAGCGGGACGGCCGGCTGGTGCGCCCCAAGCGCCTGCCGAGCAACCTGTACCGGTTCCGGCCCGGAACCGGCGAGGACCGCGTGGTGCTGGACTGCATCACCTCGCTGCAGCACGGCGCCGATCTGCTGTGGATCGAGACCGAGAAGCCGCACGTCGAGCAGATCGCCGGCATGGTCGATCGCATCCGCGAGGTCGTTCCGAACGCGAAGCTGGTCTACAACAACAGCCCGTCGTTCAACTGGACGCTGAACTTCCGGCAGCAGGCGTACGATCTGCTCGCCGAGCGCGGAGACGACGTCTCGGCATACGACCGCGACAAGCTCATGAGCGTCGAGTACGACGACACCGAGCTCGCGGCGCTGGCCGACGAGAAGATCCGCACGTTCCAGAGCGACGGGTCGGCAAGGGCCGGCATCTTCCACCACCTCATCACCCTGCCGACGTACCACACGGCCGCACTGTCGACCGATGACCTCGCGAAGGGGTACTTCGGGGACGAGGGCATGCTGGCCTACGTGAAGGGCGTGCAGCGCCGCGAGATCCGCGAGGGCATCGCCACCGTCAAGCACCAGAACATGGCGGGCTCCGACCTCGGCGACAACCACAAGGAGTACTTCGCCGGCGAGGCCGCGCTGAAGGCGGGCGGCCAGCACAACACCATGAACCAGTTCAGCTGACCCGCCCTTCGGCGGGCTCAGGGCCCCATCCTGGGACGCTGAGCCTGTCGAAGCGCACGCCTTGGGCCTCTGAGAATGTCGAAACCGCCCTTCGGCAGGCTCAGGGGCCCCATATGTGAGCCCGACGAGGGTCCCTGATAGGAGTGAGTCATGACATCCACCGCTGACCTCTACGACGTACACGGCGACGACCTGCAGTCCCTGTCCCTTCAGCTGCGCTCGTTCGGCGGGCGCAGCTCATTCGAAGGCCCGATCCGCACGGTGCGGTGCTTCCAGGACAACGCGCTGCTGAAGTCGCTGCTCTCGTCCCCCGGCGAGGGCGCGGTGCTCGTCGTCGACGGCGACGGGTCGTACGGCACGGCGCTGATGGGCGACATGATCGCGCAGCTCGCGATCGACAACGGCTGGGCCGGCGTCGTCATCCACGGCTGCATCCGCGACAGCGTCGCGATATCGACCATGCCACTCGGCGTGAAGGCGCTCGGCACCAATCCGCGCAAGAGCGGCAAGCAGGGCACCGGCGAGGCCGACGTCACGGTCGAGTTCGGCGGCGTCACCTTCCGCCCGGGTGCGCGAGTGTACGCCGACGAGGACGGCGTGCTCGTCGAGCACTGAGCACGGCATCCGGCATCGCGCACCCGACCCAGCAAGAATCCCGATTTCTCCGGATCGCGCGGTTTCGCGGTTTCTCGCCTGCGAATCCGACCGGTGCGGCGCCCGCCGCCGCGAGTACGATCGGAGTCGTGACCGAACGCGCCCCTCTCTCCCGCAAACTGTCCGCCATCGCCGAATCCGCCACTCTGAAGGTGGATGCCAAGGCCAAGGCTCTCAAGGCCGAGGGCAAGCCCGTCATCTCGTATGCCGCCGGCGAGCCCGACTTCGCGACGCCGCAGTTCATCGTGGATGCGGCGGCGAAGGCCCTCGCCGACCCGGCGAACTACCGCTACACCCCCGCTGCGGGTCTTCCCGAGCTGCGCGAGGCGATCGCCGCGAAGACGCTGCGCGACTCGGGCCTGGAGGTCTCGCCGTCGCAGATCATCGTCACCAACGGCGGCAAGCAGTCGGTGTATCAGGCGTTCCAGGCGGTCGTGAACCCCGGCGACGAGGTGCTGCTGCCCGCACCGTACTGGACGACCTATCCCGAGGCGATCCAGCTGGCCGACGGCGTGCCCGTCGAGGTGTTCGCGGGCGCAGACCAGGAGTACAAGGTCACCGTCGAGCAGCTCGAGGCCGCGCGCACCGAGCGCACCACCGTGCTCGTGTTCGTCTCGCCGTCGAACCCGACGGGCTCGGTCTACACCGCCGACGAGACGAAGGCGATCGCCGAGTGGGCGCTCGAGCACGGCATCTGGGTCATCAGCGACGAGATCTACCAGAACCTGACGTATGAGGGTGTGAAGGCCACCTCGATCGTCGAGGCGCTGCCCGCGATCGCGAACCAGACCATCCTCGTCAACGGCGTCGCGAAGACGTACGCGATGACCGGCTGGCGGGTCGGCTGGATGGTGGGGCCGGCGGATGCCATCAAGGTCGCCGCCAATCTGCAGTCGCACCTGTCGAGCAACGTCAACAACGTCGCCCAGCGCGGCGCGATCGCGGCTCTGAACGGTCCGCAGGACGAAGCCGAGAAGATGCGCGAGGCGTTCGATCGCCGTCGCAAGCTGATTGTGGCGGAGCTGTCGAAGATCGAGGGGATGGTCGTGCCCACCCCGACCGGCGCCTTCTACGTCTACCCCGACGTGCAGGGCCTGCTCGGGCGCACCTGGACGCGGCGCGACGGCAGCACCGTGACGCCGACCACCTCGCTCGAGCTCGCCGACTTCATCCTCGACGAGGCCGAGGTAGCCGTCGTGCCGGGCGAGGCCTTCGGCCCCTCGGGCTACCTGCGCCTGTCGTACGCACTGGGAGATGACCAGCTGATCGAGGGCGTGCAGCGCCTGCAGCGCCTCTTCTCGGTCTGAGGTCGGTCACCGGCTACTCGACACTCGATACCGGGTTCTGCCGTCAGCCCCGGTATCCGATGAGCCAGGGCACGCCGAAGCGGTCGACGAGCGTGCCGTCGTGGTCGCCCCACGGGCGCTTCTGCAGCGGGTCGATGATGCTGCCGCCCTCGGCGAGCGCGTCGAACCACGCCGCGAGCGTCTCAGGCTCCGCCGCACCCAGAAGCGAGAAGAACATGCCGTTCACCGACACCGTGCTCTCGCCGGCCGCGGCATCCGCCCCCGCCAGCTCGATCGGGCCGTCGAGCATGCCATGCGCGATCGCGTCGCCGGGACCGTCGGCGCGCCCCGCCTCGGCATAGGTGAACAGCCGCGTCTCACCGCCGAACACCGATGCGTAGAACGACAGCGCCTCTGCGGCGCTGCCGGGGAAGAGCAGATACGGGATCAGTCCGGTCATCCGGCGAGTGTACGCGCGGTGCCCCGTTCGATCTACAGGTCGACGCCGACGAGCACCGGCTCGGGCTGCAGCAGCAGCCCGAACTCGGCGTGCACGCGGCTCTGGATGAACCTGGCCAGCTCGCTCAGCTCGGCCGCGGTCGCGCCGCCCCTGTTGCTGAGCGCGAGCGCGTGCTTGGTCGACAGCCCCGCGCGGGACTGCGGCAGACGGAATCCCTTGCGGATGCCGGTGTTCTCGATCAGCCATGCGGCGCTGACCTTCACCGAGGCGACGGGCTTCTCCTCCCGCGGTGCGAGTCCGTAGTACGAATCCAGCGGGATGACGGTCACCGAGTCGAGATCCGGCTCGACGGGCCACCGCGGGCACTCCGGCGGGAGGGTCCGCGCCACGGGCTCGGGCACGATCGCATTCTGGAAGAACGAGCCGGCGCTCCACGTGTCGGGGTCGTCGGCGTCGAGCAGCATGCCCTTCGCGGCGCGCGTCTCGAGGATCCGGGAGCGCACCCAAGCGAGCGGAACGGCCTCGTAGTCCTCCAGTCCCAGGGCTCGGCGCAGCTGCTCGCCGCGCACCACGCGCCCTGCATCGCCCGTGACGGCGAGGTCGAGGGTCACCGAGACGATCACGGCGCGCCGGCCCTCGGCCTCGCCGTAGTGGTGCTTGAGCACGGAGGTGCGAAAGCCCAGGCCGAGATCGGCCGCCGGCAGCACGACGGGGGTGTCTTCGTGCTCGTCGATCAGCTCGACCTCGACGAGCGTCTCCTGGATCTCCTGCCCGTACGCCCCCACGTTCTGCACCGGAGCGGCGCCGACGGTGCCGGGGATTCCGCTCATCGCCTCGATGCCGGCGTAACCGCGCTCGACGGTGTAGGCGACCAGGGCATCCCAGTTGTGTCCGGCCTGCACGCGCAGCCGGACGCGGCCCTCGTGCGGCGACGGCAGCTCTTCGATGCCCTCGGTGAGCACACGGATCACCGTGCCCTCGAAGGGCGCATCGCCGACGAACAGGTTCGATCCGCCTCCCAGCACGAACCAGTCCTCACCGGCTGCCCAGACATCCTGCAGCGCGGCAAGCAGCTGTTCGCGGGTGCGCGCCTCGAGCATCCGCTGCGGGGCCGCGCCGGTGCGCAGCGTGGTGAGCTCGCGCAGGGCGACGGGGGTGACCTCGATCACGTCGGCGGATGCCATGTCAGAGCGCGACCCGCAGCTGGGCCTTCACGAGCACGGTCGTCTCGGCCGCCTTCACGGTGAGATCGATGCGCGCAGCGACCTCATCGACGGCGCCGACCTTCGCGACGATCTGCACGTCGGCGCCCGCCTCGGCGTCGACCACGACCGGCTTGGTGAAGCGGACGCCGTAGTCGACCACGCGCGTGTCGGCGGGCAGAGCGGAGAGCACGACCGACGAGGCGATGCCCATGGTCAGCATCCCGTGCGCGAGTACGCCGGGGAGGCCCACCGCGGCGGCCACGTCATCGCGGTAGTGGATCGGGTTGAAGTCGCCGGAGGCGCCGGCGTAGCGCACGAGCGATTCGCGGGTGAGGTGCACGATGCGCTCGGCGATGACGTCACCGACCGTGAACTCGGCCATCACGCGGCCTCCCCTTCGCTGTCGGAGCCGACCAGCAGCACGCTGACGGCCGTGACGACGTGCGCGCCCGCGGCATCGGTGATGCTCGCCTCGCTCGTGATCATCGCGTTGCCGCCCATCGACCGGATGCCCGTGACGGCCAGCTGCGCGGTGAGCTCGTCTCCGGCGACGATCGGTCGCGTGTACCGGAAGCGCTGCTCGGCGTGGATCGTGCGCGCGAGGACGATGCCCGAGTCGGGCTCGCTGAGCAGCTGCTGCAGAGTGAGGTCCTGGATCACCATCGGGAATGTGGGCGGCGCCACGACATCGGAGTAGCCTGCGGCACGAGCCGCGTCGACATCGATGTGCTGCGGGGCGTCGGCGAAGACGGCGCGGGCGAACTCGCGCACTTTCTCACGGCCGACGAGGTACGGGGCCGTCGGCGGGAACTCCCTGCCGACCAGTTCACTGTTCACGGGCACCCCACGATCCTACCGGGGAGCCCTGAACGCGCTCTGCCTGGCGGGCTGTGCGAATGCCTCAGCGGGTGCGCGACCGCAGTGCCTTCAGCGCCATCTGCACGGCGATCACGACGAGATACGCCGCGAAGAGGATGTTGCCGGCGAACGGGTCGATCATCGTCGCGAGCCAGGCGCCGAGCGCGGTCGTCGTGCAGGCGGAGACGCCGATCAGGGCGGCCGCCACCAGGTCGACGTTGTGGTGACGCAGATTGCCGATGGTCCCAGAGACGGCTGTCGGGATCATCATCAGCAGGGAGGTGCCCTTGGCGACGAGGTCGCTCGTGCCGAAGCCGAGCATGAGAACGGGGACGACGACCACCCCGCCGCCCACGCCGATCAGTCCCGCGATGACGCCGGTGACCACGCCGACCGCCACGAGCGCGATGCCGTTGAGCCAGCCGAGCTCGAATTCGGCGGCCCGTGAGGGGATCACGATGAAGAGGCTCACGATGACGACGAGCAGGAAGGCGACGAAGCCCCAGCGCAGGGCTGTCTGCGAGACGCGGGGAAGCAGCCGCGAGCCGATCTGCGCACCCACCACCGCGCCGGCGGCGAGGATCAGCGCGGGGAGCCATGCCACCGAGCCCGACATCGCGTACGAGATGACGCCGACGCTCGCAGTCGGGACGATCGCCGCCAGCGACGTGCCGGCTGAGATCCGCTGACCGAAGCTGAGCAGCAGCACCAGCAGCGGCACGATCACCGTGCCGCCTCCCACCCCGAACAGCCCCGAGAGCAGGCCCGCTGCAAGCCCGATGCCGATGAAGGAGAGGTAGGCGCGGGGCCCCCGGGTGATGGCCTGGTGCTCTGCGTTCACGCAGTTCAGACTATCGCCGGCGGCCCCGCGCTCCTGAGCCGAGCCCGCTCGGCATCCGGCCCTCTCGGCTCAGACCTCCTGGTCGGCCTTGATAGGAACGGCGATCGACTCGGTCAGCGCCTGCTCGTAGCGGCGCTGTCGACGCCGCAGCCAGAGTCCGCCCGCGACCAGCGCCGCGAGCACCGCGTACGCGGTGGCCGCGAACGGCTGCGCGACCAGCGTCGACAGGTCGCCCTGGCTCAGCTGCAGCGCCTTGCGCAGATACTCCTCCCCCATCGGGCCCAGGATCATGCCGACGACCAGCGGAGCCACGGGGTACCCGAAGCGGCGCATGAAGTACCCGGGCACGCCGATGACCGCGAGGATGAGGATGTCGACGACCGCGAAGTTCAGCGCGTAGGCTCCGAAGGCGGCGAACAGCAGGATGCCCGCGTAGAGATAGGGGCGCGGGATCTGCAGCAGCTTCACCCACATCCCCACCAGCGGCAGGTTCAGCACGATGAGGATGACGTTGCCGAGGTACAGGCTCGCCACCAGCGCCCACACGAGAGCGGGCTGGGTCTGGAACAGCTGCGGCCCGGGCTGCAGACCGTACGCCTGGAAGGCGACCAGGATGATCGCCGCGGTCGCCGTGGTCGGCAGCCCCAGCGTCAGCAGCGGCACGAGGACCCCGGCCGCTGCGGCGTTGTTGGCGGATTCGGGTCCGGCGACGCCCTCGATGGCGCCGTGTCCGAACTCCTTTTTGTGCTTCGACAGCTTGCGCTCGGTGGCGTACGAGAGGAAGGTCGCGACGTCGGCGCCGCCCGCCGGGATGGTGCCGATCGGGAAGCCGATCGCGGTGCCGCGCAGCCACGGCTTCCACGAGCGCTTCCAGTCGCTCTTCGTCATCCAGCTGCGCCACCCGCCGGTGACCGGGATGACGTCGATCCCGCCGTGTCGCAGACGCGCGGCGATGTACAGCGTCTCTCCGACGGCGAACAGGCCGACGGCGACGAGCACGATGTCGATGCCGTCCGACAGGGGCAGCAGCCCCAGCGTGTAGCGCTGCTGAGCGGTCAGCGTGTCGGTGCCGACCAGGCCCAGGAAGAGGCCGACGCCGAGCGACGTCATGCCTCGCGGCACCGAGCTGCCGATCAGTGCGCCGACGGTGACGAACGCGATGACGATGAGCGCGACGTAGTCGGCAGGGCCGAGGTTCACCGCGAACTGGGCCAGCACCGGGGCGAGCAGCGTGAGGCCCACGGTCGCGATCGTGCCGGCGATGAACGAGCCGATCGCCGCTGTCGCGAGCGCGGCCGCGCCGCGGCCGAGCTTGGCCATCCTGTTGCCCTCGATCGCGGTCACGATCGAGGCGGACTCGCCCGGGGTGTTGAGCAGGATGCTGGTGGTCGAGCCGCCGTACATCCCGCCGTAGTAGATGCCGGCGAAGGTGATGAGAGCGGCCGTCGGGTCGAGGGTGTAGGTCAGCGGCAGCAGCAGCGCCACCGTCATGGCCGGTCCGATGCCGGGCAGCACCCCGACGGCCGTGCCGACCAGCACACCGAAGAACGCGAAGACGAGGTACTGCGGCTGCAGCGCGGTCGCGAAGCCCTCGAGAAGAAGAGTCCAGCTGTCCATCAGAACATCCCTCCGAGCCATCCGAGCGCCGGTCCCCAGGGCAGCGAGAGCCCCATCAGTCCGCCGAAGACGACCTGCACGACGAGGCTCAGCGCCAGGCCGATGATGAAGGCGAGCCACCAGCGCCTGGCGCCCAGCGACCACGCGACGATCCCGAAGAGCAGCGCCGCCGCCGGCGCCCACCCGATGAGGTCGATGAGCAGCAGATGCGCGACGACGGCCCCCACGATCTTCGCGAGGGTGAGCCAGTCGGTCTTCGCCTCGGGGTCGATGTCCTCTCCCTCTTCGAGCTCGGCGCGGTTTCCACGCAGCACCGAGACGAGCACAGCGACCGCAGAGCCGAGCAGCACGATCGACACGAAGATCGGGAAGATCGTCGGACCGACTTTCACGCCGACGGGAACGTGGATCGAGAAGGCCCCGATGAGCGCGAACGCGCCGAGGGCGAGCATGAGCAGGGCGAAGACGAGTTCTCCGACGGGAACCCGCTGAGCGGGCCGAGTCTCCTCGGCCCGCTCAGTCGCCCCGGGGTGCGGGGCGTTCATGTCAGATCAGTCCGATGTTCTCGAGCGTCCCGGTGACGTCGGCGATGCTCTCTTCGAGGAAGGCGTCGAACTCGTCGCCCGCGAGGAAGGCATCCGCCCACCCCTTCGTCTCGAGCTCCGACGTCCACGCCTTCGACTCGTGCATCTCGGTCACGATGCGCTCGAGTTCGTCACGGTCGGCGTCGGAGATGTCGCCGGGGGCGACCACGCCTCGCCAGTTCGTCAGCACGAGGTTGTACCCGGCGTCAGTGATGGTGGGCACGTCGGGCAGCGATTCGACGGGTTCCGCCGACGAGACGGCGAGCGCGCGCATCGAGCCGTCCTCGATGTACTGCAGGAACTCTCCCACTCCCGAGATGCCTGCGGCCACCTTGTTGCCGACGAGCAGCGAGACGGCCTCGCCACCGCCGGAGTTCGGCGTGTAGTTCAGCTTCGCCGGGATGTCGGCCCCGTCGACCCCCGCCTCTTCGAGCAGCAGACCGGCGAGGATGTGGTCGGCGCCACCCGCGGAGCCGCCGGTGACCGTGATCTCCTGGCCCTTTTCGACGATGTCGTCGACGAGATCCTCGAGGGTGTCGTACTTCGAGCTCTCGGGCACGACGACCACGAGAGGTTCGTCGGTGAGGCGGGCGATGGGCGTGGTGTCCTCGAGGCGCACCTTCGAGGCATTCGTCTCGATCGCGCCGACCATCACCAGCCCCATGACCATGAGCGTTGCCGGATCCTTCTGGTTCGCGAGCTGCGCGAGGCCGACGGTGCCGCCGGCGCCGCCGACGTTGGTGACCGGAGCCGATCCGACGATGTCGCCGTCGGTGAGCACCTTCGCCATCGCCCGACCCGTCTGATCCCATCCGCCACCCGGATCTGCGGGGACGATGAGCGAGACGTCCGTGAACGACGATGCGTCGCCCTTCGCGTCGGAATCCGATGCGGGTGCGGCATTCTGCGACGAGCATCCGGCGAGAGCCAGTGCCGCGACTGCGGCGATGGCGACCAGAGCTGAGCGTGACTTCTTCATGCGCTCCTCCTTGAGCGGTGTAGGGATGCTGGCAACCGTATGCACCGGAGGGACACCGGATCTGCTTCTGAAATCATTGGTCGGGCTTTCGAAACTATTGGTCTCGCATGCCCCGCGACCGGCCGTTGCCCCGCTCCCCGGCTCGGCGAGAATGGTCTGGTGGCCTCGAGGATGATGCGCGCGTCGCAGATGAGGCACAGCGGGATGACGCTGCGGGTGCAGCTGATCCTGCTGCAGGCGCTGATCGTCTCGGTCGTGACGCTCATCGCCGGCGTGACGGCCGGCGTCATCCAGGCGCACACGGTTCGCGACGCATACGAAGACCGCATGCTGGCGGTGGCGCAGTCGATCGCGTCAATGCCCGTGGTGCTCGATGCGTTCGACGACGCGAACCCGTCGGCGACCGTGCAGCCGCTGGCCGAGACCATCCGCCGGGCATCCGATCTCACGTATGTCGTCGTCGCCGACGCGAACGGCATCCGCTTCTCTCATCCGAATCCGGAGCGGATCGGGCAGAAGGTCTCGACCGATGCCTCGGTGCCGCTCTCGGGCGAGATCTACATGGGCACGCAGACCGGCACGCTCGGCCCGTCATGGCGTGTGAAGGTGCCGGTGTTCGACGGCTCCGATGTGATCGGCACGGTCTCGGTCGGCATCCTCGAGTCGCAGGGCACAGGCGAGTTCGTCGGGAATCTCACCTGGATCATCGGCGCGATGCTGGCCGCAGTCGTGCTGGGGCTCTTCGGCTCGGCGTGGGTGACCTCGGTGATCAGACGGCGTATCCACCTGCTCGAGCCGCACGAGATCACCGCGCTCGTGCGCAATCAGGAGACGACGCTGCACGGCCTCAGCGAGGGTGTCATCACGGTCGACGCCTCAGGCACCATCACCCTGGCGAACGATGCCGCGGCCCGGCTGCTGGGAGCGGAGGCGAGCGAGCTCACCGGCGCTCGTGCGGCCGATGTGCTCGACGACGAGCTGCGCGCGGTGCTCCGTGACGGTGAGGACGCGGGTCGTCCGGTGATCGTCGGCAGTCACGTGCTGGTCGCCCGCGGCACCGGTGCGCGGCAGGGCGGCGAGGCGGTGGATGCCACTCTGCTGCTGCGCGATCACACCGAGCTGCACGATGTCGTGCGCCGGGTCGAGGCGGCCGACGCCATCATCGCCTTCCGACGCCGTGCCGGCCTTCCCAAGGGCCTCAGCGCCGAGACCCTCGACCGCGTCGTCACCGCTCTGGACGAGCACCCCGACACGTCAGCCGCCGAGCTCGGCGAGGTGCTCGGGATGTCGAGGGTGAGCGCGCGGCGCTATCTCGAGCACCTCGCGAGCACCGGCCGTGCCGTGCGCACGCTGGACTATTCGACCAAGGGGCGCCCCGGCACCCGCTATCGGATCATTGAGACGGTGTCTCAGACCGTGCGAGACTGACGCCCAGCAAGCCGCCCGCTCTGATCGAAGGAGATCACATGCTTCGCAGCCCTCTGCCCGACGTCGAGATCCCGGCGGTGTCGATCTACGATTACCTGTTCTCCGACCTCGACGAGTCGACGCTCGACACCGTCGCGATCGTCGACGGCACGACCGGCGGCGAGACCACCTACCGCCAGCTGATCGCACAGATCGGGCTGTTCGCGGGCGCCCTGGCCGCCCGTGGCATCGTCGTCGGCGACCGGGTGGGGGTGCTCTGCCCGAACGTCCCGGCATTCGCCACGGTGTTCCACGGCATCCTGCGTGCCGGAGCCACCGCCACCACGATCAACTCCCTCTACACAGCAGACGAGATCGCGAACCAGCTGGCCGATGCCGGCGCGGAGTGGCTGGTGACGGTGTCGCCCCTGCTCGCCGGCGCGAGGGCTGCGGCGACGCAGCGCGGCATCGCCGACGACCACCTGATCGTGCTCGACGGCGCGGCCGGGCATCCGGGTCTGCGCGATCTGCTCGGCGAGGGACACGCCGCCCCCGACGTGTCGTTCGACCCGGCGACCCATCTCGCTGTGCTGCCCTACTCGTCGGGCACGACGGGGCGACCCAAGGGCGTCATGCTCACCCACCGCAACCTCATCGCCAACGTCGCCCAGGCCCGGGCGATGCTGAGCGTCGACGACACCGATCGCGTGCTCGCCGTGCTGCCGTTCTTCCACATCTACGGCATGACCGTGCTGCTGAACTTCGCGCTGCGTCAGCGCGCGGGGCTCGTCACCATGCCGAAGTTCGACCTTCTCGAGTTCCTGCGCATCATCTCCGAGCATCGCACGACATGGGTGTTCGTCGCGCCGCCGATCGCCGTCGCCCTGGCCAAGCATCCCGTCGTCGATCAGTACGATTTGTCGGCGGTCAAGGTGATCTTCTCGGGCGCGGCTCCGCTCGACGGCGGACTCGCCGCCGCCGTCGCGGCCCGCCTCGGCTGCGAGGTGGTGCAGGGCTACGGAATGACCGAGACCAGCCCGGCCGTCAACCTGATCCCGGCAGGGCGTCCTGAGATCGACAAGTCGTCGATCGGGCCGCTCGTGCCGAACACCGAGGCACGACTCGTCGATCCCGACACGGGTGCGGACGTGCAGGTTCCCGCCGACGGCCACAGCGCCCCCGGCGAGCTGTGGGTGCGCGGGCCGCAGGTCATGGTCGGCTACCTCAACCGACCGGATGCCACGGCCGAGATGCTCGATGCCGATGGATGGCTGCACACCGGAGACATCGCGACGGCTGCTTCCGACGGCACGTTCCGGATCGTCGACCGCCTCAAGGAGCTGATCAAGTACAAGGGCTACCAGGTGGCGCCGGCGGTGCTCGAGGCGGTGCTGCTCGAGCATCCGCTGGTCGCGGACGCGGCCGTGATCGGCGCTCAGGACGAGGACGGCCAGGAGGTGCCGAAGGCGTTCGTCGTCGCACAGCAGGATGCGACGCTCACTGCGGAGGATGTCATGACGTTCGTGGCGTCGAAGGTCGCACCGCACGAGAAGGTGCGGCAGGTGGAGTTCATCGACGGGATCCCGAAGTCGGCATCCGGCAAGATCCTGCGGAAGGATCTGCGCGCACGACAGGCCGGTTGACCTGCGTGCCGTATGAAGAAGCCCGCCACCCCGGAAGGGGCGGCGGGCTTCTTCATGCGGAGGGAAGGACTTACTCGGCCTTCTCCTCGGCGGGAGCCTCGGTGGTCTCCTCGGCGGTCTCGACCGGAGCCTCGGTGGTCTCCTCGACGGGAGCCTCCTCGACCTTCTCGGCCTTGGGCGCCTCGGCCTTGGCGGCGGGCTTCGCAGCCTTGCGCTTCGGGGTGACGGGCTCGAGGACGAGCTCGATCACGGCCATGGGGGCGTTGTCACCCTTGCGGTTGCCGACCTTCGTGATGCGGGTGTAGCCACCCTGACGGTCGGCGACCAGCGGAGCGATCTCGTTGAACAGCACGTGCGCGGCGTCCTTGTTCGAGCGCAGCACGGTGAGCGCACGACGACGCGCGTGCAGGTCGCCGCGCTTGCCGAGCGTGATCAGGCGCTCGGCGAGCGGACGCAGGCGCTTCGCCTTGGTCTCGGTCGTCTTGATCGACTTGTGGGTGAACAGCGCTGCCGCGAGGTTCGCGAGAAGAAGGCGCTCGTGTGCGGGGCCGCCTCCGAGGCGGGGACCCTTGGTGGGCTTGGGCATAATCGTCTAGCTCCTGGTCAGAAAGATGTCGGGTTTCAGAAGGACTCGTCTTCGCCTGCGCTGTAGAAGTGGGCGCCGTCGAAACCGGGCACCGAATCCTTCAGCGACAGACCGAGCGAGACGAGCTTGTCGCGCACCTCGTCGACCGACTTCTGTCCGAAATTGCGGATGTTCATCAGCTGCGTCTCCGAGAGGGCGACCAGCTCCGAGACGGTGTTGATGCCCTCGCGCTTGAGGCAGTTGTACGAGCGCACCGACAGATCGAGGTCCTCGATCGGCATGGAGAGCTCGCTGGAGAGCACAGCCTCGACCGGCGCCGGGCCGATCTCGATGCCCTCGGCCTCGACGTTCAGCTCGCGGGCGAGGCCGAACAGCTCGGTGAGGGTCTTGGCTGCGGAGGCGACGGCGTCGCGCGGGAGGATCGACGACTTGGTCTCGACGTCCAGCACGAGCTTGTCGAAGTCGGTGCGCTCACCGGCACGGGTGGCGTCGACGCGGTAGCTGACCTTGAGGACCGGCGAGTAGATCGAGTCGACCGGGATCTGACCGGCCTCTGCGTACTCGTTGCGGTTCTGTGCTGCCGAGACGTAGCCGCGGCCGCGCTCGATGGTCAGCTCGAGCTCGAAGCGAGCGGTGTCGTTGAGCGTCGCGATGACCAGGTCGGGGTTGTGCACCTCGACGCCCGCCGGAGCGGAGATGTCGGCTGCGGTGACCTCGCCGGCGCCCGTCTTGCGCAGGTACGCGGTGATGGGCTCGTCGCGCTCGCTGGAGACGACCAGCTGCTTGATGTTGAGGATGATCTCGGTGACGTCCTCCTTCACACCGGGGATCGTGCTGAACTCGTGCAGCACGCCGTCGATGCGAATGGTGGTGACCGATGCGCCGGGGATCGACGAGAGAAGGCTGCGACGCAGAGCGTTGCCGATCGTGTATCCGAAACCGGGCTCCAGGGGCTCGATGATGAACCGGCTGCGGTTCTCGGAGATCTTTTCCTCGTTGAGAGTGGGACGCTGTGCAATGAGCACTATGTGTTCCTTTCGATCACATGCCCGCTATATGACATGTGTGGGGTGAGGTCTGAAGTTGTGGGAAATCTGGGGGCGAGTCCGCCTCACCGGGTCCCTGAGCTTGTCGAAGGGTCCCAGTGAGGCGAATGCGCGAGATCAGACGCGGCGGCGCTTCGGCGGGCGGCAGCCGTTGTGCGCCTGCGGGGTGACATCCTGAATGGATCCCACCTCGAGGCCGGCGGCCTGCAGCGAGCGGATCGCGGTCTCGCGGCCCGAGCCCGGACCCTTCACGAAGACGTCGACCTTCTTGACGCCGTGCTCCGCTGCCTGGCGGGCAGCAGACTCCGCTGCCATGCCGGCGGCGTACGGGGTCGACTTGCGGGAGCCCTTGAAGCCCACGCCACCCGACGAGGCCCAGCTGATGACAGCGCCGGACGGGTCGGTGATCGAGACGATGGTGTTGTTGAACGTCGACTTGATGTGGGCCTGGCCCAGCGCGATGTTCTTCTTCTCCTTGCGGCGCGGCTTGCGCGCGGCGGCCTTGGGTGCAGCCATGAAAGTGTTCTCCTATTCCCTGGCCGCTTAGCGGGCCTTCTTCTTGCCGGCGACGGTGCGCTTCGGGCCCTTGCGGGTACGCGCGTTGGTCTTGGTGCGCTGACCGCGGACCGGAAGGCCGCGGCGGTGACGCAGGCCCTCGTAGGAGCCGATCTCGACCTTGCGGCGGATGTCGGCGGCGACCTCGCGGCGCAGGTCACCCTCCACCTTGTAGTTGCCTTCGATGTGGTCGCGCAGGGCGACGAGCTGCTCGTCGGTGAGGTCCTTGACGCGGATCGACTCGTCGATCTCGGTCGCCTTGAGGATCTCGACGGAGCGGGTGCGGCCGATGCCGTAGATGTAGGTGAGGGCGATCACCACGCGCTTGTCGCGCGGGATGTCAACGCCGGCAAGACGTGCCATGCGGTTCTCCTGGAGTGTTGTGGAGGTGTGGAGCAGCATCCGGTCCCGGGCCTCCGCCCCGAGGTGTCCGCCTCTTCAGGCTCGACCCGTTGGGTTGCTGAGCCTGCCGAAGCATCCGATGCTGCCTTATGTGATCCCACCCGGCCGTTGAGCGAAGCGACGAATCGAGACGTCTCGCATACGACGGTGAGTGTTCAGTTGTGGATTCTGCGGGGTGCGACCCTGCTCAGCCCTGGCGCTGCTTGTGACGCGGGTTCGACTTGCAGATGACCATGACGCGACCGTGACGACGGATCACGCGGCAGTGGTCGCAGATGGGCTTGACGCTGGGGTTGACCTTCATGATGTTTCCTGTTCGCTGTCTTCGTACCGCCCCGCGGGGCAGGCCGTTACTTCTCGACCGATCAGCGGTAGCGGTAGACGATCCGACCGCGGGTCAGGTCGTAGGGCGAGAGCTCCACGACCACGCGGTCCTCGGGGATGATGCGGATGTAGTTCTGCCGCATCTTTCCGGAGATCGTGGCGAGCACCTTGTGTCCGTTGCTGAGCTCAACGCGGAACATCGCGTTGGGCAGAGCCTCGGAAATGACGCCCTCGATCTCGATGACACCGTCTTTCTTAGCCATAGCCTCGCTGACGCTTCTGCAGATCGGTCGATCTGCGGTGGGTGGGTGATGAGTGTGGTGCGGCCTGTTCGGACACGCCGGAACGAGGCACAAGGCACCAAGGAACTAAGATATACCCTTGGCGGCCCTGCGGCAAATGGAGCGCAGCCCGATCAGGAAAGCACCTTCGGCAGCTCGGTGTTGATCTCGTTGATGTCGAGGCGCTTGCCGTTGATCTCGATCGTCGGAGTGCCCTTGATCTCGTGCGCCTTGGCCTGAGCAGCACCGTACTTCAGGTACGTGCCCTCATCGATGCAGCCAGCCGCCTTGTCGGCGCCCACCTGGTCGGCGATCTCCTTGAGCTGATCGTCGGTCAGACCGGTCGAGTTCTCTTGGGGCTGATTCGCGAACAGCGCGTTCATGAAGTCGAGCGCCTTGTCGGAGTTGTTCTCGGCCACGCAGTACATGGCCGCGGCCGAGCGCGACGAGTAGTCCGTGCCCTGCGAGAGGTGGTCGAGGATCGCGATGGGGTGGATCTCGAGAGTGAGCTCGTCGGAGGCTGCCGCCTCCTGCAGCTGCTGGCCGTAGGCCTGCTCGAACGAGTTGCACGCCGGGCACATGAAGTCGACGTAGGTCGAGACGACGTCTTCGCCTTCGCCGAACGTGATGGCGCCCGTCTCGGAGTTGACGATGTCGCCCTTCGGCGCCGGGCCCGCATCGGTGGCCTGGTTGTTCAGCCAGACGACGACCGCGCCGAGCGCGACCAGCACGACGACGACGGCGGCGGAGATTCCGATGGCGAACCAGTTGGGCTTGCTCTGGGCGTGGGCCATGACAGTCCGATCTTCAGCACAAAATTGTCGCACCCATTCTGCCCGGCGCACGCTATGCCTGCCATGTGAGCCGCGGCGCAGCTTCGTTTTCCCGCGAGACTTACCTTCCAGCACGAGACAGGCGTCTATGAGCACCGTCTGATGCTGGAGCGGAAGTCTCGCGGCTTTCCACATGGGGAGGTTCGCGGCTGGCTTTCCACCGAGAGCGGGAATGAGACGGATGCTCGGCTCGGGCACTGCGTTGAATGGGCGGATGCTGCTGTTGATCGAACGTGCCATCGTCGCCTCCCCTGTTCCGCTGATCACGCGATCGGAGGCGCGGATGCTGGGGATCACGCTGCGCGCCTCGACCCACGTGCGACTGCGGCGGGGCATCTACGCGCCGAAGCAGGCGTTCCTGAGGTTGAAGGCGTGGCAGCGCTACGCGGCTCGGGTGCACGCCTTCGCCCGCAGCAGGCCGGATGCCGTACTGTGCCTCGAGTCCGCAGCTGTGCTGCACGGGATGCCGGTGTTCGGGCATCCGCGCGACATTCATGTATTCGACCCCGATCTCAAGACCTCGCAGCGCAGCGGAGACGTGTGCGTGCACACCAGCGTCGATCCGCGCGAGATCGCCGTGGTCGCCGGCGTGCGGGTCACGTCGCTGCTCGACACCGCCGCCGACCTCGCCCGGGCGCTGCAGCCGGCGCGAGCTCTCGCCGTCGTAGACAGTGCGATCTCACCCGCGCAGGGTGGATCGCTATCGGTCAGCGACATCATGGCTCGCAGCAGGAGCCAGAACGGTTCGCGGGGCCGAGCCATGCTCCGCTGGGTATGCGAGCGAGCAGACCCTCGAGCAGAATCCCCGTCTGAGAGTGTGAGCCGGGCGATCATCGAGTGGAGCGGATTCGAGGAGCCGGAGCTGCAGCGTGAGTTCCACTACGACGGAAGCGAGGACCGGGTCGACTTTCACTTCCCTTCCACCGGGGTGGTCGGAGAGGCTGACGGCTGGGGCAAGTACCACCTTGACGACGCCGACGAAGCGGCTGAGCGGCTCAGAGCCGAGAAGCGCCGCGAGAACAGGCTCCGGCGGCACGGGCATCCGGTCGCACGGTGGGAGCTGGCGGACGCCTGGAAGGTCGATCCGCTCGTCGGCGCGCTGCGCGCAGCAGGGCTGCGCCCGCAGCATCCGATGCAGCCGGAGATGCTCGCCTCGCTCTCAGACCGCCGTCGTGACCGCCTCCCATCGCACCCGAGTTCACCGCGCGAGACTTCCGTTCGAGCACGAGACGGAGTTCATTGAACGCCGTCTCGTGCTGGAAGAGAAGTCTCGCGGGGGGGGCGCGGGGGCGCGGGGGGAGGGAGCGAACCGGAGGTCGCGCTACGCGATCGGGACGGGGGTCACGCCGAACGGCGCGAGGCCGGCCGCACCGCCGTCGGGGGCGGTGAGCACCCAGATACCGCCCTCGTGACGTGCGACGCTGTGCTCCCAGTGCGATCCGTCAGAGCCGTCGACGGTCGACACCGTCCAGTCGTCGTCCTCGATGAAGGTCGCCTCTCCCCCGGCGGTCACCATCGGCTCGATGGCGAGCACCAGCCCGGGGCGGATCTCGGCGCCCGCGTCGGGCGTGCGGTAGTTGAACACGCTCGGCGCCTCGTGCATCTTTCGGCCGATGCCGTGGCCGACGTATTCACGGAGGATGCCGTAGGACTCACCGGACACCTCCGAAACACCCTGCTCCTCGATGTAGTCCTGGATCGCGGCCCCGAGTTCGCCGATGTGCGTGGCGGATGCCATAGCCGCGATCCCCGCCCACATCGAGCCCTCGGTGACGCGCGAGAGCTCCTCGCGCCGCGCCACCAGCTCGGGGCGCGAGTCGTCCGGCACCACGAAGGTCACCGCGCTGTCGCCGTTCCAGCCCTTGTACTGCGCCCCGCAGTCGATCGAGACGATGTCGCCCGGCTCGAGCACTCGGTCGCCCGGGATGCCGTGCACGACCTGTTCGTTGACCGAGATGCACGTCGTGTGCCGGTACCCGCGCACGAGCTGGAAGTTCGACTCGGCGCCGCGATCCACGATGGTGCGCTCGGCGACGGCATCCAGTTCCGCGGTCGTGACCCCGGCACGCACCAGCGGTCGCACCGCGTCGAGAGCCGCGGCTGTGATCAGGCCGGGCTCGATCATCGAGCGCAGCTGAGCCGGTGTCTTGTAGATCGACTTGCGGAACATCGAGGGATCAGACCAGCTGCCCGATGCCGCGAGCGGCGAGGGCGGCCGAGATGCGCTCGGTGATCTCGTCGAGTGACCCGACGCCGTCGATGCGGTCGACGATGCCGCGCTCCTCGTAGACCGAGATGATCGGCGCGGTCTCGTGCTCGTAGATGTCGAGACGGTGCGCGATGGCCTCGTCCGTGTCATCCGAGCGACCCTGCTCCACAGCGCGCAGGCTGAGACGCGCGATGCTCTCCTCACGCGGCACGTCGAGCAGGATGACCGCGTCGAGAGACGCGTCGTGCTCACCGAGGAACGCGTCGAGGTGGTGCACCTGCGCGGTGTTGCGCGGGTAGCCGTCGAGCAGGAAGCCGCTCTGCGCGTCGTCCTGCGAGAGCCGGTCGCGCACGATCTCGCTGGTCAGCTCGTCGGGCACCAGGTCGCCGGCGTCGAGGATCGCGGTGACCTTCTGGCCCAGCTCGGTGCCCTCCTTGATGTTGGCGCGGAACATGTCGCCCGTCGAGACGACGGGGATGTTCAGCGCCTCGGCGACGCGGATGCCCTGGGTGCCCTTGCCGGAGCCCTGCGGGCCGACGATCAGAAGACGTGCGGAAGCGGTCATCGGAGGAGTCCTTCGTAGTGGCGCTGCTGCAGCTGCGCGTCGATCTGCTTCACCGTCTCGAGACCGACACCCACGATGATCAGGATCGAGGCGCCACCGAACGGGAAGTTCTGGTTGGCCTGCACCGTCGCCAGCGCGATCAGCGGGATCAGCGCGACGAGGCCCAGGTAGAGCGAGCCGGGGAAGGTGATGCGGGTGATGACGTAGTCGAGGTACTCCGCCGTCGGTCGGCCGGCGCGGATGCCCGGGATGAACCCGCCGTACTTCTTCATGTTGTCGGCGACCTCGACAGGGTTGAACGTGATCGCGACATAGAAGTAGGTGAAGCCGATGATCAGCAGGAAGTACGCGGCCATGTACAGCGGCTGGTCGCCGGATGCCATGTTCGCCAGGATCCAGGCCACCCAGGCCGGCGGCTCGCTGCCGTCTGCAGGGGTGTTGAACTGCGCGATGAGCATCGGCACGTACAGCAGCGATGAGGCGAAGATGATCGGGATCACACCCGCCATGTTGACCTTGATCGGGATGTACGTGTTCGTGCCGCCATAGGTGCGGCGGCCGACCATGCGCTTGGCGTACTGCACGGGCACGCGTCGCTGCGACTGCTCGACGTACACGATCAGCGACATCACCACGATGCCGATGATCATCACCAGCAGGAAGGTCTCGAAGCCCTTCGCCTCCCAGATCGCCCACATCGACGACGGGAAGGTGGCGGCGATCGAGGTGAAGATGAGCAGCGACATGCCGTTGCCGATGCCGCGCTCGGTGACGAGCTCGGCCATCCACATGATGAGTCCCGTGCCCGCGGTCATCGCGATGATGATGAGCGCCTGTGCCCACCACACGTCGTTGGTCAGCAGGTTGTTGCAGGCTGCGACGTCGGTCTGACCGAACAGCTGACCGCTGCGCGCCACGGTGACCACGGTCGCGGACTGCAGCAGTGCGAGTGCGATCGTGAGGTAGCGGGTGTACTGGGTCAGCTTGCTCTGGCCCGCCTGGCCCTCCTGGTGGAGGCTTTCGAAGTGCGGGATGACGACGCGGAGCAGCTGGGTGATGATCGTCGCGGTGATGTACGGCATCACGCCGAGGGCGAAGATCGACAGCTGCAGCAGTGCGCCGCCCGAGAAGAGGTTGACCAGTCCGAGCAGCCCATCGGTGCCGGCGTTGGCCGCGAGGCACTGCTCGACGTTCGGGAAGTTCACGAACGGAGCCGGCACATTCGAGCCCAGGCGATACAGAGCGATGATGCCGATGGTGAAAAGGATCTTCTGCCGCAGGTCGGGCGTGCGGAAGATTCGCGCGATGGCGCTAAACAAGGGCGTTCCTCCTGAAGGGATTGCCGAACGTGGAAGGACGGCCGAAAGTCCAGGGTAACGCAAAGGAGGGGCCGGATAATCTCCGACCCCTCCCAGCGTTCACCGCGGCCTGATCAGTTGACCGAACCGCCGGCGGCGACGATCTTCTGCTCGGCGCTGCCGGAGACCTTGTCGACCGACACGGTCAGCTTGACCGAGATGTCGCCGTCGCCGAGGACCTTGACCTTCTCGTTCTTGCGCACGGCACCCTTGGCGACAAGGTCGCTGACGGTGACGTCGCCACCCTGGGGGTAGAGCTCCGCCAGCTTGGCCAGGTTCACGACCTGGTACTCGACGCGGAACGGGTTCTTGAAGCCGCGCAGCTTCGGGGTGCGCATGTGCAGCGGCATCTGCCCACCCTCGAAGCCGGCGCGCACGGTGTTGCGCGCCTTCGTGCCCTTGGTTCCACGACCGGCGGTCTTGCCCTTCGAGCCCTCACCGCGACCGACACGGGTCTTCGCGGTGTGAGCGCCCGGGACGGGACGCAGGTGGTGCACCTTCAGCACCGAGGGACGCGAAGCCGGAGCGTCGACGTCCTTCTTGGCCGGAGCCTTCTTGTCGGCGGCCTTGGCCGGAGCAGCCTTGGCAGCAGCCGGACGCTTGGCAGCGGTCTTCGGGGCCTTCTCGGCCTCGACGGTTTCGTTCTTCTCAGCCATTAGTCGATCTCCTCAACCTTGACGAGGTGCGCGACGGCGCGGACGTAGCCGCGGGTCTGAGCGTCGTCGGGACGAACGACCGAGTCGCCGATCCGCTTGAGACCGAGCGAACGCAGCGTGTCGCGCTGGTTCTGCTTCTCGCTCACCTTGGACTTGATCTGCGTGACCTTGAGGCGCTCAGCCATCAGGCACCTACCTTCTGCGCGGCGGCGGCAGCGGCCTTCGCCTCGTTGCGGATGATGATCTCCGGCACGACGGCGTCGTAGTCGAGACCACGACGAGCGGCGACGGCGCGCGGCTCCTCGAGCCCCTGCAGCGCCTCGACGGTCGCGTGCACGATGTTGATCGTGTTCGACGAGCCGAGCGACTTCGACAGGACGTCGTGGATGCCGGCGCACTCCAGCACGGCGCGAACCGGACCACCGGCGATGACACCGGTACCGGCTGCGGCCGGACGAAGCAGGACGACACCTGCAGCGGCCTCACCCTGCACGGGGTGCGGGATGGTCGAGCCGACGCGCGGTACGCGGAAGAAGTTGCGCTTGGCCTCTTCGACACCCTTCGAGATCGCCAGGGGGACCTCGCGTGCCTTGCCGTAACCGACGCCCACCAGACCGTTGCCGTCGCCGACGACCACGAGAGCGGTGAAGCTGAAGCGACGACCACCCTTCACGACCTTCGAGACGCGGTTGATGGTGACGACGCGCTCGAGGAACTGGTTGTCCCCGCGGTCGCGCGAGTTGCGGTCGCGGCTCTGGCCGCGGTCGCGACCGCCACGGCGGTTGTCGCGCTGCTCGCGCTGCGGCTCGGCCTGAGCCTCGGCAGGAGCGGTTTCGGTCACTTCGTTCTCCTTGATGTCACTCACAGTGCCAGCCCCCCTTCACGGGCGCCTTCGGCGATGGCGGCGACACGACCGGCGTAGCGGTTGCCGCCACGGTCGAACACTGCCTCGGAAACGCCGGCGGCCTTCGCGCGCTCAGCGACGAGCTCGCCGACCTTGCGAGCCTTGGCGGTCTTGTCACCGTCGAAGGAGCGCAGTTCGGTCTCGAGCGTGGAAGCGGATGCCACCGTGTGGCCCTTGGCATCGTCGACGAGCTGCACGAACACGTGGCGCGCGGAGCGGTTGACGACGAGACGCGGGCGGACGTCGGAGCCGACGATCTTCTTGCGAAGACGTGCGTGGCGACGCGCGCGGGCGGCGGACTTGGACTTCACAGCCATGGTTACTTACCAGCCTTTCCGGCCTTGCGACGCACGACCTCGCCGGCGTAGCGCACACCCTTGCCCTTGTACGGCTCGGGCTTGCGGATCTTGCGGATGTTGGCAGCGGCCTCGCCGACAGCCTGCTTGTCGATGCCACTCACGGTCACCTTGTTGGTGCCCTCGACCGTCAGGGTGATGCCTGCGGGCGGGTCGACCAGGACCGGGTGCGAGAAGCCGAGCGCGAACTCGATCGAGTTGCCCTTCTGCTGCACGCGGTAACCGGTGCCGACGACCTCGAGGCCCTTGGTGTAGCCCTGGGTGACGCCGATGATGTTGTTGTTGATGAGGGTTCGGGTCAGGCCGTGCAGCGAGCGCGACTCGCGCTCGTCGTCCGGGCGGGTGACGAGAACCTGGTTCTCCTCGACCGTGACCTCGATGGGGCTGGCCAGGGTGAGCGACAGCTCGCCCTTGGGGCCCTTGACTGCGACCTCGCGGCCGTCGACCGAGACGGTGACGCCGGAGGGGATGTCGATGGGGAGTCGTCCGATTCGCGACATGTCAGATCACCACACGTAGGCGAGAACTTCTCCGCCCACGCCCTTCTGCTCAGCCTGACGGTCGGTGAGGAGACCGGAGGAGGTGGACAGGATGGCAACGCCGAGGCCACCGAGGACTTTGGGCAGCTCGGTCGACTTCGCGTACACGCGCAGACCGGGCTTCGACACGCGCTTGATGCCGGCGATGGAGCGCTCACGGTTGGGACCGTACTTGAGCGAGAGGGTGAGGTTGCTGCCGACGCGGGCGTCGGTGACCTCGAAGCCGGCGATGTAGCCCTCCTGCTGGAGGATCTCGGCGATGTTCGTCTTGAGCTTGCTCGACGGCATGGTCACGGAGTCGTGGTGCGCCGAGTTCGCGTTGCGCAGACGGGTCAGCATGTCTGCGACCGGGTCTGTCATCGTCATATCTGGTTTCCTTCGATCATGAGGTTCCGGCTGCCGTTACACGACAGACGGCCTTCGATGAGAGTCGCGCCCGAGCGGACGCACAATCTTCAATTGTACGGGATGCGGGGAGGGATGCTGTGCGGCATCCCTCCCCGATCCCGATGTGCGGCGCTCTTCGCTTACGCCGGGGCGTCGGCGGCCTTGAACGGGAAGCCGAGCGCGCGCAGGAGTGCGCGACCCTCGTCGTCCGTCTTGGCCGTCGTGACCACGGTGATGTCGAAGCCGCGGACGCGGTCGATCTTGTCCTGGTCGATCTCGTGGAACACGCTCTGCTCCTGAAGACCGAAGGTGTAGTTGCCGTTGCCGTCGAACTGGTCGGCCGACAGACCGCGGAAGTCGCGGATGCGCGGCAGCGCCAGGTTGACGAGGCGGTCGACGAACTCCCACGCACGGTCGCCACGGAGGGTGACGTGCGCACCGATGGCCTGGCCCTCGCGCAGCTTGAACTGCGCGATGGACTTGCGGGCCTTGGTGACGATCGGCTTCTGACCGGTGATCTTGGTGAGGTCGTCGATCGCGCCCTCGATCACCTTGGAGTCACGAGCCGCCTCACCGACACCGGTGTTGACGACGACCTTGACCAGGCCGGGGATCTGCATGACGTTCGCGTAGCCGAACTGCTCCTGCAGAGCCTTCTTGATCTCGGTGTTGTACTTCTGCTTCAGGCGAGGCTGGGTCTTGCCAGTCTCAGCAGCAGTTGCCGTTGCCATCAGAGGTCCTTACCTGACTTCTTCGCGTAGCGCACGCGGACCGTGCGCTTCACGCCGTCCTTGACCTGCTCCTCGACGCGGTGGCCGACGCGGGTCGGCTTCTTGGTCGAGGGGTCGACGAGAGCGACGTTGGAGATGTGGATCGGGGCCTCGACGGTCTCGATGCCACCGGTCTTGGTGCCGCGCTGGGTCTGGCCGACACGGGTGTGGCGGGTGACGAAGTTGACACCCTCCACGACGACGCGGTTCTGCTCGACGAGGACCTCGAGGACCTTGCCCTGCTTGCCGCGGTCGCCGCCCTTGTCCTGCTTGCGGCCGCTGATGACCTGAACCAGGTCACCCTTCTTGATTTTCGCCATGATCAGATGACCTCCGGGGCGAGCGAGACGATCTTCATGAACTTCTTGTCGCGAAGCTCACGACCGACCGGTCCGAAGATGCGGGTGCCGCGGGGCTCCCCGTCGTTCTTCAGGATGACGGCGGCGTTCTCGTCGAACTTGATGTACGAACCGTCGGCACGACGCGTCGACTTGACGGTGCGGACGATGACGGCCTTGACCACATCGCCCTTCTTGACGTTGCCGCCGGGGATCGCGTCCTTGACGGTCGCGACGATGGTGTCGCCCAGACCGGCGTAACGGCGGCTGGAACCACCGAGAACGCGGATCGTGAGCAGCTCCTTGGCGCCGGTGTTGTCGGCGACCTTGACGCGGGACTCGGTCTGGATCACTTTGCCTTCTCCAGGATCTCCACCAGACGCCAGCGCTTGGTGGCGCTCAGCGGGCGGGTCTCGTTGATGAGAACGAGGTCGCCGATGCCGGCGGTGTTGTTCTCGTCGTGCGCCTTGACCTTCGAGGTGACGCGGATGACCTTGCCGTACAGCGGGTGCTTCACGCGGTCCTCGACCTCGACGACGATGGTCTTGTCCATCTTGTCGCTGACGACGTAGCCGCGGCGCGACTTGCGGTAGCCGCGGGCACCCGCCTCGCGGACGTCGTGCTCGCCGTGCTCGACGGCGTCAGCAGCCTTCTTCTCAGCCATTACTCGGCCTCCTCCTTCGGCGCCTCAGCCTCATCGGCCTTCTTCGCCTTCGCCTTGGACGCCTTCTTGGCCGGAGCCTCGACCGGAGCGGGCGTCGCACGGATGCCCAGCTCGCGCTCGCGGATCACGGTGTAAAGGCGCGCGATGTCGCGCTTGACGGCGCGGATGCGGCCGTGGCTCTCCAGCTGACCGGTGGCCGACTGGAAACGGAGGTTGAACAGCTCCTCCTTGGCCTTGCGCAGCTCCTCGACGAGGCGCTGGTCTTCGAACGTGTCGAGCTCGCTCGGTGCGAGCTCCTTGGTGCCGATCGCCATTACGCGTCGCCCTCCTCGCGCTTGATGATGCGTGCCTTGAGCGGCAGCTTGTGAATGGCCCGGGTGAGTGCCTCGCGAGCGAGTTCCTCGTTCACGCCCGCGACCTCGAAGAGGACGCGGCCCGGCTTGACGTTGGCGACCCACCACTCGGGCGAGCCCTTACCCGAACCCATGCGGGTCTCAGCGGGCTTCTTGGTGAGCGGGCGGTCGGGGTAGATGTTGATCCACACCTTTCCACCACGCTTGATGTGACGGGTCATCGCGATACGAGCGGACTCGATCTGACGGTTGGTCACGTAGGCGGGGGTCAGCGCCTGGATGCCGAACTCACCGAACGACACCTTGGTGCCACCGGTGGCCTGCCCCGAACGCTTCGGGTGATGCTGCTTGCGGTACTTGACCTTGCGAGGGATAAGCATCAGGCAGACGCTCCTTCTGCGACGGGAGCCTCGTTGCGACGGTCACCGCGGTCGCCACGGGGGCCACGACGGTCGCCACGCTCGCGCGAAGGCTTCTGGTTGGCCTGCTCGCGAGCAAGCTCCTTGTTGGTGAGGTCGCCCTTGTAGATCCAGACCTTCACGCCGATGCGGCCGAAGGTGGTCTTCGCCTCGTAGAAGCCGTAGTCGATGTTCGCGCGCAGCGTGTGCAGCGGCACACGACCCTCGCGGTAGAACTCCGACCGGCTCATCTCCGCGCCGCCGAGGCGGCCGGAGACCTGGATGCGGATGCCCTTGGCGCCGGCGCGCTGAGCGCCCTGCAGACCCTTGCGCATCGCGCGACGGAACGCCACGCGAGCGGAGAGCTGCTCGGCGATGCCCTGCGCGACGAGCTGAGCGTCGGCCTCGGGGTTCTTGACCTCGAGGATGTTCAGCTGGATCTGCTTGCCGGTGAGCTTCTCGAGGTCGCCGCGAATGCGCTCGGCCTCGGCGCCGCGGCGGCCGATGACGATGCCCGGACGTGCGGTGTGGATGTCCACACGCACGCGGTCGCGGGTGCGCTCGATCTCGATGTTCGAGACGCCGGCGCGGTCGAGCTGCGTCTGCAGCAGACGACGGATCTTGATGTCCTCGGCGACGTAGTCGGCGTAACGCTGGCCCGGCTTGGTCGAGTCCGAGAACCAACGCGACACGTGGTCCGTGGTGATGCCGAGGCGGAAGCCGTACGGGTTGACCTTCTGGCCCATTACTTGCTCGCCTTCTTCGTCTTGGCCGCCGGTGCGGCCGCGTCAGCGACCTCCGGGGTGGCCAGCACGACCGTGATGTGGCTCGTGCGCTTCTTGATCTGCGATGCACGACCCTGAGCACGGGGGCGGAAACGCTTGAGCGTCGTGCCCTCGTCGACGTACGCGTTCTTCACGTACAGGTCCTGCTCGTCCAGGAACTCGCCGTCACGGTCGGCCTTGACCGACGCGTTGGCGATCGCGGAGTGCACGAGCTTGTAGATCGGCTCGCTGGCACCCTGCGGTGCGAACTTCAGAATGGCCAGTGCTTCCTGCGCCTGCTTGCCCTTGATGAGCGCGACGACACGACGAGCCTTCTGAGGGGTCACGCGGATGTGCTTGACGCGTGCGATGGATTCCACCATTGTTCTCCTCCTCTGTTTCTGTCCAGAGCGTCACCGCGTCAGCGGCGACGGCCCTTCTTGTCGTCCTTCTCGTGGCCGCGGAAGGTGCGGGTGGGCGCGAACTCGCCCAGCTTGTGGCCGACCATGGTCTCGGTCACGAACACGGGGATGTGCTTGCGACCGTCGTGCACGGCGATGGTGTGTCCCAGCATTGCCGGGATGATCATCGAGCGACGCGACCAGGTCTTGATGACGTTCTTCGTACCGGACTCGTTCTGTCCGACCACCTTGCGAAGCAGGTGCTCGTCGACGAAGGGGCCCTTCTTGAGACTGCGTGGCATCTTCCTCTACTCCTACTTGCGCTTCTTGCCGGCGTTGCGGCGGCGGACGATGTACTTGTCACTTTCCTTGTTGGCGTGACGGGTACGACCCTCAGCCTGACCCCACGGGGAGACGGGGTGACGACCACCGGACGTCTTGCCCTCACCACCACCGTGCGGGTGGTCGACCGGGTTCATGGCGACACCGCGGACGGTCGGGCGGACGCCCTTCCAGCGCTTGCGGCCGGCCTTGCCCCAGTTGATGTTCGACTGCTCGGCGTTGCCGACCTCGCCGATGGTCGCGCGGCAGCGCGCATCGACGTTGCGGATCTCGCCCGAGGGCAGACGCAGCTGTGCGTAGGGGCCGTCCTTCGCGACCAGACGCACCGAGGCGCCGGCCGAACGGGCCATCTTCGCTCCGCCGCCGGGACGCAGCTCGATCGCGTGGATCACGGTACCGGTGGGGATGTTCTTCAGCGGCAGGTTGTTGCCCGGCTTGATGTCAGCGCCGGCACCCGACTCGACGACGTCGCCCTGCTTCAGCTTGTTCGGGGCGAGGATGTAGCGCTTCTCGCCGTCGAAGTAGTGCAGCAGCGCGATGCGCGCGGTGCGGTTGGGGTCGTACTCGATGTGAGCGACCTTGGCGTTGACGCCGTCCTTGTCATTGCGACGGAAGTCGATGACGCGGTACTGGCGCTTGTGGCCCCCACCGATGTGACGGGTCGTGATGCGGCCCTGGTTGTTGCGACCACCGGTCTTCGAGAGCGGGCGCAGCAGCGACTTCTCAGGCGTCGATCGGGTGATCTCGGCGAAGTCGGCCACCGACGAACCGCGGCGACCCGGGGTCGTGGGCTTGTACTTGCGAATAGCCATTATCTGTCCTTATCCCCCGGTCAGCCGACTGCCGTGAAGATGTCGATGGAACCCGACTTGAGAGACACGATGGCGCGCTTGGTGTCCTTGCGCTTACCGGTGCCGAAGCGGGTGCGGCGGGCCTTGCCGACGCGGTTGATCGTGTTGACCGAGGCCACCTTCACGCCGAAGATCTTCTCGATGGCGAGCTTGATCTCGGTCTTGGAGGCGCGCGGGTCGACGAGGAAGGTGTACTTGCCCTCATCGATCAGGCCGTAGCTCTTCTCGGACACGACCGGTCCGAGGATGATGTCGCGCGGGTCCTTGTTCAGGGCCGTGGCGAGAACGTTCTGCTCGGTCATGCCGAGACCTCCTCTGCGGTCGCACCCGTCTTCGAGGCGATGAAGCCCTCGAGTGCGGCCTTGGTGAAGACGATGTCGTCGGAGACGACGACGTCGTAGGCGTTCAGCTGGTCGAAGCTGATCAGGTGGACGTTCGCAAGGTTGCGGACGCTCTTCGTGGTCAGCTCGTCGGAGCGCTCGATGACGACCAGCACGTTCTTCGACGGGGCGACGGATGCCAGCAGGCCGGCCGCAGCCTTGGTTGAGGGGGTGCTGTCGGCGACGAAGCCCTCGACGGCGTGCAGACGCTCGCCGCGCAGACGGTCGCTCAGCGCGCCACGGAGGGCGGCGGCGATCATCTTCTTGGGGGTGCGCTGCGAGTAGTCGCGCGGCTGCGGGCCGTGGACCGTGCCACCACCGCGGTGCTGCGGCATGCGGATCGAGCCCTGACGGGCGTTACCCGTGCCCTTCTGCTTGAAGGGCTTGCTGCCCGAGCCGGACACGTCGCCACGAGTCTTCGTGGCGTGGGTGCCCTGACGCGCGGCTGCGAGCTGCGCGACGACGACCTGGTGGATCAGCGGGACATTGGTCTCGACGTCGAAGATCGAGGCGGGCAGCTCGACCGAGCCTGCCTTCTTGCCGTCGACCGACAGGACGTCGATTGCCAGAGTGGAGTCAGCCATGGGATCAGGCACCCTTCACTGCGTTGCGGACGTACACGATACGACCACGTGCGCCGGGGACGGCGCCCTTGACGAGCATGAGTCCCTTCTCGGCGTCGATGGCGTGCACCGTGAGGTTGAGGACGGTCACGCGCTCGCCACCCATGCGGCCGGCCATGCGCATGCCCTTGAACACGCGGCTGGGGGTCGACGAGGCGCCGATCGAGCCGGGCTTGCGGTGGTTGCGGTGCGCACCGTGGGAGGCCGAGACACCGGCGAAGTTGTGACGCTTCATGACACCGGCGGTGCCCTTGCCCTTGCTGGTGCCGACGACGTCGACCAGCTGGCCTGCCTCGAACACGCCGTCGAGCGTGAGCTCCTGGCCGAGCGAGTAGTCAGCGGCGTCCGCGGTGCGGATCTCGGTGACGTGGCGCCGCGGGGTCACGCCGGCAGCCTCGAAGTGGGCGGTCAGCGGCTTGTTGACCTTGCGGGGGTCGATCTGGCCGTAGGCGATCTGAACGGCGTTGTAGCCGTCCTTCTCGGGAGTGCGAACCTGGGTGACCACGTTCGGAGCCAGCTCGATGACGGTCACGGGGATGAGCTTCCCGTTCTCGTTCCAGACCTGGGTCATGCCGAGCTTTGTGCCGAGCATGCCCTTGGAAATCTTTGCGTTGATGTCAACCATGGCGGACCTCAGAGCTTGATCTCGATGTTGACGTCGGCGGGCAGGTCGAGACGCATCAGCGAGTCGACGGCCTTCGGCGTCGGGTCGACGATGTCGATCAGACGCTTGTGGGTGCGCATCTCGAAGTGCTCGCGGCTGTCCTTGTACTTGTGGGGCGACCGGATGACGCACACGACGTTCTTCTCGGTCGGAAGCGGCACGGGGCCGACGACGGTCGCGCCCGCACGGGTCACGGTGTCGACGATCTTTCGTGCCGACGTGTCGATGACCTCGTGGTCATACGACTTCAGGCGAATGCGGATCTTCTGTCCCGCCATTGTCTGCTCTCTCTCTATAGGCGTCGTACCGACCGGGGCCGGGTGACCCTGGGGCATTGGACGCTCGATGGCGCTGTTCGCGCCTTCGGCACTTGCGCACCGCTGTTCTCTTTTCACCATGAAGACGCCAGCATCTGATGCTCGCGTCTTCGAGTGGGATCGTGTTCTGCTGCCCGCGGCCTAGAACCCTGCAGCACCCTGATCAGGGGCCGCCGTCTATGCACTGTCGTGGCAGTGATTCCGCGCATCACTAAGAGCGCAGAAATGTGGAACCTGTCTATTCTGCCACGGCCGATTCCCGTACTGCAAACCCGGGCGTGTCGCGCGCGATTCCGCGGCTTCCGAACCCCGCATCCGGACTCGAGAAGGGGTGCTGCGCTGTGAGCGCAGCACCCCTCTCCGACACGGGACGACCCGTGAGGATCACTGATCGCCGACGGCTCCGTCGGCCTTGTCCCGGATGTCGTCGATCTGTTCCGCCGCGCCGGGAGCGACCTTCTTCGCGAAGTCGGCGATCTCGTCGAGCACCCGGTCGCTGATGTCCTCCGCCTGCTCGCTGCGGACCGCCTCGGCGATCCTGTCCTTGTTCTGCTCGAACGCGTCCTTGCCCTTGTTCACCAGGTCATCGATGCCCATGGTTCTCCTCCCCTGCGCGGTGTCGGCGCAGCATCCTGCACCCAGTCACTGTTCTACGCGATCGAGCGCGTCGTGTCGACAGTCGCGGCACACAGAAAGAGGGGCCGGACCCGAAGGTCCGACCCCTCTTTCGAGAAGCAGATGCTTACGCGACGACCTTGGTTACCGTGCCGGCGCCGACAGTGCGGCCACCCTCACGGATCGCGAAGCCGAGGCCCTCTTCCATTGCGATGGGCTGGATGAGGTCCACCTTCATGTCGGTGGTGTCACCGGGCATGACCATCTCGGTGCCCTCGGGCAGCGTGATGACGCCGGTCACGTCGGTGGTGCGGAAGTAGAACTGCGGGCGGTAGTTCGTGTAGAAGGGGTTGTGGCGGCCACCCTCGTCCTTGGACAGGATGTACGCGGTGCCCTCGAACTCCGTGTGCGGGGTGATCGAGCCCGGCTTCACGACGACCTGGCCGCGCTCGACGTCCTCGCGCTTGGTGCCGCGGAGCAGCAGACCACAGTTCTCGCCGGCCCATGCCTCGTCGAGCTGCTTGTGGAACATCTCGATACCGGTGACCGTGGTCTTCTGCGTCGGGCGGATGCCGACGATCTCGACCTCGGAGTTGATCGCCAGGGTGCCACGCTCGGCGCGGCCCGTGACGACCGTTCCACGACCGGTGATCGTGAAGACGTCCTCGATCGGCATGAGGAACGGCTTGTCGCGGTCACGCTCGGGGTCCGGGATGGCGTCATCAGCGGCCTGCATGAGCTCGAGGATCGAGTCGACCCACTTCTCTTCGCCGTTGAGCGCACCGAGAGCCGAGACCTTGATGACCGGAGCGTCGTCGCCGGGGAAGCCCTGCGAAGAGAGCAGCTCGCGAACCTCGAGCTCGACGAGCTCCAGGATCTCCTCGTCGTCGACCATGTCGGACTTGTTCAGTGCGACCATCAGGTAGGGCACGCCGACCTGCTTGGCGAGCAGCACGTGCTCGCGGGTCTGAGCCATCGGGCCGTCGGTGGCGGCGACCACGAGGATCGCGCCGTCCATCTGAGCAGCACCGGTGATCATGTTCTTGACGTAGTCGGCGTGGCCGGGGGCGTCGACGTGCGCGTAGTGGCGCTTCGGGGTCTCGTACTCGATGTGCGAGATGTTGATGGTGATACCGCGCTGACGCTCCTCGGGAGCCGAGTCGATCGAGGCGAAGTCACGCTGGACGTTGGTGTCCGACGGGTACTTGTCGGCGAGCACCTTCGAGATCGCGGCAGACAGCGTGGTCTTGCCGTGGTCGACGTGACCGATCGTTCCGATGTTGACGTGCGGCTTGGTCCGCTCGAACTTGGCCTTGGCCACTGGGTCCTCCTCAGGACGTTCGTGTAGAGATGGCCGGGCACTGGATTGTGACCGGCTCCCTACGGATTTCGGTTTCTCAGTTTAGTAGAGAGTGAATGTGAAGTTGTGGGGTGCCGGCGCCCCTGGGCCCTTCGACAGGCTCAGTGACCCAGGGGAACCGGGGAAGGGCTTACTCGCCCTTGGCCTTCTGGACGATCTCGTCGGCGACGGCACGCGGAACCTCAGAGTAGCTGTCGAACTCCATCGAGTACACAGCGCGGCCAGAGGTCTTCGAGCGCAGGTCGCCGATGTAGCCGAACATCTCGGACAGCGGCACCGAAGCACGCACCACCTTGACGCCCTGCGCATCCTCCATCGACTGGATCTGCCCGCGACGCGAGTTCAGGTCGCCGATGACGTCGCCCATGTACTCCTCGGGAGTACGGACCTCGACGGCCATCAGCGGCTCGAGCAGCACGGGGTTGGCGCGACGAGCGGCCTCCTTGAAGCCCATGGAGCCCGCGATCTTGAACGCCATCTCCGAGGAGTCGACGTCGTGCGAGGCGCCGTCGACGAGGGTCGCCTTGACGCCCACCATCGGGTAGCCGGCCAGCACACCGACGTTCATCGCGTCCTGGAAGCCCGCGTCGACCGAGGGGATGTACTCGCGCGGGATGCGTCCGCCGGTGACGGCGTTGACGAACTCGTACGTCTTGTCGCCCTCGACCTCGAGCGGCTCGAGGTTGAACTGGATCTTCGCGAACTGACCCGAACCACCGGTCTGCTTCTTGTGCGTGTAGTCGTGCTTCTCGACGGCCTTGCGCAGCGTCTCGCGGTACGCCACCTGCGGCTTGCCGACGTTCGCCTCGACCTTGAACTCGCGCTTCATGCGGTCGACGAGGATGTCGAGGTGCAGCTCGCCCATGCCCTTGATGGTCGTCTGACCGGTCTCGGGGTTGAGCTCGGTGCGGAAGGTCGGGTCCTCTTCAGCGAGCTTCTGGATCGCGAGACCCAGCTTCTCCTGGTCGGCCTTCGTCTTCGGCTCGATGGCGACCTCGATCACCGGCTCCGGGAACGTCATCGACTCGAGCACGACCGGAGCGGCCGGGTCGGCGAGGGTGTCTCCGGTGGTGGTGTCCTTCAGGCCGATGACGGCGTAGATGTTGCCCGCGGTGAGCGAGTCGACCGGGTTCTCCTTGTTGGCGTGCATCTGGAAGATCTTTCCGATGCGCTCCTTCTTGCCCTTGGTCGAGTTGACCACGGCGGATCCCGAGTCGAGGTGACCCGAGTACACGCGCACGTAGGTCAGACGACCGAAGAACGGGTGCACCGCGACCTTGAAGGCCAGGGCCGAGAACGGGTCGTTCGCGTCGGGGTGACGCTCGATGACCTTCTCCTCGTCCTTCGGGTCGTGCGCCTCGATGGCGCCGACGTCGAGGGGGTTGGGGAGGTAGTCGATGACGGCGTCGAGCATCGGCTGCACACCGCGGTTCTTGAACGCCGAGCCGCAGAGCACCGGGTAGATCTCGTTCGCGACGACCATCTTGCGGATGGCGCCCTTGATCTCGGCGATCGTGAGCTCTTCGCCGCCGAAGAACTTCTCGAGCAGCGCGTCGTCGGACTCGGCGACGGTCTCGAGCAGCTGCTGACGGTACTCCTCGGCCTTCTCCTGAAGGTCGGCGGGGATCTCCTGCACCTCGTACGAGGCGCCCATGGTCACGTCACCCTTGGAGTCACCGGGCCACACCAGCGCGCGCATCTCGATGAGGTCGACGACGCCGATGAAGTCGCTCTCGGAACCGATCGGGAGCTGCAGCACGAGCGGCTTGGCGCCCAGGCGGTTCACGATGGTGTCGACGGTGTAGTAGAAGTCGGCGCCCAGCTTGTCCATCTTGTTGACGAAGCAGATGCGGGGGACGTCGTACTTGTCGGCCTGACGCCAGACCGTCTCGGACTGGGGCTCGACGCCCTCCTTGCCGTCGAAGACGGCGACCGCGCCGTCGAGCACGCGAAGCGAGCGCTCGACCTCGACGGTGAAGTCCACGTGACCGGGGGTGTCGATGATGTTGATCTGGTTCTTGTTCCAGAAGCAGGTCACGGCGGCCGACGTGATCGTGATGCCGCGCTCCTTCTCCTGCTCCATCCAGTCCGTCGTCGACGCGCCGTCGTGGGTCTCGCCGAGCTTGTGGTTGACACCCGTGTAGAACAGGATGCGCTCGGTCGTGGTGGTCTTGCCGGCATCGATGTGCGCCATGATGCCGATGTTGCGGACCTTGCTCAGGTCGGTGAGCACTTCTTGTGCCACGGGGGTTCCTCCGGGATGGTTCAGGAACGAACAGAGAGTGGGAGCGGATGCCGCGGTGGCGGCATCCGCTCAGCCCATTACCAGCGGTAGTGGGCGAAGGCGCGGTTCGACTCGGCCATCTTGTGGGTGTCCTCGCGGCGCTTGACCGCGGCACCCAGACCGTTCGACGCGTCGAGGATCTCGTTCTGCAGACGCTCGGTCATCGTCTTCTCACGACGGCCCTTCGCGTAGCTGACCAGCCAGCGCAGCGCGAGGGTGTTCGCGCGGTGCGGCTTGACCTCGACGGGAACCTGGTAGGTCGAGCCACCGACACGGCGGCTGCGGACCTCGAGGGTGGGGCGCACGTTGTCGAGCGCCTTCTTGAGGGTGGCGACGGCGTCCTGGCCGTTCTTCGCCTCGACGCCGCGGAGGGCGCCGTAGACGATCGACTCGGCGAGCGACTTCTTGCCGTCGACGAGGATCTTGTTCACCAGCGAGGTGACGATCGGGGCGCCGTAGACCGGGTCGTTGACGACGGGGCGCTTGGGTGCGGGTCCCTTACGAGGCATCTGACTCAGCCCTTCTTCGCGCCGTAGCGGGAACGAGCCTGCTTACGGTTCTTCACTGCCTGGGTGTCGAGCGCACCACGGACGATCTTGTAGCGGACACCGGGGAGGTCCTTCACACGACCACCGCGGACGAGCACCAGCGAGTGCTCCTGCAGGTTGTGGCCCTCACCGGGGATGTAGGCGGTCACCTCGGTGCCGTTGCGCAGCTTCACACGAGCGACCTTGCGCATCGCCGAGTTCGGCTTCTTCGGGGTGGTGGTGTACACGCGGGTGCACACGCCGGCCTGCTGCGGGTTCGCCTTCAGGGCGGGCGCCTTGGTCTTGGTGACCTTGGGCGAGCGTCCCTTGCGAACCAACTGCTGAATAGTTGGCACGTTCTCTCCTCATAGTGCTGCACGGTGACAGCGTGATGGGTTTCACATCATGACCCACCGGCTCGACAGAGGAGTCGGGCTTTTGGTGTGATGGGTATGCCGTGGGGGCGAACCGACGGTGCCGGCGCCCTGCGTGCGCGCACAGTCGTGCACACACCCGATCAAGTGTAAGCGCCACGTGCCATGGCGGTCAAATGAGGTCCGGATGCCGTGCTACGGCGTATCCGGGTCGAACGGCGAGTCGAGCGCTTCGCTCAGCTCGGCCAGCATCGCCTCTATCTGCGGCTCGACGTACTGCGAGATCGCGGCCTGCACGTGCAGGCGGTGCCGCAGCAGCAGCCCGCAGATCTCGCGCCCGATCATGTTCGCGTACTCGTCGGCGAGCGCGACCTCCTGGCGCAGGGCCGCCTTGGCGTCTTCGGAGAGCGGCGGCAGAGGCGGCAGTTGAGCAGCCGCCTCGTCGGCCATGCCCGCTACGGTGAAGAGGAACGGAGCGCCAGGTACGGGGTCGGGGTCGAGCGGCATCCCCTCGTACTCGGGATCGAGGCCCTCGCCCGGCCGGTATGCCCGCGACCTGTTGCGGGCCGCCTGGTGGTCGAGCTCGGACTGCAGCAGCGGCAGGTTGCGCGCGGTGTACTCGGCGACGGCCTGATCGACGATCGACTTGATCCGCGTCGAGAGCCCGTGCTGCACCCCGTGCGGAACGTTGCCGCCGATACCGACGGCAGAGAGCACGGGTGAGCCGAGGCAGCGACGGCACGGCGCCACCCGACCGCGGTGCGTGGCCGGCGCCCATCGCGGCACCCAGCGCAACCAGGCCTCGACGGCCTGGTCGACGAGGGATTCCAGCGACCTCTCCACGAATACAGAGTAGGGCCGGGATGCCGTGCAGGGGCGCTTTCCCGCGGGAGGCGGCGCGTCCGTCGTCACTCCGCGTCGTCGCGCTCCCATGGCCATCGCGGTGTGCCGGACCGCGAACGGCGCAGCGCCACCGCGATCCACCCCGCGATGAGGGCGACGACGATGATGACGACGCTGGATCCTCTGACGACGATCTGCGAGGCGGCCGCCGACGCGTGCGCGAGGCCGGCGCCTCCGATCAGGCTCGCGAGCCACACTGCGGCGAGATGCGCGAGCGCCGTGGCCACCGCCACGAGCACGGTCGCGCCGTACGGGGGAAGCCGCCTGCGCAGCACGGGCGCGAGCAGAAGCGCGAACACCGCGATCGCGACGGCCACCCCCGTCACTCCCGGCCAGAGGGTCAGCCCCTCGACGGAGATGATGTCGACGTCGGCGAAGAACGACAGCATCCCGAGGCCGAGGATGGCGAACGCGCCGAAGCAGACCACGCCGACCACACCGGCGAGAGACGCAGAGACCCCCTCCGGCGCGGGACCGTGGGGGTCTCTGATGGTCATGCCGTCAGACTACGCTCATCGCAGTGCGGCGGGACCGGCTTCGAGAGTGCGCTCGTACTCGGCCTGCGCCTCGGCGTTGAGCGCCTTCTTCCTGGCACCGCTGCGGGCGACCCACGCGCCGAACCAGATCGTGAGCTCGCGGGCGAAGATGAACGATGCGATGGCGAGCGGAGCGAGCAGCTGCTCGTTCACCAGCTCGATCGACTCTGTGGCCGTCACACGCCAGAACGGCTCCTGGAAGAGCTGCCCGAGGATGTGACCGCCGTAGGTCGCGATGGCCACGAACACCCCGAAGATCACCCACTTGCCCCAGCGCGCGCGGTTGATGAACGCGCCGAGCAGCCAGAACGAGAGGAAGAACACGACGACCGGCACCCAGAACGACCAGGTCGAGAGGGGCTCGAGGGCGGCGGTGCCGATGTTCTCGACGGTCACGTCGCCGCGCACGGCGCCGAAGCCGAGGATCGCGGCGAGGTAGAGGATCGCGAACGCGACTGTGGCGACCAGGCCGATGGCGCCTGCCGTGCCGCGGTTGCCGAGCTCGCGAGGCGGCTCAGGCGCCTGCACGAAGATCGGCTGCGGCGCTGCGGGCGGCGCGACGGGCTCGGCGGGGACGACCTGCGTCTCGGCTGCCGATGCCGAGGGCGCGGCGTACGCGGTGTCGGCGACAGTGTGGTGGTGCGGGCGGTCCTGGTCGATCACGCGGGTCGCATCGGCGTCGTACGCGCCGGTCGGCGAGGCGGATGCGGAGGTGTCGCGCTCGTCGTGCTGCGCGGCCGCGGCGCTGCGCTCGTCGACACGGTTCTCGTCTGCATGACGCTCGTCGACACGGGTCTCATCGATGCGGTGCCCGTCGACCACGCGCTCGTCGCCACGGCTGGCGTCGCCGCGGTTGTCGTCACGGCTGGCGTCGACATGGTTGTCGTCGACACGGCTCTCATCGATGCGGTGCTCGTCGACGGCAGGAGCATCCACACGGCCGGGGTCCGCGGCACCAGCACCGGCACCAGCACCAGCACCAGCACCAGAGGCGATGGAGTCGTCCTCACGGCGGGCGGCGTCGTAGCGGCGCCCCTCGGAAGGGCGGTCGACGCCGGGACGGGAATCCGCGGGCTCAGCGGCACCGAACGTGCCCGGGTGGTCGCGCTCAGCTGCGGCGAACGCCTCCATGTCGGGATCGACGGGCTTCGCCGCGGCATCCCTGCTCGGCACATCCGCGCGTGCAGCGGCGGCGGCGTCGAGTCCCTCGTTGGCGCTGCCGACGACGTCGTCGACGTCGCGGTGCTGCTCGTTCTTCGGAACCTCGGGGTCACTCATGGGATCGCCTCTCGTCGTAGATGCACACCGAGGCTAACTCCCCGCACGTTTCGCGCCGCGAAGGCGTGCCGAAGTGTCCGCGATGTCGGCTCGCGCAGCGCGGCGCCCGGCGGTCGCCGACCCGTCAGCGGGGATGCCGCTGTCAGCTGGGCAGAGCGCCGATCATCGCGGCACGGTGCCGTCGAGCAGGTGACCGACCACGAAGAGCAGCCCCGGCCCCGCCGGAAGCGATATCCAGAGCAGCGCGCCGACCACGCCCGCGCACAGCAGCCCGACGATCCAGCTGATCGCCAGATTGCGACCTCCCACGCGTGCGGCCATGCTCTCACCGTATGCCTCTCGAGCGCCGCGCCATGGCATCCGGTCGTCGTGTCTCGCCGACACCCTTCGCCCGACGGCGCGACCCGGGTCGCGGCCTACTTGACCGCGCCCGCGGTGAGACCGCCGACGATGTACTTCTGCAGGCAGAGGAACAAGATCATCACCGGGATCGCGGCCATCACGGCCCCCGCCGAGAAGGCCGACCAGTCGGCGTAGCGCGGGTTCGCGACGAGCTTGGTGAGGCCCACGACGAGCGTCTGCTTCTCGGGGTCGATGAGGATGACGCTGGCGATCACGTACTCGTTGACGATGCCGATGAACGAGAGAAGCCCGACCACCGAGAGGATGGGCGCCACCAGCCGCAGGATGATCGTGAAGAAGATCCGGGCGTGCCCTGCGCCGTCGATGCGGGCCGCCTCGTCGATCTCCTTCGGGATCGTGTTGAAGAAGCCGTACATGAGGTAGGTGTTCACGCCCAGCGCGCCGCCGAGGTAGACGAGGATCAGGCCGGTGTGCGTGTTCAGGCCGATCGCCGGGAACCAGTCTCCGAGAGTCGACATGAGCATGAACAGCGCGACGACCGCGAGCAGCTGCGGGAACATCTGCACGACGACGACGGTGATCAGTCCGACCCGCCGTCCGGCGAACCGCATGCGCGAGAACGCGTAGGCGGCGCACGCGCCGATGAACACCGTGAGCAGCCCGGTGACCGTGGCGATGATCAGGGTGTTCAGGAACCACAGCGCGTAGGGGTTCTGCGGATCGGTGAGGATGCGCACGTAGCTGTCGATGCCGATGGCCGAGAAGAGCTGGTTCGAGCCGGTCAGCGTGCCCTTGGGGTTGAGCGATGCCGACAGCACGTACAGCAGTGGGAAGAGCGCGAACACGCTCACCACGATCGCGACGAGGTGGCGCCATCCGGTGTCGGCGAACCATGCGCCGAAGGAGCGCTTGGACGGCGCGAGGGTCTGGGTGCTCATCAGTTCAGCTCCTCGAGGGCCTTGGTCTTGCGGAAGCTGACGATCGAGATCGTCGCCACCACGATGAAGATGAGGATCGTGAACGCCGAGGCGAGACCGTAGTCGCGCGTCTGCCCGGTGAACGCCACCTTGTACACCATCGAGATCAGGATGTCGGTGTGCCCGACCGGGATCGAGACGTCGGTGAACCGCGGCCCGCCCCTGGTCAGCATGTAGATCAGGTTGAAGTTGTTGAAGTTGAACGCGAACGACGAGATCAGCAGCGGCGCCACGGTCACCAGCAGAAGCGGCAGCTTGATGCGCCTGAAGATCTGCCAGGGGTTGGCGCCGTCCATCACGGCCGCCTCGTTGACGTCCTCCGGGATGCCCTGCAGGGCCCCCATGCACACCAGGAACATGTAAGGGAATCCGAGCCATAGGTTCACGATGAGGATCGACACCTTCGCCAGCGTCGGATCGGTCAGCCATGGGATCTCGGCTCCGCCGAGGAGCACCTGGTTGATGAAGCCGAAGCTCTCGTTCATCATCCCGGCCCACACCAGCGCCGACAGGAACGCGGGGAAGGCGTACGGCAGGATCATGATGATCCGGTAGGTGTTGCGGAACCGCATGCGGGTGTTGTTGAACACCAGCGCCATCAGCAGCCCCAGGAAGAAGGTGGATGCCACCGAGACGATCGCGAAGACGAACGTCCATACGGTGACCGAGATCAGCGGCCCGCGGATCGAGGCGTCGGTGACGGCCCGGACGAAGTTGTCGAACCCGACATTGACCTGCCATCCGGGCAGCAGCTGCTCGCCGTCGTCGGCGGTGAAGGCGCCGATGCCGGTGTCGGAGTAGATGACGCCGTTGCGCGTGTCGGTGATCGTGTCGGCGGCCGCGTCGTACTCGAGCTGCGAGATGTAGAGGTAGCCGCTCTGCCCGTCGGGAGTGCGCAGGCTGCCGTCGTTGGGATCGTCGCTGAACGGCACCGAGAGCTTCTCGAGCTCGGATGACAGGCTGAAGACCTCGGCGAGCGGGAGGGTGCGCCAGCCGTCGGTCGCAGTGGCGCTGCCGCCGTCGAACTGCGCGTCGACCTCGCGCAGCGGCTCGTCATTGGTTCCGAGCAGCGCGTCGCCGGTGTCGGGATCGGTCACGAGCAGGCCGTAGACGCCTGCCTGCTCGACGATCTGCACCGGGTAGACGGGCGAGTCCTCGACGCGCTCCTGCGCAGAGGCGAGAAGCGCGGAGACCGCCTGAGGCTTCGAGCCGTTGTGCCCGGTGCCGTAGTTGGTGAAGCCGATGTAGCCCGTGTAGACCAGCGCGAAGACCTGGAAGACGACCAGGAAGATGATTCCGGGCGTGAGGTACTTCGCGGGCACGCGTCGACGCGAGAAGTAGATGTAGTTCACCACGGCGGTGACGGCGATGACCACCGCGAGCACCAACCACTCCTGGTTGGCGAAGAGCACGAACGCCGCGTACACGGCGACCGCGTCGACGATCCCCAGCAGGAGGATCTTCAGCAGCATCCAGCCGACCGGCGTCGCGGCCGCCTCGGCGATCTGCGCGGCCTGTCGCTGGCGCTTGGTAGGAGGAGCGGTCTGCTCCATGGTCTCGGTCATCTCTGTTCCCGTTGTCGTCTCGCAGGCTCGATGATGGAGGCGCGCTCGAGGCGGGACGGTATTCCCCGCCCCGAGCACGCCCGGGCGATCACTTGATCGCTGCGGAGACGTCGTCCGTGAGCTTCTGCCAGGTCGCCTTAGGGTCGGCGCCGTTGATCACGGCCGCCTCGGCGATGCCCCAGTACTGCCAGACCGATCCCATCGCGGGGATCGCGGGCATCGGCACCGCGTCGGCGCCGACGGTCTGGAACCCGGCGATGATCGGGTCGGATGCCGCTGTGTCGGCGGCGGCGGTCAGTGCGGGCAGCACGTTGCCGGCCTTGAACAGTTCAAGCTGCACGTCTTCGGTGCCGATGTAATTGACGAGGAAGTCGTTCGCGGCGACCTTGTTCTTCGACTCCGAGCTGACGAAGAAGCCCTTGACACCGGCGAACGGCGAGGCCGCCTCTGCGGTGGGGCTGGGGATCGGGTCGATCGCGACGTCGATGCCGGCGTCGACGGCCGCGGCGACGTTCCACGGCCCGGTCAGCCAGAAGGCTGCGGTGCCGTCGAGGAACTGCTGCTTGGCGATCTCACCGTCGATGTCGGTGTTCAGCGTGCCGGACTGGCCCTGTGCGGCCAGCCAGTCGGCGAAGGCGAAGCCGCCCTCGCTGCCCAGCTGCAGGTCGGCCGGGTCGTAGCTGCCCGATGCGTCGGTGCCGAACACCGGGGCGCCGAAGGCAGTCTGGAACGGGTACATGTTGTACGGGTTGCCCTCGGCGCCCAACTCGACCACGAAGGTGCCCTTCGAGACCATGTCGTCGAAGCTCTTCGGAGCCTCGGGGACGAGCTTCGTGTTGCGCAGCATGGCGATGTTCTCGACCGCGTACGGGAGCATGTAGACGGTGCCCTCGTAGGTGGCCGCCTGAGTCGCGACGGGCAGGTAGCCGTCGGCCGAGTCGCCGAGCTCGATCGGGGCGACGACACCGTTGGTCGACAGCTCGCCGAGCCAGTCGTGAGCACCCATGACCACGTCGGGGCCCTTGCCGGTCGGCGCCTGCTGGATGAAGTCGTCCTTGATGTCGTCGACCGACTTGCCGACGAGGTCGACGGTGACGCCGGTCTTCTCCTCATAGGCGTCGGCCGCGCCCTTGAGCGCGTCGACGCGCTCCGCGTCGAGCCAGACGGTGAGCTTGCTGGCCGCGCCCTTGCCTGACGAGTCCTCGTCGGCGGAGGGGGTGGATGACGCGCAGCCGCTCAGAGCGATTGCGGACGTGACGGCGAGTGCGCCGAACGCGAGGATGCTTCTCTTGGTCACCTTCATTGGTGCTTACCTCTCTGGATGCGAATGGCCTGCAGGAAACTGCAAGCGCTTACAGTATGCACTCCGCCGGGCGCTTTTCGGTAGCGTCGACTGAAAGCGTTTCCAAATCGAGACCCTTATGCACCCTCCCGGCCTCTTGCACGTCCTGACGTCGACGTCAAGGCGGAAGACGATGCGGGCCGGCGCCCCTAGCTTGGGCAGGGTCACGGCGCCCGAGCCGTGCCGGATTGCGGAGTTCCGATGGATACGATCGACGACGAGGCGACGGCCCCTCTTCTCGACGGACGGTACCGGCTCGACGGCTGTGTCGGCCGAGGCGCGACATCCATGGTCTACCGCGCACACGACTCGCTGCTGCGCCGTACGGTCGCCATCAAGCTGCTCCGCGCGGACGACGAGACGCCTCTGGAATGCGAGCGCGTCCACAGTGAGACGGCGCTTCTGGCATCCCTCTCCCACCCCTCGCTCGTCGCCCTGTACGACGCGAGTCTCGATCTTCCGCACCCGCGATACCTGGTGATGGAGTTCGTCGACGGGCCCACGCTCGCCACGCACCTCACCCGGGGCACCCTCACTCGCGGCGAGGCTGCCGCTATCGGTCGCGATCTGGCTGACGCGCTGCGCGTCGTCCACGCCCGCGGCATCGTGCACCGCGACGTGAAGCCGTCGAACGTCCTGCTCGCCCGCACCGACGGGAACGACGGCTGGAACGCCAAGCTCACCGACTTCGGCATCGCCTTCCATCCCGACGAGGCTCGGCGCACATCGCCGGGGATCGCGATCGGCACGGCCGCGTACATGGCACCCGAGCAGGTGCGGGCCGATCCGATCACCCCGGCCGCAGACATCTACTCCCTCGGCCTCGTGCTACTCGAATCCCTCACCGGCGAGCCGGCCTTCCCGCGCACCCGCGACGTGCAGACCGCGCTCGCACGGCTGGTCAGCGAACCGGGCATCCCCGACGGTCTCGGCGCCGAGTGGGTTCATCTGCTGCGTCGGATGACGCACAGCGAGCCCGACCAGCGTCCGACGGCGGCCGAGGTCGTGCACGAGGTGTCGATCATGTCGGCGGATGCCCGTGACGACACCACCGGTGTGCCGGACGACACCACCGGAACGACGGCGGCGCTGCCTGCGGTGTCGATCGCCACGCCCGCGGCGCCGAAGATCGCGTCGGCGACGACTCCCGACGTGCAGAAGCGTCGACCCATGCGTCGTCGGACGATGGGCGCGTTCGCGGCCGCTGCAGCGGCGGCCGCCGTTCTCGCCGGCGGGTGGATGGCGTGGCCGGCCGGCACGTCTCCGACGCCGACCGTCACGCCGGCGGAGGTCGCAGAGACTCCGACGACGCCGGATGCCGACCAGCCGGTCACCACGCCGATCGCCGAGACACCGGTCGAACCCGTCGAGCCGGTGCAGCCCGCCCAGCTCGACCAGTCCGAGGTGCAGACCGAGGTGCAGTCCGACGTGCAGACCGCAGGCACCTCGACGGCGGAGAAGGCCAGCGGGAACCCGAACGCCGGGCCGGGCAGCAACTCGGGAAGCTCGCCCGAGACGAACTCCGGGAAGGCCGCCGGCAAGAGCGACTCCCCACAGGGCAAGGGAAACGGCAACGGCAACGGCAACGGCGGAAAGGACAAGTGATGCACCGCCTCCGGTGGGCGGGGCTGACACTCTATGGTGGTAGTCATGGCTGACTCTTCGTTCGACATCGTCTCCAAGGTTGATCACCAGGAGGCGGACAACGCACTCAACCAGGCGCGCAAGGAGATCGAGCAGCGCTACGACTTCAAGGGTACCGGCGCGTCGATCTCGTGGAGCGGCGAGCAGATCGTGATCGTGGCGAACTCGGAGGAGCGCGTCAACGCCGTGCTCGACGTGTTCCAGTCGAAGCTGATCAAGCGCGGCATCTCCTTGAAGAGCCTCGAGTCGGGAGAGCCGGTCGCGAGCGGCAAGGAGTACCGCCTCACCTCGAGTCTGAAGGACGGGATCTCGAGCGAGAACGCGAAGAAGATCGGCAAGATCATCCGCGACGAGGGCCCCAAGGGCGTGAAGAGCCAGATCCAGGGCGACGAGCTGCGCGTGCAGTCGAAGAGCCGCGACGACCTGCAGTCGGTGATCGCTCTGCTCAAGGGCAGCGATCTCGACATCGACCTGCAGTTCATCAACTACCGCTGACGCGCCACCGTCTCTGCCGACGCCGCGCTCGTCCGGTCAGCGCGCGTCAGGCATCCGTCGGCCCGATATCCGACCTTCGACGACCTCCTGCCGCTCGGCAGGCGGTGGCGAGGGCGCCGTGTCGCACGCCCTGGGTAGAATGCCGGTGTATGGGTTGTATGGGGCAACCCGGGGGACGCCGTCAGGCGCATTGGGGAGAGACACATGGTCGACGTCGAACGACCGCCGAGAGCGGATATCGGGGCGAGGAAGCAGCTGCTCGCCGAGGGGCTGTTCCACCTGATCGGCGAACGGATCGTGAGCGGCGAACTCGCTCCGGGCGCACGGATCCGCGACAGCGAACTCGCCGTCGAGCTGTCGGTGTCGCGCACACCGGTGCGTGAGGCGCTGCAGCGGCTCGAGCGCATCGGCATGGTCACGATGTATCCGAGCAGGTACACCGAAGTCTCGTCGGTCACGCCCGATCAGGTCGAGACGGCGCACGTCTTCGCGGGTCTGCAGGCGAGCATCGTCGTCCGCCTCGCGTGCCCTCGGCTCACGGCCGCCGAGCTGGAGGCGGTGTGCCGGCTCATCCGCGCCGTCAGCGCCGACATCTCCGACACCGCCGCGACCGCGAGCGCCCGACGCGCTCTGATCGAATACCTCGCCCCGCGCTCGGGCAACGCGCTGCAGGTGGCGTTGATCGACGACGTGAGCCTCGCGCTCGCACGTGCGTTGAAGACGCACGATGTGCCCGCCGACAGGCATCCGCACGTCGAGAGCGCGTGCGCCGATCTGGAGGACGCGTTCCTGCGCCGCGATGCGGACGCCGCCGAGCAGGCCTGCCGGCGGATGTACTGGCTCATCTGACGGAGGCGTGGGTGTGCGCCCACCCCCGCGCCCAGTTGTCGAGGCGCTCGTACGCCTCGGTGCGCACGTCGCGGCGCGACAGGAAGACGTCGTGCAGCGCGCCGTCGATCCGCTCGACGGTGACCGAGCGACCGAGCTTGAGCGCGGCGCGGGCGATGTCGTCGACGACCAGCACGCTGTCGGCCGACATCAGCTCATCGGACCACCGAGTGGGCAGCGCCGATCGCGCCGACAGCAGCACGCAGACCGGCACCTCGATGTCGAGGCCGCGCGAGACGGCGGCGTGCCCGGCGAGAACCGCTCGCAGCCAGGCGGCGTGCACGGTCATCGCCTGCTCGGGCCGCCACAGCGGGTTCACCTCGACCGGATCGTCGGGATCGGCGACCTCGCGCTGCGCGCGGGTGTAGAAGCCGAGGTCGACCTGCGGCGCCGGCTCCATCGGGCGCAGCCTCGCCTGCAGCTCGACCATCGGCGTGATCGCCGCACGCGCCGCTCCCAGCTGGAACTCCAGCCAGGGCGCGTTGAGGATCACCGCGTCTACCTGACGCGGATGCCGCGACGCCCAGAGACTGAGGATGAGCCCGCCGGTGGAATGGCCGAGCAGCACGAGACGCCGTCCCGCGGCATCGCCCCTGGCCTCCAGCGCAGCGGCGATGTCGGCATCGTACTCGGCGAGATCGGTGATGTACCCGGGTGTCTGGCCCGGTCGCAGGCTGCGGCCGTACTTGCGCAGGTCGAGGGCGAAGAACCGCGCGCCTCGATCGGTCCAGAACCGGGCCAGTCGCCTCTGGAAGAAGTAGTCCGACCAGCCGTGCACGTAGAGCACGTCGACGTCCGCCAGCGGGCGGCGATCGCCGCCGAGGCGCCACCACGGCACGGGGTCGGGCAGCGCGCGCACGAGAGTCGCGACGATGTCGCCCTCGACGTCCTCCCCCAACGGCAGAGTGAGCTGCTGGAAGCCCTCACCGAGGACATCGGGAACCCACTCGGCCATGCACTCAACCTAGCGGGCGCGAGAGCTCACTCCCCGCGCGATACGCGGACCATCTCCTCGCGCGGCACGAGCTTGACCCGGGCGCGCTCATGCGGCGCGCCGAGCTCGATCTCGTGCGCGTCCAGACGGTGCCAGCCGTCGAGATCCGTCCACGCGACGCCGCGCTCGGCGAGGAGCGCCGGGATCGCATCCTCGGACGGGTCCTCGGGCTGCCACCACGAACCCTGATCGTTGATCAGGTGCCGCACGGTCTCCATGGCATCCGACTTGGTGTGACCGATCAGGCCGACCGGCCCGCGCTTGATCCAGCCGGTGGCGTAGATGCCGGGCACGCGCTGGTTCGACTTCGTCTCGAGCACCTGCCCCTCGCGGTTGGGGATCACGCCGTGCTTCTTGTCGAACGGCACGCCGGGCAGCGGCGATCCGAAGTAGCCGATCGCGCGGTACAGCGCCTGCATGGGCACCTCGCGCAGCTCGCCGGTGCCGACCGCGCCCCCGGCGCCGTCGGATTTGGTGCGCTCGTAGACGAGCGCCGCGACGCGGCCGTTCTCATCCTTCTTCACCTCGACGGGGCGTGCCCAGAAGTGCAGGTGCAGGCGTCGGGATGCCGTGCCGCCGGCGTTGTTCACCGAGTCGAGCTTGCGCCACGACTGCATGATGCGGTCCATCACCATCACCTGCTTGTTGCTGGTGACGGCCTGGCGCGACGCCTCGTCGTAGTCGAAGTCCTCGTCGTACACGACCATGTCGACGTCGCGCAGCTCGCCCAGCTCGCGCAGCTCGAGCGGGGTGAACTTCACCTGCGCGGGGCCGCGGCGGCCGAACACGTGCACATCCGTGATGCGGCTGGCCTTCAGGCCCTGATAGACGTTCTCGGGCACCTCGGTGACCAGCAGGTCATCGGCGTGCTTGGCGAGCATGCGGGCGACGTCGAGCGCCACGTTGCCGTTGCCGATCACGCCGACCGACTCGGCGTCCAGGCTCCACTCGCGCGGCACATCCGGATGCCCGTCGAACCAGCTCACGTATTCGGCCGCCCCGAACGAGTGGTCGGCGTCGATGCCGGGGATGTCGAGCGACGAGTCGCGCACCGCGCCGGTGGCGAAGATCACCGCGTTGTAGTGGCGCTTGAGGTCGTCGATGGTGATGTCGGTGCCGAAGCGCACGTTGCCGAACAGGCGGATGTCACCGCGGTCGAGCACGTCGCGCAGCGCCGTGATGATGCCCTTGATGCGCGGGTGGTCGGGAGCCACGCCGTAGCGGACCAGACCGTAGGGCGCGGGCAGCTGCTCGAAGAGGTCGATGGAGACATCGAACTTGCGCTCGGCCTTGAGCAGGAGGTCGGCGGCGTAGATGCCTGCCGGTCCCGCCCCGACGATGGCCAGCTTGAGCTTCGTCATGGGGTTCCTTCCGTCAGCTGCTGCGATCAGCGAGAGTCTCCGCGAACCGGGTCAGCGCATCGCGCACGGTGCCCTTGGGCAGCGGTGCGAGCGCGGCGACGGCGTCGGCCGTCCAGGTGCGGGCGAGAGTCAGGGTGCGGGCGGTGGCGTCATTGTCACGCAGCTCGGCGAGCGGCCCGTCGAGCACCGAGGGATCGGCGCCTTCGGCGATGCGGGCGACGCCCTCGTCTATCCTCCGCGCGAGATCGACGTCTTCGGGTGCCTCGCTCGTCTTCAGCAGCAGCGACGGCATCGTCGGCACTCCCGCGCGCAGATCGGTGCCCGGAACCTTGCCGGTCTCTTCAGCGTCGGCCGAGAGGTCGATCACGTCGTCGAGCAGCTGGAAGGCCACGCCCACCTTCTCGCCGTAGACGCGCAGCGGCTCTTCGAACTCGGCGGGGGCATTCGAGAAGATCGCTCCGCCCTGGGTCGCTGCGGCGATCAGCGAGCCGGTCTTGTCGGCGAGCACCTGGATGTAGAAGTCGATCGGGTCATCGCCGGGCTGCGCGCCGACGGTCTCGCGAAGCTGGCCGAGCACGAGCCGCTCGAACGTGTCGGCCTGCAGGCGCATCGCGCGGTCGCCGTAGCGCGACATGATCTGGCTCGCACGCGAGAACAGGATGTCGCCGGTGAGAATGGCGACGTTGTTGCCCCACACCGCGTGTGCCGCAGGCACTCCGCGACGGGTGTCGGCGCCGTCCATGACATCGTCGTGGTACAGCGAGCCGAGGTGGGTGAGCTCGAGCGCCTTGGCCACATCGATCACCGCTGCGGTGCCGCCGTCGCCGAGCTGCGCGGTGAGCAGGGTGAGCACGGGCCGGATGCGCTTGCCGCCGGCCTCGTACAGGTAGCGGGCGGCGGCATCCGCGATCGAGTCGGCGACCTTGACCTCTTCGGCGATGCCCGCCTCGACCAGGTCGAGTCCGGCCTCGATGCGCGAGGCGACGCGACGCGCGGCCGGGCCGAGGAAGATGCGGTCGCTGAAGCCGAGTCGGCTCGCCAGTCGCGTGCCCGGGGTCGCGGGGCCTGAAGTCACGTACTCAACCCTACCTTCGCGGCGGAGGGTGACGGCACGACGGGCACGCGGAAACCGTTCACGCGAGAGCGTCGACGAGAGGGCGGAATTTGACGCGCGTCTCGAGCAGCTCCGACTCGGGCTCGCTGCCGGCGACGATGCCCGCCCCGGCGTATGCCGTGACGCGTCTCGCACCGGATGCCTCCCGCGGCGCGTCGCCGAACTGCGCACAGCGCAGCGCGATGGCCCATTCGCCGTCGCCGGCGGCGTCGATCCACCCGACCGGCCCGGCGTAGCGCCCCCTGTCGAAGGGCTCGATGCGTCGGATCGCGGCGATCGCGGCATCTGTGGGCGCGCCGGCGACAGCCGCGGTCGGGTGCATCGCCCCGACCAGGTCGAGCGATGACGCGCCGTCGGTGAGTCGACCAGCCACGTCGGTGGCGAGGTGGAAGAGATTGGGCAGCTCGAGCACGAAGGGAGCGGTGTCGGCGTCGAGCGCGCTGGTGTGCGGTGCGAGTGCCGTCAGGACGCTCTGCACGGCGTAGCGGTGCTCGTCGAGGTCTTTGCCGCTCGCGGCGAGCGCTGCGGATGCCGCGTGATCCTCGGACGGGTCTGCTCCCCGCCCGGCCGTTCCCGCCAGCACACGGGCGGTGACCACCCGCTCATGCGCGGTGACCAGTGTCTCGGGGCTCGCGCCGACGAGTCCGTCGACGGCGAAGGTCCACGTGTCGGGGTAGCCCGTCGCCAGTGCGCGCACGAGGCGGCGCAGGTCGGCGTCGCCCGGCACCGTGCCGGTCAGGTCCCGGGCGAGCACGACCTTGCTGTACGCGCCCTCCGCGATCTCGTCGAGGGCGCGGCGGACGGCATCCTGGTACCCCTGCGGGGTCTGTGCGCCGGGCCCGACGCGGCCCGCCCAGTGCGGCCCGAGGGCGGCCGGTTCGGGAGTCGGGGCGAAGTCCGCATCGGAAGCCTGACGGATGCGGGTGATCCAGCTGCGACCGTCACGCAGCCCGATGACCGTCTGCGGCACGAGCAGCACGCTGTCGGACGACGAGTCCTCGTCGAACGCCAGCGCGCCGAAGCCGACGAGACCGGTGCCGGCGAGTCCCACCTCGTCGTCGATGTCGGCGATGGCCGTGATCTCCCGCCATGCGTCGGCGATGACGGCGCTGCGCAGGCATCCAGAGCCCGCTGGCACGCGGATCACCGCGGCGACGCCGTCGCCGGCGGCCACGATCCCCTCGCCGCGACGCAGCCAGGCCAGAGGCCGGGTGGCGGAGGTGTGTGCCAGCAGATCCCCGACGGGTGGGATCTCGCGGGTCTCGGCGACCAGGCGGATGCTGCTCACCCGTACAGCCTATCCGCCGGGCGGGGCCGGGGATGCGCCGGCGGGGCTCGGCGGGCGGCGGGCGGGGCGGCATGCGCCGGCGGGGCGGCGTGCGCCGGGCGGCGGGCGGCGGGCGGCGTGACACTTCGGGGGCCGACACTCCAGATGTCGGACCGATTCGCGGGTTCGGTCCGACATCTGGCGTGTCGGCCCCCGGTTCGTACGCGGTGACGCGGGTCGGATGCCCGCGGGCGGGCGTCAGCGGTGCAGACCGAGCGCGACGAGGCGGTCGAGCCACGGGTCTGCGGTGGCATCGTCGAACGGGGCGAGCTGGGCGCGCACCTGCTGCTCGAGTTCGACGGCGCGTGCCTCGAGGTGGGTCATGACCTCGGCCGGGTAGCCGTAGCGGATGCTGTGCTCGGCCCACTCGTCGCGGTCGTCGACGTACGTGCCCTGCTCGGTGAGGCGCCGCACCACGTCGAGGTCCATGTCGATCGCCGTGGCCAGCCGCGGATCCCGGGTCCAGCGCACGTCCCACGCGAGGTCGATGTACACCCGCATGTGGCGCGGGTGCCCGCGGTGCACGGTGAGCGCGAAGTCGGTGTGGTCGCGGGGCACCAGGGTGACGTTCGGCGACTCGGCGACGAAGTCCGCGCCGGGGCGGTGGCTGCGCCAGCCGATCGGCTGTCCGATCCAGTCGCCCCAGTCGTCGGCGCCCAGGTAGACGACGTCGTTGTTCCAGTGCGGCGAGCCGTCCCATTTGCGCCAGGTCATGGCCATCGGTGTGCCCGGTTCGGGGCGCGTCGCATTCACCCGGCGAGTCTATGCCCGGGCTGCACCGGCCCCTTCGGAGTCGGTCGTGCGCGGCGAGGGACGCCCCGGGCGTCCGTCCGGGCGGAGCGCACGGCATCCGGTCGCTCTAGGATCGAAGCATGCAGCCGAACCGCGCCGATCTCGGCAAGAACCCCTCCCGCGTCAGCGGCATGTTCGACCAGGTCGCGAAAGGCTATGACCGCACGAACACCGTCATGACGCTCGGCAACGATGCGCTGTGGCGCGCGGCCACGACGCGCGCGGTCGCGCCGAAGCGCGGCGAGCGGATCCTCGATCTGGCTGCGGGCACGGCATCCTCCTCCGCCTCCCTCGCCGCGAGCGGAGCACAGATCGTCGCCGCCGACTTCTCCCCCGGGATGCTCGCAGAGGGGCGGCGCAGGCACGGCCACCTGCACAACATCACCTTCGTCGAGGCGGATGCCACGGACCTGCCTTTCGGCGACGCCGAGTTCGACGCGGTCACCATGTCGTACGGCCTGCGCAACGTGCAGGACCCGAAGAAGGCGCTGCGCGAGCTGCTGCGGGTCACCAAGCCCGGCGGCCGCATGGTGATCAACGAGTTCTCGACGCCTCCAGGGCGCTTCTTCCGCGGGTTCTACGACTTCTACAACGCACAGGTGCTGCCGCGGGTCGCGCGCCTCGCCGGCACCAACGGCGACGCGTACGACTATCTGAACGAGTCGATCCGCGACTGGCCCGACCAGCGCACGCTGGCCGCGTGGATCCGCGAGGCGGGCTGGACGGATGTCGAGTACCGCAACCTCTCGTTCGGAATCGTCGCACTGCATCGCGCGCGCAAGCCGCGGCGCTGACCTTTTCGCTCAGCTGGCAGCGAGGCGCTTCTTCTCGGCCTCGACGTCGAAGTCGGCGGCCGGCCATCGCGGATCGATGTCCTCCAGAGCGCCGATGAGCAGCTCCTGCACGGCGAGGCGCGCGTACCATTTGCGGTTCGCGGGCACGACGTACCAGGGCGCATCCGGCGTCGAGGTACGCTCGAACACGGTCTGATACGCGGCCATGTAATCGCTCCACAGCATCCGCTCGTCGACATCGCCGGGGTTGTACTTCCAGTGCTTGTCGGGGCGGTCCAGCCGCTCCATCAGCCGGTCCTTCTGCTCGTCGCGTGAGATGTGCAGCATGACCTTGACGATGCGGGTTCCGGATGCCGCGATGCGGCGCTCGAAGTCGACGATCGCGCCGTACCGGCGCTCGATCTCGACCTCGTCGGCCAGGCCGCGCACCCGGCCGATCAGCACGTCCTCGTAATGCGAGCGGTCGAAGACGCCGATCATGCCGGCGTCGGGCAGGCGCTTCTCGACGCGCCAGAGGAAGTCGTGCGCGAGCTCTTCTTCGGTGGGCGCCTTGAACGCCGCGAAGTCGACGCCCTGCGGGTCGACGCCACCGACGACGTGCCGCACGATTCCGCCCTTGCCTGCGGTGTCCATCGCCTGCAGCACGAGCAGCACCGCGTCGTGCCCTTCGCCCACATGGCTGGCGGCGAACAGCCGCTCCTGGAGCTCGTCGAGACGCCGCTCGCGCTGCTCGAGCAGGGCGGTGCCGGCATCTTTGTCGCCGTCGAAGCCGGGGTGCGCGTCCGCATCGACCGCGTCGAGCGAGAAGCCCTCGCCGACTCTGAGCAGCTCGGCCGGATCGGTGGTCCATGCGTGCGTCGCCATGCAGACATCATGCCCCCTGCGAGCCTGAGCGGGCCATGCGCCGCACTGAGCGAGCCCGCGAGTCGAAGTGTCGGTGGCCTCATCCACAATCGGAGACATGGACACCATCGTTCTCGTCGTCATCGCGGTGATCGCCGCCGCTCTCGCCGGAGCGCTCGGCTTCGTGCTCGGCGCGCAGCGCGTCCACTCAGCCCATGCGGGCCGGCAGGCCGAGGCCGGTGCGGCACTGCTGCGCGTGGCCGCACTCGAACGGGATGCCGAGGCGCTGCGCGCCGAGAACTCCGCGCGAGTACAGGAGGAGCGGACGCTGGCCGATCGGCGAGTCGCCGAGGTGCGGCAGCTGGGCGAGCGGGCGGTGGCGGATGCCCGGCGCGAGGCCGAGGAGCGACGGGAGCACGAGCGCGTGGAGCATGCGCGCCGGCTCGCCGAGGTGCGTGAGGAGGCCGATGCCGATGTGCTGGCGGAGCGCCGGCGGGCGGCCGAGCGACTGGAAGAGCTGAAGGCCGATCAGAAGCGCCTCGCCGACGAGTTCGATGCGCTGAGCCGGCGGGCGCTGGAGGCGAACACCAAGGCGTTCCTGCAGCAGGCGGAAGAGCGCCTCAAGCGCAGCCAGAGCGAGGGGGCCGCCGAGCTGCAGAAGCGGCAGGATGCGGTGCAGCAGCTCATCGAGCCGATCCAGAAGACCCTCGACACCGTGAAGTCGGAGATGACGACCGCTGAGAAGGCGCGTCTCGAGGCCCATGCGGCGCTCGCCGAGCAGCTGCAGATCATGCGCCAGTCGTCGGAGACGCTCGGTTCGGAGACCCGCAACCTCGTCAACGCCCTGCGGGCGCCCCAGGTGCGCGGGCGCTGGGGCGAGCTGCAGCTGCGGCGTGTGGTCGAGGCGTCGGGCATGGTCAATCACGTCGACTTCGACGAGCAGATGCATCACAGCACCGACGACGGCGCGCTGCGGCCCGACCTGGTCGTGCACCTCGCCGGCGACAAGCGCGTCGTCGTCGACTCGAAGGTCGCGTTCAGCGGGTATCTCGAGGCGATGGAGGCCACCGACGAGGCCGTCCGCGCGCAGCGGCTGGCGGCGCACGCGCGCCATCTGAAGAAGCACATCGACGACCTCGGCGCCAAGGAGTACTGGGATGTCGTCGCGGGATCACCCGAGTTCGTGGTGATGTTCGTGCCCGCAGAGCCGTTTCTCGCGGCGGCGCTCGATCAGGACGCGACGCTCTACGAGTACGCCTTCGAGCGCAACGTCGTGATCGCGACGCCTTCGACGCTCATCGCGCTGCTGCGCACCGTGGGACACGCGTGGCGGCAGGACCAGCTGGCTCAGGAGGCTCAACAGATCTTCACCGTGGGCAAAGAGCTGCACAAGCGCCTCGGAACGCTCGGACAGCACCTGGCCAAGCTCGGGCGCAGTCTCAACTCGACCGTCGACGCCTACAACAGGTTCGCCGGGTCACTCGACCGCAACGTCGTCACGCAGGCCCGCAGGTTCAGTGCGCTGCAGGGGCTCGACGACGTGCTCACCGAGACGCAGCCCGTGGAGGCGCAGGCCGTCGCCCCGCAGAAGAGCGACCTGTACGAACTCGAGGCCGGCGGTCCGGACGCGACGGCTTCCGAAGACCGCTACGCGAGCGCAGATCTGGGCGAGATCGCCCAGCGCCTCGACTGACCGCGCGCTGTGGGCGAGCGCGGCTCAGCGCTCGAGCGGAACCTCGATGATCTGCGGGCCCGAGATCGCAGAGGTCAGCGCCTGGTCGAGCGCCGAGCGGGTGCTCACCTGCAGGAAGTCCCACCCGTAGGCGGCGGCGAGGTCGGCCAGCTGCGCGGCGTGCGGAGTGTAGAACGCTCGGTCGAGGTCGACCTGCTGGGCGGAGGAGGCGACCTCCAGTCCGTCGAAGATGGTGCCTCCGCCGTCATTGCCGACGATCACCTGAATGCGCGGGGCGGGTTCGTCGCCGGGCAGCAGCAGCGCACCGACGTCGTGCAGGAAGGCCAGGTCGCCGAGCAGCACGCGGGTCACTCCCGGCGCGCCGTCGCCTTGGCTGGCCAGGGCGATGCCGATGCCGGTCGCCACCGTGCCGTCGATGCCCGCGAGCCCTCGGTTCGCGTGAACAGGCACCTTCTTGCCGCCGAGCACCTGGTCGGCGACTCGCACCAGACGCGACGACCCGAACACGAGCCGATCGTGCGGCCAGGTGGCGCGCCACACGGCGTCGGTCAGAATCTGACGATCCACCCGCCGGCGCACGGCGTCGAGCTCGGCGCGCACCGCACCCAGCCGTTCGGCGCTGTCGTCGGAATACAGCCCCTTCTGATCCGGCGCGGGGGCGCTGAGGTCGACCGCGCTCTCCTGCGAGGCGGTCATCCACTCCCCCAGCCACTGACGGTCGGCCGCGCCCGACTCGACGGCTACGGCGGCGACCGCTCGCGTGCGACCGTTCAGGTTCAGCGCTTCACCGCCCGCACGCACCGCGATGACCTCGACGTCGCGGCGGGCCAGCAGAGCCGCGACCTCGCGGCTGAGGGTGGGATGCCCGAAGACCACGGCCCGCTCGATGCGCCCGCCGAGCGGCTCCTCCCGCAGCAGGGCACGGTAGCCGTGCACGAGAAGCCGGCCGAAGCGCGCGCCGCTGACGACCTCGGCGATGAGCGGCCAGCTGCCCGCATGAGACAGCTCCTCGGCATCCGGTCCGGCGTCCGCTCCCGCGACCACGATCGTGCGTGGACCCCGGGGCAGCAGCACGGGCTCGGCCGGCGGTGCCGTCGGCGCATCACCGGGCGTCGCGATGACCTCGGCCGCGGCAGAAAGCGGCTCGCGCGTGGGCAGGTTCAGGTGCACGGGGCCGGCGATACCGGCCAGCCCGTCGCCGTCGAGTCCCAGCGCGGCGCGCACGGCGCGCTCCGCGAGGCCGGCCCACGCCGTGCAGCCGGTCGGGATCCTCAGACCATCCGGCTCTTGCCCGGCATGTTCATGGGCGACACGCTGCTCCGAGCACGTCTCGTCCGAGATATCCGACGCGCCGGGCACCTCGGCATCGACGTGCAACCGCACGAACGATCCGAAGATCCCCGGCTGCATGGTGGCCTGGTTCGCCCCGACCCCGCGCAGCTCTGGCGGACGGTCGGCGGTGAGCAGCAGCAGCGGGATGCCGGAGTGGAAGGCCTCCATGGTCGCGGGAAGCAGGTTGCCCGCTGCGGTTCCCGACGTGCAGAGCACTGCCACGGGAACCCGGCTCTCGCGAGCGATACCCAGCGCGGTGAATCCGGCCACCCGCTCGTCGATGCGCACGTGCACTCGCATGGCGCCCGTGCGCGCCAGCGAAGTCGCAGCGAGCGCAAGTGCCTGGGAGCGCGAGCCCGGCGAGAGGACGAGATCGCGGACGCCGTGGTCGACCAGCTCGACGAGCAGCTCGGCCGCCGCGTCGCTTGCGGGGGCGCTGCTCACGAGCGCGGATCCGTGCCGTCGGTCTCGTCGTCGAGGCGCGCGAGCTCCTCTTCCAGCTGTCGGATCCGGGCATCCTGCTCGGCCGTGCTCATGCGGCGCAGGGCGGCCGGATCGTCGTCCGGACCCGTCACGAAGTCACTGACCCGCTCGCCGCGGCGCCGTCGCCCGATCCAGAACCACAGGATGCCGCCGATGACCGGCAGCAGCACGACGATGAGGATCCAGGTGCCCTTCGACACCCCGCGGTGCCGGTCGGCAGGCTGCACGGCCACGTCGACGATGCTGAACACCCAGAAGATGACAGCCAGAAAACCGCCGACGATCAGGACACGAGCCATGCCTCCAGTGTAGTTCGCCGACTCGTGCCCGGCCTCGGAGAGCGGCGACGCACAGCAGGTGCCTAACCCCCGCTCGTAGACTGTCGGGGTGAAGCTGCCACCCCTCCTCGTCTACACCGTGCTGCGGTTGCTGGCGTTCATCGTGCCGCTGGGCATCCTGTGGCTGTTCCCCGTGTTCCGCGAGTACTGGTGGCTCGCCGCCCTGTTCGCCGCGCTGATCGGCATGAGCATCTCGCTGCTGTTCCTGCGTGCACCGCTGTCGCAGGCGTCCCGCGACATATACGCCAAGCGCAACCGCGACAGGCGTCCCTCTGATGAGGATGCTGAGGACCGCCTCGCGGGCGAGTGACCGCAGTCGAGTCTCTCCCGCGCGAGCAGCACGTTCAGGTTCCCGCGGATGCGGGGTTGGTGGCCTTGCCGTCGAGCCAGAGGCTGTCCGACGGGTCCGCGTGCGCGCTGTCGGTGCCGACGTGCTTCGCGCTGATCTGAGAGCCCTTCGTGATCACGTGCACGAGTGCCATGCCGTAGCCGCGCGAGAGCTCGTAGTCGGCTTTCAGCCATTCGAGGATCGGAGTGGCCTTGGTGCCGGGCCCGAAGCCCTTCTCGGATGCCAGTTCGATGAACTGCCGCGGAGTGAGGCCCGTCTTCGTCTCGATGTTGTCGAGGTACGCCTGAAACGACATGCTGCTCCTTCTGCGACGTAGGGGTGTGCGGATCACTCTTCCGCCGCCGAGGTCGAGTCCCGACCTCAGCCGACGAGAGCCCAGTACACCAGGCCCGCGTACGCGAGTGCGGTCAGCGAGGTGAGCGCGAGCGCGGTGACCAGCTCGCGCGGCTGCCGGTACGTCCAGACGATGACGATCGCCACGAGCCCCGCCAGCAGAGCGAGCATGGCCAACCACGCGATCGGGTAGAGCAGGGCGATCCACGCGGCGAGCGCGAACGGGATGAGCACGAACAGCGTGAACAGCACCTGGGTGGCGCGTCGCCCGATCAGCACAGAGAGGGTGCGCTTGCCGACGGCGCGATCCTGATCGATGTCGCGCAGGTTGTTGGCGAGCAGCACCGCGCACGCGAAAAGTCCGGCCGCGACCGCGACCACCCACGCGACGGTCGGCAGGTACTGCACCTGCACCCACGTGGTGCCGAGTGTGGCGACGAGCCCGAAGAACACGAAGACGAACAGCTCGCCCATCGCGTTGTAGCCGTAGGGGCGCTTGCCTCCCGTGTAAAACCACGCGGCGACGATGCACAGCGCGCCGACCACGAGCATCCACCACTGCTGCGATCGGATGACGATGGCGAGGCCGACCACGGCGGCGAGCGCGAAGAAGACGAGCGCGACCAGCAGCACCCGCTTCGCCGGGACGCGTCCGGAGGCGGTCAGGCGGGCGGGACCGACGCGCTCGGCGTCGGTGCCGCGGATGCCGTCGCTGTAGTCGTTGGCGAAGTTCACGCCGATCTGCAGCAGCACCGCGACGGCCAGGCAGGCGAGCGCGATGACCCAGTGGAAGAGGTGGTCGACGGTCTGCGCCGCACCGGTGCCGAGCACGACCGGGGCCACGGCCAGCGGCAGGGTGCGCAGACGGGCGGCGCCGATCCAGTCCTTGGCGGTCACCGGCGCGAGGGCGAGCGCCGGGCGCTTCGCCGGGTTGCCGCCAGCGCGGCGTCGCTGCTGCGGAGCGCGCTTCTTCGTCTTCTTGGAGGATCCTGCCACGGCAGAGATCCTACTGTCCGCGTCTCTGCCCGCCGCCGCTCGTCCGCGATCAGGCGGGGCTGACGATCGGCCGGCGCTCGTAGAAGGTCTGCAGCACGACCGTGGTGCGGGTGCGGACGTTGGCCGCGATGCGGATGTCTCGGACGAGCTGCTCGAGAGAGCGCGGAGAGGCCACACGCACGAACAGCATGTAGGCCGCATCGCCCGCGATCGAATGGCACGCCTCGATCGCGCTGAGGTGCTCGAGCAGCTCGGGGGCGTTGTCGGGCTGCGCGGGATCGAGCGGGGTGATCTCGATGAAGGCCGACAGCGGCGCCCCCACCTGCTCGGGGTCGAGCACCGCCTGGTAGCCGGCGATCACCCCGCGCGACTCGAGTCGCTTGAGCCTCGACTGCACCGCAGACGTCGACAGCCCCACCGTCTCCGAGAGCTGGGCCAGAGTGGCTCGCCCGTCGCGGGAGACGGCGGCGAGGATCGCGTGATCGACAGTGTCATCCATAGGTGGAATAGTAGAGGTGAAGCACGCCCGTCGCCGGAAAATTTCCGGCCTGTCCCCTGATCGGAGGGTTCGATGTCCACCATCACCAGCGCCACCCAGAGCATCATCGGCGAGCCCGAGGTCGTGGAGGACGCATCGACCGCCGAGCGCAGCGCCGCCTGGACGCTGCTGAAGGACGCCGCGATCGCGATGCGCCCGCTGCAGATCAAGGACGGCTCGATCCCGAACGCCGACGACCGCGAGGCTGCGGCCGGTCACGTGGCTACGATCATCTCGGGCATCCGGGCCCTCGCCCCCGCCTTCCCGCACGACGCGGCCTACCTCGACGCCCTCGTCGTCGACTTTCAGCGCTGGGCCGACGACGGCTTCGGCGTGCCCGACTTCCTCGACTCCCTGGTCGCCTTCCAGCCCCAGCAGCACCGCATCGACGGCATCCGTCACCTCGTCGTCTTCCCGATGTACACGCAGAACGGCTCGAGCGACCGTCTCGTCGAGGCGCTGATCGTCGAGACCATCTGGCCCGAGTTCATCGCCGAGCTCGAGGCGGGCGACTACGGCAACAAGCTGTTCGTCTCGCTGCGACTGGTCGACTTCACTCCCGGCTACGACACCAACTCGGCCGTGCTGTTCCCCGAGACCGTCGCGATGCGCGAGATCCCCTCGTTCACCTGGGGCGCGATCTTCCAGGACCGCGAGGCCGCCCGCTACCGCCGCGTGGTGCGCGCAGCATCCGAGATCACCAATCTCGAGCTGCCCGAGCGTGCGAAGGCGATGCTCGACGACCAGCAGATGACCGAGAAGACGTTCGTGATGTGGGACATCATCCACGACCGCACCCACATGCGCGGTGACCTGCCGTTCGACCCGTTCATGATCAAGCAGCGCATGCCGTTCTTCCTCTACTCGCTCGAGGAGATGCGCTGCGACATGACCGCGTTCCGCGAGTCGGTGAAGATCGAGCGCGCGTTCGACGCCCGCGTCGCGGCCGGCGAGACGCTCACCGAGACCGAGCAGGAGATGCACGATTACGCGCACCTCGTGCAGTACGCCGTGATCTTCGACCGCATCTTCCGCTTCGCGATCACCGGCACCCGGGTGCGCAACTACGACGCGGTCGGCGGTCAGCTGCTGTTCGCCTGGCTGCACCAGCGCGGCGTGCTGCACTGGACCGACACGGCTCTCGCCTTCGACTGGGACAACGTCCCTGACGCCGTCGTCGCCCTCGGAGACGCGATCGACGACCTGTACTGGCACTCCATCGACCGCCCGAAGGTGGCGCACTGGCTCGCCGCGTACGAGCTGGTCCGTGGCACGCTCACCCCGCACCCCGCCTCGCAGTGGGCTCGCGGCCTGAGCGACGAGATCCTCGCCGGCGCCCCCAAGGGGTACACCGACGCCGTGATGGACGACGAGTTCCCGCTGTCGATGTTCTTCGAGACGCTCGACAAGAAGATGAAGGCGGTCATCGAGTCGACCGTGGGCATCCGCGGCACCGACGACTGACACTCATCGGAGTGGGCGGGAGAGCATCGTCTCCCGCCCACTCTCGTACCGAGGAGCGAATCATGAGCATCCACCGCACCGTCGTCCTCGTCGGCGCCACCAGCGAGGCGGGACTCGCCACCGCCACGGCGCTGATCGCAGCGGGCGCCAGGGTGATCGCCACCGGCCGCTCGGATGAGCGACTCGCGGCGCTTCGGGATGCGGGGGCGCAGACCGAGATCGCCGACGCCACCTCGTTCGGCGAGATGACCGCCCTGGCCGAGCGGCTCGGCCCGGTCGACGCGGTGATCCCGCTCGTCGGCGGCTGGCGCGGCGGCGGCGGGCTCGCCGGGCAGAGCGATGAGGACTTCGACGCGCTGCTGCCCGCTCTGCAGGCGGTGCGCGCGACGAGTCGCGCTTTCGACGCGGCGATCAAGGCGTCGGATGCCGGCCGCTTCGCGATCGTGTCGTCGACCGCCGTCGCGCGCCCGCTTGCGGGCGGGGCGAACTACGCAGCCATGAAGGCCGCGAGCGAGGCGTGGACGCGCGCCGTCGCGCAGGGCTACGCCAAGGCGGCACGGGATGCCGGCGACGATCTGCGCGCGGCATCCGTCGTCTTCCGCGCTGAAGGCGCGCTGCAGGCCGACGCTTTGTCGGGGGCGGTGGTGGCGCTGTGGGATCGGGATGCCGCCGCGCTGAACGACACGGTGGTCACGCTCGGCTGAGCCTGTCCGCTGCGCCCTCGGCGTCTCCAGGCTCGGGCGCCCCGGCGTACAGCTCGGTGAGCCTGCGGTAGGAGCGCGTGAAGAACGCCAGTGACGCCGCGACGACCATGATCAGACCGGCGAACAGGCAGATCAGGGCGATACCGCGCGCCTCGCCCTCACCCAGCAGCCAGCCCCACTGCATCCGACCGGCTTCGCTGCGCATGAACGGGATTATCAGGAACTCTGCCAGAGGTGCGATGAGGAAGGCGGTCACCGGCGCTGCAGCGGCCTCCATCGCCTGCGCCATTCCGAAAACCCGCCCCTGCCTGGCGTACGGCACCACCTTCTGGATCACGGTCTGCTCGGCCGCCTCGACCGGCGGCACCATCATCATGTACAGCCACATGCCGACGACGAACAGCGGCCACCATTCGCGCAGCATGAACACGGCGCCGAGCACGCCCATGCCTACGACGACGAGCAGCATGGTGCGCACGGGGCGCTTGCCGAGCCCGAACTTCGCGACCAGCGCACCGCCGACGAGGAATCCGGTCGAGGCGAACGCAAGGGCGATCCCCCACATCTGAGCCGAGAAGAGCGTCAACCCATACGGGTCCATCAGCGCCATGTAGACGCCGCCGATGAGGTTGTTGAACGTCGAGAACACGATCAGGGCGAATAGCCCCGGCGCCTCGCGGATCGCCTTCACGCTGCCGTGGAAGTCCAGCGCGCTCGGCGCATCGGGGTCGCGCTGCGGCGCCTCTTCGGGAATGCGGACGAACAGCAGGTGCACGAAGGTGAGCGCCATCGCGGCGACCGCGATGATCAGCGTCCACCCCATGCCGAGGAAGCCGATCGACAGCCCCGAGAACACGCTGGTGACGAGGAAGGCGATGCCCTGCACGGTTCCGACCAGGCCGTTCGCGTTCGCGTGCCTCTCTTCCGGGATCAGCAGCGTGACCGTCGTCGACAGCGCGATGCTGCGCAGCTGCTCGATGACCCCGCCGACGAGGATGATCAGCGCGAACGCCCAGAACCACGGACCGCCGATGTCGAGCAGCGCCGATTCGGGCTGCCAGAGGTAGAGCACGCCCGCCGCGCCGAATGCGACGGCTGAGACGACGCTCGAGATGAGCATCACGGTGTGCTTGCGGTAGCGATCGACGATCGTGCCGAACACCATCGAGAAGAACGCGATGAGCAGCATGTACGCGCCGCCGATGACGCCCGTCGCCAGAACCGACTGCGTCTCGATGTACACCCAGAACGTGAGCGCGAACCACAGGAAGCTGGTCGTCACGTTGGCGATCAGCGTGTTCACGAGCACGTTCGCGAAAGCCCTCGTCTTCGTTGCTGAGGTCACGGGTAGAGGGTAATCCCGGCCACCGACATCCGACAGGGCCGGTCGAGGACCGCCGGGTGCGCCGCACACTAAAATCGGACGGTGAGCACTCTGCATGACACCGCCGTCCGCGGCTTCGCATCCGACAACTATTCCGGCATCCACCCCGAGGTGCTGGCCGCGATCGCCGCCGCCAACGAAGGCCACCAGATCGCCTACGGCGAAGACCAGTACACCGAGCGCCTGCAGGAGGTGTTCCGCTCGCACTTCGGCGAGAGGGTCCAGGCGTTCCCCGTCTTCAACGGCACCGGCGCGAACGTCACCGGCCTGCAGGCCATGCTGCCGCGCTGGGGCGCGGTGATCGCGGCATCCACCGCCCACATCAACGTCGACGAGGGTGGTGCCCCCGAGCGCATCGGAGGTTTCAAGCTGCTCACCGTCCCCACCGACGACGGCAAGCTCACCCCCGAGCTCGTCGACCGCGAGGCCTGGGGATGGGGCGATGAGCATCGGGCGCAGCCGCTGGTGGTCTCGATCACCCAGTCGACCGAGCTCGGCACGCTCTATACGGTCGACGAGATCACGGCTCTCGCCGACCACGCGCACGGTCGCGGCATGAAGCTGCACCTCGACGGCGCACGCATCTCGAACGCGGCGGCGGCCCTGGACGTGCCGCTCGGCGCCTTCACCACCGACGCCGGCGTCGACGTGCTCAGCTTCGGCGGCACGAAGAATGGGGCGATGCTCGGTGAGGCGATCGTGGTGCTGAATCCGGATGCCGCCGACGGCCTGCTGTACAGCCGCAAGTTCAACATGCAGCTGTCGTCGAAGATGCGCTTCGTGTCGGCGCAGCTGATCGCCCTGCTCGAGGGGGATCTGTGGCTGCGCAACGCCCGGCACTCGAACGCGATGGCCCAGCGTCTGCGCACCGAGGTCGAGCAGGGCATCGCCGACGGCAGCATCAACGGCGTCGGCTTCACGCAGCCCACGCAGTCGAACGGCGTGTTCGCGACGCTGCCCGACGGCGTCGCCGACCGCCTGCGCGAGAAGTTCCGCTTCTACGACTGGGATGCCGCGCGCAACGAGGTGCGCTGGATGTGCTCGTTCGACACCCAGGACTCCGACGTCGACGCGTTCGTCGCCGAGCTGTCGCGCCTGACCTCTGCCTGACTGCCCGGCCGCGTCAGCGCAGCAGACCGAGGTGCGCGAGCGCCTGGCGGATCAGCGTGCCGCGACCGCCCTCCAGATCCGCCGCGAGCGCATCGGAGGCGGCTTCCTCAGGCGAGAACCAGGTCACCTCGAGGGCATCCTGCCGCGGTTCGCACGTGCCGGTGACCGGCACCACGAAGGCGAGCGAGACGGCGTGCTGGCGGTCGTCGTGGAAGGCGCTCACGCCCGGGATCGGGAAGTACTCGGCCACGGCGAAGGGCGCAGGCGATGCGGGCAGCAACGGGAACGCCATCGGGCCGAGATCGTTCTCGACGTGCCGGAACAGCGCGTCGCGGATGGTCTCCCCGTACCGCACCCGACCGGAGACGATGGTGCGAGTGATCTCACCGAGCGGCGTGGAGCGCAGCAGCACGCCGATCGAGGTGACCTGTCCCGACCCGTCGGTGATGACGGGGATCGCCTCGACGTACAGCATCGGCAGGCGCCGACGCGCCTCCTCGAGCTCGATGTCGGAGAGCCAGCCCGGGTTCGCGTCGACGTTACGCGCGCCGTCGAAGCCGAAGTCGTCGTCGGGCTCGGGGCCGGGATCAGGAGTGCGCACCGCCATGGCTCTTTTCTACCAGCGTCGGGGCGGCTTACCCCACGTCGACGCGATCGATTCCGCCGGCGTCGGGGCGGCTGACCTCACGTCGACGCGATCGATTCCCCCGGCGTCCGAGGCGGCTGGCAGGATGGCCTCGTGACAGTCTCGATCGATCCGTCGGTGACCCTGTGGTCGCCCGAACCGCGCGGGGGCAAGCCTCTTCTCGTGCTGCTGCACGGCTACGGGGCCGACGAACGCGACCTGTTCGGGCTGATCCCCTATCTGCCCGAGGGCATCGCGGTCGCGGCCGTCGGCGCTCCGCTCACCCCGCCCTGGCCGATGCCTGGCCGCTCGTGGTACGCGATCGATTCGCTGACCACTCGGGATGCCGTGGGCATCACCACGGCGGCCGAGGCGTTGCTCGCATGGCTCGACGAGGCTGCGGCCGACGTGAGTTCGGTGGCGCTGCTCGGGTTCTCTCAGGGCGCGGCCGTCTCGCTGCAGGCCCTGCGCCTGCAGCCGTCGCGGATCGACGCGGTCGTGGCGTTGAGCGGGTACGCCGCCCCGGGCGAGCTGCCGAACGACGGCGTGCTGCAGGAGCAGCGTCCACCGGTGTTCTGGGGCCGCGGAACACATGACGATGTGATCCCCGCCGGCCTCGTCGAGCACACCGCCCAGTGGCTGCCGGCGCACTCCGAGCTCTCCGGACGCGTCTACCAGGGACTCACGCACTCCATCTCGGAGCAGGAGCTCGCCGACGTCCGCGTCTTCCTGTCGCAGTGGAAGGACTCGGTCGAGAAGAAGACCGCGTGAGCACGACACGCCCGGGTTGCGCGTCTTCGCGAGGCGGGAGTAAAGTCGCAGAGTCCTGTCCGCCGTGTCTGGAAGTCCCTTGATCTGATTCGTCGCCTCTCCGCGCAAATCATCCGCGCGCTGATCCGACGAACCCGCCTTCCGGCAGGACACGCTCCGAATTCGAGCCCCTCTTCGGGCTCTTCGATCCGACGTCGTCCGACGTCTCTTGCGAGACCCCTTCGTCGGCATCCGCGCACCCCCACTTCCGGGAGTCGCTCATGTCATCACCGAGAACCTTCACCTCCGCCGTCGTCACGCTTGACCGGGTCTCCTTCACCTGGCCCGACGGCTCCATCGCGCTCGACGCCGTCAGTGGCTCGTTCGGATCGGATCGCACCGGGCTCGTCGGGCGCAACGGCGCCGGCAAGTCGACGCTGCTGCGCCTGATCGCGGGCGAGCTGACGCCGACATCCGGGCAGATCCTGCGCTCCGACCAGGTCGCCCACCTGCCGCAGCGTCTCACCCTCGAGACCGATCGACGGGTGGCCGACCTGCTCGGCATCGCCGCTCCGCTCGACGCGGTGCGCGCGATCACCGCGGGAAACGTCGATCCGGTGCACTTCGACGCCGTCGGCGACGACTGGGACATCGAGGCGCGCGCCGAGGTGTCCCTCGCAGAAGCCGGCCTCGACCCGTCGTTCCTCGACCGCACGGTCGGCGAGCTGTCGGGCGGGGAAGCCGTGCTCGCCGCCGTCGCAGGCATCCGGCTGCGACGAGCGCCGATCACGCTGCTCGACGAGCCGACGAACAATCTCGACCGCGAGGCGCGGCAGCGGCTCGCCGACATGGTGCGCACATGGAAGGGCGCGCTCATCGTGGTCAGCCACGACGTGTCGCTGCTCGAGCTCATGGACGACACCGCCGAGATCTACGGCAGCGAGCTGAGCGTGTTCGGCGGACCGTACTCGCAGTGGCGAGCGTGGCTGGATGCCGAGCAGGGCGCGGCTCGCCAGGCCGAGCGCGACGCGGCGCAGGCATACCGGAAGGAGAAGCGGCAGCGCATCGAGGCCGAGGCGAAGCTCGCTACCCGTGCGCAGATGGGCCGCAAGGCGTTCGATGAGAAGCGCGTGCCGAAGATCATCGCGAACGGCCGCAAGATGGCAGCCCAGGTGTCGGCCGGCAGGCTGCGCACCGAGGTGCGCGGCAAGGAGGACGCCGCGCACCAGGCCCTCGACGCCGCCGGACGCCGGGTGCGCGACGACGACACCATGAGGATCGACCTTCCCGATCCCGAGCTGTCGGCATCGCGGCGCATCGCCACCATCGGCGACGGGGAGCGGTCGTGGATCGTGCAGGGGCCGGAGCGAGTGGCCCTGGTCGGACGCAACGGGGTCGGCAAGACCACGCTGCTGCGCCGGCTGGTGGCATCCGCAGCTGACAGCTCCGGAGATCGGGACGGATCTGGCCAGGACTCAGCTGTTCCGGGGCAGATCCGGCCGATTCTCCGGAGTTCTGACGCGCACACCGACCGCATCGGCTACCTCTCGCAGCGGATCGACGGGCTCGACGAGCAGGCATCGGTGGTGCAGAACATCGCGGCGGTCGCACCGCACGTGCCGGACAGGGAGCTGCGGAACCGGCTGGCGCGGTTCCTGATCCGAGGGGCGACCATGGACCGGGCTGTCGGCGCGCTCTCAGGCGGCGAGAGGTTCCGTGTCGCGCTGGCGAAGCTGCTGCTCGCCGATCCAGCGCCGCACCTGGTGGTGCTCGATGAGCCGACGAACAACCTCGATCTCGACACGGTCGATCAGCTGGTCGAGGCGCTGCGCGCCTACCGCGGAGCCGTGCTGGTCGTGAGCCACGACGACGCGTTCCTCGCCCGGCTGAAGCTGGATCTCACCCTCGAGCTGGATGCCGAGGGTCGGCTGGTCGAGCTGGGCTGACGCAGACGGGCGGCCGGGGTGATGTCAGGCCGCCCGTCTCAGCCGAGCCGGGAGAGCCAGGGATGCTGCGGGAGGGTCCGCTGCAGCGCGTCCGCGAGCCATCGACGGCGCCGCTCATCGAGGAAGGGCAGGGTCGCGTCGAAGTCGGCGCGGTCCTTCTCGCGCAGACCCTTCGACCGCATGGCGCGGCGGTGCTCGAGCGCCGGGTCGGCGGCGAGCGCGGCGTACTCCTCGGAGTCCCTGACCTCGATGAACGTGTCGGTGTGGTTCGTCGTGTGCGCCATGTCGCCAGCATCCCCTACCCCTCTTCCGTTGTCGAGAGCAAGCACCGAGGCGATGTCCGTGGCCTGTCCCATGATGGAGGGGTGCCGGACGTGCTCGACAGGTTCACCCCCGCCACCCAGGATTGGTTCCGTGGGGCGTTCGACGCGCCCACGCCCGCGCAGGCGGGCGCGTGGGACGCGATCTCCGCCGGGCGCAACGCCCTCGTCGTTGCGCCGACCGGGTCGGGCAAGACGCTGTCGGCGTTTCTCTGGGCGATCGACAGCGTGTTCCGCGAGCGGACGGCCGATTCGGCGGCGACAGCGGATGCCAAGGAGCGCGCTGCGCGCACGCGCGTGCTCTACATCTCTCCCCTGAAGGCTCTGGGCGTCGACGTCGAGCGCAACCTGCGCTCGCCCCTGATCGGGATCGGGCAGTCGGCGCGGCGCCTCGGCGTCGCGGCACCGGATATCACCGTCGGCGTGCGCTCGGGTGACACCACCTCGAGCGACCGGCGAAAGCTCGTCAGCGACCCGCCCGACATCCTCATCACGACGCCCGAATCGCTGTACCTCATGCTCACCAGCCGAGCCGGTGAGACGCTGCAGAACGTGCACACCGTGATCATCGACGAGGTGCACGCGGTCGCCGCCACCAAGCGCGGCGCGCATCTGGCGGTCAGCCTCGAGCGGCTCGACGCGCTGCGCACTGCACGGGGAGCCGAGAAGCCCGCTCAGCGGATCGGTCTGTCGGCGACCGTGCGCCCCATCGATGAGGTGGCGCGGTTCCTGGGCGGATCGGCGCCGGTCGACATCATCGCCCCGCGCGCGATGAAGACATTCGAGCTCGGCGTGGTCGTGCCCATCGACGACATGCGCAACCCTCCTCCGCCGCCCGGGGCATCGGCTTCGGCTGGTGAACCGGCCGAGTACACCGAGGTCACCGGATCGGTGTGGCCGCACGTCGAGGAGGCGATCGTCGATAAGGTGCTCGAGAACCGCTCGACCATCGTGTTCGCCAACTCCCGGCGACTCGCCGAGCGGCTCACCGGTCGGCTGAACGAGATCTACGCCGAGCGCATCGGGGTGGCCGTTGCCGAACCGGCGGGACCGCCGGCCGCCAGGGCCCACGGAGCAGAGGCTCCGGGCGGCGCGCATGCGCCGGCCGGAGGGGCGAACGGGGCGGCGCAGGCGGGCGCCACCGCCGGCGCCGATCCGGTGCTCGCCAAGGCCCACCACGGGTCGGTGTCGAAGGAGCAGCGGGCGATCGTCGAAGACGAGCTGAAGTCGGGCGTGCTGCGCTGTGTGGTGGCGACGAGCAGTCTCGAGCTCGGCATCGACATGGGCGCGGTCGACATGGTCATCCAGGTCGAGGCGCCGCCGTCGGCGGCATCCGGCCTGCAGCGCGTCGGACGCGCGGGCCACCAGGTGGGCGAGATCAGCCGGGCGTCCCTGTTCCCCAAGCACCGCGGCGACGTGCTGCACACCGCGATCGTCACCGAGCGGATGCTGGCGGGACAGATCGAGGCGATCGCCGTGCCGCGCAACCCGCTCGACATCCTCGCGCAGCAGACCGTCGCCGCATGCGCGCTCGATTCGATCTCGGTCGAGGAATGGTTCGAGACCGTGCGGCGCAGCGCGCCGTTCCAGACGCTGCCGCGTTCGGCATACGAGGCGACACTCGATCTGCTCGCCGGCAAGTACCCGTCGGACGAGTTCGCCGAGCTGCGCCCGCGCGTGGTGTGGGATCGGGATGCCGGAACCCTGACCGGCCGGCCGGGAGCGCAGCGCATCGCGGTCACCAGCGGCGGCACCATCCCCGACCGCGGGCTGTTCGGCGTGTTCGTCGCGGGCGAGACCAGCGGTGCGCGCGTCGGCGAGCTCGACGAGGAGATGGTCTACGAATCACGGGTAGGCGACGTCTTCACCCTCGGCACCACCAGCTGGCGCATCGCCGAGATCACCCACGACCGGGTCAACGTGCTGCCGGCGTACGGGCAGCCCGGCAAGGTGCCGTTCTGGCACGGCGACGGCATCGGCCGTCCGTTCGAGCTCGGTGAGGCCCTCGGGCGGTTCTCGCGCGAGGTCTCGACGGCGACTCCCGCCAAAGCCCAGCAGCGACTGATCGACGCGGGCCTCGACGAGCGCGCGCGCGACAATCTCATGGGGTACCTGACCGAGCAGCGCGAGGCCACGGGAACCCTGCCGACCGACCGCACGCTGACCGTCGAGCGGGGTCGCGACGAGGTCGGCGACTGGCGGCTCATCCTGCATTCCCCCTACGGCATGAAGGTGCACGCGCCGTGGGCTCTCGCGCTGAACGCTCGGATCCGCGAGCGGCTCGGCGTCGAAGGCTCGGCGGTGGCGAGCGACGACGGCATCATCGTCCGCATCCCGGATGCCGACGCGCAGCCGCCCGGAGCTGACCTGTTCGTCTTCGACGCCGACGAGCTCGAGCAGATCGTCACCGCCGAGGTGGGCGGATCGGCGCTGTTCGCCTCGCGATTCCGCGAGTGCGCGGCCCGTGCCCTGCTGATGCCGCGGATGAACCCCAACAAGCGCACGCCGCTGTGGCAGCAGCGGCAGCGCTCGGCGCAGCTGCTCGAGGTCGCGAGGCGCCATCCGACTTTCCCGGTGATCCTCGAGACCCTGCGCGAGGTGCTGCAGGACGTCTACGACCTGCCATCGCTGCGCCGGCTCATCACCGACATCGCCGAGCGCCGCATCCGTCTCGTCGAGACCGAGCCCGGCCAGCCCTCCCCCTACGCGCGCGACCTGCTGTTCGGCTACGTCGGCGCGTTCATGTACGAGGGCGACTCGCCCCTCGCCGAGCGGCGGGCCGCGGCCCTCGCCGTCGACCCTGCCCTGCTCGGGGAGCTGCTCGGCACGGTCGAGATGCGCGAGCTGCTCGACCCCGACGTGATCGCGCAGTTCGAGCGCGAGGCGCAGCGACTCGATCCGCAGCGCCGGGTGCGGGGGGTGGAAGGCGTCGCGGACCTGCTGCGGATGCTCGGCCCGCTGGACGCGGAAGAGGTGGCTCTGCGGCTCGACAGCACGTCGACGAGCTCTGCCGCCGACGAGGCGGCCCGGACCGACACGGGTGCGGATCCCGCGGCTGTCCCGGGGGCGGATGCCGCGGTTGAAGCGACCAGGGAGCCCGGTGCGGCGACCGCGGACCAAGCCGCCGCACTGCTCGCCGAGCTCGTCACCGCTCGCCGCGCCATCGCGGTCACGATCGCGGGCCGCTCCCGGTTCACGGTGATCGAAGACGCGGGCCGGCTGCGCGATGCGCTCGGCGTCGCGCTGCCCACGGGCATCCCGGTGGCCTTCCTCGAGCCTGTCGCTGATCCACTCGGCGATCTCGTGTCGCGACACGCGCGCACGCACGGCCCATTCACGACCGAAGACGTCGCAGCCCGGTTCGGCATCGGCGCGGCTGTCGCCAGGCACACGCTCCAGCGGCTGGAGTCGGCGGGCCGGCTCACCAGCGGGTTCTTCCTGCCCGCCGCATCCGCCGCCGCCGACGGATCGAAGGAATGGTGCGACGCCGAGGTGCTGCGCCGTCTGCGGATGCGCTCGCTCGCCGCGATCCGCGGCAGTGTGGAGCCGGTCAGCCCGCAGGCGTACGCGCGTTTCCTGCCCGACTGGCAGCACCTGACGCGGCCGACCGAAGGCGTCGATGGCGTGCTCAGCGTGATCGAGCAGTTCGCCGGCGTGCCGATCCCCGCCAGCGCCTGGGAGTCGCTCGTTCTGCCCGGCCGGGTGCGCGACTACTCCCCTGCCCTCCTCGACGAGCTCACCGCCGCCGGCGAGGTGGTCTGGGCGGGCCACGGGTCGCTGCCGGGTCGCGATGGGTGGGTGTCGCTGCATCCCGCCGATCTCGCGCCCTTCACCCTTCCCGTACCCGAGGAGGCACCGGCGGCAGGCTCCCTCGAAGAGAAGGTGCTCGATGCGCTGCAACTCAGCGGCGCCTCGTTCGCCGGCGCGCTGAAGACCATGACCGGCGCCGATAACCAGCAGTCCGTGCTCGAGGCCCTCTGGTCGCTGGCCTGGCAGGGGCACATCACCAACGACACCTTCGCGCCCGTCCGCGCGCTCATCGCCGGAGGGTCGCAGGCGCACAAGACCGCGCGCCGGGCGCCCCGCACGCGCACCTACCGCGGCATCTCGCTCGCACGACCGACCGCACAGCCGTCCGCCGCGGGCGCGGGTGGCCGGTGGGCGGTGCTGCCCGAGACCGATCCGGATGCCGCGCGCCGCGCCACGGTGACCGCAGGGCTGCTGCTCGACCGCTACGGCGTCGTCACCCGGGGCGCCGTGCAGGCGGAGGGCGTGCCGGGCGGCTTCGCACAGGTGTACCGCGTGCTCGCCGGCTTCGAAGAGGCCGGGCACTGCCGGCGCGGCTATGTGATCGAGAAGCTCGGAGCCGCCCAGTTCGCGGCATCCACGACGGTCGACCGACTGCGCACCTTCGCCGGACTCGCCGATCCGCCTCCACTGAACGCCGTGACGCTCGCGGCGACCGACCCCGCCAACCCCTACGGCGCCGCTCTCGGCTGGCCGCGGCTGGAGGCGGTGTCGCATCGTCCCGGTCGGAAGGCCGGCGGGCTGGTCGTGCTCGTCGACGGCGAGCTCGTGCTCTATCTCGAACGCGGCGGCCGCACGGTGCTCGCCTTCGATGACGACCCCGAGGTGCTGAAGGCCGCCGCCGCCGACCTCGTCGCCACGTCCAGGGCGCGCCGGCTCGAGACCCTCACCGTCGAGAAGATCAACGGCGAGGGCGTGTACGGCACCCCGTTCGCATTCGCCCTGCAGGAGGCGGGCTTCGTGGCGACCCCGCGCGGCTACGCCCTGCGCAAGACCGTCTGATTGACTGCACACATGCTCAGCGAGTTCTTCACCGGCGTCCGCTACCTCGGGCGCGGCTTCGGGTACTGGCGGCGGCGCCCCGGGCTGATGGCGCTCGGTCTCGTGCCCGGCCTCATCGCCCTCGCGCTGCTTGCCGCCGCGATCGTTCCGCTGCTGCTGAACCTCGGTGGCATCACCACCTGGGCGACACCGTTCGCCGACGGGTGGGATCCGTTCTGGCGCAACGCCCTGCGTACCGCCGTCGGGGTGCTCGCGGTGATCGCGATCCTGGCGCTGGCGAGCGTGACGTTCACCGCGCTCACGCTGCTGATCGGCGACCCGTTCTACCAGCGGATCTGGCGTGCTGTCGAGACCGACCTCGGCGGCGATGTACCCGAGGGAGACGGCGGATTCCTCGTGGCGCTCGGCGAGAGCATCCGGCTGATCGCGCTCGGTGCGCTCGTCGCCCTGCTGGCGCTGGCATCGGGGTTCGTGCCACTCATCGGTGCTCCGCTCGCCGCCGTCGTGAGCGTGCTGCTGACCGGCCGCCTGCTCGCGCGCGAGCTGACCGGCCGTGCGCTGAACGCGCGCGACATCCCGACTGCCGAGCGTTCGCGGCTCTTCTCGGGGCGGCGGGCCCGCCTGCTCGGATTCGGCGCGGCGACCCAGCTGTGCTTCATGGTGCCCCTCGGCGCGGTGTTCACCATGCCGACCGCGGTCGCCGGAGCCACCGTGCTGGCGCGCGACCTGCTGCATCAGCGCTCGTCGACAGCGGCGCACCGTGCCTGAGGGCGACACGATCTATCGCGCCGCGAAGCGCCTCGACGCCGCGCTGCGCGAGCAGGAGGTGACCCGCTTCGACCTGCGCGTGCCGCGCCTGGCCACAGCCGACCTCAGAGGGCGGACGGTGCACGACGTCGTTCCTCGCGGCAAGCACCTGCTGATGCGGATCGGCGAGTTCACCCTGCATTCCCATCTGCGCATGGACGGAGCATGGTTCACCTATCGCCCGGGCGAGAAGTGGCGTCATCCCGCATTCAAGGTGCGCGCGATCGTGGGCACCGCCGAACACGAAGCAGTCGGCGTCGACATCGCCGAGGTGAAGCTGGTGCCCACCCGCGACGAGGGCCAGCTGGTCGACTACCTCGGACCCGACCCGCTCTCCGAGAACTGGGATCTGGACGAGGCGATCCGGCGCCTCAGCGCAGACACTCGTCCCATCCACGTCGCCCTGCTCGACCAGCGCAACGTCGCAGGGTTCGGCAACGAGTATGCGGCGGAACTGCTGTTCCTGCGCGGTGTCCGGCCCGAGACGCCGACGCCGGACGTGGATGTTCCCGCCCTGCTCGACCTCGGCGTGCGCACCATCAGGGCGAACCGCGACCGAATGGATCGCACTTTCACGGGAGACGCCAGGCGGGGCTTCACCGACTGGGTCTACGGGCGCGCGGGCCGCTCGTGCCGACGCTGCGGCACCCGCATCCGCAAGGGCGAGCTGGGCGCCGATCCGACCCGCGAGCGCATCACATTCTGGTGTCCGAACTGTCAGCGGTGAGCTAATCCCAAACGGGGAATGAATCAAGCCCCCTCCCGGTTGTACATATATCCGGAAGACTCCGGAACACGGGAGGAAACGTGGGCAAGAACTACATCGATATCGAGGACGACCAGGGCGCCACGCTGCGCTACCGCAAGCACGTCAATGGCCGCGGACTCGTCGCACACGGCGCGAAGGTGCATCCGAAGGCCCTCATCGAAGCCGGCGCCTATGTCGAACCGGGCGCTCGCGTCGGCGCCGGTGCGCGGGTCGCGCGCGGCGCCTGGGTGGAGCCGGATGCCGTGATCGGCGAGAACGCGCGGATCGACGCGCACGCGCACATCGGCGTCGGAGCGGCCGTCGGCGACGGCGCGTGGATCGGCGTCCGCACCGAGATCGGCGCGGGAGCGCGGGTCGCACGGGGAACGCGCATCGGCCACGACGAGAGCGTCGCCCCCGGTCTCACCGTCATCACCGACCGCAAGGGACTCTGGCTCGCCGCCTGATCCCGTCCACCGGAGCCCGCCTGGTCGATTCGGCCGGCGGGCTCTTCTGCATCCACGGCCGGTACGCTGAACCGGTGAAGAACGACCGGCGCCGCGCTCCGAAGGGTGGGCGTCCGCGCCCGGCGAAGACACAGAAGCCGGCACAGAAGCGCACGCCTCGCCCTGCGGCGCAGCCTGCGCCCCCGGCAGACCAGACGCCGCGCCGGTTCCGGCTCGGCGTCATCCCGGGCGCCACCCCGGGCAAGTGGGTGGACGCCTGGAGGGAGCGCATGCCGCACGTCGGCATGGACGTCGTGCCCATCACGGTCGCCGGTCAGCGTGCAGCCCTCGACGATCTCGATGCCGCGCTGGTGCGTCTTCCCCTCGACGACCGCGACTCCCTGCACGTGATCCCGCTGTACGACGAGGTTCCCGTCGTCGTGGCGCCCATCGACTCGTTCCTGATGGCGACGGACAGCCTCACGGCCGACGATCTCACCGGACAGGTGCTGATCACCCCCGGCGATGACGTGCTCGGGCCGCTCGATCTGCCCACGCAGACACCGTCGTTCCCGACGATAGAGACCACGGAAGACTCCGTCGCGACCGTGGCCTCCGGCGTCGGCATCCTCATCGTGCCGATGTCGCTCGCCCGGCTGCACCACCGCCGAGACGTCGACTACCGTCCGCTCCTCGGCGGGCGGACCTCGACCGTCGCACTGGCGTGGCTGCGTGACGCGACCACGCCGGACGTCGAGACGTTCGTCGGCATCGTGCGCGGACGCACCGCGAACTCGTCACGCTGACCTCTGCCCCGCAGATGAGGGCAGAGGTCAGCACCGCCGGCCGTCAGGCAGCCGCGCGGTGGACCGTGCCCGCGGTGACCGACAGCCCGCCTCCTGCGGATTCGACCCGCACGTCGCCGCCGTCAGCGAGCTCACCGGTCACGAACAGGTCTGCGATGCGGTCGTCGACCTCACGCTGGATGAGGCGGCGCAGCGGACGCGCGCCGTACTCCGGCTCGTAGCCGTGCTCGCCCAGCCACTCGACAGCGGCATCCGACACCTCGAGTGAGACGCCGCGAGCGGACAGGCGCTGCGAGGTCGCCTGCAGCATGAGCCGGACGATCCGGCCCAGCTCCTGGCGACCGAGCTTCTGGAACAGCACGATCTCGTCGATGCGATTCAGGAACTCCGGCCGCATCGCCTCGCGCAGCCTGCCCATCACTCGAGCCCGCAGGTCCTCCGCCGACGCGAAGCCGTTCGCCGAGGCATCCTGCGACGCCACGAAACCGAGGGCCCCAGAGCGCGAGGCCAGGAACTCCGAGCCGATGTTCGAGGTCATCACGATCACCGTGTTGCGGAAGTCGACCGTGCGGCCCTGCCCGTCGGTGAGGCGTCCGTCGTCGAGCACCTGCAGCAGCAGGTTGAACACGTCGGGGTGCGCTTTCTCGATCTCATCGAACAGCACGATCGAGTAGGGGTTGCGCCGCACCCGCTCGGTGAGCTGACCGGCCTCGTCGTACCCCACGTAGCCGGGAGGGGACCCGACCAGGCGAGACACGGTGTGCCGCTCGCCGAACTCGCTCATGTCGAAGCGGATCACGTTCGCCGTGTCCGCCTGCCCTGAGCCTGTCGAGGGGAACAGGCGGTCGGCGAGAGCCTTCGCCAGCTCGGTCTTGCCCACACCGGTCGGACCGAGGAACAGGAACGATCCGACGGGACGACGAGCGTCGCCCATGCCGGTGCGGCTGCGCCGCACGGCCCGAGCCACCGCGGCCACCGCGTCGTCCTGCCCGATCACGCGCGCGTGCAGGTCGGCTTCGAGCTCGCCGAGCCGCTCGCGCTCGGTCTCGGTGAGACGGCTCACGGGGATGCCCGTCGCCCGCGACACCACGGCGGCGATCTGCGACTCGTCGACGACGGCCTCGGCAGCCGGCGCAGTCGTCGCAGGCGCGCCCGCGGCATCGATCCGGCCCTGAAGCTCCGCGATCTCGTCACGGATGCGCGAGGCCTCCTCGTAGTGCTCCGCGTTCACCGCGGCGTCCTTCCGCGACTCGAGCTCGTCGAGCCGGGCCACCATCTTATCGACGTCGGGCACCACGCCGAGGCGCAGCCTCAGCCGCGCGCCGGCCTGATCGATCAGGTCGATGGCCTTATCGGGCAGCACCCTGTCGGGCAGATAGCGCGCACTCAGCTCGACGGCGGCACGCACGGCGTCGGCGGTGTACGTCACGGAGTGGTGCTGCTGGTAGGCGGGCAGCAGGCCCTCGAGGATCAGCACGGCGTCGTCGGTCGACGGCTCCGAGACCCTCACAGGCTGGAAACGACGCTCGAGCGCCGGATCCTTCTCGATGCGTCGGTACTCGCTCAGCGTGGTGGCACCCACGAGGTGCAGATCACCACGGGCGAGGCGGGGCTTGAGGATGTTCCCGGCGTCCATGCCGCCGTCGCCCGATCCGCCGGCGCCGACGACGGTGTGCACCTCATCGATGAACACGATGATCTCGCCCTTGTGCGCGGCGATCTCATCCATCGTCATCGTCAGGCGCTCCTCGAAGTCACCGCGGTAGCGGGTGCCCGAGAGCATCGCCGGCAGATCCAGAGCGATGACACGGCGGTCTGCGAGCTGCGCGGGCACGGCGTTCTCGACGATCGCACGAGCGAGCCCTTCGACGATCGCCGTCTTGCCGACGCCCGCTTCGCCGATCAGCACGGGGTTGTTCTTCGTACGGCGGCTGAGGATCTCGATGGCCTGCTCGATCTCTTCGGCGCGCCCGATGACGGGGTCCAGCTCGCCTGCGCGAGCGCGAGCGGTGAGGTCGAGCCCGTACTGGTCGAGCATGGGAGTGGCGGATGCCTGCTCTGCCGTGCCCTCATCGGTGTCGGCTCCCGCGGTGACCGGCTCGCGAAGACCCTGCGTGAGGGCCTCCGGCGTGACGCCGACGCGGGCGAGGATCTGACCGGCCGGCACGTCCTGGGCCAGAACGAGCGCGAAGAACAGGTGCTCGGGGTCGATGTAGGTCGCGCCGGACGAACGAGCCACCTGGTACGAGTGGAACAGCGCACGGCTGGCGCCCGGCGTGATCGTCGCGGCGCTCAGGGCCGCGGGTTCGGCAGGAACGGGCAGACCCGCGTCGACGGCCGCCACGATGGCCTGCGGGTCGACGCCGATGTGCCGGATCGCCTGCGACACCGCGTCGTCCTCGACGATCACCCGCAGCACGTGCAGCGAGTCGAGATCGGTCTGCCCGCGCTCGAGCGCGAAACGGCCGGCGCGTTGCAGGACCTGCTGGGTGCGCGCGGTGAGGAACCGAGCGAGGTCGATCGAGCGAGCCTGCCGGTTGCGCTCCCCCGCGAGATAACGGGCCAGGAACTCGTCGAAAGATCCTGAACCCGCTTCGTTGAAGTCGTTGGGCATTACCTTTCCTCTCAAAGTTGAGCGTAGTGCTGTCAACTTCAACATCGACCCACGGCCCGTATTCCCGGCTCAGGCCGAATCGCCCAATAGACTCGGCGCATGTCCTCGGTGCTGTACGTGTGCGTCCGACCGGAGCGGAGCGCGGCCGACGCCGAGCACCGCTCGTTCCGGCGCGGACTGGGCGTCGGCTCCCTGGACCGCCTTGACCTGCTGCACGCCTCACTCGAGACGGTGGAGTGGCAGCAGTACGAGGGCTTCGTCATCGGCGGATCGCCGTTCAACGTGACGGATGCCGAGAAGGACGAGTATCAGCGGGCGGTGGAGCACGACCTCGAGCGGATCGCCCGGCGTGCGCTCGACGGCGACGCGACCGCGCTGTTCACCTGCTACGGCATCGGCGTCGTGACACGGATGCTGGGTGGCGAGGTGCACACCGGTCAGCCCGAGCAGGCCAGCGCGACCAGTGTGCAGCTGACCGATGCGGGCATCGGCGATCCGCTGTTCGGCCCCGGCGCGCCCACGATGTCGGTCTTCACCGCGCACAAGGAGTCAGCGCGCGAGACGCCGCCGGGAGCCGTGCTGCTCGCCACCAACGACGCCTGCACCGTGCAGGCGTATCGGGTCGGCGAGCGGCTGTACGCCACGCAGTTCCACCCTGAGGCGTCGCCCCAGGACTTCGCCGATCGGATGGCGGTGTACCGGGCATCCGGCTATTTCGACCCGCGCGACTACGAGCGCACCGAGCGCGCGATCCTCGATGCGTCCGTCGACGGCCACGACCTGCTGGCGCGCTTCCCTGAGCTTCTGCGCGGCTGAGGTCGCCCTTCGACAGGCCCAGGGAGCCAGGGTGGGGCCTGGGGGTCAGGTTCCGATGGCGAGCGCGATGCGCTCGTCGAGATAGCCCTGCAGCGGCACGAGCAGGCCACCCGGCGACCACCGCACGCTCGGCACCCCCTCGACCAGGGCCAGAGGGCCCGACACTCCGCCCGCGTCGACCGCAGCTGCGTCGAGCACCTGCCATCCGACGTGCACGACCTCGCCCTCGGCGAAACCACCTCGACGCGCCTGCGCCCTCCGCTCTGCTCTCGCCCGCGCCGACTCGGCCGTGTAGCCGCGCCGCACGGGCTCGGCGGCGCGCAGGATCTCGGCGGTCGACAGCACGCCTTCATCTGTGAGCAGCAGCACGCCGAGGTGCCAGGCGGCACCCGCGGGGACGATCCGATCGGCACGCCACCGCGAGGTGCGCTCGCGGCCCAGCGACTCGCGCGGTGCCGCGGCGAGGCGCGCGCGGGCATCGCGCAGCAGCTCCTCGGTCGGCCCCATGGGTCAAGGGTAACGATTCGGCGCCGCCCTCCGGATGCGGGCAGAATCGACAGACACCCCAGTTCAGGAGCATCCATGCCGCACACCGACACCGCACGCCTTCTCATCGCCTGCGACGACCAGCCCGGGATCGTCGCGGCCGTCGCGGGAGTGCTGGCCGCGCACGGGGCGAACATCATCTCGCTCGACCAGCACTCGACCGACGAGGAAGGCGGACGGTTCTTCCAGCGCACCGTCATCCACCTCGACGGGCTCTCTGCCAAGCGCCCGGAGCTCGAGGCGTCGATCGCCGAGGTCGCCGACCGGTTCGGGATGGAGTGGTCGCTGCACGACACCGCCAAGCGCAAGCGCGTGGCGATCTTCGTGTCGAAGTACGACCACTGCCTGATGGAGCTGCTCTGGCGCACACAGCGCGGCGAGCTCGACATCGATGTGACCATGGTGATCTCCAACCATCCCGACCTCGCCGAATCGGTGCGCTCCTTCGGGGTGCCGTTCATGCACATCCCGTCCGGGGACAAGGCCGCGATGGAGGCCCGCCAGCTCGAGCTGCTGCAGGGCAACGTCGACCTGGTCGTGCTCGCCCGCTACATGCAGATCCTCACCGACGGATTCATCGAGCGGCTCGGAGCGCCGGTGATCAACATCCACCACTCGTTCCTTCCCGCGTTCATCGGCGCGAATCCCTACGCCCGCGCCAAGGAGCGCGGCGTGAAGCTGATCGGCGCGACCGCCCACTACGCGACCGCCGATCTCGACGAGGGCCCGATCATCGAGCAGGACGTCACCCGCGTCACGCACGCGGAGTCTGCGGCGGAGCTGCAGCGGCGCGGAGCCGATGTGGAGCGGTTCGTGCTCGCCCGCGCCGTGAAGTGGCATGCCGAGGACCGCGTGATCGTGCACGGGCGCTCGACCGTCATCCTCTGACGATCGCGCGGACGAGGCGCCGTTCGTCAGCCGGGCAGGCCGGCGACCAGCTCGTCGAAGACCGCGGCCGCCGTGCGTCCGCGCGACAGGGGCGCCGACTGCCCGAGCCACAGCGACTGCAGCTCGCCCATCCCGCGCTGACCGGCGATCGCCCGGAAGCGTCCGGTCAGCCAGTTCTGGGCCGGGAAGGGAGCGACGGCTCCGGATGCCTCGATCTCGCGCACCGCGCGATTGGGGGCCCCGCGCGACAGCCGTCCGCTCATCGCGCGGGTGAGCACGCTCTCGTCAGCAGCGGTCGAGCGGATCGCCGCGCGGTGCGCGTCGTTCGCCGCGGACTCGGCGGTGGCGAGGAAGGCGGTGCCGACCTGCACGCCCGACGCTCCGAGCGCGAATGCCGCCGCGACGCCGCGACGGTCGGCGATGCCGCCGGCGGCGATGACGGGCACGCGCACGGCATCCGCCACCTGCGGTACAAGTGGGACCAGTCCGACCAGTGACTCCTCCGCGGACTTCAGGAACGACACCCGGTGTCCGGCCGCCTCGGCGCCGGTGGCGACGATCGCGTCGACGCCTGCGGCCTCGAGGGCGCGGGCTTCGGCGACCGTCGTGGCGGTGCCGATGACGCGGATGCCGCGGCTGTGCGCCTCGTCGATGAGCACGCTCGACGGTGCGCCGAAGACGACGCTCAGCGCGGCCGGGCACGCCTGCCAGATCGCGTCGAGCTGCTCGTCGAGGCTGGGGAGGTATCGCTCGGGGCGCGCGGGCGGCGCGATGCCGACCTCATCGAAGAAGTCGCTCAGGGCGGCGGCATATCCGTCGTGCTCGGCGCCGGGCACGACCTCGTCGCCCGTCGGAAGCCAGATGTTCAGCGCGAACGGCGCCGAGGTGGCGGCGCGCAGCGCTGCGGCGGTCTCGGTGATGCGGGCGCCGTCGTACCCGTAGAGACCGTATGAGCCGAGACCGCCCGCGTCGCTCACCGCGGCGGTCAGCGCCACCGATGACAGTCCCCCGAACGGCGCGAGGACGACGGGATGCCGGATGCCCAGGAGTTCACGCAGATCGCTCATGTTTCGAGGCTACGCTTCCGTCGGTCCCGTGTTTCAGCGCGCTTCGGCACGGTTCACAGCGGCGGGCGTCCGGGGATCGGCGACGGCTTCTGCGCCCGGTTCGACGCGTTCGCGACCGCCAGATCGAGCGCCTCGAACAGCTGCTTGAAGCCGCGGAACCGCGTGGTGCGCGGGCACGGCGTGCGCAGCCACAGCACGTCGAGAACGCCCGTCGGCGAGCGGTCGACGTAGGCGATCAGGCAGTCCGCGTCGGCGTGACGTCGTGCCGGGTCGCAGATTCGCCAGCTGTTGCGGCCGAGCGGCGTGAGCTCCCAGTCCCCGTGCGGGGTGCCTGGTATGGGGTCGTCGAGCATGACAGTCACAGCGCCTTACCTCCTGTCACCGCGAGCACCGTGCCCGAGGTGTACGAAGACTCGGCTGCGGCGAGGTACACGTACGCACCGGCGAGCTCGGCCGGCTGGCCGGCCCTGCCCAGCGGGGTGTCGCTGCCGAACTGCTCGACCTTCGTGTCGTCCCAGCCGGTGGCCGGAATGAGCGGGGTCCAGATGGGCCCCGGTGCGACGGCGTTCACGCGGATCCCGCGCTCCCCCGCCTCTGCTGCGAGCGCCTTCACGAAAGCCACCTGCGCGGCCTTCGTCATGGCGTAGTCGATGAGTCCAGGCGACGGGTCGTACGCCTGGATCGAGGAGGTCACGATGATGCTCGCACCGTCCTCGAGGTGCGGATACGCCGCCCGCGCGGTGAACAGCGTGCCGAGGATGTTCGTGTCGAACACGCGACGCATCTCATCGGTCTTCAGCGATCCGAAGTCGTCGATGTCGTGCTGGTACGCCGCGTTGAGCACCACGATGTCGAGTCCGCCCAGTGTCTCGCGAGCGCGGGCGACGGCCTCCTCGGCGAACGACTCGTCGCGCAGGTCACCGGCGATGCTCACACCCTGGCGTCCGGCCTCGGTGATCAGCGCGACCGTGTCATCGGCATCCTTCTGCTCCTCCGGCAGATGCACGATCGCGACGTCCGCACCCTCGCGGGCGAACGCGATGGCGACCGCCCTGCCGATGCCGGAGTCGCCCCCGGTGATGAGCGCGCGACGCCCGGCGAGCCGATCGTGACCCTGGTACGACGACTCGCCGTGATCGGGCTTGGGCCCGGTCTCCTCCGTCAGGCCCGGCTGGGTCTGCTGCTGAGGGGGGAACTTCTCATCGTGGTGCTGGTGGCGAGGATCTGGGGTGTTGTCGCTCATCGTGCGCCTCTCTGAAGTTGGATGGGGAGTGCCGGCACCTGTGCCAGTCTGCTCACCCTCCCTCAGCGGGCGTGGTCCGGCCAGGGGGTTGACAGTTCGAGAAGCCCGGCGCACGCGCGAGGCCGGACGGCCGGGATGCTGTCAAGGGGCGTGCCCGAAGCACCTGCATCACGCAGGCTGAACGTCCACGACGAAAGGACTGCATGATGAGCAGCGACTCCCTGAACCCGGAAGACGACTCCACCACCGAGGTCCCGGCCGCAGACGCCGCGGTCGCGGGGCGGCCGGATCTGCAGCCCGACTCCCAGGGCGACGACCCTCTCGACGCCGAACTGGGTGAGGACGGCCAGGGTGACCTGGCGGAGGGCGACGAACAGCTCCACTCGGGCGACGCGCCGACCGACCTGCGCACAGAAGCCCCCTCCGGCGATGTGCACGAGGGCACCGCTCAGTAAGGGTCCCAGGTGGGCTGTGTCCGGAAACGTCCGGGCCGGTGGCCGCCGGACGCATCAAGGCCGCGCTCGATCGCCGCGAACGGTCGGGCGCGGCCGGCGCGGGTGGCGGCTCCGTTCGCCCCTGTCGACGTCTGCGCCGAGACCGGCGCCCCGTTCAGCCCTCGAGGCCGGCGTTCGGGTCGTCCGGCGGCTCGGGCACCATGTGCAGGCCGGTCGGGGTGTTGGCCGTGTAGGCGAGCGCCTCGATCCACGCCCTGTTGATCGCGGGCTGGCGGCTGCCGAAGTACTTGAACACCAGCGAGCTGCTGGGCTGCACCCACACGGTCGTGCGTCCGCCGCCGACGCTGGCATCTTCGCGCCAGCTGAACGGGAACGGCTCTCCGCGGCGCAGCTTGGCCGTGATCACGAGCTGCAGGTGGGTCAGGGCACGGTCCTCGATCTCGGTCTTGACCGAGCCTTCATAAACGAACTTTCCCAAGGAAGTGCACCTCTCAACCGTTCCGAACTGCTCTGGCGTCCGCCGAACGCCTGGGGATAGCTTAGTCAGATGGGCATGCTCTTCTACGGCGCCAGTCCGGATCCGATCGAGATCGAGGATCGCGCGCTCGCTCACCTCAAAGTCGTGATCGCCACGAAGCTGCGACGCAACGAGTCCTTCACCCTGTCCTGGCAGCACCCGCACCTGAACCCGACCGGGCGTTCGACCATCTGGCTGCACCCGTCGATCCCGCTGCGGTTCGTCTTCGACGAGCCGGTGACCCCTCAGCTCAGCGCGGAGTGGATAGCCGCGCTCGCCAACTCCGCCAGCACCAGCGGCGGGCTGTGCCTGCTGCCCGAGGATCTCGAGGACTGAGGAGCCTGCTCGGATCGTCACTCCGACTCCTGCGCCGCGATGGTGTGCTCCAGCCCTGTCATCTGACGGGGTTGACGAGCAGGCGGCGGGCTGTCAACCCCATTACCCCCGCCGGTCCGGCTGTCTAGCGTCGGATGCACGTGATCGAGACAGGTGAATGCGAAGCGGAGAGGACGGGACGATGACCCGCACGCGAGACATCATGACACCGAACGCACAGTGCATCGGCGAGAACGATGCACTCTCGATCGCGGCAGAGCGGATGCTCGAGCTGGACGTCGGCGCCCTTCCGATCTGCGGAGAGGACGGGCGGCTGAAGGGCATGCTCACCGACCGCGACATCGTCGTGAAGGCGATAGCGACGGGATTGGATCCGGAGACGACGAACGCCGGACGCCTTGCGACCGGGGTACCCGTCATGGTCTCGCCCGACGATGACATCGATCGTGCGCTCGCGCTGATGCGCGAGCATCGGATCCGCCGCATCCCGGTGCTGGAGGACCACCGTCTGGTCGGCATGATCAGCCAGGCCGACGTCGCCCGCCATCTCACGCCGTCGACCACCGGCGAGACGGTGGGAGTCATCTCGCGCTGACGCTGCGCGCCGGCATCCGCACCGCTCGAACTCAACGACCACCCCCACAGAGGAGGCCCCCATGACCGATCAGACCACCGGTTCGACGCCCGCGCACAGCGCACCCGATGTCGACGACCAGCTCGAGCAGCTCGCGACGGCGGACGGTGAGCAGCCCACCACCACCCATGCCGAGTGGGGTGCCGGCGAACCGCACCTGCGCATCACGAGTCCGGACGGCGATCGCAGTCGTCTGGAGCTGACCGAAGAGCGCACCACGATCGGGTCGGGCGCGGAATGCGCGCTCGTCATCGCCGGCGCCGACCCGGTTCACGCGACGATCATTCACGACGAGCGCGACGAGTACGTGCTGACCCTGCACGGCGACGGGCTGATGAACGCCAATCCAGCCGACGGTGTCGCTGGAGACCGCAGCGAGATCCTCCGCACGGGTGCGCGATTCACCGTCGCGGACTGGATCCTCGTCTTCGGCCGCGAGGAGTTCGCCGACCACGGTCGTCCGTTCGGCGGCCGCGAGGGCGGCGAGCTCGACGACCAGCCGCCACAGCCGGCCCGTCCCGGCTACGCCGGCGCCGAGGACGACGGACAGCACGGCGATCTCGAGGTCAAGGACGGCTGAAGCCCCGGAGGGTGCGAAGGGCGAGGGGACGACGACCCCCTCGCCCTTCTCATGTGCGCGTCCGGGGCGAGTGGTAGCGTCAGCCGGGAAGGAGGGGCGATGATCGACGCGATCGGGGTGCTGCTGCGAACGCTGCTCGCAGCACTCGGCGCTGTTCCCCTCCCCGAAGGGCTGACGGCCAGCGGGATGCTCGGCATCGCCGCGATCCTCGTCGCCGCCACCGTGCTCGCGGTCGCGCTCGCGCTGCTCACGCCGAGGTTCGGCGTCCGACCGACATCGCACCCGCGACGCGCCATCGCCGCGTCCGTGCTGCTCGCGCAGAGCGATCCGGATGCCGACGGTCATCCGCGTCCGCGAGCGCCGGGGGTCGTGCCCGCCACCTGATCCGTCCTCGCCTTCGAGGAGTGGATCGCGTGGCCTCCGGCCGACATCCACCCCCCTCTGCGAACGGACGTTCATGGACATCTTCGCCCTTCCTCCGCTGACCCTTCTTCTCGACGCCGCATATTCCGCGCTGCTCTCGCTCTCGACCGCTCTGGAACCCGTCGGTGGTTCCGCGTCGGCCGCACTGGAGGTGATCCTGGTCACCGTCGGGGTGCGCGCCGCCCTCATCCCGGTCGGCGTCTCCCAGGCCAGAGCCGAGCAGATGCGCGCTCGCCTCGCTCCCCGTCTGCGCTCTCTGCAGCAGCGTCACGGCCGCGACCGCGAGCGACTGCAGCGCGAGACGATGGCTCTGTACCGCGACGAGCAGGCGTCGCCGCTGGCCGGATGCCTGCCGCTGGTCGTGCAGGCGGCGGTCGTCGGGGTGCTGTACACCCTGTTCCTGCGCCCCGAGATCGCCGGGCAACCGAACGATCTGCTCGCGCACGACCTGCTCGGAGCCCCTCTCGGCAGCTCGCTGGTCACGGCGGCCGGAGCGGGTCTGGATGCGCAGACGGCCATCGTGTGGGCGGTGGTGCTGGCGGTGATCGTGGTCGTGGCCGACATCACCCGCCGGGTCTTCCGGCCGCAGGTGCCGACCGAGGGGCCGCTGGCAAGTCCAGCCATGCTCGGCATGATGAACGCGATGCACTACCTCATCGCGCTCGTCGCGGTCTTCGTGCCGCTCGCCGCGGCCCTGTACCTCGTCGTCACCGTGACCTGGACGCTCGCACAGCGGTGGCTGCTGCGACGACGATACCCGCTGCCCGTCGCGTGACGGGCAGCCCACGCCTCTCGTCGGCGCGGCCGATTAGGCTCGTACCCATGCCCGCTGTCTCCGCCGCCCACACGCATGCAGCCGATCTCGCCGACTTCGTCGCCACCTCGCCGTCGAGCTACCACGCCGCCGAAGAGGTCGCCCGACGACTCGAGGAGGCCGGATTCACCCGCCTCGACGAGACTGCGGAATGGCCGACTCAGGCCGGCGGACGCTTCGTCGTCGTCCGCGACGGCGCAGCGATCGCGTGGGCCGTGCCGGCGGATGCCGTGCCCACGACGCCCGTGAACGTGCTCGGCGCGCACACCGACTCCCCCGGCTTCAAGCTCAAGCCGAAGCCGACCACCGGGTCGCGCGGATGGCTGCAGGCCGCCGTCGAGGTGTACGGCGGACCGCTGCTGAACTCGTGGCTCGACCGCGAGCTGCGCCTCGGCGGGCGCCTCGCACTCGCCGACGGTCGCGTCGTGCTGGCCGCGACCGGCCCACTGCTTCGCCTGCCGCAGCTCGCGATCCACCTCGACCGCGGCGTGAACGACGGCCTCGCACTCGACAAGCAGACCGGCACGCAGCCGGTGTGGGGCCTCGGCGACGCCGAATCGGCCGACATCCTCGCCGAGCTCGCGGCCTCCGCGGGTGTCGATGCGGCCGACATCCGCGGGTTCGACGCCGTCGTCGCGGATGCCGCGCGGGGTGCCGTCTTCGGCAAGGACGGCGCATTCTTCGCGTCGGGCCGCCTGGACGACCTCGCCTCGGTGCACGCGGGAGTGGTCGCGCTGATCGAAGCGACGTCCGCGTCGACCGACCCCTGGCCGCAGAGCGTGATCCCCGTGCTCGCCGCCTTCGACCACGAGGAGCTCGGCTCGCAGTCGCGCTCGGGCGCTGCGGGGCCCTTCCTCGAGGACGTGCTCATGCGCATGTACGCCTCGCTCGGGGCGGATGCCACCGAGCAGCGTCGCGCGTTCGCCGCGTCGTGGCATCTGTCGAGCGATGTCGGCCATTCCGTGCACCCGAACTACGCGCACCGGCATGACCCGATCGTGCAGCCGGTGCTCGGCTCGGGCCCGATCCTGAAGATCAACGCGAACCAGCGCTACGCCACAGACGCGGTGGGCGCCGCCGCGTGGGCGGCATGGTGCGAGACGGCCGGCGTGCACTCGCAGGAGTTCGTGTCGAACAACGCCGTTCCCTGCGGATCGACGATCGGCCCGATCACGGCGACCCGGCTCGGCATCAGGACGATCGATGTCGGCATCCCGATCCTGTCGATGCACTCCGCCCGCGAGCTCGCCGGCGTGAGCGACCTCTACGACCTGTCGCGCGTGGCGCGCGCGTTCTTCGCCGGCTGAGGCCGAAGAACGCCGCTGGCGTTCAGAGAAGCTCCCCGATCAGCTTCTCGATGCGCGAGCGGATCTCGTCGCGGATCGGACGCACCGCGTCGATGCCCTGACCGGCCGGGTCGTCGAGCTTCCAGTCCTCGTAGCGCTTGCCGGGGAAGAACGGGCAGGCGTCGCCGCAGCCCATCGTGATCACGACGTCAGACGCTTGCACGGCCTCTGTCGTGAGCACCTTGGGCTGCTCGCCCGTGATGTCGATCCCGAGTTCTCCCATCGCCTCGACGGCGATCGGATTGATCTGATCCGCCGGCATCGATCCGGCGGAGCGCACCTCTATGCGATCGCCGGCGATGTCGCGCAGGAACCCCGCGGCCATCTGCGACCGCCCCGCGTTGTGCACGCAGACGAAGAGGACGGAGGGCTTGGTCGAGCTGTCTGGCATAGGAGCTCCTGTGAGCGGTCGCGGGTTGCGGGTTGCGGATTGCGGATTGCGGATTGCGGATTGCGGGGCCAGCCTACGTGACCGTCGCCGCAGACCCACCGGGACGGCAGGCCCGCGGCGACGCATCGACAGAGCTCGTCAGCAGCACCCCGCGACGCAGGTTCCGTCATCGAGGATCTCGCAGCAGTCGTCCATCTCGCACCTCCATTCATCGATGCTCATCAATGTGTTGTGTGACGATGGTCCCGCAGATATTGACGTTCGTCAATATGTAGATCACAATCGATTCGTGCCCACCTCAGAGCTGATCCCGCTGCGCGACCTCCGCTCCTGCTGCGCGCCGCTCACACGCGTGCCGATCTCGGTCGAGAACGCAGAATCACTGGCATCCTCGCTCAAGGCTCTCGCCGACCCCGCCCGCCTCCGCCTGATCTCGATGATTGCCGCCCACGCCGACGGCGAGGCGTGCGTGTGCGATCTGACCGAGCCTCTCGGCCTGAGTCAGCCGACGGTCTCCCACCATCTCCGGGTGCTCGTCTCGGCGGGATTCCTCGAGCGTGAGAAGCGGGGCACCTGGGCGTACTTCCGGCTCGCCGACGGAGCCATCGACGCCGTCACGCAGCTGCTCGGCCGCTGAACCCCGCACTTCCCCCGAGACGGCGGCAGCGGTGCCAGGATGAGGGCATGACCGACATCACGTCGCCCGCGCTGATCGAGCGAGCGGGCATCGAGATCATCCCCGAGTCGCAGCGCACCGCGAAGCCCCGCGATCTGTTCTGGCCCTGGTTCGCCGCCAACGTCTCGGTGTTCGGGATGTCGTACGGGTCGTTCGTGCTCGGCTTCGGCATCTCGTTCTGGCAGGCGACGCTCGTTTCGATCGTCGGCATCGTGGTCTCGTTCCTGCTGTGCGGGCTCATCGCGATCGCCGGCAAGCGGGGCTCGGCGCCCACTATGGTGCTCTCGCGCGCCGCCTTCGGGGTGCACGGGCAGAAAGTGCCCGGCATCGTCTCGTGGCTCACCTCGATCGGCTGGGAGACGTTCCTGGCGATCATGGCGGTGCTCGCCACGGCCACCGTCATCACCCAGCTGGGCGGCCCGGGTGACAGCGTCGCCCTGAAGATCATCGCCACCGTCGTCGTCGCGGCGCTCATCGTCGCCGCCTCGGTGCTCGGGTACCACACCATCATGAAGATGCAGTCGGTGCTCACCTGGATCACCGGCGCCGTCACGATCCTCTACGTGATCCTCGCGAGCAGCCGGATCGACATGGGCGCGGTCCTGTCGATCCCCGATGGGAGCATCGGTGCGGTCATCGGCGCGCTGGTGATGGTCATGACCGGGTTCGGACTGGGCTGGATCAACATCGCCGCCGACTGGTCCCGGTACCAGAAGCGCACCGCCTCAGACGGCGCGATCGTCTTCTGGAACACCTTCGGCGGCGCGATCGCCCCGGTGATCCTGGTCGTCTTCGGGCTGCTGCTCGGCGGCTCCGACCCGCAGCTGATGGACGCCGTCGGCGCCGATCCGATCGGCGCACTCGCCGGCATCCTGCCGATCTGGGTTCTCGTGCCGTTCCTGCTGACCGCCGTGCTCGCCCTCGTCTCGGGGGCGGTGCTCGGCATCTACTCGTCGGGCCTCACGCTGATCAGCCTCGGCATCCGCATCCCCCGCCCGGCGGCCGCCGGGATCGACGGCATCATCCTCACCCTCGGCACGATCTACGTGGTGTTCTTCGCCGCCGACTTCCTGGGTCCGTTCCAGTCGTTCCTCATCACGCTGGGCGTGCCGCTGGCCTCGTGGGCGGGCATCCTGATCGCGGACATCCTGCGGCGCCGTCGCGACTACGACGAGGCGGCACTGTTCGATCCGAACGGCCGATACGGTGCCTGGGACTGGACCTCGATCGTCACGATGGCCGTCGCCTCGATCATCGGCTGGGGCTTCGTGGTCAACCTGTTCGCCGACGACGCGGCGTGGAACAACTGGCAGGGCTACCTCCTTCCCCTCATCGGCGGCAAGGACGGCGACTGGGCCTACGCGAACCTCGGGGTCTTCTTCGCCCTGGTTCTCTCGTTCGCCATCACGTGGTTCGCCCGCGCGGCGCGGATCCGTCGGCAGGAGCAGGCATGACGGACGGCTGGCTGATCGTCATCGATCCGCAGAACATCTTCGCCTCGCCCGACTCCGAGTGGGGGTCGCCGTTCTTCGAGGAGGCGATGCACAACATCGCCCGTCTCGCCGATCGGTTCGGCGAGCGGGTGCTGGTGACCAGATGGATGCCGACCGCCGATCGCTCCACGTCGTGGGGCGACTACTTCGCGACGTGGCCCTTCGCCGACCAGCCTCCCACCGACCCCCTGTTCGACCTCGTCCCCACGGCGCGCGGTCTCTCACCGCTGCCGACGCTCGACCTGCCGGCCTTCGGCAAGTGGGGAGGCGAGCTCGAGACGATCGTCGGGCGCGGCGCGCACGTCGTGCTCGCCGGCGTCTCGACCGACTGCTGTGTGCTCTCGACGGCTCTGGCAGGGGCGGACGCCGGCGCGCGCCTCACTGTGGCGACCGACGCGTGCGCCGGATCGACGGCGGGGAACCATGCCGCAGCACTGCACGTGATGAGCCTGTATCCGCCGCAGATCACGCTCGCGACGACAGCCGAGATCCTCGGCTGACCAGTCAGGGCCGCCAGGTGTGTACCGGCTCGCCGGAGTGCATCCGCTGCAGGTAGTCGTCGAGCATGCCGTGCAGCGCCTGTGGTCGCGATTCGCCCGCCGCCTCCCTGGCGGCGACGTTCGCCCGCTGCCAGGTGGCGCCGTTGCGCCCGGTGACGCAGCGCTGCTCGATGATGCCCAGATAGCGCTCGCGCGCCTCCGTCGAGACGCCGTAGGCCTCCAGCCCCTCCGCGGCGAGCGGCAGCAGGCGGCGAAGCACCAGCTCCCGCGGCCCGACCCAGCCGAGCTCTGGCCAGTACAGCTGCGACTCGATACCGTGCCGCGCCGCAGCGTGCAGGTTCTCGTGGGCGGCGTCGAAGGTCATCTGGCTCCACAGCGGACGCTCGCTGTGCGCGAGCGAATGCAGCAGCCCGTAGTAGAACGCGGTGTCGGCCATGGCATCCGCCATCGACGGCGAGGCGGGCAGCACCCGGTTCTCGAGCCGCAGGTGGCAGCCGCCGTCCTGCGTGTCGTAGATCGGGCGGTTCCAGCGGTAGACGGTTCCGTTGTGCATCCGCAGCTCGCTGAGATCGGGGGCGGTGCCCGATCTCAGCGTCTCGAGCGGATCCTGGTCGCTGCTCTCCGGCAGCAGCGCCGGGAAGTAGCGCGAGTTCTCCTCGAAGAGGTCGAAGATCGACGTGATCCAGCGCTCCCCGAACCACACGCGCGGACGCACGCCCTGGTTCTTCAGCTCCTGCGAGCGCGTGTCGGTGGCCTGCTCGAACATCGGGATGCGCGTCTCGTGCCACAGCGCACGGCCGGCGAAGAAGGGCGAGTTGGCCGCGAGCGCCACCTGCACGCCGGCGATCGCCTGCGCTGCGTTCCAGTGCGCGGCAAACTCCTCGGGCTTCACCTGCAGGTGAAGCTGCATCGAGGTGCACGCGGCCTCGGGCACGATGGTGTCGCAGATGATGTCGAGGTCTTCCGGCTCGGCGGTGTCGGTGAGGGGGACCCCCTCGAGTCGCAGCTCGATGTCTTCGCCGCGCGCCGCGAGGATCTGCTGCCCGAGCATCTTGTAGCGCGGTTCTCTCGACAGCCAGCGCTCGGTGAAGTGCGTCTCGTCGAGGGTGGGCAGCATGCCGACCATCGCGAGGTCGCTGCCCGCACCGTGGGCGCGGTCATCGGCGGCGGCGAACGCCGAGCTCAGCACCTTCTCGAGCTCGACGAGGCTGTCGTCGCCCAGCGGGCGCGGTGCCACGTTGATCTCGACGTTGAATCGCCCGAGCTCGGTCTGAAAGGCCGGATTGGCGATGGCATCCAGCACCTGCTCGTTGGTCATCGCGGGGTTGCGGTCACCGTCGACGAGGTTCAGCTCGATCTCCAGACCCAGCTGCGGCTGAGACGCCTCCTCGAACCAGCCGTCGCCGAGCATGAGCTCAAGCGCCTCCAGTCCGCGCTGCACCTGTTCGCGGAATCGTGCCCGATCCTGCCGTGTGAACCGCTGTGAGCTGATGCTGTCTCCCATGCTGGGAAGAATATCCGCTGCGATTCGATCGCCTGCGCTGGGCGGGCACCCCTTGTCGATCGAGGCGGCGGCATGCTAGCGACGGCGGTTTCATCATTGTGACGGCCGCCACGAAACTGATACCGTTCCGGGATGGCCCCCGCCGACAATGAACGCACGCTCGAAGACGGCATCGTCACCGACCTCAAAGACCGGATGACGTACGGCTCGTATCTCGATCTGGATCGGCTGCTGAGTGCGCAGCATCCGGTCTCGCAGCCCGAGCATCACGACGAGATGCTGTTCATCATCCAGCACCAGACCACCGAGCTGTGGCTCAAGCTCGTGCAGCACGAGCTGGGCACCGCCCGCGATCGTCTCGCCGACGACGATCTGCGCTCTGCGCTCAAGCACATCGCCCGGGTGAAGCACATCCAGGAGGTGCTGACCCAGCAGTGGTCGGTGCTGGCAACGCTCACCCCCACCGAGTACGCGCAGCGGCGAGCTCGGCAACTCGTCCGGGTTCCAGTCGGTGCAGTACCGTGCGGTCGAGTTCGCACTCGGCAACAAGAACGAGCGGATGCTCAGCGTGTTCCGCGACCACCCCGCGAACCTGGCGATGCTCACCGCCGAGTGGGAGCGTCCCACGCTGTACGACGAGTTCCTGCGATACGCGTCACGACGCGGCCTGCCGATCCCGGCCGAGGTGCTCGAGCGCGACGTGCGTCAGCCCTACCGAGAGCATCCCGAGCTCGTCGCCGCGATCCGCGAGATCTACGAGAACCCGCACGAGCACTGGGACCTCTACGAGGCGTGCGAAGAGCTCGTCGACGTGGAGGACAACTTCCAGTTCTGGCGCTTCCGGCATCTGCGCACCGTGACCCGCACGATCGGCATGAAGGTCGGCACGGGCGGCTCGAGCGGCGTGAGCTTTCTGCAGCGCGCGCTCGATCTCACCTTCTTCCCCGAGCTGTACAGCGTGCGCACCGAGATCGGCCGCTGAATGCGGGCGGTCACCTTCTTCGACGGCGAGGGGATTCGCGAGGGCACCCTCAGCTCCCAGACCCCTGACTCTCTCGCCTCCTCGAACCCTGGCGCCCGCCCCTCCTGGGTCCTTGAGCTTGTCGAAGGGCCACCGCCGGCCGGCACTCCCCGCCTCGACGGAGTGATCACGGGCCTGTTCACCGATCATCACGTGCATCTGCAGCTCGTCGACCACTCGCTGCTGGCGGAGTCGCGGCTCGGCCGCGTGATCGATCTGGGCGCGGATCCGGACTGGGTCGCCGACGTGGCCCGCCACGACTCCGGAGATCCGGATGACGACCAGATGACCGTGCCGCGCTCGGCGCAGCCACGCCGTCCGATCGTCGAGTACGCCGGGCCATTTCTGACGGCACCGGGCGGGTATCCGTCGGATCGCGCGTGGGCTCCCCCGGGTTCGGTGCGGGAGATACCGGATGCCGAGCACGCCGCGCGCGCGGTCGATGAGCTCGCCGCTGCCGGTGTCTCGCTCATCAAGATCGTCGCCAACAGCGACGCCGGCCCCGTGCTCGACGACGATTCGTTCCGAGCGGTGGTGCACCAGGCGGCCGTGCATCACCTGCCCGTCGTCGCCCATGCCGAAGGAGCAGGCCAGGCGCAGCGCGCGGTGCGCCTCGGTGCCACACGCCTCGCGCACGCGCCGTTCAGCGAGCGGCTGAGCGATGCCGAGATCGTCCGGCAGGCGGCATCCGCATCGTGGATCTCAACCCTGGCGATCCACGACGGCGACGCACTCGGCCTCGCGATCGACAACCTGCGCCGCTTCGCCGCCGCCGGCGGCGAGGTGCTGTACGGCACCGACATGGGCAACGGCGACACCCCGGTCGACCTGCGCGACGCGGAGATCGACGCGCTGCGCGCGGCGGGCGTCGACGGGCTCGGCCTGCTGGCTGTCCTCTCCCCCGCCGACCCGCTCGCGGGCGGCCCCCTGCTGCTTCTGCCCGGCGGCGACCCGATCCGGGCGCGCCGCCTTCACCCCATCGACATCGACACCGACATCGCGGAGCCGTGACATGACCGACATCACCGACGACCTGCTCGCCGAGGCCCGCAAGCTCGACCAGGCGGATCCGCTCGCCCATCACATCGCCGAGTTCGCCGACGCCCCCGGCGTCATCGCCTACCTCGACGGGAACTCGCTGGGTCGCCCGCTGCGCGATCTGCCCGAGAAGGCCGCCGCGTTCATCCGCGATGACTGGGGCACGCGCCTCATCCGCTCGTGGGATGAGCAGTGGATGCAGCTGCCGATGCACCTCGGCGATCGCATCGGCGCCATCACCCTCGGTGCCGCGCCGGGGCAGACCGTCGTCGCTGATTCCACCAGCGTGCTGCTGTACAAGCTCATGCGCGCCGGCGTCGCCGCGCGCCCCGGTCGCGACGAGATCATCATCGAGGCCGGCAACTTCCCCACCGACCGCTTCATCGCCGCTGGCGTCGCTGACGAGACAGGCACGACGTTGCGCTGGGTCGAACCGGATCCGATCCTCGGGGTGACGGCCGAGCAGGTGGCCTCGGTCATCTCCGAACGCACCGCGCTCGTCGTGCTCAGCCACGTCGACTACCGCTCGGGCTCACTGGCGGCGATGCCCGAGATCACCGAGGCGGTGAAGAGCGCCGGCGCGCTGATGCTGTGGGATCTGTGCCACTCGGCGGGTGTGGTGCCCATGAAGCTCGACGAGTGGGGAGTCGACATGGCGGTCGGCTGCACCTACAAGTACCTGAACGGCGGCCCGGGATCGCCCGCGTTCGCATACCTGCGCGCCGAGCATCACGGCAGCGTCGTTCAGCCGATCCACGGCTGGTGGGGCGCCGCCGACATCTTCGCGATGGGGCCGGAGTACACCCCGGTCTCCGGCATCCGGCAACTGCTCAGCGGCACCCCGCCGGTGCTGTCGATGCTCGCGATGCAGGGCATGCTCGACCTGATCGAGCTCGAGGGCGTCACCGCCCTCCGGGCGAAGTCGATCACGCTCACCGAGTTCGCGATCCGCGCCTACGACGCGCTGCTCGCGCCGCTGGGCGTACGACTGCTGTCGCCGCGCGAGGCGTCGCGCCGCGGCGGGCACGTGACGATCGGCCACGACTCGTTCCAAGAGGTCACGAAGCAGCTGTGGGCCGACGGGGTCATCCCGGATTTCCGCTTCCCCGACGGCATCCGCCTCGGACTGTCGCCGCTGAGCACCTCGCATGAAGAGACGCTGCGCGGGGTGATCGCCGTGCGCGACGCCCTGCAGTCATGACCCCCGTATCACTCAGAGCCCAGACCTCTGCTCACGAGCGTTCTTTCGAGGGGGTCTCGGCGCGAACCGGGAGCGACGGCGCGAGTGAGCCGAGCGTGCTCGACGACATCGACGCGCGTCCGGGCAGCACCACCTCGCTGCTGCGCACCCTGATCGGCCTGTATCTGCGTCCGCTCGGCGGGCGCATCACGCCGGCGGCGCTCGTGCGGCTGGCCGATGACCTCGGGATACCGGCGGCACGGGCACGCACGGCGATCACCCGGCTCAAGCAGCGAGGACTGCTGCTGGCGGCGCCCGATGGCGACTACGCGCTGAACCCCGCCGCGCTGCCGATGCTCGAGCGCGGCGACCGGCGCATCTTCGCGGTGCGGACGATGACCGAGGCCGATGAGTGGATACTCGTCTCGGCGACCGTTCCCGAGACCCGCCGCGACCTCAGGCACCAGCTGCGCCGCAGGCTGCAGTTCGTCGGTGCGGGTGCGGTCTCGGCCGGGCTGTGGATCCTGCCCGGGCACCTGGCGGACGAGGTCGAGCAGCTGCTGGCCGAGCTGGATGCCCGCGCCTTCACCACCCTGTTCCGCACCACCGATCCGAAGCCCGCCGACCCGCTTCCGATCGCAGCGGCACGGTGGTGGGATCTCGCCGCGCTGCGCGCCGAGCACGAGCGGTTCCAGGCGTCCCTCGGCGACCTCGATGAGACCGAGCCGTTCGACGCCTATGTGCGGCTCATCGACAGCTGGCGGGTGCTGCCGTACATCGATCCGGGGCTGCCTCGGTCGCTGCTTCCCGACGACTGGCCCGGCGAGCGCAGCGTGCAGGAGTTCGCTCGCCTGTCGTCCGAGCTCGCGCCGGCCGCACTCGCCCATGCGTGCGGCGCCGTCGGGTGAAGCTGACAGGATCGAACCATGAAGAACTCCGTCAAGGCCGTCATCGTCACCGGCGGCCTCGTCATGCTGCTGCTGATCGGCGTGCTCGTGTGGGCGGTGGCGCAGCGCGCCGAATCAGAGAACGACCCAAAGCCGCAGGTGCTGCGCGAGGAGTCGCACGTGCTCGACGACGGCGGAGCGGATGCCGTGACCGTGGTGGAGTTCCTCGACTTCGAATGCGAGGCGTGCGCGGCGTTTCATCCGGTGATGGAAGAGCTGCGGCAGCAATACGACGGGCAGATCACCTACGCGGTGCGGTACTTCCCGCTGCCCGGGCACGCGAACTCGATGCCCGCGGCGCTCGCCGCCGAGGCAGCCGCACAGCAGGGCGATTTCGAGGCGATGTACCAGCGGCTGCTCGAGACGCAGGCCGAGTGGGGCGGAGCCGCCGAGCCGAACCCGCAGGTGTTCCGCGACCTCGCCGAGGAGATCGGCCTCGACATGGCGGCCTACGACGAGGCCGTCGCCGACCCGGCCACGGCCGAACGCGTGCGCCGCGACAGGTCGGAGGGCACCTTCCTCGGTGTGGAGGGGACGCCGACATTCTTCGTCGACGGCCGGATGGTCACGCTCACCGGGCCCGATGACCTCGAGAAGGCGATCGTCGAGGCGCAGTCGCGCTGACGCGCCGGGTCGCCGGCTCGCCGACCGAGGGAGCGTGAGCCCCCTCCGTCAGCGGATGTCAGCCCAACCCGCGCACGAATGACTCGACATGCTCGCGCAGGCGAAGCATCCGCATCTCGCGCGCGAGCTCGCGGTCATATCCCTCGTAGGCGAGGGGTGGCAGCCGACGCACGTTGGCCGAGCAGCCGAAGTTCTCGCAGATCAGCGTGCCGATCGTGTCGCCGTTGCGACCTGCGGCGCCGGCTTTGCGTGCCGAGAAGAACTGCACGTCGTTGCGCAGAGTGACGTCTTCGCACCACGAGCACTGTGCGCGTCTGCGGGTGCGCTGCTCGGTGCGCTGAAGCAGGATGCCGACGGGGGCGCCGTCGACCTCTGCGACCACGTACGCCCGTCGGGGCAGCTTCGGGTCGAACCAGCCGAGATAGTCGAGCCGGTCGAAATCGATCTCGTCGAACTCGGGCGGGAGACTGAGCGATGACGCCTCCTTGCGGGAGGCGTTGCGGAAGGACGCGCGGATGGCGCGGTCGTCGAAGGGACGCATGAGAGAGCTTTCTGGTCGAGGAGCCGAGGGTGGTCGGCGAGGGCTGCGCAGCATCCTTCAGATCGGATGCCGGATATCGCTAGGTTCCGGTGACGGGAGTTCCGCCGCCGGAGCGATCTCAGCCTCTGCCGTCGGCGCGGAGCGCGCCGACGATCACCTCTCGCGCCGCGACGGCGCACTCTGCAGACAACACGGCGTCCAGTGTACGCCGCAGCGCGCGCCGCTGATGTTTCGCCCTGTGTCGGATCTCATCGACACCTCGCCGGAGCCGGACGTATTCTCGGTGGACCCGACCATGAGGAGACCCACCGTGAGCACGCAGCCGATCCGCCTTTCGCCCTCCGAGGTGCGTGAGCGTGCGGCGTGCATGTGCGACCACGGCGACGTGTGCTCCTCCTACGCACCCGGTCATGCCCTGCACCTGATCCAGGCGCGGATGGCGTCGGCGACGCCTCTGGGCTGGGCGGATGCCATCGTCGAGGTCGCCGATGCCGCATCCGGCGTTCTGCGCCTGCGCACCCTCGACGGCGACGTGCTCTCGATCTGGAGCGCCGGCGGCGCGGCGCTCGAGGCGCCGGCTGGCACACCGGTCGCCCTGCACGCCGCCTACGACGTGCTCGCGGTCGGCCGCATTCTCTACAACGTCGCGCGCTGACTCCTCGGCGGGCTCAGGGCCCCAGGAGCGGCGGGCTCAGGGGCACGGGAGGGCAGGCGCTCAGGACGCCATCTTCGTCATGGCATCGCGCATCGCCATGCAAGCATCCATGCACGCCTTGCAGGCCTGAGCGCACATCCGGTAGACGTCGCTGTGCTCGGCGTGCGCCTGACATTCGTCCATGCACATCCGGCACATCGCGATGCACGCGTCGAGCATCGACATCATCACCTGCGCGGTCATGCCCTGCATGCGCAGCATCGAGCGCATCATGGTTCCGCACATGTCGGCGCAGTTCATGCACGCGACGCTGCAGTCCATCATCTGCGTCGAGCAGACCGTGCAGGCCTGCTCGCACGCTGCGCAGGCGTCGATGCAGGACTGCATGACCGACATGTCCATCATCTCCATGCCGGAGGTCTTCATCTCGGACGCCATCGCGTCCATCATCATGGAATCCATGGTTCGCACCGCCTTCGTCTTCGGCTTCACGCCGGGGTCTCGGACGGGGCAGGTCGTCCCGCCTGCGGCCAGGCTACGCCTGCTCGGGCCGCAGGTCGATGGCGGGAGTAGTGTCGGCCTGTGCCCACGTTCACCCCCGTGCCCGGATTCGACACCGTGCAGCGACTCGTCGTCTCAGTGGCCGTGCTGGCCTCGTTCGTCACCTTCCTCGACGGCACGGTGGTCACCGTGGCACTGCCGGCGATCAGCCGCGAGCTGGGCGGCGGCATCGCCACCCAGCAGTGGGTGGTCGACGCCTACCTGATCACGCTGAGCGCGCTGATCCTGCTGGCGGGGTCGCTGTCGGATGCCTACGGGCGCGTGCGCGTGATGCGGACCGGGCTCATCGCCTTCGGCGTCGCCTCGATCGCCGTGGCGGCGGCTCCCGACCCGCTGGTGCTGATCATCGCGCGTGCCGCGCAGGGAGCCGCGGGTGCGCTGCTCGTGCCGAGTTCTCTCGCGCTGATCACGGCGACGATGCGCGGCGAGCTGCAGTCGCGCGCGATCGGCGTATGGACGGCGTTCACCACCGCCGCTCAGCTGGTCGGGCCGCTCATGGGCGGCCTGTTCGTCGACCTGCTCTCGTGGCGGTTCGTCTTCCTCATCAACGTGCTGCCGATCGCGGTGACTCTCGTGCTGCTCGGCCGGCTCGATCTGCCCGAGCACGAGCGCGATGTGCGGGTCGACTGGGTGAGCGGCATCCTGTGCGCGCTCGGTCTGGGTGCGGTCGTCTTCGCGCTGATCGAGCAGGAGCGGCTCGGCTGGTCTGATCCGGGGATCTGGATGCCAGGAGCCGCCGGACTCGTGCTGCTCGCCGTCTTCCTGTGGCGCCAGGCCCGGTCGGCGCACCCCCTGCTGCCACTGTCGATGTTCACCGTGCGCAACTTCGGATGGGGAAACGTCTCGACGCTGTTCGTGTACGCCGCGCTGTCGCTGAACGGCTTCGTGATCGGCGTCTACCTGCAGCAGGGTCCAGGGCTCAGCGCGACGGCGGCGGGGCTGGCGAGCCTGCCGGTCACGGTGCTGATGATCCTGCTGTCGTCGCGCGCCGGAGCGGTGGCAGGGCGCCTCGGCCCGAGGCTGTTCATGACCGTCGGTCCCCTTCTGATGGCGGTGGGTGCGCTGCTGCTGCTCACGGTCGGGCGGGACTTCGACTACTGGTGGCAGGTGCTGCCCGCGATGATCGTGCTCGGGCTGGGCCTGGCACTGACCGTCGCCCCGTTGACCTCGGCGATCCTGGGTGCGATCGACGAGCGCCGCAGCGGCATCGCGTCGGCCGTGAACAACGCGGTCTCCCGCGTCGCCGGGCTGCTGGTGGTCGCACTGCTGTCGACCATCGTCGGCGGATCGCTCGATCTCGGGGGCTTCCACAGCGCCGCGATCGTCACCGCCGCCCTGTTCGCCGCAGGCGGCGTGGTGTCGTGGATCGGCATCCGCCGCAATCCGGCGGAGCCGGCTGTGCCGCCCGGAGACCCGGCTCCCGCCGACCCGGCCCCCGCCGACCCGGCCCCCGCCGACCCGGCTCGCTGAGAACAGGAGAACACTCGAGAACAGGACGGAATCCGGGGAATCCTCCTGCGTCCGCGTGTTCTCCTGTTCTCGGTGACCCGACTCCTCGATGACCCAACTCCTCGATGACCCGACTCCTCGGTGACGCGACTCCTCGGTGACGCAAAGCAAACCCGAGCGCAACCCCTCGCGCCGGAACCCCGCGGCGTGGTGTGCTGATCGCATGAGACGCAGGCACGCGAAGCGCAGGCACGGGCATCCGTCGGCGAAACCCGCGTTCCGGGCATCCGCCCTCTGCTACGCGGCGAACTGCGCGCTCGGCGCGGCCGTCGCGACGCGCCTCATCGACACCCGGCGATTCCGCTGGGTGCACCACGCGCTCTACATCGCCACGTTCTCGGCGACGATCGTCGCGGTGCTGGTGGGTCTGCGACGCAACAGGCCCGCAGCCCTCGCCCTCGCACCGGCGCTCGCGCCGCTCGCCGTCATCCCCTACGCGGGCACGCACACTCGCCGGCATCCTGCCATAGCCCTCACCGCCGCGCCGTTCATCGCCGCCGGCGTGATCACCTCCCGCCGATAGGAGCACCATGGAATTCCTCGACGTCATCCGCCGCCGCAAGACCACGAACGGGCCGTTCCTCCCCGACCCTGTGAGCGAAGAGCACCAGCGTCTGCTGATCGAGGCGGCGGGCCGCGCGCCGTCGCAGCTGAACAGCCAGCCGTGGCGTTTCGTCGTGATCGAGCAGCGGGAGACGATCGAGCGGATCGCGAAGATCTCGGGCGAGAGCATGACCGAGGTGATGTCGAACGGCACCTTCTTCGAGCGGTACAAGCCGTACTTCCGCTTCAGCGAGGCCGAGATGGAGCAGAAACGCAGCGGGATGCTGTTCGACAAGCTGCCCGCGGTGCTGCGGCCGTTCACGAGCCAGGTGTTCACCTCGCGCGGTCAGAAGCTGATGAACTCGCTCGGCGTGCCGAAGACGCTGGGCGCCGAGAACGCCAAGCTGGTGGCCGGCTCCCCGCTGCTGCTCGGCGTGATGCTCGATCGCAGCGAGTACCGGCCCGGCGAGCTGTCTTCGTTCTACTCGGTGTTCAGCATGGGTGCGGCGATGGAGAACATCTGGCTGACGACGGTGGAGCTGGGCATGGGCATCCAGTTCATCTCCTTCCCGATGGAGGCGCCGGGTCGCTGGGACGAGATCGTCGAGCTGCTGCAGGTGCCCGACGATCTCGAGCTGATGGCGGTGTACCGTCTGGGTTACCTGCCCCCCGAGCAGCGTCGCCCGGCCATCGACTGGTCGAGCTCGCAGCGCAAGCTGCCGTCGCAGTTCGTCTTCCGCGAGACGTGCGAGACGCCGCAGCAGGGGTGGGACGGATAGCGATGGCGGCACCCGAACCTGTTTGGCCCGCGGATGCCCTGATCGGGCGGATCGCCGCGCCCGACGTGCACGTCATGACGTTCAACATCCGTCGCGCGGCGGACGGCATGCTGCAGCTGCCCGCCGACCGGTGGTCGCGGCGCGCTCCGGCTGTCGGGCAGCTGCTCGCCGCGGAGCGTCCGACGCTCCTCGGCCTGCAGGAGGTGCTGCCGCGCGCCATGCCCGTCGTGCGCGACGCGCTCGGCGCCGGCCATCGCGCCGTCGGCGCGGGCCGGGGTGCCGGAGGTCGCGGTGAGGGTACGCCGATCGTGTACGACAGCACTCGCCTCGAGCTGCGTGATTGGGGCCAGCAGGCGCTGTCCGATCAGCCCGAGCGGACAGGCTCGATCGGCTGGGGGAACCTCATCCCCCGGATCATGGTGTGGGCCGAATTCGTCGAGCACAGCACCGGCACGCGATTCCTCGCCGTCAACACCCATCTCGACCATCTCTCCGCGTCGTCGCGGCGGCGTTCGGCCCTCAGCATCCGCCGACTCGTGGCCGAGCGCGCGCTGCCTGCGGTTGTGACCGGCGACCTCAACGCCGGCGCCGATTCGACGACCGTGCGCGCGCTGCAGTCGGGCGGCGCCCTGCTCGACAGCGCAGGCGTCGCCGAGCGGCAGGTCGGAGCACACCGGGGCACGTACTCGCGCTACGGGCGCCCGCGCGCCGGCGGACGCCGGCTCGACTGGATCATGACGACACCGGGTGTGCGCGTTCACGCGGTCGGGGTCAACGACCATGCCCCGGAAGGACGCAGACCGTCGGATCATCTGCCGGTGCAGGCGATCCTGCGTTTCGGAGAGGATGCCGCATGAAAGAGGACTTCCTGCGGCCGCCGCGCACGGCGGCGGAATGGACGGCCGATGCGCTGCGCGTCATCGGCATCCTGGGCGTGATCGCGGCCGCCAGCTGGCTCAGGCCGACGGATGCCGGGATCGCGGCCCTGGCGCTGCCGGCTCTCATGCTGCCGCGGATGCTGGGCATGCGGGCCTGGTTCGACGTCGCCGCCGGCGTGACCGTCCTCGCCGCCGCGTGGAGCAACGTGCTCGACCTGTATGCCGCCGTCTCGTGGTGGGACCTGGTGGTGCACTTCGCGTGCACGGCGGTGCTGGCGATCATCGCGGCGGAGGTGCTGACGCGCACCGATGTCGTCGGCATCACCGCATCGGCGAGTCCCCGAGCGCGGACCCCGCTGGTGCTCGTGCCGCTGATCGCGCTCGCGCTCAGCGCGGTCTGGGAGATGATCGAGTGGTTCGGTGTCGAGTACATCAGCGATCAGATCCATGTCGACTACCAGGACACGATCGGCGACATGGTGCTCGGCGGCATCGGCGGGGCCATGGCCGGCGTGCTGCTGGCGCTGATCGACGTGCGTCGTGTTCCCGCTCCGCCGTTTCCGGCGCCCGCGGCGATGCTGTCGGATCGGCGCAGATGATACCCCGCGAGGTCTGCGCCGTCACGGCCCTGCCTCGAACGCCGCGATCGGCCGATACTCGGAGCATGACTCAGCACAACGGAAACCCCGACGACCTGCACGACGACGCTGCGGCGGACTCCGCCCAGGTGAAGAACGGCGCCCACGGCGACCCTCAGACCGCCGACGAGGCGCTGCCGGACGGTCAGTTCGACAGCCAGGAGATGCCGACGACGGATGGCGAGCCCGCCTCCGGCGACGACCCCGCGGCGAGCGCCGGCGCGGAATCGCCCGAGGAGGGCGATGCCGCCATGCGCGAGGCTGAAGAGGCGACGAAGAACGACTGAACCCTCAGGCGATAGGGTCGCTCGCATGGGCGAAGCGGGTGACCTCGACAGCATCGCCGCCGAGCTGTACGCGGGGTCGCCGGATGAGTTCATCGCTGCACGCAACGTGCGCGCGAAGGACGTCGGCGATCCCGCACTCTCGGCGGCGGTCCGCGCTCTGCGCAAGCCGAGCGTCGCCGCGTGGGTGGTCAACCTCTTCGCCCGCGAGCGCAGCGCGCGGCTCGGCCAGGTGCTGCAGCTCGCTTCAGAGCTGCGCGAAGCCCAAAACGACCTCGACGCCGCGACTCTCTCGCAGCTCGGGCGTCAGCGACGGGCGCTGACCGGACAGCTGGCAGCCGAGGCGGTGTCGCTCGCCACCGCGCGGGGCGGGCGAGTGACGCATGCCACGCTCGAGGCGGTGCGGCAGACGATCTCGGCGGCGTTCTTCGATCCGGAGGCGGCCGCGGCCGTGGCATCCGGTCGTCTGGTGCGCGACATCGAGCCCACCGGATCGTTCGACGCCGGGGCGGTCGTCGCGGGCGGACGGCCGGATGCCCCGGTCGCGCCGAAGCCCGCGGCCGACGAGGTGGCGGCGCGGCGAGCCCGCCGGGATGCTGAGCGCGCTCTGCGCGAGGCTGAGCAGGCTCATGCCGGCGCAGAGCGCGCCGCACGGCGCGCAGACGAGGAAGCGCATGAAATCGACGAGCGGATCGACCAGCTGACGCAACGCATCTCCGAGCTCGAGGACGAGCTGCAGCACGCCCGTCACGACGCGACCCGGGCGAAGACCGATGCCCGCGCCGCTACGGACCGCCGACGGCAGGCGGCTGCGGAGCGGGAAGCGGCTGCGGATGCCGTCGCACGGGCCCGCGAGGCGCTCGACCAGCTCTGACTCGGCCCGAGGACGAGTGCAGAGGATACTCGCGACCGCTCCTGTCGTCACGGCCCTCCCGGATCTCCGCGAGATGCGGTGCGCTCACGGTATGACTGGCAGCGATCACCGAGAACACCGGGACACTCACAACATGAACGAGGATGGGGACGAGAGCGCCTCCGGCGCTGCTCCGTCGTCCGACGGACTCGGCGACGACGGGACGATCCCTGACCATCCGGAAGGGGTCGCCGCAGGCCACACCGGCACCGCGTCGACGTTCGAGCCGGAGGAGGACGAGCTCGCCGACGAGCCGTGACCCGGCCCGCCCCGAAAGACCGCTGAACCGACTTGCTGAGGAGTGATTGATGGCCCGCAATGTGAGGGTGCTGCACTGCGCACCGGAGGACGTGTTCGAGGTGCTGAGCGACGGATGGCTGTACCCCGCGTGGGTGGTCGGCGCATCACGCATGCGCGCGGTGGCTCCCACCTGGCCCGGCCAGGGGTCCGAGCTGCACCATTCGTTCGGCGTCTGGCCGATGCTCATCAACGACCGCACCATCGTCGAGCAGTACGACCCGCCGCGCAGGATGGTGATGCGGGCGCGCGGATGGCCGATGGGCGAGGCGCGGGTGACGCTTGATGTGCGACCTCATCGCGAGGGCTGCCTCGTGCGCATCCAGGAGGAGCCCGTCGCCGGCCCCGGGAGGTTCGTCCCGCGCCCGATCATGGACGCACTCGTCCGCTGGCGGAATGCAGAGACGCTGCACCGACTGGCCTATTCGTCCGAGGGCAGGGCGACCGGGTGAACGAACGGCGTCGCTCGACCGGGGATGACCTCGACGTCGTCGTGGTCGGCGCGGGCCCGAATGGTCTCGCAGCTGCCGTGACCCTCGCCAGGGCGGGGCTCCGTGTGCGCGTCTACGAGCGCGAGAGCCAACCCGGCGGCGGAGCCGCCACGCGGGAGCTCACGCTGCCGGGATTCCAGCACGATGTCTGCTCGGCCGTGCATCCGCTGGCTTTCGAGTCGCGCTTCTTCCGGGACTTCGGGCTGCGCGATCGTGTGGAGTTCGTGACTCCTGAGGTGTCGTTCGGCCACCCGATGGACGGCGGGCGCGCCGGCATCGCCTATCGAGACCTCGACCGGACCGCCGACGCGCTCGGCGCCGACGGCCGGGCGTACGCGAGGCTTCTGCGACCGCTTGTCGAACGCGCCACCCGGGTGGCCGACTTCACCGGGTCCTCCCTGCTGCGCATCCCGCGCGACCCGCTCACGGCCATCCTCTTCGGTCTGCGCTCTTTCGAGCAGGGCACCCCCGCGTGGAATGCACGCTTCCGCGACGATGTCGCGCCCGCCATGCTCACCGGCGTCGCGGCGCACACGATCCTCGCGCAGCCGAGTATCGCAGGTGCCGGCGCCGGCCTGGCCCTGACCACCTACGCGCACGCGCAGGGCTGGCCGATACCGGTCGGCGGCAGTCAGGCGATCGCGGATGCCATGGTCGACGACCTCCGCCGCCACGGCGGCGAGCTGGTGCTCGATCACGAGGTCGAGTCGCTGCGTGACCTGCCGGATGCGTGGGCCACGCTCCTGGACGTCACCCCGAGAGCGCTCGTGCGCCTCGCAGCCGACGTCATCCCGTCGGGCTACCGGCGGGCGCTGCAGCGCTTCCGCTACGGCGACGGCGTCGCGAAGGTCGACTTCGCGCTCAGCGAGCCGGTGCCGTGGACGAATTCCGAGCTGCACCGCGCCGGCACGCTGCACGTCGGCGGCACGCGAGCCGAGGTGGCCGATGCCGAGAATCAGGTGCACCGCGGACGGCTCCCCGAGAATCCCTACGTGCTGGTCTCGCAGCCGACGCTGTTCGACCCGAGTCGTGCCCCGGCGGGGCAGCACACACTGTGGACGTACACGCATGTGCCCGCGGGGAGCACGGCGGACCGCAAGGAGGCGGTGATCAACCAGATCGAACGGTTCGCCCCTGGCTTCCGCGACACCATCCTGGCGACGAGCTCGCGCAGCGCGCAGGAGGTCGAGCAGCACAACCCGAACTACCCGGGCGGGGACATCGCGGCAGGCGCACCGAACCTCTGGCAGCTGTTCCGCAGGCCCGTGCTCAGCCCTGACCCGTGGCGCACTCCGATTCCCGGCGTCTACCTCGCCTCCGCCTCCGCCTCGCCGGGGCCAGGCGTCACGGGCATGCCGGGCTGGCTGGCGGCGGTGAGTGCGCTGCGGCACGAGTTCGGCATCCGGGAGCTCCCCGACCTGGCCGACTAACTTACACCGTAAGCCCGTCGTGTGCAAGGGGCCTGGCGCCGCGCTCCTCGGGGGCTAGACATGGGGCACCGATCCTCCGATCGGTCCGCGAAAAGGAGCACTCATGTCGGACAATTTCGAGACGACCAGCCCGAGCGGTTCGGGAACGCCCGCTTACGGCGCGGGCACGCAGCCGTACGATTCGGGCTCGCAGCCTTCGGGCTCGCAGGGCAAAGTCGATGCCGCGAAGCACGAGGCATCCGATCTCAAAGACAGCGCGACCGGGCACGCGAAGGATGTGCTGGGTGCCGCCAAGGACGAAGCCTCAGGCGTCGTCGGCGAAGCCAAGATGCAGGCGAAGGACCTGTACGCGCAGACGCAGCGCGAGCTGCGCGACCAGGCGAACACGCAGCAGCAGCGGCTGGCGACGGGCCTTCGCTCGGTCGGTGACGAGCTGGGATCCATGGCCGCCAACTCAGATGGGAGCGGGATCGCCGCCGACCTGGTTCAGCAGGCATCCGGGCGGGTGTCGGCAGCGGCGAACTGGCTCGGCGACCGGGATCCGGGCGCTGTGCTGTCCGAAGTCAAGCGTTACGCGCGCCGCAAGCCCGGAACTTTCATCCTCGCCGCGGCGATCGGCGGGGTCATCATCGGACGGCTGACGCGCGCACTGGCATCCGACGCGGCCGACCAGAAGCACGCCACCGGCCAGGGGCACGCGACGGCCGAGGGGCGCGCGACGGGCCAGGGGCACGCAGCCACGCAGGCGCCGGCGGTGCCGCCGGCCCCGCCGGTGCCCCCGGTCACCCAGGTGCATCCTGATCACTCGGTGCCCACCACTGTGAGCGACAGCTCGACCTCGGCTGCGGAGACGCCGCTGTACAGCCAGACCCGCTCGACCAGGGCGGACGCCAGCGGGGAGGACGGCTATGACCGACCCCACACCGTCTGAGCAGAGAGCCGCCTCGGCCTCTCTCGGCGAGCTTCTCGGGGAGGTGTCGCGCGACATCTCGACCCTGATGCGCCAGGAGGTCGCGCTCGCGAAGGCAGAGCTGAAGGAGTCGGCGGCGAAGTCCGCCAAGGGAGCAGGCCTGATGGGCGCCGCCGGATACGGCGCGCTGATGGCCGTGTTCTTCCTGTCGATGGCGCTCTGGTGGGCGCTGGGCACCCTCATCGGCGGCGGGTGGTCGGGCGTCATCGTCGCGATCATCTGGGCGCTGATCGCCCTCGTCCTCTTCCTGGTCGGCCGTGGCCAGCTGCAGGAGGTCGATGGAGCACCGCAGACCGTGGAGACCCTCAAGGAGATCCCGGACACGCTGAAGAGAAATGAGGAGAACCGATGAGCAATTCAGCCGATGAGATCCGCTCGGACATCGAGCGGACACGTCAGGACCTCGGTATGGACGTCGACGCGCTGGCGGACAAGGTCACGCCGTCGAAGATCGTCGACCGTCAGATGGGCAAGGTGCGGGGCGCGATCGGGTCGGTGCGCGACCGGGTGATGGGCGCCGCCGACGATGCCAGCTCGTCGGTGTCCGACGCCGGGGCGCACGCGGGCGACGTAGCCGGCGACGTGAAAGACCGCGTCGTGGCGAAGGCCGAGGGGAACCCGCTGGCCGTGGGGCTGATCGCGTTCGGCGCGGGCCTCGTGCTCGCGTCGCTCTTTCCGGCATCGACGAAGGAGAAGGAGCTCGCGTCGACGGTGAAGGATCAGGCGCAGCCCCTGATCGATGAGGCCTCCGACGTCGCCAAGGAGGTCGGCGAGCACCTGAAGGAGCCGCTGGCCGCGTCGGTCGACTCGGTCAAGGCGTCCGCCCAGGACTCCGTCGCCGCCGTCAAGGATGAGGCGCAGTACGCCGCGAACGAGGTGAAGCACGACGCTCAGGATGCCCGCGACAACGTGACGAACAGCTGACGCGTTCTCGCACGAGCGGGTGGGTTCCGAACGCGGAGCCTACCCGCTCTTCGCTGTCAGCGATGCAGCGCGAGGCTGTTCTCCAGCCGGTCGAGCAGCGACTCCAGCGCGGCCTCGAACTCCTCCCGACTGTGGTCCTCGCTCAGCCTCTCGCGCAGGCGGAAGACCTGTGGGGCGCGTGCCTCGGCATCCGGTCCGTCCTGCTCGGCCGTGGTGCCGGGCTCGGGCTCATCGGCCGTCTCGTGCGCGGCGGCTTCGAGCAGCAGCTGGCCCAGCAGGAAGCTCGAGAACGAGCGATACGTCGCGACTGCCTGGGCGTCGCTGAAGCCGCGGTCGAGAAGTGCGGTGAGGAAGGCGTCGACCACCTCGACGCTGCGCAGGGGCGGACGCAGCCAGGGAGCCGCGGGGTTCTGCGATGCGACGAGCGGGAAAGCGCGAGGATGCTCGATCGCGATCCTGCGCACCTCGTGGGCCATCGCCTGCAGGAACCCCTGCCAGTGCTCGGCGACCTCGTCATCGAGGGAGTCCATCAGGTCGCCGGTGAGCACGTCGACGACCCCCTCGAGCAGGTCTTCGCGGCCACGCACGTACCGGTAGAGCGACATGGCCTCGACGCCGAGTCGCTCGGCGAGCGAGCGCATCGAGAGGGCGCTCACGCCGGCCCCGTCGATCTGCGCGAGCGCTGCGGTGACGATCGACTCGCGGGTCAGGCCTCGCCCGCGCGAGCCGCTTCGCGATGGGTCTTCCGGATGCTCGACCACGCCCCGATCCTACCTGCGGCGAGTCGGCGCCCGCTGGTCAGAGCGCGCGGATCGGCCGCTCGTGCACGGTGGTGCTCAGGTGCACGCCGTTGAGCTCGAGGTAGAGCTGACGCTCGGTCACCGAGACGGTCATGGTGTTGCGGCGGGCGAGCGCCGTCGCCGCGTCGGCGAGGAAACCCGCGTCGAAGCTGTGGAGCACGATGGCGTCGGCCTCGTGGATCGTCTTGCCCGCCCAGTTGGCGATCACCTTCGCCGGGTCGCGGTAGGTGTACACGACCGTGCGATCGGCGAGCTTGCTGCCGTAGTGCAGGCGAGTGGCGTCTGGTGCACCGACCTCGATCCACGCCGCGACGCGGCCGGTGAGGTCGCGCACGAGCACCGCGGGCTCGTCGGTCGCAGCCACCCCCTCGGTGAACGCGATGCCTTCCGCATACTCGAGGCAGTACGCCAGCAGCCGCGTGAGCATGTACGCGTCGGTCTCGGACGAATGCCGCGCGAGTCGGAGCGTCAGTTCGTCGTACACGCCGCGGTCGACGTCGGCGAGCTGCACATCGAAGGTGTGGATCGTCGCGCCTGCCGCCATGGGTTCGAGCTTACGCGTCGAACACCACGGCGGCAGGCGCCCTCCTCATCAGGACCGGAGGAGCCGGCGGCGAGCGAGCACGATGGTCGAAGCTCCCACCCCGACCAGCGCGAAGGCGATCGCAAGCAGCGACATCGGCGCCTCCGAACCTGTCGCCGCGAGCACGTCAGTCCGCTTCTGGTTCGCCGACGGGGTGCTCGCATCGACGACTGGCGATGCAGTCGACACAGATCCGCTGCCCGTGTCGACATTCGTCGATGCTCCCGGAGTGCTGTCTGAGTCGACCGGTGCAGCATCTGTCGAGACAGCGAGCGCAGTGGATTCACTCGACGCCGTCTGGTTGGATGCGCGGACGCTGACCGAATACGCGGTGCCCGGCTGCAATCCCGCGAAGGTGTGCAGGCCCGGCCGCGCAAGCTGCGCCGTCTGTACCGTGACGCCACGCGTGGTGAGGCTGAGGGTGTATGTGATCTCGTCGACTGCGGCGGCGGGGGCTGCAGCCAGGCGCGCGCGACCAGGAGCGGTCGCGCTGCCGTCCGTGACGCGCACGGTGATCGAGTCGCGCGTCGCGGTCTCGATCGATACCGACGGCGACGCGGGTGGAGTCTGGAAAGAGTGTTCGTTCGACGTCTCGCCACCTGGGCCGACTGCTGTGAGAATGAAGAGGTAACGAGTGTTGGGCGTCAGGCCGTCCACCCAGTAGCTCTCCTGCGGCACATCGACCGTTCGACGCTCGAACGTGCTCCCATCGCGCGCAGCGATATCGAGAACGTACTCGCTTATCGGCCCGATGCCCTCTTGACCGGCTGGGATGAAGTCAGCCACAGGCTCGTTCAGCCGCAGCTCGACAGCAGTCGCATGGATGGCTTTGGCGAAGATGAACGGGTGCCCAGGTGCGTGATGCGGAGTCGTGATCGTTGCAGCGACCGTTGCCGTCGTGCCGGCGGCCTGCGCCCTCACCTCGATCTCGTACACCGTGTTCGGCGTGAGATTCTGGATGTCAGCCCTGCCGGGCCGGTCACTCGACGCCTGATAGACCTGCTCGTTCGTCGACAGCTCGGTGGCGTACACCTCGAAGGATTCAACGGGCACGCCGCCATCATCAGCGCCGAAGTCGAGTTGGATGGACGTCGGCTTCACTTCGACGTTGGTGATCGTCGGCGTCGCGGGTCCTTGCACATCGGCCGCGGCACTGGATCCAGCGCCGAGCATCATCCCCACGGTAAGAATGCCGCTGACGATCACGGTGGGCACTCGCCTCATTTGTCCCTCTTTCTCTCGCCGTGCCGCGCGACGAGCGGGCACGAAGTTCAGATTCACCATCCCACCCGCCGAGTGCGGAGAACGCCCACGAGCGCTTTCCCGCACGGCCCCGCACACCTGCGATGACCGCATACGACTCAGTCGCACCTTGCCGTCGGCGCGGCCCTCGGGGCAGCGTCACGAGCTCCTCGTGGAGACCGTCGCGCCTGCCGCCATGGGTTCGAGCTCACGCGTCGAACACCACGGCGGCAGGCGCCCTCCGGTCGCAGTCGGACCGACCGGGGGGTGAGCGATCAGATGGTCGTTGTCCCCACATCGACCATCGCGACGATGAGCCCGAACTCCGTCGCGGCGCCTCGGGTGGCGAGCCGCATTCCTCCCGCTTCGGTCTCGGCTGAGCAGGTGCGAGACCTGAGACCACCTTCTCATCGACCTCGTGCGAAAGGGGGCGTCAGCCGGGTTCCCGCACGGCTCCGGACGCACCCGGCCTGTGATGAATCCACGAGCAGTGCCGCACGGGCGTCCGCTCGACGGTTCATGCCGAATCGTTCATACGTCTGATGGCGCTCGGCCCGCGGCCCGCATCTGCCTCCAAGATCCCCTCCGCGACAGCTGAAGGAGATGGGCGGTCGAGTAGCACTCTGACATGTGCTATGTTACATGGGCGTGCCACGGCCCGTCCGTGACCGCTCGCCCGTCGAAGATGCGGGCATCCGACCGAGAATCAAGGACGACTCTATGGCCCGTAAGAAGCTGTCCCCCCTGGCTCCCCTCATCGTCGCCTCAGCCTTCGCGCTCGTGCTCAGCGGCTGCTCGTCCGCCGGCGGCGGTGGCGGCGACGCCGGCGAACCGCAGACCGGCGGCACCCTCAAGGTGCTCTCCAACGGCGACACCGATCGCATCGATCCGCAGCTGATCGCGTACGTGCCCTCGAACAGCATCACGCGCGTCATCTCCCGCTCGCTGCTCAGCTACGAGGCATCCAACGACGCCGAGACGCGCTCGAAGCTCGTCGGCGACCTCGCCACCGAGGTGCCCAAGCCGACCGATGACGGGCTGACCTACACCATCACCCTGCGCGACGGCGCCACCTGGGATGCGCCCGACGGCGCCCGCCCGATCGTCGCGGAAGACGTCGAGCGCGGCATCAAGCGCATCTGCAACCCGCACATCGGTGCCGCCCTGGGCAGCTACTTCATCACGCTCATCGACGGCATGGCGCAGTTCTGCGACGGCTTCGCCGATGTCGCTCCCGAGGCCGGCGCGATGAAGGAGTACATCGAGGCCAACGACATCACCGGCATCGAGACGCCCGACGACAAGACCGTCGTGTTCCGTCTCACCGAGCCGGCATCCGACTTCACGTCCATGCTCAGCCTGACGACCGCCAACCCGGCCCCCGTCGAGGTGCTCGACTACCTTCCCGACTCCCCGGAGTACCGCAACAACTTCATCTCGTCGGGCCCGTACACGATCGACGAGCACAAGCCCGACGTGAAGCTCACCCTCACGCGCAACCCATCGTGGAACGCGAAGAGCGACCCGCTGCGCAAGGCGTACGTCGACAGCATCGAGATGACGATGGGTGTGGAGGTGGATGCCGCCATGCAGCAGCTCCAGGCAGGTTCCGCCGACATGCTGTTCGACATCCAGCCGGGACCCGCGAACATCCAGCAGCTCACCGCCGCGAATGACGAGAAGTTCTCGACGCTCGAGAACGGCGGGGTCGACCAGTTCATGTGGATCAACACGATGTCCGACAACAACGGCGGCGCGCTGCAGAAGCTCGAGGTTCGCCAGGCCCTGCAGTACGCGATCGACAAGAGCGCCGTCGTGCAGGTCATGGGTGGTGCCGACATCGCCACGGTCACGAACGGCATCTTCGGACCCGGGATCAACGGATACGAGGAGTACTCCCCGTACGGCGACGGGAGCGGCAAGGCCGACCCCGAGAAGGCGAAGGAGCTGCTCGCGAAGGCCGGCGTGCAGAACCTCACCCTGAAGCTCCCCTACCGCAACCTCGGCTCGCAGCCCGACATCGCCCAGACCGTGCAGGCGAGCCTCGAGAAGGCAGGCATCACCGTCGAGCTCTTCCCGGTCCCGCCCACCGACTACTACGCCAACTTCATGACCAACCGCGAGAACGCGTCCGGCGGCGAGTGGGACATCGCGCTGGTCGGCTGGTCGCCGGACTGGGTCGGGGGCGCCGCGCGCAGCGTGTACCAGCCGCAGTTCACCTTCGACGGGACGCCGCAGGCGTACAACTACGTCGACTACAACAACGACGAGGCGAACGCCCTGGCCGACCAGGCTCTGGCGGCCAGCACGCCCGAAGAGGCCGCCAAGCTGTGGCACCAGGTCGACCAGACGGTCATGAAGGACTCGCCCATCGTCAGCATCGCGGCGAAGAAGAAGGCCAACTACCACTCGGCGCGTGTGCAGAACTTCTCGATCTACGCTCTCGCGCAGAACGGCGACTGGGCCAACGTCTGGCTGACGAAGTAGCCGCTGCTCGACCTGCTGCTGCGGCGCGACCCGCTCGCGCCGCAGCAGCTCCACTCGGAAGAGAAGAGAACGAATGCCCATTCTCGAGGTGTCCCATCTGAAGGTCGACATCCCCACCGAGGGCGGCGACGTGCACGCTGTGAAGGACGTCTCGTTCGACGTCGCCGAGGGCGAGTTCTTCGGCATCGTCGGCGAATCCGGCTCGGGCAAATCGGTGCTCGTGCAGTCGGTGATGGGTCTCATCCCGCAGGCACGCACCTCCGGCGCGGTGCGCTTCCAGGGCGAGGACCTGCTGACACTCGATCCCGAGCGGCTGCGTCGCAAGCGCGGGCGCGAGATCAGCATGATCTTCCAGGACCCGCTGTCCAGCCTGCATCCGCAGTACACCGTCGGATGGCAGATCGTCGAGCAGATCCGCGCACACGAGAACGTCTCCCGCCAAGCGGCGAAGGCGCGGGCTATCCAGCTGCTCGACAAGGTGCACATCAGCGATGCGGCGTCGCGGTTCGACGCCTACCCGCACCAGTTCTCCGGCGGCATGCGTCAGCGCGTGATGATCGCCATGAGCCTCTCGCTCGACCCGGCGCTGATCATCGCGGATGAGCCGACCACCGCGCTCGACTCCACCGTGCAGGCGCAGATCCTGCAGCTCCTCGGTGAGATGAAGCAGGACTTCGGGGCGACGGTGCTGATGATCAGCCACGACCTCAGCGTGATGGCGAGTGTCGCCGACCGCGTCATGGTCATGTACCGCGGCGAGCAGGTCGAGGTCGGCACGAGTGACGAGGTGCTGCGCCGCCCACGAGAGCCGTACACGCGCGACCTGATCGCGTCGTCCGCCTTCACGCAGAGCGAGCGTCGGGCTCCGCTCGGTCAGCTCGCCGAGGCCGCCGCGGCCGGTCCGGTCACGGCTGCACCGATCGCCGAGGTGTCGGATGTCAGCGTCTCGTTCTCGGCACGGCGCGGCGTCGAGCGCAAGGTCCTCGACGGCATCAGCCTCGAGGTGCGCCGAGGCGAGACGCTGGGCCTGGTGGGCGAGAGCGGATGCGGCAAGACCACGCTCGCCCGCACGATCGCCGGGCTCGTGCCGCCGTCAGAGGGCACCGTGCACTTCGACGGCACCGACCTGCGCACCCTCAACGGTGCGCAGTGGCGGCGGATGCGCCAGCGCGTACAGGTGGTCTTCCAGGACCCCTTCTCATCGCTCAACCCCAAGCGCCGCGTCGGATCGATCATCGGCGACCCGCTGCGCATCCACGGCGTGGGCACCCCACGCGAACGCGAACGCCGCGTCCTCGAGCTGCTCGAGCAGGTCGGCCTCGACCCCGACCACTACAACCGCTTCCCCGCCCAGTTCTCAGGCGGGCAGCGTCAGCGGATCGGGATCGCGCGCGCCATCGCGCTCAACCCCGATCTGATCATCCTCGACGAGCCGGTCTCGGCGCTCGATGTCACGGTGCAGGCCCAGGTGCTGCAGCTGCTCGACGACCTGCAGCGCGAGCTCGGGCTGACCTATCTGTTCATCTCGCACGACCTCGCCGTCGTCCGCCACATGTGCGACCGAATCGCCGTGATGGAGCACGGGCGCATCATCGAGCTCGGCGAGGCGGAGACCATCTACGACGCGCCGCAGCAGCCGTTCACGAAGAAGCTGCTGGCTGCGGCGTTCCTCGGCGCGCTCAGCGATGCCGGTGACCCCACCCCGTCGGAGGCGCACGCATGAGCCCGTTCTCGAAAGAGACCCTGACCCTGCTCATCCCGGCGAAGGGCGCCGCCGACGCGGCATCCGGGGTGAAGAGCTCGTGGCAGCTCACCCTCCGCCGGCTGCGCCGCGACCCGGCCAGCGTGGGCTCGGCCGTCGTCATCGTGCTCATCGTCATCTTCGCCCTCGGCGCGCCCCTGATCGCGCAGTGGACCGGACACGGACCCACCGAGCAGTTCCGCGAAACCGGGCTGTCGCCCGCCGGCATGCCCGGGCCACCGAACGGCGAGTTCCTGCTCGGCACCGACCAGCTCGGCCGCGACCTGCTGGTGCGGCTCGCCTACGGCGCCCAGGTATCGCTGCTGGTCGGCGTGGTCGCGTCACTGGCGGCCTCGGCGATCGGCATCCTGATCGGGATGACCGCCGGCTTCTTCGGCGGGGCGGTCGACACGGTGCTCAGCCGCGTCATCGATCTGGTGATGAGCGTGCCGTTCCTGCTCGTCGCGATCGCCACGGTGTCGGTGCTCGGGCCCAGCCTGCAGCTGTCGATCTCGGTGATCGTGTTCTTCAGCTGGGCGGGCCTGGCCCGCGTCATCCGCGGGCAGGTGCTCGCCCTGCGTGAGCGGGAGTTCATCGAGACGGCCCGCTCGCTCGGCCAGTCCCCCATCGCCACGATGTTCCGCGATGTGCTGCCGAACCTGGTCGTGCCGATCGTGGTGTACACGACGCTGATGATCCCCGCCGCCATCGTGTTCGAGGCCACGCTGTCGTTCCTTGGCCTCGGCACCGTGCCGCCCACCCCCAGCTGGGGCAACATGCTCGCCGACGCCTCCAACGGATCGATGTACATCGTCGCTCCGTGGATGGTGCTCGTGCCCGGCCTTGCCCTGCTGGCGCTGACCCTCACGTTCAACCTCGTCGGCGACGGTCTTCGCGACGCGCTCGATCCGTCCTCTGCGAAGGGAGCGCGGGCATGATCCGCTTCCTGCTGTCGCGCATCGGGTTCGGCCTGCTGGTGCTGTTCCTGCTCAGCGTGTTCATCTTCGTGCTGTTCTACGTGACGCCCTCCGACCCGGCGCGGATCATCGCCGGCGACAAGGCGACCGAGGCGCTCATGGCGCAGATCCGGGCGAACCTCGGCCTCGACAAGCCGATCTGGGAGCAGTACCTGATCTTCATCGGCAACCTGCTGCAGGGTGACCTCGGCTTCTCGTACCGCTCGAGCCTGCCTGTCGCCGATCTCGTACTGGCCCGGATCCCCGCGACCATGTCGCTGGTCTTCGGCGCGGTGGTCCTGTGGCTCGCGATCGGAATTCCGATCGGCATCGCCTCGGCCAAGCGTCCGGGCAGCGTCCGCGACCGCCTGGGTCAGGGGTTCGCGCTGGTCGGCATCAGCTTCCCCACCTTCGTGCTGGGCATGCTGGCCCTGTACCTGCTGTACTACCTGCCCACCCGCTTCGGGGTGAACCTGTTCCCGCCGTCGGGGTACGTGCCCTTCGCGACCGACCCTCTGCAGTGGGCGTGGCATTTGGCGCTGCCGTGGCTGACCCTCGCGATGGTCACCGCGGCGGTGTACGCGCGACTCACCCGCGGGCAGATGCTCGACGTCCTCGGCGAGGACTACGTGCGCACCGCACGGGCGAAGGGTCTCACCGAGCGGCGCGTGATCTACGTGCACGCCTTCCGCAGCGCCATGCCGCCGCTGGTCACCCAGCTCGGCATCGACATCGGGCTGCTGCTGGGCGGTGTGATCGTGATCGAGCAGGTCTTCGGCCTGCAGGGCGTCGGGGCGCTCGCGGTGACCAGCGTCGCCATGCAGGATCGGCCGGTCGTGATCGCCATCGTGCTGCTGGGCGGACTGTTCGTCGTGCTCTCGAACCTCATCGTCGACCTCTTCTACGCGCTGCTCGACTCCCGGGTGCGCACCCGGGCGCAGTAATACGGGAGGGCGCGGTGGCCGCGGGCGCCGCGCCACCGGACCCGGCCGCTCCGGGCAGACTGGATCGGTGCCTGCGAACAGCCGGCATCCCCCATCGGAAGGCAAGGTGACCTGCGTGACCTCTGACAGCGCGTACTTCGTCGGCAAGGACATCGTGGCCCGCGACGTGTGGACCACCGTGCCCCTGGACTGGAACGACCCCGACGGCGAGACCATCGAGATCTTCGCCCGCGAGTTCGTCGCCGCCGAGCGCCGCCACGACGACCTGCCGCTGCTGCTGCACCTGCAGGGCGGTCCCGGCGGCAAGGGCGTGCGACCGGTCGGTCGGGGCGACTGGGTCGCCGCCGCGCTGTCGCGCTTCCGGCTGATCGTGCCCGACCAGCGCGGCACCGGCCGGTCGACGCCACTGTCGGGGTCGCGGTTCGCCGAGATGCCGGCCGAGGAGGCCGCGCGACGGCTGTCGCTGCACCGGGCGGACTCGATCGTGCGCGACTTCGAGGCGCTGCGCGCCGCACACTACGGCGGGCGCCGCTGGTGGACGATCGGCCAGAGCTACGGCGGCTTCCTCACACTGCACTACCTCTCCGCCTTCCCCGAGGCCATCGTCGCCTCCGCGGTCGCGGGCGGGCTCCCCTCGCTCGATCCGGACCCCGCCGAGGTCTACCGGCGGACTTTCCCGCGCGTGGTGGAGAAGAACCGGCAGTTCCGTGAGCGCGCCCCGCACCTCGCCGAGCGCATCGCGCGGGTCGCGGACACCCTGCAGGCGCAGGACGTCCGCCTCGCCGACGGCGACCGCCTCACCGTGCGCCGCCTGCAGACCCTGGGCTTCGACTTCGGCATGGGACCGGGGTTCGACCGGGTGCACTGGCTGCTCGACGAGGCGTTCAGCGACCGGGCCGAGACCCGGTTGAGCGACACCTTCCTCGCCTCGGTGGGCGCGGCCACCGCGTTCGCCGGCAACCCGCTGTTCATCGCTCTGCAGGAGAGCATCTACGGCGCAGGGCCGACGGGCTGGGCGGCGCAGCGCGAGCGGGAACGGCACCCGGAGTTCGACGAGGATGCGCGGCCGGTGCTGTTCACCGGCGAGATGGTGTTCCCCTGGATGTTCGACGAGGTCCGCGCGCTGCGCGGCTTCCGAGCCGGTGTCGAGCTGCTCGCCGCACGGGAGTGGCCGATCGAGCTGTACGACACCGCGCGGCTCGGCGCGAACCAGGTACCCGTCGAGGCGGTGGTGTACTTCGACGACATGTACGTCGACGCCGGACTCTCCCTCGACACCGCGGCCCGCGTGGGCGGACTGCATGCCTGGGTCACCAACGAGCACGAGCACGACGGCATCGTCATGGACGGCGTCGTCGAGCGGCTGTTCACCGCACTCGAATGGCGCCTCGGCGGGCGCGGCGGCGAACGATCCTGACCCGGCCGGTGCGCCATCCGCACCTGTTCCCCGCCCGAAGACCCTCTGGAGACAGCATGAGCAATCACCACCACCAGCCGGCCGGCTACGGCGCCGAGGTGCACGTCGTCGACTGGGAGAGCGGCATCCCGAACGCCCGTTCCGACTCGCAGGATCCACGGATGCCGTCACTCGCGGCCGCCTCGGGCTTCACCGAATGGATGAGGACCGGCTGGGGTGATGCTGACCGCACGCCCCGGGTGGAGCCCGGCGCCGCGCAGGCGGCGGCCCGTCACCGTGAGCGCCTCTCGACCGCCCTGCCGGGTCGCACCCTCGTCGTCGCCGCGGGGCGCGCACACGCGCGGCTGAACGACTTCTTCTTCGAGTTCCGCGCACACAGCGACTTCCTCTGGCTGGTGGGCTTCGGCGTGGAGGACGGGGTGCTCGTGCTCACCCCCCGTGCCGGAGGACATGACGCGACGCTGTACATCATCCCGCCCGCGCGTCCCGGCGCCGCCGCCTTCCACGCCGACCCCACCCACGGCGAGCTCTGGGTCGGTCCGCTCGCCGGGACCGCTGAGCTGGCCGACGCCCTGGACGTGCGCGTACGCGAACTGGACGAGCTCGCTGTGCCCGACGACGCGCTCATCGCGGGCAGTGCGGTCGTGGGCGCCGTGCCCGGTCGGCAGCTGGGCGGCCGGGCACGCTCAGCCGAGCTCGCCCAGACGCTCTCCGCGCTGCGAATGCAGAAGGACGCGTGGGAGCTCGCCGAGCTGCGCGCGGCCGTGCAGCACACCGTCGAGGGATTCGCCCAGGTGCGCCGAGAGATCCCCCACGCCGTGCAGCACGGCGGCGAGCGCTGGCTGCAGGGCACCTTCGACCGGCACGCCCGCACGGTCGGCCAGGCACCCGGGTACGCGAGCATCGTGGGATCGGGAGCGAACGCGCCGATCTTGCACTGGGTGCGCGCCGACAGTCCGGTCGATCCCGAAGCGCTGCTGCTGCTCGACATGGGAGTGGAGAACCGCAGTGGATACACCGCCGATGTGACGCGAACGCTCCCGGCGAGCGGACGCTTCACCACGGCGCAGCGCGAGGTGCACGATCTGGTCGAGCGCTCTCACCGCGCCGGGCTCGCCGCGGTGGCACCCGGTCGCGACTGGCGCGATTTCCACGTGGCCTGCATGGAGGTGCTCGCACAGGGGCTCTCCGACTGGGGGCTGCTGCCGGTCTCCGTCGACGAGGCTCTCGCCGCAGACGGTCAGCACCACCGTCGCTACATCGTGTGCGGCGTCGGGCACCACCTCGGACTCGACGTGCACGACTGCGGGGCGTCATCATACGCGCAGTACTTCGAAGCGTCGATGCAGCCGGGCATGGCGCTCACGGTCGAGCCCGGACTCTACTTCCACGCCTGGGACGAGACCGTCCCGCCGGAGCTGCGGGGCATCGGCGTGCGCATCGAAGACGACGTCGTGGTGACCGACAGCGGGATCGAGGTGCTCAGCGACGCCCTGCCGATCGATTCCGCCGGGTTGGAGCGCTGGATGGCTTCCGTGCTGTAATATGTTACATATGACCAACGGCTTCAGCGCCGCGAAAGCTGGAAAGGAACAAAGATGTCTCAGAAGGCTCCCTGGCATGGCGTGATCGTCGCATCCGCCCTGCCGTTCAAGGACGACCTCTCGGTCGACTACGACCGATTCGCCGATCACGTGCGCTTCCTCGCCGACAACGGCTGCGACGGGATCGCGCCGAACGGCTCGCTGGGTGAATACCAGAACCTCAGCGAGCAGGAGCGCGCGAAGGTGATCGAGGTCGCCGTCGACGCCGCCCCCGAGGGCTTCTCGGTGATGGCGGGCGTCGGCGCGTACGGTGCGCTGCAGTCGGCGCACTGGGCCGAGCAGGCCGCGAAGGCCGGCGCGGACTGCGTCATGCTGCTGCCCCCGAACACGTACCGGGCGAACCGTGAGCAGGTCAAGCACCACTACGCCACCGTCGCGGCGGTGGGCCTGCCCATCGTGGGCTACAACAACCCCATCGACACCAAGGTCGACCTCGTGCCCGACCTGATCGCCGAGATCCACGAGGCCGGTCACATGGTGGGCGTGAAGGAGTTCACCGGCGACCCCCGGCGCATCTACGAGATCAAGGAGCTCGCTCCCGACATCGACATCCTCATCGGCACCGACGACAGCGTTCTCGAGCTCGGCATCGCGGGAGCCGTCGGCTGGGTGGCCGGCTACCCCAACGCCATCCCGCAGGCCACCGTCGAGCTGTTCCGCCTCTCCACCTCGGGAGACGTGCGCGACCTCGAGCGCGCCAAGGTGATCTACCGCGACCTGCACAAGCTGCTGCGCTGGGACACAAAGACGGAGTTCGTCGAGTCCATCAAGCTCTCGATGGACGCGCTCGGGCTGTACGGCGGCCCCTGCCGCCCGCCGCGCCTGCCCCTTCCGAAGGACGTCGCCGACCGCATCGTCGCCGACACCGAAGAGGCCGCCGCCAAGGGCTACGGCAAGTGATCCACGCCGTGGATGCGCGGGCGGCGTGCTGTCGCCGCGCATCCACGGCATCCGATAGTTTCGTAGGCAGTGCCATGCCGCATGGCACTGCCTACGCTTCTTGATCGGTGGTCGTTCATGACACTCCCCTCCGTCGTCACTCCCCTGCAGCCGGTGATGAACCTGCGAGAGCGCGTGGAGGTTGCGCTCGAGGCGGCGATCCGCGCCGGAGAGATGGCCCCCGGCGAACTCTTCTCGGCGCCCGCGCTCGCCGCGCGATTCAACGTCTCGGCCACGCCGGTGCGCGAAGCGATGCTGAACCTCGAGAAGCTCGGCTTCGTCGAGGCGGTGCGCAACAAGGGATTCCGCGTCACCGAGGTGCGCGATGACGAGGTGGCGAACATCGTCGCGGTGCGGCGACTGCTCGAGCCGCCGGTGATGCGCGAGCTCGCGGGACAGATCCCGGCGGATGTCATCGAGAAGCTGCGCGCGACGGCGGATGCCATCGTCGAGGGCGCCTCCAGCGGCGACCTCACCACGTACCTCGAGGCCGACCGCGCCTTCCACGAGGCCATCAACGTGCACAGCGGCAACCCGCGCCTGGCCGCGCTCATCTCGCAGCTGCGCAAGGAGACCCGTCTTCCTGGCCTCGCCGGCCTGCTGGCGACCGAGCAGCTGTCGCGCTCCGCAGCCGAGCACCACGAGCTGCTGGACCTGCTCGCGGCAGGCGAGGGCGAGCGCGCCGAGCGCCTCATGCACCAGCACATCGGTCACGTCATCGGCTGGTGGGCCGGGCGGCCCGAAGCCGGCAGCTGACGCCGCTCGCCGCGTGGCGGATCATCCGTGCGAGGTACGCGGATACCTCGCACGCACGACGCGGCGCGGATCCGCTGCGGCGAGGCTGGAAGCATGAACGCACGCACAGCCCTCGCCGCTTCCGCTCTGATCGCCGCAGCGGGGTTGTCCCTGACCGGATGCGCGGTGTACGAGGAGCTCGTCCACCACCAGTCCACGCACACCTTCGACGATCTCGCGGCTTTCCGTGCCGAGGCGGACGTCGACGCGCCGTGGATCCCCGCCGACGCCACCGACATCATTGTGCGCACGTCGACGTCGGAGAGCTCCGACGACGCCGTCATCCTGCTCACCGGTGACTTCGCTCTCGCCGGCTACTGCGCGGATGTGGAGCGGCGCTCGGCTCCGGTGTGGACGCTCGACGGCGCGCCCGACCCGTACGCGGCCAAGACCGTCTTCGCCTGCGGCGACTGGAGTGTGATCCCTGCCGATGACGGCTGGTTCGGCTGGACGCCGAACTCCGACGCGGAGCGCGCGGACGCGCGGGGGAAGTGACCGCCGGCAGACGCGCATCGTCCGGGCACGCTCGCTCGCTACCTGCTGTCGTTCGCGCAGTATTACCCCTATGGGCCGCAGTACTTCATGTTCGGCGGCGCGTTCGAGGTGACCGAGATCAAGCCTGATCGGTTGGACGATCACGGCCACGATCTGACGCCCTTACCGCTGCACGAGCAGTTCATCAAGCGCCTCATCGTCAAGCTCGACAGGCCCATCGGTCGGACTCCGTGCCTGCGTCACTACGTGGGGCTTCAGGAGAGCCTGCTCGCCCCGGAGGTTTACGAGCTCGCGCCCGACGTCAAGCTCGGCACCTTCCCGGGGTACCAGAACGTCCGGCTGCGGCATCACGAGCTGCAGCGCATCATCGCCGGCGACGAGCCCAGTTGGAAGGATGCGCTCTCCAGCGTGAAGGGCGTCTACGTCATCACCGACCTGAGCTGCGGGCGGCTGTACGTCGGGTCGGTCAGCATCCGGGGACGCCAACGGGCTGTGGCAGCGCTGGTCCAGCTACGCGCACTTGAAAGTCTTCACCGGTGGCAATCGGGAGCTCGAGCAGATCCGAAATGATTTTGGCGATGGGCACATCGTGGACAACTTTTCGTACTCAATCCTGGAGATCTTCGACCCCAAGACCCGAGCTGACACGATCCTGACTCGCGAGTCGTTCTGGAAGAACGCGCTGGACAGCCGCGCGCACGGGATGAACTGGAACTGAAGGCTCTCGAATGAGATCGGTTCAGTCTATGCGGCGCTGCCACTGGCCGTAGAGCGCACAGGCGAGCGCCGTGAGGAACACGATCATCGCGAGCGCCCACGCGGCGGCCGCGAACTGGACCGGGAGGAGCATTGAGGCCAGCAGGAAGGCGACGCCGACGAGCGGGAGCGACACCGTCAGGTGTTGTGCGAGGGTTCGGGGCATCTTGGTCTCTCTGCTCGGGCTGGAGCGGGTTCGTCGCCGGGAATCTTGCGTCCATCGTGTCTGGCTGCCGGCGGTCGACCAAGGCCCAGCGTCCGCTTCTAGCCCCAGGGCTGCACCTTCACCGCGATGTCGTTCGCTAAGGCACACGAAAGGGGGGCCCGAAATCCGAGCCCCTCTTTCGTGTCTCGGTGATCAGGCGTGCCCACCGATCGGCTTCTGGCGTCGCGTGGCGACGCTGAGCACCACGGAGAGTACGACGAACGCGATGAGTGCGATCGTGCCGGAGGACGACAGAGCCGCGCCCATCGTGGTTCCGACTTCGACGATGAAGCTCGGGATCGCCAGGCCGACGCCGATCCTCTTGCCGAGGACGCCGAGCCTCAGGCCGAAGGTCATATACGGGTTGTCCGTGGGTATTTCTGTGACCTTTCTTGCGTCGACGGGCTGGATTGCCAACAGCTAGAGGCTTTCTCCCCGCAAGGCTCTGTTCCTGCGCTGGACGAGCTTCGCCCCCAAGCCTGCGCCGACAACGACAATCGGAGTGCCTATGAGGAAGATGATCGAAGATCCTGAGGGAAAGCTAGTCGCCAGCAGCGCGAGGACAACTAGGGCCGCGACGACGCTTCCTATGAAGATCAGCCAAGATCGCATGGGCTTACCTCTTTCCGGTTCCTAGTCAGAACGGTGCGGTTGAACGACAGTTGATCACAGATCCGCCCTTGACGTCGTACCACCAGAGGGTGCGGCCACCGCTGCAGATCCCGTTCGCGACGAGGTAGGTGGTGGCAACACCGACGACGATCCCGATGACTGTGCAGGCGGCCCAGCCGACCCCCGGGATCAGACACAGAGCTGCGGCGACCGCAGCCCCACCTCCTGCAGCGAGAGCCTGCTGGTCGACAGTGTTGAAGCCGACCGCCATCTTGATGCCGGAGAAGCGAACCTCAAGGAAAGGTGTGATCACGTCGCTCGGCGCGGACGAGGGTGCCGACGCATCTGCGTCGATCGCTGCGCGGACATCAGCGGCGCTCGGCAGCGTCAGCGAGCCTTCGGGGACGACGTATTGATAGAACGTGTGGCCGTCCTCGGTGATCTCGTTCCGCTCCACAGGCGAGGCTTCGAGCTCCTCCAGCCCGTGGAGAAACACGTCGGGGTCCAGAGCGGCCCCACCATTCGGTGACATCGCATCGAGGTCTTTTGAGGAGAAGAACATCGAATCGTCCGGCAGCGGCTCCGACGCTTGCGCAGGCGCGGCTATAGTTCCGAGCGCAAGCGCCGCCACGACCCCGAGTACAGCGGTTTTGAACTTCATCGTTGTTCCTCCGTCTCTTCGCGATTCGGTGGTCGAACCGCACTCTCAACCTATGAGCGCGATAAGGCGCGAAACGGGTCCATAGCGCTGGGGCTATGAATTGCTTACCGTGGGGTCAGAGGCTGATGATCCCGAGCTCGGTGGCACGCAGAACAATCTGCAGGCGGTTCTCGACGCCCCACAGCTGATTGATGCGCCGGATGTCGGCCTTCACCGTGCTCTCGGCGTAGTGGAGCTCGTCCGCGATCTCAGAGTTGGACATGCCCTTCGCGATCAGCTCGATGACCTGCCGCTCTCGGTCACTGAGCGCCGGGCCATCGGTGAAGCGTCCGTCGCCGGAATCGATCGCGGCGCGCACGAATCGCTCTTGCACTTCTGGCGAGACGACGCGGTCGCCGGCGTGGGCGGCGACGATGGCATCGATGATCTGTTCCGGGGTGGAGTTCTTCACCAGGTATCCGCAGGCACCGGCATGTAGCACCTCGAGGGCGCGCCACTCGGTGGTGAACGTCGTCAGCGCGACTATGCGGCAGCGCGGGTTCCACTCCAGGACACGACGGGTGGCCTCGACGCCGCTGATCTCGGGCATCTTGATGTCCATCAGCACCACATCCGGCTGAGACTGCCGGCAGGCCTCGACGACCTCGGAGCCGTCTTGGGCTTCTCCCACGAGGGTGACCCGTACGTCGTCAGCGACGAATGCGCGAAGGGCGTGGCGCACCAGGGCCTCATCGTCGACGACGAGAACGCGCACCGCTTCACTCACCTCAACACGCTATCGCGCGGGCGACGGCGGATCTGTAGCCCCAGGGCTATGGTTCTCGGGCCCTGGGGAGGTGCGACGTAGTGTGTAGGAACATCCATGTTCCGGGACGACGCCGCCCGCTCGGGCAGGCGTCGGCTCGCGTCCTGACCGTGAGGAGTCACCATGCCCACCTCGACCATGTACGGCATCGCATCGTTCGTCCGACTGGCTGCTGGAGCGAATGCGGACCTCGGCGACTGGCTGTGCAAGGTGATGGGGATTTGTGCCTGAACAGCGCGATCGTCCTCGCGCCGGTGCTGAGCTGACGCTCTCCGACCCGGGACGGACGTCTCTGCGCCGCATGCTCGCTTCCAGAGAGTTCTGGCAGCAGCGTTCCCTGCACCCGATCGCCCGGATTCTGCTCATCGTCGTCGTGAGCGTCCTGGTGTGCATCGCTGTCGGCTTCATCGTCGCAGCCGGACGCTTCGCACGTGCGGACCTGCTTGCGCTGATGCTCTATGCCGCCATCGCAGCCTTCGCGTGGCACCCACTGACCGCAGCGTTCATGGTCATGGTCATCTGCAGCCTCGGTGCGGTGCTGACCGGCAGCGCCGGCGATCTTCTCGAGCTGGCCATCGCGCTGGGACTGGTGGCAGCGACATGCGCACCCTGGGGGATCGTGATCCACGTCCTGGTTCTCGGCATGCTCACCGCGGACATCGCCCTCAACGGCTCATCCCTCACCGACGGCGGTGTCTTCGGGGTCGCCGGCATCGCGATGATCGCGTTCCTCGCAGGTCTCACCTTTCGGCTCGTCTCAGCACGGGAGGCGATCTTCGCCTCGGAACGTGCCCGCGTGATGAGCGATCTTGAGACGTTGGCACGGGAGGAACAGGAGCGGATCGCCGATGAGCTGCACGACGGGATCGCGCACGATCTCACGCTCGTGCTGTTCCACGCCCGCGCACTGCCGCGGCAGCCAGACGAGGCGGCACGGCAGGTGTCCCTCTCGACCATCGAGGACTCTGCCGAGAAGGCGTTGCAGAGCGTCCAATCGCTGCTGTCGTTGATTCGTGAGACCCGCCCGGAGGTCACAGAGGCAAGACCGACACGGTATGCGGGCGACCTCGTAGAGGTGGTGGCATCGCTCGGAGACTTGCTGAAGGATGCCCGCATCCCGACACGCGTGTCCACGCCTCGCATTCCGCTCGGTGCGACGCCCGCTGCGGATCGAGCACTCACGGAGGCCGCGATAGAGGCCGTCACCAACATCCTCAAGCACGCCCCGAACTCGCGCTCCGCGAGCGTGGAGGTCCTTCGTCAGCCCGGCACCGTCGAGCTCGTCGTGACGAACGTCTCGACACCGCTGGCCAAAGGAGCGATCGGCGGCACCGGACGGGGCCTCGTGCGCGCCCGCCAGCGCCTCATCCACCAGGGAGGGCAGCTGCAGTCGGAAGCGACAGCGGATGGATGGATCCTCTGCGCCGCCGTTCCTGCCTCTGGTGCGGAGTGGAGCGAGGGAACGCGACGGAGAGCCGCGCGCACGGGAACCTGAACTGAGACGTTGGGATCAGCTTGTCTGGGCGTCGCCGAACCATCCCGCGAGCATACGGCTGACACACTCGAACCTTGATGAGCGGTCCTCCCCCTTAAGCGCGCTACCGCACTTAGAGGCTCGTGTCGTCCAAGACCTACCGGACTCTAAGAGCGCCAGATCCCCGCGAAGTTTCCATCGACGTCCGGAATATGCACCAAGGATGCACCACGCGGTGTCTAGATACGCGAAAACCCCCGATTTCTCGGGGGTTTCCATGGCGGTGACGGTGGGATTTGAACCCACGGTAGGGGGTTACCCTACACAACTTTTCGAGAGTTGCACCTTCGGCCGCTCGGACACGTCACCGTCGTCCAGCTTACGACATACGCCACCGCTGCGCGAATCGACAGCGACACCGGCGATCAACATCGATAGCGCGTGACATATTACTGATTTGAACCTAGATTGGGAGCATGCCCGACGTCATCGCCGATCTCGCCCTGGTCAACGCACAGCTGCTCGCCGAGCGGGTCAGCATGCCCGCCGCCATCGCGGCCGTGCAGAGCACGCTGCGAGACGGTTTCGACCCCGAGCACGACCTCGCTCGGCAGATCCTCGACGTCCCCAACGGGCAGCTGCTGCTCATGCCCGCCGCAGCGGGCGGCGCCGTGGGGCAGAAGTTCGCCACGGTCGCGCCCGGTAACCCCGAGCGGGGTCTCGAGCGCATCCAGGGCGTCTACATCCTCGTAGACGGCCAGACCCTCGCCCCCACCGCCATCCTCGACGGCACCGCGCTGACGAGCCTGCGCACCCCGGCGGTGTCCGCCGCCTGCGCGGACGTGCTTGCCAGCGAGACCGCCGGCGACCTCGTCGTCATCGGCACCGGGCCGCAGTCGATCCGTCACGTCGAGGCATTCGCGGCGATCCGCCCGCTGCGCTCGGTGCGCATCATCGGGCGGGATGCCGGGCGCGCGGCATCCGCCGTCGAGGCCTCCCGCTCCTACGCACCCGACGCCGACATGCGCGCAGGCACCTTCGACGACATCGCGGCCGCCGACCTCATCGTGTGCGCGACCACGGCATCCGCTCCCCTGTTCCCCTCCGCGTCGGTGCGCGACGACGCGACGATCGTCGCGATAGGCTCGCACGAGCCCGACCGCACCGAGCTCGACCCGGCGCTCGTCGGGCGATCGCAGGTCGTCGTGGAGAGCCGTCGGGTCGCGGCATCCGAGGCCGGTGACGTGATCGTCGCCGTCGAGGCGGGGATGCTGCGCCTCGACGACGTCGTGACGATGCACGAGCTGTTCACCGGCGCGACCACCGCTGCGACCGACCGCCCGCGGATCGTGAAGACCTGCGGCATGGGGTGGCAGGATCTCGCCGTCGCCCGGCTGGCCGTCTGAGCGCCGAACACGGAACCGCTCGAGCATCGGAGGAGAACGCATGCAGTGGACCACGGAGGACTGGCACACCGCCGGCGAGCCGTTCCGCATCGTCGAGGGCGTGCCCACGCGCGGCGACACGGTCGCCGAGCGCCGCGTCGAGGCGATCAGCGGTGGTGCGGATGCCATCCGGCGGTTCCTCTGCCTCGAGCCTCGCGGCCACGACGACATGTACGGCGGGTTCATCACCCCGCCCGACGACGCGGGCGCCGACTTCGGGGTGCTGTTCTGGCACAAGGACGGCTTCTCGACGGCGTGCGGACACGGCACGATCGCCCTCGGCGCCTGGGCGGTGCGCACCGGCCGAGTCCCGTCCGACCCCGACGGCGAGACGGCGGTGACGATCGACGTTCCGAGCGGACGGGTGCAGGCGCTGGTGCGTCAGAGCGCAGGGCGCATCGACGAGATCGTCTTCCGCAACGTCGAATCCCGGGTGCTCGCCCGCGGCATCCCGCTGCGCACCTCACGCGGCGACGTCGAGGTCGACCTCGTCTTCGGCGGCGCGGTCTACGCGACCCTACCCGCCTCGGCCGTCGCGCTCGAGGTCACCCCGCAGCACACCACCGATCTCATCGCGATCGGCCGCGAGATCAAGTGGGCGCTCAACGAGCATCCGGCCGCGCAGCTCGACGACGCCCGTCTTTCGGGGGTCTACGGCACAATCCTGTTCGACGATCTCGGGCGCACCGACGCGGGTCCCCACCAGCGCAACGTGACCGTGTTCGCCGACGGTGAGGTCGACCGCAGCCCGTGCGGCTCGGGCACTGCGGCGCGAGTGGCGCTGCTCGCGGCGACCGGAGAGCTGGCCGACGACGAGACGCTCACCCACGACTCGATCATCGGCACCCGCTTCCTCGCGCGCGTCGCCGAGCGCACGACAGAGGGGGTCATCCCCGAAGTGCGCGGCATGGCGCACCGGGTCGGCACCTGCACGTTCGAACTCGACGAGAACGACCCCGTCGCCGACGGCTTCAGCCTGCGCTGACCGAGAGAACCGAGGAGACATGAGCATGTCCGCACCCGCAGCACCCCTGACGATCTCCGGCGCCCAGGTCTGGGACGGCGAGCGCTTCGAGCGCCGCGACCTGCACATCGCCGAGGGCAGGGTGTGCGAGCACCCGCAACCCGACGCCGACGTGGTCGACGGCGCCGGCCTCTGGGTCGTCCCCGGACTCATCGATGCGCACTTCCACGCCTACGCCACGAGTATGGACGGCTTCGAGAACGAGCGGGGCCCGCTCAGCTACGCCGCCCTCAACGGCGCCCGACGGCTCACCCGCGCGCTGCAGCGCGGCTTCACCACGGTGCGCGACGTCGCGGGCGGCGACATCGGGCTCGCGCAGGCGATCGGCGCCGGACTCTTCCCCTCCCCTCGGTACCACTTCACCGGCCCGGCGCTGAGCCAGACCGGCGGGCACGGCGATCCGCGCGCGGCCCACGTGGACGTGTGCTTCTCGCACGGGCACATGTGCGAGGTCGTCGACGGCGTCGACGCCCTGCGCGTCGCCGTACGTGAGCGGCTGCGCACCGGCGCCCACGCGATCAAGGTGATGGCCTCGGGCGGGGTGTTCTCGCTGACCGACCCGATCCGCGTCCCGCAGTACTCGGTCGACGAGCTGCGCGCCGTGGTCGACGAGGCCACCCGCCGGGGCAGTTACGTCGCCGCGCACGCGTACTCGTCGGAGGCCGTGCAGCATGCCGTGCGCGCCGGCATCCGCTCGATCGAGCACGGCAACCTGATCGATGAGGCGACTGCCGTGATGATGGCCGAGGCGGGTGCTTTCCTCGTGCCCACCCTGGCCGCGTACGACGCGATGGACCGCCGCGGCGCCGAGATCGGGCTGAACGCCGTCTCGCTCGCGAAGAACGCCGAGGTGCTCACGAAGGGGCAGGATGCCGTACGGCTCGCCCACGCCGCCGGCGTGCGGGTCGGCTTCGGCAGCGACCTGATGGGTGACCTGGAAGACGACCAGCTCGCCGGAGTGCGTCTGCAGGTCGAGGCCAGCGGCGCCGCGCGGACCCTGCAGTCCATGACCGTCGTGAACGCCGAGCTGATCGGGGATGCCGCGCTGGGACACCTGCGACCCGGCGCGTACGGTGACGCCGTGCTGCTGGCATCCGACCCGCTCGCCGATCCCTCGACGCTGTGGCGCGAGGACGCACGCCTCGGCGTCATCCGCTCCGGCGTCCGCGTCTGACCACGCAGCCGTCGACAGCCATGGTTCAGCGACACCCCCCATCCAAGGCCGAGACCCCCACGTGCGCCTGCGCACACGTGGGGGTCTCGGCGTAAGGCGGGTCTCAGCTGAGAGGCGAGACCAGCCGGTCGGGTCAGCGGGCGAATGAGCCCCACTCGTGCGAGCGACCGGCCTCGCTGCGCTGCTGCGGCACATTCCACGGGTTGTCGTCGCGCAGCGGTGCGGGCAGCAGCTCCTGCGGGGCACCCTGGTAGGCCACGCCGCGCAGGAAGCGGGTGATCGCCGCGGTGCCGACGCTGGTGGCATCGGTCGTGGTCGCCGGGTACGGGCCGCCGTGCTGCATGGCGGGCGTGACCGAGACGCCGGTGGGCCACCCGCCGAACAGCACGCGTCCGCTCGTCTGTGCGAGTGCGTCGACCAGCGGGGCGAGCGAGCCGTCGGAGAGCTCGTCGGCGCGGGCGTGCAGGGTCGAGGTGAGGTTGCCGGGGAACAGCTCGACGTGCAGCTGCGGCAGCGCATCCCGGTCGCTGTACTGCACGATCACCGACAGCGGTCCGAACGACTCCTCGAGCAAGGCCTCGCGATTCGCCATCAGGGTGTCGGCGCCGACGGTCACCACGGTCGGGGTCGCGTAGGTCTGCCCGGCGTCATCCGTGCGCACCTCGCCCTCCGACAGCACGGTCACCCCGTCCGCGCCCAGCACGTCGTCACGACGCTGCGAGAACGCGCGCCCGATGCCCGGGTTCAGCAGCCGGTGCTCGTCGACGGCGCCCGCGGCATCCGTCACCGCACCCAGATCCGACCCCTCCGGCACGAACAGGAACCCTGGCTTGGTGCACAGCTGCCCCGCCGAGCCCGACACCGAGGTGACGAACGCCTCGAGCAGCGCGGAATCGGCGTAGGTCGCATAGACCGGGTTCACGCTGCCCAGCTCGCCGAAGAACGGGATCGGCACCGGCCGGGATGCTGCGATGTCGGCCAGCATGCGGCCGACGTGCGTCGACCCGGTGAACGCCCCGGCGCGGATGCGGTCGTCCTTCAGCAGCGCGACGCCGTTCTCCTGCCCGCTGATCAGCAGGAAGGTCCCCTCGGGCATCCCCGCGCCCTCGAGGGCCGCGACGACGATCTCGGCGGTGCGCCGCGACAGCTCCGGATGCCCGGAATGCGCCTTCACCACCACGGGGCATCCCGCCGCGAGTGCGGCGGCCGAGTCGCCGCCCGCGACCGAGAACGCGAACGGGAAGTTCGATGCGGCGAAGTTCAGCACCGGGCCGACCGGCTCCAGCATCCGGCGCAGGTCCGGTCGCGGACCGATGACGTAGTCGGGGTCGGCTGCGTCGATGCGCACGTCGAGGTAGCCGCCGTCGACGATGGTGTCGGCGAACAGGCGCAGCTGCCAGGCCGTGCGTCGCAGCTCGCCGGCCAGCCGCGCCTCGGTGAGGCCGGTCTCGCGCATCGCGATCTCGATGAGTTCGGGCGCTGCGGCCTCGAGCGCCTCGGCGACCGCGACCAGGGCTGCACCGCGCTCGCGGGGGCTGGTGCGGGCGAACGGGCGGGCGGCGGCGGCCGCGGCGGCGGCGACGGCGTCGATGGGCTTCTCTGTCACTGTTCTCTCCTCGTTTCGATGTCTGTCTGCGGTGTCCGCGCTGCGGTCAGAACACGAACCCCTCGGGGAACGGATCGTCGGGATCGAGCAGGTACTGCCCGAGTCCGGTCACCCATGCGCGTCCGGTGATGGTGGGCACCACCGCGGGGCGGTCTCCCACGCGCGTCTCGGCCACCAGCGTGCCGGTGAACTCGGTGCCGATGAACGACTCGTTCACGAACGGCACGTTCAGGTCGAGCTCGCCTCTCGCGTGCAGCTCGGCCATGCGGGCGCTGGTGCCGGTGCCGCAGGGCGAGCGGTCGAACCAGCCCGGGTGGATCGCCATCGCATGACGGGATCGCACGGCATCCGAGCCGGGGGCGATGAACTCGACGTGGTGCACGTGGTCGGCGCCGCGCAGCACCGGATGCACGGGCGGGGCCTGGGTGTTGATGGCATCCATGATCGCGAGTCCAGCGGCGAGGATGTCGTCCTGCCGGGCGCGGTCGAAGGGCAGCCCCACCTGCTCGAGGTCGACGAGCGCGTAGTAGTTGCCGCCGAACGCGACCGAGTAGCTGATCTCGCCGATGCCCGGCACGTCGATGCGCTCGTCGAGGCGGTCGACGAAGCTCGGCACGTTCTCGATGGTGACGTCGACGGCCCGGCCGTCCTCCACGCGCACCCGCGCGATGACCAGGCCGGCGGGGACGTCGAGGCGGATCTCGGTGACCGGCTCGGTGACCTCGACCATGCCCGTCTCGACGAGCACCGTCGCCGCCCCGATGGTGCCGTGGCCGCACATCGGCAGGAACCCGGATGCCTCGATGAACACGATGCCCCAGTCGGCGTCGTCTCGCGCCGGCGGCTGCAGCAGCACACCGGACATGGCGGCGTGACCGCGCGGCTCATTCATGAGGAAGCCGCGCAGCCCGTCGAGGTGCTCCATCGCGTACAGGCGGCGGTCGTTCATCGTCGCGCCGGGGATGCGTCCCACCCCGCCGGTGACGACGCGTGTCGGCATCCCCTCGGTGTGCGAGTCCACGGCCTGGATCGTTCGACGCGCGCGCATCAGCTACCTCCTGTGATTGTGGCCTTCGTGTCGGCGATGGCGGCGAGCTCGCCGATCCGCACCGACGACAGCACGGGACGTCGATCGATGTCGAAGCGCGTCCCCAGCACATCCTCCACGCTGCGACCGCAGGTGCGGCCCTGGCAGGCGCCCAGTCCGGCGCGGGTGGACAGGCGCATGGCGCGCGACGAAGCCGCAGAGTACTCGTCGATGCGCGCCTTCGGCACACTTTCGCAGCGACAGATGATGGTGTCGCCCTCGAGCCAGCTCGTCCATCCCCGCCCGATGCGGTGCACGTCCAGGCGGACGGCGAACGCCCGCATCCGTCTCCGAGCGGCGAGCGGCGCCCGCCAGCGGGCGTCCGTGTCGGGCACCCCGGCGGCGGCGAGTCCGGCGATCTCGCCCTCGGCGAGCGCGGCATCTGCACCGCCGATCCCGGTGATCTCGCCCGCGGCGTAGACGCCGGCGACGCTGGTGCCCTGGTCGTCGCCGACGTGCACGAAGCGGTCGGCGCCGATCTCGCAGCCGAACTGGATCGCCGCCTCGAGCCGCGGGGTGAATCCGTGTCCGAGGGCGACCGAGTCGCACTCGGCGGTCCGCTCGGTCCCCGCGATCGGATGCCAGTCGGCGTCGATCCGCTGCACGGTGACCGCCTCCACCGCGGCGCCCCCGTGGATGCGGGTGACCGCGCTGCCGAAGCGGTACGGCGTGCGGTGCCGCGCCAGCGAGACAAGATACGAGCCGAGCTCTCCGGCCTTGGCGGTGGCGGCGGTGAGCTCCCATGCACGAGCGCCCCAGCCGCGCAGCATCCGTCCTGCTTCGGTCGCCTCGACGACCTCGGCGACCTCGCCGCCCATCAGCGCGACGCTCTGCGCGACCGGCAGCAGGAACGGGCCGGCGCCGGCGACCACGGTGCGCGCACCCGGTGCGAGCCCGTCGCGTTTGGCCAGTGCCTGCGCGGCGCCGGCGGAGGTGACGCCGGGAAGCGTCCACCCCGGCACGGGCAGGACGCGATCGTGCGCGCCGGTGGCGACGATGACCGAATCAGCCTCGATGGTCTCCGCGCGTCGGTCCGCCGCGTCGGCGGGGCCGATCAGCACGTGCGCGCGCAGCGGCGGGCCCGCCTCGACGCGCCATACGCTCGCCGACGAGATCACCCGAACATCGCGCAGGCGATCACGCAGATCGGTGAAGCGACGGCGCTGATGCTGGAGGCGCTGGTCGGTGAGGGTGGGATGATGACGCCAGAACTGGCCGCCCACGCGCTCGCCCTCGTCGACGATCACCACGTCGGCGCCGGCATCCGCGGCGGCGGCCGCTGCTGCCAGACCGGCTGGGCCGGCACCGATGACCATCACCCGGGGTGCGCTGGCATTCATGCGCGAATCTCCCTCTCGATCACGTCGCCGTCGCAGGCGGTGCGCTGACAGGCGCGGACGCCCTCGACGCCGTTGACGGTGAGCACGCAGTCCTGACAGACCCCGATACCGCAGAAGATGCCGCGTTCGCCGCCCTCGGCGGTACGCCAGGTGCGGTGCCCGTGCGCAAGCAGCACGCCTGCGATGCTCTGGCCGTCGCGTCCTTCGAGCGACTCCCCGTCGAATCGGATCTGTACGGTCATGCCGCGGCTCCCTGCAGAGTGGTGCGCGAGGGCAGGAAGGGCGTCGGGTCCAAGGGCGCCGGGACGCCGAGCACGGCGTGCGCGATGAGCGCCCCGGTCGTGGGCGCCAGGCCGATGCCGGCGCCCTCGTGACCGGCCGCGTGGAACAGTCCCTGCACGCGCGCGTCCGCACCGATCGCCGGCAGGTGGTCGGGTGCGTACGGGCGGAAGCCGAAGTAGGTGCGCAGCAGCATGGTGTCGCGCAGGAAGGGGAACAGCCGGCTCGCCTTCGCGGCGATCTCGGCGAGCGGCGCGAGCAGCCCGTCCTCCGAGAATCCGACGCGCTCGCGGCTCGAGCCGATCAGCACCGTGCCGGCGGGGGTGGATTCGACCACGGTCGACGTCTGCAGCGCGGCATCCGCAGACCCGACCGCGCCCACATAGTCGGCGTCGTACACCTTGTGGAACACGCGCTGCGGCATCGCGGTGGTCACCAGGATCGTGCCGCGACGCGGGCGGATGTCGAGCTCGGCGCCGAACAGCGCGGCGATCTCCCCTGCCCACGGCCCCGCGCAGTTCACCACGGCGTCAGCGTCGATGCGCCCGGTCGGAGTGCGCACACCACGCACCCGTCCGGCTTCGACGACCGCGCCGGTGACCTCTGTCACGTGCAGCTGCGCCCCGAGGTGGCGTGCCCGGGCGAGCATGGCCTGCGCGGCGAGACTGGGCTGCACCTGGGCGTCGTCGGGGTAGTGCACGCCGACGGCGACCTCGGGGGCGAGATGCGGCTCGGCGGCGCGCAGCGCCGCGGCATCGAGCACGTCGGCCCGGATGCCCATCTCGCGCTGCGCGGCGGCGAAGCCCTGCAGCGCCTCCGCCCCGGGGGCGAATGCGACGACGATCCCGCCCTTCGCCTCGAACTCGGTCGCCGGCTGACCGGGCACGCGCTCCGCGTCGAGCCGTTCGGCGAGCTCGCGCCACGCCCGGTTGGCTTCGACGGCCATGACCGCTTCGGCTCCCGGCTGCTTGTCCGAGACGAGGATGTTGCCCTCGCAGCGACTCGAAGTCTCACCGGCCACCCCGGTGCGGTCGAGCACCGTCACCTCGGCGCCGGCCTCGGTCAGGCTCAGCGCGCAGGCGGCGCCAACCGCGCCGGCTCCGATCACGATGATCCGCATCGATCACACCTCCTCGACCAGCTTAGTGCAATGTCACATGCTCACAGGCCTTATCAGCCCCCGAGATAGGCGTCGATCACCCGGGCATCCGCCGCGAGTTCCGCCGCCGGACCCGATAGCGTGGCCTGACCGCTTTCGACGACGTACGCGCGGTCGGCGATCCTCAGCGCCGCGCGGGCGTTCTGCTCGACCAGCAGCACCGTGGTGCCCTGGGCGTTGACCGCCTGGATCGTCTCCATGACCTGCTTGACCACCAGGGGCGCGAGCCCCATCGACGGCTCGTCGAGCAGCAGCAGCTTCGGTCCGCCGATGATCGCGCGTCCGATCGCGACCATCTGCTGCTCGCCGCCGGAGAGGGTGCCGCCCTGTTGACGGCGCCGCTCGGCCAGCCGTGGCATCAGCGCGTACACCTGCTCGACACGCTGGCCGATGAGCTTCGCGTCGCGCACGGTGTATCCGCCCAGCAGCAGGTTCTCGTGCACGGTCATGGTCGAGAAGATGCGTCGACCCTCGGGCACGTGGATGAGCCCGGCCGCGACGATGTCCCAGGGCTTGGCTGTGGCGAGATCCATCTCACCCCAGCGCACGACGCCCGACTTCGGGCGCACGAGCCCCGAGAGCATGTTCATCGTCGTCGACTTGCCGGCGCCGTTGTTGCCCAGCAGGCAGACGATCTCACCCTCCTGCACCTCGAAGCTCAGACCTCGCAGGGCGTGCACGCGACCGTAGTAGACGTCGGCCGCATCGACTGTCAGCGTGCTCACGACCGGCCCTCCTTGCGGGTGCGGCCCGGTCGGGCAGGATCGAGCGATGAGAGGTTCACGGTGCCGGTCTGCAGCTTGGTGTCGTCGAGTGCCTCGTCTTCGACGCCGAGGTACGCCTCGATGACCACCGGATCGTGCTTGATCTGCTCGGGCGTGCCCACCGCGATCTCCTTGCCGTAGTTGAGCACCACGATGCGCTCGGCGAGCTCCATGATCAGGCCCATGTCGTGCTCGATCAGCACGACGGCGACGCCGAGGTCGCGGATGCGGCGGATCAGCTGCATCAGGCCCTGCTTCTCGTTGAAGTTCAGTCCGGCGGCCGGTTCGTCCAGCAGCAGCAGCTTCGGCCCGGTGGCGAGGGCGCGAGCGATCTCGACGCGGCGCTGCTCGCCGTAGGGCAGCTGCGTGACGTAGAGGTTCTCGTCGCCGGTGAATCCGACGAAGTCCAGCCATCCTCGGGCCTGCTCGGCGCACTCCGCCTCGGCACGCCGGTACCCCGGCGTGTGCAGCAGCGTCGACCAGAACCCTTCGCGCAGGTTGGCGTGCATGGCCGTCTTAACGTTGTCGAGCACGCTGAGCTCGCGGAACAGCCGCAGGTTCTGGAACGTGCGCGCCATCCCCCACTTCGTCACACGCGAGGGCAGCACGCGGTAGAAGCCGAAACTCTGCAGCAGGTCGACCAGGCGCAGGGTGCGAAAGATCCCAGGCGCCTCACGCACGATGTCCTTGCCGTCGAAGACCACGGATCCGGATGTGGGCAGGTAGAACGCCGAGATGCAGTTGAATGCACTGGTCTTGCCGGCGCCGTTTGGCCCGATCACCGCGAGGATCTCCCCCGCCTCGACCGAGAAGCTCAGCCCGTCGACGGCCTTCACGCCGCCGAACTGCAGGCGCAGGTCCTTGACCTCCAGCAGCGCGCTCATCGGCTCTCCTCGCCTTCCACGGTCTCGAGGTCCTCGTTGGCGGTCGGCGGCACCGCCATGAACCCTGCGGTCGCCGGCGGCACCGGCCTGCGCTTCTTCAACCACGGCAGGACCGCGGTCGCCGGCCACAGCCCGGAGGGGCGGAACAGCATGACCACCACCAGCAGCACACCGAAGATGAGGAAGCGCCATTCCGCGAAGTCGCGCAGCAGCTCGGGGGCGAGCGAGACGAACAGCGCGCCGATGATCACACCGGGCGTCGATCCCATGCCGCCGAGCACGACCGCCATGAGGATGAGCGCCGAGTACAGGAACATGAAGCTGTTCGGGCTGATCGCCGACAGGTGCGTCGCCATGAGCTGCCCGGCGACGCCGGCCCAGACCGCGCCGATGATGTACGCCATGATCTTCGCGATGTAGGTGTTGATGCCCATCGCCTCAGCGGCATCCTCATCGTCGCGCACGGCCTTCCACGCCCTGCCGAGCCGGCCGCGGGCGAGGCGCCCGGCGCCGATCACGCCCACAAGCACGACCACGGCGGCCACGAAGTAGTAGAACACCACGCGCTGCGGGAACTCCAGCCCGAACAGCGTGAAGCCGTCGGCGAAGCTCCAGTCGCCGAACCGCCAGGTGGGGATTCCGTGGATGCCGGAGGGTCCGCCGGTGATGTCGAGGTTGTTCGCGGTGATCCGGATGATCTCGCCGAAGCCGAGCGTGACGATCGCGAGGTAGTCGCTGCGCAGGCGCAGCGTGGGTGCGCCGATGATGATGCCGGCGATGATGCACGCCAGCACCGTGGCCGGCAGCGCCGCCCACATCGGCCAGCCGAGCACCGTCGTGAAGATGCCGGAGGTGTAGGCGCCGACGGCGAAGAAGGCGATGTAGCCCAGGTCGAGCAGTCCGGCATAGCCGACGACGACGTTCAGGCCCATGCACAGCATGATGTAGATCAGCGCGCTCGTCGCGATCGACATCGTGTACCGCGACGCGTCGAGGAACGGCAGCACGAGCAGCAGCACGACGCTGATCGTGCCGAGCGCGCGCAGGAAGCCGGTGTTGGACGAGAGGATGCCGGCCGGCGCAGCCGGGCGGTCGAACAGCGGCGACGGGGCGCGCAGCGCGGCGTCGTCTCTGAATGCGGAGCGGGACATGTCACATCCTCTCGACGACGCGGGCGCCGAGCAGCCCGGTCGGTTTGAAGGTGAGGAACAGGATGAGGAAGGCGAACGAGAAGACGTCCCGCCATTCGCCGCCGAACCAGGCCGAGCCGAACGACTCGAGCAGCCCGAGCAGCAGGCCGCCGAGCATGGCGCCGTAGAGGTTGCCGATGCCGCCGATGACGGCCGCGGTGAACGCCTTCAGGCCGATGATGAACCCCATCAGGAAGTCGATCGAGCCGTAGTAGGCGCCGGCCATCACGCCCGCCGCCCCGGCGAGTGCCGAGCCGATGAAGAAGACCGTGGCGATCACGCGATTGACGTTGATGCCCATCAGCTGCGCACCCTGCGGGTCGAGGGCGATCGCGCGCATCGCGCGTCCCTGCCGGGTGCGCTCGACGATGTGCGCGAGCACGAGCATCAGCGCCGCCGCGATCACCACGAGCACGATCTGCGCGGCCGTGATCCGCATGCCCGCGAAATCGAAGCCCGAGGACTCCAGCCGCACCGGGAAGGCCTCGGGGTTGGGGCCGAAGATCTGCCGCACGGCGTACTCGAGAGTGAACGAGACGCCGATGGCCGTGATCAGCACTGCCAGTCTCGGGCTCTTTCGCAGCGGCCGGTAGGCGATGCGCTCGATGCCGACCCCGATGAGACCCGTGGTCACCATCGACAGCAGCATGATGACCAGCAGCAGCGGGATCGACGACTCGTTCGAGATCCCGAATGCCGACATGGTCGCGAAGCCGGCGAATGCGCCGAGCATGTAGATGTCGCCGTGCGCGAAGTTCAGCAGCTTGATGATCCCGTAGACCATGCTGTAGCCGAGCGCGACGAGGGCGTAGAACGAGCCGACGATGAGGCCGTTCCAGATGAGTTGCATCACTGCGGATGTCCTTGCTCGTCAGGGGCGGAAGGAAGCGTCCCGGTCGGATGCCGGGTGGGAGCGGGTCGGCGCCGCCGAGCGGGGCGGCTCGCACCGCCCCGCTCTGCCGATCTCATCCCTGGAGGTCGTCCTCGAGCACGAAGCTGCCGCTCGCGGGATCGATGCCCACGATCACGAAGCCGCCGCCCGAGAGGGTGTGATCCTTGGTGAACGTCAGCGGGCCCGCGAAGGTCTTGAAGTCCTTCAGCCCCTCGAGCGCCGCGACGACCTTGTCGAAATCGGTGCTGTCGGCTTCGTCGATCGCCTCGGCGACCACGCGCACGGCATCGTACGACTGGGTGGAGTACGGGCCGGGCTTGCCGCCGGCGAGCTTCTCGTAGTCTGCGATCCACTTGTCGGCGCCCTGGATCATGTCGGGCGTCTGCGTGAACGTTCCCACGACCTTGTCGGTGTAGCCCTTGCCGGCGATCTCGGCGAACTTCGCGTCGACCGATCCGTCGCCCACCAGGAACGCGCCCTCGTAGCCGGCGTCGGTGGCCTGGCGGACGATCAGACCACCCTCCTGGTAGTACCCCGTCCAGTACACGAGGTCCGGCTTGGCCGAAGCGAGCTGTGTCGCCACTGCCGAGTAGTCGTTCTCGCCGGGAGTCACGGTCGCCTCGAATGCGACGGTGAGTCCCGCCTCTTCAGCCTGCTGGACGAACGATCCCGCGAGATCGGCGGAGTACGCCGTTGCATCGTCGATCGCCGCAACGGTCTTCGCGCCGATCTTCTGGGCGTACGTCACTGCGGCTTTGGCCTGCTGTGTGCCGGTGCCGTTGATGAGGAACACACCGGGCAGCTGCTGCTTGACGAGCTCGTTCGAGTTGGCTGCCGGGATGACCATGGGGATGCCGGCCTCGTCGAAGATCGGCAGCGTGGGAAGGGTGGCTCCCGAGCAGTAGCCGCCGACCGAGGCGACCACGCCGTTGGTGACGAGCTTGTTCGCGGCCGCGACCGAGGCAGTGGCGTCGCAGGCGTCGTCCTCCACCACCAGTTCGAGCTTTCGGTCGTCGATGCCGCCGTCGGCGTTGATCTCGTCGATCGCGAGCTGCGCACCGTTCTTCATGTAATCCCCGAAAGCGGATTCGCTGCCCGAGAACGGCGCCAGCATTCCGAGCTTGATGGGCCCGTCGGAGTCACCGCCCCCGTCGTCGCCGGCGCCGAGGCCGCCCGAGCAGCCGGCGGTGATGATGATCGCGCCTAGGGCGGCGACGAGGGACAGCGTGCGTCGCAGACGCGGATTGCGGGTGTTCATGTGATGGTCCTCCTGGATGCCTCATTGCATGTGCCATCGGATAGTACGTGACACATTACTGCTCGGATGGCCAGAAAGGAATCACCGAGATCAATCTGTGACCGGCGACGCGTAGAACAATCGATCAGCGCTCGTCGCGTCCGCTCCACACGCCTCCGACGTGACCGATATGCCGGCGCATCAGCGCCTCCGCCCCCTCGCCATCTCCGGCGACCAGCAGATCCACCAGCTGCGCGTGTTCGAGGGCGGTGGGCATCAGTGCGTCGGACTCCACCAGGTGGGCGAGCCCCACCAGACGCGTCTGCTGGCGAAGCTCCCGCACCATGTCGAGCAGTGCGCGGTTGCCCGCCTGCGCGAGGACTCGCAGGTGGAATGCGGTGTCCGCGGCCAGGAACTCCGCGAACAGCCCCGCTCGGCCCGCCTCGACGATGCGGTCGGCCAGCGCACGCAGCTCAGCGACCACGCCGTCGTCGAGTGTGCCTGCGATGCGACGCATGGGCGGCGCCTCGAGCAGCATCCGCACCTCGCACAGCTCGTTGAGCTCATCCTGAGAGACCTCGGTCACCGCGAATCCGCGGTTGCGGATGGGATTGAGGAAGCCGCGGCGCGTGAGATTGAGCATCGCCTCGCGAACCGGGGTGGCGCTGACTCCGAAGTCAGTCGCCAGACGTGGCACGGTCAGCACATGTCCCGGCGGGATCTCCCCGGCGACGATGCGCGCCGACAGCTGGTTCTCGATCTGCTCGCGCAGGCTCTCGGAGGGAGCGAGGGGGGCGGCGAAGTCGCCCAGAGCATCCTGCAGCATCATGGCGACACCCTACCCGCAGCCGAATCGGCTGCGACGGCGCTTCTGCCCGGCCGTCCCCGAGTCGCCGGATGACCGTTCGCAATAGGATCGACCTGAGAGCGGATGCCGGAACGGAGACGCGCGATGGGATACCTCACCTCCCCTGCCCTGAGCGAGACGGGCTACGTCGTGCTCGACCGCCACGACCAATCGGCCGATCCCGTCGAGTGGCGCGACCTCGAGTACGTCGGGTGGCGCTCGTCGGGCATCACCCGCTTCGCGCCGCTCGCGAGCCACGCCGGCGATGTCGAGTGCAACGGCTTCTGGAACCACACTCCCCCGCGCACCGACAAGGACGGCGTGTGGATCCCCTCCCAGGTCGCGAAGGCGCCGACGCTGCAGGCGCGCGCGCTCGAGCCCGGCGCCAACGTGGGTCGCTGCCGCGTCATCGAGCTGCAGCCGAACACGTATGCCGATGCCATCTACAACCTGCATCAGGACGACAACAACCGACTCAACACCGAGGGCACCGGCTGGGTGGTGCGCGCCTGGCTGAATCTGACGGATGACCCCGACTCGCTGCTGATCCTGCGATCCGACCGCTTCGACCCGTCGACCGAGATCCGGCTGCCGCTGCCCGCGGGCTCTCGTATCGTCGTCGACACCCAGCGCTTCTGGCATGCCGTGTGGCATCGCGGCCCCGAACCGCGCTACGCGCTCATCTGCTCGTGGACCTCAGGGCCCGAGCTCGACGCGTACTTCGAAGCAGGCCACGCCGACCCGCATCCGGCATCCGTCGCCCTGCCCGCCGCCCTCGTCGCCGATGCTCAGGCCGAGATGCACCGGCGCATCGAAGAGCGCCGTCAGGCGTTCGAGGCGCACGGCATCGTGATGGAGCCGACCGAGTCGCTGTACAGCTGAGCTGTCCGTCAGGCGGGATCAGGCCGTGAGCCGCAGCTGAACCGTGCACTCCTCGGGCCGCCGCGCGGCCTGCACGCACTCGGCGGCGATGGGTCCGCCGGCCTGAGTCAGCACGCCCTGCATGAGCCCCAGGTGCACCTGGCAGAGCATCGGGCGGTGCTCGGGAGAGCTCGCGGCGTGCGGGCACGGCGTGAGCTCGACGGTCATCCGGCTCTCGTCGACGATCGGCTCGAAGCCGCTCTCCTCGAGGTGCTCGACGAGGGCGTCGAGCTGATAGGTGGCCTCGCGCCCCAGCTCGGAGTCCGGTTCGGCGAGGATGCGCCGCATCACATCGCCGCGACGCGCCGCCTCGGCGACCTTCTCACGGGCGATCGGGCTCGACGCGTCCGGGGTTCCGGTCGCGGCGCTGTAGAGGGTGCGGGGGCGCCCGCGGGTGGTGCGGTGCTCGGTCGTCTGGATGACGTAGCCGCCCTCGATCAGCCGCTGCAGGTGCTCGCGCACGGTGTTCGCGTGCAGACCGGTCGCCTCGCACAGCTCGCCGATCGTGCGCTCGGGTCGCTGCTGCACGAGGTGCAGGATGCGCACGCGCGAGTAGCTGGAGATCGGCCCGTACGCGACCGCAGTGGTGGTCATGCTTCCATGTTCGCAGAGCCCTGGTCCGCGCACGTGGGACCGGGCCGTGAATAATCCCCCACGCGGCCCCGGCCTGCGTCGCGGATAGTGTGGAGGGCATGATCGCCGCCGCCGTCCTCACCGTCTCCGACCGCTCGTCGGCCGGAGCACGGCCCGACTCGGCCGGTCCCGTCGCCGTCAGCGCGCTGCGTGAGGCGGGCTTCGACTGCGATGACGCGACGATCGTGTCCGACGGGGCGGATGCCGTGGAGCATGCTCTGCGCGAGCTGCTCGATTCGGGCATCCGGCTCATCATCACCAGCGGCGGCACGGGGGTCGCACCGCGCGATGAGACGCCCGAGGGCACCGCGCGCGTGATCGAGAGGCAGCTGCCCGGCATCGTGGAAGAGCTGCGCCGCGCCGGCCTCGCCGCCACCCCCGCGTCGATGCTGACCCGCGGCCTCGCCGGCGTCGTCGGCGACACCCTGATCGTCAACCTGCCCGGCTCGCCGAAGGCCGTCGCCGAAGGCATGCCCGTCGTACTCTCGGTCGCCGGGCACGTGCTCAGCCAACTCGATGGAGAGGACCACCGATGACCGTCCGCCTGGCGCGCATCTCAGACCAGCCGCTGTCGCTCGACGAGCACATCGCCGCCGTCGACAGCACCACCTCCGGCGCCGTCACGACGTTCGTCGGCCGGGTGCGCGACCACGACCCGGATGCCGCGGATGCCGTCGTCGCGCTGGAGTACACCTCTCACCCGGATGCCGAGCAGACCCTGCACCGCATCGCCGAGGTCGCCTCGGAGGGAACGGATGCCGTCGTCGCCGTCAGCCACCGGATCGGGCGTCTCGATGTCGGAGAGGCGGCGGTCGTCATCGCCGTGGCCTCGTCGCACCGGGATGCGGCGTTCACGGTGTGCCGCGAGGTGATCGAGGCGATCAAGCGCGAGCTGCCGGTGTGGAAGCGTCAGGTCGAGGCCGACGGCACGACCGCGTGGAAGGGCATCGGCGGCTGACCTCCCGGCACTGCCGACCGAGACCGGCGCTGCCGCCAGGCCGGCGCGACCGACGCGCGGTTCACCCGCCCGCGAACGGCGGCAGCACGTCGATCGTCTTCGCCTCGGCGAGCGCGAAGTCGTCGTCGACTCGGGCGCCGTCGACGAGCACCGCGCAGCGCGACAGGATGCCCGTGAGCGCCGGGTGCTCGGCGAGCAGCTGCTGCCTGAGGGCCCCCAGCGTTCCGGCATCCGTCGTCAGCGCATCCTGACCGACGGCCTCCTGCGCGGCGGCGAAGAAGCGCACCGTGGTGGTCTGCGTCGTCGTCATCTCAGCGCTCCTTCCAGTCGCCTGCCAGCTCGACCACGGCGGCGACGGCCTCACGAACCTGTTGCGGCGTGCCGCCGGCACGACCCGCGACCAGCCCGGCGACGAAGGCGCTGAACGGGGCGGCGGGCCGTGCGACGCCATTGGCGACGTCGCGTGCGAGGTCGAGGATGAGACCGATCGGCACGTCTTCGGCATCGAGGTCGAACCGCTCGCGCAGGGCGAGCGCCCACTCGTCGAGCGCCTCGGGGGGCAGGGTGCGGGATGATTCGCTCACGGTCTCCTCCTCGAATGCCGCGCGCATGCGCGCCAGGTCCGCCGGGGTGTCGATGTCGGCGGTGATCCCATCTTCGTCTGCCAGCCACGTTATATCGAGGCCGCCGAGCAGGGCGCGGCACGCCAGGCCGGCGAGCTCATCCCCCGCGGCGCGCACCGCAGCGCGCAGAGCCGCGGTGCGGTAGATGCCGGCGAGCCATTGCGGATGCCCACCGGCGCTCAGCACGACCGCATCTGCGGCCGACGGTGCGGAGGTCGCCGCCCCGGTCAGCTGCGCGGTCACACGCTCGACATGCGGCAGGTCACCGGCGAGCACGAGCGTCCATTCCGGCGCATCGCCGTCACCGTGGCCGCTCTGCGCAGACACCCCCGCGGCGATGCCTGCCGCTGGGCCAGAGAACGGCGGATCCTCGCGCGCCCACCGCACCGGGGCGTCGGAGTCGAGCTGCGGCCCGACGGCGATGATCGGCGCGCATCCGGCATCCGTCATCGCGCCGATCGCGCGCGAGAGCAGCGTCCGACCGCCCACCTCGAGCAGGGGCTTGGCACCGCCGCCCATGCGCGTCGAGCGCCCGCCGACGAGCAGGATCGCGCCGATGGTCGTTGCGGTCATTCTCCGGGCCGCCGCCATGATCCGCTGCGGCCGCCCTCCTTCGCGGTGATGCGCAGATTCTCGATCGAGGCCGACTTGTCGACGCCCTTGATCATGTCGATCACCGACAGCGCGGCCACCGAGACGGCCGTGAGCGCCTCCATCTCGACGCCGGTGCGGTCGGCGGTGCGCACGGTCGCCTCGATGGCGACGCCCTCGTCTTCGATCTCGAGATCGACGACCGCACCGTGCACACCGATGACGTGCGCGAGCGGCAGCAGCTCGGGAGTGCGCTTGGCCGCCTGGATGCCGGCGATGCGCGACACCGCGAGCACGTCGCCCTTGGGCACCGACCCGTCGCGCAGCAGAGCCACTGTCTCAGCCGCGCAGCGCACGAACCCGCGCGCGGTGGCGGCGCGAACGGTCGGCTTCTTCTCGGTCACGTCGACCATGCGTGCGTTGCCGGCGGAATCCAGGTGGGTGAAGGTCATCACAGCTCCATGACTTCGATGAGGTCGCCGGCGGAGACGCGCTCCGTCTCGGCGGGGACGATGGCGTACGCGTCGGCGGCGCCGAGACCCACGCTGAGGTGCGAGCCCGATCCGCCGGCGGTCGCGGGGCGCACGACCGGGCGGGCGGGGTCGGTGCGGTCGATCACGGCGGGCAGGTACTGGCGCCGCCCGGGCGGGGTGCGCCACTCGACCCCTGCGGACACGTGCCGGCGAGGTCGGTGGATGGCGTCGCGTCCCTGCATGCGCAGCAGGGCCGGTCGCACGAAGACCTCGAACGACACGGCGGCGCTGACGGGGTTGCCGGGAAGGCCGAACAGCAGCATCCCGTCGCCGGTCGCGCCGAAGCCCTGCGGCTTGCCGGGCTGCATCGCGACCTTCGTGAACTCCATGGCGTCTTCGAGGCTCTGCTTGACGACCTCGTAGGCGCCAGCGCTGACTCCGCCCGAGAAGACGATGGCATCGGCACCGCGTTCCCTCGCGTCGGCGACGGCCTCGGCCGGACCGTCGCCCTCGTCGTCGACGACGCGGCGCAGCACGATCTCGGCGCCGGCGTCGGCGGCGAGTCCCGCGAGCAGGATGCCGTTCGACTCGGGGATCTGTCCGCGCTGCAGCGGCGTGCCGGGGGCGACGAGCTCGGATCCGGTCGAGACGATCGCGATGCGTGGTCGCGGGGCGACGTCGACCCGCGCGATGCCGGCGGATGCCAGCGCCGCCAGCTGCCGTGCCCCGAGCAGCGTGCCCGCGGCGAGCACGACCGCGTCGGCGGCGATGTCGGCGCCGGCCCGGCGGATGTGCGCGTGCTGAGCGCTGGGCGATCGCTCCACGACCACGGTGTCGAGCGAGTCGGCCAGCCCGCCGGCGGTGTCTTCGAAGGGCACGATCGCGTCGGCGACGGTCGGGGTCGGGGCCCCGGTCATGATCCGCGCGGCCTCTCCCGGCGCGATCGCGGGGTCGAGCGCGCTGCCGGCCGGGATGTCGGCGACGACCCGCAGGGTGACCGGATGCTCGGGTGCGGCGCCCGCGACATCGGCCCAGCGCACCGCGAAGCCGTCCATGGCGGAGTTGTCGAAGACGGGTACGGCGCTGACCGCGCGCGCGTCGGATGCCAGGGTCAGCCCGTGCGCCTCGTCGAGCGGCACGGTGACGGGCGGACGCCGGCGCACCTCAGCGAGGACGATCTCGAGCTGCTCCTCGACGGTTCTCATGCGGTCGCCCCGCTCTGTGACGCCTCGTTCCAGGCATCCATGCCGCCCGCCAGCACGACGGCGTCGGCACCGACGGCGCGCAGCGTCTCGGCCGCACGGCGTGCGCGCACACCGGCCTGGCAGATCACGACGATGCGACCCTGTGCGACCGCCGACGGATCGGCGAGCACCTGCGCCAGCGGCACGTGCGTCGCACCGGGGATCATGCCGGCGACGACCTCGGCATCCTCCCGCACGTCGAGCAGCATCGCACCGGCGGCCGACTCGTGCCCGAGGTCGGCGACGGCGATGTGCGGCAACGAGGGCGGTGGCTCGGGTCCGACAGAAGCCTGCACCCGCGATGAGCGCAGCGGCACCTCGCTGCTCTTGGCGCGCAGCGCGTCGATGACGAGCACCCGCCCCAGCAGCGGGTCGCCGATTCCGGTGATCAGCTTGATCGCCTCCATCGCGAGGATCGATCCGGCCTGCAGGCAGAGCGCGCCGAAGACCCCGACCGCGGCGCACGTGGGCAGTTCACCCACGCTCCCCTCGGGGTAGAGATCGCTCAGCACGACGGCGTCGGTGCCCTCAGGCGGCGACGACCAGAAGACGGTGATCTGCGCGGCGAACTCCTGGATCACGCCCCACACGAGCGGGATGCCGAGTCGTTCGGCGGCGGCGGCGACCAGCAGCCGCGTCTCGAACGTGTCGGTGCCGTCGATCACCAGGTCGGCTCCGGCGAGCAGGTCTGCGGCGTTGTCGGATGCCAGCCGCGCCCGCAGCGGTCTGACCTCGGTCTCGGGTGACAGGTCGGCGGCGACGCGGACGGCGCTGTCGACTTTCGGTCGGCCGACGTCGCTGCGGCGGTGCATGATCTGGCGCTGCAGATTGGAGATCTCGACGTCGTCGTCGTCGATGATCGTCAGCGTTCCGATTCCGGCCGCGGCGAGTGCGAGCACGACCGGAGCGCCGAGTCCGCCCGCCCCGACGACGGCGACATGGGCGGCACGCAGGCGACGCTGGCCGATCTCGCCGAGACCGGACAGCACCTGATGGCGCGCGGTGCGCAGACGCTCGGCGTCACTCAGAGCGTCGACTGGCTCGACGAGAGGCGGCAGGGGCATACTTCGAGCGTACGGTTCTCTCACGTGGCCGGCCAGCATCGCTCGCCGGGAAAAGGCGGCCATGAAACCTGCTGGTTCCCGCAGATGCGGAGGTTCACGGATATTTCGTCTGGATCTGCGGTCATCCGACATCTAGGCTCAGGCCATGACCTCATATCGAATCGCTGACGCCGCCCGCCTGCTCGGCGTGAGCGACGACACGGTGCGGCGCTGGATCGACCACGGCGCACTGCCGGTCACAGGGGATTCCCCCGCCCGCATCCCGGGCGCCGCCCTCGCCGAGCACGCCCAGCGCCTGGCCGACGCCCCCGGCGACGACGCCGACCTGCTCTCCAGCGCGCGCAACCGCTTCACCGGACTCGTCACGCGCGTGCAGATCGACGGCGTGATGGCTCAGGTCGACATCCAGGCAGGTCCCCACCGGGTCGTGTCGCTGCTGTCGGCCGAGGCTGCACGGCAGCTCGACCTGCAGCCCGGCTCGCTCGCCTCGGCCGTGATCAAGGCGACCAACGTGATCGTCGAGACGCCGCCGAAGGAGGCGCTGCGGTGAGGCTGCGATGGGTCGGCGTCGCCGCTCTGGCTGCGGCGCTGGTGCTCACCGGGTGCACGTCAGCCGCGTCCCGCTCCGACGGGAATGCTTCGAACGGGAAGAGCTCCGACTCGGGCGGCGAGCAGCAAGGCCCCACCGGCGAAGTGACGGTGTTCGCCGCCGCGTCGCTGCGCACCGCGTTCGATGAGATCGCCGAGTCGTTCGAGCAGCAGTACCCGGGCGTCACCGTGAACCCAATCGTGTACGAGGGCTCGAGCACACTCGTGACCCAGCTGCAGGAGGGCGCACGGGCCGACGTGCTCGCCACCGCCGACGAGCGCAGCATGACCGCGCTGGTCGACAGCGGACTCGCCGCCGGCCCGCAGCTCTTCGCCACCAACACGCTGGTCGTGGCGGTTCCCGCCGGCAACCCGGGGGGTGTCGAGACACTGGCCGATCTCGCAGATGCCGTGACCGTGCTCTGCGCGCCGCAGGTGCCGTGCGGAGTGGCGAGCCAGACGCTTCTCGAGGCGGCCGGAGTAGCGGTGACGCCGGCGAGCCAGGAGCAGAACGTCACCGCCGTGCTGCAGAAGATCGCCGCCGGCGAGGCGGATGCCGGGCTCGTCTACGCCACCGATGTGATCGGCGACGACGCCGTGCAGAGCTTCGTGCCCCAGGGCGCCGACGAGGTCGTCAACCGCTACCCGATCGTCGCGCTCGACGACGCCGACGAGACCGGCGAGCTCTTCGCCGACTTCGTGCGCGGGCCGGACGGGCAGCGGATCCTGCAGCGGCTCGGGTTCGGGGCGCCGTGACCGTCGACGCCGGTCCCGCGGCCTCCCGTCGCGCTGCCGTTCGGCGCAGCGGCATCCGCGACACCGGCACGGGCACGCCGTTCACGCTGATCGCCCCGGCGGTGCTCGGGGTGGCGCTGCTGATCCTGCCGCTGCTGGCACTGATCACCAGGGCGTCTTGGGCGACGCTGTGGCAGGACATCACCTCACCTGTCGCCGTCGACGCGCTGCGGCTGTCGCTCGTCAGCGGCCTGGCGGCCACGTCCGTGTGCCTGGTGCTCGGCCTTCCGCTGGCGCTGCTGATGGCGAGGTCGGGCCCTCGCACGTCGGCGCTGCTGCGCGCGCTCGTCGCCGTGCCCCTCGTGCTGCCGCCGATGGTCGGCGGGGTGGCGCTGCTGTTCCTGTTCGGCAGGACGAGTCCGGTCGGACGGATGCTGTCGGGTGCCTTCGACGTGACTCTGCCGTTCACCCCGGCGGCGGTGGTGCTCGCGCAGGCGTTCGTCGCCCTGCCCTTCCTCGTGCTCGCCGCGGAGGGCACCATCCGCAGCGTCGGCGGCCGGTACGAGCGCACCGCGGCGACGCTGGGCGCCCGCCCCTGGCGAGTGCTGTGGCGGGTGACGCTGCCGCTCGCGGCGCCCGGGATCGTGGTCGGCGTGATCCTGTGCTTCGCGCGGGCCATCGGCGAGTTCGGCGCCACGGCACTGTTCGCCGGCAACGCCCCCGGCGTCACGCAGACCATGCCACTGGCGATCTACACGGCCTTCAACGGAGCGGGCACCGGCCGCGAGACGGCGGTCGCGCTGTCGATCCTGCTGCTCGCGACCGCGGTCGTGGTGCTGCTGCTCGTGCGCGCCTGGCGACCGGGTGCGCTGAAGTGACCGGCACACTCGACGCGCATGTGGTCGTCGACCACGCCGGCCTCGACGTGCGGCTGACGCTGCGCCCGGGTGAGGTGCTGGCGGTGATGGGTCCGAGCGGGGCCGGCAAGACTACGCTGCTGGATGCCGTCGCCGGCCTCACCCGTCTTGACGGCGGGCACGTCGACATCGGCGGCGATCGGCTGGCGGATGCTTCGCGGCACACTCCCCCATCGCGGCGCGCGATCGGTCTGCTCGGCCAGGACCCGCTGCTGTTTCCGCACATGACCGCCGTTGCCAACATCGCGTTCGCCGCCCGTTCGGCCGGCTCGTCGCGCGCCGATGCGCTCGCGATGGCCGAGGAGTGGATGCCGCGGATCGGCCTGCCCGACCTGGGCGGCCGCCGACCCGACCAGCTCTCCGGCGGTCAGCGTCAGCGCGTCGCGCTGGCCCGCGCCCTCGCGGCGCGCCCGCGGCTGCTGCTGCTGGATGAGCCGTTCAGCTCGCTCGACGTGCTCGCCGCCGCGCAGCTGCGCGAGGTCGTCCGCGAGCAGCTGCACGGCACCACGACGATCGTCGTCTCGCACACCGTCGCCGATGCGCACGCCCTCGCCGACCGCCTGCTCATCCTCGAGCACGGGCGCATCTCCCAAGAGGGCGTGCTCGATGAGGTACTGTCGGCGCCGGACACCCCGTTCGCTCAGGCGGTCGCTGCCTCGCAGTGAGCCCGGGCACACCGGTCGGGCACGGTCGAAGGCCGTGGTGTCGGATGCCGAGGATACCCTTGCTGCATGGCCACCCGCAGACCCGCCCCTCCCGCTTTCGTGTGCTCGGAATGCGGCTGGACGACGGCGAAGTGGGTCGGCCGGTGCGGCGAGTGCCAGCAGTGGGGCACGGTGCAGGAGCAGGGAGCGAAGACGGGGCTGGTGCGGCAGACCGAGGCCGTCGCGCCGTCCGCGAGCCGCGCCGCGCGGCCGATCACGCAGATCACGACCGCCGACGCGCCGCGGCGCAGCAGCGGGGTCGGCGAGTTCGACCGTGTGCTGGGCGGCGGCATCGTGCCCGGCGCAGCGATCCTGCTGAGCGGCGAGCCGGGTGTCGGCAAGTCCACGCTGCTGCTGGAGGTGGCGGCATCCACCGCGCGCACCGGCCGTCGCGTGCTGTACGCGAGCGCCGAAGAATCACCGGCCCAGGTGCGCCTGCGCGCCGAGCGCACGAATGCGCTGCACGACGAGCTGTACCTCGCCAGCGAGACCGACCTCGCCACGATCCTCGGTCACATCGACGACGTGAAGCCCGACCTGGTGATCGTCGACTCGGTGCAGACGGTGGCGTCGGGCCTCATCGACGGCGCAGCCGGTCAGCCGAGTCAGGTGCGCGAGGTCGCGGCGACCCTCATCAGGGTCGCGAAAGACCGCGGGCTGCCGGTGATCATCGTCGGACACGTGACCAAGGACGGTCAGGTCGCAGGCCCCCGGGTGCTCGAGCACCTGGTCGACGTGGTGTGCCACTTCGAGGGCGACCGGCAGACGGCGCTGCGGTTCATCCGAGCGCTGAAGAACCGCTTCGGCCCGACGGATGAGGTCGGATGCTTCGAGATGACCGGCGCGGGCATCGCCGAGGTGCCCGACCCGAGCGGGCTGTTCCTCTCCCAGGGCGCAGCAGAGCCCGGCACCTGCGTGGCGATCGCGCTGGAGGGTCGGCGCGCTCTGCCGGTCGAGGTGCAGGCGCTGACGATCGAGTCGAACGCCCCGAACCCCCGTCGCGTGGTGCACGGCCTGGATGCATCCAGGGTGGCGATGGTGCTGGCGATCCTCGAGCGGCGCGCGGGCATCGCGACGTCGAAGCTCGATGTGTACGTGTCGACCGTCGGCGGCGTGCGCTTCACCGAGCCGGCGGCCGATCTGGCCATCGCCGTCGCCGTGGCGGGGTCGATCCGGCAGTGGTCTGTGCCGCGAACGGTCGCCGCGGTGGGCGAGCTGTCGCTGGCGGGCGAGATCCGCCCGGTGACCCAGGCGACGCAGCGCCGAGGCGAGGCCGCGCGGCTCGGGTACCAGCAGGTGGTCGACGACCGGTCGAAGACGCTGCGCTCGGCGCTGACCGACATCCGCTCGCGCGCCACCGACCGTCGCCCCGAGGCGTCGATCCCGCCGTTCTGACGGCGGCTCAGGCTTCGAGCGCCTTGAGCAGCTCTGCCGGCGGCGCCTGCATCGGGTGCGGGCCTGCGATGTCGAGGAAGACGGTCGTGATGGTGTCGCGGTGCGTGCCCAGGAACGACTTCAGCCAGGTCGGCGAGTAGATACCCACCCCGGGCGGCAGGTTGGCGGGCTTGTGCTTGGCGTCGCTGAACAGCAGAAGCGCGACGTCGCCGGTGCTCGCGTCGCGGTACGTCCACACCTCGCCGCTGTCGAGCGGGTTGTCGCGGGCACCGGGCTTGATCAGCGGAACGACCGTGTTGCCGTTGCGGAGCGCGAGGGCGACGGCCGCCATGTCCTGCTTCTCGAGCGCCTGAGCCAGAGCCTCAGAGCGGAAGTCCTCGGGTGCGGGGCGCTTGCTGCCTGACTTCTTCTTCGCCATGACACCAGCCTAAGAGTGGGGCCCTCTCGAGTCCTCCATTGGGGACTGGGGAACTCGAGAGGGCCCTCCGGCTCTCGGTCGCGGCGATTGTCGAAGCGCTGGGGACGCTGGTGTCGACACCACTGGGGATGGCTTGCCGCAACAGAACTGAGAACCTGGCCTCTATGGTATCCCAAAATATCGTCCATGTCAGCCACTCATCGGGGATAAGTTCGAGGCCGCAACGACTTTTCGCTCAGCGCAACAGGATCTGCTTGGGCGTCTCGCTGGCGAAACCGCCGATCGACACGGCGACATGATACGAGGCTCCACCGCCCGGTGCGCGCGGGCGGTTCTGCTCTTCACAGGTGTCGGTCGATGAGCGCGTGCGATCCCACACGACCGGCGATGCACTGGGTACCGAAGACCCGGCCGCGAGCGTCACGATCATGTCGCTCGACTCCGACTGGCAGTCCGTAGAACGCCACCACACGTCGTCTCCGCTGCTCACCGTGAAGATCTGCGTGCTCGAGCCCACATTCAGCGTGCAGTCCCGCGTGCCGGTGTTGGCGAGCAGGATCGACAGCTGCGGCAGCGCTTCGGCGGGGTATGCGTCGGCGTCGGTGACGGCGGTGACGGTCACGTCCTCCGCGGTGCACGCCGCGATGCCGGGGGTCTCGGAGGGGTCGGGGCTCGCATCGGGAGACGCGCTGGGGCTCTCGGTCGGGGTCGCCGGCGCCGCGCCATCCGGAGTGGGGGTCCGGTCGGCCGGAGCCGAGGCCGACCACGGCTGCGCGATCGCGAGCCACACACCCCCGCCGACTGCGACGAGCACGAGAACGAGCAGCAGCAGCACCGCGAGCCGGCGGCGACGGTAGACGGCGGCAGACTGGCGGGGCATGAGTCCAGGCTAATTCAGGTGCTTGATCATCCTCGTGTTGCCGAGCGTGTTCGGCTTGACGTGGGCCAGATCCAGAAACTCCTCCACGCCCGCGTCGCCGCTGCGCAGCAGCTGCGAATAAACGTCGGCATCGACCACCTGCTCGCCGATGGGCTCGAAGCCGCGTCGCGAGAAGAACTCGGTCTCGAAGGTCAGGCAGAAGAGCCGGGTGAGCCCGAGCTGGCGGGCGCGGTGCTCGAGGTCGGTGACGATCGCGCGACCGACGCCGTGGCGCAGGTAGTCGTCGCGCACGAGAAGGGTGCGCACTTCGCCCAGGTCCTCCCACATCACGTGCAGGGCACCGCAGCCGATCAGCTGACCATCAGCTTCGGCGACGACGAACTCCTGCACGGCGCCGTAGAGCACGGCGAGGTCCTTGCCGAGCAGGATGCGCTGATCGACCATCGGCTCCAGCAGAGAGTGGATGCCGATCACATCGGTGCTGCGGGCGGGGCGGACGAGGAAGTCTGGCACGGGTCCACACTAGAGCGAGCCCCCTGCAGGTAATCCGCATGACCGCTGGGAGTCGCGCTCCTTGTCTGGTTGCCTGGCATCTGGTTGCCTGGCATCGACCTGCGCGACGCCGACGTCGAGACCGATCTCAGCACGGCCGAGGGCCGCCAGTCGGCCGCCGCCGCGGCGATCGCGAACCTGCTGATCTGGCTGACCGGGGTCGAGAACACGCACCTGGCCGGACAGGTCATCTACGACGACAGCGGGGCGGATGCCACGCTGCGCGGCGACGACATCTGGTCGTGGAACGACGCACGCTGATCTGTTCACGCAGAAGGGGGCGGATGCCATCGGCATCCGCCCCCTTTCTCGTCTCAGCTGTCGTCAGCCCGCAGCGATCTCCGGGGTGGTGGAGATGCCGCCGCCGGTGTTGACGCCGACCGACACCTTTTCGCCGCGCGGCGCGTGCTCGAACGCGAACTTGCCGTCGACGACGTCGACCTTCACGTGGTCGCCGGTGTTCAGCTGGCCGTGCAGGATGCGCTCGGAGAGCTGGTCCTCGATCTCGCGCTGCATGGCGCGACGCAGCGGACGCGCACCGAGGGCGGGGTCGAATCCGATGTCGATGAGCTTGTCCTTCGCGGCATCCGACAGCTCGACGGTCATGTCGCGGTCGAGCAGGCGGTCGCCGAGCTGCTTGGTGAACAGGCCCACGATCTGGCGCAGCTCGTCCTTGTTCAGCTGCGGGAAGACGATGATGTCGTCGAGGCGGTTGAGGAACTCGGGCTTGAAGTGGCGCTTGAGCTCTTCGTCGACCTTGCCCTTCATCCGCTCGTACGTCGTCTGCGAGTTGCCCTCGATCTGGAACCCGACCGGGCCACCGGCGATCGCCGACGAGCCGAGGTTGGTCGTCATGATGATCACGGTGTTCTTGAAGTCGACGATGCGTCCCTGACCGTCGGTCAGGCGACCCTCTTCGAGGATCTGCAGCAGCGAGTTGAAGATGTCGGGGTGGGCCTTCTCGATCTCGTCGAACAGCACGACCGAGAACGGCTTGCGGCGCACCTTCTCGGTGAGCTGGCCGCCCTCTTCGAATCCGACGAATCCGGGAGGGGCTCCGAACAGACGCGACACGGTGTGCTTCTCACCGAACTCGCTCATGTCGAGCGAGATGAGAGCTGCCTCGTCGTCGAAGAGGAACTCGGCGAGGGCCTTGGCGAGCTCGGTCTTTCCGACGCCGGTGGGGCCGGCGAAGATGAACGAGCCGCTGGGGCGCTTCGGGTCCTTGAGGCCGGCGCGCTGGCGGCGGATCGTGCGGCTGAGCGCGGCGATCGCCTCTTCCTGGCCGATGACGCGCTGGTGCAGCGCCTTTTCCATGAAGACGAGTCGGCTCGACTCCTCCTCGGTGAGCTTGAAGACCGGGATGCCGGTGGCCTGGGCGAGCACCTCGGCGATCAGGCCCTCGTCGACGACCGCCTGAGTGGCGACATCGCCCGAGCGCCACTGCTTCTCGAGGCGCAGCCGCTCACCGAGCAGCTCCTTCTCCTGGTCGCGCAGCGACGCGGCCTTCTCGAAGTCCTGCTCTTCGGAGGCTGCCTCCTTGTCCTGACGGACCTTGGCGATCTTCTCGTCGAACTCGCGCAGCTCGGGCGGCGACGACAGGATGCTGAGGCGCAGGCGGGCGCCTGCCTCATCGATCAGGTCGATCGCCTTGTCGGGCAGGAAGCGATCGGAGACGTAGCGGTCGGCGAGGTTCGCCGCGGCGACGATCGCGCCGTCGGTGATCTGCACCTTGTGGTGCGCCTCGTAGCGGTCGCGCAGCCCCTTGAGGATGTTGATCGCGTGCGGCAGCGTCGGCTCGTTCACCTGAACGGGCTGGAAACGACGCTCGAGCGCGGCATCCTTCTCGAAGTACTTGCGGTACTCGTCGAGGGTCGTGGCGCCGATCGTCTGCAGCTCGCCGCGCGCGAGGAGCGGCTTGAGGATGGATGCCGCGTCGATCGCGCCCTCCGCGGCGCCCGCGCCCACGAGGGTGTGGATCTCGTCGATGAAGACGATGATGTCGCCGCGGGTGCGGATCTCCTTGGTGACCTTCTTCAGGCGCTCCTCGAAGTCGCCGCGGTAGCGGGAGCCGGCGATGAGCGAGCCGAGGTCGAGCGAGTAGAGCTGCTTGTCCTTGAGCGTCTCGGGGACGTTGCCCTTGACGATCGCCTGGGCGAGGCCCTCGACGACGGCGGTCTTGCCGACGCCCGGCTCGCCGATGAGGACGGGGTTGTTCTTCGAGCGGCGCGAGAGGATCTGCATGACCCGCTCGGCCTCCTTCTCACGGCCGATCACCGGGTCGAGCTTGCCGTCGCGGGCAGCCTGGGTGAGGTTGCGGCCGAACTGGTCGAGCACCTGCGAGCCGCCCTGGGCGGCCTGCTGGTTCTCGTTGGTGGTCGCGCCGACCGAAGCCGTCTCGCGGCCGGGCGCTCCGGAGAGCAGCTGGATGACCTGCTGGCGGACCTTGTTGAGGTCGGCGCCGAGCTTGACGAGCACCTGAGCGGCGACGCCCTCGCCCTCGCGGATGAGGCCGAGCAGGATGTGCTCGGTGCCGATGTAGTTGTGGCCGAGCTGCAGCGCTTCGCGCAGGCTCAGCTCGAGCACCTTCTTGGCGCGCGGGGTGAAGGGGATGTGGCCGGTCGGCTGCTGCTGACCCTGGCCGATGATGTCCTGCACCTGCTCGCGCACCGCGTCGAGGGAGATGCCGAGGCTTTCGAGGGCCTTGGCGGCGACACCCTCACCCTCGTGGATGAGGCCGAGCAGGATGTGCTCGGTGCCGATGTAGTTGTGGTTGAGCATCTTCGCCTCTTCTTGGGCGAGGACGACGACTCGGCGGGCTCGGTCGGTGAATCTCTCGAACATGCTGTGACTCCTTTTCGCGCGGGGCGAAGCGGCGGTGGCGCCGTGTACATCGAGAGTAACGACCGCGGCGGGGTGGAACGGTCGTGTTCGCCGTCGGCATACGCTCCCCCATTCGCCGGGAAGGGAGCGGGGTGTCCTTCCGTTCTTGACATGCTTATCGACTGTCATTAAGTTATCGAAAGCCGATAACAACGACTATCGATATGTGGGGGCAGATATGAAGATCACCGACGGCGCTCCGGCGGAGCGCACGCTGAGCAGGGGCGACACGGTCAGCCTCGCGTTGTTCGTCATCGCGGGGGTGGCGATCGCAGCATGGACAGTGTGGAACGTCAGCGTGCGCATCGCCGAGCTGGTGGGCGGCGGTGCGATCGACGTCCTGGTGCAGTTCCTCGACACGACGGCGGATGCCCGGATCGGCGACACGACCCTTCCGGTCGAGCTGGATCAGGGTGTCATCGCCGTCGAGGGGCTCGACGGGATCGGTGTGGTTGCCGGCGTCCTCGGCCAGGTCGCCTTCGGCACGACGGTGGTCGTCGTCGTGGCCTGCCTGATCGCGCTGAGCCGCAACATCCTGCGCGGGCGGGTGTTCGGCAAGGGGAACACGCGGCTGGCCGCGATCGGCGGCGCAGTCGGTCTGATCGGAGCCGCCGCGGCGCACTTCTTCGACAACATGCTCGCGAACGCCGCGATGGCTCATGCGATCGATGGCCCGTTCGACACGGCGGTGATCTCGGTCGAGCCGTTCACCTTCGTGCTCGCCGCCTTCGCACTGGCCGTGGTCGGTTCGGTGTTCGTCGTCGGCGACCGGCTGCAGCGCGAGGCCGAGGGGCTGGTCTAATGGGCGTCGCAGTGTGGTCGCTGGCGGCGGTGTTCGTCGTCGTCGCGCTAGGCGTCGTCGTCGCGTTCGCTCGTGCGGGCGGGCGGCGGCGTGGTGAGTCCTCGGTCATTCGCGTGACCTTCTGGGTCGCACTGCTGTGGGCGGGTATCGCGATCATCGGCGCGCTCGTGACCGCCGTCTCGACGCTGGTGCAGAACGCCGTGCAGATCACCGTACCCACGGCCGCGTACTGGCCGACTCTGCCGGAGGGCGCCTTCGTCGAGGGCGCGAGCGCGACGCGAATCAGCGGCGGCTTCACCGCTGCCGACGTGGTGGTCGAGGGCCTGAGCGTGGGAGCGCGGGTGTGCTGGGCGATCGGTCAGGCGCTGTGGTGGCTGGTGCCGGGCGCCGTCGCGGCCATGGTGGCCCTGTCGTGCTTCCAGCTGCTGCGGGGACGCGCTTTCGCGCCGGTGTTGTCTCGGATGTCTATGGTGACGGCGGTCGTAGTCAGCCTCGGCGGCATCGGCGCGCAGGTGCTGTCTGATATCGCGGGAAGCATGGCGTCGTCCGAGCTTCTCGAGTACTCCGGCGGTGGCTACGAGAAGGTTGCCGGCATCGACGACGTGCTGGATGCCTGGTGGCCCGACCCTGTATTCAGCGTCACCCTTCCGTTCTGGCCGATCGCGGCCGGGCTGGCGTTCGCCGCCCTCGCGGTGATCCTGCGCAACGGAACTCGACTGCAGCGCGAGACGGAGGGGCTGGTATGACGCCGGCAGGGGCGGATGACGAGTTTACGGGCATCCATTGCCGCCTGGATGAACTGCTCGTCGAGCGCGGGATGACGCTGACCGAGTTGAGCGCTCGGGTGGGGGTGAGCATCGTGAACCTGTCGGTGCTGAAGAACGATCGGGCGCGGGCGATCAGGTACTCGACGCTGCGGGCGGTGTGCGACGCGCTCGAGTGCGAGGTGGGGGACCTGCTGGTGCTGGCTCCGCGCGGGTGAGTGGGTGCTGGCTCATCCGCGATTGCGTCCGGCGGGTACGTCGGCGTTTCGACTCGCTTCGCTCGCTGAACGACCGGGAGGGTGTCCGCTCTGCGACCGGGCGGTGTGGGCGGAGCGACCGCGGCCCGGGCCGGGGGGACCCGGCCCCGTCATGCTTCGTCACACATATTCGCGGGAATACAGCGATCCGCTTAGCGTTTACCCCACACGACGCGCACTCCGCGCAGACAATTGGAGTCCCTTTGAGCACCTCTTCTTCCACCGCGCGCGCCCAGAAGGCGCCAGACACCCGGGGCCCGGTCCGCAAGCTGCTGACATCCTTCGGGTTCCAGATCATCGCCGCCCTCATCCTGGGCATCGGCGTCGGCCTGATCGCCGTCTCGCTCGGCGCGAGCGGCACCAACCCGACGGTACTGTCCGACACGCTCGACCGCATCGGCAGCTCGTACGTCACGCTGCTGAAGGCGGCCGTGGTGCCGCTGATCTTCACGGCGATCGTCGCGAGCATCTCCAACCTGCGCCGCGTGCAGAACGCCGCGCGCCTCGCGGGTCAGACGATCCTCTGGTTCGGCATCACCGCGTTCATCGCCGTGATCATCGGCATCACGCTCGGCCTGGTCATCCAGCCCGGCGCGAAGGCGGGGGCGGGCCTCGAGACGGGCGACCCGTACACGGTCGGCACCTGGTGGAACTTCCTGCTCGGTCTGATCCCGCAGAACTTCCTCGGCCTGTCCGTGTCGACGGGCCCCGGTCCCGTCGAGGGCACACTCGTGTCGAGCGTGAACTTCAACATCCTGCAGGTCATCGTGGTGGCCGCGGTCGTGGGAATCGCCGCCCTCAGGGCCGGCCGCAAGGCCGAGCCGTTCCTCGCCTTCACCGAGTCGCTGCTCAAGGTCATCCAGCGCGTGCTGTGGTGGATCATCCGCATCGCCCCGATCGGTACTTTCGGCCTCATCGGCTCGGCCGTCGTCAAGTACGGCTGGGACAAGCTGACCTCGCTCGCGTGGTTCGCCGCGGCGATCTACATCGGCCTCGCCCTGGTGATCTTCGTGGTCTACCCGATCCTCGTGAAGACCCACGGTCTGTCGATCAAGCAGTACTTCTCGGGCGTCTGGCCCGCCGTGCAGCTGGCCTTCGTCAGCCGCTCGTCGATCGGCACCCTGCCGCTCACGCAGCGCGTCACCGAGCGCAACCTCGGCGTGCCCCGCGGCTACGCGTCGTTCGCCGTGCCGCTCGGTGCGACCACCAAGATGGACGGCTGCGCCGCCATCTACCCGGCGATCTCGGCGATTTTCGTGGCCCAGTTCTTCGACATTCAGCTGAGCTTCATCCAGTACCTGCTGATCGTGATCGTCTCGGTCGTCGGCTCGGCCGCCACCGCCGGAACCACAGGCGCGGTCGTGATGCTCACCCTCACCCTGTCGACCCTGGGCCTGCCGCTCGAGGGCGTCGGACTGCTGCTCGCCATCGACCCGATCCTCGACATGGGCCGCACCGCGGTGAACGTCGCGGGCCAGGCCCTCGTGCCGGCCATCGTCGCTAAGCGCGAGGGCATCCTCGACGAGGAGCTCTACAACGCCCCCCGCAACGGCCTGCCGTTCGCGGAAGACATCGACGACGCGGATGCCCCGGAGCCGGACACCACGAAGGAGCCGGCCGGCGCACGCTGACCCGCTGCATCGACGAGAGCGCTCCACCCCTTTCTCCGGGGCGGAGCGCTTTCGGCATCCGGATGCCGAAAAACAGGCGACCCGGATGCCCGGGCGCAGCCAGCTCCAACGGCTGCGCGCATCCGGCGAGGCATCGTTCTCGCGCCAGCCGAGGTCAGCGTTCCCGACGCTCCTGCTCGAGCTCGCGACGCAGCTCGCCGTTCTCGTCCTCCAGATCGAGGACGCGCCCGATGCCGGCGAGGTTCACCCCGGCATCCCGCAGCTCGGCCACCCGGCGAAGGCGATCGATGTCGTCGTCGCTGTACCGCCTCGTGCCGCCGTCGCTGCGGAACGGGGTGAGCAGTCCGCGCCGCTCGTACAGCCGCAGCGTCGCCTCGGGGACGTCGGCGAGATCGGCCGCCACGGCGATCCCGTACAGCGGAGTTGCGGCGTCACGCTCGGTCATCTGGCATCCGTTCCGGGTACTTGAAATCTGTCGAACTGGGCGCTATAAATATACAGCAACGGATGCAGATTCCCTGCATTGCACCGCAGAGCCGCCGACCGGCGGCCCATAGTGAGAGGAGAACACCATGGCCATGACCCTCGATCCGATCAGTCAGCTCGATCGATTCGCCGCGAGCGTGCTGGACTCCGTACGCGCCCCGCGCGTGATGCCCGTCGACCTCTGCCGCGACGGCGACCGCTATGTCTTGCATGCCGACATCCCGGGCGCCGACCCCGGCTCGATCGACGTCGATCTCGACGGCTCGCAGCTGTCGATCCGCGCGCAGCGCACCGCCGACACCGGCGAAGGCATGCGCTGGATCGCCCGCGAGCGCGGCACCGGAACCTACTTCCGCCAGTTCACGCTCGGCGACGGTGTCGACCTCGAGCGCATCAGCGCCTCGTACGACAGCGGCGTGCTCACGGTGATCATCCCGGTCAGCGAGCGTGCCAAGCCGCGCCGCATCCGGGTCGAGTCGACCGACACCCCCGAGGCGATCAGCGCCTGATTCGCACAGTGGGGAGCGCCCGGTCAGGGCGCTCCCCACTCCGATCCGGAAAGGAATGTGTCATGTCCCCGTCCCCCGCCCTCCGACGGTTCCTCGCCGAGATGGAATTCCCCGCCACGAAGGACGACCTGCTGCGCGAAGCCGTCCGCGACGGACTCGACAGCGCCGACATCGCCGCTCTCGAGCGACTCCGCGACCACAGCTTCAGCGCCCGCTGGCAGATCGTCGGCGCTCTGCGCCTGGCACGGCCACCGGCCGACGCGCTCGTGGCGGCCTGACCACGAGCGGCCTCACCCCGTTCGGTAGCCGCCGTTCGGTCTGACGCCGCTCGTGCGCCACGCAGCGCTCGCGCGTCCGTTGCCTCGTCGGCGACGCTGCTCGACGCCCGTTTCAGGTGCGCAGCGCCATCCGGGTGTCGAGCGCGAGTTCTTCGGCATCCATTGCGGCGATCAGCTCGTGCATGACCTCCTCGCTGAGGTTGCCGGCGCGTCGCTCTTCGAGCAGCAGGTCGCGACGCGCCGACAGCCACCCCTTGGCCATCGCCGCGAACTGCTCGGGCGAGGGGCGTGCCGGCCCCTCGTCCGCCCGGCCGGGTCCGGCCTGCATGCGCACCAGGCGCTCGGCGTACGCGTCGAACGCCGGCAGCTGATCCTCGCCGTACTCCTGCGCCCACGCGCGCCTCGCTTCGCGCAGGTAGGCCTTGCCGACCTCGCGGCTGCGTTCGCGCACGGACTCCAGCTGCCTGGCATCCTCCCGCGCCTCCTCGTCATCGACGACACCCAGCACCCGGATCAGCCAGGGCAGCGTCAGCCCCTGCAGCAGCAGCGTGCCGACGGTCACGACGAACGCGACCACGACGATCGCGTGGGAGGCGACCGCGTCGAGGCCCGCGAGATCGGCGGCGGCGAGCGCCGTCGCCAGCGTCACCACCCCGCGCATGCCCGCCCACGAGACCACGGCGTGGTCGCGCCACGAGAGTCGGGTCTCGGTCAGTCGGCGACGCAGCTGATCCTCGGTGAGCGGATGCCGGTGGCCCGGGCCGTCGGCAATGGGTAGCACCTTCTTCGCGGCGGACATCTTCTCCCATCGGCGCAGCCGGAACTTCGTCCAGCGCTGCCCCCATGCGCCCGCCGGATACACGAAGAGCGGCCGCACGAGCAGCACCGCCACCAGCACGACCACCGCGAGCAGCACGATCGTGTCGCCCTCGCCGTCTTTCAGCTCTCCGACCACCCGCGGCAGCTGCAGCCCGATGTACGCGAACACGAACGACTCCAGCAGGAAGTCGGCCGAGAGCCACAGCGGCGCCTCCTGCTGCCTGGTCGCATAGCTCGTCTTGGGCGCGTTGAACCCGACGAACAGGCCCATCGCGACCACGGCCAGCACTCCCGATCCGAGCAGCTGCTCCGCGATCGCGTAGGCGCCGAACGGGGCGAGCAGGCCGAACGTGCCGTTGACGACCGGGTCGTCCACGCGCATCCGCAGCTGGTGCAGCACGATCCCGAACACCAGCCCGACAGCTATTCCGACCATCACGGCGAGCGCGAACTGCCAGATGCCGTCCCAGAGCGATACCGTCGCTCCGGCGACGATCGCCGCGAACGCCCGGAACATCGTCAGCGACGTGGCGTCGTTGATCAGGCTCTCCCCAGAAAGCACGGTCATCACGCGACGCGGCAGGCCAAGACGACGCCCGATGGAGGCTGCCGACACGGCATCCGGTGGTGCGACGATCGCACCCAGCAGCAGCGCTCCCGGCAGAGTCAGTGCGGGCATGATCCACCACGCCAGCACGCCGACCACGACAGCGGTGACGACGACGAGGCCGACCCCCAGCCGCCGGATCTGCGGTATCGCCCTGCGGAAGCTCAGGAACGACACGTCGAGCGCCGCCGAGTAGAGCAGCGGCGGCAGGACGACGTTGAGCAGCACGTGCCCGTCGATCGCGACATCCGGCACGAAGGGCAGGAAGGATGCCAGCAGCGCGACCACCGTGACGAGCAGAGGCGCCGGCCATCCGCGGCGACGGGCCACCGCTGCGACCGCGACGGCGCCGACGACGATGAAGAAGATGCTGGACTCCATTCCAGGAAGAGTACGCCTGCGATGCGCGAGCGGAGGAATGCGGGCGCGCCCACCGACGTTGTCGTCTGATGATGACTACTCCCGCGCTCTCCGTCCTCGATCTCGTACCTGTCCGCACCGGCCAGACCAGCGCGCAGGCCGTCGCATCGTCGATGGCACTCGCGCAGCACGCCGACGAGCTCGGACTCACCCGCTTCTGGTTCGCCGAGCATCACAACATGCCGTCGGTTGCCTCGACCAGCCCGCCCGTTCTGATCGCCGCCGCCGCGGCGCGCACGCAGCGCATTCGCGTCGGCTCGGGCGGCGTCATGCTGCCCAACCACGCGCCGCTGATCGTCGCCGAGCAGTTCGCCGCGCTCGAAGCGCTCGCCCCGGGTCGCATCGATCTCGGCATCGGGCGTGCGCCGGGCAGCGACCCCGTGATCACGCATCTGCTGCGCCAGTCGGGCACCACCGGAGACGTCGAGCGCTTCCCCTCCCACGTACAGGACATCGCCGCCATGCTGCAGTCCGACGGCGCGACGGTGCGCTTCACCAGCGGCGGCGAATACGGCGTGAAGGCGACGCCCGCGGCATCCGGATCCCCGACGATCTGGCTGCTGGGCTCGAGCGACTACTCCGCTCAGCTGGCCGCCGCGCAGGGGCTGCCCTACGTGTTCGCGAACCACTTCGCGGGAGTGGGGCTCGAGCGCGCCCTCGACCTGTACCGCTCGCAGTTCCGCCCCTCCGAGACCCTCGACGCGCCACTCACCTTCCTCACGGCGAACGTGGTGGCGGCCCCTTCGGCCGATGAGGCTTCGGAACGCGCCCTGCCGCAGCTGCGCGCGATGGCGCGGCTGCGCGCCAACAAGCCGATGAGGCCGCTCGAGACGGTCGAAGAGGCCCAGCGCGGTCTCGCCGAGCATCCGGATGCCCAGGAGCAGACCCTCATCGACGCGATGCGTCAGCGCTGGCTGATCGGCGAGGGCGGCGAGGTGCGCGCGGCTCTGGCCGCGTTCGCCACGCAGCACGGCGTCGACGAGATCATGGTCTCGCCGGTGGCGGGAGCCTACGACGGCGAGCCGCTCGACTCGGCCGCCGGCCGAGCGCAGACCCTCGACCTGCTGGTGGCGTAGGCGCGCCACCCAGTCAGAGATGCATTCCTCCGGCACGGACACCTTCGCGCCGGCATGATCCATCCCGGGCTCGTGGTCACGCGGCACCGGGGATGGATTCGTCTGGCCCGCACGGGCTGACGGCGCACTTTTCCATCCCGGGCTCGTGGTCACGCGGCACCGGGGATGGATTCGTCTGGCCCGCACGGGCTGGCAACGCACTTTTCCATCTCCGGCTCGTGGTCACGCGGCACCGGAGATGGATTCGTCTGGCCCGCACGGGCTGACGGCGCACTTTTCCATCTCCGGCTCGTGGTCACGCGGCACCGGGGATGGATTCGTCTGTCCCGCACGGGCTGACGGCGCACTTTTCCATCCCGCCCCGACCCTGCGGTGGCGACGGCGTTCGCGTCGGCAGGCACATCCCGTCGACACGACTGCTCCTGCACAGCAGATCGCGGGGGCTCTCTCGCCCACAGGGAGCGGAGATCGTCGCTCGCCCCTGGGGCGCGCTCGGCCATCATGGCCGGATGCACCACCGGAAGACACTGCCCGCCGCGCTCGGTGTCCACTTCGCGTTGCGCGACGCCACGGCCGCGGGCGTCGGCAAGTGGCGCGCCAGCGCACCCGACCTCGCCCGCCCCTTCAACGGCGTGCGCGCGCCCGCCGAGCCGGAGACCTTCCTGCAGAACGTCGCGTGCTACCGCCCGCGGATGCGCCCGCACCACCGCCTCGTGGGCAGGTCCGCCATGCGGGTGTGGGGTATCCCGCACCCGGACCCCTGGCAGCCGAAGACCGAGAAGAAGCCGCGGGAACCGATAGAGATCGCGGTTCCGCGGAATGCGACTCCACCCAGAACCGCCGGCGTCACGGGACGCCGACTGAATGAGGATCGCGCCTCGACCTGGACGGTTCGCGGCGTGCGGACGGTCGATCCCGTCGCTGCGCTGATCACGACAGCGCACGAGCTGAGCCTCGAGGCTGCGGTGATCGCCATCGATGCGATCATCACCCGCTCTCTCAATTACCCGGGTCTGGAACCAGGACGCCCTCTCGTCACTCGCAGTGAGATCGCGATACGGGTCGACTGCTGGGGGTGGTTCACAGGGCGCGACACGGTGCGCACGGCGCTTGCACTCGCCCGAGACGGCGTCGAGTCGCCGAAAGAGACGGAAACTCGACTCATGCTCGTGCGCCACGGCTTGCCGGAGCCGCACGTTCAGCACGACGTGTTCGACGGGCACAGGCGGATCGCTCGGGTCGACCTGGCCTATCCCGAGGCGAAGATCGCGATCGAGTACGAAGGCGATGGGCACCGCACGAGCCAGGAGCAGTGGCGTCGCGACATCCAGCGACAGCGCGAACTCGAAGCCCTCGGCTGGATCGTCATGCGCCTGACCCAGGTGGATCTCGATGATCCGGATGCGTTGATCACCCGCGTCCGCGCCGCGCTGGCATCTCGCCGCTGAACGTCAGACGCCCTGGGATGCTTTTGGTCGGTTCGGGATGTCCGCCGCCGCACTTATGCATCCCGGCTGTCGCGGGTGCTGAGGCGGAGATGGGAAAGTGCGGTGCAAGCGGTGCTACGCCAGACTTACCCATCCCAGGCGGGGCAGATCCGTCCCAGCCCGGGACACGCGCCGAGCTGGGGATGGGAAAGTGCGGTGCGGGCGAGACCACGCCCCACTTTTGCATCCCAACCGATGCCGCGAAGCCGCAGCGCACCGCGCGACACCGGCCCTCGGGCCGCCGAGCGAGCGAGGCCGTCGGCCAGGCCGCGGCGACCTACGCCTCGGGCTCGCCGTGCAGCAGGGCGCGCAGCCAGTCGCGGGCCTCGACGAACACGCCGTCGGCGTACCGCTCGGGGTAGTGCACGATCCGGCGGTCGGCGCGGGGGTACGAGCCGAGGAAGACGACGCGCGGGCTGAACCGGCGGATGCCCAGCAGAGCGTCGGCCATGCGCTCGTCGTAGGCGTGCCCGTCGGCATCCACCACGAAGCGGTACCGGCCGAGAGCGTCGCCGACCGGACGCGACTGCAGCAGCGACAGGTTGATGCCGCGGGTCGAGAACTGCTCGAGCATGTCGAGCAGCGCGCCGGGGCGGTCGTCGGGCAGCTCGACGATCAGCGAGGTCTTGTCGGCCCCGGTCGGCTCGCCCGGCGGGGTGGGCTTCGACACGAGCACGAAGCGCGTCACGGCGTTGTCGTTGTCGCCGATCTGCTCGGCGAGCACCTCGACGTCGTGGTGCTGCACGATCCCGGGGGCGGCGATAGCGGCCTGAGCGGGCGACGATCCGTCGAGCACGCCGAGGATGGATGCCACGTTGCTCGCCGCCGGAACATGAGCGTGCCGGGGCAGGTGCTCGCCGAGCCAGCTGTGGCACTGCGCGTAGGCGACCGGATGCGCGGCGATGACCTCGACGTCCTCCAGCCGCACGCCGGGCTTGCCCACGAGCACGAAGTTCACCTTCACCAGGTACTCGCCGATGATGCGCAGCCCCGGCAGCGTGGCGAGCGCATCGAGCGTGGTGGACACCCCGCCCTCGACGGAGTTCTCGATCGCGATCATCGCCGCGTGGCTGCGGCCCTCGAGCACGTCGGCGAGCGCCTCGCCGACGTTGTGCACGGGCTTCCACTCGTGACCGCGGGCCTCGGGCACCTGGTCGAGCGCTGCTTCGGTGAAGGTTCCTGCGGGGCCCAGATAGCTGTAGGTGCGGCGTTCGATCACCTGGTAAGCCTAGCCCCGCAGGTCACCGGGCCCTCGAGCCGTTTCATTACCACGAACGCTCGGCTCACGGCATCCGCCCCCGGCCGAGGTGCGTGACCGCCCGAGGAGGGGCAGACTGTTCCCATGACGAGCCGAGCCGGCCTCCCTGCGGAGGAACAAGACCTCATCGACGTCGACGAGCTGATCGCCGCCTACTACGACCGCGTCCCCGACCCGTCCGTGGCCGCGCAGCGGGTCGCGTTCGGCACGAGCGGGCACCGCGGCTCCTCCCTCACGACGAGCTTCAACGAGCAGCACATCGTGGCCACCACGCAGGCCATCGTCGACTACCGCCGCGAGCAGGGCATCCGGGGTCCGCTCTTCCTCGGTCGCGACACGCATGCGCTGTCGCTGCCGGCAGAGCGCACCGCGATCGAGGTGCTGATCGGCAACGGCGTCGACGTGCGCGTCGACTCCCGCGACTCGTGGGTGCCCACGCCCGCGCTCAGCCATGCCATCCTCACCCACAACCGGGGGCGCGCCGTCGACGACCCCGACCGCGCCGACGGGATCGTCATCACCCCGAGCCACAACCCGCCCCGCGACGGCGGCTTCAAGTACAACCCGCCGCACGGCGGGCCGGCCGACACCGACGCGACGACGTGGATCGCGCAGCGCGCGAACGCCCTGATCGAGGCCGGTCTGGAGGGCGTCGAGCGGGTTCCGCACGCGGACATCGACGACGACACGATCGGCCAGTACGACTTCCGCGACGCGTACGTGCGCGACCTGCCCTCGATCATCGACATCGAGGCGATCAAGCGTGCGGGCGTGCGCATCGGCGCCGACCCGATGGGCGGCGCGTCGGTCGAGTACTGGCAGCTCATCAAGGACATGCACGGCATCGAGCTGACCGTCGTGAATCCCGAGGTCGACCCGACCTGGCGTTTCATGACCCTCGACTGGGACGAGAAGATCCGCATGGATCCGTCATCGCCCAGCGCGATGGCATCGCTCGTGGCGAAGCGCGGCGACTACGACGTGCTCACCGGTAACGATGCCGACGCCGACCGGCACGGCATCGTCACCTCCGACGCCGGGCTGATGAACCCGAACCACTACCTCGCCGTGGCGATCGACTACCTGTTCTCGCACCGCACCGAGTGGCCGCGCGACGCTGCGATCGGCAAGACCCTCGTGTCGTCGATGATCATCGACCGCGTGGCCGAGTCGCTCGGCCGTCGCCTGCTCGAGGTGCCGGTCGGGTTCAAGTGGTTCGTGCCCGGTCTGCTCGATGGCTCGGTCGCGTTCGGCGGCGAGGAGTCCGCCGGCGCGTCGTTCCTGCGTATGGACGGCACCGTGTGGTCGACCGACAAGGACGGCATCCTGCTCTGCCTGCTCGCCGCCGAGATCGTCGCGGTGACCGGCAAGACGCCGTCGGAGCGCTACCGAGAGCTCGAGCAGGCGTTCGGCTCGTCGGCCTACCAGCGGGTCGACGCCCCGGCGACGCCCGAGCAGAAGGCGACGCTGGGCAAGCTGGCGCCGGATGCCGTGAGCGCGACCGACCTGGCCGGCGAGCCCATCACGGCGAAGCTGTCGCATGCACCGGGCAACGGGGCGGCGATCGGCGGACTGAAGGTGCAGACCGAGCACGCGTGGTTCGCCGCGCGCCCCTCGGGCACGGAGGACGTCTACAAGCTGTACGCCGAGAGCCTCAAGGGTCCGGAGCACCTCGCGCAGGTGCAGGAGGAGGCTCGCACGGTCGTCAGCGCGGCGCTGGAGGGCTGAAGCCGACCTCCGTCGCGCTGCCGCACTCCCGCGCGGTTCGGATGCCGGTCAGCGCACGCGCGCGAGCCGGCTGCCGATCAGCGCACGCGCGTGAGCCGGATGCCGGTCAGCGCTCGAGCGTCAGTCGGATGCCGATCAGCGCACGCGCGGTTCGGATGCCGGTCAGCGCTCGCGCGCGAGCCGGATGCCCGTCAGGCGTCGCTCGCCGCGAGCGCCAGCTGCCGGCCGGCCTCGTGCAACCACCGCGCGGTGTCGGCCAGCGCGGCCGCGCTCGACCCGGCGAGCGCGGTGAGCGAGCGAGTGTGCGTGAACGGCGTGAGATCGGCATCCGGTGCGATCCGACCGGCGACGAGCAGCGCGTCGACACTCGCTTCTGCGGCGAGGGATGCCACGAACGACGGCACCTTGCCGTCGCCGGACTGCCCGTCGTAGGCGCCTTCGCCGGTCACGACGACGTCGGCCCCGGCGATGGCGTCGGCGAGGCCGATCAGGTGCGCGACCTCCGCAGCTCCCGGCAGCAGCGCGCCGCCCCAGGCGAGCAGCGCGGCGCCCACTCCGCCCGCGGCACCGGCGCCGGGGGTCTGCGGGTCGAGGTCGAGCAGGTCGGCGAGGCGCGCGAGACCGGCATCCGCCCGCTGCTGATCGGCGAGGTCGACCAGCCCCTTCTGCGGGCCGAACACCGCCGCCGCGCCGCGGGGGCCGGTGAGCGGGTTGGTCACGTCGGTGAGCACCCGCATCTCGGGAGCGGGGCGCAGGCGAGCAAGGTCGACCGAGGCGATGTCGCGCAGACCGCGCGCACCTGGCGCGACCTCCGTGCCGTCTGCGGCGAGGAAGCGTGCGCCGAGCGCGCGCAGCATGCCGGTGCCGCCGTCTGTCGACGCGCTTGAGCCGATGCCGAGCACCAGGCGTGAGACACCGTGGTCGAGTGCCGCCGCGATCGCCTGACCGAAGCCGCGGGAGTCGACATCCCAGGGGCGCAGGTCGTCGAGCAGCTCGATGCCCGACGTCGAGGCCATGTCGACGACAGCCGTGCCCTTCGGCGCTTCCGGCGTCGCCGGCAGCAGCAGCCAGGATGTCTCGACGGGATGCCCGGCAGGGCCGTCGACAGTGATCGGCATCCGCTCGGCGCCCGAAACCGCCGCGGCGAAGGCGGCGACGGTGCCCTCTCCCCCGTCTGCCATCGGGCGCAGCACCGCATCGGCGCTCGGATCTACCGACAGCCACGCGTCCGCCAGCACGCGGGCCGCATCCGCTGCGGCGATCGTGCCTTTGAAGCTGTCTGGGGCGAAGACCACCCGGGTCACGGGGCGACGCCCGGTGTGCTCTCGCGCACGATCACCTCGAGATCGGCGGGCGGCTGGGTCCACTCCGGGTCGACGACGGCGCGGAACGCCTGCTCGCCGAGGTCGCTCAGTGGCACGCGCACGGTCGTCAGCCGCGGGGTGACGTCGCTGCTGACCGGCACGTCGTCGAACCCGCACACGGCGATGTCCTCCCCCACGCGGCGGCCGGCGTCGCGAATGGCCGTCATCGCCCCGACGGCGATCACGTCGCTGAGCGCGAAGACGAGTGTGCCGGCATCCACCCCCTCGGCCAGGGCCTGCGCCATCGCCGCAGCTCCCGACTCGCGCTCGAAGGAGCCCCGGTGCACGCGGCCGACTTCACCGCCCCCGGCGGCGAACCCCACGGTGAAACCGGCGAGGCGATCGTCGGAGGTGCGCACGCCCTCGGCCGCGACGATGGCGGTCGCGCGACGGTAGCCGAGCCGCGCCATCTGAACGCCCAGCCGCTCCGCGCCACCGCGGTTGTCGATCAGGATGCTCCGGTCGCCGCCGTCACCGAAGGTGACGGTGCGCCCGCCCAGTGCGCGCAGCGCTGCCAGCTCGGCGATGCTCGACGCACCCTGGTTCTCGGCACGAGAGGCCGCGAGGATCACGCCGCGCGGGCGCTGACCGCGCAGCGCACGCAGGATGCGCACCTCGCGGTCAGCATCGCGTTCGGTGATCGCCACGGTGACGATGAGCCCCTCGGCGTCAGCCGAGCGGGCCACGCCCGAGGCGATCAGCCCGAAGTACGGGTCGGCGATGTCGGCGACGAGCAGCGCGATGGCCGCCGACGTGCCGCGCGCGGTGGCCTGCGCGGAGGCGTTGGCGGTGTAGCCGAGCTCGTCGGCGGCCTTCTCGACGCGCTCCCGGAACGACTCGGCGACCTTGCGCTCCGAGCCGTTCAGCACCCGGGAGGCGGTCGCGAGCGAGACGCCCGCCGCGCGTGCGACGTCGTGCAGCGTGGGCGGCGAGGTGCGCACAGACGCGGGGTCGGCGGTCATGGCCACAGCCTAGCGACGCCCGGCGTCCCGGCCCGTCGCCCGATCGGGCGACTCGACCGAGGGGTCGCGCCCGAGGAGGGCGAAGAGGGCGGCGGCCTCAGCAGGCAGCAGTGCCGGGTCGTCGTCGACGACGAACTCGAGCAGGGCGTCGCGCGGCGGCACCGGCTGCGCCGACGCCGTGGCGAAGAGCGGATGCCAGAGGCTCACCCGCTCAGCGAGACGCAGCCGCGTGTCGAACGGCCACCACGAGAACACGTGCACGGCGCTGGTGTGCGCGGCGACCTGCTCGAACTCGTGCAGCGCGACCTCGTCGGGCGCATCGACCGTGGGCTGCCAATACGTCGTCAGCCCCGGCACGTCGGCCAGCAGCCGCAGGGTGGCTGCCGGGGTGTCAGCGAGCGTGCGACGGTGGAACTCGAGTGCCAGCGCTATGCCGCGCTCCGACGCCTCGGCGACGGCATCCCTCAGCCTGGCGACGATCTGCGCGTAGTGCTGCGGACTCGCTTCGGCCGACCCCGTCCGTCCGGCCCAGATGCGCACCCGGTCGGCGGCCAGCGCGGAGGCGCTGTCGAGGATCGGCGTGAGCGCCTCATCTACTCCCGCTCTGAAGTAGGAGCCGTACGAGCACACCGCAAGACCGGCATCCGTCGTCGCCGCCGCGACCTCAGCCGCTCGCTCGGCATCGCCCGGCGGCACGTGCACGTCGCCGCCCCACTCGATCACCTTGAGACCGGCGGAAGCCGCCCGGAGGGCGACCTCCTCCGCGGCGAGCTGGCGGAAGGTCACCGAGCACAGTCCCGGTCTGATCATGCGCGCCTCCCCGATGGTGCCGACACCCCTACGAAATCACATCGAGCGATCACAGGTGCGGCGAGACGGTCGCCGCGAACGACTCCGCGGTGCGCGCGACGACCTTCTCGGGCGCATCCGACCAGATGTCGGCGTTGAAGATCTCCACCTCGATGTCACGGTCGTAGCCGGTCTCGACGACCGCGCGGGTGAGCGAGGCGAAGTCGATGATCCCGTCGCCCATGTAGTGCCGCGAGAGCAGCACGTCGGCGGGGAACGGCGTCTTCCAGTCGCACACCTGGTACGTCGAGATGCGCCCCTCGCGGCCGGCTCGGGCGATCTGCCCCAGCACCTGGGGGTCCCACCAGATGTGGAACGTGTCAACCGCGGCCCCGACCACGTCGGCGTCGAAGTCGCCCGCGATGTCGAGCGCCTGGCCGAGTGTGGTCACCACGCAGCGGTCCGAGCCGAACATCGGATGCAGGGGCTCGATCGCCAGGGTGACCCCGGCGCTCTGCGCGTACGGGGCGAGCGAGCCGATGGCATCCCGCACCCGCTCGCGCGCGCCGGTCAGGTCTCGCGATCCATCGGGCAGGCCGCCCGCGACGAGCACGAGCACGGCGGTGGAGCCGTCGGCCCCCGCCGCGGCCAGGGCGGCCGTCTCGTCGATCGCCCGGCGGTTGTCGTCGAGCGCGGCGTCGCGTTCGGGTCCGACCGGGAGGGTGAAGAATCCTCCGCGGCAGTGGGTTGAGAAGCGCAGGCCCGAGTCGGCGAGCATCTTCGTCGCCGTGTCGAGGCCGACCTCGTTCACGGGCTCGCGCCACAGACCGATGGACTGCACGCCGGTGTCCGCCGTCACCCGCAGGGCGGTGGCGAGATCGGCGTACTTGATGGTCGCCTGATTGATCGACAGGCGCGGGTCGGGTGCGGTCATGCCTGCAGTCCGTTCAGCGTCAGCATCCCGTGCCAGCGTTCGCGCGCCAGCTCGGGATTCTCGAGGGCGAGCGAGGCGTTGGCCAGCTCGACGATGCGCGAGAGGTGCGGCAGGCTGCGGGCGGAGTGCAGCCCTCCGACCATCTGGAACGCGGGCTGGTGGCCGTTCAGCCACGACAGGAACGCAACCCCGGTCTTGTAGTAGAACGTCGGCGCGGCGAAGACCTGCCGACTCAGCTCTTCGGTCGGGCCGAGGATGCGGCGATAGGCCGCGTCATCGCCGGCGTCGAGCGCCTGGATCGCTGCGGAGGCGACCGGGGTGATGGCGGCGAAGGCGCCCAGCAGCGCGTCGGAGTAGGAACGCCGCCCCACCTGCGAGTCGCCGATCAGCGAGACGTAGTTGAAGTCGTCGCCGGTGAACATCCGCACGCCCTGCGTTGATTGGGCGGAGGGCAGTCGCTCGCGCACCGAGATCTCACTCTCGGCGTTGAGCAGGCTCATCTTCACGCCGGCGATCTTCGCCGGGTTCTCGTTGATGATGTCGAGCAGCACCTCGGCCGCTTCGGGCCACTCGGTCGATCCGAAGTAGCCCTCCAGCTCGGGGTCGAACGCGGTGCCCAGCCAGTGCAGCACGACCGGGGTCGTGGCGCGCTCGAGCACGGCCCGGTACACGCGGCGGTAGTCGTCGGCCGACTCCGCGACGCGGGCGAGGTGACGCGATGCCATGAGCACCGGGCCGGCGCCCTGCTGCTCGGTGAACTCGAGCTGCGAGATGTAGGCGTCGATGACCTGCTGCAGCGAGATGTGCGTCTCGTCGACGTGGTCGGTGTTCACGCCGACCACGACCGAGCCGCCCTCCTCGCGCGCCACCTCGGCGCTGCGGGCGATCAGCTGGCGCGTCGCGGCCGCGTCGAGGCCCATGTTGCGCTGGGCGGTGTCCATGGCATCCGCCACACCCAGCCCCCACGAGTACACGTTGCGGCGGAACGCGAGCGTGGCGTCCCAGTCGATGTCGGCGGGCCGGCCGGGGGTGTTGTCGGCGTGCACCTTCGGCACGACGTGCGCCGCCGCGTACGCGACGCGGGAGCGCAGCGGCGAGGTCGGGCGCGTGTACGCGCCCGCGTCGTTGAGCGCGGCGTCGGAGAGCTCTCCGGATGCCGAGAGCAGGCGCAGCGTGGTCACAGCGCCAGCTTCTCGATGGCGACCTTGCGGCCCTCGGCGCTCGAGGTGAGGCCCGCCTCGGCGAACTGCACGCCGCGCGCACCGGCGAGCAGGTCGAACGGGTAGTCGGTGCCGAGCACGTACGAGGTGAGGTACTCCTCCCACTGCTGGCGGAACCCGTTGAGGAACACGTCGTTGGTGGGCACGTTCTGCCAGTCGGCGTCGTAGTCGTGGGTGTCTTCGAGGTCGGGGTTCCAGACCGGCTTCGGGGTGGCGTTGCGCGGCTGGATCTTGCAGCCGAACAGCCCGACCACGGCCGAGCCGTGCGTGCCGTCGACCTGGAACTCGACGAGCTCGTCGCGGTTCACACGCACGGTCCACGACGAGTTGATCTCGGCGATCACGCCGCCCTCGATCTCGAAGATGCCGTAGGCGGCGTCTTCAGCCGTGGCGGTGTAGTGCTCGCCCTTCTCGTCCCAGCGGTCGGCGATGTGCACGGCGGCCTGGGCGTAGACGCTCTTGACCTCGCCGAAGAGGTTCTCGAGCACGTAGTTCCAGTGCGGGAACATGTCGCTGATGATGCCGCCGCCGTCTTCGGTGCGGTAGTTCCAGCTCGGCCGCTGCGCGGGCTGCCAGTCTCCCTCGAACACCCAGTAGCCGAACTCGCCGCGCACCGACAGGATGCGGCCGAAGAAGCCGGAGTCGATCAGGCGCTTGAGCTTCTGCAGCCCGGGCAGGTACAACTTGTCGTGCACGACTCCGGTCTTCACGCCGGCGGCCTCGGCGAGCTTCGCGAGTTCGAGAGCTTCCTCGAGCGACTCGGCGGTGGGCTTCTCGGTGTAGATCGCCTTGCCCGCGGCGATGGCCTTGCGGATCGCGGTGGCGCGCGCCTTGGTCACGAGGAAGTCGGCGTAGATCTCCCACTGCGGGTCGGCGAGTGCCGCGTCGAGGTCGGTGGTGTAGTCGTCGATGCCGTGCTTCGCGGCGAGCTCGGCGAGCTTGGCCACGCTGCGCCCGACGAGCATCGGCTTGACGGTGACCTTCGATCCGTCAGGCAGTTCGACGCCGCCCTGGTCGCGGATCGCGAGGATCGAGCGCACCAGGTGCTGCCGGTAGCCCATGCGCCCGGAGACGCCGTTCATGATGATGCCGATCTCACGCACGTCGGTCATGGTGGTCCGTTCTGTCGAAGTCTGAATCTCGGCGGAGATGTCGTCCGAGAAAGAGTGGGTAAACGCTTTCCGACATAGAAGCACCTTCTCGACGTCACCGCAACCGGTCTCAGCCGGCGAGGCCGTCGAGCAGGTCGGCGAAGTGGTCGAGATCCTCGGCCGACCAGCGTCGCAGGCGCTCTCCGAGGCGGCTCTCGTAGGCCGCCCGCGCGGCCGTGACGCGCTCCACCGCCAGAGGGGTGGCGACCAGGCGGCGCGCCCGCCGGTCATCGGCATCCCGGATGCTCTCGACCAGCCCGAGCTCGGTGAGACGACTGACCTGACGACTCACCGCCGATTTGTCGGTCTGCAGGCGCTCGATGATCTCGCCCGCGCTGCCGAGGCCGTTCACGATCGACACGAGCACCTGATACCCCAGCGGCTGCAGGTCGGGATGCACGGTCGCGGCGGCCTCGCGCCATCCGACGCGGATCCGCGCGAACAGCCGGCCGAGATCGCGTTCCACCCGATGCACGGCCGCATCGAGTGCCGCGCCGTCGAGGGGCACCTCGGGGGCAGGCGGATCAGCCGGCGTATCGCTCACATCGCCAGCCTAAACCGCGCCCCGTCGGCCGGCAGTCGCCGTGCAATCGCCGTGCGAGGTCATCTGGGTACACATCCGCGGCCGGAACCGTGCACAACTGACCCTGCACGCGAGCGGGGGACGAGCCCGGCTCAGACCTCCGCGAGGAGGCGGAACGCCTTCGACGCGGCCTGCACCTCGTCCGGGGTCAGCTCGGCGAGCACCGCCCGCATGCGCTCGGCGTTCTCCGCCCGCAGCCGGGCGAGCGTCTCCTGCGCGCCGGCGGTCGCGGTGAGCACCCGCAGCCGGCCGTCGCGCTCGTCAGGGCGCGATTCGAGGAGGCCGAACTCCTCGAGCATCCGGATCTGACGGCTCACCATCGACTTGTCCATCTCGAACAGCTCGGCCAGCTGGTGGGCGTTCGACCCGCCAGTGCGGGCGATGTACGACAGCAGCTTGTATCCCGAGGGCTGCAGATCGGGGTGCATCCGCGCCGCCGACTCCCGCCACAGCGTCTTCGCTCTCGAGAAGATCAGGTTCAGATGCCCCTGGAAGTCGGCGAGCGCGTCGTCGACGCTCTGCGTGTGCACCTCAGCGCACCTGCTCGCGCACGCGCCCGTCGTTCTCGACGACGCGGATGCTGCCGGTCGACCCGCCGACCTCGGCCTCGGCGACCTCGATCGCCGATCCCTCGGCCTGCTCGCGCAGCTGCTCGGCCGAGTTCTTCGTCGACAGCGGCTTGTTGCGGATAAAGGCGATCGCGATCACGCCGATCACCGCGAGCGGCACGGCGACGATGAACGCGTCGGCGATTCCCAGGCCGTAGGCCGACTCGACCACGCGACGGATGCTCTCGGGCAGCGACGACATGTCGGGCACGTTGCCCGAGCCGAGCGATTTCAGAGCGCTCACCTCTTCGGGCGACTTCGGCACGAATGTGCTGAGGTCGTCCTTGATGTACGAGCCGACGTTGGTGGCGAGGATCGAGCCCATGATCGTCACACCGATGGTGCCGGCGATGGTGCGGAAGAAGTTGACGCCCGAGGAGGCCGCGCCCAGCTGCCGCGGCGGGGTGTCGTTCTGCACGATCAGGGTGAGGTTCTGCATGACCATGCCGAGCCCGGCGCCCAGCACGAACATGTAGGTCGCGACGAGGATGAACGGGGTGTCCCAGCGCAGGGTCGACATCAGCGACACGCCGCCGAGGGCGAGCACCGACCCCAGCATCATCCAGCCCTTCCACTTGCCGAAGCGGCTCACGAGCTGACCGATGATGATCGACGCTCCCATCTGGCCGATGATCATCGGGATCGTCATCAGGCCCGACTCGGTGGGCGTAGCCCCGCGGGCGAGCTGGAAGTACTGCGCGAGGAAGACCGAGGTGGCGAACATCGACACGCCGATCGCGATCGAGGCGATCACCGAGAGCGTGAAGGTGCGGTTCTTGAACAGCGACATCGGCACGATCGGCTCGGCGACGAAGAACTCGACGACGATGAACGCGACGATCACGACGGCTGCGCCGATGCCGAGCACGTAGCTGGTCGAGGAGTCCCAGTCGAACTGCGAGCCGCCCATCGAGACCCAGATGAGCAGCGCGGAGACGCCCACGGCGAGCAGCACGATGCCGAGGTAGTCGATCGAGACCTTGACGTTCTGGGGCTTCGGCAGGTGCAGGGTGAGCTGCAGCAGCACGAGCGCGAGCACGGCGAAGGGCACGCCGACGAAGAAGTTCGCGCGCCAGCCCCACACGTCGGTGATGAATCCGCCCAGCAGCGGTCCGCCGATCGTGGCGAAGGCCATGATGCCGCCGACCACACCCATGTACTTGCCGCGCTCGCGCGGCGAGATGATCAGGGCCACGGCCACCATGACGAGCGACATGAGTCCGCCGACGCCGATGCCCTGCACGACGCGCACGGCGATGAGCATGTTCGTGTCGGTGGAGAAGCCCGAGATCACGGTGCCGACTGTGAACAGCACGAGCGAGAGCTGCACGAGCACCTTGCGATCGAGCAGGTCGGCGAGCTTGCCCCAGATCGGGGTCGAGACGGCGGTGGCCAGCAGGCTGGCGGTGATGACCCAGGTGTACTGCGCCTGGGTGCCGCCGAGGTCGGCGATGATGACCGGCAGCGACGTCGAGACGACGGTGCCCGAGAGCACGGCGACGAACATGCCGACGATGAGGCCCGAGATGGCAGTGAAGACCTCACGCGCCGAGCGGGTGGTCGGCGCGTGAGAGGACGAAGGGGAGGGAAGAGAGGTCAAAAGGTGCAGCTCCTGAAGATGGTTGATCTTTCTCAACCTTATCATCGATCGTTGACAGACGTCAACTATTGCCGGACATCAACTATTCCCGAGCGCCGAACGCTGCGTGCCGGTTAGGCTCGATGGGCGGCACCCGCCCCTCCCGTGCCGTCGGAAGGACGAGCTGTGGACGCTGGATGCTCATGCGGCTGCGGCACGCCCTCGCGGTCGGCTTTCGCGACGGTCTCGCTGCGTCCAGGCGCCGCCCCGACCGCGGGAGGGCCCCAGCACGCTGTGCCGCAGGTGGCCGTGCCGCCCGGGTCGTTCGTGATGGGCGACTCCTCGGGCGACCGCAACGCCGCCGACGGCGAGGTGCCCCTGCACCGCGTGACGCTCGGCGCCTTCTCGATGGATGCCACGAGCGTGACCAACGACGACTTCGCACGCTTCGTGGACGACACCGGGTACCGCACCGAGGCCGAGGAGTTCGGCTTCTCGGCGGTGTTCCATCTCGCGCTCGCGGCCGACGAGGCCGACGTGCTGGGGCGGCCGCCGCAGACACCATGGTGGATCGGCGTGCGCGGCGCCGACTGGCGGCATCCCGGCGGTCAGCGTTCGAGCATCGAGGGCATGGGCGATCACCCCGCGGTGCACATCAGCTGGAACGACGCCCAGGCGTACTGCGAATGGGCGGGACGCCGGCTGCCGACCGAGGCCGAGTGGGAGTACGCCGCTCGCGGCGGGCTCGAGCAGCGGAAGTACCCCTGGGGCGATGCCGAGGTCGACGAGGGCGGCTGGCGCACGAACATCTGGCAGGGCGAGTTCCCCCGGGCGAACACCCTCGAGGACGGCTGGCTGACCACCGCCCCGGTGCGCTCGTTCGAGCCCAACGGGTACGGGCTGTGGCAGATGGTCGGCAACGTGTGGGAATGGGCGTCGGACTGGTTCTCGCCCGGGTACTACCGCGTCTCTCCCGAACACGCTCCGACCGGACCGGAACGCGGGCAGTCGCGCGTGCTGCGCGGCGGAAGCTACCTCTGCCACTCGTCGTACTGCAACCGCTACCGCAACTCGGCGCGCTCGCAGAACACACCCGACTCCTCGATGGGCAACGCCGGGTTCCGCACCGTCGGCCTGTAGAGGGCGAGGCCGCGGGCGTCCGCCGTCAGATCGCCACGGCCAGGACGGCGGCCAGTCCCAACATGCCCACCGCGGCCGCTCCCACGGCGAGCGCGAGCAGAGCCCCCGCTCCGGCCGCACCCGGCGCGCGGCCGGACTCGACGTCGGCCATGAATGCGTGGTGACGCCGCCGCGACACCCGCCAGAGGATGGATGCCGCCACGAGGCCCACCATTCCAGGCAGCACCCACTGCGCGCCGCCGAGCCACAGCGGGAGCAGCCGCAGCGAGACCAGCGAGCCGACCGCGATCGACAGCGCGGTGCGCCGCCACGACAGGGAGGTGCGCTCGAGCTGCAGCCCGGCATCGAACGGCCCCGACCACGACGAGCCGGCCGACGATCCGTCGGAGCGATCGCTCATCGCAGCACGGCGAGCAGCACGAGCACGCCCGAGGCGACCACCGCGACGGCGAGCACGATCCCCGTGGGAGGCTGCGGCAGGGGTCTGCCGAGGCGCATGGCGCGCTCCACCCGCGACCACTCCACCCAGGCGATGACCGGCAGCACGATGCCCGTGATGATGAGCACGAGCGAGGCGGCCAGCCGCAGCGGGGCGTACATGTCGAGCGCGAGGGCTTCGAGTGCGACGCCACCCGCGATCAGTGCCAGCGCGGTGCGGGTCCAGGCGAGGAAGGTGCGCTCGTTGGCGAGGGAGAAGCGCACGTCGGGCTCACTGCCCTGCCGGAACACCGAACGCGGGAAACGACGATCGGGCTGCGCACTCACCCGTTCAGGATACCGGCGTCGAAGCCCTCGCAATCCGCGCCGCGGAGTGGTGGAGTAGACGCATGCGCGCAGTCATCATGCACGGACCCGGCGACGTCCGGGTCGAGGATGTCCCGACCCCTGAGCTCGTCGAGCCGACCGATGCGATCATCCGCGTCGATGCCGCCTGCATCTGCGGCTCGGATCTGTGGCCCTACCGCGGCATCTCGCCGGTGAAGCGTCCGTCGCGGATGGGTCACGAGTACATCGGCGTCGTCGAGCGGATCGGGTCGGGGGTGCGTGATATCGAGGTCGGCGACTTCGTGGTCGGCTCGTTCATGGCATCCGACAACACCTGCGAGATCTGCCGGGCCGGCTACCAGTCGCGGTGCATCCACGTCGTCGGGATGGGCTCGATCGGCACGCAGGCCGAGTACGCCCGGATCCCCTGGGCCGACGGCACGCTCGTCAAGGTCACCGGGGAGATCACGCCCGAGCGTCGCCGCAGCCTGCTCGCCGCATCCGACGTGCTCGGCACGGGGTGGTTCGCGGCGGTCGCCGCCGAGGCCGGGCCCGGCAAGACGGTCGCGGTGGTCGGTGACGGGGCGGTCGGCCTGCTCGGCATCCTCGCGGCGTCGCAGCTGGGGGCCGAGCGCATCATCGCGATGTCGCGGCACGCCGACCGCCAGCAGCTCGCCGGTCGCTTCGGCGCGACCGACATCGTCGAGGCGCGAGGGGATGCCGGCGTCGCGGCGATCAAGGAGATGACGGGCGGCTACGGCGCTCACTCCACCATCGAGGCGGTCGGCACACAGGAGGCGATGGAGCAGGCCATCCGCTCCACCCGTGCCGGCGGCCATGTGGGGTTCGTCGGCGTCTCGCACGGGGTGAGTCTGGACGGGCAGGAGCTGTTCCTCTCGGGCATCCACCTGCACGGCGGGCCCGCACCGGTGCGCCACTTCCTGCCCGACCTGATCGAGCGGATCATGACCGATCAGATCGACCCGGGCGTCGTGTTCGATCGGACGCTGTCGATCGACGAAGCGGCAGAGGGCTACCGGGCGATGGACGAGCGCCGCGCCATCAAGGTGATGCTCGAGTTCTGAGGCGGGCATCTGCTCGCGAGACTTGCGTTCCAGCACGAGACAGCGCTTCCGAAGACCGGTTTCGTGCTGGAACGCAAGTCTCGCGCGGGCGCGTGAGCCGGCGCGCGAGGCGGGCCCGCGCTCGGGCGCCGGCTCAGGCGCTCGCGCGGCGGATGAGCGCAGGTTCGAGCAGCAGATCGACGGGGCGCGCACCCTCGATCCACTCGACCAGGGCCGACACGGCGCGCTCGCCGAGCGCATCGAAGTCCTGCCGCACGGTGGTCAGCGGAGGCTGGAAGTTCGCGGCGTCGGCGATGTCGTCGAAGCCGATCACCGCGACGTCGTCGGGCACCCGGCGCCCGGACCCCGCGAGCGCGCGCAGCGCGCCGAGGGCCATCTGATCGTTCGCGGCGAAGATCGCCGAGACCCCGGATGCCGGGATCCGCATCACCGCGTCGAATCCGGATGCCGCGCTCCAGTCCCCCCGCGCGAGGTCGGGCTGCTCGGCGCCGGCGGCGGCGAGCGCTTCGCGCCAGCCCCGCTCTCGCTCCGCTGCTGCGAATGATCCGGCCGGCCCTGCCAGATGGTGCACCGTGCGGTGCCCTGCGGCCAGGAGGTGCTCGGTCGCCAGACGAGCGCCCGCGGCATGGTCCGTGCCGATCACGGTGAAACGGTCGTCGGGCGGCGAATCGACGACCACGAGGCGCAGGCCCGCCGAGGCTGCGTCTCGCGCCAGCGCCGTGGCCTCGTTCAGCACGACGGCGCCGTCGACGCCCTGATCGCGTAGCCGGTCGAAGGCATCGGCGATGTCGGCATCCGCGCCGAGGGTGAGCACGGTCAATGCGTAGCCGCGGGATGCCGCCGCATCGGCGACGGCCTGCAGCATGCGGGAGTTGCCCACCGTGGCGAGGGTCTGCGCGACGAGACCGAGCGTCTGGCTGCGGCCGGTGCGCAGCGCGCGCGCCGCGCGGTTGGGGCGGTAGCCGAGTTCGGCCATGGCCTGTTCGACGCGCGCGCGCGTCTCGGGGTCGACTCTCGGGCTGCCGTTCGCGACGCGGGAGACGGTCTGGCCCGACACGCCGGCCCGCTGGGCGACCATCGCCATCGACACGCGTGGGGATGTCGGCATCCGGTCTCCCTCTCGAGTGGTTACAACTTCGGAGTGTTGACGTTACCACGCACCGCGCGCTACCGTGTTGACGTGAACACGTCCGAATCTCCCGAGCTGCGCACGTCCGAACTCGGCGCCGGCGTCGTCAAGCGCTCCACCCGTCTCGCCGACGGCCGCGAGCTGTTCTACTACGACGATCCCGGCACGACCCTCGGCCCCGACCGCACGGTCGATTCCCGCCCGCTCGACGTGCGGCCCGAGACCGCGACGATGCGCCAGGACATCCTCACCGGCGACTGGGTCAGCTTCGCCACAGCGCGTCAGAACCGCGTCATGATGCCGAGCGCCGACGCCGATCCGCTGGCTCCGCAGTCGCCGACGAATCCGTCCGAAGTGCCGGCGAACTACGATGTCGCGGTCTTCGAGAACCGCTCGCCCGCCTTCGGTCCGGCGCTGGCCGACGCCATGTGCGACGCGCCCGAAGCGCGCGACTCCCCGCGCGGACTCGACGATCTCGCCGAGCTGGGCCTCGGCCGCACCCGCACGAGCATCGGCCGCTGCGAAGTCGTGTGCTTCAGCCCCGACCACGAGGGATCGTTCGGCACCCAGTCGGTCACCCGCGCGCGCACGGTGATCGAGGCGTGGGCAGATCGCACAGCCGCTCTGTCGATGCTGCCCGGCATCCAGCAGGTGTTCCCGTTCGAGAACCGCGGCGAGGCGATCGGCGTCACACTGCCCCACCCGCACGGGCAGATCTACGCCTACCCGTACGTCACGCCGCGCACGCAGCGGCTGCTCGACAGCATCCGCCGCACCGCGCCCGACCTCATGACGCGCATCCTCGATTCCGAGCGCGACTCCGACCGCGTCGTGCTGCAGGGCGAGCACTGGACCGCCTTCGTGCCGTTCGCGGCCCGCTGGCCGCTCGAGGTGCAGCTCATGCCGCACCGCCACGCACCCGACTTCGCGTCGCTCACCGACGCCGAGCGCGACGAGCTCGCGCCGCTCTACCTGCGCCTGCTGCGCGGAGTCGATGCGCTGTACCCGACCCCCACGGCGTACATCGCCGGGTGGCACCAGGCCCCCGTGAACGTCGGCCGCGACACCGTGCGGATGCGTCTGGAGCTGACCAGTCCGCGCCGTGCCGCCGACAAGCTGAAGTTCCTCGCAGGCTCGGAGGCCGCCATGGGCGCCTGGACCGCGGAGATCCTTCCCGAGGTCGCGGCGGAGCGTCTGCGAGAGGCGATCGCGTCGGTTCCGGAGGTGACGGCATGAGCGCCCTCGTCGACGCGCGTGACCTGTTCGCCCGGATCACCGGACGCGATCCCGAGGGCGTCTGGTCTGCCCCGGGGCGTGTGAACCTGATCGGAGAGCACACCGACTACAACGAGGGATTCGTGCTGCCGTTCGCGATCCCGCATCGCACGTTCGCCGCCGCGAGCCTTCGCGGCGACGATCGCATCCGGGTGGCATCGACCTTCGCGGCCGACCCGGTCGAGGTGGCGCTCCACGACCTCGACGCGCTGTTCCCGACGGCCACCGGTGCCGAACCTGCGGTGCCGGAATGGTCGGCGTACGTGCTCGGCGTCGCGTGGGCTCTGCAGCTCGCCGCACCCGAAGCCGCGCTGCTCGGCGTCGACATCGCGATCGCGTCCGACGTGCCGGTCGGCGCGGGCCTGTCGTCGTCGGCGGCGATCGAGGGGTCGGTGGCATCCGCCCTGAACGACCTCTGGAGCCTCGGGCTCGACCCGGTGACTCTCGCGCAAGTGGGCCGCCGCGCTGAGAACGAAGCTGTCGGGGCGCCCACCGGGATCATGGATCAGATGGCGTCGATGCTCGGCCGCGCCGACGCCGCGACGTTCATCGACTGCCGCGAGCTGACGACCGAATCGGTGCCCACCGGGTTCACCGGCGAGGGGCTCGAGGTGCTCGTCATCGACACCGGGGTGTCCCACGCGCACTCCACCGGCGGGTACCGCGAGCGCCGCGACGCGTGCGAGCGTGGGGCGGCGCTGCTGGGCATCCCCACGCTGCGCGACGCGTCCGAAGCCGACCTGCCGCGTGCCGCCGAGCTGATGGAGGACGTCACCTTCCGGCGAGTGCGCCACGTGATCACCGAGAACCAGCGCGTGCTCGACACCGTGCGCGTGCTCGGCGCAGACGGCCCGCGCGCGATCGGCGACCTGCTGGTCGCCTCGCACGCGTCGATGCGCGACGACTTCGAGATCTCGGTGCCCGAGCTCGACCTCGCCGTCGAGACGGCGCTCGCGCAGGGCGCGGCCGGAGCGCGGATGACCGGCGGCGGCTTCGGCGGCGCGGCGATCGCACTGGTCGAGCGCGACGCCGTCGACAGGATCACGGATGCAGTCACGAGGGCGTTCGCGGATGCCGGATTCGGCGCACCGCACGTCTTCACCGTGCACCCCTCCGGCGGACCCCGCCGCGACGCCTGACGCCCGGCGGCCCCGGTTTCCGTGCCGAACTGACCTCGGAGGCGAGCGAGGCAAGAGCGCTGGGCCAGGTGCCGGGTCGGTACGCTGATGGCCGTGGACGACCAGTCGCAGGCAGAGATCGCGCAGACAGCCGAGGGGCCTGTGCGCGGCATCCGCCGGCCGGACGGGTCGCTGGCGTTCCTCGGCATCCCGTATGCGGCGCCGCCCACCGGCAGCCGGCGCTTCCAGCCTCCGCAGCCGGTCACGCCGTGGACCGAGCCGCTCGACGCGACCCAGTACGGCCCTACTCCGCAGCGCCGGGAGGAGCCGAACGCGATCATCCCCGAGCCGAGCATCCCCGGTGCGGCGACGTTGAATCTCAACGTGTTCACCCCCGCCCTTCGACAGGCTCAGGGACCCGAGGAACAGAATCAGGGTCCCGGCGGAGAAGGACTCCCGGTGCTGGTGTGGATCCACGGCGGCGGATACTCCTCCGGCTCCTCGGCGAGCCCCTGGTACGACGGCCGCGCCTTCGTGCGCGACGGGATCGTCGTGGTCGCGATCTCGTACCGCCTGGGCTTCGACGGCTTCGGGGTGATCGACGGCGCGCCCGACAACCGCGGGGTGCGCGACTGGCTCGCCGCGCTCGAATGGGTGCAGCGCAACATCAGCGTCTTCGGCGGCGACCCGTCGCGCGTGACGATCGCCGGGCAGTCCGCCGGTGGCGGTGCGGTGCTGACGATGCTCGGGATGCCCGAGGCGCAGCACCTGTTCCGTTCCGCCATCTCGATCAGCGGCGCCCTGGGCGATCTGCCCCGCGACCGCGCGCGCAGACGCAGCGAGCGACTGGCGTCGATGGTCGCCTGCCAACCCACCCTCGCAGGCTTCCGCGGCGTGAAGGAGCGGGAGCTCACGCGACGCCAGTACGAGGCATCCCTGCTCGGCAAGACCGGCCTCGCAGCCACGACCGCGACCCTCACCGATGGCCTGCCCTGGGGGCCGGTGATCGACGGCGAGCTGCTCACCCGCCCGACCGTCGACTCGTACGCCGCGGGTGTCGGCGCCGACAAGCCGCTGCTGCTCGGCGCGACCGATGACGAGTTCACGATGGTGTTCGACCGCGCACCGCGCATCCTGCGCTGGGTGCCCGTGGCGCTCGCCCTGTTGATCGTCGAGAAGACTCACGCGTTGCGGCACGGCTGGCGGCGAGCGAACCGCGGAAGACGTGGTGCGGGTGCGGCGCTGGGTCGCTTCGTCACCGACCGGGTGTTCCGCTCGCTCGTGGTGCGCATCGCCGAGACGCGGCGGGATGCCCGTACCTGGACGTACCGGTTCGCCTGGGCTTCACCCACGAACGGATGGTCGTACCACTGCCTCGATGTGCCGTTCTGGTTCGACTGCCTCGATGACCCGCATGTCACCCGCATCGCCGGCGGGCATCCTCCGCAGCACCTCGCAGACGAGATGCACGCCTCTGCGGTCGCGTTCATCCGCGACGCCGACCCCGGCTGGCCGGCCTGGCGCACCGATCCGGGCATCACCCGCGTGTTCGGCGACAGACCCGCGCTTTCGCGCTCGGCCTACGACGACGCGCTGCCGCTCGTCTGACCCGCGCTCTCGCGCAGAGCACCGGGCCCCGGGCCTGCGCCCAAATAGCCTGGGATTCACGCCAGCCCTGGGCCCACATGGCCGCCTTCCACCAGAGGAGGCGACCGAATGGGACCAGCGGGAGCCAGCGGAGTCACCCCACGCCGCTCACTGGGCCCATAAGGCCACCCCACACCAGAGGAGGCGGCCAAATGGGACCTGCGAACGTCGAGAGGGTCAGCCGACAGGAAGACGACTCAGCGCACGGGCTCGAGCAGCGGAACCTCGTACCGGTGCGGGGTGCCGAAGCGGTGTGCGGTGATCGACACGGCCTGCTCGCGCACGAAAGTCAGCATCTCCACCCGGCCCGCGGCGACGACAGGGTTCGCGTAGATCGCGAGGCTCGGCGAGCCGTCCACAGCAGTCGCGGTCTCGAGCGCGTCGGCACCGATCAGACGCACGCGTCCGCCCGCGGCGGCGAGACGACGAGCGTGGGATGCCCACGCCTGAGCGCCCTCGGTCACCACGACGACGTCATGCGAGCCGAGCCAGGTGACGACCGGCGCGGGCAGAGCGGATGCCGTGCTCACCGTCACCCGTGCGCGCAGGCGCGCTCCGGCAGCGGCGACGCGCAGCAGCTCGGAGACGCGGGCACCCTCGAAGCGAATCGTGACGGGCAGCGCCTGGTAGCGCAGCGCGTTCTGCTCGGTGACGAGGCCCGTAGCATCGCGCACCACGCCGAACTCGGCCGCAAGAGCGTCGATGTCTGTGGCCAGCGCACCGCGCAGCCACTCGGCGTCGGCACCATCGACGAGCGCGACCGCCGACGACGCGAGGGCGTCCAGCGAGGTGCTGGTCTGCACCGGGGCATCCGTCCAGTCCGAGAGGCCGACGAGGTAGTTCGGGCCGCCTGCCTTGGATCCGGCACCGACGGCCGCCTTCTTCCAGCCGCCGAAGGGCTGGCGCTGCACGATCGCGCCTGTGGTGCCGCGATTGACGTACACGTTTCCGGCTTCGATCGAAGCCAGCCACTGCTGCACCTCGTCGACGTCGAGGGAGTGGATGCCGCTGGTGAGGCCGTAGTCGATGTCGTTGACGATGTCGATCGCCTCGGTCAGCGACTCGGCGGTCATCACGCCGAGCACGGGGCCGAAGTACTCGACCCTGTGGAACTCGCTGCCGCGCTGCACGCCGTCACGGATGCCGGGAGTCCAGAGCTGGCCCTCGTCGTCGAGCTTCTTCGGCTCCAGCATCCAGGACTGCCCAGGGTGCAGCTCGGTCAGTGCGCCGAGCAGCTTGCCCTCGGCCGGCCCGATCAGCGGGCCGATGCGGTTCGAGCCGTCTTCCGGCGTGCCGACCTGGTACGCGCGCACGGCGTCGACCAGCTGGCGGCGGAAGCGCTCCGACTTCGCGACCGAGCCGACGAGCACGACCAGCGATGCCGCCGAGCACTTCTGGCCGGCGTGGCCGAACGCCGAGTACGCGACATCCTTCGCGGCGAGGTCGAGGTCGGCCGACGGGGTGACGATGATGGCGTTCTTCCCGCTGGTCTCGGCGAGCAGCGGCAGGTCGGCGCGGAAGCCGCGGAACAGCTCGGCCGTCTCGAACCCGCCGGTGAGGATGACCCGGCCGACCGCCGGGTCGCTGACGAGCTGCTCGCCCAGCGACCGACCCTCGAGCTGCACGTACTGCAGCACGTCGCGGGGAACGCCCGCTTCCCAGAGCGCCTCGACCATGACCGCTCCCGAGCGGCGCGCCTGGCGGGCGGGCTTGATGATCACCGGCGAGCCGGTGGCGAGGGCCGACAGGGTGGAGCCGGCCGGGATCGCGACCGGGAAGTTCCACGGCGGGGTGACGACCGTGAGGCCGACGGGCTGCATGACCGCGCCGTCGACGTCGGAGAGCTTCTTGGCGCTCTCGGCGTAGTAGTGCGCGAAGTCGATCGCCTCGGAGACCTCGGGGTCGCCCTGCTCGATCACCTTGCCGGCCTCGGAGCCCATGACCTCGAGCAGCTCGGCACGGCGAGCTTCGAGGATGTCGCCCGCGCGGTGCAGGATCTCGGCGCGGCCGGCGGCGCCGAGCGCGCGCCAGGCCTCACCGGATGCCACGGCCGTGGCGATGCGCTCGGAGACCTGCTCCGGAGTGCTGAGAGTGTTGGCCGCGACGGTGTCGTCACCGAGGGTCGAGCCGACCATCCGCGCGCGGATCCGGTCGGCCCAGGCGCGGTTGCCGGCCAGCGACGGGTCGGTGTCGGGGGTGTTCGTGAAGCCGTCGCGCGGCGCCGGCTCGGCGGGCATCCGGCGATCCTGGGTGCGGTTCGGCCCTGGCACCTCGGTGGGGATGGTCTGGATGGATGCCAGGAAGCGCTGCTTCTCGCGTTCGAACAGCGCCGGGTCGGTGTCGAGGTCGAAGACCGCCGACATGAAGTTCTCGTGCGACGCGCCCTCTTCGAGGCGGCGGATCAGGTAGGCGATAGCCACGTCGAACTCATCGGGGTGCACGACCGGCGTGTAGAGCAGCAGCGAGCCGACGGTGCGCTTGACGACCTCGGCTTGAGCAGTGGCCATGCCGAGCAGCATCTCGAACTCGACCCCCTCGGCGACGCCGCGCTTGTTCGCGAGCAGCCATGCCAGAGCGATGTCGAACAGGTTGTGTCCGGCGACGCCGACGCGCACGTTGCCGATGTGCTCGGGGCGCAGCGAGTAGTCGAGCACCGCCTTGTACGACGAGTCGGACTCCTGCTTGCTCGACCAGGTCGCGAGCGGCCAGCCGTGCGTCTCGGCGTCGACCGTCTCCATCGGGAGGTTGGCGCCCTTGACGACGCGCACCTTGATCGGCGCACCGCCCGAGGCGACGCGGGCGGCGGCCCACTCCTGCAGGCGCATCATCGCAGAGAGCGCGTCGGGCAGGTACGCCTGCAGCACGATGCCGGCCTCGAGGCCCTGGAATTCGGGGCGGTCGAGGATGCTGGTGAAGACCGCGATGGTGAGGTCGAGGTCCTTGTACTCCTCCATGTCGAGGTTGATGAACTTCGATCCGCGCTCGGCGATCCGGTACAGCGGCAGCAGGGCCTCGGCGGCGTCGGCGACGGCCTCGTCGAACGCCCACGGGCTGTGCGGCGCGACGGTCGAGGAGACCTTGATCGAGACGTAGTCGACGTCATCGCGCTCGAGCAGGCGACGGGTGCCCTCGAGGCGGCGCTTGGCTTCCTCCTGACCGAGGATCGCCTCGCCGAGCAGGTTGATGTTGAGCTTCACACCCTGCGACTCGCGGATGTGCTTGATCGCGGCGCCCAGCTTCTCATCACGCGCGTCGACGATGAGGTGACGCACCATCTGCCGCAGCACAGCGCGGGCCGACGGCACGACCACACCGGGCAGGATGCCCGCGGTGGCGCCGCCCAGGCCGATCGCGGCGCGCATCGGCGCGGGAAGGAAGCCGGGCGTCAGCGGCACGAGCTCCTTGAGCTTGGCGGCGGCGACTTTGAGGTCTTCGGGCCGCACGACGCCGTCGACGAAGCCGACGGTGAAGTCGAGCCCGTTCGGGTCGCGCAGCACTCCGGCGAGGCGCTGGCCGGCGGCATCCACCGTCACCTCACGGCTGTCGACGAGCCACTGGCGCACCAGCGCGACGGCGTCGTCACCGAGGGCTGCGAGTTCGGACACGGATGCTTCGGAGGCGCGCGCAGGAGTGCTCATTGCTACAGGATGCCCCCGCGCACCGTACAAGAAAAGCGACCGTTTCTGAATGATAATGTTCGACGAAGCTGAAGAATGAGGAGAATCCCGCATGTTCGAGCTGAGACGGCTGAGACTGCTTCACGAACTCGCGCTGCGCGGCACGATCGCCCAGGTCGCCGCCTCGCTCTCGTACTCCCCCTCGACCGTCTCGCAGCAGCTCGCACTGCTGGAGAAGGAGGCCGGAGTCACGCTGCTCGAGCCCGACGGCCGACGGCTGCGGCTGACGGCGCAGGGCCGGATGCTGGCCGAGCATGCAGCACGAGCCCTCGAGCTCGACGAGGAGGCTCGGGCCGCGCTGACGGCCCACGTGGGATGGGAGCCGGTGCGCATCGCCGCGATGCCCACCGCCGCGCAGACCATCGCACCCGCCGCGCTCACCCTGCTCGCCGAGCGCGCCCCGGGCCTGCGTGTCGAGCTCGCCGAGCTGCCGCCCGAAGAGAGCCTGTTCGAGCTGTGGGCGCGGCGCTTCGATCTGGTGATCGCCGAGCAGTATCCCGGGCACACCAGACAGCAGCGCGACGGTGTGGTGCACGAGCTGCTGGGCGAGGACCCCATCCGGATCGTGCTGCCTCCGGCTGAGCGCGCGGTGTCTCTGCCCGAGCTGCGTGAGCGCGCATGGGTGATGGAACCGGAGGGAACGGCCGTGCGGCAGTGGACGGTGCAGCAGTGCCGCGCCGCCGGGTTCGAGCCCGACGTGCGCTTCGAGGCCACCGACCTCACCGCGCACGTCCGGCTGGTGGCATCCGGTCACGCGGTGGGCATGCTGCCCGACCTCATCTGGGGCGAGGAGCCGAGCCCGCTCACCGTCGCCGACCTGCCCGGCTCGCCCGTGCGCGAGGTCTTCACCGCTGTGCGCGCGGCGTCACGCGCGCACGAAGCCGTCGACGTCGTGCGCACCGCGCTTCGCGACGCCTTCACCGCCCACCGCCGCGTCGCGCCGTAGACCGGATCAGATCGCACGCACGTCGGCGTGGGGCATCCGCTCGCGCATCACGCGGATCGCCTCGGGGTTGTCGTCGACCAGCACGGCATCCCGGCCCAGCGCCGACGCGACCGCTCCGGTCGTACCGGAACCCGCGAAGAGGTCGAGCACCCGGTCGCCGGGACGCGACGACGCCTGCACGATGCGGCGCAGCACCCCCTCGGGCTTCTGTGTGGGGTAGCCCGTCTTCTCGCGCCCGGTCGTGGGCACGATCGTGTGCCACCACACGTCGGTGGGCAGCTTCCCGCGCGCGGCCTTCTCGGCGGTGACGAGCCCCGGAGCCATGTACGGCTCGCGGTCGATGTCGTCGGCGTTGAACACGTGCCTGCCGGGGTTCTTCGCGTACACCAGGATCGTGTCGTGCTTGGTGGGCCAGCGGCTGCGCGACTTCGCGCCGTAGTCGTACGCCCAGATGAGCTCGTTGAGGAAGCAGTCGCGCCCGAACACGGCATCCATCATCACCTTGGCGTAGTGCGCCTCGCGGTAGTCGAGGTGCAGGTACAGCGTGCCGTCGTCGGCCAGCAGCCGCCACGCCTCCTCCAGCCGCGGCATGAGGAAGTCGCCGTAGTCGTCGAAGCGGTCGTCAAACGTGCGCAGCATGCCGCGCACCCGCTCGTACGAGTGCCCGTGGAACCCGTAGCGGATCTCTTTCGCCACCTCGAGCGGTTCTCCCTCCGGGGCCTGCGCATCGGAGGGCACGCTGCGGCGCGCGGTCACGACCTCACGGCCGCGGGTGCGGCCGGTGTTGAAGGGCGGGTCGAGGTAGATGAGGGTGAAGGATCCGGATGCCAGCGACGCGGCGACCTCGAGATTGTCGCCCTCGATGATCTCGACGGAGCCAGGGCGCGGCGCGCCGGTCACGGCACGCGGTGCAGCCACGCGTCGGTCGCGAACTTACTCTCGACCAGGGCCTGGGCGGCCTCGTACTCGTCGGCGCTGATCGCCCCGTCCTCAGCACCCGTGAGGGCGCGGAAGGTGCCTTTAAAGCGCTCGATGATCTCGGCGCGCTCCATGCCGGTCTGCGTGCGCAGCGGGTCGACGCGCTTGGCCGCCGACGTGGTGCCCTTGTCGCTGAGCTTCTCGCGCCCGATGCGCAGCACCTCGGTCATCGTCTGACCGTCGATGTCGTACGAGATGGTCGCGTGGTGCAGCACGCCGCCGTTAGCGAGGCGCTTCTGGGCGGCTCCGCCGATCTTGCCCGTGGGCGAGGCGATGTCGTTGAGCGGCTGGTAGGTGGCCTCGATGCCGACCGATCGCAGCGCGTGCAGCACCCAGTCGTCCAGGAAGGCATACGAATCGGCGAAGGTCATGCCCTGCACGAGCGAGGCGGGCACGTACAGCGAGTAGGTGATGATCTGCCCTGCGGCCATCATCATCGCGCCACCGCCCGAGATGCGCCGCACGACGTCGAACCCGTGCCGGGCGGCGCCTTCCGGATCGACCTCGTTGCGGTACGACTGGAACGACCCGATCACGACCGCCGACTCGTCCCACTCCCAGATGCGCAGGGTCGGGCGACGGCGGCCCTCGCCGACGCGCGAGGTGAGCACCTCGTCGAGAGCGAGGTTCATTCGCGGCGACACGGCCTTCTCGTGCACGATCTCCCAGTCGAAGTCGCGCCATCCCGGTGCGGTCACCAGCGCTCGGCGCACCACTGTGCCCACGGCCTCGGGAGAGAATCCCAGCAGCTGGGCACCCTCGGGAAGCGCCGCACGCACGGCGGCGGCGATCGTGGCGGCATCGGCCTCGACCGGCATGCCCTCGACGGCCGAGTTGATGGCCTCGAGCGCCGTGTCGGGCTCGAGGAAGAAGTCGCCCGCGAGGCGGAAGTCGCGGATCAGTCCGTCCGCGACCTCGAGGTCGACGACGACGAGCTTTCCACCGGGAACCTTGTACTCACCATGCACTCTTCGATCTTAACCGCGCAGACAGCGGCACCGCCGGGTCCGACTCAACCCCGCCCGCCGCGCACGGTCGGGTCGGGCAGGTCGGTGTCGATGCGCGGTTTGGCGCCGCGCGAGGCGCGCATCCACACGAAGAAGCCGACGATGGTGAACGCACCGTAGAAGAGGTACATGAACGCGGTGGCGTAATAGCCGGCCGAGAACAGCAGCGGCACGCCCACGGCATCCACCGCCACCCAGATCAGCCAGAACTCCACCCAGCCCCTCGCCATCGCCCACGTCGCCAGCAGGGACCCGACGAAGGTCCACGCGTCGCTCCAGACCGGCTCGTACGATCCGAGCATCCGGAACAGCGGCGTGATCGCCGCCGTTCCGATCAGCAGCGTTCCGATCAGCAGAAGACGCGTGCGACCGGATGCCCATCGAGGCGTGACCGCGTGACCGGCGCTGTCGCGGGCCTGCCGCCAGCGCACCCAGCCGTAGACCGAGACGGCGATGAACATCACCTGACGGCCGGCCTGCCCGAGCAGGTTCGCCGCATGCTCGGTGCCGAACACGCTGCCGATGAAGACGGTGAGCAGCAGCACGTTGCCGATGATGCCGACCGGCCACGCCCACAGTCGCCGTCGCATCGCGCCGAGAGCGCTCGCGAGTCCGAAGACGTTGCCGACCACCTCGCGCACGAGCAGCGACGACGACCCGACGGCGATCTGCGCGTTGAACGCGTCGATCAGCCACTGCAGAACGTCGCCCACCTCAGCCCTGCGCCGGGATGCGCGCGTCGAGCCAGGCGATCAGGTCGGCGCGCACGTCATTCTGCTGCAGCTCGTTGAACAGCTCGTGGCGCGCGTCGGGGTAGACGAGCGTCGTCACGTCGGTCAGCCCCGACCGGTTGCGGTACGCGTCGGCGAGCTTGTGCACGCTCCGCGGGCCGCCGACCGGGTCGTCACGGCCGACCATCAGCAGCACCGGAAGCGTCCTCGACGGGCTCAGCGACCCGAGAAGGTTCTTCTTGGGCAGCCCGTACAGCTTCGCCGCCTCGATCGGCCCGAAGAGAGTGAGCAGCGGCGCCTCGGTCGTCAGCGGGTCGTCACGGAACGCCGCCCAGACCGCCTCGTCACGCGAGAGCCACTCGAGCCCGTGCGCGTCGGGCGCCTTCCACCGCGCGTTGAGCGGGCGAGGGTTGAGATCGGTCGGCGTCCGCAGCGCGGATCCGGTGAGCACGACCGCGTCGTACGCCTCGGGATGCCTGTTCAGCAGGATCTGCGCCAGGAACGACCCCCAGGAATGGCCGAGCAGGACGAGCGGCAGGCCTGGATGCTCGGCGCGGATGATCTCGGTGAGCTGCCAGCACGCGTCGACGGCGGCGCGCAGGCCGCCGGGGCCCAGGCGACCGAGCCCCGCCGGACCACCATGCTGCCGGATGCCCGTGCGGCCGTGCCCGCGGTGGTCGTCGGCGTAGACGTGGAACCCCGCCTCGACGAGCACCTCGATGGTGCGGGCGTACCGACCGGCGTGCTCGCCCACGCCGTGCAGCAGCTGGACCACTCCCCTGGGGGTGCCTGCGGCCTCGTATACGTCGTAGACGATGGCGATGCCGTATGCATCGGCGAACTCAGCTGTGCGAGGGGAGGGCATACCGTCGAGTCTACGGAGCGGCGCACTGCGCTCCGGCCGCCCGGCTCTCAGGCCGCGTGCGCCTTCGCCAGCGCGTCGACGATCGAGCGCGCCGCGTCGAGGTCAGTGACCTCGTGCCCCCCGACGCCGTCGCTGGCCGAGCCCAGCCGCACGCCGACGTCGACGGTCACGGTGCGCTTGGCCGAGAAGTGCACAGCGTCGACGCCGGCGCCGGCGACGGTGGCGACGTCGGCCGCGGTGATGCCGCTGCCTGCCATCACCTCGATCTCGCCGGCCGCTTCGCGCACGAGGGCGCGCAGCACGTCGAGGCCATCGACCGCGCGCGAGGCGCCTCCCGAGGTGAGCACGCGGCGAAGGCCGAGCTCGCGCGCGATGCGCAGCGCCCCGAGCGGATCGGGTGTGGTGTCGATCACGCGGTGCAGGGTGACCGATGCGCCCCCGGCCGCATCGCGCAGACGCTCGAGACCGTCGCGGTCGAGTTCGCCGGTCGCGTCCTGGCATCCGACCACCACGCCATGCGCGCCTGCGGCGAGCGCGTCGCGCACGTCACGCTCCATGACGGCGAACTCCTCGCGGTCGTAATGGAAGCCGCCGGCACGGGGCCGGATGAGCACGTGCACCTCGGGGCCGCTCTCGCCGCCCGCTTCACGCACCAGTTCGATCGTGCCGCGAGACGGGGTGAGCCCGCCGAGGCTGAGCGCCTGGGTCAGCTCGACCCGGGCCGCCCCGATCTCGCGCGCAATGCGCATGCCGGCGGTGTTCTGGACGGCGACTTCGAGATCGACGGACATGAGAATTATTCTCGCATTCCGCGCGGTTCGAGCACAGTGCCGAGAACAAGATTTTCATCCGACCCTCGCGCGCTGAATATTAGTTAGACTATCTAAGTAATGACTGCCGATTCCGACGACTCCGCCGCCGAGCTGCGCTACGCACTGTTCCGTCTCACTCGCCGCCTTCGATCCGCCCGCGCACTCGACGCGATGAGCGATGCGCAGCTGGCCGCACTCGGCGCGCTGCGTGCGCATGGACGCCGCACCCTGTCCTCTCTCGCCGAGCATGAGCACGTCACCGCGCCGACGATGAGCGCCACCGTGAACGGTCTCGCCGACCTCGGGCTCGTGGTCCGCGTCCCCGACGACGACGACCGTCGTCGCGTGTACGTCGAGCTCACCCCTCAGGGAGAGAGCGTCGTGGCCGAGACGATCCGCAAGCGGAACCGCCTGATGGCCGACCTCATCGACGCGCAGCGGTTCGACGACGACGAGCTCGCGGTGCTGGATGCCGCGTCGGCTCTGCTGAAGAGGATGGCCGACGCATGAGCGCCTCCTCCGGCATGTTCCGCTCGTTCCGCAGCTTCAACTACCGCACCTGGTTCCTCGGCGGTGTCATCTCGAACATCGGCGGGTGGATGCAGGCCACCGCTCAGGACTGGGTGGTGCTGACCGAGCTCACCGACAACGACGCCACCGCCATGGGCGTCACCATGGCCCTGCAGTTCGGCCCTCCCCTCGTGCTCGTGAGCCTGACGGGCTGGGTGGCGGATCGCTTCGATCGACGCAAGGTGCTGCTGTGCACCCAGACCGCACTCATGATGCTCGCTCTCGGCGTGGCGGCGCTGCTGCTCAGCGGGGCGATGACCCTGCCGCTGATGTTCGTCTTCGCCGCTGCGTTCGGCGTCGCGAACGCATTCGATGCTCCTGCCAGGCAGGCGTTCGTCTCCGACATGGTGAGCCTCGAAGACACCTCGAACGCCGTGGCGCTGAACTCGGCGGCCTTCAACATGGCGCGTCTGGTGGGACCGGCGGTCGGCGGCATCCTCATCGTGCTGCTCGGGTCGGGCTGGGTATTCGTCGCCAATGCGATCACCTTCCTCGCGATGATCATCGCCCTGACCCTGATCAGGGTGAACGAGCTGACACCCCGTGTGAAGAGCAGACGCGGCGGCGGTGGCCTCGGCGAAGGCTTCCGGTACGTGTGGGGCCGACCCGATCTCATGGTCGTGTTCGTGATGGTCTTCCTCATCGGCGCGTTCGGCATGAACTTCCCCATCTTCGCGTCGACCATGGCGCTCGAGTTCGGACGCGACGCAGACGGCTACGGCCTGCTCAGCTCGGTGCTCGCGATCGGCTCGCTGGCGGGAGCCCTGCTGGCGGCACGGCGCGATCGGGCACGGGTGCGGGTGCTGGTGATGGCCGCGGGAGGGTTCGGGGTGGCATCCGTCGTCTCGGCCGCCATGCCCACCTACCTGACGTACGCGGCAGTGCTGGTTCTCGTCGGCTTCTCGACCGTGTCGATGCTCACGACCGCCAACGGGTACGTGCAGACCACGACAGACGCGGCGCTGCGCGGGCGCGTTCTGGCGCTCTACATGGCGGTCATCATGGGGTCCACTCCTATCGGCGCGCCGATCGCCGGATGGATCGTCGACACCTTCTCGGCGCGAACGGCGATCACCGTCGGCGGCATAGCAGGCATCGTCGCGTTCGGAATCGGGGTGGGCTGGATGCTGTGGTCGGGCCGACTGCACCGTCGCGACGGCCAGCGCTTCCGGCTGACTCTCGACGAGACGCGGCCGCTGTCGGTGATCCGGGCCATGGACCCCGGCTCGTTCGACGATCGGCCCACCACCGCCACGCCCATTCGGCTGACCGACCCCCGCGACGACGAGGACTGAGCTGCTGCTGCTCCTCCGCCAGCCGCGCACTGTCAAGGGGGTATGACCGGGCGCCGCCGGGCGCATACTTTCACGGGCATGAACGAGCAGACCCCGACGTACGGCTCCCCCGACGGCCAGCACCCCCACGTGCCCGGGCACGACCCGCTGGGTACCGGCATGCCGCGTCAGCGTGAGACCAGGCAGGCCCAGCCCACGGCATCCGCCGACGGCGCCCCGGCCGAGCCCCTCGACGACGACGCCCCGCTGGGCGGCGACGAGAACACCGAAGACCAGCTGACAGCAGACACGGCCGTGGAGCGCGACGCGCTCAAGTCGCTCGACCCCGACGACACTCCCGCGTGAGCGCGCCTGATCCCGGTACCGTAGGCGGCATGAGCGAGAGCAGAGACACGACGGATCCGGGCACGGTGTCCACCCAGCGCACCCCGCAGGTGCTGCGGTGGGTCTTCTGGCCGGCCGCAATCGTCGTCGTGGCGTTCGCGCTGTTCGCCCTGCTGCTGCCCGGCGTCGCCGAGTCGGCGTTCAACGCGGTGCAGACGAGCATCGTCAACGCGTTCAACTGGTACTACGTGCTGATCGCCGCGTTCTTCGTGATCTTCTGCCTGTTCCTCGGGTTCAGCCGCTTCGGAGACATCAAGCTCGGGCGCGATGATGAAGAGCCCGAATTCTCGGCGATGAGCTGGTTCGCGCTGCTGTTCGCCGCGGGCATGGGCATCGGCCTGGTGTTCTACGGCGTCAGCGAGCCGCTGTCGCACTTCACGAATCCTCGCCCCGGCGTCGAGGGCACGCCCGCCCAGCTCGCCCAGGCGGCCCTCGGCCAGACCTACCTGCACTGGGGCGTGCACGCCTGGTCGATCTACGTCGTGATCGGTCTTGCACTCGCCTACGCGATCCACCGCCGTCGGCGCCCGATCTCGATCCGCTGGACGCTCGAGCCGCTGCTCGGCAAGAAGGTCGAGGGCGGCTGGGGCCACGCGATCGATGTGATCGCACTCGTCGGCACGCTGTTCGGCGTCGCCACCTCGCTGGGTCTCGGCGTGCTGCAGATGAGCGCCGGTCTGCACTCGGCCGGCATCGCCGATCCCGACGAGACGACCCAGGTCATCCTCATCCTGGTCATCTCGGTGTTCGTGCTGATGTCGGTGCTGTCGGGCGTGACCAAGGGCATGAAGTGGCTCTCGAACGCGAACCTCGTACTCGCCGGCATCCTGGTCGTCTACCTGCTGGTGATGGGGCCCACCGAGTTCCTGTTGCGCGATTTCGTGCAGTCGATCGGCTACTACATCCAGAACTTCATCGGGCTGTCGTTCAACGTCAGCGCCTTCCAGGGCGCTGCCGGCGAGGAATGGCAGGCATCGTGGACCTCGTTCTACTGGGGCTGGTGGATCTCGTGGGCGCCGTTCGTCGGCATCTTCATCGCTCGGGTGTCGAAGGGCCGCACCGTGCGGGAGTTCGTCGTCGGGGTGATCCTCGTGCCGACGCTGCTCGGCATCCTGTGGTTCGCCGTGCTCGGCGGATCAGCGCTCGCACTCGAGCTCAGGGAGCCCGGCACGCTCACAGGCGCCGACGGCACGGTCGACCTGCAGGGCGCCCTGTTCGCGCTGCTGCAGAACGTTCCCGGCTCGACGATCGTGAGCATCGGCGCGATCCTGCTGCTGGCGATCTTCTTCATCACGTCGGCCGACTCCGGCGCGCTGGTGATGGGGATGATCGCCACGGGCGGCCAGCCCGAGCCCAAGCGCTGGATCCGGGTCTTCTTCGTCGCGGTGACCGCGCTGCTCGCCATCTCGCTGCTGCTCTCGGGCGGTCTGACCGCGCTGCAGACGGCGGCCATCACGATCGCGCTGCCGTTCAGCGTCGTCATGCTGCTGATGTGCTGGTCGACGGTGGTCGCGTTCAGCCGTGAGCGGCGTGCGTACGCGAAGGCCGAGCGCGCCCAGTTCATCGACAAGATCGGCGACTACTACGGGCTCGAGGTCGAGGCACACGACGCGACCGGGGTCTTCGGCGCCCAGCCGCGATGGATGCGCCGTGTGCAGCGCACCTTCCGGCTGCCCGTCGCACCGGCCGACCCCGCGCGGGCGACGCCGGGAGCGCTGTCGGCCGAGAGCCACGTCGACGCCACGCCGTCGACACTCGACGTCGACGAGCTGATCGCGCAGGACGAGCTGTCCGGCCTCGATGACCCCGATGCCCGCCAGCAGGACACCGGGCCCTTCCTGAAGGACTGACTCCCTTCCCGCGAGACTTCGCTTCCAGCACGAGACATGGCGCTGTGCGCTCGGTCTCGTGCTGGAACGGAAGTCTCGCGGCGCGTCCGGCGCGGCTCGGCGCGCGTAGCCCGAGAAACCACCTTCCGCGTGAGAACCCCGGGCGAACGTGGTTCGTCGTGCGGAAAGTGGTTCTTCGGTGCGGCGCGGCGCCCCGCGCGGTCAGCCCGCGAGCACGAGGCGCAGTTGCTCGACGGCCCAGTCGAGCTCGGTCGCCCGGATCACCAGCGGCGGCGCGATGCGGATCGTCTGACCGTGCGTGTCCTTGACGAGTACGCCCCGCTCGCGCAGCTTCTCGGCGACCTCGCGGCCGGTGCCGTACGCCGGGTCGATGTCGACGCCCGCCCACAGCCCGGCGATGCGCACCGAGGTGACGCCGTGACCGACGAGCGACTCGAGGGCGGCCGCGAGGTGAGCGCCCAGCTGACGAGCCCGCTCCTGGAACTCGCCCGTGCTGAGCATCTCCACGACCTTGCGGCCGACCGCGGCGGCCAGCGGGTTGCCGCCGAAGGTCGAGCCGTGCTCGCCCGGACGGATGACACCCAGCACGTCGCGGTCGCCGACGACGGCCGAGACGGGGAGGATGCCCCCGCCGAGCGCCTTGCCGAGCAGGTAAAGGTCGGGCACGACGCCCTCGCGGTCGCACGCGAAGGTCTCGCCGACCCGGCCGAGTCCCGACTGGATCTCGTCGGCGATGAACAGCACGTTCTTCTCGTCGCAGATCTCGCGCACCCGGCGCAGGTAGCCCTCGGGCGGGATGATCACGCCACCCTCACCCTGGATCGGCTCGATGAGCACCGCAGCGGTGTCATCGGTGATCGCGGCGGCGATCGCATCCGCATCCCCGTACGGCACCGTGTCGAAACCGGGCGTGTACGGGCCGAAGTCGTCGCGCGCCTGCTCGTCGTCGCTGAAGCTGATGATCGTGGTCGTGCGGCCGTGGAAGTTGCCGGCCGCGACGATGATGCGCGCCCGCCCCTCGGCGATGCCCTTGACCCGGTAGCCCCACGCACGGGCGACCTTGATGCCCGTCTCGACCGCCTCGGCGCCGGTGTTCATCGGCAGCACGAGGTCTTTGCCGCAGAGTTCGGCGAGCGCGGCGGCGAACGGCTCGAGCTGGTCGTTCATGAACGCCCGGCTGGTGAGCGTGACGCGGCCCAGCTGCGCGACGAGCGCTTCGACGATGGCGGGATGCCGGTGGCCGAAGTTCACGGCCGAGTACGCCGCGAGCAAGTCGAGGTAGCGCTTGCCGTCGGCATCCGTCACCCACACCCCGTCGCCCTCGGCGACGACGACGGGCAGCGGGTGGTAGTTCTCGGCGACGTGCGGCTCGGGGTTCGCCCCCTCGTGCAGCACGGCCTCAGTCTCGATCGTCGACATCATGCACCCCGCAGTTCGAGCGTGCAGCACTTGATGCCGCCGCCGCCGAGCAGCAGCTCGGACAGGTCGACGGTGATCGGGTTGTAGCCGCGCTCGCGCAGCTGCCGCTCGAAGCCCTTCGCGCGCGGCGAGATGATCACGTTGTAGCCGTCGCTCGCAGAGTTCAGGCCGAACACGGCGCCGTCCTCATCGGAGACGAGGATCGCGTCGGGGAAGCGCTTTTCGAGGATCGCGCGGCTCGCGTCATCGAAGGCGCCGGGCAGGTAGGCGATGTTGGCGCGCTCGGGACCGCCGTTCTCGACGCCCTGCACCGGATCGAGCACCGCGATGGCGGTGTCGAGGTGGTAGAAGCGCGGGTCGACGAGGTTGAGTGAGACGACCTCGCGGCCGAAGACCTCACCGACCTCGCGGTGGCTGTCTCCGGTCGAGCGGAAGCCGGTTCCTGCCAGGATCACATCGCCGACGAGCAGGAAGTCGCCCTCGCCCTCGTTGACCTCTTCCGGCATGACCGTGTCGAAGCCGTTCGCACGGAACCAGTCGGCGAAGGCGGGCGCCTCGCCCTGGCGCTCGACGAAGCGGAACTCGGGCACGTAGGCGCGCCCGCCGATGACGAACCCGCCGTTGGCCGTGTAGACCATGTCGGGGTACCCGGCGAGCGGCTCGATGAGCTCGACCTCGTGGCCGAGCTCGAGGTAGAGGTCATACAGCTTCTGCCACTGCGCGACTGCCCTGGCGGTGTCGGTGGGGCGCGTGGGCTCCATCCACGGGTTGATGGAGTAGTTGACAGTGAAGTGCTCGGGCCGGCACATCAGGTAGCGACGGCGGTGAGCGGTGCGGGTCGCGGTGTCGATGATCGTCGCGGTTTCAGGCGTGGACATGAGTGCTCCTCGGGAAGGTGCGGCGGACGCTGTCCAGGGGCCTGGCGGAAGTTCGACCCGCTCCTCGGTGGGAGCACGGGGAAGATGCGACACAGGCACGCCGCATCCATTTTTGCATCCGGATGCTGGATGCCGCCAGCATCCGCGCTCGAATTCGCTCGATCCGCCGCGTCACCGCCAGACGCTGGGCGCGGGCTTCCTCGTCGAGGGCAGCGCCGACGCCGACGCCCAGTCGTGGATCCACGGCTCGACCTCGGGCAGGCCGGCGGGCTTGCCTACGGCGGCGAACAGCTCCTCGTTGCTGACGGTGGTGCCGCCGCCGCGGCGCAGCATCCGCGATCTCACGATCACCCGCGCGTACACCTCGCCGTCGACGACGGCGCGGTGCTCGAGGAAGACCGCCTTGTCGTCGTGACCGACGAAGCGCGACTCGACGTCGAAGCGCTGCCACAGCTGCAGCGACTTGCGGAAGGTGACCGTCTCGCTCGAGACGACCGCGTACCAGCCGCGCGACTTCATCGCGTCGAACAGGCCGGTGCGGATCAGCAGATCCCAGCGCCCCAGGTCGAACAGCGACAGATAGCGGCCGTTGTTCATGTGCCGCAGGATGTCGATATCGGTGGGCAGCGTGGTGAGCCGGATGCGGCTGACCGCCGAGGGCTCGAGGGCGCCGCCTCGCCGCGTGCGCCGCCGCGCCTGGAGGATGACGAGGACGGTGCGCCAGATCACGTTCACAAGGGGCGATAGTAGTGATCCACGATGGTTCGCCCAACTTCATTGGCTGAACACCACAGGGCGGCGCATGTGTCGGTCGCCGATTTCACCTCCGCGACGGCGGCGCGTAGAGTCACGCACATGAGCACCGAAGCCCATACCGAGATCATCGTCCGACCCGTCCGCGATGTCGATGCGGAGGCCCTGGGTCGCGTCCACGCGCAGTGCTGGCACGAGACCTACGACCACCTGATCAGCAAGGCCGCCCTCGAGCGCATCTCCCCTCGCCGCATGGCCGAGCTGTGGACGAACTGGGCTCGCCAGGGCGACGACTTCCGCATGAGCGCGGCTCTGGTCGATGGCGAGATCGTCGGCTTCGTCGGCTCGGGTCCGGCCCGCGACAAGGACGCCCCGGCGCTGCGCGAGCTGTACTTCATCTACCTGCTCGACGAGCACCACGGCACGGGCATCGGCCAGAAGCTGTTCGATGCCGCCGTCTACGAGAACGAGCCGTGCTACCTGTGGGTGGCCGAAGACAACCCCCGCGCGCACCGGTTCTACCAGCGCAACGGGTTCACCCTCGACGACGAGAGCCACACCGAGCCGTTCCTGGGCGAGACGCTCACCGAGGTCCGGTTCGTGCGCGCCTGACGCGGCGCCCGCGGGGTCGCCGACACCCGCCGTATCGCCGACACCCCGTGCCGTGCACGTCCAGGGCACGGGGTGTCGGCGCTTCTCACGGGCTGTCGGCGTTGGAGCATCCGGCCGGGGCCTCCGGATGCCGGGTCAGAGCGCGCGGATGATGTCCTCCACCCGCTCCTTCGCATCGCCGAACAGCATCTGCGCGTTGTCGCGGAAGAACAGCGGGTTCTGCACGCCCGCATAGCCGGCGGCCATCGAGCGCTTGAAGACGATGACGTTCTCGGCCTCCCAGACGCGCAGCACGGGCATCCCGGCGATGGGACTGCCGGGGTCCTCGGCGGCGGCGGGGTTGACCGTGTCGTTCGCGCCGATCACGAGAACGACGGAGGTCGACGCGAAGTCGTCGTTGATCTCGTCCATGCCGAGCACGATGTCGTACGGCACCTTCGCCTCGGCGAGCAGCACGTTCATGTGCCCGGGCAGACGCCCGGCGACGGGATGGATGCCGAAGCGCACCTCCACGCCGCGATCGCGCAGCCGCGTGACGAGGTCTGCGACGGGATACTGCGCCTGCGCGACGGCCATGCCGTAGCCGGGTGTGATGATCACCGTCTGCGCCTGGGACAGCATGGCCGCGGCCCCCTCCGCACTGACCTCGCGATGCTCGCCATGCTCGCCATGCTCGCCGTCCGAAGACGCGGCTGCCGTGATGCCGAAGCCGCCGGCGATCACCGACAGGAACGACCGGTTCATCGCCCTGCACATGATGTACGACAGGTACGCACCGGACGAGCCTACGAGCGCGCCGGTGACGATCAGCAGGTCGTTGTTGAGCAGGAAGCCGGCGGCGGCCGCCGCCCATCCGGAGTAGCTGTTGAGCATCGACACGACGACGGGCATGTCGCCGCCGCCGATGGATGCCACGAGGTGCCACCCCAGCGCGAAGGCCAGCGTTGTCACCGCGATGAGCAGCCACAGCTGCTGATCCACGACGAACCAGACGGTCAGCGCGACGAACGCGGCGAGCGCGCTGACATTGAGCACGTTCTTGCCGGGCAGCATCAGCGGACGCGACGACATCTTCGCCGACAGTTTCAGGTAGGCGACGATCGAGCCGGTGAAGGTGACGCCGCCGATGAAGATGCCGATGAAGACCTCGGCGTTGTGGATGCCGACCAGCTCAGCCGGAATGGGCGCGTGGGCCAGGTGCCCGTTCCAGCCGACCAGCACGGCGGCGAGACCGACGAAGCTGTGCAGCAGGGCGATCAGCTCGGGCATCTGCGTCATCTGCACGACCCGTGCCCGCCAGAGTCCGATCGCGGCGCCGATCAGCACGCCGGCGCCGAACAGGCTCAGGCCGAGCGTCGCACCGGCCGTCCCCCAGGCGTCCGCGATGGTGAGCGTCAGAGTCGCCCCCAGCGCGATCACCATCCCTGTGATCCCGTAGATCACTCCCGCCCGGGCCGACTCGTGCCGGCTGAGACCGGCCAGGCTGAGGATGAAGAGCAGGGCCGCGACGATGTACGCCGCGGCCGCGAGGGCGTCGACGCTCACTTGTCGGCTCCCCTCGCCGGCCCGAGGGTGAACATGCCGAGCATCCGTCGGGTCACCGCGAAGCCGCCGAAGATGTTGATGCTGGCCACGAGCACGGCGACGGCGGCGATCACCTGCACCACGGGGTTCGCGTCGGTGATCTGCAGCATCGCGCCGACGATGATCACGCCGGAGATGGCGTTCGTCACCGACATGAGCGGCGTGTGCAGCGCATGGTGCACCTTGCCGATCACGTACAAGCCGATCACGACCGAGAGCATCAGCACAGTGAAGTGCTGCGGCAGCGGGGCGGGCGCGAACGCGTTCACGAGGAACAGCGCGGCGATGCCCGCGACGATCAGACCGGCCCTCTTGCCGGCCGACATCGGCTTCTTCTCGGGTATCGACGCGGATGCAGTCTCCGGAGCGGATGCCTGGGGCGCGGCGGCGACCTGCACGGGCGGTGGCGGCCAGGTGATCTCACCGTCGCGCACGACGGTGACCGAGCGCTGCACGATGTCGTCGAAGTCGATCGTGATCGCCCCGTCGTCGTTCGGGGTGAGCAGGGCGACGAGGTTGGCGACGTTCGTGCCGTAGAGCTGGGATGCCTGGGTCGCCAGGCGCGAGGCCAGGTCGGTATACCCGAGGATGATCACGCCGTTATCGGTGACGACGCGCTGCCCGGCCACCGACCCCTCGACGTTTCCGCCCTGGGCGGCCGCCATGTCGACGATCACGCTGCCCGGCTTCATCTGTGCGACGTCGGAGGCGGTGATCAGCCGAGGGGCGGCGCGTCCGGGTATCAGCGCGGTCGTGATGATGACGTCGACGTCGGCAGCCTGCTCGGTGTAGATCTCCGCGGCGCGGCGGTCGTAGTCCGCGCTGGTGGCTTTGGCGTACCCGTCGGAGGACTTCTCGACCTCCACGTCGACGGGCAGGTAGGTGCCGCCGATCGATGAGACCTGGTCGGCCACCTCGGGGCGCGGATCGGTGGCGCGCACGATCGCGCCCAGACTCGACGCCGCCCCGATCGCCGCGAGCCCGGCCACACCGGCTCCCGCGACGAGCACCTTCGCCGGGGGCACCTTGCCGGCGGCCGTCACCTGACCGGTGAAGAAGCGCCCGAACTCGTTCGCCGCCTCGACGACCGCGCGGTACCCGGCGATGTTCGCCATCGAGCTGAGCACGTCCATCGACTGCGCCCGTGAGATGCGCGGCACCGCGTCGAGCGCGATCGCCGTGATCCCCCGCTGCGCGAGCTTCTGCACCAGCTCCGGGCGCAGTGCCGGAGAGACCAGCCCGATGAGGGTGGCGTTGTCAGCGAGGCGGGCGATCTCGGCATCCGTGGGCGGGTTCACCTTGAGCACGACCGGGCTCGCCCACGCCTCCGCCTGAGAGACCAGGCGGGCGCCGGATGCCGCGTACGCGGCATCCGGGTACGCCGAGCGCTCCCCCGCCCCGATCTCGACGACCACCTCGTAGCCGAGCGTGCTGAGCCTGTGTGCGGTGTCCGGGGTCGCGGCGACGCGCGCCTCCTCCGGCCCTTCCCGCACGATTCCTATCCGCGTCATCGCGTTCCCTCCCACTGGCGTCTTCGCCGGTGGGCTCAGACTACTGAGCGGGCGCAAGGATACGACGGCATCCGGTTCAGATGACGCCTCAAGAACACGCCTTCTTACCTTCCAGCGAAATCAGCGCCCTCCGAACGCTATCGCCCCCTCTGAATCGCGCGATTCAGAGGGGGCGAAGACGGCAGGGGTGGTGAAGAGGCTGGCTCAGCGGCCGGACACCTGCCCGAACAGCTTCGCGATCGGAGCGAGCACCAGCGGACGCGCGGCGAACCAGCCACCGGCGATCACGGCCATCGCGAGCACGAACACCCAGAATCCCGTCCAGTTCGCGGCATACGCGGCGCCCTCGACCGATCCCTGAGCGGCGAACATGTGGTTGAGGTTGCGCAGCGCCCCGGTGAGGAACACGAGCGCGACGTGCACGATGATGAACGCGACGAAGTACAGCATCACCGGGAAGTGCAGCGCACGCGCCCACTCGACCGGGTACGCCTTCGACAGCCCCTCGGCCTTCTTCGGCCACAGCCCCGACATCCGGAACCCGGTGACGATCGCGAGCGGAGCGGCGACGAACACCGTGACGAAATAGGCAAGCTGCTGCAGGCTGTTGTAGTTCACCCAGCCGTTGTCGGTCGGCCAGTCGAACGAGAGGTACTGCAGCCCCGCCGACAGCGCGTTCGGGAAGACCTCCCAGCTCGTCGGCACGATGCGCGCCCAGTGGCCGGTGGTGAACAGCAGCGCGACGAAGACGACGCCGTTGATGATCCACAGCAGGTCGAGTGCCTGGTGGAACCAGAGTGTGAGGCTGATCTTGCCCTTGGCGTTGCGTCGCGGCGTCCAGAACACCGTCGGCCGCTTCTCGCTGCGCACGCGCAGGCCCGAGCGGATGATCAGCACCATGAGGAACATGTTGAAGAAGTGCGCCCAGTTCGCCCACGGCGCGAACCCCGGCTCGACGTCGACGGCCGGGTGGTACTCGCCCGGGTAGGCCGCCAGGAAGTCCTGCATCAGCGGGAGGCTGAGGAATGCGCGGACGAGGAAGACCGCCGCGACCGCCACCAGGCCGAGGGACGCCAGTCCCAGCAGCCCTCCGATGGCCCGCGGCCATCCCGGCCGCAGAGGCGAGGGCTCGGGCAGCGGAGCGGCCGCGTGCCGCGGAGCGCGACCTTGCCACACCGTGCGCGGATACGGCAGCGGGGTCGAGACGACGGGCCTGGACGCCGAGGCGACGACTTCCTGGCCGGCCGGAGCGTCGATGGACGCGGCGATCTCTGTCACCGGAGCGGACTCTCTCGCGACGGTCGCGGCAGTCGTCTCCTCGTGGGTCGCAGCCTCCTGGGTCGCCGCCGCTGCGCCGACGTGTGCGGTCACGGGCACGGTGCCGGCCGGAGGCCACGGCTCCCCTCCTGCGACGCGCGGAAGCCCGCGTCGCACCGCGACTCCGGCATCCGCCCCTGCCGCTGCGTGCGCAATCGCCGGGCTCGCCTCTGCGTCGACAGCACGGGATGTCGCCGACGGCACGGCCTGTTCGCGTGAAGGACCCGTGTTCTCGGCGAGATCCCGTTCACTGGACGCGCCGGCCACGGGCTCGGTGGTGGCAGCGGCGACGGATGCCACGACTGTGGCCTCCCCGGGGGGCCAGGGCTCCCCGCCCGGCACGCGCGGAAGTCCGCGCCGCAGGCTCACGCCGGTCGGCGCAGGGGCATCCGAGAGCCGCTCGTCGAGAGCACCGGACGTCGACGACGGCACGGGCTGTTCACGCGAAGGTGCCGTGCTCTCGGCGAGGTCTCGCGCTGTCGTCGGCGAGGTGGGGAGCTCGGGGACCTGGACCTCGGTCGCGGGAGGCCACGGCTCGCCGCCCTTCACTCGCGGGAGTCCGCGGCGGATCGATCCGGCCATGGTCACTTCTTCCGGGCTTCGAGCGCCTCGATCAGCTGGGGCACCACGGTGAAGACGTCACCGACGATGCCGAAGTCGGCGACGTCGAAGATCGGAGCGTCGCCGTCCTTGTTGATCGCCACGATGGTCTTCGCGGTCTGCATGCCCGCACGGTGCTGGATCGCGCCCGAGATGCCGAGGGCGACGTACAGCTGGGGCGACACCGAGACACCGGTCTGACCGACCTGGTGCGCGTACGGGATGTACCCGGCATCCACCGCCGCGCGCGACGCGCCGACGGCGGCACCGAGCGCGTCGGCGAGCTGCTCGACGAGAACGAACTTCTCCTTCGAGCCCAGGCCGCGCCCGCCCGAGACGACCCGGGTGGCACCGCGCAGCTCGGGGCGCGACGACGTCTTCTCCTCGGCGGCGATCTCGCCGGCGGCGGCGGTCGCGGCGCCGGACGGCGTGACCGCCAGCTCTTCGACCACGGGCGAGGCGACGGCCTCGGCGCGTGCGTCGACCGCTCCCTGCCGCACAGTGATCACGGGCACGCCGAAGGTGGGCGCCGACTCGGTGAGGTACGAGCCGCCGTACACGGAGTGCTGCGCGATCACACCCTCGTCGTCGCGGGAGACGCCGACCACGTCGACCGAGAGAGCGAGCTTCTCGCGCACGGCGAAGCGGCCTGCGACGTCGCGACCGGCGATCGAATTGGAGATGAGCACAGCGTCCGGCTGCACCTGACGGTAGGCCGCCTGCAGAGCGTCGACGGCGGGCACGGTGAGCGACGAGGCATCGCCGGCAGCAGTGAGCACGACCTGTGCGCCGGCCTGAGCCGCCGCGTCGGTGGCCGCCTGGCCGCCCCCGACGATCAGCGCCACCGGCGCTCCTATCGCCGAGGCGGCGCCGATCAGCGCCGCCGTGCTGCTGGCGGCATCGCCGGACGGGTCGACGTCGACGAGAACGAGGATCGACTTCTCGGGGTACGCCATGTCACACCAGCCTGTTCTGCGCGAGGAACTCGACGAGCTGCGCTGCGGCGTCGCCCTCGTCGGTGATCTTGACTCCGGCGGCTCGCGCCGGCTTCTCCGCGACGCTCGTCATGATCGTGCGGGGAGCGACGGCCGGGTCGGCCGAGACGCCGAGGTCCGCCAGCGAGAGCACCTCGAGGGGCTTCTTCTTCGCGGCCATGATGCCCTTGAAGTTGGGGAATCGGGCATCCGGAAGCGCCTCGGTGATGGAGATGACCGCCGGCAGCGGCACCGTCACATCTTGTGTGCCCGCGTCGCCGGCGCGGGTGCCGGTCAGCTGCCCGTCGCCGATCTCTACCGCGCTGAGTGCGGTCGCCTGCGCCCAGCCGAGGTGCTCGGCGAGCATCGCGGGGATGACGCCGCCGACTCCGTCGGTCGACAGGTTGCCGGTGATGACCAGGTCGGGCTCGCCGCGGCGGATCGCGGCCGCGAGCACCTCTGCGGTGAGAGTGAGGTCGGCGCCGCGCAGCTCTTCGTCGACGACGTGGACGGCGGAGGCGGCGCCGATGGCCAGCGACCGGCGGACGGATGCCGTAGCGGATTCGGGAGCCATCGACAGGCTCACCACCTCGGTTCCCGGGTTCTTGTCGGCGTACGACAGCGCCACCTCGAGCGCGCGCTCGGTGATCTCATCGAGCACGACATCACCCGCCGATCGATCAGCCAGACCGGTCTCGAGATCGAGCTTGCGGTCTCCGTAGGTGTCGGGCACTTCCTTCACCAGGACGTAGATCTTCATCGAACCTCCCTCACGCAGGTTCGATCCTACCCGCGTGATCATTTGGAATCAGGTGTCACTACCAATGATACTGAGTGTCGCACGCAGGCGGGTCGGCTTGCCGATACCGTTGACCCATGGCTCGTCCCCGTCCGCTTCCCATCGACCCTCTCGCCGAGGCGAAGCGGCAATGGCTTGCACATGGCTGGACCGATGCGGCGGAGGGCATGGCCGTGGTGACCTCGGTCATGCGGGCGCAGCAGCTTCTGCTGGCCCGGGTGGATGCCGCTCTCAAGCCCTTCGAGGTGACGTTCGCCCGCTACGAGGTGCTGCGTCTGCTCGCGTTCAGCCGCACGGGCACGCTGCCTCTTTCGAGCGTCGTCGCCCGCCTGCAGGTGCACGCCACCAGCGTCACGAGCACGGCCGAGCGGCTGGTGCGCGATGGCCTGGTGCGCCGCGACCCGCACCCGCACGACGGCCGCGCCGCATTGCTGACTCTGACCGACTCGGGCCGAGACCTCGTCGAGCGGGCCACCGCCGCCTTGAACACCGAGGTATTCTCCTCCCCCGGGCTCGACGCCGACGATGCGACGTCGCTGGTCGGCATCGTCGCGCGTCTGCGCAAGAACGCCGGCGACTTCACGGACCCCCGCCCGCTCCCCGACCCGCTCTGATGCCGTCCTTCACTCTCGAGCGCGTGATCCCCGCCCCGCCGGGGGACGTCTTCGACGTCTCGCTCGACGTCGGACTGCATCTCATGTCGCAGCGCTCACACGGCGAGCGCGTGGCATCCGGTCGCACCTCGGGCCGACTCGCGGAGGGCGAGCAGGTCACCTGGAGCGCCCGGCACTTCGGTCTGCGGTTCCGGATGACCTCGCTCGTCTTCGACGTCGAGCGCCCTCGACGCTTCCGCGACCGTCAGGTGCGCGGACCGTTCGGGTCATTCGTGCACACGCACGAGTTCGTGCCTCTCGACGGCGCCACTCTCATGCGCGACACGATCGACTTCCGCTCTCCGCTCGGCCCGCTGGGGCGAGTCGTGGATGCCGTGGCCATGCGGCGGCACCTGATCCGGGTGATGACCGAGCGCAACGACGCGATCAGCGCCCATTTCGCAGGAGCCGCACCTTCCCTAGGATGACCGGCATGAGCGAGCTGACGCTGCACACCGTTCTCGAGCCGATGGGCCCGGCCAGAGCCATCGTGCTCGACGACGAGCAGGTGGCGGCGTTGAGCGATGCCAAGGCGTTTTCGGTCGTGGTGACGATCGGCGATCGATCGGCCCGACTGCGCCTCGCCCGCATGGGCGGCAAGAACCTCATCGGGTTCAGCAAGGCGGTGCGCGCCGAGATGGGCGTCGACCTCGGCGACGAGTTCGACGTGATCATCGGCCCGGATGCCGGTGAGCGCACCGTCGACGTGCCCGAGGTGCTCGCCGCGGCCCTGCAGGCCGACCCGGTCACCCGCGCCGTCGACGGGCTGTCGTACTCGCGCCGAAAAGGAGATCGCCCGTTCGATCGCCGACGCACTCCCAGTCGGCGAGCAACGCGCCGAGGTCTTCGTGGTGCGGCGGAATGAACCGTGCGGTTTCGGGTCGGGCGTTCGGTGATCCGATCCAGACTGGGGACCGCCGCAGCTCGCCGGGCGACTTCTCCTCACCGCGAACGTCCGTGAGCAGTGTCTGATGCAGCGCGCAGAAGAACCTCAGGGTCAGCGGCCACGTCTTGATGAGTTCGGCCCCCTCCTCGATAGCGCGCAGGTAGTTGGCGACCTCACGCAGGTTCTCGTTCTCGATGGGCACATCAGCGTTCTCCGCTGAGAGAACTTCACTGAGCGATGCCTCAGTGCCCTCGATCCGCGAACTGGCGAGCGCCCCTTGGGCGAGGGCCGGTCCGAGCAGCAGAGCCGGGTCATCGATGAGCATTGCGAGCCCCGCGAGCTTTCCGAGTGCGAGGTCGGCGCGAGAGACTGCGGCGACCGTTTCGGGTTCCAGCACGAGTTGACGGGGGATCGCGGACGGCAGGAAGTACTCGTGGGGCCATGCCGCGAGCGGTTTGGTCACCAATGAGCCGAACCGGGTGCTGATGAAGTCCGTCGATCGCATGTGGGTCTGTCCCGGTCTTATAGAAGGGCAGAAAACTTAAAGCTTTAGAGCCCAAATTTTATAAGTTTGCGGAGATGGACGCATCACGACTCCGTCTTGTCGTCGCCCGTCTCAGGTGTCCCGCCCGTGCGCTGGAGGCGGTGCGCGAGCTTCTCCGCGAAGCGTCCGCTCGACAGACGCGCATTCTCGAGCGTCTCGGACCCGAACCGACCTGCCGCCTGTAGGCCGTCCTTACTCGCCCCGACGACGTCGTCTCGCACGTCGGCGGCCGCGGAAGACCAGCGGCGAGCTTCAACGGCTTCTCGCTTCTGGGCGATGCCGAGGGTCGCGTTGAGTTCGCTGACTCCCGCGGCGACCTCGTTGCTCGCGGTGACGACCACGCGCGACGACATGGGGTTCAGCAGCACTTTGGCGTTGGCGCGACTGGCTGCTGCATCCATTCGCGCGACGAGTTGTGACGTTGTCGTGGCGATGAGCTCGCGCCGGCGCTCGCGAGCCGTCTGCAGGGCGAGGCGATGCTTATCCAGGTCGTCGGGCGAACTGTCCAAAACGCGGTCGAGCTCCAACACACCCATGCCCTCCTGAAGCTGGAAGCACCGGGCGAGCACAGCGAGCCACTCGTTGACGGTCTGCTGCGCCTGCCTCGACAGGCCGGCGAGGTCGCTGATCTTCGCCTCGCGCTCCACCCTCTCGGCGAGACCGTCAAGCTGCTGTAAGGCATATGCCTGGGTGCGGGCGATGGTCGCGGCCGATCCCTGCACCTTGGACCAGCTCACTTCGGAGACGCGACCCACCTGCGCACGCACCACCATGACTTCGTCGAGCATCAACTCGACGCCGATCATGTCGGCGAGTACGGCGTCCTTTTGGGCCCGGAGGATGTCGTCGACCTTCGCATCGATCTTCGCGAGATAGTCGGTGATCTCTTCCATGGTCTGCTGCATGGCATACTGCGCCATGATGCCGCCGACGCCGGCGAGAATCGCGGGGTTGGTGAGTAGCGCTCCTGCCTTACCGAGCCCACCGGGACCGGACACGAATTGAAGGTTCCTGGCGAACTGACCGTTCGCGCCCCGCGTCGTGGCCTGCACGAACTTGCCGCCTGATCGCTGCACGAGGTTCGCGGCCTGCGCCGCACGGGCAGATTCCTCGGTGAGCTTCATCCAGCGTCCGGCGTTCGCTGAGACCTCGGATGCCGTCTGCATCATCGAGCCTGTCTTCGCGACCGCATTCGGGGAGACCGCCGAGGAGAGACGCTCCAGGTCCAGCACCCGCGAGGGCACGCCCGCGGATGCTGCGAAGCGATCCACGGCGGCAGGTTCACCGATGACCACCAAGCCCTCGCCGTCGCTGATGAACTCGATCTCATCGCCGAGGTCGTCGGTCGAAACTCCGTCAGTCATTCTTGTCTCCTGATTCGATCCCATCCGCGAAAACGAACTCGATCTCAGCGTCCGGCGAGACGCTTCGAATGATGGACGTATAGAACAATCTGGCCTGAGCCGTCAGAACATCTTTGCTGTTCTCGATGTATTTCGCAGCGTTTCGCTCGCTGAGGATCCGGTTGGTCATCTCGGTCTGGTTCGCCTTATCCGCGAGCCAGCCCAGCACCTCGTTGCTTTCGATCGGGGCCTCGAACTTGATCTTGTTGTTGCCGATGACGATGAATTGAGGGATCGAAACGCGGTAGGTGTTCTCTTTGCCCTCGATCCGGTCGATCTTCACGTCGGACCCTTCGAAGCCCACTTTCGCGTTGAACTTATAAGCGATGTACGTATTCCGGCCGCTCGCCGGAACGGGTACGCCGAGGATATTGCCGTCGGTACCTTCCTTTTCGAATCCTTCGATGTGGACGCTCGCGAGCACCACTTGCTGCTCCGGCACCACGAATCGCACGACTTCGCTGCTCTCTCTGACGGCGTTGCCGCCGAAAAGGGTCGGCAGTGCGAGAGCGTTCAGTGCTCCGCTCGTGAATGCGCCGACGAGACCTCCCGCGATCAGAACCGCCGCCAACAGCAGTGGCCATAGCCGGACGCGAAAGGCGAAGAATCGCGTGATGGGGGTGGCACTTGCCATGGTTATGGTTCCGTTCTCCAGGTTTGCTCAACCGTCATGCGTCGAGCAGCGCGCGCAGTCCGTCTTCGTTGACGATGGGGATGCCGTAGTCGCGCGCCTTCTTCGCCTTGCCCGACAGCGAATCGGGGTCGGCGGCGACGACGAGCTTCACCTTCTTCGTCACCGAAGGGTGCGGCGTATACCCGCGTTCGCGCAGCTCAGCCTCCCAGCCCGAACGATCGCGGGTCATCTCCCCTGTCAGGACGATCATGTCACCGATTTCGAGGGCGAACCGCTCGTGGACCGTCGTGTCATTGGGCGTGCTCTCGAGCGACGCGGCATCCACCTGGAGCAGCGACGCCACAGCGGCCAATTCTGCCCGCTCCTGGTCGGTGAGGATGCCGTCCGCCCATGCCCGTTCGTCGAGGGAGCGATAGTACGCCGCGTGCAACTCGTCGATGCGCACACGCGTCAGCGCGAGCTCGTTCGCTACTTCAGCCAGCTGGGCGCCTTCGTGCGCCGAGATATGGCCGTCAAGGAGGCAGCGATCGAGCAGCGCGAGGTACTGGGCTTCGGCCCCGTCGACCGACTCACGGACAGCATCGGTCGAGATTCGTTCAAGGAAGCTCTGCTGCACGGAGACACCATCGGGGCGGCGCTTGAGCGCGAACCCAGTGCGTGAACCCTTCGGGTAGGCGTATGAACGGCCGGCGTGCGCGGTCGCGGCCCAATAGTCGTCCCACCCGGGCCACGTCGCACTCGTCGTGCGGTACGCGGAGAGCAGTTGCGCCGCAGCATGCGAGTCGGCGCCGGCGGAGTGCGCCAGTCCGTGCGCGATGCGGTAGATGCTGCACGCATACGCAAGAGATGCGGATGCCCCGAGGCCGAAGTTCGCCCCTAGTGCCATCGTGCAGACGCTGGGCGTGCCCCCGTCGAGCCAGTAACCGGCGCGCTCGAACTCGGCCTGCAGGAAGCGCAAGTCGAAGCTCGCGTTGTGCGCCGCGAACACGCGCCCATCAAGCAGCTCGGCGAACTCGGCGGCGACGTCGCTGAACACCGGAGCGTCGAGAATATCGGCGGCACGGATGCCGTGGATGCTCTGCGGTCCGAGATCTCGCTCGGGGTTGATCAGCGTCTCCCAGCGATACGAGATCGTGCCGTCGTCTTCGACATGGGTCACGCCGATCTCGACGACGCGATGGTGGTACGACGGCAGGATGCCTGTGGTCTCGAAGTCGACGACAGCGAAGCTCATTGCTTCGTCCATGTGCCGCAGCCGTTGGATTCGAACACGTCGCCGTCGGCGAGAGTGACCGTGGCCGTGCCGGACCTGACGATGTTGTTGTCCACGATCCCCGCGTCAGAGCCGGTGCCGGTCTTCCACACGTAATAACACATGCCCGAGGCGATCTCGCCGGTGGAGTACACACCGGCGGCCGTGTTCGTGCCGACAAGGCGGACTCCTCCACCGAACGAGTTGGCGGCGATGTCCGCCTCTGTGGCGCTCACGGCCGACTCTCGTTCCGAAAGGTCGGCTTCGCGAGCTCCGAGCTCTTCGAGCTTGGTGCTGTACTCGGCCTCAGCGTCATCGCGCCGCTTCTGCGCCTGCTCGATGTCGGCCTGGGCGATCAACAACTCTGCGTCCTGATCTGCGATCGTGGATTCTGACGCATCCAATTGAGGTTGCAGTTGCGCTGCGGTGATGCCCCATCCCATTGCACCTCCGATGGCGAGGCCGACGACGAGCGAGGCGGATGACAGGCCGATCAGCGCAGGCGACAATCGCTTGCGCGGAGCCGGGTCTTCGGGTCCATCGGTGCTAGCGTTCGCGGCCGGCGCGGCGTCATCCGGAAAGCTGTCGGTCGTGTTCATGACGGTTCCTTGTCGGTTGGTACGGATGAGTCGAGGTCCATCGACTCGATATCGTGCTCGATGTCTGCGACCCGAAGTTCACCAGACATGAGTCTGGGAAGGAGCGCATCGCGGATGGCAGAGAGGGTGCGGTTCTCCTCGGCGAGCAAAACTCTAACTCCGTATAGAGGCTCGGCGTAAGCTTCGAACGTAGCCAACGCCGCGCGCAACGGTAGACAGACTGTCTTCCTCGCGAGATCCGCCTTGTTCAGATGGATGACAGTCGTGGCCGACTTCTCGTTGTCCACTTGCGCGAGCGGGCGCTTGAGTACCTCGCGCACGAGTGCACGACCGTAGACAGGATGTCCTGCTCGAAGTACCCGCTGATTGAGCACACCAGGTGCCCCTAGCCAAGCAGTCGCCCTGAACTCGGCGTCCATGCCGACCAGTACGTCACCGGCGACCACCTGTGTTTCTTGTGGGCGTCTCTCCACTGTCCAAACCTGAGAGTCGAACGTCTTCAGGTCGCGAATTCGAATCAGTGGACGCCCCAACCCCGGTTCGGCGAAAGACGCACCCGAGAAGGGCTCATTCGATGAAGAGCTTATCGAGCAGGGGCCGCTCCGTCCCACCAGGACACGATCATCGTGAAGGCCGAGCTCGAACAGGCGAGGCAACAAAACCTCGACATCACCGAGTTCGAGTCGAGGCTCGAAGACTTCAAGTCGGGGTTCGGGCGCAACTACGAGCTGGCCCAGCGCAAGTTCGAGGGTGCGATCAAAGAGATCGACGCGGCGATCGACCGCCTCCAGAAAGTCAAAGATGCGCTGCGTGGATCGGAGAACAACCTCCGCCTCGCCAACGACAAAGCCACCGCTCTCACTGTCAAGAAGCTGACCAGGGGCATCCCCACTATGCAGGACAAGTTCGCGGCTCTGGAGAGCGTCGAGATCGAGGGGGACGAGGACGCGGCCTGAGGCGAGCTGAGTCGCCGACCTGCGCACCGCCTTCTGGCGCGAGACTTGGGTTCCAGCATGAAACAGTGCTCCAGAGGCGCCGTCTCGTGCTGGAAAGCAAGTCTCGCGAGGATCGCCCGGCGCGCGATGCGTGCGCTCAGTCGCCCTCGTAGACGTAGTGGTCGAAGCGCTCGGGCACGCGCATCCGCTGCCAGGCGAGCTCCTCGTCGCGCCGTGAGCGGTCGCCCGGGAACGCCTTGGCCGTGTAGCGGGGCACCTGCCTGGCGTGCCCGGCCATGTGCGCGACGGCCGCAGCCTGCCCGCACACGCGAGCGGCGGCGATGGCGTTCGGATCCTTCGATTCGCGGGCTGCGGCGTGGCAGGCGAACGCGCGCTCTCGCACCTCGTCGATGCCGAGTTCGCCGCGCAGGAACGCCTGCGCGGCGTCGAGGGCATCGCGGGGACGGCTGTCGTTCGGTCGTTCGGCGAGGAACAGCGGCAGCATCCGCTCGGCGCAGGCCACCGTCCACTGCACGAGCTCGCGGCGGTCGCCCTCTGAGAGGGTCAGGTCGTCGTCGTCAGGCAGTGCGTGCATGGCGATTCTCATCGGTGCTGGAAATGAGGGGGGCGCTTCTCACGGAACGCGGCCATCCCCTCCTTCTGGTCCGCCGTATCGAAGAGTGCGGCGAACTGGCGCTTCTCGACGTCGAGGCCTGCTTCGAGGGTGGTCTCCATCGCGGCATCCAGAGTCGCCTTGGCCGCATACAGCGACGGCAGCGACTTGGATGCGATCGTCTCGGCGAGCGAGGTCGCCTCGGCGAGCAGGTCGGCCGCTGGCACAATGCGCGAGACCAGTCCGATCCGCTCGGCCTCGTCGGCCTTGATCAGCCGGCCCGACAGGATGAGCTCGGCCGCCTTGTAGTAGCCGACCGCGCGGATCAGGCGCTGCGTGCCGCCCATCCCAGGCACGACGCCGAGGTTGATCTCGGGCTGGCCGAAGGTGGCGGTGTCGGCGGCGAGGATGATGTCGCACATCATCGCCAGCTCGCAGCCGCCGCCGAGCGCGTATCCCGACACGGCGGCGATCACGGGAGTCCTGACCGCGGCGAAGCGGGTCCAAGCGCCGAAGTGGTCGGTGTCGAGCATCTCGGCGCCGGTCTTCGACTCCATCTCCTTGATGTCAGCGCCCGCGGCGAACGCGCGCTCTGAGCCGGTCACCACGATCGCGCCCACGCCGTCGTCGGCATCGAAGGCGGATGCCGCTGCGGCGACCTCCTCGGAGACCTGGCCGTTCAGGGCGTTCAGCGCCTCCGGCCGGTTGAGGGTGATCCAGCCCACCCGTCCTCGCTGTTCGACAAGGATCGTCTCGTACTCGGACATGTCGCTCCCCTCCCGCCGCCACGTCGCGGCGCCTCCAGTATCTCAGGTCGCCACGGCGTCGCAGCCGCCCGCCGAGGTGCGGCGGGTCGTCGACGCTTCTGCCGCTGGTCCCATATGGCTGCAATCTCGCGGACGAGGCGACCATGTGGGCCCAGCCGACACCGCTGGGGCAGGCCCGCGATCCGCCGCCGACCGCGTGGGCGCGACTGGGCCCGAATGGCCGCATCCTGGCGGACGAGGCGACCATATGGGCCCAGCCGCCGGAGCATGGCGACCCCCTCAGACCGTGCCCTCGCGGATGTCGGTGATGATGCCCGAGAAGTCGCGACCCGCACCCTCGCCCGCCGCGAATGCGGCGTACAGCTGCTGCGCGAGACGGCCCATCCTGGCATCCGTTCCGGTCTGGTCTATCGCCTGCAGCGCGAGGCCGAGATCCTTCGCCATGAGCGCTCCGGCGAAGCCGGGCTGGTAGTCGCGGTTGGCCGGGCTGGTCGGCACCGGCCCAGGGACCGGGCAGTTGGTCGTGATCGACCAGCACTGACCGGATGCCTGTGAGACCACGTCGAACAGCGCCTGATGCTCGAGACCGAGTCGCTCGCCGAGCACGAACGCCTCAGCGACCGCGATCTGCGACACCGCGAGGATCATGTTGTTGCACACCTTCGCCGCCTGACCGAGGCCCGGCCCGCCGCAGTGCACGATGCGCTTGCCCATCGCCTCGAGCAGCGGCAGCGCCGAGGCGAAGTCCTCGTCGGAGCCGCCGACCATGAAAGCGAGTGTGCCGTTCTCGGCGCCCACCACTCCGCCCGAGACGGGTGCGTCAACATTGCGGTGTCCCGCGGCGATCGCCAGTTCGTGCGCGGTGCGCGCCTCGTCTACGGCGATGGTCGACGATTCGATGAACAGGGTCCCCGGCGGCGCCGCCGCGAGCAGCTCGTCCTGGTATGCGGCGATCACGTGCCTGCCGGCCGGGAACATCGTGATCACGACCTCGGCATCCGCCACCGCCTGGGCGCCGCTGGCGGCGACCGGGATGCCCGCCTCGCGCGCGGCGTCGATCGCGGCGGGCACGAGGTCGAACCCGTGCACGTCGTGCCCCGCCTGCACGAGATTCACGGCCATGGGCAGTCCCATGTGCCCGAGCCCCAGGAAGGCGATGCGGGTCATGATGCGCTCCGCATAGACGCCGAGCCCGCCGGACGCAGCATCTCGCGTCCGACGATGAGCCGCATGATCTCGTTCGTCCCCTCCAGGATCTGGTGCACCCGCAGATCGCGCACCACCCGCTCGAGGCCGTAGTCCTGCAGATAGCCGTAGCCGCCGTGCAGCTGAAGCGCCCGGTTGGCGACCTCGAAGCCCGCATCGGTGGCGAAGCGCTTGGCCATGGCGCAGCGCATCGTGGCATCCGGAGCCCTCTCGTCGACCGCCTGCGCACCGTCGCGCACCATAAGGCGCGCGGCCTGCAGCTCGGTGCGCATGTCGGCGATCGCGAACAGGATCGACTGCTTCTCGGCGAGCGGCTCGCCGAACGCGACCCGCTCGTGCACGTACTGCACCGCCTTCTCGATCGCCCACTGCGCGCCCCCCAGCGAGCAGGAAGCGATGTTCAGCCGGCCCCCGTTGAGCGCCGACATGGCGATCGCGAAGCCGCGCCCCTCCTCCCCGAGCAGGGCGGATGCCGGAACCCGAACTCCGTCGAAGATGACCTGGCGGGTGGGCTGGGCGTGCCAGCCCATCTTCTTCTCGTTTGCGCCGAAGCTGAGGTTCTCGGCGCCGCCAGGCACGAGGAACGCCGAGATGCCCTTCGCGCCCGAGCCCTGATCGCCGGTGCGCGCCATGACGACGTAGACCCCGGCCTCGCCCGCACCCGAGATGAACTGCTTCACACCCGTGATCAGGTAGTCGTCGCCGTCGCGAACGGCGCTGGTGGCGAGGTTCGCGGCATCCGATCCGACACCCGGCTCGGTCAGGCAGTAGCCGCCGAACTCCTGCATCGCAGTCAGCGCCGGCAGCCACTGCGAGCGCTGATCGTCGTCGCCGTAGGTGTCGATCATCCACGCCACCATGTTGTGGATGGAGATGTACGCGGCGACCGCCGGGTCGCCCTTGGCGAGCTCCTCGAAGATGGCGACGGTGTCGGTGCGGCTCAGCGCGGTTCCGCCGAACTCCTCGCCGACGTAGATGCCGCCCAGGCCCAGTTCGCCGGCTCGGCGCAGCGACTCCCGCGGGAAGATGTGCTTCTCGTCGCGCTCAGCGGCGAAAGGTGCGAGTTCGGTCTCGGCGAACTCGCGCACGGCGCCGAGGATCGCCTCGCGCTCTTCGGCGGTGACGGTGGTGGGTTCGATCATGGTCATGGCTGCGGCTCCTAGGACATCGTGGGGATGACGAAGCTCGCGCCGTCGCGCACCCCATGCGAGGGCCAGCGGCTCGTCACCGTCTTGGTCTTCGTGTAGAACCGGAAGGCGTCGGTGCCGTGCTGGTTCAGATCGCCGAATCCGCTGCGCTTCCATCCGCCGAAGGTGAAGTACGCGATCGGCACCGGGATCGGCACGTTCACGCCGACCATGCCGACGTTCACGCGCGCGGTGAAATCGCGCGCGGCGTCGCCGTCGCGGGTGAAGATCGACACGCCGTTGCCGTATTCGTGGTCGGATGCCATCGCCAGGGCCTCTTCGTAATCGGCGGCGCGCGCGATGACGAGCACCGGGCCGAAGATCTCCTCGCGGTAGATCGCCATGTCGGTGGTGACGTGATCGAACAGGGTGGGGCCGAGGTAGAAGCCCTCCTCATGGCCGTCGACGGAGAAGCCGCGGCCGTCGGCGAGCAGAGTGGCGCCCTCGTCGACGCCCTGCTGGATGTAGCCGGTGACCCGGTTTACGGCATCCCGTGTGACGAGCGGGCCGTAGTCCACCCCCGCCTCGAGCGATGGGCCGACCTTCAGCTCGGCGACGCGCTCGGTGAGCTTGGCCGCCAGGGCATCCGCTGTCTCCTCCCCCACCGGCACCGCGACCGAGATCGCCATGCAGCGCTCGCCCGCCGAGCCGAATCCGGCGCCCATCAGGGCGTCGGCTACCTGATCGAGGTCGGCGTCAGGCATCACGATGAGGTGGTTCTTCGCCCCGCCGAAGCACTGGGCGCGCTTGCCGTTGGCGGTCGCGGTCGTGTAGATGTACTCGGCGATCGGGGTGGAGCCGACGAAGCCGACCGCCTGGATGCGCGGGTCGGTGATCAGCGCATCCACCGCCTCCTTGTCGCCGTGCACGACGTTGAAGACGCCGGCGGGAAGACCCGCCTCGACGAAGAGCTCGGCGAGCTTGACCGGCACGGAGGGGTCGCGCTCGCTGGGCTTGAGCACGTAGGTGTTGCCGCAAGCGATGGCAGGCCCGGCCTTCCACAGCGGGATCATGGCGGGGAAGTTGAATGGCGTGATGCCCGCCACCACGCCCAGCGGCTGGCGCATCGAGTAGACGTCGATGCCGGTGCCGACGCCGGTGGAGTACTCCCCCTTGAGCAGGTGCGGGGCTCCGATGCAGAACTCGATGACCTCAAGCCCGCGCTGCACGTCACCCTTGGCGTCTTCGAAGGTCTTGCCGTGTTCGCTCGAGAGCAGGCGGGCGATCTCGTCCATGTCGCGGTTCACAAGGTCGACGAAGCGCATGAGCACGCGGGCGCGCTTCTGCGGGTTGGTCGCGGCCCAGTCGGGCTGCGCCGCCTCGGCGACGTCGATCGCGGCCCTGACCTCATCGGTCGTGGCGAGCGGGACTCTGGCCTGCACGCCGCCTGTGCTCGGGTCGAACACGTCGGCCATGCGTCCGCCGGTGGCTTCGACGTGCGTTCCGCCTATGAAATGGGGGATCGTATGAGTCATTGTGTGACACTCCTCTGCGCCGTCTTTGGCACACTGACCACGATACGCGGCATCCCGAGTAATTACTAGGGACCCCTACTAGCAGTGCAGCGGCGCGGCCTCGTCCGCGCACCAGTTCAACTTTTCTTGGGTTCCCTCTTCCCTCTCAGCGTTTCTCCAGGTAAACCCGTATAGGTCCGCCCCGATCGGGGTGGTTCATTTCGCACCGTTGCGAGACCCCTGCGCGACGGTGTCCGGAGGGAGAAGCAATGTCACAACGGACTGCCCCAGCGCGACGACGCGCGGTGGCTGCAACGTCCGCCTTCGTGATCGCAGCCGCGGGCCTCACGGCCCTCGGCAGCGCGACCGCGACGGCGGCCCCGTCGCCCGACAGCAGGGCGCCACTGGCGGCGCCCGAGATCGGAGCCGGCGAGTACTACATGAACTACGTCGCTCCGCGTACCGACAGCATCGTCGAGGTGCCCGCCGACACGCCGATCGCCGACACGAGTGGTCGGCAGAAGCGCTCGGTGAGCGGAAAGGCACTCGAGCGGGCCGAAGCCCACGACCAGAAGTTCGCTCAGGGCAACCCCAAGGCAGCAGCGCAGCTGGCCAAGACCGAGGCGAAGTCCCTGAAGACGGGAAAGAGCCCCAAGCAGCTGAAGAAGGCGAAGACCACACAGCAGGCGAAGCTGCTCACCATCCTCGTCGAGTTCGATGGCACCGACGACTTCAGCGACCTGTACGTGCCCACCGAGTTCGGTGCCACCGACTGCAAGCCGGGCAGCGTGCAGAGTCCGACGCTGCACAACAACATCCCGAACCCGGCCGACAGCGAGCACCTCGACAACAACTCGATGTGGGTGCCGGACTTCTCGAGTGAGCACTTCAACAAGATGCTGTTCACCGAAGAGGGCATCACCGAGCGAGTGCGCACAGATCTGACGGGTCCCGACGGCAAGCCCGGCTTCGACATCTCGGGCTACACCATGAAGAACATGTACGAGGAGATGTCCCGGGGCGGATACTCGCTCAGCGGATCCGCGACCGAGTGGGTCACGGTGCCGCACTCCGAGGGCTACTACGGCGCCACCGTCTGCCACAAGAACGACGCCGGCGAATGGGAGGCCGGGGCGATGCAGGACATGCAGGGGCACCCCGACAACCCGCTCGGACCGGGTCAGCTGCCGATCGACGCCGTCGCCGCCGTGGCGGCTCAGAATCCCGACTTCCCCTGGGCCGACTACGACATCGAAGACCAGGGCGACCGTGACGGCGACGGCAACGTGCTCGAGCCGGACGGCGTGATCGACCACGTCGTGCTCGTGCACGCCGGCGCCGACAAGTCCGGCGGCGGCGGGGCCGAGGGCACCTACGCCATCTGGGCGCACTCCTCGGCTGTGGCCGGCGGTGCGACGATCCCCGGCACCGATCTGAAGATCTCCAACTACATCGTGCAGCCCGAGGACTCGGGGGTGGGCGTGTTCGCCCACGAGTACGGCCACGACCTGGGTCTGCCCGACCTGTACGACACGTCGAACGCCGGCAACTCCGACATCGACTTCTGGGATCTGATGAGCTCGGGCTCGCACTCGGGTCCGATCTTCCAGTCGATGCCCACGCACATGGGACTCTGGGACAAGTGGATCCTCGGCTGGGTCGAGCCGGAGGTCGTGAACCCCGGCGAGCGCTCGCGCACGATCAAGGTCGGCCAGACCTCGCGCCCCAAGAAGGGCACCGAGGACGGCATCAAGGTGAATCTGCCCGACAAGAAGATCGTGCTGACGACCCCGCACAGCGGTGCGGATATGTGGTACTCCGGCGCCGACCAGAGCTGGGCCGACGTGACGCTCAGCCGCTCGATCGACGACGTGCCGGCAGACGCACGGTTCTGGATGTGGAACGACTACGTCATCGAAGAGGACTGGGACTTCGGCTTCGTCGAGGTGTCGACCGACGGCGGCAAGACGTGGGGCGAGCAGAAGGTCTACGACGAGGCCGGCAACCTGGTCTCGACCGACGACGGCTACTCCGACCCGAATGGTCGCCTGAAGGACTTCGGCGGCAAGAAGTACGGTCTCACCGGATCCACCGACGGATGGCGCCACGACTACATCGATCTGACCGCGTTCGCCGGTCAGGACATCCAGGTGCGTCTGCGCCAGGCGACCGACGCGGCGTTCGAAGAGCGCGGTTGGTTCGCCGACGACTTCGCGCTGACCAGCGCGGGCACCGCCGTGTGGACCGACGATGTCGAATCCGGCGACAACGGCTGGACGGCCGCCGTCAACACCTGGACCGACACGACCGGGACCGGCTGGCACCACGACAGCGGCACGCAGATCAAGGCGCAGTACTACCTGGTCGAGTGGCGCAACCTCGACGGCTTCGACGAGGGCCTGAAGTACGGCTACACCACCGTGTACAGCGACGAGGCATGGAAGGTCGAGAAGGTGCCGTACAACGCACCGGGCGCGCTGGTCTGGTACCGCGACACCACCTATGGCGACACCAACCACGTCGCCGCCAACCACACGGCCCTGCCGAGCTGGGGTGCCAAGGGCGGCCTGCTGCTCGTCGACAGCCACTTCGACCCGTTGCGCCGCACCGGCGCACAGGCCGCGATGGACCCGTCGCCGTTGAAGAACATCTCCAGCCGTGCACAGAGCTCGAATGCGGCGTTCGGCACCCAGCCGACGTACTCGTTCAAGGACTGTTCGGTCGATGGGAACTACAACGAGGCGTGCACCACGCTCGCGCCACAGCCGGCGGTGAGCACCTTCACCGACGACAAGGGCTGGGTGCCCGGCATCGAGGTCCGCGGTGAGGACCTCTACTACCGACTGCGCGACGCCTCGGTCGTCGTGCCGTCGGTCGGCGACGCCCCGTACACCACTCGCGTGGTGAACGCGGATGGCTCCCCGGCGACAGACCTCTACGGTCTCGATCTGGGCGGCACCGTGCTGGGCAGCGGCAACCCGGCTGACGCGGGCGTCGGCTACGGCACGGTGATCACCGTCAAGAAGTCGATGCAGCACGACACCGCAGCCCTCATCTCGGTCACGCCTCCCCAGGTCAAGTGATCATCACCCACTGACCGCACCAGGAAGCGCCGGTCACCCCCTCGGGTGACCGGCGCTTCTCTGTTGATCCGGATGCTGTGATGCGTCCCGCCGACTTAGTCGACCTCGGCGTCGGCGGCGACCGCGGCGACTGCGCGGCGGCGCAGGAGCACCAGCCCGGCCCCCAGCACCAGCAGCAGCGTCGCACCGACGGCCGCCGCCCACGGCGCCTCGGCGCCCGTGATCGCGAGCTCGCCGTCGGCGGCCGAGCCCGATCCGCCCGCACTGGGCTGACCGGAGTCGCCGCCGGCGCTGGGCTGGCTCGGCTCGGTCGGCTCCGTCGGCTCGGTCGGCTCCGTCGGCTCCGTCGGCTCGTCCTGCGTGTCGACGAGCACCGCCACCGTGCGTGCGGGCACCGTGACCTTGCCGGCCTTGGCATCCCACTTCGTCGTCTTCACGACCGCGTCCGAGCCCTTGGCCTGTGCCGGCGTGAGGCCGAACGAGCGGCCGGCCAGGTCTGCGACCGTCTGGGTGACGGCCTTCGGCGAGGCGTTGAAGATCACCAGGGCGCCGTCGAGCTCGGGGTCGGCGTCAGCGCCCTCGAGGTCGTCGATCTGCATCGTGATGACGCCGGGAGTGGCATCCGCTCCCCCGTTGGGGAAGGAGACCTTCTGCTCGATCAGCTTCGCCGACCCGAGGCGCAGCAGGCCGACCTCGCCGCGCACGCGCAGCAGGTCGAGGGCACTCGCCTCTGCTTCGGCGATGTCGGCAGGCTTCGGCTTGAGCGCCGCGTTCTCGAGCAGCGGGCGCATGATGCCCCACTTCTCTTCGTTGTCGGCGGCCATCGGCAGACCGGATCCGAACGTCGACTCCTTGCCCGTCCAGTCGATGCGGTTGAACCAGTCGCCGGAGTCGTAGCTGTTGCGGTCGAGCGACTTCGAGCGAAGCAGCTCGGTGCCCGCATGCCAGAACGACGGTGACTGCGACAGCGTCACCGTGGCGAGCGACAGCGTGTTCATGCGCACCCGGTCTGCCATCGAGGTGCCGACCGGCAGCTTGAAGACCGACAGGTCGTACAGCGTCTCGTTGTCGTGCGCGTCGACGTAGTTGATGACCTCGTCGGGCTCGTCGGCGTACCCGGCGCGGGAGCCGCGGTAGTCGATGTCGTCGCCCGAGGTGACCTTGCCATCGCTGGTCGTGAAAGCGAAGTCGCGCAGGTTGCCGACCAGGCCCAGCTTGACCAGGTCGGTCTCGTGGCCGAGGTCGGCGAGCGCCTGCTCGGCGCTGCCGTTGATGGCGTTGCCGTTCGGGTCGGTGCCGAGACCGGTGCCGAAGCCCTGACGGAAGGTCGACGAGCCGTCGACCGGGCTGCCGCCATGCACGGCGTCGCGCAGCCGGTCGTTGAACGTGCCGATTCCCGTGCCGCCGAGCTGCCCCTGCGTGGCCTGCTCGAACAGCGCGTTGTCAGCGACCTCACCGAAGTTCCAGCCTTCGCCGTAGAGGAGGATCGACTTGCCGTCGACCCCGTCTTCCTTCACGGTGAGGGCGTCGAGCGCCTTGCGCACAGCGCGCATGTTGGCCGTCGAGTGGTGCCCCATCAGGTCGAAGCGGAAGCCGTCGACCTTGTAGTCACGCGCCCAGGTGACGACCGAGTCGACCATCAGCTTCTGCGCGACCGAGTGCTCGGTGGCGACGTTCTCGCAGCACGTGGAGGTCTCGACCGCACCCGCCGCGTTCAGGCGGTGGAAGTAGCCGGGAACGACTCGGTCGAGCACCGAGCGGTCTGCCTGGCCCGACTCGGCGGTGTGGTTAAACACCTGGTCGAGCACGACCTGCAGGCCCATGCCGTGCAGTCCGCCGACCATCGAGCGGAACTCCGCCACGCGCGCGCCGCCATCGGGGTTGACCGCGTACGAGCCCTCGGGAGTCGAGTAGTGGTACGGGTCGTAGCCCCAGTTGAAGCCGTCCGTGGCGGCGACCGCCGCCACGCACTCCTGCTGCGCGGCGTCGGCCGGACCGTACGAGCGCAGGTCGCAGTCAGGCTGAGCCTGCTTCGTCCGGTTCTCTTCGATCGTCGCGATGTCGAACGACGGCAGCAGGTGCACGGTGTTGATGCCCGCGTCCGCGAGCTGGCGCAGCTGCTTCGCACCGGCTCCGTCGCGCGTGAACGCGAGGTAGGTGCCGCGCTCGGCCTCGGGCACGCTCTCGTCGCCGACCGAGAAGTCGCGGATGTGCAGCTCGTAGATCGCGCGGTCGACCGAGCGGGCGACGACCGGGGCCTTCGTCTCGCTCCACGCCTTCGGCTGGAACGCCTTATCGTCGAGGCTGATGGCGACGGAGCGCTCGGAGTTCTCGGTGAGCGCGACCGAGTACGGGTCGGTGACCCGGTTGGTCTCGATCTTGCCGGTGGTCGGCGCGTACACGACGACCTCCCACAGGTACTCCGCGCCGTTCAGCGCCTTCTCGCCCTTCACCGTCCACACGCCGGACGCCTCGTCGTACGATGCCTTTTGGCGCGTCGGCTCGGCATCAGCGGCGGCACCGGCTGGCCACGTGAGCAGCGTCGCGCTCTGCGCGGTCGGCGCCCACAGGCGGAAGGTGGGGTTGACTCCCTTGAAGGTCACGCCGAGACGCTGGTCGTCGACCTCGTCGGCGTAGAGGTCGTCGAGCACGCCGGCGATCTGCACACCGGTGAACGCGGTGAGAGCGCCAGAGGTGTCGCGCTGCGCGACGGCCAGCTGACCCTTCAGCAGGGTGGCTGCATCAGCATCCGGAACCTGCAGCGCGAGATAGCCGGCCAGCGCGGGGAAGCGCTTCTTCTGCGCGTCGGTGAGTCCGCCGTCGATCACGCTCAGCGCGATCGGCTCGGCGCCGGTCACGTCGCCGTCGGCGACCTTCACCGAAGCGTCAGCCGACGCGTACAGCTGGTATGCGGCGCGGTCGGGCGAGCCGAGCCTCGCCGGCCAGGCGATGGTGCGCTCGTCGATCCACTGCGCGCGCTGCTCGCCGGTGCCGGGGAACGGCGAGTCGTCGCTGGTCACCTCGAGCACGTGCGTGTCGAGGGTGTAGCGGAACGACGTGACCTTGCCCTCGGTGGCGCTGAACGAGATGTTCGCACCGCCCGCAGCGCCGTCGGCACCGTAGTTCTCGTCCCAGCTGAGACCGTGCGCGACCTTCAGCTCGTAGGCGCCGGTGGGCAGCTCGGAGCTCGAGAACTCGTACACGCCGTCGCGGTCGCCGTCGGCCATGAGGGTGGCCAGGCAGTCGGGCATCCAGTCGCCCGAGCAGCCGAGCTCATCCTGCAGCGAGCCGGGCAGGGTGACGATAGGGCCGTCGGCGCTGGACTGCACGATGTTCGTGCGCGGGTCGAAGTAGAACGAGATCTTGCCGCCCCTGTGCGAGACGGTGACGTTGGGGCCGTCGAGCACGCCGTTCGCGCCGTAGTTGACCGCCCAGCTGCCGTCGACCGCGGCCTTGTACTCGTAGTCGCCAGCAGGAAGGTCGAACGTGCCGGCCCAAATGCCGTCGGAGCGCAGCGTCAGCTTCGCCTTCTCGCACGCCGGATCCCAATCGCCGGCGCAGCCCATCTCGGAGTTCAGGCTGCCGGGCACCGTGACCATCTCGATCGGCGACTCGGGCTTCTCCTCCACCGCGAGCGACACCTGGTTGCCGACCGAGGCGTAGGTGGATGCTGCGGAGTGGTTGCCTGCGGCATCCGTCGTGACGGCGCGGTACTCGACCAGCGTGCCCTTCTTCAGGCCGCGGATGTCGTGGTAGACGCGCGGCTCGGTGTCTTCGGCCGTGCCGAGTGCGTGCCACTCGTCGGATCCGGCGACGCGCCACGAGAAGCTCGTCTGCGCCCACTGATCTGCGATGTCAGCCTGCACGGGCGACTGGTCCTGAAGCGCGGCGCCCGCGGCGGGTGCGGCGACGGTGATCGCGGCGGCCTCGGCCGGAGCCGTCACCGTGGCGTCGGCCTTCCACACGACCGCCGACAGGGCCGGCACCGTGATCGAGGTCGCTGCGCCCGCGTCGGTCGAGATCGCCTTCGCGTCACCGTGCAGCACCGTGTACGAGGCGTCGGCGGTGAGGGTCGTGAGGTCGACCGTCTGTGCGGAGGTGGCGTTGTTCACTGCGACCAGGTACTCAACCTTGTCGCTCGCGTCGACGCGGGAGAACGCGTAGACGCCGGCGCCCGAGGCCGCGTGGCGCTCGATCTGCGCACCGTCGCTGAGAGCCGGGTGCGCCTCGCGAAGCTTCGACAGCTCGGCGATCTGCGTGTAGAGCGGAGCCGTCGTGCTGTAGCGGTCGACAGAGCCCGCCTGCTCGCCGGTCACGAGCTTCTGGTCGGCGTACTCGGCCACCTTGGTCGCGAACAGCGTCTGACGTGCGTCCTTGTCGCCGCCGGTGCCGGCGAAGCCCTGCTCGTCGCCGTAGTAGACCACCGGCTGTCCGCGGGTGAGGAACATCAGCTCGTTGGCGAGCTCGACGCGCTTCTGCGGGGCGTCGGTGTTGCGCAGGAATGATCCGACGCGACCCATGTCGTGGTTGCCGAGAAACGTCGGCAGCGCCGTCGCGCTCGAGTCGGGGGTCGTGTAGCGGTCGTCGCCGGCGAACAGCGTCTGCAGGCCCTTGGCGGAGTTGCCCGAGGCGTAGCTGACAGCCGACGACTGGAAGGTGAAGTCGAGCACCGAGTTCATGTCGGTGTCGCGCACGTAGGGCGCGAGCTTGACCGGGTCGGCGTCGTAGACCTCGCCGAACATGAAGAAGTCGTCCTTGCCCTTGCCGTGCGCGTAGTCGAGCACGCCCTTCGTCCACTTCTGCCAGAACTCGAAGTTGACGTGCTTGACGGTGTCGATGCGGAAGCCGTCGATGCCGAGGTCGATCCAGTCCTGGTAGACCTTCACGAATCCGTTCACCACGGTCGGGTGCTCGGTCATCAGGTCGTCGAGGCCGTCGAAGTCGCCGTAGGTGACCGATTCGCCAGACCAGGTCGAGTTTCCGCGGTTGTGGTACAGAGTCGGGTCGTTGAGCCAGGAGGGCGTCTTCGCGTCCTTCTCGGCGTCGGCGACGACCGGCGTGTACGGGAAGCTCGTCTTGGCGTCGAGGGTCGGGAAGCCGTCGGTGCCTGCGTACTCGGCGGGGTCGAACGCCGTGCCGTCTGCCGTCTTGTAGGGCTTGGTCGCCTGATCGATGTACGAGTACTGCTTCTCGCTGTAGTCGATGACGTCGGCGGTGTGGTTGGTGATGATGTCGAAGTACACCTTGATGCCGCGGTCGTGCGCCTCGGCGATGAGCGACTCGAGCTCGGCGTTCGTGCCCAGGTGCGGGTCGATGCGCGTGAAGTCGGTGATCCAGTAGCCGTGGTAGCCGGCGCTGGCGTCGGCCCCGGTGCCCTGCACCGGCTTGTTGGCGAAGCTGGGGGTCAGCCAGATGGCGGTGGTGCCGAGGCCGTCGATGTAGTCGAGGTTCTCGCGAAGGCCTGCGATGTCGCCGCCCTGGTAGAAGCCCTTGTTGGTCGGGTCGAATCCGGTCGCGAGGCGGTCGCCGTCGATGCCGCCGGTGTCGTTCGACGTGTCGCCGTTGGCGAAGCGGTCGGTCATCACGAAGTAGAACTGCTCATCGGATCCGGCCTGACGCACGGGCTTCGAGATCAGGGCGTCGTCGTCTGCCGTGTAGCCCTTCTTCAGGCTCTCGACCTCGACGCCGACCCGCTTGATGTTGTCGTCGAACGTGAAACGCAGCGTCGAGGGGCCGCCCACGGTGAGCGGGATGTTGTCGCCGGTGCCGTCGAGCCCGTACGCCTCGTCCCACGCGTCATTGAGCGCGACCTTGTACTCGTAGCTGCCGGCGGGCACCTCGAACGACGCCGAGTAGATGCCCTCGGCGCCGGTCGGGGTGAGCTCGGTCGCCGCGCAGTCGGGCGCCCAGTCGGCTGCGCAGCCGAGCTCCGACTGCAGGTCGCCGACGAGGGCGACGGTGCGGTCGGCTGCCACGGCCGGCGCCGCGAGCGCACCGAAGGAGGACAGACCGGATGCCACGAGAGCGGCGGTCGCGAGCAGGGCGGTACGGCGTAGGGAGGTCTTCTTCGACACAGGGACTCCGTCAGGAAGGGCGCGGCGGCGCGCCGGTGGCTGTGCTGCGAAGGTAACAGCCCTCCGCGTCGTTGTGCAAGCGCTTCCAGCATCCGGATGCCGGGAATCCGGCGCGCTCGACCGCCGCCTCCCCCTCGAAACGCAAGCGCTTTCAGCGGCGACCTGGTGCCGGTACCCGACGCCTTCCGGTCACCCCGACCCACCCCGCGAGACTTGTCTTCCAGCATGAGACCGGCGTTCTGAAGCCCTGTCTCGTGCGGGAACGCAAGTCTCGCCGGGGGGGCGGGGGCAGGGGTGCGGGGACAAAAGAGCGGGGGCAGGGCGAGAGGGCGGGTGCACCCCGAGGATTGGGGCGCCGTTCACCCCGATGTCACCTGCGCCGCGTACAACTGTCTGTGCGCGGCGACAGAGCGAGACCGGATCGGGTGCCTGCCTCGGCCGCGCCGTGGTGAGCACCTCGCTCCCACCGCGGTCGCAGACCGCGAGACCCCCGCCGAATCGGGTCGGCGGGGGTCTCTCCCTATCAGTGCGGGTGCCGCGCGTGCGAGGCGCTCAGCGACGAAGGTGCGCCTGCACCTTCACCTCGCCCTTGGCGATGCTCACCAGTTTGCCCGGTCCCCCGGCGAAATCGAGCGTCGAAGCCCAGACCGTGCCGTTCGAGGATGCGGCCACGCCCACCGCCCCCGGCAGAGCGGCGAACGGCGACACCTGGCCGTCCTTGACGATCGAGATCCCATCGCCGAACAGCTCGGCGACGTAGACCCGGTTCGCGGCGATGGAGAGGCTGGTCGGCCCGGAGAAGCCGGATGCGACCTGGCTGAGCGCACCGGTGCGGCTGTCGATCCGCCAGAGCGCGCCGAGAGACGCCGACTCCCCCGGAAAGCCGGGCAGCGTGGTGATGTAGATCGCCCCGCCGGGGCCGACTGCGACGCCGGTGGGAACCGGCTCTGCGAAGTAGACGTCTCCGATCGCGCATTCGCCCAAGCCCAGCATCCCGGCCGTCTCGGCGGTGAGGGTGACCGCAACCGGCGGCAGCACAGCGAGGGTGCTCACCTCGCCCTTGTCCGTCACCTGGTACACCGCGTTGGATGCTGCGTCGGCGACCAGCCAGTCCCTATGCCAGGCGGTGACGCCGTAGACATGAGAGTCGTACAGCCCCGTATAGGCCGTGCCCGCAGCGCAGCTCGTCGGATCCGTGACGCCATACGCATTGCCCGAGTCAGGGTTGTTCGCGTCCTCGTAGGCCCGCAGATCGACGTACCTGGTCCCGCCGCGCGGGTCGCGGATGTTCAGGCCGCTCTCGGTGATGACGGGCGGCTCGGAAGCGAAGTCCTCGACGGAGGACCCGTAGGCCATCCACGAGCCGCGCGTCGCGAGGCCGGCGAGACCGGGAACGCCCTCGACGATGGGTGCGATGCTGCCCTCCGGCTGAAGCTGCCCGACGATGCCGGTGCCGCCGTCTGCGACGAGCAGCCGGTGACCTTCGACGGCGAGACTGAACGGTGCCGCCAGCTGCGTCGACCATTCCTTCACGACCGGCGTCCGGTCTGCCGCCGACGCGAGCGCCGGCGTGATGAGAGCGAGAACCGACAGGGTGCTCACTGCGATGAGTGCACGATGAACGCGCATGATGCCTCCGATCTCCCGGCCCGGCTTCCACGCCGAACCGTGTTCAAACCGGGCGGAGCCTCCCCAGCAGACGTCCGGATGCCGCAGAACCGACCTCGATGTCGGCTCGCCGACATCCTCCTCCGCGTTTCGGCGAAATTCAAGAGCCGCAAGCAGGAGTCGACGGCGCGGGGGATGCCGTCAGAGGCGCTCGAGGATGAGGGCGTTGGCCATGCCGCCGCCCTCGCACATCGCCTGCAGGCCGAGCCGACCACCGGTCGCCTCCAGATGATCGAGCAGGGTGCCCAGAAGCCGCGTTCCCGATGAGCCGAGGGCATGGCCGAGCGCGATGGCACCGCCGCGCGGGTTGAGCTTCGCCGGGTCGGCACCGAGCTCACTGGCCCAGGCGAGCGGCACCGAGGCGAAGGCCTCGTTGACCTCGTAGGCGTCGAGATCGTCGATCGTCAGACCCGCGCGCTCGAGCACGCGACGCGTGGCGGGGATCGGACCGGTGAGCATCAGCATCGGGTCGTCGCCGATCACATCGAACGCGCGGAAGCGGGCACGCGGGGTGAGACCGAGCTGCTCGGCGCGGTCGGCGCTCATCATCAGCGCGGCGGATGCCCCGTCGGTGAGCGGCGAGGAGTTTCCCGGCGTGATCGACCACTTCAGATCGGGGAATCGTTCGGCGAGCGCATCCGTGCGGAAGGACACCGGTAGCCCCGCCAGCTTCTCGGCCGTGGTCCCCTCGCGCACGGTCTCGTCGCTCGTGGCGTCCGGCGCCTCCGCAACCCCGATCGTGGTCCGGTCGAAGAACCCGTCACGCCACGCCTGCGCCGCGCGGGCGTGCGACTCGGCGGCGAAGGCGTCGAGACGCCCTCGGTCCAGTCCCCAGCGGCGGGCGATCAGCTCGGCGCTGACCCCCTGGTTCACCAGCCCGTCCGGGTAACGGGCACGTAGTCGCGGCGACAGAGGCGTGCCGCCCGCGGCGGAGGCACCGAGCGGCACGCGGCTCATCGACTCCACTCCACCGACGATGACGATGTCGCTTTCGCCGGCCGCGATGCCGGCGGCGGCGAAGTGCACGGCCTGCTGGCTCGATCCGCACTGCCGGTCGATCGTCGTGGCGGGAACCGCCTCGTCGAACCCGGCCGCGAGCACCACCTGACGGGCGATGTTCATGGCCTGATCGCCGACCTGGCTGACGCACCCGAGGAGCACGTCGTCGACCTGCCCGGACTCGAGACCGTTTCGTTCGAGGATCGCCTGCAGCAGCCCGGCGGCAAGATCGACCGGGTGCACGCCTGACAGCGCCCCGCCGGGCTTGCCCCGACCCACCGGTGTGCGGACGACGTCGACGATCACGGCTTCGCTGCTCATGGCTCCATCCTGCCCCGATCACCGGCTGGCCGTCACCGGGCGGCGATCAGGCGGTCAGCAGCGGGGCGGGTGCGAGAGGGTCGGCGAGTAGTCGATCGAAGGCGGCATCCGCGGCGCCGATCAGCAGGCGATCGGCGCCGAGAGCGGCGGATGCCAGCTGCAGACCCTCTGCGGACGCGGCGAGCGCCTGAGCGCGCACGGCCTCATCGAATGACCCGCGATCCAGGTCGCGGAGCACCGCGAGGAAACCGCCGAGCACGATCATCGACGGGTTGAGCACGTTGACGGCGTTGCGCAGAGTTGCGGCGAGGATCCGGCGCTGCCGCGCGGCCTCCTCACTCGCCTGCACAGCGGAGCTGTCGGCCAGGGCGAGGGCGAGCTCGTCGTCGTCCGCCCCTTCCAGACCCGCCGACGCCAGCAGCCGGGCGCGGTTGACCTCGTCTTCCAGCACCCCGTCGTCGACACGTCGATCCCTGGCATCCGCGATGCACGCCGCCGTCTGCCCCCACTCCCCGGCGTACCCGCCCGCCCCGCCGATGAGCTGACCGTGCAGGATCAGTCCGCCGCCGATGCCGCTGGCGCCGCCGTTGAGGTACACGACGTCGGCGTGCTCCCGCGCCGCCCCGAACAGCCGCTCGGCGCGCGCCCCGTACGATGCGTCGTTTCCGACCGCGACCGGCAGCCCCAGCGCCGCGGAGAGAGGACCGCCGATCTCGGCATCCCGCCAGCCGAGGTGAGGGGCCAACCGCACGATGCCGTCGGCCATGCGCACCAGGCCCGGCACCGCCACGCCGGCGCCGATCACCCGGCACCCCTGCAGATCGCCGCTCCACCCGTCGACTACCCGCGCGACCACGTCGATCACCTCATCGACGTCGGGCCGGGTGACCGCGATGCGCGCGCGGCGGCGCACCAGGCCGCCCAGCGATACCGCGCCGATCTCGACCGCATCGATCTCGGGGTTGATACCGATGGCGACCACCCCACGGCTCGGCGCGACGATCGGCGAGGGGCGACCGACCCGTCGGGTGGGATCGGGGTCGTGCTCGTCGACGAGACCCGCCTCGGCGAGACGGGAGACGAGGTCGCTGACCGTCGATCGGTTCAGCCCCGTCTCGGCGGTGATCACCGCGCGCGAGCGCGGTCCGCTGTGGTGCACCAGTCGCAGCACCTCGCCGAGGTTGGTGCGCCGTACGCCTTCGACCGTCGTGGCGCGTTCGCTCATGCTTGGTCCGCTTTCTGCCGCCGTCGATCCCCAGGCTACCGAGGAGCGGGCCGCTGGGTCACTGCTCGACGCCGACCGGTGTGTACTCGAACGTCTCGATCGCCAGCTGCCCCTGGGCGACGCGCCCCGAGCTGCTCGCGCACACCCCGAGCCACAGACCCAGGAACCCGCCCGTCGACGACGCGTCGAGCTGCCGCGCGTCGACCGTCGCGAGCGAGAGCCCGTCGTGCAAGAACTCGAGCTCGTACCCGCGGGCGCGCAAGTGCAGCTCCACCCGCGGATGGTCGGGCAGCGCGTGCGAGGCGAGCTGAGCCTCGTCGCCGGCGCGCACGTGCACGACGCTCAGCACCGCGCCCGCAGCTGTTCGCGTCACGACTGCGGCGGCATGGTCCTGCTCCGACTGGCGCACGACCAGCGCACCGCTCTCGCCCTCGGCCAGCCCACCGATGTCCAGCACGCAGCGCACGTCGACGTCGGAGTGCTGCTGCCGGATGCCCAGGAACGCCACGGTCGTGGCATCCCGCAGCGTCGCCGATCGCACAGGCATCCGCCAGGTCTCGCCGTCCGCCAAGGCGATCTCCGCCGGCAGCGCGCGCAGCGCCGTCCACCGCGCATCCTGCGGGAGCACGGCGCCCACCCGGCGATCGTCGGGCTGCCAGCTTCCGGCCGGAGCGGCCTGCGTCGCCCATGGCGCCGCGATCTCGTGCGGCAGCACCCCCTCGCCCGGAGCGAAGACGGGCCAGCCGTCCTGCCATTCGACCGGGCAGAGGAACGTCTCGCGTCCCAGCGGGTAGTGGTGCCCGTCGGCCGCGCGCATCGCGAGCATCAGCGCCTGCCACGAGCCGTCCGGCGCCTGCACGAGGTCGGCGTGCCCCGCCCCGATCACGTCCGTACGGCGGCCGAGATGACGGTGGGTGAAGACGGGATTCGCCTTATTGCCCTCATAGGGGCCGGTCACCGCGGCGGCCCTGGCCACACTCACGGCGTGATGGAATTCGGTGCCGCCCTCGGCTGCGACGAGATACCACTCGCCGTCGATCGGGTACAGATGCGGGCCCTCCGCCCACACCGCACCGTGCACGGCCCCTCGCCAGATCACGTGCTCGTCGCCGATCAGCGCGTGCTGCGCGGGAGAGTACTCCCGCACCCAGACCTCGGTCTGGTGGTACCACTCCGGATCGCGCGCGAGGCGCGTGCCGTGCATCCACACGCGTCCGTCGTCGTCGAAGGCCAGCGACGGGTCGATCCCGTCGACGTCGAGCATCACCGGGTCGCTCCACGGGCCCTGCGGATGCTCGGCGGTGACGACGAAGTTGCCTCCTCGGCTCGGATCGGCGGGGTCGACGAGTGTGCACACCACCCAGAAGAGGCCGAGACCGTGACGGATCGTGGGCGCGTACAGACCACCCGACGAACGGATCCCATCGAAGTCGAGCATCCCTGAGCGGTCGATGACGTGGCCGATCGTCTCCCACCGCACCAGATCGCGCGAGCGCATCACCGGCAGGCCGGGAAGGTACTCGAACGTCGAGGTGACGAGGTAGTACCACTCCCCCACCCGGCACACCGACGGGTCGGGATGGCAGCCGGGCAGCACGGGGTTGGTGGCGGTCATGCCGGCACGCCCTGCGACATCTCGACGGTCACGACACGACGGTCCGCGCCAGTCACCCGGTGCACGTCTCCGGTGAGCACCATGCGGCTCGGCGTCGTGGCCGCGCCGGGCAGCACCACCTGCTCGCGGGTGCGCTCGTTCGAGATCGCGCCGCCCGTCGTGCCGGCGAGATCGGCTGCGGGAGCGGATGCCGCAGCATGGGCCGCCGCCCAGACCAGTACCTCCCCCGGTTCGACGACGCGGGTGAGGGTGCGGTCGGTGAAGGCGAAGCGACCGGCGGGCACGTCGAAGCTCACCCGACGGCTCTCGCCCGGATCGAGCGCCACCCGCGCGTAGCCGAGCAGCTGCGTGACAGGGCGGGTGACGGATGCCGCCACGTCTCGGCCGTACAGCTGAACGATCTCGTCGCCGGGCAGGTCGCCCGTGTTGGTCACGGTGACCGACGCGGTGAAGCGGCCGTCGGTACTCGCCTCGGTGGGCACCTCCAGGTCGTCGTAGGCGAAGGTCGTGTACGACAGGCCGAACCCGAACGGCCGCAGCGGCGTGGGGTCGGTGGCGGTGACCTCCGAAGGGCCGCCGAGGATGGGATGCAGGTAGCTGTACGGCTGCGCGCCCGAGAAGCGGGGCAGGCTGACCGGCATCCGGCCCGATGGCACGACCTCTCCGGTCAGCACCTGGGCGATCGCCGTGCCGCCCGCCTCGCCGGGGAAGAACGACTGCAGCACCGCGGCCGGTCGCGCGGCGCCCTCCAGCGCCCACTCGATCGCGTACGGGCGGCCGGTCAGCAGGATCATGATGACCGGTGTGCCGGTCTCGACGATCCGCTCGACGAGCTCGCGCTGCACACCGGGCAGATCGAGCGACTGCACGTCGTTGCCCTCGCCGACCGTGCCACGGCCGAACAGACCCGCCTGATCGCCGACGACCACGACGGCCAGGTCGGCGTCCGCGGCCGCCTGAGCCGCGGCGTCGAACCCGGACCGGTCGGCGCCCTCGACGTCGCATCCGCTCAGGTGCACGATCTCGGCATCCGGCATCGCCGCGTCGAGCGCCTCACGGACCGTGGGGATCTCGAACCCGATCTCGTGGTCGGGGTGGTGGGCGAGCACGTGGTTGGCGAAGGAGTAGCAGCCCTGCAGCGCCGCCGAGCGGTCGGCGTTCGGCCCGACCAGGGCGACGCGGGCGCGACGGTCGGAGAGGGGCAGCACCCCGTCGTTCGCGAGCAGCACGACCGACTCGGCGGCCAGGCGCAGCGCGACCGCTCGGTGCTCGGCGGTGTCGAGGTCGACGACCGCCGGCGGCTCGTCCTGGAAGGCCTCCGCCTCGAGCAGCCCGAGCTCCTCTTTCTGCGTGAGCACGCGGATCACGGCGCGATCGAGGTAGGCCTCGTCGAGCTCTCCTGCGCGCACGCGCTCGATGAGCGGGGCGAGGTAGGCGTCGCCGGACGGCAGTTCGACGTCGATCCCGGCCTTCAGCGCGAGTTCGGCGGCCTCACCGCGATCACGCGCGACGGCGTGCATGACCTCGAGGAACGCTACGGCGAAGTAGTCGGCGACGACGACCCCGTCGAAGCCGAGCCCGTCGCGAAGGAGATCGGTGAGCAGTGCAGGGTCGGATGCCACGGGCACGCCGTCGATCTCGGAGTAGCTGTTCATGACCCCGCGCGCACCGCCGTCGCGGATGGCCATCTCGAACGGGGGCAGGAAGACGTCGGCGACCTCGCGCGGTCCGGCCGAGACCGGGGCGTGATTGCGCCCCGCGCGCGAGCCGGAGTAGCCGAGGAAGTGCTTGAGGGTCGCGTGCACGCCCTGCGACTGCAGTCCCTGCACGTAAGCGGTGCCGATGGTGCCGACCAGGTACGGGTCCTCGCCGATGCACTCGTCGACGCGCCCCCAACGGGGGTCGCGGACGACGTCGAGCACCGGGGCGAGGCCCTGATGGATGCCGAGCTCGCGCATCGACTGCCCGATCAGCGCGCCCATCTCTGCGACGAGATCCGGATCGAAGGCGGCGCCCCAGGCGAGCGGCGTGGGGAACGTCGCGGCCTTCCATGCCGCAAGGCCCGTGAGGCACTCCTCGTGCACGATCGCGGGGATGCCCAGGCGCGTCTCGCGCCGCAGCCGGCGCTGCTCGTTCCACAGCCACGCCGCCCGCTCGGCCGGGTCGACGGGGCGGGTGCCGTACACGCGGGTGTAGTGGCCGATGCCATCGCGCGTGATCTCGCTCAGGGTGCTCGACGCTCCCGCCGAGGCCATCTCGTTCTGCATCGGGGCGACCACGTCGCCGCCCTGGTCGAGCCAGTAGCCGACGAGCTGGGCGGCCTTCTCGTCGAGGGTCATCCGCGCGAGGATCTCGGCGACGCGAGCCGAGGGGGTCGGGAAGGCGGGCACGCCGTGCGATGCGGCCGAGGATGAGGTGCGATCGAACATGTCAGCCCTTCACGGCTCCGGTCAGTCCGCCGACGATGCGGCGCTCGAACAGGCTGAAGAAGACCAGTGCGGGCAGCATCGACAGCGAGGTGTAGGCCAGCACGCGGGCGGTGTCGACCGAGTACTGGGAGGCGAAGTTCTGCACACCCAGCGGCAGGGTGAACAGGCTCTGATCGCTCAGGATGAACAGCGGCAGCATGTAGCCGTTCCACGCGCCCACGAACGCGAGGATGCCGACCGTGATGACGCCGGGGAGGCTCAGCGGCAGCACCATCCGCCAGAAGAACCCCAGTCGGGAGGCTCCGTCGATCGACGCCGCCTCCTCCAGCTCCCTGGGGATCGCCCGCAGGAACGGGACGAGGATGATGATCGTCATCGGCAGGGCGAAGGCGATCTGCGGGAGGATGATGCCGGCGAGGCTGTTCACCAGACCGAGGTTGCGGATGAGGATGTACAGCGGGGTGATGGCGACCGTGACGGGGAACATCAGACCGGCCGCGAACAGCGAGTACATCAGGCCGCGCCCGCCGAAGTCGTAGCGGGCGATCACGTAGCTGGCCATGAGACCGAGCAGAACCGCGCCCACGGTGGTGCCCACCGCCGAGATCGTGGAGTTCATCAGGGCGACCCAGAACTCCGAGCTGGCCAGCACGTCACCGTAGTTGGCGAACTGCCAGGGTGCCGGGAACCCGGACGGGTCGAGGGTGATCTGCGAGTTCGTGCGGAACCCGCCGATGATGATGTAGAGCACCGGGGTGATGCAGATGGCGATCAGCACCAGCGCGACCAGGTAGACCGCGGGGCTGCCCCACTTGACGCCGGACTCGCGCACGCGGCGCGGCCCCTTCGGGGTGATCGCCTGGATGGCGACCCGGGTGTTCAGGCTGTCGGCACTCACTTGCGCTTCCTTCCGCCGTCGCCGGTCAGTGCGCCCTCGGTGTCGCGGCGCAGGACGAAGCGCTGGTAGAGGAGCGCGACGATGAGCGTGATGATGAACAGCATCACGGCGACGGCGTTGCCGAATCCGTAGCTGCCGGCCAGGTGGCCGTTCTGGTACATGTAGGTCGCCATCGTCGAGGTGCCTGCCGTGGCGGCGATGTACTGACCCCAGATGATGTTGACCAGGTCGAACAGCTGCAGCGACCCGATGATCGACAGGAACGCCCAGATGCGGATGGTGGGTCCCAGCAGCGGTACGGTGATCGCCCACTGCATCTTCCAGAAGCCGGCGCCGTCGATGGCCGCGGCTTCGTAGAGCTCCTCGGGGATGGACTGCATCCCCGCCAGCATGAGGATGACGGCGAAGCCGAGGTACTTCCAGGTGATGATGATCATCAGCGACGTCATGGCGATCGACGGATCGGCGATCCACGACTGCTGGAAGTCGCCGAGGCCCCACTTCTCGAGCAGGGAGTTCAGCGCACCGGCATCCTGCAGCATCAGGCTCCAGCCGATGCCGACGATCACCTCGGAGATGACGTACGGGACGAAGATCAGGATGCGGATGATCGAGCGCCCGCGGATCTTCTGGTTCATCAGCAGAGCGAACAGGATCGCGACCGGGCCCTGCAACAGCAGCGACAGCACCACGATGATGCCGTTGTGCGTGACGGCCTGGCGGAACGTGTCGTCCTGCCAGATCATCACGTAGTTGTCGAGACCGATGAACTCGGTCGGCCAGCCGAAGCCGTTCCACTTGAAGAAGCCGTAGAACGCGGCCATCGCCACCGGCAGGATGACGAAGCCGACGAACATGATCAGGGCGGGACCCGAGAGGAGCGCTATCTCTGCGCGCTTGCGCCAGTCGGCCCGCCGCGGTCGCCGCTCCGGGGCGGGCGTCGCGCCCGCCCCGGAGACGGCGTCCTTCTCAGGCACCGTGGTGCGCTGCAGTGCCTGGATGTCGTGCATGGTTCGGTCAGCCTCGCGCCTGCGCCTTGGCGACGGTGTCGACGAGCTTCTCCGGGCTGCCCTGACCAGCGAGCATCTCGACGACGCTGGTGTTCAGCGCGTTTCCGACGTTCTGGCCGAGAGCGGTGTCGAGCCACAGAGCGACGTACGGCGCCTTCTGGTACGCCTCCATCAGCGGCTTCAGCGAGGGGTCGGTGACCGCGCCGGTGGCCTCCTGCGAGGCGGGGACGGTCTGGAACGCGACCGCGTACTTCTCCTGCCACTCCTTCGACGAGACGAAGTTGAGGAATTTCTCGCACGATGCAGGTGAGTCCTTGGCACAGGAGTATCCGTCGACGCCGCCCATCATGGCGCCCGCTCCGCCGTCTCCGCCTTCGACCTCGGGGAAGGGGAACCAGCCGAGGTCGGGCAGCGGCTTCTCGTCAGGCGTCAGGCTGGCGATCACACCCACGTCCCAGGCGCCCATGAGCTCCATGGCCGCCTTGTGATTGGCGATGAGGCCGGCGGACGAGTTGGCGCCCTCCTGCGGATCGGTGGTCAGGAAGCCCTTGTTGAACGGCTCGGTGGCGGCGAACTCCTGGAAGTTCTTCGCGGCTTCGAGCCAGCACGGGTTGGTGAAGTCGGCGTCGGTGACGAGGTTCTCGATGACGTCCTGGTCGCAGGCGCGCACCGCGAAGAAGTAGTACCAGTGCGCTGCCGGCCATGCCGCCTTGGCGCCGAGGGCGATCGGCGCGACGCCGGCACCCTTGAGCTTCGAGACGGCGTCGTTGAGCTCGTCGAACGTGGTGGGCTCGGAGGTGATGCCCGCCTGCTCGAAGAGATCCTTGCTGTAGAACATGCCGCCGGGAAGCACGGCGCTGGGCATGCCGTAGATCTTGCCGTCGACGGTGAACGCACCGAACGGCGCGTCTCCCATGGCCTCCTTGACGTCGTCGTCGATGAGGTCGGTGAGGTCCTTCACCTTGTCGGCGCTGACGATGTCGGCAAGCTTGCCGCCACCGCGCGCCATGAAGATGTCGGGCATGTCACCCGAGTTGACGGCGGTCTGCAGCTTGCCGTCCATGTCTTCGTTCTGGATGGACGTGACCTTGATCGTGACGTCCTTGTTCTCCTTCTGGAACGCGGCCGCAGCGTCTTCCCAGTACTGCTTGCCCTCGCCGGTGGTGGAGTTGTGCCACATGGTCAGCGTCTCGCCGCCGCCGTCTCCGCCGCTCGAGCTCGAGCAGCCGCTCAGGCCGAGTGCTCCCACGGCCACGACGGCAGCCGCCGCGAGCCAGGTCTTCCGGATCTTCATGCTGTGTCTCCTCATCGTTGAGTGGCTGGGCGAGGCTATTTGTTGTCAACGACACCCAATCTCGTCGCCACCACTTTGGCACCTGACCCGGATCATGTCAATCGTTATCGATAACGTTTTCGCTCATTAGGCTGGGTGTATGGCCGCCCGCCCCACCATCCATGACGTCGCGAAGGCCGCCGGCGTCTCGGTCGCCACCGTCTCGAAGGCGATCAACGGTCGCGACGGCGTCGCGCCCGCCACACTCACGCAGGTGATGAACGTCGTCGAGGAGCTGGGATATGCCAGTTCGCTGGTGGCGACATCGATGCGCCGCCGGCAGACCAACGTGATCGGTGTTCTCGTCGCCGAGTTCGAGCCGTTCGCCGTGCAGCTGCTGCAGGGGGTGTCGACCGCCCTGCAGAACACCCGCTACGACGTTCTCGCATACGCCGGCAGCGTCTCAGCCGGAGAGCACCTCGGCTGGGAGCGGCGCTCCCTGTCCCGCCTCGGCGGGACACTCATCGACGGGGCGATCATCGTCACGCCGACCACGACCCCTGCTCACGCCACGGTGCCGATCGTGGCCGTCGACCCGCATGCCGGGCCGAAGGGCACCTCCACCGTGAGCGTGCACAACCACGACGGCGCACGGGTGGCCGTCGAGCACCTGATCAGCCTCGGGCACCGGCGCATCGGGCATCTGCGCGGTCGTACCGACCTCGAGTCCGCGCACCAGCGCGAGGAGGGGTACCGGCGCGCTCTGCGCGATGCCGGCATCGCCTTCGACCCAGCCCTCGTCGTCGACGGCGGCTACCGCGCCGCCGACTCCACTGCCGGAGCCCACCATCTGCTCGCCCTCCCCGCTCGCCCCACCGCGATCTTCGCCGCGAACGACCAGTCGGCCATCGAGATGATGCGCATCGCCGCCGAGCGCGGGCTGCGGGTTCCGCACGATCTGTCGGTTGTCGGATTCGACGATGTGCCTGAGGCCGCCTCGCACGATCCGCAGCTCACCACGGTGCGTCAGCCGCTGCACGAGATGGGCAGGATCGCCGTGCGCGTGCTGCTGGGCATGCTCGACGACGGTGCCCCCGAGCACGTGCGGCTGCCCGCCGAGCTCGTCGTGCGCTCGTCGACCGCTGCCCCCGCGCGGTGAGGCGCGCGGCCCCCGCGTGCCCAGGTCGGGACGTTGCGCCTTCGGCATCCGATTGATATGTTCGCCTCTACAACATTTCACCGACGTCGCTGAAGGCGGATCACATGTCTCTCACCCCCACCAAGGCCGACCGATTCTCGTTCGGGCTCTGGACCATCGGCTACAACGGCACCGACCCGTTCGGCGGTCCGACCCGGCCCGCGCTCGACGTCGTGCACGCCGTCGAGAAGCTCGATGAGCTCGGCGCATACGGCCTCACCTTCCACGACGACGATCTGTTCGCCTTCGGGTCGACCGACACCGCGCGGCAGAAGCAGATCGACCGGCTGAAGGGGGCACTCGACGCCACCGGCCTCGTCGTGCCGATGGTCACGACCAACCTGTTCAGCGCGCCGGTCTTCAAAGACGGCGGCTTCACCTCGAACGACCGGCAGGTGCGTCGCTTCGCGCTGCGCAAGGTGCTGCGCAACCTCGACCTCGCGGCCGAGCTGGGGGCCAAGACGTTCGTCATGTGGGGAGGCCGCGAGGGCGCCGAGTACGACTCGGCGAAAGACATCCAGGCCGCCCTCGAGCGCTACCGCGAGGCGGTCAACCTGCTCGGCGACTACGTCACCGACAAGGGCTACGACATCCGCTTCGCCATCGAGCCCAAGCCCAATGAGCCCCGCGGCGACATCCTGCTGCCCACCCTCGGCCACGCGATCGCGTTCATCGACTCGCTCGAGCGCCCCGAGCTGGTCGGTCTGAACCCCGAGGTCGGTCACGAGCAGATGGCGGGCCTGAACTTCACGGCCGGTATCGCCCAGGCGCTGTACCACGGCAAGCTCTTCCACATCGACCTGAACGGCCAGCGCGGCATCAAGTACGACCAGGACCTCGTCTTCGGTCACGGCGACCTGAACAACGCGTTCTCGCTCGTCGACCTGCTCGAGCACGGCGGTCCGAACGGCGGTGCCGCCTACGACGGCCCCCGCCACTTCGACTACAAGCCGAGCCGCACCGAAGACGAGACGGGCGTGTGGGATTCGGCCGCCGCGAACATGCGCATGTACCTGCTGCTCAAGCAGCGTGCAGAGGCGTTCCGCGCCGACCCGGAGGTGCAGGAGGCCCTTGCCGCCGCGAAGGTCGCCGAGCTCGCGCAGCCCACCCTCGGCGAGGGCGAGTCGTACGACGACCTGCTCGCCGACCGCAGCGCCTACGAGGAGTTCGACGCCGACTCGTACCTGGGCGGACACGGCTTCGGCTTCGTGCGCCTGCAGCAGCTGGCCACCGAGCACCTCATGGGCGCCCGCTGACCCGGTCGCCCCTTCGCCGACATCGCGCCCTGCCGCCGAGACCCCGCCCTGCCGACGTCGACACGGCGGGATGTCGGCGAGAGCTCGGGGTGTCGGCGCAGCCGAGCGCAGAGGAGAGGATGCCGATATGGCACTCGTGATGGGGGTCGACTCGTCGACCCAGTCGTGCAAGGTCGTCGTGCGGGATGCCGCGACCGGCGCCGTCGTGCGCACCGGACGCGCCCCGCATCCGGAGGGAACGGAGGTCGACCCCGAGGCGTGGTGGGATGCCCTGCAGCGGGCGATCGCCGACGCGGGCGGGATGGACGACGTCGCCGCGTGGTCGATCGCCGGTCAGCAGCATGGCCTCGTCGCCCTCGACTCGCGTGGCGAAGTCATCCGCCCCGCGCTGCTGTGGAACGACACGAGATCGGCAGGAGCCGCCGCATGCCTGACCGCCGAGCTCGGCGCCGACCATCTCGCCGAGCGCACGGGAGTCGTGCCCGTGGCGTCGTTCACCGTGACGAAGCTGCGCTGGATGGCCGACCACGAGCCGAGCGACGCGGCGCGCATCGCTGCCGTCGCTCTGCCACACGACTGGCTGACCTGGCGGCTGCGGGGCTTCGGCCCGGTGTCGGAGGGGCAGGACGCTCGGCTCGACGAGCTGATCACCGACCGCTCCGACGCCAGCGGGACGGGGTATTGGGGAGCGGACGGCTACGACCGCGACATCCTGTCGCACGCGCTGCGCCGCGATGCTGCGCGGGTGGTGCTCCCCCGCGTGCTGCACCCGCACGAGCACGTCTCCGACCCCGACGGACGCCGCGTCGCGCCCGGAGCCGGCGACAACGCGGGGGCGGCCCTCGGGCTCGGTGCACGGCAGGGCGATGCGGTCGTCTCGATCGGCACGTCGGGCACGGTCTTCGCCGTGACCGACGCCCCGGTGCGTGATGCGTCGGGCACGGTGGCCGGGTTCGCCGACGCCGCGGGCGGGTGGCTGCCGCTGATCGCGACGCTGAACGCGGCGCGGGTGATGGACGCCACGGCGGCCCTGCTCGGAGTCGACCACCACGCCCTCAGCGACCTGGCTCTCGCCGCCGAGCCGGGTGCGGGCGGATTGGTGCTGCAGCCGTGGTTCGAGGGTGAGCGCACCCCCAACCGTCCGGATGCCACTGCCACTCTCTTCGGCATGACGCTGGCCAGCACGACTCGCGAGAACCTCGCGCGTGCGGCGATCGAGGGCGTGCTGTGCGGTCTGGCGGAAGGGCTCGACGCGATCCGCCGGCAGGGCGTCGAGGTTGGCCGCGTTCTGCTGACCGGCGGTGCAGCGCAGAATCCCGCGGTGCAGCGGATCGCCTCCGAGGTCTTCGACGTGCCTGTCGTCGTGCCTCAGCCCCAGGAGTACGTCGCCCTCGGCGCGTGCGCGCAGGCCGCGTGGGCCCTGACCGGCTCGCGTCCGGCGTGGGCCGCCGACGCCGACGCGCCCGCGGCCACGGGCGCGCCGGTCTCGAGCATCCGCTCCCAGTACGCCGCTCGACTGCCCTAGCCGCCGCGGCCGATCCGGCCGATGCCCGAGAACCACTTCCGGCATGAGAAGCGCGTTCACACGCGATGTCTCAAGCCGGATGTGGTTTCTCGACGCGCGAGCTGCAGATCAGAGGGCGCGGATCGTCCAGGAGGCCGCGTGTGAGGCACCTGACTCGAGAATCACAAGGCCGGCGCCGGAGTTGAAGGCGTCCGGCGCGCAGGTCATCGGCTCGACCGCCAGCCCGACCCGGTGCGTCGCGTGCGCCTCGGGGGTGTCGGCGGTGTGGATCTGCACCCACGGGCACACCTCGCCCCAGCTGATGGCCGTGCCGGTGCCGTCTGCGGCAGTCACCTGCACCTCGGCGATGCCGCCGATCCGCTCGAGCGCGGTGAAGGCGTGGTCGATGAAGGTCTCGCCGATCATGCGGGCCGTGCGGAAGTCCCACTCCGGATGCCGGTCGACCGGCTCGACCGCGACAGGGCTCAGCCGATCGTCGGTCACCGTCAGCACCTCGGATGCCGGCAGCGACAGCATCCACGCGTCCACGGCTCCCGGCAGGGCCGGGGAAGCGACCAGATACGGATGGGGGCCTGTACCCCACGGCGCAGCGTCGGTCCCGAGGTTGCGCCCGGTCACGACCTGCGTCAGACCGTCGGCGCCGAGGCGGTACTCCACCTCGACCTCGACGCGGAACGGGTATCCCGCCTGCGGCTCGATCACCGCCGTGAGCACGACCCGGTCGGGCTCGACGACCTGATCGGCGAACTCCAGCCAGGCCGTGAGTCCGTGCAAGGCGTGCCCCCGCGACGGCTCGGTGAGCGCGAGCCGGTGCTGAGCGCCGGCGAACGCGTAGCGGCCGTCGACGACGCGGTTCGGCCACGGCGCCAGCGTGGCGCCACGGTAGTTCGGCCGCACCTCGTCGGCGTCGAACGGCACGACGAGGTCGCGCCCCTCGTGCGTGAGCGTGCGCAGCGAGGCCCCGACGCTGGCGATCACCGCCGCATAGCCGTGCCCGGCGATCGAGAGCTGACGGCCGGATGCCGGCAGCATCACAGCCCCTGAGCCAGGCGGTGGTACGCCGCGTTCCAGCGGACCTGCTTCTGGAACTCGGGCAGGGTCGTCGACTCGTCGATGACGAGCAGCTCGACTTCGGCCATCTCGGCGAAGTCGCGGAATGCGTCGATGCCCACCGCGGTCGACATGACCGTGTGGTGCGCGGCGCCGGCGGTCAGCCACGCGGCTGCGCTGGTGTTGAAGTCCGGCGCGGGCTTCCACACCGCACGTCCCACCGGCAGCTTCGGCAGCGCCGCCCGTGGCTCGACGTTCTCGACGACGTTCGCCGTGAGACGGAACCGGTCGCGCATGTCGCTCAGCGCGACGACGACGGCCGGCCCCGGGTCGGCGGTGAAGACCAGGCGCACCGGGTCGTCCTTGCCGCCGATGCCGAGCGGGTGGATCTCGAGGGTCGGCTTCTTCGTGGTCAGCGACGGCGAGACCTCGAGCATGTGCGCGCCGAGGATCAGCTCGTCGCCGGGGGTCATGTCGTAGGTGTAGTCCTCCATGAGGCTGGCGCCCCCGGGGAGGCCCGCACCCATCACGTTCGCCACGCGCACGAGGATCGCCGTCTTCCAGTCGCCCTCGGCGCCGAACCCGTAGCCCTCGGCCATCAGGCGCTGCACGGCCAGGCCCGGCAGCTGCTTCAGCTCGCCGAGGTCTTCGAACGAGGTGGTGAAGGCGCCGAACCCGCCCTCCTCGAGGAACGAGCGCAGCCCGATCTCGATGGCGGCGCCGTCGCGCAGTGACTGGTGGCGGTCGCCGCCGCGCCGCAGCTCGGGCGCGACCTCGTACAGCTCCTCGTACTCGGCGACGAGGGCGTCGATGTCGCTCGACGATGCGGCGGCCACGGCATCCGCCAGGTCGTTCACGCCCCACGTGTTCACCTGCACGCCGAAGCGCAGCTCGGCCTCGGTCTTGTCGCCCTCGGTGACCGCGACGAAGCGCATGTTGTCGCCGAAGCGGGCGAGCTTCAGCGAACGGGCGGCGGCGAGACCGGCGGCGGCGCGCTGCCAGGTCGCGAGCTCCTGACGCACGCGCGGGTCGGATGCGTGACCGACGATGGTCTTGCGCGGCACTCCGAGACGGGTCTGGATGTACCCGAACTCGCGGTCGCCGTGCGCGGCCTGGTTGAGGTTCATGAAGTCGAAGTCGATGTCTGCCCAGGGCAGCTCGACGTTCGCCTGCGTGTGCAGGTGCGCGAGCGGCTTCTGCAGCGCGTCGAGCCCGGCGATCCACATCTTGGCCGGGCTGAACGTGTGCATCCAGGCGACCAGGCCGATCACGCGGTCATCGGCGTTGGCCTCGAGTGCGATGCGGCGGATGGACGCCGAGTCGGTGAGCACCGGCTTCCAGACGATCCGCACGGGCACCTCGCTCGCCTCGTCGAGCGTGCGTGCGATCTGCTGCGACTGATCGGCGACCTGGGCGAGGGTCTCGGGACCGTAGAGGTGCTGGCTGCCGGTGAGGAACCAGACCTCGTACTCGTCGAGGGTCGTGGTGAGCGGGGTGCGGGTCATGGGTGTTCCTTGTGCTGTCGGCCCGGTCGGGCGGTTCATGCTGAATGGGTTCAGAGCGCGGCGACCGCGGCGGCTTCGACGGCGATGCCGGCACGGTAGCGGTCGAGGTAGGCGGTGTACCCGGCGACGTCCTCGGGCAGGGGATCTGCGACGCTGACGTCGGCGTCGGCGAAGACCCGCTCGGCGAGGTGGGCGCCCAGCGGACGGTCGGAGCCCAGGAACGCGGCGAGCACCGCGACGCCCCAGGCGCCGCCCTCGGATGCCGTGTCACCGACCGCGACAGGCGCGTTCAGCGCCCCGGCGAGGAAGCGCTGCGCGACGCCGGCGGTGCGGAATACACCGCCGTGCGCGAACATCCGCTCGATCGCGACACCCTCGCCGACGAGCACCTGCATGCCGAGGGCGAGCGTGCCGAAGACGCCGTACAGCTGGGCGCGCATGACGTTCGCGAGGGTGAACCGGCTGTCGGGCGTGCGGACGAACAGCGGTCGTCCTTCGTCGGTGCCGGCGATGGGCTCGCCCGCGAGATGGTTGTAGGCGAGCAGGCCGCCCGCGTCCGGCTCGCCCCCGAGCGCCTCACGGAACAGCGTCTCGAAGACGGCGTCCGCCGGCTGCGGAGCGCCGGATGCCTCCGCGAAGCGGGCGAACATGCCCACCCACGCCGCCAGCTCGCTGGCGCCGTTGTTGCAGTGCACCATGGCGACCGCGTCGCCGGCGGGCGTGGTCACGAGGTCGAGCTCGTGGTGCACCTCGGCAAGCGGCCGTTCGAGCACGACCATCGCGAAGATGCTGGTGCCGGCGCTGACGTTCCCGGTGCGGGGTGAGACGGCGTTGGTCGCCACCATGCCCGTGCCGGCGTCGCCTTCGGGCGGACAGAACGGGATGCCCGGCTGCAGCGCGCCGGTCGGATCGAGCAGCGCTGCCCCCGCGGCGGTCAGTGCCCCTGCCCCGCGGCCGGCGACGAGCGCCTCGGGCAGCATGGCCCGCAGGTCGCCGCCGGTGTGCGCGTCGTACCGTTCGATGAGCGTCTGGTCGTAGTCGCGGGTCGCGGAGTCGATCGGGAACATGCCGGATGCGTCGCCGACGCCGAGCACGCGACGACCGGTGAGCTGCCAGTGCACATATCCGGCGAGTGTGGTGAAGAATCGCACCTCGTCGACGTGCGGCTCGGCGTCGAGCTGTGCCTGGCGCAGATGGGCGATCGACCAGCGCAGCGGGATGTTCACTCCGAGCAGGTCGGTCAGCTCCGCGGCGGCGGCGCCCGTGTTGGTGTTGCGCCAGGTGCGAAACGGCACGAGAAGCTCACCGGAGCGGTCGAACGGCAGGTAGCCGTGCATCATCGCCGAGACGCCGATCGCCCCGAATGTCGCCGGACGGATGCCGTAGCGGTCGTGCGCATCGGCGACGAGCCCAGCGTAGGCCTCCTGCAGGCCCGTCCACACGGCGTCGAGCGAGTAGGTCCACAGACGGTTCTCGAACCGGTTCTCCCAGTCGTGGAAGCCGGTGGCGAGCACCTCGTGGGTGTCGGCGTCGATGAGGCACGCCTTGATGCGCGTCGACCCGAGTTCGATGCCGAGAGCCGTGCGACCCGATCGGATCGTCTCTGCGGTGGCGCTCATCGGCGGGCATCCGAGTTCTGGCCGTACACGTTCTGGTACCGGTCGAAGAGGGCATCGATCGCCTCCTGCGGAATGGGGATGAGCGGCCCCGCCTCGCGCGCGTGGTGCACGGTGCGAGCCACGTCCTCGACCATGACCGCCGCCTTCACCGCATCCTTCGCATCCACCCCGATCGTGAACGGACCGTGGTTCTGCATCAGCACGGCACGCGAGCGGTGACCGGTGAGGGTGTCGACGATGCCGCGCCCGATCGAGTCGTCGCCGATGATCGCGAAGGGGCCGACCGGGATCGGCCCGCCGAACTCGTCGGCCATCGCGGTGATCACGCAGGGGATCTCCTCGCCGCGCGCGGCCCACGCGACCGCGTAGGTCGAGTGGGTGTGCACCACGCCGCCCACGTCCGCCATGTTGCGATACACGTAGGCGTGCGCTGCGGTGTCGCTCGACGGCGACCGGTCGCTGCCCGCGCTGCCCGGGACGACGTTGCCGTCGAGGTCGCAGAGGATCATGTTCTCGGGCGCGAGGTCGTCGTAGCTCACGCCGGAGGGCTTGATCACGAACAGATCGGCGCCGGGGACGCGTCCCGAGACGTTGCCGCCGGTCCAGACGACGAGGCCGTAGCGCACGAGCTCGCCGTGCAGGCGCGCGACGTCTTCGCGGACGGTTCGGATCGCTGCCTCGACCTCGGGGGCAAAGGCGGGAACTGCACTGCTCACGGGCACCTCTTCACGTCGGCCGTTGTGACCGGTCACAGTCAGTGTGACACGATGGCGACCGCGGGTCAACCGTACGGCGCTCGGGTCACTCAACGCGGTCGGCTTCCGGACAGATGTCGGCGCATCGGACGGATGTCGGCGGGATGCGGCGGCATGCGCCGACATCCGTGTTCCGCGCCGACATCCGTGCGTCGAGTTCCGCGCGGCGCCGTCCGGGGCTGCGCAATGCGAGTCAGCGCGGCGGGGCGATCGACGCGCGGGGCACGAGCACGGGGAGCACCGCGTCCCGCGGCGCGGTCACATCGCCGAGCACCGCCGCGACGGCACGGCGCGCGAGCTCGTCGAAATCCTGCCGCACTGTGGTCAGCCGCGGCCAGTAGTGCGCGGCGTCGGGCACATCGTCGAAGCCGACGATGCTCACGTCGCCGGGCACCTCGAGCCCCGCTTCGCGCAGACCCGTGATCAGGCCGAGCGCCATCTGGTCGTTCGCGGCGAACACCGCGGTCACCCCCGCCTCGCGAACGGCGGCGGCGGCGGCGTGCCCGGATGCGGCGGACCAGTCCCCCACGAGCACCGGCCCCTCCGCGATGCCGCGCGCGGCCAGCTCGGCGGCGAATCCCTGCGCCCGCGACTCGGCCTCGAGCCAGTCGGCAGGACCGGCCAGGTGCGCGATCCGTGTGTGCCCGGCCTCGGCGAGCGCCGCCACCGCGAGCCGCGCGCCGGCGGCCTGATCGACCGACAGCCCGCGCGTGCCGCGCTCGGACGAGTGCAGCGTGACGATCGGCAGACCGATCCGCAGCGCATCCAGAGCATCGAGTGTGCGAGCGTGCGGTGCGACGACGACGACACCCTCGACGCCCTGCGAGGCGAGATGCTCGACCGCCGCGATCACAGCGTCGGCGTCGCCCGCGCCGGCGAACGCGGCACTCAGCCAGTATCCGGCGGCGCGGGCCTGCGCCTCGATCGCCGCCAGGCTGCGCGACGGACCGTATTGCAGGGCATCCGAGGCGAGCACTCCGAGCGTGCGCGATCGGCGGGTTCCCAGCGCCCGCGCCGCGTTGTTCATCCGGTAGCCGAGCTCGGCCATCGCCGCCAGCACACGCTCACGGGTCGGGGCCGCGACCTCGGGGCGCTCGTTGAGCACCCGCGACACGGTCTGCCGCGACACCCCGGCGAGCGCCGCGACCTCGCGAACGCCGACGTCGCGGCTCGGCCCTCCGCCCGTCGCATCCACCTCGCTCACCGTCCTGAGTGTACGGCTCGGCCGGCGGGGACCCGCCGGCCGAGCTTCCCCCGCTACTCCTTCTTGCGGATCACCGCACGCTGCAGCAGCACGAAGACGAGCAGGATCCCTCCGGTGATGATCGTGGTCATCTCGGGCGGGATACCGCCGTCACGGGTGATCAGCACGGTCATGAGTCCCAGCACGAGCGCGCCGACCACCGAGCCGAGCACATAGCCGTAGGCGCCGGTGAGCACGGTGCCGCCGATGACCGCCGCGGCGATCGCGTCGAGCTCCCATCCGATGCCGGTGATGTTCTGGGCTGTGCCGAGGCGCGCCGTGTAGAGCACGGCCGCGACGCCGGCGAGCGTGCCGCTGATGACGTACACCAGCACCTTGCTGCGGTGCACGGGCAGGCCCATCAGCAGGGCAGAGCTCTCGGACCCGCCGATGGCGTACACCGTGCGACCGGTTCGCGTGCGATGCAGCACGAAGAACGCGGCCGCGACCACGACGATCGCGACGATCACGGCGGGTGTGACGGTGAGGTCGTTGACCTTCGGCCCGTCGATCACCTTGATCTTCTCGCCGATCCAGCGGATGGGCGAGTCCTCGGCGAGACGCTGCGGCTTCGTGCTCAGCAGCGACGCCAGGCCGCGTCCGAGGAACATCATCGCGAGCGTGGCGATGAACGGCTGCACGTTGAAGTACCGGATGAGCAGCCCCGAGCACAGCCCGAATGCGGATCCCATGGCGATCATCGCGACCACGACGAGCAGCGGCGGCCACCCCGCACCGGCGAGCATGACGCCGGCGACCGACGAGAACGCGATGATCGATCCGACCGACAGGTCGATGCCGCCGGTCAGGATGACGAACGTGAGCGCGACGGCCAACACGATCAGGTGCGCGTTGTTGATGAGCAGGTTCGACAGGGTGCTCGCCTGCACGATGCGCCCGTACGCGATCTCGCCATAGACGACCATCGCGATGAAGATGACGACCGAGGCGATCGTCGGCAGGATCGACGGATTCGCGGTGATCGTGCGGCCGACGCGCGTGGCGAGGCTCGCGCGTGCGGGAGCTGCGGGTGTCGCGGTCATGGTGGTCATGCCGCCACCTCCTTCATCTCGTTCGTCTGTACGCGCGGGGTGGGTTCCGACGCGCGACGGCGCCGGAACCATGCGCGCACGCGCTCGGACTGCAGCAGGCAGATGACGATGATCACCGTCGCCTTGAACGCGGGGGTCGCCGACGACGAGACCCCGAGGAAGAGCACCGTCTTGTCGAGGGTCGCGATCAGCAGAGCCCCGACGAACGCTCCGGAGAGGGAGAACTTCCCGCCCATCAGGGATGCCCCGCCGATGACGACGGCGAGGATCGCGTCGAGTTCGAGCTGATAGCCGGTGCGGGAGATGTCGACGGTCATCACGCTGCCCACCGACATCACTCCGGCGATGCCGGCGAGCACACCGCTGAGGATGTACGCGGTCAGCAGCAGGCCCTTCGGCTTGATGCCGGCCATGCGGCTCGCCCTGGGGTTGATGCCGATTGCCTCGATCATCAGGCCGAGCGCGCTGCGGCGCACGACCCAGGCGACCGCGATCACGATCGCCAGTGCGAGCAGGAAGACGACGGGGATGCCGATGACGTAGCCGTTCGCGATCCACCGGTAGGCGTCGTTGCCGGCTGCGGTGTTCTGCCCGCCGGTGATCACCTTCGCGATGCCGCGCCCGGCGAGCATCAGCACGAGGGTGGCGATGAAGGGCTGCAGCCCCACGTACGCGACCAGCACGCCGTTGACGGCGCCGAGCAGCGCTGTGACCGCCAGCGATAGGCCGACCGCGGCGAGCGCGGAGCCCGCGGAGGTGCCGTCCGTGCTGCGCAGGAACTCCATCGACACGGCTCCGGCGACCGCCATGAGCGAGCCGACCGACAGGTCGATGCCCGCCGTCGCGATCACGAGTGACATGCCGATCGCGATCATCATGATCGGTGCCGCCTGGCGCAGGATGTCGATGACGTTGCCGACGAGGTGACCGTTGTTCGGATTGACGGAAAGGGCGAGGTAGCCGGGGTCCTTCAGCACATTCAGCAGCAGCAGCGCGACGATCGCGATGATGCCCCAGAAGAACGGCTTGTGGATCAGGTCTCGCCAGACGGTGGTCGCGTTCTTCATCGCGCCCCCTCCTCTGCGGTCGATGCGGGGATGGTATCGGGCACGGCACCCTCGGCCTCGTCGAGTGTGGCAGCCGCGGCATCCGTTCCGTGCGCGGCGATCACGTCGACGATCTGCTGGGCGTTGACCTCTGGGCCGTTCTGGATCTCACCGATCTTCTCGTGATCCTTGAGCACCACGATCCGCTCGGAGAGGCGGACGACCTCCTCCAGCTCCGATGAGACGAACACGACAGCCACGCCGTCCTCGGCGAGCGCGGCGACGGCTTCCTGGATCTCCGCCTTCGCACCCACGTCGATCCCGCGAGTGGGCTCGTCGAGGATGAGCAGCTCGGGCTTGGTGGCCAGCCACCGCCCGAGCAGCACCTTCTGCTGGTTACCGCCGGAGAGGTTCTTGATCATCCGGTTCGGGTCGGCGGGGCGCACGTTCAGCTCGGCGATGTACTTCTCGACGATGGCATCCTGCTCCTTACGCGGCAGCGGCCGTGCCCAGCCGCGTTCGGCCTGCACGGCGAGGATGATGTTCTCGCGCACGGTCAGATCGCCGATGATGCCCTCGTCGCGCCGGTTCTCGGTCGAGAATGCGATCCGCCCGGCGAGCCCGTCGGCGGGCGAGCGCAGATCGACGTCCCGGCCATGCAGCCGGATCGCGCCCTCGTCGACACGATCGGCACCGTAGAGCAGGCGGGCCAGCTCGGTGCGTCCCGAGCCGAGCAGGCCGGCGAAGCCGACCACTTCGCCGGGGCGGATGTCGAGATCGGTCGACTCGACGGAGCCGCGGCGAGCGATTCCGGATGCCGAGAGCAGCGGCTCCTCATCGGGATCGCGCGGCTCGGTGCGCCGGTTCCCGCCCAGCGAGGTGAGCGCGTCGAGATCCTTGCCGATCATCTTCGAGATCAGCGCGTGGCGGTTCAGGTCGCGAGTCAGGTACTCGCCCTCGTACCGTCCGTTACGCAGCACGGTGAGCCGGTCGCTGATGGCGTAGATCTGGTCGAGGAAGTGCGACACGAAGAGGATGGCGACGCCCTGATCGCGCAGCGTGCGCATGACCGTGAACAGACCCTCGACCTCGGCCGCGTCGAGGCTGGAGGTCGGCTCATCGAGGATGAGCACCTTGGCCTTGACGGCCATCGCACGGCTGATCGCGACGAGCTGCTGCACGGCGATCGAGAGCGTGGAGAGGGGCTTGTGGGTGTCGAGGTGCGAGAGGCCGAGCCGCCCGAGCGCTTCGGTGGCGGCTCGGTGCGTGGCGCGCCAGTCGACACCCAACGGACCGCGGATCTCGTGGCCCAGCATGACGTTCTCGCCGATGCTGAGATTCGGCGCCAGGTTCACCTCCTGGTAGACCGTCGAGATGCCTGCGCTCTGCGCGTCGCCGGTGCCGCTGAACTGCCGCTCCTGGCCTGCGACCACGATCGAGCCGGAGTCGATCCGGTAGACGCCCGTGAGCGCTTTGATGAGGGTGGACTTGCCGGCGCCATTCTCGCCCATGAGGGCGTGCACCTCGCCGGGGAAGAGTCGGAACTCGACGTCGTCCAGGGCCTTCACGCCCGGGAACTCGATCGATATCCCGCGCATCTGCACGATGGGCAGTTCTTCGGTCATCGCTGTCTCTCAGTCTGTGATGACGGAAGCCGGGTGGCGCGCTCCGCGCCACCCGGCCTTCCGATCAGTACTTGCGGTCGGCGAGCACGGCCTTGGCCGCATCTGCCGAGTCGAACGCCTCGCTGGGAACGATGATGTACGAGTCGACGTCCTCACCGTCGAGCGCCTTCTGCACGACCTCCAGAGCGGTTTCGCCGAAGAGGGGGTTGTACTCGTGCACGTAGCTGAGCTTGCCGTCGGCGAGCGCCTGGATCGCGTTCTTGGTCCCGTCGATCGTGGCGATCTTGATGTCTTCGCCCACGACCAGGCCGGCTTCCTCGGCAGCCTGAGCCGCGCCGAGACCCATCTCGTCGTTCTGAGCGAACACGAACTGGATGTCGTTGTTGTTAGCCTTGAGCATCGTCTCGAGCACGCTCTTGCCCTCTTCGGTCGACCAGTTGGCGGTCTGCGCGTCGACCTTGTTCAGCGTGGAGTCGCCGAGGCCCGCTTCGAAGCCCTCGTTGCGCTCGTTGACGACGCCGACCCCGGCCGGACCCTCGAGCACGACGTAGTTGCCGCCGTCGGGGAAGGCCGAGGCAGCCCACTCGCCGACCTCCTTCGCGACCTCGACGTTGTCGGGGGCGATGCGGGTGACGTAGACGCTGTCGTCTTCGGGCTCGATGCCGCGGTCGAGCAGGATGACCGGGATCTCAGCCTCCTGCGCCAGCTTGAGGGAGTCCTCCCAGCCCGTGGCCTCAGTGGCCGAGAGCAGGATGACGTCGACGCCCTGGTCGACGAATGCGGTGAAGCTGTCGATCTGCGACTTCTGGTCGAGGTTCGCGGCGGGTGCGTAGCTGAGCTTGTAGCCGGCCTCCTCGGTGAACGTGTCCTTGATGTTCTGCTCGTTTGCCTGGCGCCAGCCGCCCTCGGGGCCGACAGCGACGAAGCCGACGGAGACCAGGTCGCCCGACGAACCTGCGTCGGATGATGTCTTGTCGCCGCCGCAGGCGGTCAGGCCGAGCGCGAGCGCGCCGACGGCCGCGAAGCCGAGTACCGCGCGGATGTGCTTCTTTGCAGACATAGTTCTCCTCCTTGAGAGACCGGGCCGCTGCCCGGGGGCGGGCCGTGAGGCCCACGGGTGATTGCAGGATGCGGAGCGTCCTGTGTGGATGTTACCGGGAACATTTCATCCGGCACAAGCACGTTGCATAACGTTCGGGACTCGTCGACGGCCGGGAACCTCCTCCGGCCTCGCGCACCCGTGAAGGGTGACGTCTCAGTCGACGGTGTCGCCGGATTCCGCGGCGATCATCTCCACGATCGTGTCGACGGTGACTCCGGGCCCGTTGCTGAGCTCGCCGATCTTCTCGCGGTCCTTCAGCACGACGATCCTGTCACTGAGCCGAACGACCTCCTGCAGTTCCGACGAGATGAAGACCACGGCCACGCCCTGCCCCGCCAGCGTGCTGATGCTTCGCTGGATCTGCAGCTTCGCGGCGATGTCGATGCCTCGCGTCGGCTCGTCGAGGATGAGCACGTGCGGGCGGACGGCCAGCGCGCGTGCGAGCAGCACCTTCTGCTGCGCCCCTCCGGAGAGCTGCTCGACCGGGCGCGCGAGATCAGCCGCGCTGAGGTTCAGCACCTCGACGTAGATGTCCAGCAGCACTCTCTGCTCGGGCTGCGGGATGGGCCGGGTCCAGCCGCGCAGCGCCTGCAGCGAGAGCAGCATGTTCTCTCGAGCGGTGAGTCCCGCCACGATCCCGTCCGTGCGGCGGCTCTCGCTCGATGCGGCGACGCGACGGCGCAGCGCCGTCGACGGGCTGTTCAGCCGCACCCGCTCGCCGTCGACCCACAGCTCCCCCGAGTCCGAGCGCAGTGCGCCCGACATCAGCGCTCCGAGCTCGGTGCGCCCGGCGCCGCGAAGGCCGGCGAACCCGACGATCTCACCGCGATGCACCTCGATGTCCGTCGGGCGGAGCTCGCCTCGACGCCCGAGGGCGTCGGCGCGGAGGGCCGGCTCCCCCTCCGAGACGTAGTGGTGCGCCTTGCGCTCGGAGCCCAGCGCGCGCAGGCCCTCGATGTCCTTCCCGAGCATCTGCGAGATGACCTCGGCGCGTTCGAGCTCTCGGGTCGGAGTCTCGGCCACCTTCCGGCCACCGCGCAGCACGGTCATGCGGTCGCTGATCGCGAAGGCCTGCTCGAGGAAGTGCGACACGAACAGGATCGCGACGCCCCGATTGCGCAATCCGCGGATCACTCGCATGAGCGCCGCCACCTCGGAACTCTCGAGACTCGAGGTCGGCTCATCGAGCACGAGCACACGCGGCTCGTCGACCACCGAGCGCGCGAGTGCGACGAGCTGCTTCTGGGCGGGCGAGAGGAATGCGAGCGGGGTGCGCGGATCGAGGTCGTCGACGCCGAGCCGGGCCAGGGCCTGGGCGGCATCCGCCCTGTTGCGCCGCCAATCGATGCCGAACCGGCCGCGGCGCTCGCGTCCGAGCATGACCGCCTCGGTGACGGTCAGGTTGGGACTGAGCTGCATGTCCTGGAACACGGTCGCGATGCCGGCCGCCCTGCTGTCCCCGACGCCCGTGAACGACCGCTCCTCACCGTCGACGACGACCATGCCCGACGTGGGACGGCGAGTGCCGGTGATCACACCGATGAGGGTCGACTTGCCCGCACCGTTCTCGCCCATCACCGCGTGCACCTCGCCGGGGAAGAGACGGAAGTCGACCGCATCCAGCGCCCGCACCCCCGGCAGCTCGACCGTGATCCCTCGCAACTCGATCACGGGAGCGGCGGCTGGGCCGCTCATCGCGACTCCCGCGGCTTGGCGGTCGAGTCCCGCACCACGAGCTCGGTCGGGATGCGGGTGAAGGGCGGCAGCTCGCGCTGCTCGATCGCCGCGCGCAGCATCTCGACGACGGCACCGCCCAGGGCCTGGAAGTCCTGCCGCACGGTCGTCAGCGGAGGAAGGAAGTGCCGTGCGAGCGGCACATCGTCGAACCCGACGACGCTGATGTCGCCGGGCACGTCGAATCCTCGATCGTGCAGCCCGTGGATGAGCCCGATCGCGGTGTCATCGTTGGCGGCGAAGATGGCGGTCGCCTCCGGCAGGCGCTGCAGTCCCATCGCGAAGTCGTAGGCGAAGTCGGCGCTCCAGTCGCCGACGACGATCGGCCGCTCCCGGATGCCCCATGACTTCGCCCTGGTGTGGAAGGCACGTTCTCGCGCCCTGGCGTCGAGCCAGTCGAGGGGACCCGAGATGTGCAGGATGTCGCGGTGGCCGAGGGAGACGAGGTGGTCGACGACGAGCGTGGTTCCGGCATGCTGGTCGATCGAGACCGTCAGGAAGGTCGGGTCGGGGTCGGCCTTGACCACGAGCATGGGCACGCTCATCGTGACCCGCCGCAGCGCCGCCACCGACGACGACCTCGGCGCGACGACGCAGATGGCGTCGACGCCCTGGGTGGTCAGGCTGTCGACCGCGTCATGGGGTGTCATCGCGTCGCCCTCGTACAGGGCTATGGGCGTGACCGAGTACCCCGCCTGGCGCGCCGCGAGTTCGACCGCGCGCAGGATGCTGGTGGGGCCATGCGCCACGGGACTCTCGACAATCACCCCGATGCGCTGGCTGCGCTGCGTGGCCAGCGCACGGGCGACCAGGTTCGGCCGGTAGTCGAGCTCTTCGATCGCTTCGAGCACGCGGCGACGGGTCTCGGGCTTGATGTTCGGATAGTCGTTGAGCACCCGCGAGACGGTCATGTGCGAGACACCGGCGATCGACGCGACCTGCCTGATGTTCGGTTTGTCGGAGCCGACGTTGGCCATGCGTCTCCTCCGTCGGCTTGCCTTCCGAGATGTTACCGAGCACAGCGCTGCCCTCGCAATGGACGCCGGCCCGCAGACGCACGATCGGCCCGGTCGCGCCCCTTCTCGGGGGCACGACCGGGCCGATGTGTCGGCAACTCGACGCGCGGTCGAGGATCAGGCCGTGGGCTCGCTCACCTCCGGCTGGCGGCGGCGCAGCATCCACAGACCGGAGCCGGCAGCCAGCAGCAGTGCGGCGATCGCTGCGGCGAAGGCGCTGCCCGATCCGTCTGCACCTGTCGTGGCCAGGGCACCGCCAGGATCGGCTGCCGCCGAGCCGCCGGCGCTGGAACCACCGGAGTTCGCACCACCGGAGCCGGCACCGCCGTCACCCTGGTCGCCGCCAGGCGCGGCAGCGGCCGTCACCGTGAGCGGCAGGCGAGTCAGCTCGCCGCCGTCGGCCCGCAGCACGATCTCGTGCGCACCCGGTTCGATGTCGGCGGGGATCACGACAGTAGCCGAGAGGGCGCCCCGCTCGACCTGTGCCGTGGCGAGCTTGCGATAGGTGCTCTCGATGCCGATCTCGACCTCGTCGGCCTCGACACCCGAGGCGGTGACGGTCACCGACCCGCCGGCCGCGACCTGGTCGACCGACAGCTTCGCTGCGAGCTGCTGCTCACCGGGGCCCGAGTCCTGCGAACCGGTGAACGCCCAGTTGTCGACCTCCATGAGGTCGGCACCGGCCTCCGCACCCTCGGCTCCGGCGAACACGAAGAACACGTCGTGCTCTCCGGTTGCGCCATCGACGTCGGCCTGCACGGTGGCCCACTCGCCGACCGCGCCGTCCACGGGCAGAGTGGCCACGACGGGACCGTCGGGCTGATCCAGGCGGACCTGAATGCTGCTGCCCCCGGAGAGCGGCTTCACCCGCGTCGACACGGTCTTCGCGCCGACTCCGAAGTCGACCCCCGAGATTCCGGTGAAGTCGCCGTCGTCGATCGACGCCACGACGAGGTTGCCTCCTCCGTTGTGCTCAGGGAACTCGATGGATGCCGCCTCCGTCTTCGCGGTGGTGATGCCCAGCTGCCACGCCAGGGTCTCCGCCTCGAATGTGCGATACGGGTCGAACGCCTCGACCTGCTCGACTCCGGCGCGCGTTCCCACGACCGGCTTGATGGTGCCGTCGGCGTTGAACTCCAGCTTGTCGATGTGCACTGAGCGGTAGCCCTGCGTGGCGCCGGGGCTGCCGAACGCTGCGGCCCAGGCGGCTCCGCGCGTCTGTGCGTGGTACGTGAAATACGTTTCGCCCTTGTAGGTGAACATGTCGGAGTGGTTGTTGCCGCCGTTGCCCGCTCCGAAGAAGGTCGCCTGGTTCAGGAAGGCTTCACCCGCGTACTTCGAGGCCGTGAGATCCATCGGATCGCCCGTCATCATGTATGCGATCGCACCGGTCTTCGGGTACTTGCCTGCCTCTTCCTTCACCTGGAAGTTGGACGAGTAGGAGTAGTAGTACTTGTCACCGCGCTTGAACATGCTGGATGCCTCGAACATGCCGGGAGCATCGATCTCGACCGGGTCGCCGTCGAGGGTCACCAGGTCGTCCTTCAGCTTCACGACTCGGGTCGACTTGGGGTTCTGCGGGCCCTGCACGTTCGGCGCAGTACCGATCTGCGAGTTGCCGCCGAAGTAGAGGTAGGCCTGACCGTCGTCGTCGATGAAGATCTCGGGGTCGAACAGCCACATGCCCGCGGGGAAACCGCCCGAGGCGATGTAGTCGCGGTCGACCGTGTCGGGGATGATCTTCTTGCCGAGCGGGTCGGTCCACGGCCCGAGAGGCGAGCCTCCGACGACGACGGCAGTCCCGGTGCCGCTGTCGCAGAAGTACAGGTAGACCTTGCCGTCCTTCTCGATCGCGGCGGGAGCCCACGAGTTGCGCGCCCACGGAGCGGCGCCGCCCTCGCGAGCGATCGGGATCGCACCGTGATCGACCCAGTTCACCATGTCGCTGGTCGACATGACGTTGAGACGCGTGATGGCACCGTAGCCGTTCGACTGCGTGGGCAGGCCGTTGGCGTCCTTGCTGTTCGCCTCGTACTGCTGCGTGTCGTCGGTGGAGTAGATGTAGAGCCGACCGTTGTACACGAGGTGGTGCGGGTCGGCGCCGAACTTGTGGCCGACGAGCGGGTTGTGGTCGCCGATCGGCTTCGTCTGCACGTCCTCGAGCGCCTGGAAGGCCGGCTGCTCGGGAGCGTCGGCGATCTTGATCAACGAGATCTCGTCGACGGCGAAGTCCTGCAGGGCGTTCGAACCCCACGGCGTCTCGATGAAGAACCAGTTCGCGTCGGCGTGCTTCGCCTCAGCAGTGAACTCCTGCGAGAACGATGCCCACTCCCCCTTGGTGAAGGTGTGCCCGTAGTCGGCGCAGCCGTTGAAGTTCGACGGGCAGAAGGTGAAGTTGAAGCGCTGCGTCGCCGCACCTTCAATGTACTTCAGCTTGCCGCTCATCCGGTAGGTCGCGCCGGCCTCGAGCTTGCCCGAGACGTCGGCGAAGGGGCCGGACTGGGTGTTCTCCCGCTTCGTCGCCGCGAGGGCGTGCGACCCGCTGGCAGCGTCGGTTGTCAGCGCGAGCTCGCCGCCGCGGGTGTTCGTCCACCCGGCCAGGCTGCCGGCGAACCGCCCGTCGGGCAGCAGGTTGCCCGGCACGGCCGGCGGCTCGGCGACTGCTGCGGTCGGCACCGCGATCGGCGCCGCGAACGCGGCCTGGCCGACGACGGTCGCCGATGAGGCGACCAGCGCGGTGACTCCGATCGCCGCGGCCAAGCGCCGGGCTGATCGGCGCCGACGGCGCGCAGGGTTGTCGTGTGTTTTCACGTGTACGAACTCCTTCTAGTGCATCGGCCGTCTCCGAGCGCGACGAAGCGCGGGCGCACTCGAGCAGCGGCACGAGCGAGTGCCGCGTGCGCGCCGGAAGCGGCAGGTGGGGAGGATCGGCCCGGTCGGGCCGGCGACCGGAGTCGCGATCAGCTGAAGCCGTGCCACCGGGTTCGGTGGGGTGGGGTGTCTCCTCCTCGAGATACGACAGATGCCACGGCGTTGGGGCCAGCTGATTCGGATGTTACCGGTATCATTACGGGGAACACAAGAGCTGATCCTCGCGGGACGGTGAAGCGAAACGCCCGTCAGAGCCCGAGCATCTCCAGGCGCCGGTTCACGAAGCGGCGCTCCGGGTCGAACGACGCGGCGAGCGCGGCGAAGTCGCCCCAGCGGGGGTACCTCGCGCGCACCTCGCCGGCATCCAGGGTCGAGATCTTGCCCCAGTGCGGTCGGGTCGAATCCGGCAGCGCCGCCTCGATCTCGGGCAACAGGGCCCGTACCGCCGGCTCGTCGGGCCGCCACGTGAAGTGCAGGGCGACGGCATCCGCCCCGTACGACGAACTCAGCCACAGGTCGTCGGCTCGCACCGTGCGGATCTCGTTCACGAGCAGCAGCGGAGCGATGCGCGAAGCGAGCCCGCGAACCGCCTCGATCGCCGCCACGGCGTCGCGGCGCGGCACGAGGTACGCGCTCTGCAGCTCGAGGCCGGCCGAGGGGGTGAAGGCGAGACGGAAGTGCGGCAGACGCTCGAACCACGGGCCCGGAACCCCGCCCTGCTCGCTGCAGGCCTGCGGATCAGCGCCCAGGATCGGATGGCGCTTCCCAGCGGCGGGTAGCGCACCAAGTAGAGCGACGACGGCAGCGCGCTCATCGGCGCGATCGTCACGCTGTCGCTGCTTGATCCACAGCTGATCGGCGGCGTCGGTGCGTTGCCAGGTCGAGAAGATGCTCACGCTTGTGCCGGCGCCCGTGACCGTGTCGAGGTCGGCGAGGATCGCGTCCCAGCGCGGCGCCTCGTAGACGTGCTGCGCGACGGCGTACGTGGGCTCGACGTCGAGCGTGAGTTCGATCACGGCGCCGAGCGCACCGAGCGAGACCACTGCCCCGTCGAATCGGGGGTCGCCGCGGCGCAGCTCGCGGGTCTCGCCGGATGCGGTGAGCAGCGTGAGCGCCCGCACCGCGGTTGCCAGCGAGCCGATCCGGTCGCCGGAGCCGTGAGTGCCGGTGGCCACGGCTCCGGCGACCGAGATGTGCGGCAGCGAGGCGAGGTTGGGGAGGGCGAGGCCGGCCGCCTCGAGCGCGGGCGCGATATCGCCGTAGCGCAGCGCGCTGCTGACGCGCACCGAATCACGCGCGGCGCTGATCTCGATCGCCCGCGGCATGCGATCGAGCGCGATGAGCGCGCCGTCGGTGTCGGCGATGTCGTTGAACGAGTGCCTGGTGCCCAGCATCCGCACCCGCTCGCTGGACACGATCGCCTCGCGCGCCTCCTCGAGGGATTCGGGATGCACGAGACGAGCCGCCCCGTAGACGAGATTGCCTGCCCAGTTGCGCTCGCTGCTCATGCCGCCATGATTCCACGCCGTCAGCTCGCGCCCTCGGGCGTGACGCCGTCTTCGGCCGGCGCCACCAGCGAGAGCGGATCCGTGACGTCCTCGAGCGATTTGCCGGCGGCGCTGATGCCGAAGACCCCGCAGATCACTCCCCCGAAGATCATCACGCCCGAACCGAGCACGTATCCCCAGAACAGCGGCCCCCGGTCGCCTGACTCGGCACTTGCCCCGATCAGCGAGCCGTACAGCACGGGTGCGATGGCGCCGACGAGTTGACCGATCGAGAAGACGTACGAGATCACCTGGCTGCGCAGCTCGAGCGGGAAGATCTCGCTCACAGTGAGGTACGCCGCCGACGCCCCCGCCGAGGCGAAGAAGAACGAGGCGCACCAGAACGCCGTGTGCGTCGCCGCGTTCAACGCGCCCGCGTTGAACATGAACGCGCTCACCAGCAGGATCAGGCCGGCCAGCACGTAGGTGCCGAACAGCATCCGCCGTCGTCCCCAGGTGTCGAAGAAGTGCCCCAGCACGAGCGCGCCGGTCAGGTTTCCGATGGCGAAGATGATGAAGTACTGACCCGCGGATGCCGGGGGCGTGTCGTAGAAGTTCTCCAGCACCAGCGCGTAGGTGAAGAAGATCGCGTTGTAGAGGAACGACTGCGTGATCATCATCGTGATGCCGACCAGCGTGCGGCGGGGGTACTTCTTGAACAACACCTTCATGATCACGAGGAAGGGCACGCTGCCGTACTCCTTGACGGTGATCGCCTTGCCCTCATCGACCGGGTCCACGGTCTTGCCCTCGCGGCGCACACGCTCCTCGATCTCGTCGACATTGCGCTCGGCGTCTTCTTCCCGCCCGTGCGTCATCTGCCACCGCGGGCTCTCGGGGATGTGTCGGCGCAGCCAGATGATCAGCACGCCCAGCACCGGTCCGAGGAAGAAGCTGAGCCGCCAGCCGAGGTCGGCGGGCAGGATGTCGGTGTTCAGGAAGAACATGTTCGCGACGGCGCCGAGAGCGGCACCGCCCCAATAGGTTCCGTTGATGGCGATATCGACCCGGCCCCGGTATTTGGCGGGGATGATCTCGTCGATGGCGGAGTTGATGGCCGCGTACTCGCCGCCGATGCCCGCTCCCGCGACGAACCGCCAGATGTAGAAGAACCATGGCGCGAACGCGAGGCCGGCCACCGCTGAGCCGACCAGGTACACGGCGAGGGAGAGGAGGAACAGCTTCTTGCGTCCCAGTCGATCGGCCAGCCTGCCGAAGACGAGCGCTCCGAAGACCTGGCCCAGCAGATAGCAGGTGCCCGCGAGTCCCACTTCGGCCGGCCCCATCCCCAGCGTCTTCGCGTAGCCGTTCGCCGCCACGATCTGCACTTCGAGGCCGTCGAGGATCCACGAAAAGCCGAGCCCGACGATGATCATCCAGTGGAAACGCGACCACGGAAGCCGATCCATCCGCGCAGGAACCAGCGACCGCACCTCTTTGACCTGTGCTCCGGATGCAGACATGTCGCTCCCCTTCTCGTGGGGACGAGAAGCCCCCGGGCATCCGTTTCTACTCCGGCGGATGCAGGGGCCGGACACGGTTGACCGGGAGGGCACGAACACGCTAACGCTGCGTCACCGGCACCGGCATCGGCATCGGCACCGGCACCGGCACCGGCACCGGCACCGGCACCGGCACCGTGTCAGGATGTCGGCATGCCAGGAATGCTCGCTCTCAACGACGGAAGCCGGCTGCCGGCGCTCGGGCTCGGTCTCTACAAGGTGCCCATCGAGCAGACGGCCGAGGTGACGCTCGCCGGCATCGACGCAGGCTACCGGCTTGTGGACGGCGCCCGCTTCTACGGCAATGAGCGCGAACTGGGTGACGCCATCCGCTCATCCGGGCGACGCGAAGACCTGCTCGTCGCTTCGAAGTTCTGGGGCGACCCCGTGCAGAGCGGCGAGCAGGCGCTCGCCGACTTCGCAGACTCCGAACGCGATCTCGACATCGGCCCACTCGATCTCTACATGATCCACTGGCCGCGGTCGACGCGAGGCACCTTCGTCGACGTGTGGCGCACATTGATCGCGCTGCAGCGGGCGGGGCGGGTGCGCACGATCGGCGTCGCCAACTTCGAGCCCGAAGACCTGCGACGCCTCATCGACGAGACCGGCGTCGCACCGGCGCTGAACCAGGTCGAGTCGCATCCGTGGCTGCCGCAGCACGAACTGCGTGCTCTGCACGCCGAGCTCGGCATCGTCACGCAGGCGTGGAGTCCGCTCGGCCGCGGGCGGCTGCTCGATGACCCGACCCTGTTGACCATCGCGGCGAAGCACTCGGTCTCGGTGGCGCAGGTGGTGCTGCGCTGGCATCTGCAGCTCGGCGGGGCCGCCGTCGTGAAGTCGATCCATCCTGCGCGCCTGCGCCAGAACCTCGATCTCGACGACTTCGAGCTCGACGACCGCGACATGGCGACCATCGCCGGTCTCGAGTCCGGCGTGCGCACCGGCACCCACCCGCGCGACCGGCAATAGGCTGGGGCGCGCAGCGCGAGACCGGCCGCAGCATTCCTGGCGCGACCACGTCTGAGCGCGGCGATCGGCTTCGCTGAGAAACCACAACGGGCATGAGAACCACGTTCGCACGTGGCTTCTCATGCCCGATCTGGTTTCTCGCAGGAAGAGGCGAGGCGGATGCCGTCAGCCGGCGGCTTCCTCCGGACGCTCCTGCACGTCGATCGCGGCGGTGTCGGGCACATATGCCTCGATGTGCCGCTCGTCGAGGCCGTTGTACGCCGACAGCGGGCGGATCAGCGCGTTCGAGGCCTGCTGCTCGAGGATGTGCGCCGTCCAGCCGACGATGCGCGCGGCGATGAACAGCGGGGTGAACGTCAGCGTGTCGTAGCCGATGAGGTTGTACGCGGGGCCCGAGGGATAGTCGAGGTTCGGGTAGATGCCCTTGCGCTCGACGAACTCGTTCTCGAGCTTCTCGTACAGCTCTGCGACGTCGGGCCGGTCGTAGTGCTCGACGAGGGTGTCGAGCGCGGCCTTCATCGTCGGCACACGCGAGTCGCCGCGCTTGTACACCCGGTGGCCGAACCCCATGATCTTGCGCTTCTCGGCGAGCGCCGCGTCGAGCCATTCCTCGACGCGGTCGGCCGAGCCGATCTCGTCGAAGATGTGCATGACGGCCTCGTTGGCTCCGCCGTGCAGCGGGCCCTTGAGCGCGCCGATGGCTCCGACGACCGCCGAGTACATGTCGCTGAGCGTCGACGTGATCACCCGCGCGGTGAAGGTGGATGCGTTGAACGAGTGCTCGGCGTACAGGATCATCGAGCGGTTGAATGCGTCGACGACCGCCTCGTGCGGCTCTTCGCCGAACGTCAGCCAGAGGAAGTTCGCGGCGTAGTCGAGGTCGTCGCGCGACTCGAGCAGCTCTTGGCCGCGGCGGCGGCGCTGACCGTACGAGACGACGGCCGGCAGCACCGCGAACAGCTGAAGGCTGCGCTGCAGGTTCTGCTCGGGGGTGCCGACCGCATCGAGCACGTTGCCGCTGCCCGCGGTCTCGAAGGCGCCGATCACACTGACGGCGGTGCGCACCTCGTCCATCGGGTGCGAATCGAGCGGCAGCGCATCGATGGCGGCCTTGACCTCGGGCGACAGGGCGCGGTGCGCCCGCTCGGTCGTGCGGAACTCGGCGAGCTGCTCGTCGGTCGGCAGCTCACCGTGCCACAGCAGGTACGCGACCGCCTCGAACGACTGCGTCGCCGCGAGCTCCTGCACGGGGTAGCCGCGGTAGAGCAGGCTGTTGGTCTCGGGGTTGACCTTGCTGATCGACGTCACATCGGCGACGACCCCTGCGAGGCCCTTCCTGATCTCTGCATCAGTCATGCTGTGCTCCTTTGCGTTTCGGCGCGCTTCGCCTGCTCAACGACCGGGGTGGTCGATGGTGAAGTTGAACACTCCGGAGTCGAAGTGGTTGTACGACTCGTAGTCGATCAGATCATAGAGATCGGCGCGGTGCTGCATCTCGCCGAGCTTCGAGGTCAGATGCCCCTCGGCGTTCAGGGTATCGAGCGCGCGCCCGGCGGCACCCATGGCGATCCGCAGCAGCGACACCGGCCAGATCACGATGTTCACGCCGACGCCCTGCAGCTGATCCACCGAGAACAGGTCGGACTTTCCGAACTCGGTCATGTTCGCGAGGATCGGCACGTCGACGGCATCCCGGATCGCGGCGAACTCCTCGAGCGACCGCATCGCCTCGGGGAAGATCGCGTCGGCGCCGGCATCAACGAGCGCCCTGGCCCGATCCTTCGCCGCCTCGAGCCCGTCGACGGCGGCGATGTCGGTGCGCGCCATGATGAGGAAGTTCTCGTCGCGGCGCGCGTCGACGGCGGCCCGGATGCGCTTGACCGCCGTATCCGAGTCGACCACCGCCTTCCCATCGAGATGACCGCAGCGCTTGGGGTTGATCTGGTCTTCGATGTGGGCGCCGGCGAGACCGGCATCCTCCAGTGTCTGAATCGTGCGGGCGACGTTCATCGGCTCACCGAACCCGGTGTCGGCGTCGATGATCGCGGGCAGATCGGTCATGCGGGCGATCTGCTGACCGCGTCCGGCGACCTCGGTGAGCGTGGTCAGGCCGATGTCGGGCAGGCCGAGGTCGGCCGACAGCACGGCACCCGAGACATAGACGCCCTCGAAGCCCTTCTGCTCGATGAGCCGGGCGCTGAGCGGGTTGAACGCGCCGGGGAAGCGCAGCAGCTCGCCGCTCGCGAGGCGGGCGCGGAAAGCGCGGCGCTTCTCGTGCGCCGGCGTGGTGGCGTACAGCATCAGAACAGGCCCTTCGGGGCGTCGGCGGATGCCAGGACGCCCTTCTTCGCGACGATCGAGAGCTCCTGCACCTCGTCGGCCGTGAGCTCGGGCAGGCGCTGGACGAGCTCGAGGAACCGATCGATCTCTGCGGCGTCGAGCACGGGCTGGGCGAGCACGCGGAACTTGCGGATGTAGTTCTCGCGTGCGAACGGACGGGCACCGAGCGGGTGCGCGTCGGCGACCGCGATCTCTTCGACGATCTTCGTGCCGTCCTTCAGCGTGATCTCGACCCGGCCCCCGAACGCCTTCTCGGTGATGTCGGTGGAGTGATAGCGGCGGGTCCACTCCGGGTCCTCGAGCGTGGTGATCTTCTGCCACAGCTCGACGGTGTCGGGGCGCTGAGCACGCTCGGGGGTGTACGAGTCGACGTGGTGCCAGGTGCCGTCCTGCAGTGCGACGGCGAAGATGTACGGCACCGAGTGGTCGAGCGTCTCACGCGAGGCTGTGGGGTCGTATTTCTGCGGGTCGTTCGCCCCCGAGCCGATCACGTTGTGGGTGTGGTGGCTGGTGTGCAGCACGATCGACTCGATGTTCGCCGGGTCGCGCAGGGCCGTGTTGTCGGTGCCGAGTCGACGAGCGAGGTCGATGATCGCCTGGGCCTGATACTCGGCGGAATGCTCCTTCGTGTAGGTGTCCAGGATCGCTCGCTTGGGCTCGCCCTGGGCTGGCAGCGGCACCTCGTACGAGGCGTCCTTGCCGTCGAGCATCCAGGCGATCACGCCGTCTTCGCCTTCGTAGATCGGCGACGGCGAGGTCTGGCCGCGCATGGCCCGGTCGACCGCCTCGACGGCCATCTTCCCGGCGAACGCGGGGGCGTGCGCCTTCCAGGTCGAGATCTCGCCCTTGCGGCTCTGACGGGTCGCGGTGGTGGTGTGCAGCGCCTGCCCGATCGCCTGGTAGATGGTCTCGGCGTCGAGCCCGAGCAGCGTGCCGATGCCGGCGGCGGCCGACGGGCCGAGGTGCGCGACGTGGTCGATCTTGTGCTTGTGCAGCGAGATCGCCTTCACGAGGTCGACCTGGATCTCGTAGCCGGTGGCGAGGGCGCGCACCAGGGCGTGCCCGTCGGATCCGACGTGCTGCGCGACCGCGACGATGGGCGGGATGTTGTCACCGGGGTGGGAGTACTCGGCCGCGAGGAATGTGTCGTGATAGTCGAGCTCGCGCACGGCGACGCCGTTCGCCCACGCCGCCCACTCGGGGCTGGTGCGCTGGTCGAGCGGGCAGCCGAACACGGTGGCGCCCCGGCCGCCGGTCGAGACGGGGTGGCTGAACGCCTGTGCACGGGCCGCATTGATGGGCGCGCGGGTGAGCGATGCCGCGGCGACCGCCGCGTTGTCGATGACGCGGTTGATGATCATGTCGACGACCTCGGGTTCGACCTCGACGGGGTCGACGGCGACCTGGGCGATCTTCCAGGCGAGCTGCTCTTCGCGCGGCAGCTCCTCTTCGGAGCGGTAGACGCGGACGTGGTGGGTGACGGTCATGGGGTTCCTTCCCTGAGGGACTGCAGGATGCTCTCGAGAGCGTTGTGGAGATGGATGTGGGTGGCGTGCGCGGCGAGGTCGGCGTCGCGGGAAGCCAGGGAGCGGGCGATCAGCAGGTGCTCGCGCGCTGAGGCTGCGAGCCGCTCCGGCTTGTCGCGCGCCATGCGCCTGACGCGCACCAGGTGGGCACGGACGGTGCGCAGGGCGGAGGTGAGGTAGTCGTTGGCGACGGCCGCGTCGAGTTCGGCGTCGAGCCGTGCGATGAGGGCGTAATAGGCATCCCGTCCCTCATCGCGCGCCAGATCGACGTGCTCGAACGCGTCGGCCAGAGCGGCGAAGGCGCCGGCGTCACCCCGTTGCGAGGCGAGGCGGGCGGAGGTCTCTTCGAGAGCCCGGCGGATCTCGAACAGCGCACGGATGTCGTCGGCGTCGAGCGCCGCGACGACCGTGACGCGCGGCGACTGCTGAACGACCAGACCTTCGGCGGCGAGGCGGCGCAAGGCCTCACGCAGCGGCGTGCGGCTGACGCCGAGCCGCGCGGCCTGTTCGACCTCGCCGAGCACGGCGTCGGCGGCGAGAGCGCCCGACTGGATCTCTTCAAGCAGCGTCTCGTAGGCGCGGTGGCTTGCGCGGCTGCGATCGACGACGGTGCTCATTGCGTCAGTGTATACACAAAGGGGTCACAGAAGAGTGCATCCAGATTGTCACTGCGTTTTTGCATACACACTCATCTGTTCGTCGACCGGCGCGCGCACGGACGCAAGGGCCGTGCGCGCGATCAGTGCACCGACGTCGGCCACGCCCCCGGCCGGCCGCAGCCGGGTCAGCCGACGGTGCCCTCGTACAGACCGATGCTGTTGCCGTCGAGGTCGCTGATCACCGCCCACGCGCTGGTGTCGGTGATGGGCATCTTCTCCATCAGCACGCTGCCGCCGGCCTCCTTCGCCGCGGCGATCGTCTCATCGATCGAGTCGACCTCGACGTACGACCGAGGTTGGGTGAAGCCCTCGTCGCGCGGTGCGAGTCCGCCGCCCGAGATCCCGTTCGGGGCCTGCCACATCGGGTACCCCTCGAAACCGGGCAGCTCGGCGATGTTCCAGCCGAACAGCCTGCTGTAGAACCCGCTCGCACTCGCCATGTCGCTCACCGGGATGTCGATGTGCGTGATGTCACCGTGTGCCATCGTCTCGTCCTCTCTTCGCCTGACGCGGTCATTGTGCGCCTGCTCCGCCGAGCACGCAAGGGCACGGCGGGTCAGTAGGGCACGGCGAAGATCCGCTCCTGCGTGCCCTCCGTGGCATCCGCCGGCAGCGGGACCAGTTTGAGGAACTCGTGGTCATCGGTGTCGATGCACCACTGCAGCAGACTCGCCCGCATGTCCTCCCGCACTGCGTCGAACGCCGACTCGACGGCGAGGTTGCGGCGCTCGCCCGGATCGGCGACCACGTCGTGCAGCTGCTCCCGGTTCCTGCCCCAGCTGTAGACCACGTACTTGTACCGGCCTCGATAGACCGCGCGGCCACGGGTGAGGGGCGGGTCGGCGCGCTCGAAGCGGGTCTCGACTCCGACGACGCGATCGGATGCCCCATCCGCATCGTCCACGAGGGGCAGCGGGCGGCCGAGCCGCCCTGCGGGCTCAGGCGCTCCGGCGGCCTCGAGCAGGGTGGGCAGCACGTCGAGTCCGGCCGATACCGGATCGGTCCGCAGCCCGGGCGCCACGCCGGGCCCTGACACGATCAGCGGCACTCGCACGCACTCCTCGAACAGCGCCGTCTTCTGATTCCACCGGTGCGCGCCGTCGCCGTCGCCGTGATCGCTCGTGAACACCACCAGGGTCGAGTCCGTGAGACCCGACTCGTCGAGCGCCTCGAGGATCCGCCCCAGCTGGGCATCCGTGCGCTCGACGAGCCGTCGGTAGGCGGCGCGGTACTGCCGCCACTCCTCGGGTGTGTACTCGGCTGTGCCGTAGGTCTGCTGGGCGGCGCCCTTCTCGAAGCGCACCGCCTCGGCCTCGAACGGGGCTGGCTCGAAGTTCGCCGGCAGCGGCGGGGCGTCCCGTGCCGCACCGGGATCGACGTCGCCGTAAGGCATCGGCTGGCGCCGCGCGTACTCGCAGATGCTGTGCGGATCGTCGAACGAGGCGAACAGCAGGAAGGGTCGTGAGGCCTCCCCGCGGCTGCGCAGCCACTGCACAGCCGCGTCGGCGAGACCGCGATCGCCGAAGGGATGCAGCACCTCGAACCCCGCATCCGGCGGCGCGCTGGGCGAGATCGCATGCCACTTGCCCGCATACGCGCAGTCGTACCCGGCGGCCGTGAGCAGGTGCCCCATGCTGTCGGGGCGCGCCCCCGGCTCCGCCACCGCCGAACCCTGCCGGTTGCCGCCGACGCCGAGTTCGTGCGGCATCCGTCCGGTCAGCAGCGACGCCCGCGAGGGCACGCACAGCGGGAAGGTAACGGTGGCCCGGGTGAACTCCGCCCCCGACCGGCGCAGCCGATCGAGGTGCGGAGTGTCGACCCATCCCTCATCGCGGTCGATGACGTGCGCGCCGAGCTGGTCGGCCATCACCACGAGCAGGTTCGGCCGCGCCGCCACCGAAGTCATTTGCCCATGCCGAGGGTGAGACCCTCGGTGAGCCGGCGACCCAGCCACAGATAGATCGCCAGCATCGGCAGCACGACGATGCACAGTCCTGCGAACAGCCCGCCCCAGTCGGCGCCGGAGTAGGTCTGCTGCTGGATGAACGAGATCAACGCCACGGGCAGCGTGTACTTCTCGGTGGACTGCAGCAGCGTGAGAGCGAGGAGGGTCTCGTTCCAATGCGAGATGACCTGCAGCACGAACGCGGTGAGGATGCCGCCCTTGGCCAGCGGCAGCGTGATGCGCCAGAAGGTGCCGAAGGCTGTGGTGCCGTCGAGCGCCGCGGCCTCCTCCATCTCCAGCGGCAGGGACCGGAAGAACGCCGTGAGCAGGAAGACGGTGAACGGCATCGAGACGCCGATGTACACGAGGTTGAGCCCGATGAGACTGTCGGTGAGGTAGACCTCGTTCAGCATGACGAACAGCGGGATGACGATCACCTGGGCGGGGATGCCGAGCCCGAGCACGAAGTACATCGTCAGCGAGTTGGTGAGCCGGTTCTCGACGCGGCTCAGGTAGTACGCCGCGGGGGCCGCGAGTGCGACGGTCAGGAACGACGAGACCAGCGTGGTCACGACGCTGTTCATCGTCGCCGTCGCGAAGTCGCCGACCGTCCAGGCGGTGACGAAGTTCACCGGGTCGAGCGAGGTGGGCAGCCCCCACGGGTCGGCGAGAATCGAGCGGGTGTCGCGGAAAGCCTGGATGACCATCCACACCATCCACGCGACGTTGAGCACGACGAAGGCCCACAGCAGCACGATCCCGATCGCACGGATCACGCTGCGGTCGTTGCCGATGGCGGCGCGGGTCCGGCGGCGCGGACGACGGCGCTCGGGGGGCACCACGATGGTGCGGGTGGTGTCTTCGGTGAGGGTCGCAGTCACGATGTCTCCTAGAACTCGATCGCTTCGCGCTTCATGACGCGGCGCAGCAGCAGCACCAGCACCGACACGAGCGCAAGCGAGAGCACGGCCGAGGCGGATGCCGCGCCGTAGGCGGGCACGGATTCGCCGGAGAAGGCGGTGACGTAGGTGTACACCGCAGTGGTCCAGGTCTGCGTCGGCGGCATGCCCGCACCGGTCGATCCGCCGAAGATCCAGATGATCTCGAAGATCTTGACCGACGAGATCGTCCACAGCACGGCGCACGTGCCGAACACGTCCCAGGTCAGGGGCAGGATGACGTGGCGCAGCCGCTGCCAGGCGTTCGCGCCGGCGAGGGCGCAGTCCTCGTAGTAGTACGGCGGGATGCGGTCGACGCCGGCCATGAGGATCGTGGTGAAGTAGCCCGTGGTGATCCACGTCATCATCACCATGATCAGGGGGAACAGGTTGTCCTGAGAGAGCCAGGCGGGCGGATCGGTCACGCCGAAGGCGCCGAGCAGCGTGTTGACCAGGCCGCCCGGGTTGAAGATGAATCCGGCGAGGACGCCGAAGATCATCGCGTTGACCAGATGCGGGAAGAAGATCACCGACCGCGCGATCTTCTTGCCCGTCATATCGCGCAGCACGAGCGTGAGGGCGAAGGCGATCACGAAGATCGCCAGCCCGACGACGAACAGCAGCAGCAGCGTGTTGCCGAACGATCGCACGAAGAGCTTGTCGTTGAACAGCCGGACGTAGTTGCCGAGGCCGACGAACTCCATGGGGCCGGCACCGGCCCACTTGTTGAAGCTGATCCAGATCGCGTACACCGAGGGCACCACGAAAAGGATCGTGTACAGCACGAACGCGGGGCCGACGAACGGCACGAACAGGCGGCGGCGGGCCTGGTCGATCGTGCTGCCCCCTCCCCGCCGCCCGCGAGGGGCGGCGGGGAGGGGGGCGGCGGGCGCCAGAGCGACGTCGGTCACGAGTTCTGCTTCCAATAGTCGACCTGTCCGGTCTTCATCGTCTCGACGAACGTCTTCGCGTCGGTCTTGCCCAGCACGAGGTCGCTCAGCGCGGGCCACAGCAGCTTCTCGGTGTAGCCGGGGAAACTGATGCCGTCGTTCTGCATGTAGTACGAGTCCGCAGCGTCCAGAGCATCCTTGACGGTCGACATCTCCTCGCTGACAGCCGCGTCGGACCTGATCGGGATGATCTTGGCGTCGGTGCCGAGGGCGTCCTGGTACTTCTTGTTCAGGAAGAACGCCGCGAACTTCTGCGCGTTCTCGGAGTTCTTCGCGCGAGCCGGCACGGAGAATCCGACGAAGTCGGCCCGCGCGGTGTCTCCCAGCGACGGGAACGGGAACGACGAGTACTCGAAGCCGTCGGCGGCGTACGGGCCGGTCTCGGTGGGGATCCACGTGCCGTTGAAGAGCATCACGGCCTTGTCGTCCGCCCAGACCTGCTGCTGCGCGGGCCACTTGCTGGCGTTGTATCCGTCGATGAAGTAGTCGCCCTCGACGAGCTCCTCGATCATCTGCGCGGCCTCGAGCGCCTCCGGGTCGTCCCATGCCTCGCCGGTCTTGTCGGCGGCCATCTTGCGAAGCGAGCCGGGCCCGGCGAGTCCGACCATCGCCGAGGTGTACCAATAGGCGTTGTAGCCGGCGACGTCGCCGTCGATGGCGATCGGCGTCTCGCCCGCGGCCTTCATCTCATCCATGGTCTTGAGGAAGTCGTCCCAGGTCTCGGGCGCGTTCTCGGCGAGCTCGGGATGCGCCGCCTTGTTGAACCAGATCGCGTCACTGGTGAGCGAGTAGGGCAGCATCCACGGCGCATCCTCGCCCTCGACGGTGAGCACGTCGTCTTCGAGGTACGCCTCGGGGATCAGCGACGACACCTTCTCGCCGTCGACCTCTGCGGCATACGCCTCGGTGAGCGGCTTCGCCTGTCCGGTCTCAGCCAGCACGGGCGCGGTCTTCGCGAACGAGCCGTCGACGAGGTCGGGGACCTTGTTCGTGTTGAGAGTGGGGACGGTCTTCTTGAGATTGTCGCGCCCCTGCCACTGGACGTTCACCTCGATGCCGGTCTCCTTCTCGAAGTCGGCGATGGCCTGGGCGACGACCTTCTGCTGCGCCTCGCCCTCTTTCCACATCGCCCAGTAGGTGAACTCTCCGGAGTCGCTGGACCCGCCGCCTGATGCGGACGAGCATCCGGCGGCGGTGAGCGCGACCGCGCCGATGAGGGCAAGTGCTGAGACCTTTCGGATCTTCGCCATCGGATTTCCTTTCGTCTGTGCGCGGCATCGTCGCCTGCGTGGGTCGACTTTCGCCCCTCGATAGAAGAGCATTCAAGGAGTATTCCGATATCCGTGATCGTTCTGTTGCGACGGCTCCTTGCTTCCCGCCTCCGCAAGGCGCCTGATACACGGAAGTAATCGTTGAATACGTCTTTATTCCTTCTCTCAAGGACCGAAGAATCAAAGGAAGAACGACGGAGGGGATCGGCATGGCCGGAAAGCGCGCAACGGTGCGCGACGCAGAATCGCGGGGATTGAAGTTCGAGCTCCTCGCAGATCAGCTTCGTCGCGGGATCCTCGCCGGCACCTGGACGGCGGGCCAGAAGCTGCCCACAGAGCAGGAGCTCTCGAAGGAGACCGGTCTGTCGCTGACCACGGTGCGCCGCGCGTTCGACGAGCTGGTGGCCGAACGCATCGTCGTGCGGCGTCAGGGAGCCGGCAGCTTCGTCGCGCACACGCGCCCGCGAGAGGAGCGCACCCGTCGGCGCATCGGCGTGCTGCTGCCCGACACACAGCTCTACTACCCGCGCGTTCTGCAGGGCATCGACGAGTCGCTGCAGGCGGCGGGCGCCTCGCTGCAGCTCGCCACCTACCGATATCAGCCCGAGCGCGAGGATGACGCGATCGCGTCGCTGCTGGATGCGGGCGTCGACGGCCTGATCCTGGCTCCGACGCTCACCGGACTCGACGATCCCCTCGCCCGTGCCCAGCAGCTGATGGCGCTGCCCGCCCCGGTGGTCCTCGTCGAGCGCAGCCTCGCCGATGTCGGCCCCGCCGACACCACCGAGCACGTGTGCTCCGACCATGCCGGTGGTGCCTACGACGCGATCGCGCACCTCGCGCGGCTGGGCCACTCGCGCATCGCTCTTCTCACGCGTTCGGCCACGGTCACCGAGTTCGGCATCGTGCGAGGCTTCGGTCGCGCCATCGCCGATCTGGGGCTCCCATCGGGGCTCGAGTTCGCGCAGACGAAGCAGGAGTGGGAAGCCGATTCCGGCTCTTCCGCCTTCACCGCGCTGCGGGAGTTCGAGGCCACCGCCGCCCTCATCTTCGGCGATCGGGAGGCGGCCCTCCTGCAGGGCGCCGCCCGCCGGGCCGGAGTGCGAATCCCCGATGACGTCGCGCTCGTCTCGTACGACGACGAGGTCGCGGATCTGGCCGAGGTGCCGCTGACCGCAGTGGCGCCGCCCAAGTACCGCATCGGCCGCATGGCCGCTGACGTCATGCTGCGCCGGCTGGTGGAGGGCGACGAATGCCCGCTGCACCAGATCCGGCTGCGGCCGCGCATCGTCATACGCCGCTCGTGCGGGGCGAGCGCACTTCACCAGGACTGATCGAGGGAGATACACGTGCGGATCGGATTGATCGGAGCCGGGGCCGTCGCCTCGTACCACTGCGCCGCAGCTGCGACGCTGGACGGCATGCGGCTCGCCGCCGTCTGCGACATCGACGAGACGGCGGCTCGCAGGGTGGCCTCCGGATGCCCGGATGCCGCGGTCTTCACCGACCACCGGGCGATGCTGGAGTCGGGAACGGTGGATGCCGTGATCGTGAACACGCCGCACGCGACGCACCTGCCGATCGGTGTCGACGCGGCTGCCGCCGGCGCGCATGTGCTGGTGGAGAAGCCCATGGCCACCACGCTTGAGGACTGCGACCGCCTGGTCGCCGCGTGCGACACCGCGGGCGTCGCCCTGACCGTGGGACACATCCAGCACTACCTGCCCGAGAAGGTCGAGGCTCACCGGGTGCTCGCCTCGGGCCGCCTGGGGGCGGTGCGCATGGTGCGCGACAACCGCAGCACCGACTATCGCCCCGGCACCCGCTCACCCTGGTTCTTCTCCCCTGAGATCGCCGGTGGCGGCGCGCTGATGAACATCGGCGGACACTGCATCGACCGCTCGCTGTGGTTCGGCGGCGGCCGAGCCGCCGAGATGCTCGCCACCACCGTCAACCGCTTCGGCTCGACTGTCGAGACCGACGGTGCGATGATGCTGCGCCTCGACAACGGGGTCGCGGTCAGCATCGTCGTCGTCAGCGACCCTGCCACGCGCGGTGACCTGGTCACCGTCGTGTGCGAGGGCGGCATCATCGAGATCGATCCTCGGCACGGCACCACCGTGCACGCTGACGGCCGCTCGCAGCTGATCCACCGCACCCACCCGGATGACATCCAGAGCGCCTTCACCGCGCAGCTCGCCGACTTCCAGCGCGTCGTGCAGGGCGGGGCACCCACCGTGCCACTGGAGCACGCCAGGCACGTGGTCGAGCTCGTCCTCGCGGCATACCGCTCCGCTGAGGAGGGCTCGGCTCTGCTGCTCGCCGACGCGGACGCGCTGACATGACGCGGCCGAACCTCATCCTCATCGTCAGCGACGACCAGGGCCCCTGGGCGCTCGGCGCTGCGGGCAACCGCGAGATCCGCACCCCCGTCCTCGACGAGCTGGCCGCGCGCGGCATCCGTCTCGACCGGTTCTTCTGCGCGTCGCCCGTCTGCTCACCGGCCCGCGCCAGTCTGCTCACCGGTCAGGTTCCGTCCACTCACGGCGTGCACGATTACCTCGACGGCGCGCACTCCGGCGCTGCCGGCCGCGATCATCTCGCGGGGATGCCGACGCTCACCGATGCACTCGCCGACGCCGGCTACCGGCTGGGCCTTTCGGGCAAGTGGCACCTCGGCGCCAGCGACGTGCCGCGCCGCGGCTTCGTGCACTGGTACGCACTCGATGGAGGCGGCAGTCCGTACCACGATGCGGTGATGCACACCGGCGACGGACGCACCGAGCACGTCACCGACTACCTCACCGATGTGATCGCCGACGATGCGATCGCGTTCCTCGACGCCGAGCAGCAGCACGACGCCCCGTTCTTCCTGGCCCTGAACTTCACCGCGCCGCACAAGCCGTTCGCCGGTCAGCATCCTGCGGAGTTCACCGACCTCTATCGCGACTGCGCGTTCGAGACCTGCCCGCAGGAGCAGCCGCATCCCTGGCTGCAGACCCTCGACGGCGCGCCGATCGGCGGCGAGGCCGACACCCGCGAGGCGCTGATCGGCTACTTCGCGGCCGTGACGGCGATGGATGCTGCCATCGGCCGCGTGCTCGACCGGCTGAAGACGCACCGCATCGCCGACGACACCATCGTGGTCTTCCTCAGCGACAACGGGTTCAGCTGCGGGCAGCACGGCTTCTGGGGCAAGGGCAACGGCACCTTCCCGATGAACATGTACGACGAGTCGGTCATGGTGCCCTTCATCGTCGCCGGGCCCGGCGTACGACCCGAGGGCGAGGTGCGTGACGAGCTGCTCAGCGCCTACGACCTGCCGGCGACCCTGCTCGAGCTGCTCGGACTCGACCCCGAGCCGTTCGAGCACGGGCCGGGGCGCAGCTTCGCTGCGGTGCTGCGCGGTGGGCGCGCCGAGACACCGGATCGTCCGGTCGTCGTGCACACCGAGTACGGCCCCGTCCGGATGATCCGCACCGCGGAGCGCAAGTACGTGCACCGGCATCCGTACGGCCCGCACGAGATGTACGACCTGGCCGCCGATCCGCGCGAGCGCAGCAACCTCGCCGACGATCCCGCGTACGCCGACGAGGTGGCGCGGATGCGCCGGATGCTCGACGCATGGTTCACGGAGCACGCGGACCCGCGCGCGGACGGCCGCGGGCTGCCGGTGTGCGGCGCCGGACAGACCCGCACCCTCGACGACGACCCCCTCGGCGCGTTCGCGCCGCCCGGATGGGATGGAGCCTCATGACCCGCCGCCCGAACATCCTGCTGATCGTCTCGGACGACCATGGCTATGCCGACCGGTCGGCCGAAGGCACGCCCGGGGTGCGCACTCCGGTACTCGACCGTCTGGCTGCCGAGGGCGCGACCTGCACCGACGCGTACGTCACCGCGCCGATCTGCTCGCCCTCACGCGCCGGACTCATCACCGGGCAGTACCAGCAGCGCTGGGGCGGCCTGTGGTTCGACTCGGCGCACATCGGCAGCGCCCCCACCATCGCCGAGCGCCTTCGCGATGCCGGCTACGCGACCGGGTACTTCGGCAAGGTGCACTACGGCGACGAGACGGCCGCCGATCGTGGCGCACCGCCGCACCACGGCTTCGACGAGTCGTTCTACGGCCTGGCCGGCCAGTCGATGGGGCGCCTGCACTACCTGCATCACAGTGCAGACGCGGTCGCCGAGTACGGCGAGGCCGCCGAGGCGATGGGCGTGCAGCCGTTCTGGTCGGGTGAGGAGCCGGTGGAGTTCAACGGCTTCACGACCGACGAGATCGCCGAACGGGCGGAGGCGTTCATAGAGCGCCAGGACGGCGAGCAGCCGTTCTTCGCCATGGTCGCCTTCAACGCCGTGCACAACTTCTGCTGGCAGCTGCCCGATGACGAGCTGGCCGCGCGCGGCCTGCAGAGCCCGGGTGACTGGCATCCGGGCGCCTCCGAGTACCTCGACTGGTACGACGGCGCCATCAGCCCGAATCTGCCCGACGGGCGCGCCTTCTACCTCGCGCAGCTCGAGCTGATGGACCGTGCGATCGGGCGCCTGCTCGACCGCCTCGACGCCTCCGGCATCGCCGACGACACGATCGTGGTCTACCTCACCGACAACGGGGGATCACAGTGCAACTACGGCGACAACGGTGCGCTGCGCGGCACGAAGTACACGCTGTGGGAGGGCGGCATCCGCGTGCCGTTCCTCGTGCGCTGGCCCGGCGTCGCCGCCGCCCGCACCGTGGTGAGCGAACCGGTGAGCGCGCTGGACCTCACGGCCACGTTCGCGGCGGCAGCGGGGCTCGCCGAGAACGCGGACGACGACGGACGCGACCTGCGCCCCCTGCTCGAGGGCGACGTCGACGACGACACCCCCGGCGCTCAGGACAGACGCGAGAATCGCGCGACCGGCGAGCGCGAGCTGCACTGGGACTGCGGTTGGCAGTGGGCCGTGCGTCGCGGCGACTGGAAGCTGCTCTCGGTGGCCGGCGACAGTCCGACCGCGCAGTATGTGCGCGCGGTGGAGCACACGAGCACCGGCGACGGGCTGATCCTCACCGACCTCGTCGGCGACCCCGGCGAGCGCGACAATCTCGCCGCCCGCCGTCCGCGACTGGTCGCCCAGCTCACGCGGGCGCACGAGCGCTGGCGGGAGCAGGTCGGGCTGCCGGCCGCGGTGACCGCCGACGACTGACCCGCCGGAGCCCGGGCCGGCGCCACCGTTGGCGCAGCGGCCCCTCGGCTCCGGCGTCAGTGCGCGAGCTGCGCCGTGACCGCGGCGAGCGCTGCGGCGCCCTCCCATGGGTCGTCGGCGCGCTGCAGTTCTTCGCGCAGCCGACCCGCCAGCGCGAGCGCTCGCGGATCGTCGGGGCGGTCGTGCAGCTCGTAGGGATCGGCGGCAAGGTCGAAGAACTGCACCGCCAACCCGGATTCCGGATGCCAGGCGGCGACGATCTTCGACGTGCGCGTGCGCAGTCCGCGCACGCTGCTCGCATCCGACCGGGAGGCGAAGCGGGTGTAGAGCGTCGCGTCGTCGTCCTCGCCCTCGAGCGCCGGGGCGCCTGGCGCACCGCGCAGGACATCAGATCGATCGCGGCCGGCCATGCGCTCGTCGCTCAGCGTGACCCCGGCGAGGCCGAGGATCGTCGGCGCGAAATCGAGCGAGTCCAGCACGGTGTGCGACTCCCCCGCGGGGATCATGCCGGGTGCGTGCACGATGAGCGGCAAGCGCATCGACTCCTCGTAGGGGACGTTCTTGTACATCAGGCCGTGACTGCCGAGCTGCATTCCGTGATCGGAGGTGAACAGGGTCACGGTCGGCCGTCGAGTCCGCCTGGCGGCGACGGCGTCGACCAGCCGGCCGACCTGCTCGTCCACCCCGGTGATCGCGGCGAAGTAGTCGCGGGCGACGTTCGCAGCCTCGGTCGCGACGGCGCTGCCGTGCGGCACGTTCGGGCGGTTCAGCAGGGTGGGCTCGTCGAGATCGGCGTAGCGGGCGCGATAGCGGTCGGGCACCTGGTCGAAGGGCTGGTGCGGCGGGTTGAGCGAGACCATCAGGGCCCACGGGTCGCCTCCGGCGGCGCTCAGGAAGTCGATCGCGACATCCACCTCATGCTCGGCCGACCACTGGTCGACGTCCACCCGCTCTTCACGGCCGGCGTCTGTCGTCCAGTAGTGCGGCGCGAGGTGCCGGTCGGCTGCACCGTACGAGTACCAGTACTCGAAGCCGAATCGCCGTCGCGGCGGCGACCATGCATCCCAGACCTTGCCGTCGTCGCGGCGCCCCTCGCCGTATCGCTCGTCATCGTCGACCGGCGGTTCGAGATGCCACTTTCCGATGTACCCGGTCCGCCATCCGCGATCGCGCAAGGCGCTGGCCCAGGTGGGCAGGCCGTCGCGCAGTCCGACGCCGTCCTCGGCGCTCTCGGAATTGACGTTCACGGTGACGCCGTTCACCTGCGGGCGCATGCCGGTGAGGAACATCGCCCGGTGCGGGCTGCACACGGGGTAGCCGCTCACCGCCTGGCGCATGACGCGTCCGTTCTCGGCGAGCGCGTCGAGGTGCGGGGTGTGCACCGGGTCCTCTCCGGCGACGCCGAGGGAGGCGGCGCGGAACTGGTCGGCCATGACGACGAGGATGTTCGGGCGATGCGGCAAGACGGCCTCCTGGGCTCGAGATGCCGCCAGTCAACGCGGTGCGGAGAAGAGGATTCAACACCTTCTCGTCTTGAATCCTCTTCTCCCCCATCGCGACGATCGAGTCATGTCCACGACCGCCGCCTGGATGCCGCCCGCCGACCCGCTCGCCGCTGCGCACACCGGGTACACCCGCGCGCACTGGGTGACGGCAGCCGACCGGATCCTCGACGCGGCGCGGCAGCACTCGACGCACGGTGGGGCGATGGTGGACTTCGCCGCGCGCCCCGGCACGGCCGCAGATGCCACGACGGGCTCGCCGATGGACCGGCTCGAGGGCTTCGCGCGCACCTTCCTGCTCGCGGCGCTGCGCATCGCCGGCGATCCCGACGGCGCGGGCGGCACGCCGCAGCTGATCGAGCACTACGCAGAAGCCGTGCGGCATGCCGTCGCCACGAGGGTCTGGCCCTCGCTCACCGATCACAGCCAGGCGACCGTCGAGGCGGCATCGATCGCGATCGCCCTGCACCTCACGCGCGACACGGTGTGGGCCGCGCTCGACAGCGCCACCCGCGAGGGCGTGCACGCCTGGTTCGCGCAGGCTCGCGGCACGTGGTGCGCCGACAACAACCACGTGCTGCTGGGAGCCACCCTGGCGGCGTTCACCCACGCCGATGGCTTCGCCGACGGACGCGACACGGTCGAGAACGCCCTCGACCGGATGGATGACTGGCATCGCGCCGACGGCTGGTACACCGACGGCGACGGTCGCCGGTTCGATCACTACAACGCCTTCGCCTTCCACTGGTATCCGTTCTTCATCGACGAGCTGATGGGCCCCGGATTCGCCGATCGGCGCGCGCTGCACCGTGCGCGCCTGGCCGCGTTCGTCGACGGCTATCAGCACCTGTTCGATGCGCGCTGCGCCCCCGTGTTCCAGGGGCGCTCGCTGATCTACCGTTGGGCGACGGCCGCTCCGTTCTGGATGGCGCGACGCGAGGGCGTCGACGTGCTCGACGCCGCGCGCACGCGGCGACTGACGAGCGGCATCCTGAAGCACTTCGTCGACGGCGGCAGCCTCGACACCGGCGCGCTGTCGCTGGGCTGGCAGCGCCGTCCGATCCCGAGCATGGTGCAGTCGTACAGCGGGCCGGGGTCGCCCTACTGGGCGGCGAAGGGCTTCCTCGGGCTCGCGCTTCCCGCGGACGATGCCGTCTGGACGACGGCCGAGAGCCCGCTGCAGATCGAGCGCGAAGACGTGCGTCGGGTGCTCGACGGCCCGAGGTGGCTGATCGACGCCCGCCGTGAAGACGGCATCGTGCGGCTGCACAACTTCGGCAGCGACGGGCACCCGACCCGCGACGACCCCCTGTACCGCCGGCTGCAGTTCACCTCCGCGACACGCCCCGTCACGGGCGATGCGGTGCGCGACAGCGACATCACCATCGAGGGCGCCGTGCACCGCCCCGCCCTCCGCGCGAGCGTCGGTGCCCGAGGCGGCGCGGTCACCCGCGCGCTCGACGCAGGCGGCCGGCACGTGCTGAGCGAGGTGGCGACGAAGATCGTCGGGAGCAGCGTCGTGCACGTGGCGCGTCTGTCGGGATGCGTGGGGCTCTCCGGGCGGGTGAGCGGCGCCGCCCTCGTGGTCGACGGCGACGCTCCGGATGCCGGCCACACCACCTCGCACGCGGCGCGCTCCGCGCGGGCGCACTGCGGAGACCTGGTCAGCGCAGTGCGCCTGCTCGGCGCCTGGGCGGCATCGCCGTCTTCCGAGCCGGCGGCAGTGCCGCTGACATCCGACGGGGTGGTCGAGCGGGTCGTCGACGGCGCCGACACGCTGCTCTGCCCGGCCGTTCGTCTCGGGCCGCTGCCTGCCGAGGTGATCGTCCTCTGGCAGACCGGCCTGTCCCGGGCATCCGTTCCCGCTCTCGACGTCGAAGACGTCGTCGTGCATGACGACCATGTCGCTCTCAGCATCGACGGCCAGCGCGAGGTGTTCCGCTGGTCGCTGTCGGAGCCGTTCCCCGCCGACGCCGAGGCGCAGCGCATCCGTCGACCGTGACCGGGTTGCGCGCTCTTCTCGCCGCCGGGAGCACCGCTACCCTCGAACCATGAGCGATTGGGTCAGTTCTGCCATCCAGGTGCTCGAGGCGGACGCCAACCGCTCGGCAGACACGCACCTGCACCTCTTCCCGCTGCCCGCGGACTGGGGCATCGACCTGTATCTGAAAGACGAGTCGGTGCATCCGACCGGCTCGCTCAAGCACCGCCTCGCGCGCTCGCTCATCCTCTACGGGCTCGTCAACGGGCTGATCGATGAAGACACCACGCTCGTCGAATCGTCAAGCGGATCGACGGCGGTCTCAGAGGCGTACTTCGCCCGGATGCTCGGGCTGAAGTTCATCACCGTCGTGCCGAGATCGACGAGCCAGGAGAAGATCGACCTCATCGAGTTCTACGGCGGACGGTGCCACTTCGTCGACCACGCCGAGGAGATCTCGCCGGAGGCCCGCCGCCTCGCCGCCGGCTGTCATGGCCACTACCTCGACCAGTTCACCTTCGCCGAGCGCGCCACCGACTGGCGAGGCAACAACAACATCGCCGAGAGCGTGTTCACCCAGCTCTCCCAGGAGCGGCATCCGATCCCCCGATGGATCGTCGTCGGCGCCGGCACCGGCGGCACCAGCGCCACGTTCGGGCGCTACGTTCGTTACCGGCGCCACGCCACCCAGGTCGCCGTCGCCGACCCCGAGGGCTCGGCGTTCTACGCCGTCTGGCAGGGCGATCCGGGCGCCGCAGGCAGGCCCTCGATGATCGAGGGCATCGGCCGGCCCGGCGCGGAGCCCTCGTTCGTGCCGAGCGTGATCGACGAGATGATCTCGGTGCCCGATGCCGCGTCGGTCGCCGCGATCCGCCTTCTGCGCGACCGCACCCTGCACCTCGCGGGCGGATCGACGGGCACCAACCTGTACGGCGCGTTCGAGCTGATCTCGCGCATGCGCGACGCCGGAGAGACGGGCAGCGTCGTCACGCTGATCTGCGACAGCGGGATCCGCTACACGCAGACCTACTACGACGACGCCTGGGTCGCCGCCCAAGGATGGGACCTCGCCCCGCACCGGGAGAGGATGCAGCGCTTCCTCGACGGCGGCGCGTGGTGAGCGGGCTACGCTGAGCGCATGACAACGCTCATCCTCACCGTCGCGGGAGCGGACCGCCCTGGACTCGTCTCGAGCGTCGCCGACGTCGTCGCGGCGCACGGCGGCAACTGGGAGAACAGCCAGCTCGCAGAGCTCGCCGGCACCTTCGCCGGAGTGATCGAGATCTCGATCGCCGCCGATCGCGTCGACGCGCTGCGAGAAGATCTCGATGCACTCGACGGGATGCTCTCGATCACGGTGCACGCGGGCGCCGACACCTCGGCATCCGACGCCGCGCAGCGCATCTCGATCAGCGTGCTCGGCAACGACCGGGCAGGCATCGTGCGTGAGATCTCGGGCGTGCTGAATGCTCACGCGCTGAGCATCGAGAGCATGACCACGCACACCAGGGACGCCGCGATGGCCGGCGGGCGGCTGTTCGAGTCGTCGGTCACTGCGACGCTGCCGGCATCCGCCGACCTCGGCGCTCTGCGCGCCGACATCGAGCGGCTCACCCACGATCTGCAGGTGGACATCACCGCGCTCTGATCCGCCTGCCGGACAGCCGATCACGCTGGGCGGGCGGTGCTCACAGCTGATGTGGACACCGCCCGCGGCGCGGTCTCAGACCAGGCGGGTCTTCGGCGACACGTCGTAGGTGTCTTGCGGGTCGGTGTTCGCGACGTCACCCAGGGCCTCGTCGATGGCCGACATCACGTCGGGACCGAGGCGCACGCCCGAGGCCTTCACCGTCTCCGCGAGCTGCTCGGGACGCGAGGCGCCCACCAGCGCGGCGGCCACGTTCGGGTTCTGCAGCACCCAGGCGATCGCGAGCTGCGGCATCGTCAGGCCCGCGTCGGCGGCGATGGGCTTGAGCTTCTGCACCGCTTCGAGGATCTCGTCGCGCAGCAAGCCCTTGATGAAGTCCGAACCCGAGTGCGGGTCGGTGGCACGCGAGCCGTCGGGCACAGGCTGGCCGGGCAGGTACTTGCCGCTGAGCACGCCCTGAGCCATCGGCGACCACACGATCTGCGAGATGCCGAGGCTCTCCGAGGTGGGCACGACCTTGCCCTCGATGACGCGGTGCAGCATCGAGTACTGCGGCTGGTTCGAGATCAGCTGGAATCCGAGCTGACGCGACAGCGCGTGCCCTTCGCGCAGCTGCTCTGCGGTCCACTCCGAGACGCCGATGTACAGCGCCTTGCCCTGACGGACGACGTCGGCGAAGGCCTGCATCGTCTCTTCCAGCGGAGTCTCGTAGTCGTAGCGGTGCGCCTGGTACAGGTCGACGTAGTCGGTGCCGAGCCGCTGCAGCGAGCCGTCGATCGACTCGAAGATGTGCTTGCGGCTGAGGCCCGTGTCGTTGGGCCCCTTGGGGCCGGTCGGGAAATAGACCTTGGTGAAGATCTCGAGCCCGGCACGACGCTGGCCTGCGAGCGCCTTGCCGAGCACGACCTCTGCGGCGGTGTTCGCATAGGTATCGGCCGTGTCGAAGGTGGTGATCCCGGCATCCAGCGCGGCGTGCACGGTGGCGATCGCGGCGCTGTCGTCGACCTGCGACGCGTGCGTCACCCAGTTGCCGTAGGTGATCTCCGAGACCTTGAGTCCGCTGTTTCCGAGGTAGCGATAGTTGACCATGATCACACGCTATCCGGGATCGGCGCGGTCGCCGACCATGGCGTCAGGCCTTGACAGCGAGCGGGCGCCGGCGTCTCATCCGCAGCGCGACCACCACTGCCGCAGCTGCGGCGCCCAGGCTCACCGCGTGGAGCACCAGCGACCACCGGCTGTGATCGCCACCGCTGATCATGAACGTGTCAGCGACGTTCATCCCGGGGCCGAACGAGGCGACGAAATACCCCGGGGTGCCGAAGACCAGCAGAAGCAGGAACAGCAGTGCGCTGAGCGCCGGCGCCAGCCGCGACCGGATGCTGAGCACCGCCACCGCGATCGCCGCCGCGACACCCGCCCCGAGCATCAGCAGCGGCATCGTCACCGGCATGGTCTCGCCGGCGGCATCCATCTCGGCGTAGATGGCGTCGAGGGATGAGCCTGGCGCGGCAGCCAGCGGGTTGAGCACCAGGATCTGGAGTGCGGCGAGTCCGGCGTACGCGGTCACCGCGGTCACGCCGATGACGGCGACCTGCGCCGTGGATATCTGCATCCCGCTCATGACGCCATGATGTCAGACGGACGCGGTCTCGCGGATGTCGGCCCGTGTGAGCGGCTCGGTCGGCGCAGGGTCGGCCGCCGCTGCGGCCGCCGCTCTCGCGGGCGCTGCCGCCGCAGCATCCGCTGAGGTGACGATCGCCGCGCGATCGCGGAAGCCCTCCGCGGTCACCCTGTCGAGGTCGACCTGTCTGCGGATGTCGCGAGCCTTCTCGTACAGCGACGGGTCGCCCCAGCTCGTGAGCACCTTCACGAGCACGGGCAGCAGCTCGATCATGAAGAACAGCGCCGCGATCAGCCAGTGAGCCCAGAAGATCGTGGGCTCCTTCTCGCCGAGGCGGTTGAGCCCGGTGATCTGGCTGAGCAGGCCGACCGCGCCGGCATTGCCCTGCGCGACCGAGTCGGCACGCGCGTTGTATGCGTCGAGCGCCTGCTGGTAGGTCTTCTTCGCAGCCGGAAGCTGATCCTTCGCCTGTTCCCGGTTGGTCGTCTCGGATGCCGCGGTGTTCGCCTGCGCGCCGGACTCGGCCGATGCGAGGTCGTCGTTGGCCGAGCGCAGCTGAGCGGCGAGCGCGTCGTAGGTCTGCTGGGCCTGCGCGAGCTGCGCCTTGGCCGCGTCGGAACTCGAGCCCTGCCCGTTCACGCCCGTGCAGCCGGGCACGGTGCCGGCGCCCTCACCGGTCAGCTCGCACTGGTACAGCGCGCGGGCCGAGTCGATGACCTCCTGCTGCTCGGCGATCTTGCCGTTCAGCTCGTCGACGGTGGCCTGGGCCGCAGCCGTGGTGGCCGAACCGGATTCGGTGCCGGCGACCACGCCTGTCGCCGCCTGGTTCTCGAGAGCGGCGACGCGCTCGGTCGCCGCGTCCAGCGCCTTCTTCTCTGGCCCGTCCTCGAGCGCGTCCTGGTCGGACTGCGACTGGGTGATGTTGGTCGACGCCACTTCGCGTGCGATGTCGTTGTGGAACACCTGCAGCACGAGCGGCTCAGCGACGAGGAATCCGATCAGGGCGGCCATCGCCACGCGGGGCAGGGCGAGAGCGAGCATCTTGCCCACGCTGCGTGTAGACGTCATGGTCGACGTGAGGAAGCGGTCGAGGTTGAAGATGATGGCGGCCCAGACGAGTGCGAGCGGGACGGCCACCCAGATCGCCACCTGCACCCCGGTGGTCAGTGCGAACATCATCGAGATCGCCGAGACGAGAGCCGTGCCGACGAGCACGAAGAACATCTGCACGAAGCGAGGCGTCTCACCGGGTACGCGGTCGAGGATCTCTCCTTCCGCGCCGCCGAGGATCGCGAGGGTGCGCAGACGCGAGCCCGGCGTGCGCTCGCGCTTCGGGCGCGGCGCTCGCTTCGCGCGGCGCGGCTCGCGCGGACGGTCGTCGGATGCCGCCGGCTCAGGCACCGCTTCATCATCGGCTCCCTGAGCCGCTCCCTCACTGGGCCCCTGAGCCGCTCCCTCACTGGGCCCCTGAGCCTGCGGAAGGGTCGCAGTGTCGCCACCGGACGGCTCGTACTGGCGGAGGAAGTCGAGGTCTTCGTCGGTGACCGAACCCTCTGGCGCGTCGGACTCGAACGAGATCCGCCCCTGGGAATCCATCCGTCCAGGGCGATGTGCGGAATAGGACATCCCTCCAGAGTAGGAAGACCCGGCTGTGCGAGTGCCGGATGCCGCCTGCGAGCCGTTCACAGACAAGCGTGCGTCGTCGGCGTTCGGATGCCAGGCTGGAGCACATGAAGACGCTGCTGCTCGCCCGCCACGCGAAGGCCGGCTGGGACGACCCGTCGGCGCGTGATCACGACCGGGTGCTCGACGAGCGCGGACGGCGAGACGCACCGGCGATGGCCGGCCGGCTGCGTGACGAGGGGGTGCCGCTGCAGCACATCGTGTCGAGCACGGCGCTGCGCGCCCGCAGCACCGCCGACGCGTACGCCACGGCTTTCCGCCTCGAGGTGGGCGACGAGCCGGCGCTGTACGCAGCGACAGCCCGCACGATCCTGTCGGTGGCGGCCGGGCTTGCGCATGACGTCGACGTCGCGATGCTTGTCGGCCACAACCCGGGGATGGCGGATGCTGTGGCCGAACTCACCGGCCAGGTAGTCGAGTTCCCCACCTGCGCCGTCGCCGAATGCTCGGTCGATGTCGCGACGTGGTCGGAGCTGATCGAGGGGTCCGGACGTCTCGTGTCTCTGCGCACCCCTCGCCGCTAGTCGAGGAGGTCAGACCAGCGCGGCGGCCTCGGCCTCGTCTTCGCTGGTGGCGACGAGCTGGCCGCAGGCCCCGTCGATCTCCTTGCCGCGGGTGTCGCGCAGGGTGGTCGGGATGCCGGCGTCGTTGAGCCGGCGCACGAACTCGTTCTGCACGTCGACGTCGGACGCCGTCCAGATCGACCCCGGCGTCGGGTTGAGCGGAATGGGGTTCACGTGCACCCAGCCGCGCCCGCGGGAGTTCAGCTTCGAAGCGAGCAGGTCGGCGCGCCACGGGTGGTCGTTCATGTCCTTGATCAGGGCGTACTCGATCGACACGCGGCGGCCGGTCTTGTCGAAGTACTCGCGGGCGGCATCCAGCGCCTCGCCCACCTTCCAGCGGGAGTTGACCGGGATCAGCTCGTCGCGCAGCTCGTCGTCGGGGGCGTGCAGTGACAGTGCGAAGGTGACCGGGATGTCCTCATCCGCGAGCTTCCTGATGGCAGGCACGAGGCCCACGGTCGACACGGTGATGCCGCGGGCGCTCATGCCCAGGCCGTCGGGCTGCGGCGCGACCATGATGCGCACCGCGTCCATCACGCGCCTGTAGTTCGCCAGGGGCTCGCCCATGCCCATGAAGACGATGTTCGACACACGCTCCATCGAGTGGTCGCTCGCCTTCTTACCGCCGAGCTCGCCGTTCGCGATGGCCCGGTTTGCGCGCACGATCTGCTCGATGATCTCGGCGGTCGACATGTTGCGGGTCAGTCCCGCCTGGCCGGTGGCGCAGAACGGGCAGTTCATGCCGCAGCCGGCCTGCGACGAGACGCAGAGCGTGATGCGGCCGGGGTAGCGCATGAGCACCGACTCGACGAGCGCGCCGTCGTGCAGGCGCCAGAGGAACTTGATCGTGTCCCCCCGGTCGGTCTCGAGTCGCTTCACCTCGGTCATCAGCGGCGGCAGCATGCCGGCGACGAGCTCGTCGCGCTGCGCGGCCGGGAGATCGGTCATGTGCGCCGGGTCGGAGGTGTAGTGCGTGAAGTAGTGGGTCGACAGCTGCTTTGCGCGGAAGCCGGGCAGGCCCAGCTCCTTCACCTTCTCGACACGCTCGGCGGGGGTGAGGTCGGCCAGGTGCACCGGCGGCTTGCCGCGCTTAGGGCTGGCGAACTGCAGGAGCGGCCGCCCTTCGGCATCCTTCTGCTGCGTCCATCCCTCTGTTGCGGGGCGCACCTGCGTGGCGCGGGCGGGTCCCGTTTTGCGCACGGGCGTGCTGCGAGAGGGCGGCGTCTGGTCGGATGCGGGCATACCTCCAGGGTACGGCGTCACGGCTGGGAGACTGGAGGGCGTGGAGATCTGGGTGTGGGCGCTGCTGGCCTTCGCGGCGCTCATCGCAGGGCTCGGCAAGACCGCGCTGCCCGGCAGCTCGACCATCGCCGTGGTGATCCTGGCGTCCGTCCTGCCCGCACGCACCTCGACCGCGGCGATGCTGCTGCTGTTCATCGTGGGCGACGTCTTCGCGCTGATCGCCTACCGGCGGCACGCCGACTGGCGCACGCTGCTGCGGCTCGCGCCTGCGGTCGTGGTCGGCCTGCTCGTCGGCGCCGCGTTCCTCGCGATCAGCTCCGACGGCGTCGTGCGCCGCACGATCGGCGCGATCCTCTTGGCGATGGTGGCGATCACGCTGTGGCGCCGACGGACGCTCGGGCGCCGCGCCGGCAGCTCGCCGGCGAACTCCGATGAGACCGGCGCCGGGGCATCCGGGCGCATCGCCGCCGCCGGCTATGGGACTCTCGCCGGGTTCACGACCATGGTGGCGAACTCCGGCGGTCCGGTGATGTCGATGTACTTCCTCGCGACCCGCACCCCGGTGAAGGTGTTCCTGGGCACCTCGGCGTGGTTCTTCGCGATCGTCAACCTCACCAAGGTGCCGTTCCTCGCCGGGATCGGACTGCTCACCCCCGAGGTGCTGCTGCTCGATCTCACGCTGGCCCCGATGGTCGTGGTCGGGGCGTTGATCGGCATCCGGATCGCCAGGCGGATGCCGCAGCACCTGTTCGACCGGCTCGTGATCGCGCTGACGATCGCCGGGTCGGTCTACCTGTTGTTCTGACCGACCGCTGCGTCGCACGCTTGTCGGTCCAGAACACGGTTGTCGGCGCGAACAGCCCGTTCGCGCCGACATCCGTTCAATCCGCCGACATCCGTGCGGGCGGCTCTGCCGGTCAGTCGAGGAAGATGTCGGGGAACAGGCGGTCGTCGGGGGTGCCGGGGACGGCGGCGTACTTCGAGAAGTCGGTGATCCCGTCGGCCTCGAGCACGTCCTCCACGATCAGGGTCTGCCCGGAGTACTCCCGTGCGGGCTTGGTGATCACCGAGTACGCCGCGTCGGCGTAGATGTCAGCGGTGCGGCTGGCGGCCATCACCCTGTCGCCGCCGAGGAGGTTCTGCACGGCCGCGGTGGCGATCGTGGTGCGCGGCCACAGCGTGTTGGCCGCGATCCCGGCATCCGCGAATTCGGCCGCAAGGCCCAGCGTCGCCATCGTCATGCCGTACTTCGCGAGGGTGTATCCGGTGTGCGCACCCAGCCACTTCGGCGACAGGTTCAGCGGCGGCGACAGCGACAGGATGTGCGGGTTCGCCGACTCGCGCAGCACCGGAACGGCGGCGCGGGACAGCATGAACGTGCCGCGCACGTTGACGTCCTGCATCAGGTCGTACTTCTTCGCCGCGAGATCCAGCGAACGTGACAGGTCGATGACGCTGGCGTTATTGATGACGACGTCGATGCCGCCGAACTCGCCCTGCGTCTTCATGACCGCCTCGGTCACCTGGTCGTCGTCGCGCACGTCGCCGACGATGGGCAGCGCCTGCCCGCCGGCAGCACGGATCGCCTCGGCCGCGGAGTGAACCGTGCCCTCGAGCTTCGGATGCGGGGTGTCGGTCTTCGCGAGCATCGCGATGTTCGCGCCGTCGGCCGCGGCACGCAGGGCGATCGCGAGGCCGATGCCGCGGCTGCCGCCCGACATGAGGATGGTCTTTCCGGCCAGTGACATGGTCTCTCTCCTTGGGCTGTCTGGCTTGGGATCGCTCATAGTGCGCATTCCCGGACGGTTTCGAGGCGAAGTGGGCGATTCGAAGGGAGCGGGCTCACTTCGGCGCCATGCGGATGGCGCCGTCGAGTCGGATGGTCTCGCCGTTGAGGTAGCCGTTGGCCACGATGTGCTCGACGAGCGCGGCGTACTCGTCTGGCCTGCCGAGCCGCGACGGGTAGGGCACCTGCTGGCCGAGCGAGTCCTGCGCGGCCTGCGGAAGACCCGCGAGCATCGGGGTCTCCATGATGCCGGGAGCGATCGTGCAGACCCGGATGCCGTGCCGCGCGAGCTCGCGTGCGATCGGCAGGGTCATCGCGTGCACTCCGCCCTTGGAAGCCGAGTAGGCGGGCTGGCCGATCTGACCGTCGAACGCGGCGACGCTCGCGGTGTTCACGATGACGCCGCGGTCGCCACCCTCGGTGGGCTCGGTCTGCGCGATCACGGCCGCCGCCTGGGAGATCACGTTGAACGTGCCGACGAGGTTGATGCGGATGACGCGCTCGAAGGCGGCGAGGTCGGCGGGGTTGCCGTCGCGGTCGAGCACCTTGGCGGGCGGGGCGATGCCGGCGCAGTTGACGACGACGCGCAGCGGTGCGACGGCGTGGGCGGATGCCACGGCGGCGGCGACCTGCTCGGAGCTGGTCACGTCGGCGGGCAGGAACAGCCCGCCGAGCTCGGCGGCGATCTCCTCACCCGAGGAGGTCGGCAGGTCGATGATCGCGACCCGTGCTCCCGCGGCGGACAGCCTGCGCGCGGTGGCGAGGCCGAGTCCGCTTGCGCCGCCCGTGATGAGCGCGCCCTGTCCCGTGATCTGCATCGTGTTCTCCTTCGAACGACTCGGCGCCGGTCGGACGCCGAATGCGACTGAGTCTCAGCATACGTGGCTCTGAGTGCCTGGCTGGCGGGTGGCCGCGAGCGGGTGGATGCTGAGGGCATGGACCTTCGTCGCAAACGAGCCTACGACAGCGCCTCCGCGGGCGATGGCTACCGCGTGCTCGTCGATCGACTCTGGCCGCGTGGCGTGTCGAAGCAGCGTGCGGCGATCGACCTCTGGGCGAAAGACGTCGCACCGTCGACCGAGCTGCGCCACGAGTGGCATGCGCCGGGAGCGGACTTCGACGCCTGCGCCGCGCACTACCGTGCGCAGCTCGAGGGTGAATCGGCAGAGGCGCTCGCCCGGCTCGTGGACGAGCTCCGCGGGCATCCGGTCGTCACCCTCGTCTACGCCGTCAACGACACCGAGCACAACCACGCGGTGGTGCTGGAGAGCGTGCTGCGGGGGATGATCGGCTGAGCCCGGCCGGCACCCGACGGCCTGGTCGACTCGAGGCCGACCGGTCAGCTCCAGACGAACCGGAAGATGCCGGCCGCGACCGCCCCGGCGATAGCGAGCGTCATGATCGCAGCACCGCCGAGCAGCGCCACACCGTCGCGCAGACGGAGGCGCGACGGACGCGACCACGTGCGCTCGATGCCCGATCCGAATCCACGCGCTTCCATCGCCATGGCGAGCTTGGTGCCGCGGCGCACCGCGAAGACGAGCAGCACGAACGCCATCGAGAAGAATCGGCGCAGCGCGCCGTGGTCGCCCACACCACGGGCCCGTCGCGCCAGCGACATGGTGCGCCAGTCGTCGAGGAACAGCCCCAGCATCCGCGCCCCGGCGAGCGCGCCGAGAACGAATCGACTGGGCAGGTGCGCGACCTGGGCCAGCGCATCGCCGAGTTCGGTGGGGTCGGTGCGACCGAACAGCAGGATGGTCGGCAGCCCGAGCGCGATCACTCGCAGCGTCACCGCGACGGCCAGAGCGATGGACCCCTCGCTGATGGCCGCGAAGCCGAAGCTGAAGAACACCTCCCCCTCGGGCTCGGCGTACAGCAGCATGCTGAGTCCGGCGATCGGCGAGAACAGCGCGATGGGCAGCAGGCGCAGCAGCACGGTGCGCACCGGCAGCCCGGTCAGCGGCAGGCAGACCAGCTGCAGTGCGATCGCCACGAGGGCGCTGACCGGATCGATGGACGCGAACAGCGGCACCGACAGCAGCAGTGCGAGAGCGATCTTCGTGACGGGATTGACTCCGTCGAGCCATGCCGGACGGGGCCGGGCGGCAGGATGCATCGGCTGTGTCGTCGCCGGTCGGTTCGACGTGCTCGTCATGGCCGCCCCCGATCGATGCCGACGAGGGGGGCCGGACGGGCGGGCTCCGATGCTGCGGGTGCCGAGGGTGCGGGTGACGTCGCCGGGCCGTCGGGTGACGCCACCGGTTCGAGCTCGATGCGATGCCCGCCGAGGTGCCGGACCACCGCCTCGTCGTGGCTGACGGCGATCACTGTGCGGCCGGCCGTGACCTCGGCCTGCAGCAGCTCGACGAGGCCGATCCAGCCCCGGCGGTCCTGACCGAACGTGGGCTCGTCGAGCACGAGCACCTCGGGAGCGGCGGCGAGCACCGTCGCCACCGAGAGGCGTCGTTTCTGGCCGCCGCTGAGGGTGAAGGGATTCGCGAGCGCGAGCGGCGCGAGATGCAGCCGCTCGAGAAGGTCGTCGACGATCGCCTGCACCTGCGTCTCGGGCAGCCGGAGCGCTCTCGGCCCGACGGCGAGTTCGTCACGCAGCGTGCGGGCGAGGAACTGATGCTCCGGCTCTTGGAACACGGTACCGATGCGGGTCAGCAGTTCACGCGACTTCCACCGCGAGGGGCGACGGCCGGAGCGGGCGGCGAGGTCGGATGCGGCGAGCACCTGCCCCTCGAGCTCGGGTAGGAGCCCCGCGAGGGTGAGCGCGAGCGTCGACTTGCCCGCCCCGTTGGGCCCGGTGACGACCGTCGCCGATCCGCGTGGGATCCGCAGCTCCAGCCCGCTCTGCACGGCGGTGCGAGCGTCGCGGGAGACGGCGAGCGAGCTCGTCTCGAGCACCGTGCGCGTCGCGCGATCGGCGGTCGGCAGCACCGGCACATCGACCTCGGCGTGAGGCACCCACACTCCCGCCGCGGCGAGCGCGTCACCGTGCTGGGCGAACACGGAGGCGGGCGGGCCGTCTGCGAGCAGACCGCCGTCGGCGGCGAGCACGATGACGCGGGTGAGCAGATCGAGCCAGACCTCGGTGCGATGCTCGACGACGATGAACGTCGCGCCGGTGGCATCCAGCGCTCTGCCCACGCTGTCGCGCACCTCCCGCACCCCCGCCGGATCGAGATTCGCGGTGGGCTCGTCGAGCAGCAGCAGGCCGGGCCGCATGGCGAGGACTCCAGCGAGAGCGAGGCGCTGCTTCTGCCCGCCCGACAGGGCCTTCGTCGGCCGGTCGAGCGGAACGTCGAGTCCGACGGAATCCAGTGCCGACGCCACCCGTGCGGGGATCTCGTCTGCCGGCACGCCCAGGTTCTCGCAGCCGAAGGCCACGTCATCGCCGACCTTCGACAGGACGACACCGGCATCCGGATCCTGCAGCACGAGACCGATCCGGCCTCGTTGCGACTCCGGCGCTGCCCCGTCGACGAGCAGAGCGCCGGTGCGCTCGCCCTCATCGGCGTCGCCGAGCACACCGGCGAGGCCGGCGAGCAGCGTCGACTTGCCCGCACCCGACGCGCCGAGCAGCAGCACCCTCTCACCGGGTTCGATCGAGAACGAGACGTCGGCGACGGCAGGCAGACGACGACCGGCGTAGCGCCAGCCCCACCCGTCGGCGGTGACGCGAGCCGGAGACGACACGCTCAGACCTCCTGGCGCACTTCCCGGCCGGCCGCGAAGCGACTCAGCGCGCCTGTCGTCGCGAGCGCGCGCACGAGCAGCCACCCGACCACACCGGCCAGCAGGGCACCCGAGACGACGAGCGCGCCGAGGTAGATGGCGTTGAACTCGATGCTCTTCAAGAAGTTCGGCGACGAGCCGTAGAACATCTCGAAGACCCACGCGGCCACGGCCGCGCCCACACCCGAGAGGGCGGCGACGGCGATGCCGAAGCGCCGGTAGAGGAACAGCGCGAAGATCAGCTCTGCGCCGAGGCCCTGCACCAGCCCGGAGAGCACGGTCGAGACGCCCCACACGTTGCCGATGAGCATCGAGATGATCGCGGCGATCAGCTCGACGACGAGCGCGGCGCCGGGCTTGCGGATGACCAGGCCGCCGATGACACCGCCGATCAGCCAGATGCCGACGGCGATGCCGCCGAAGCCCGGGGTCAGCGCGTCAGCGGCTCCGAACCAGGCGCCGCCGATGATGTTCCACCCCCAGAACAGCAGGCCGATCGCGACGCCGAGCACTGCGGCGACGACGATGTCGACGACGCGCCAGCGCAGGTTGCGCGCGGCGGGTGCGGGGACGGTCTGCGCGGTGGACGCGGACATGGATGCACTCATCTGAACTCCTCCCTGCGCCGGCATGATCCGGATCAGGTTCGACGGTCGAAGCGCGGATCGCTTCCTCTCAGCCCGGCTGCCCGGACTCCCGTGGTGATGGATCGATCATAGCGCCGGTCGCGGCGGTCACGGGCCGGCGTTTCGCCCCGTGAAACACCGGGCTGTAGCGTGGTCGCGTGACACCTCCCCCCGAGTCGGCGCCGCCGGTGACGCGCCGTGCCGCGCGCGAGCGCACTCGCGCGCGCGCCGAGCATCCCTCCGCCGGCCCGATTGCGCTCCCCGCCTTCGGCGACAGCCTCGGACCGGAACGGGCTGCGCTCGAGGATGCTGGGGCCGCAGACGCGTCGGCTGCGGATGCCACCCGCGGCGCCACCGCATCGGCGGACGCGCCGACGGCGGATGCCCACGCCGGTGCACCGACGCCGGAGTGGGCCGATGCCACCCGTCCGCCCACGGCTCTGACCTGGCTCGAACCGGTCGACCTGCTCGCCGATCCTGTGCCCGCCGCGCAGCCACGCGACCTCTTCGCCGGAGCACGGCTCACTCCCGAATGGCGTCGCCCCCGTGTGCTCGTGCCCCTCGGGTTCGTCCTCGCTCTCTGCGGAGCCTACGTCTCGACCACGCTGCTGTGGCCGCTGCACGAGGTCGCCCCGGTAGTGGAGGCGGCAACCGTCGAGATCGCTCCCGCGCCGGCGGCCACTGTCACGTGGCCTGCCACGGGCAGCGCGGCCGTCGGAATCCAGGGCATGGCCCCGGTGGCATCCACCGCAGCGGCCGACGAGATCGCCAGCATCTCGAAGGTGGTCAGCGTGATGATGGTGCTCGACGAGCTGCCGCTGAAGGTCGGTGAGCAGGGGCCAAGCTTCGATTTCACCCTCGCGGACTCCCGCGAATACTGGCAGTACCGACGGTCGGATCAGTCATCGCTCGACGTGCCGGTCGGGGGCAGCCTGACCGAGTATCAGATGCTGCAGGGCATCATGCTCGGATCGGCCAACAACTACATCGACCGCCTCGCGAGAGAGATCTGGGGATCGCCGCGCGGTTTCGCGGAGGCATCCGCGAAGTGGCTCAGCGATCGCGGAATCGAGGGCGTCACCGTCCAGTCGCCGTCGGGGTTCAGCGAAGCGAATGTGGCTCCACCCGCCGCCTTGATCCAGATCGCCGAGCTCGCGATGGCGAACCCCGTCTTCGCCGAGATCGTCGGCACCCGCTCGGCTGACATCCCGGGCGTCGGAGTGGTCACGAACACCAACCAGATGCTCGACGACCCTGGCGTCGTCGGAGTGAAGACCGGAACCCTGAACCACTGGAATCTGCTCACCGCCAAGGACGTCGCGTTCGGCGAGACCACCGTGCGTCTGTACACGTCGGTGCTCGGGCAGGCCGACAACACCGAGCGCCTGGCCGTGACCCGTCAGCTGCTCACCGAGATGGAGACCACGCTCGCCGAGCAGCCGCCGTCGGTCCCGTCGGGGACGGTGGTCGGCCATGTCAGCACGGAGTGGGGCGACCGTGTCGAGGTGGTGACGGACGCCGACGCGCGCGTCCTGCTCTGGAACGGCTCCGAGGCGGCGGCGACCACCGCGTTCTCGCTCGGCGAGAAGACCGGAGCCGGCGCCGAGGTCGGTACCCTCACCGTCGAGGGACCGCTCGGCGGCGACACCGCGTCGGTATCGCTCGCAGACGACATCACCGCCCCCAGCGCGTGGTGGCGCCTGACCCACCCGCTCGCCCTCTTCGGCCTCGACAACGACTGACCTACTTCTCCGACGCCGCGAGACTTCCGTTCCAGCACCAGACGGCGCTCACTGGCGCACGTCTCGTGCTGGAAGACAAGTCCCGCGGGCTCGGCGCGGGCGGATGCTCGGGTGCGGCGTGCACAAGCACAACGCCCGCCCCGAGTGACGGGGCGGGCGTGCGTCGAGTGCAGGGCTTGCGGGATCAGTCGCGCTTCGGGTCGGATGCCGTGGTCTCGGCCTCTTTGACCGCTTCGCCGAGCTGGTGAGCGTCGGGGGCGGCGACGACCTTCTGCTCGGCGACCGCCTCGCGCTCGTCCACGGCCTCTCCGGTGACGATCACCGGCACCGATCCGGTGAGGGCCTCCTCGGCGTCGAGATCGGTTGCGGCCTGCTCGAACTGCGACTGGTAGAGCCGCCAGTACGCGCCCTGCCGAGCGATCAGCTCGTCATGGTCACCCTGCTCGACGATGTCGCCGTGCTCCATCACGAGGATGAGGTCGGCGTCGCGGATCGTCGACAGGCGGTGGGCGATCACGAACGACGTGCGCCCCTCGCGAAGTGCTGCCATGGCCTGCTGCAGCAGCAGCTCGGTGCGGGTGTCGACGGCGCTCGTCGCCTCATCGAGGATGAGGATCGACGGTCGTGACACGAATGCCCGGGCGATCGTGATCAGCTGGCGCTCTCCGGCCGAGACGTTCGAGGCGTCCTCGTCGAGCACAGTCTCGTAGCCCTCGGGCAGGGAGTGCACGAAGCGGTCGACGTACGTCGCCTCGGCCGCGGCGATGATCTGCTCGTCTGTGGCCACGTCGTTGCCGTAGCGGATGTTCTCGCGGATGCTGCCGGCGAACAGCCACGGATCCTGCAGCACCATGCCGGTGCGCGCACGCAGGTCGTCGCGGCGCATCTCGGAGATGTCCTGCCCGTCGAGCAGGATGCGACCCGAGTCGAGCTCGTAGAACCGCATGATGAGGTTCACGAGCGTCGTCTTGCCGGCACCGGTCGGCCCCACGATCGCGACGGTCTGCCCGGGCTCCACCCGGAACGAGAGGTCGGTGATCAGCGGGCGATCCTCGCTGTACGAGAAGGCGACGTGCTCGAACTCGATGACACCCTTGCCCTCCGGCGCGGAGGGCGGGTCATCGGCATCCGGATCCTGCTCCTCCGCGTCGAGCAGGTCGAAGACCCGCTCGGCCGAGGCGGTGCCCGACTGCACGACGGCGGCCATGCCGCCCAGCTCGCTGAGCGGCTGGCTGAACTGCTGGGAGTACTGGATGAACGCCTGCACGTCGCCGAGTCGCAGGTTGCCGCCTGCGACGAGCAGACCGCCGAGCACCGCGATGCCGACGTACTGCAGGTTTCCGACGAACATCATCGCGGGCATGATGATGCCCGAGAGGAACTGCGCCTTGAACGCCGCCTGGAACAGCTCCTCGTTCTCGACCTGGAAGCTCTCGAGGGCGTCCTTCTCACGGCCGAACACCTTCACCAGCGCGTGACCGGAGAAGGCCTCCTCGACGCGGGCGTTCAGACGGCCCACCTTGCGCCACTGCGTGCCGAAGGCCTTCTGCGAGCGCGGTCCGATGATGCCGAAGATCACGCCCATAAGGGGCAGGGAGATGAGCGCGACCAGGGCGAGCTGCCACGAGATCGAGAACATCATGACCAGCACGCCGACCACCGTGAGCACGCTGGTGAGCGCACCCGAGAGCGACTGCTGCATGGTTTGGGTGATGTTGTCGATGTCGTTCGTGACGCGCGAGATCAGCTCGCCGCGCTGCACCTTGTCGAAGTACGACAGCGGCAGACGGTTGATCTTCGCCTCGACGTCTTCACGCAGGCGCCACATGGTGCGCACCATGATCACGTTGATCACGTACCCCTGCAGCCAGCTGAGGATCGCGGAGACGACGTAGATGGCCAGCACCGCGACGATGATCCAGCGCAGGCGCTCGAAGTCGACGCCGTCGCCGACCGCGAAGTCGTCCATGGCCGAGATCATGTTGGCGAACTCGTCCTGCCCCGCGCCGCGCAGCGCCTCGACGACCTGGTCGCGGCTGGTGCCCTGCGGGAACCCCGGTGCTCCGCCGAAGCCCTGGCCGAGCACGCTCGAGATGAATCCCTCGTAGACGACGTTGGTCGCCTCGCCGAGCACCTTCGGCGCAGCGACGGCGAGCACGACACCGACGGCGCCGAAGAACGACACCAGCGCGAACCACCAGGCAGAGGGCTTGAGCAGCCCGATCATCCTCTTGAAGCTGGGCCCGAAGTTGTCGGCCTTGCCCGGCGCGGGGCCGTCGAACATGCCGCCGCCTTCGAGGCGAGCCTTCTCGGCGAGCTCAGCCTCCTCCTTCTCGGCGGCGGTCAGCTCCGGCTCTGCGACAGCGGTGGCGGATGCCCGTGCGGCGAGTGCGCGTTCGCGGCGTGACATCTTGTTCTGCTCCTGCTCGCTCATGCGTCCACCCCCAGCTGCGACTCGACGATCTCGCGGTAGGTCGGGCTGGTGACGAGCAGCTCGTCGTGCGTGCCCACGCCCACCACGGCGCCGTCGTCGAGGACGACGATGCGGTCGGCGTCGGTGATCGTCGAGACGCGCTGCGCGACGACGATCTTGGTGACGTCGGGCAGCTCTCGCCACAGGGCCTGGCGCAATCGGGCATCCGTCGTCAGATCGAGGGCCGAGAACGAGTCGTCGAACACGAGGATGCGCGGCCGGTGCACGATCGCCCGGGCGATCGCCAGACGCTGCCGCTGGCCGCCGGAGACGTTCGTGCCGCCCTGGGCGATGCGCGAGTCGAGTCCGTCCGGCATCGCCTCGACGAAGTCGCGCCCCTGGGCGATCTCGAGCGCCGCCCACAGCTCGTCGTCGGTGGCATCCTTCCGCCCGTAGCGGAGGTTGGATGCGACCGTGCCGGAGAACAGGAAGGGGCGCTGCGGCACGAGCCCGATGCCCTGCCAGAGCGTGTCGAGATCGGCCTCACGCACGTCGACGCCGCCCACGTGCACCGCGCCGCCCGTCGCGTCGAAGAGGCGCGGGATCAGCGAGACCAGAGTCGTCTTACCCGATCCGGTGGATCCGATGATCGCCACCGTCTCGCCCGGCCGGGCGTCGAAGGTGATGTCGGAGAGAACCGGCACCTCCGCACCCGGATACGTGAACTCGACGTTCCGGAAAGCCACCGCGCCCGGCTCGGGGAAGTCGGTGACGCCGTTCTCGGGGCGGGTCATCGACGATTCGGCGTCGAGCACCTCGGTGACGCGCTCGGCCGAGACGGCGGCGCGCGGGATCATCATCGCCATGAAGCTCGACATGATGACGCCCATCATGATCTGGCCGATGTACTGCATGAACGCGAAGATCGTGCCGATTTCGGCGTTGCCGGCATTGATCTCCACGCCGCCGAACCACACCACCGCGACGATGGTGACGTTGAGCACGAGCATGAAGAGCGGGAACATCAGCACGAACAGCGAGCCGATGTTGCGTCCGAGCACCATGAGGTCGGTGTTGACGGTGCGGAACCGACGCTCTTCGATGCGCTCGCGCACGAAGGCGCGCACGACGCGCACACCGGTCAGCTGCTCGCGCATGATGCGGTTGACGTCGTCGAGCTTGGCCTGATTGCGCCGGAACAGCGGCACCATCCGGCCGATGATCACGACGGCGATGACCAGCAGCAGCGGCACCGACACGGCGATCAGCCAGCTGAGGCCGACGTCGGTCTGGATGGCCTTGATGATGCCCCCGATCGCGAGCAGCGGAGCGGTGACGAACATCGTCGCGCCCATCATCGCGAGCATCTGCACCTGCTGCACGTCGTTCGTGTTGCGGGTGATCAGCGAGCCGGCGCCGAATTGTGACACCTCACGCTCGGAGAATCCGCTCACCCGGGCGAAGACGTCGGCGCGGATGTCGCGGCCGGCGCTCATCGCCATGCGCGCGGCGAAGAAGGTGGCGAGGATCGAGGCGAGGATCTGCCCCAGCGACACGAGCAGCATGAAGCCGCCGCGGTTCCAGATGTAGCCGATGTCGGCCTTCGCGACGCCGTTGTTGACGATGTCGGCGTTGATCTCGGGCAGGTTGAGGGATGCCATGACGCTGGCGAACTGCAGCACGACGATCGTGATGAGCAGCGGCCAGTATCTGGCCAGATAGCGGGTGAGGAGTTTTCCGAGCACAGGCGGACTTCCTTGTGAGATTTCGGAGGGCCGAAACGCGGCCACCACACAGAGTGCCACGAACCGCCGACATTCGTATCCCTCTCAGGGATGACCTTCGCTCCCAGCGGAAAGGGCGCGCGCACCCACCCCGGTGAGGTGTCAGGAGAAGCTCAGCCCGAACATCGTGGATGACGCGATGAGAAGCAGCACTCCTCCGGTGGCGAACACGGCCTTGCGCTCGGTCGTGGTCGACCTGACAGCCGCGATGACGGCGCCGATGACGCCGACCATACCGACGAACGCGAACCCGCGTGCCGCATCCGCATCATCGACCGCGAACATCAACACAGCAGCGATGGCCGCGCTGACGACGCCCGCGCCCGCGAGCGATGCACCGGCCACGGCGATGCGCCCATCTCGACGCTCGATCGACGTGTTCATGAGGCCTCCTCGACGCAGCTCACGGTAGCGCACAGCGTCGGGCCGCACCACCCTGAATAGACTCGCTGTCATGCCCTCCGAGAACGCCGCCCGCCCAGCCGTGCTGATGGTGTGCGACTACTCGCTGCGCTACCTCGGCGGTGCGCAGACGGCTTTCATCCGTCAGGCGCAGGCTCTCGCCGGCGAAGGTGTGAGGGTTGTCGTCCTGGCACCGGATGCGGACGCTCTGACGTCAGACGGCATCACCACGGTCTCCCCGCCGAAGCGCGGCACGATCCCGGTGCTCGACCTGCCGCTGCTCGGACGGGCCCGCGATCTCGAGCCGCTGGTCGCCGCGACGATCCGTCGGCACGGTGTCGGTGCGGTCGTCCTGCACTCTGAATTCGCAGTCGCGGCGGCCGCGATCGACGTGGCGCGCCAGCTGGGGATCCCCTCACTGCACACCGTGCACACCTTCTTCTGGCGCGCTCCGGCAGCGCTGGCCCCGTTCGCGCCGGTGGTCTCGCGCGTGCACCGCTCGCTCACCGGCATCCGGAATGGCGGCCGTTTCACTGGCAGCCATCCGCTGAACAATTCTCTGCGGACCATGACGCTGCGGGTCGCGGAGCGCGCCGACATCGTTCTCTCGCCCTCGAAGCACCAAGCTGTGGCGCTGCGCGATGCGGGCGCTGGGCGGGTCGAGGCGTTCTCGAACGTCGCCCAGCCGCTTCGGGTGGCCCCCGCGCCGGAGGGAGAACCGCTGCGCCTGCTGTGGGTGGCGCGCTTCGCGCCCGAGAAGCGCGTCGACGTCGCAATCGACGCGATGCGCCTCGTTGTCGAGCGTCTCGGTGAGGGCCGGGTGCACCTCGACGTCGCCGGCGGCACGCACCGCCCCGTGCCGGGCGTGACCTTCCACGGACCGGTACCGGGTGAACGAGTCGGCGAGCTGATGGATGCCGCGGATGCCGCCCTCATCACCTCGCTCGGCTTCGACAACCAGCCGATGGTCGCGCTCGAGGCGTTCGCGCACGGACGCCCGGTGATCGTCAGCGACCCCGTGCTCGCGAGGGAGTTCGGCGACGCCGCGCTCGGCACCCCCAGTCCGGATGCTGAGGGCCTGGCCGACCTGATCATCCGGCTCGCGGCCGACCGCTCGCTGCTCGCGGCTCCGCGCGAAGCCGCCGTGGCGTATGCGAGCGAGCGGGTGGCCGCCGCCCACGTCGCGCGACTGCTGGAGCTCGCCGCCTCGGTCTGACTGCTCAACGCCTCCGTCTGCGCGCTCATCGGAGGTAGGCGAACCCGCGAACACAGGCGAATCTCGCGCAGAATCGCCTACGTCGGACTGTTCGCCTACTCCCAGCGAGCGCCGGCCCCAGCGAGCGTCGGCCCCAGCGGTCGCCGCCCCAGCGGGCGAAGCACCTGCAAAGACCCGGCTCAGAAGAGCGGCGGCTCGGGCACGTACGCGCGCGCCGGCGCACCGGCATCCGCGGGCAGGTCGGCGACGGTCGCAGGCTGCCACTTCGGGTCGCGGTCCTTGTCGACCAGCTGAGCCCGGATGCCCTCGACCAGATCGGGATGATTGTGCCCGAACCACATGACCCGGCGGTACTCCCCCTCCAGCGCTTCGCGCACACCGCTCATCGCGCGTGCCTCGCGCACGGCGTCGAGGGTGACGGTGAGGGCGGTGGGCGAGAGCTCCTCGAGCGTCGCGAGGGCAGTCGCTGCATCCGGGGCATCCGATTCCCGCAGCCGCTGCATGATCTCTCCCACGGTGTCGCCGGAGAAGGTCTCGTCGATCCACGCCCGAGCGGCCGGCAGCTGCGACGGCTCCGGCGTCTCGTCGAACAGCAGGGTCAGCTCGTTCGGCGTGCCGGGGTCGGCACGGGTGGCGAGAGCATCGCGCAGCCCGTCCAGGTTCTCAGACGGCACGAAGTGATCAGCGAAGCCGAGGTACAGGGCGTCCGCCGCGCTCATGCTCTGGCCCGTGAGACCGAAGTACTCCCCCAGCCGGCCCGGCGCGCGGCCGAGCAGCCAGGTGCCCCCGACGTCGGGTGTGAAGCCGATGCGCGTCTCGGGCATCGCGAGGCGCGAGCGCTCGGTCACGATGCGCACGGCGGCGTGACCGGCGAGGCCGATGCCACCGCCCATCGTGATCCCGTCGGCGAACACGACGACGGGCTTGGGATACTCGGCGATGAGCGCGTTCATCGCGTACTCGGCGCGGAAGAAGTCGGCGATGTGGTCGGGCTGACCGCTCGTGATCGAGTCGTAGAGCGCGCGCACGTCACCGCCGGCGCACAGACCCCGCTCGCCGGCGCCGTCGATCAGCACGGTCTGCACGTCGGTGTCGTCGACCCATGCCGTGAGGGCTGCGGTGATCTGCTCGATCATGCCGAGATCCAGGGCGTTGATCGCCCGCGGACGGTTCAGCGTGACGCGTCCGAGCGAGCTGTCGGTGCGGGCGATGACGGTGGCGGCTTCGGTGTCGGTCACGCCTGCCAGGCTACTCCGCTTCGCGATCTGCACTGATCTGTCGACGAGGATCGCCCGTTTCGGCAGGTGAAGCGCAGATTCTCCCAGATTTCCGAGAAGATGGAAGAGATTGTCCCGAACAGGAGAGGTCGCCATGCCCGAAGGACAGGTGCTCGAGTTCACCCAGGTCACAAAGCGCTTCGGCGCGCTGACCGCCGTTTCCGACCTCTCCGTCCGCGTCGAGCCCGGCGCCGTCACCGGATTCCTCGGCCCGAACGGCGCAGGCAAGACCACGTCACTGCGCATCCTGCTCGGGCAGATCCGCCCCACCTCGGGCTCCGCGACCATCGGCGGAGCGAACTACTCCGAGCTGCGTCACCCGCTGCGCACGATCGGTGCCGTGCTGGAGGAGTCGGCGTACCGCCCGCGCCGCACGGCAAGTCGTCAGCTGATGCTCGCCGCGAAGGCCAACGGCATTCCGTCCGCTCGTGTCGATGAGGTGCTGCACCTGGTCGGCCTGCAGGACGACGGCGACACCCGCCTGGGCAGCTACTCACTGGGAATGCGGCAGCGTCTGGCCGTCGCGTCGGCGCTGCTCGGCGACCCCGGCGTTCTCGTGCTCGACGAGCCGGCCAACGGTCTCGACCCCGAGGGCATCCGCTGGATGCGTCTGCTGATGCGTCGCCTCGCCGACGAAGGACGCACGGTGCTCGTCTCGTCTCACGTGCTGAGCGAGATCGAGCAGGTGGCCGACGACGTCGTGGTGCTGTCGAAAGGCCGTGCGGTGCACGCCGGCCCCATCTCCGAACTCGCGGATGCCTCCGGCGGTGCCGTCGTGGTGGATGCCGAGAACCGCGCACCCCTGATCACCGCGCTCTCGGCCGCGAAGCTCGACTTCGACGTGCTGCGCTCGGGCGTCACCGTGCGCGACTCCGATTCGGCTGCGGTCGGCGCCGTCGCCGCCCAGGCCGGCGTCGCCCTGACCATGCTGCAGCAGCGCGGGCCCAGCCTCGAGGAGGTCTTCCTCGACCTCGTCTACGGGCGCCGTGCCGACAGCCCGCGCCTCGACACGTCGGCGAATCGGGTCGCGCACGCGTCCGACCCGATGAGCGGGGCAGGCGTCGCCAGCGCCGACGCGGCGAGGACGGATGCTACGGATGCTTCGGATGTCGACGCCCGCGACGACGTGGACCGCGTCGTCGACGACGCTGAGGCCGGTGCTGCCGACGCGGCCCTGGTCGCCGGAGGTGTGCCCCTTTCGGGCGCGGCTGCGGTCGTCGCCGACGGAGGCGCGGTGGCTGCAGCCGGCACCGGATACGGGGCCGCACCCACCGACACGATCGCCGTGGACGAGCACGCGCCGGACAGTGATGATACGGACAGCGACGCGACGGCTGAAGGCGCGTCGGACAGCGCGCCGACCGACGAAGGCGCGACGGACGGCGACGCATCGGACATCGACGCGACGGAAAGTGACAGCGACGCGACGGACGGAAACGCGACGGACAGCGCCGGAACGGAAGGCGCCGCCACGGAAAGTGACGGCGACGCGAACGCGACGACCCTGGACGACCCCGCGGCGGGTGCGCAGATCGCCGGCGTCGAGACGGCCGCGGATGCCGAGGCGGACGCGCCGTCGGCGTCCGATGCACCAGAGGACGGCGGGCAGGCCGTCGATGGCGATTCGGAGCCCGCGCCCGCGAACGAGACGAGCGAGGGCGCAAAGACCGTCGATGGCGGACCCGAGAACGCGCCAGGAGACGAGACGAGCGAGGGCACGGACACCGATGCCGGCGCCGACCTCGACGCCGCGAACTCGGACATCTCCGACGTGGAAATGGACTCTCCGTCATCGGACGAGGCTCGCGCAGCCGAGCAGAGCGATGATGACCTGATCGACGACGTGATCGACGGTGCCACTGTCGGCGAGACGCGTGAGCCGGACGCCCACGCTGAGCCGGACGCCCGCCCCGAGGCCGACGCCCAGCGGGCGTCGGATGCGCAGCCGGAACACGACGACGAGCACGACGACGACGAGCACCGCGCCGACGAATCGTCGGACGAGACGCGACCGCTGCTCCTGCCCCTCGCGACCGATGCGGTCACTCTGCCGTCTGCGGCGGTCGAACCGACGTTCACCGAGCTGATCACGGGCCTTCCCGCCTCCGTCACCACCGACGGATCCGACAACCCGGCCCCGGCGACCGAGGCCATCTCGATCGTGACGCCCACCCTGTCGGGCGACGACGACGATGACTCCGTCGACGACGGAGATGACGACCCGCGACTCGCCGCGATGCGCACCTCGCTCTCGGCAGCGGCCAGCCGCTTCTTCGACGGTCCTGCTCCGGATTACCCCTACAGCTCACGCGCTCAGCGGCGCGAGGAGTCGGCCGACGCGGATGCCGACGAGGCATCCGAACGCCCCGACGGCACCTCGGGCCACGATGCCCGCCACGACGGAGACCAGGGCCAGCAGCAGCACTGAGACTCGGCTCGAGTCCACCAGGCACCGATCGAGCCGGCCACGAGCCCGCGCGCCACACCCGGCCAAGCGCCGGCCGAGCCGGGCGGCGGCACCGTCGGCCACCAGCTCATCCTGGCGCGACGTCAGACCGTCCGCGGCCGCGGCCGGATCACCCGCCGCTGGCGCGGCTTCTGCACCGGCACCGCGCCGGTCGCGATGTCGGCGACGTCTTCAGGCTGATCGCTGACCTCGAGGCGCAGCGCCTGTGTCAGAGCGAGTCCGTGCCGAGTGGTGAGGATGAGTCGCTGGAACTGGGGGTCCCCGTCGAGGTCGATCACCACGCTGGGCTTGCGCCGCCGGATGAGCACGAAGTCCGTGGTCTCGGCAGCCTTCCACGTCCCGGCGGCGAGGACGCCGGGGATGTGCGTGCCGGGCCCCGGCACTCCGCGCAGCCACGTCCAGGCATCCTGCGTCAGCTGCACCTTGGTGATGTGCTCACGCTCTACCCGCACGTTCTCACGGTGGAAGGTCGATGCCCGCTCGATCGGCGAGAGAACGATCTCAAGTCGCGTCTGATCCAGCAGCAGGGTCACCATGCGACCAGTCTGCCAAAGCGCACGACCGACGCGCACACGACTTGCTGACAGGTCGACAACGATCCTGTTGTGTCAAACCGGCAATCCGCGCGCGGGAATTCTCAGGCCGAACGCCGCGGCGGCGGCGCGTCGCATGACGACACCCCGTCAGTCGACTGAACGGTCTGAGATCTCGGGCAGGAGGTGCGCCGCAGCGCCCGGCAGATGACAGGGTGCGGCACCCCATCGACAGGTCGCGCCGGGTCAGGCGGATGCCGCGGCTGCAGCCGCCGCAGGCAGTGCCGCCTCGATGGCGGCGAGCTCGTCTTCCCCGTGCGCAGCCGTGAGGAACCACGCCTCGAACACGCTGGGCGGCAGCGCCACCCCCTGCTCGCGCATGGAGTGGAAGAACGGGGCGTACCGGAACGACTCCTGCGTCTGAGCGATCGCGTAGTCGCGCGGCGCCTCGGGCAGGAAGGCGACCCCGAACAGGTTGCCCGCATGCGGCACGGCGTGCACCACGCCCGCGTCGGTAAGCGCAGCGTCGAGCGCCGCAGACAGCCGCGAAGCGGCGGCGTCGATTCGTGCATAGACTTCCGGCGTCGCTAGCCGCAGGGTCGCGATCCCCGCCGCGACCGAGAGCGGATTGCCCGACAGCGTTCCCGCCTGATAGACGGGGCCGACGGGGGCGAGCATGTCCATCACCGCGGCGCTGCCGCCCAGGGCGGCAAGGGGCATCCCTCCGCCGACCACCTTGCCGAACGTGATGATGTCGGGCACGTACTTCTCGCCCCCCTCCTGCTGCAGCCCCCAGAAGCCGGCAGGGTGCACGCGGAATCCGGTGAGCACCTCGTCGAGGATCATCAGCGCACCGTGCGCGTGGGCGGTGTCAGCGATGAGCTTGTTGAAGCCGGGCAGCGGGGCGACGACGCCCATGTTCGCCGACGCCGCCTCTACGATCACCGCGGCGATGCGCTCACCGTGCTCGGCGAACACCGCGGCCAGGGCATCCGGGTCGTTGTAGTCGATGACCAGCGTCTGCGCGGCGATCGGAGCCGGCACCCCGGCCGAGCCGGGCAGCGCGAGGGTGGCGACGCCCGAGCCGGCGGCGGCGAGCAGTCCGTCGGAGTGCCCGTGGTAGTGGCCGGCGAACTTCACCAGCAGATCGCGTCCTGTGACGCCGCGAGCGAGCCGGATGGCGGTCATGGTCGCCTCGGTGCCGGTGGAGACCAGGCGCACGCGCTCGATCGGTCGCACGTCGCCGTGGCGCACCCGGTCGGCGATCAGCTGGGCGAGCTCGACCTCGCCCTCGGTGGGAGCGCCGAACGAGAGGCCGCGGGTGGCGGCATCCTGAACCGCCTGCACGACCTTGGGATGCGCATGCCCGAGCAGCGCCGGACCCCATGATGCGACGAGGTCGATGTACTCGCGGCCGGCCGCGTCGGTCACCCGGGCGCCGGAGGCGGATGCCAGGAACCGCGGCGTACCGCCGACCGAGCCGTACGCGCGCACCGGCGAGTTGACTCCGCCGGGGATCACGGAGCGGGCGGTGTCGAACAGGGAGTCGTTGCGGTCCATGCATCCAGCCTACGGATGCCGGCTATGAGCGGCTCCGAGTCAGGGGCGCAACCAGCGCGCAGCCTCGACCGCCCAGTACGTCAGCACGGCATCGGCACCGGCACGGCGGATCGACATGAGCGACTCGAGCACGGCCGCGCGGCGGTCGATCCATCCGTTCGCGGCGGCGGCCTCGATCATCGCGTACTCGCCCGAGACCTGGTACGCCCACACCGGCACGTCGACCGCGTCGCGCACCTCGCGCAGCACATCCAGGAAGGCCATCGCGGGCTTGACCATGACGATGTCGGCGCCTTCGTCCTGATCGAACAACGCCTCGCGCACGCCCTCGCGGCGGTTGCCGGGGTCCATCTGGTAACTGCGACGGTCGCCCTGCAGCTGCGAGTCGACGGCCTCGCGGAACGGGCCGTAGAAGGCGCTCGCGTACTTGGCCGAGTAGGCGAGAATCAGCGTGTCGTGGAATCCCTCGTCGTCGAGCGCCTCGCGGATGACGGCCACCTGCCCGTCCATCATGCCGCTGAGGCCCAGCAGCTGAGAGCCGGCGCGGGCCTGCGCGAGGGCCATCGAGGCGTAGCGCTCGAGCGTGGCGTCGTTGTCGACGCCACCTGCAGGCGTCAGCACACCGCAGTGACCGTGGTCCGTGAACTCGTCGAGGCAGAGGTCGGTCTGCACGACGAGCGCGTCGCCCACCTCCGCAGCCAGCGCGGTCGTGGCGACATTCAGGATGCCGTCGGGGTCGTCGGCGCCCGATCCGATCGCGTCTCGCACGGCCGGCACGCCGAACAGCATCACTCCGCCGAGTCCGGCCTCGGCGGCATCCACCGCGGCTGCCTTCAGCGAATCCAGCGAGTGCTGGACGACACCCGGCATCGAGCCGATCGGCGCGGGGTCGGCGAGACCCTCGCGCACGAACATCGGCAGCACCAGCTGGCGCGGCTCGAGCGACGTCTCGCGCACGAGCTCACGAACGGGAGCGGACTGGCGAAGGCGGCGCAGCCGCGCGTCGGGGAAGCGGCTCACGGCGCGAACTCGTCTGCCGCGTGCGGGAGGGTGAAGCGCGAGACCGTGTCGATCAGCGCATCCACCGTCTGCTTGTCGGCGATGGCCGTGACCGGCAGGCCCGCCTTCTCAGCGTCCTTCGCGGTGCGGGGGCCGATCGCCGCGAGCATCGTCGTGTCGGGGATCTCGGGGAACTGCTCGCGCACCTGCTTGGCCACCGAGCCGCTGGTGACCAGGATCGCGTTGATGCGGCCGTTCTCGACATCGCGGCGGATCCGCTCGGTGACCGGCACCCCGACGGTGCGGTAGGCCACCACGCTGTCGACGTCGTGCCCCGCCTCGGTGAGCATGACCGAGAGGACAGGCTTGGCGATCTCACTGCGCAGCGAGAGGATGCGCTGCGCGTCGGGCTCGATCGAGATGATCTTCTCGGCCATCCCGGCCGCCGAGTTGTCGAGCTCGGGCATGAGCGCAACGTCGTAGCCGACAGCCTGCAGAGCCGCAGCGGTCGTCTCGCCGACGGCGGCGACCTTGGTCGTCGCCGGGATCACGATGCGATGCGCGTACAGCACGTCGACCGTCGTGGCGCTGGTGATGGTCAGCCAGTCGTACTCGCCGGCCTGCAGGCGGGCGAGGGCCGCATCCAGGGCGTCCTGGTCGGTGGTCGGGGCGAAGTTGATGAGAGGCGCCACCACGGGCACCGCACCCATCGCGCGCAGGCTGGCGGCGACGCTGTCGCCCCAGGGGCCACCCCGCGGCACGAGGACGCGCCAGCCGTCGAGCGGCTTGGCGGTCTTGGTTTCGGAAGCAGTCATCTCGATCACTCTCAGGGGAGGAGGTCGGCCGCTCCCTGTTCGAGCAGCCGATGGGCCGCAGATTCGCCGAGCTCACGAGCCGTGCGCATCGGGTCTGCACCATCGGCAGCATCCGCTCCGTTGCCGCTGCCGTTCCGTCGAATATACCCCCTGTTCAGGGACTCGGAGACGTCCAGCCCGATTCGGCGTCCGCCGCCGGGTTCGTACACGACGGCGCGCAGACGGATGCTGTCTCCCGTGACGACCGCGTGGGCTGCCATGGGCGCCTGGCATCCGGCGTCGAGTCCGGCGAGCACGGCTCGCTCGACCGTCACCGCGATGCGGGTGTCGAGATCATCGAGTCGTGCGAGCGCATCGAGCAGTTCTGCCGGGGCATCGGCCGTGGTCTCCACAGCCAGCGCCCCCTGCCCGGGCGCGGTCGGCCATTCGGTCAGGCCCAGCTCCTCGCGGCGCAGCGCCGTCTCCGAGCCGAGGCGGGTGAGACCGGCAGCGGCGAGGATCACGGCGTCCAGCTCACCCGACGAGACCCGCTCGAGACGGGAGTCGACGTTGCCACGGATGTCGACGACCTCGGCGTGCGGCGCTCGGCGCCGCACCTGAGCGATGCGGCGCGGCGAGCCGGTGCCCACGGTGCTGCCGTGGCGCAGCTCGTGCAGGGGCGTGCCGCCGCGCGTGATGACCACGTCCCTGGCATCCGCCCGACGCGGCGTCGCCGCGATGACCAGTTCGGCGGGCACGGCAGTGGGCAGATCTTTCAGGGAGTGCACGAGGATGTCGCACTCCCCCGCGATCAGCGCCTCGCGCAGACGGTTGGCGAAGATGCCGGTGCCGCCGATCTCCGACAGGGATGCGCGGTTCGTGTCGCCCTCCGAGACGATCGGCACGAGCTCGACCGGACGACCGGCGACGGCGGCGAGCGCGTCGGCGACGTGACCGGACTGCGCCTGGGCGAGCGCGCTGCGCCGGGTGCCGAGCCGGATGGGTGCCTGCGTGCTCACTGAAGCACTTCGGCGATCTCGTCGAGACGCAGGCGGCGCCCGGTGTAGAAGGGCACCTCCTCCTTCACGTAGCGACGGGCCTCGGTGTAGCGCAGGTCGCGCATGAGGTCGACGAGCTCGGTCGGCGAATCGGACTCGAGGGGCAGCAGCCACTCGTAGTCGCCGAGCGCGAAGGCCGCGACCGTGTTCGCGATCACGCCGGTGAAAGCGGCCCCCTTGCGTCCGTGATCGGCGAGCATCTTGCGACGCTCGGACTCCTCGATCAGGTACCACTCCGGCGTGCGCACGAACGGGTAGAGGCATAGCCACTGCTTCGGCTCGACTCCGCGGAGGAAGCCGGGTACGTGCGCGCGGTTGAACTCCGCGTCGCGATGCACGCCCATGACGTTCCACACCGGCAGCAGGTTGCGCAGCAGGTCGGTGCGACGCAGGCGGCGCAGCGCGCGCTGCAGCTCTTCGACGGTGTCGCCGTGCAGCCACACCATGAGGTCGGCGTCGGCCTTGAGGCCGCTGACGTCGTAGAACCCTCGGACGCTGACCCCAGAGCTCTCGATGTGGCCGACGAGCACTTCGAGCTCGCTCTCATCGGTCTCGATCGCCGGCGCGTCGGGGTTTCTGCCCCAGACGGCCCACAGGGTGAATCCGGACGGGTTGTCATCGCGCGTTTCGGGCATGCCTCCAGTCTGCCCCCTTCTCAGCGAAGGCGGCGAACCGGGCGGCGCCGGCGCGCGTTCTCAGAGCGGCGTGGCGGGTCTCAGCGCGAGATCGCGCGGGCGATCACCCACACGAGGCTGCCGACGGCCGCCGCCGCCACCACGACGACAGCCCCGGCGCCCGCCGGGTTGCGATGGGCGAACGCCCGTGCACGCACGATGCCACGGTCCGTCGCCTTCTCGATACGGCGGGGGAAGTTGCCCCTGATCTCGATCGCGGCGAGCGCTGCTCGCAGCTCGGCGCGGGCAGAGGCCACCGGATCGGTGATCCCCGCCGGCACGACCGTGCGGGGAACCTCGGTGGTGGTGAGGGCGGCGTTGGGCAGCGACGTCTTCTCAAGATCGCTCATTGGCGGGGTCTCCCTTGATGATGCGCACATCGGTGGCGACGGCCTGGCCCGGATTCTCGCGCTTCATCACCTTGCGGAAGCGTGCCAGTCCGAGCAGGGCGAAGATGACGATGAAGACGAGCAGGAAACCGAACACGGCGAGGGCGGAGAGCCAGGCGGGCCACCATGAGCTCAGCCCGATGATGCCGAATGCCAGCAGCACCGGGATCGCCCAGAACAGTAGGAACAGCACGATGACGAACCACAGGCTGCCCATGCCGGCATCCTTCGCCGTGCGAGAGATCCACGCCTTCGCGGCGTTGATCTCGGCCGTGACGAGGTTGCGCACCAGCTCGGGAAGATCCCCGAGCAGGGTCAGCAGGCTGTCATCGGCGCGGTCGCGGTATCCGCGGAGCATCCGTCACCCCTTGTTCTTGGGCGTGGTGCCCTCGGAGCCGACCGGCTTGGCGGGAGGCATCGTGCCGCCCGAGGCCGAGTCGTGCGAGGTCGAGTCGTGCGATTCCTTGGCGTCTGCGACCTTCTCGGCGGCGTCCTTGGTCGCGTCGATCGCACCGTCGAGCTTCTCCCCGGGGGTGGTGCCCGACTTCGAGACGGCCTTGACGACCTTGACCGCACCGGTCCAGACGGCACCGGGAACCGCGGCGGCCTGCGACTTGGCGAAGTCCTGCACGCGGGAGACCTGCTCCTGCACGGGATCGAGGTTCCACACCTTGAGCCACTGCGTCTTGATCTGCTCGTAGCGCTCGCGTCCTGCTCGACTGCCGAGGACGTAGCCTGCGCCGAGTCCGATGACGAGTCCGATCTTCCCCTTCATGAGGGCCTCCTGACGTTGGTTGCGGCCACTTCCGCGCTCCAGCGTAACCACATATTCCTCGTTCGGCATCTGCCCTTGCGCCGCGGCCCGGTTCGATGTATCAGCACGGCGCCCGAACAGTCGCCGCGCAGCGTCCGCTCAGTCCCAGAGCAGGCTCGCACGCAGCCGATCGGCTTCGGCGACCGCATCCGGAATCACCTGGGCGAGCCCGGTGCCGGCGACCCACGCGCCCACGATGCCGAGGCCCGGGGCGGCGACCACGGCAGCGCGTACGGCCGCCCGCCGCTCGGTCGCGCCGATGAGCGAGGTGGGCTGAGCCTGCACGTACCGGGCGCGGTGCGCGGCGACCAGCTGCGCCGGGCGCAGCGGAACGCCGAGCAGGGCGGATGCCTCCGACAGCGCGAGCGCGGCAGCCGCGTCGTCATCGAGGGCGGCCGTCGCCGCAGCCTCGCCCTGGCTGCCGAACGACACGCGTACGACGTGACGTCCACCCGCCGCATCGCGCAGCCAGCCCCATTTGACCGTGGAGTGGGTGAGGGCCTTGGCGATGTGGCTGCCCGGCACCGTGAGCACGCCGCTGCCGCGGGGCGCGGCGTCGAGTTCGGGTGCGTCGAGCAGCAGCGTCACGATCTCGATCTCAGGTGCGTCCCCGACCTCGGCGAGGCCCGAGACGTGCGCGTCGATGAGGGGGCGCGCCGACGGCTCGGCTGTCGCGACGATGACTCCGGTGGCGCGCAGGGGGGCTGCGGCATCGGCATCCGCCCCCTCTTCGAGCGACGGAGCGATCTCGACACTCCATTCCGCACGCTCGCGCTCGAGATGGGTGACGCGGGCGCCGGTGCGGATCTCGACCCCGTACGCGAGGAGGTCGGCGCGCAGCGCCTCGACGAGCCGGCCCATGCCGCCGACGAGCCCGAGCACCGCCGACCCGGGCGCTGTGCCCTTGCGCTCGGCCGCGAGCAGGCCGACCGCTCCGGTCAGCGATCCGATGCGCGTGAGCGCGGCGTTGAGCCCTGGCGCGGCGACGTCGGTGTCGACGTCGTCGGGGTCGGCGGAGTAGACGCCCGCAGTGACAGGCGCCACGAGCCTGTCGCGCACACGCGCACCCATACGCGAGCCGACCAGCTTGCCGAGGCTGCGCTCGTGCCCGATGGTCAGCGGCGGGCGGAGGCGGTCGAGATACGCCCGCCAGGCGCCGCGCCAGCCGATGATGCGGCGCACGTCGTCTTGGAACGGGTTGGCCGGGATGCCCAGCAGGCTGCCCTTGGGAAGGGGCGCGTCGGGGGCATCCGGGATGCCGCTCAGCCACGCGCCACCGCCCTGCGGGGGAACCACCGCGTCGGCGAGGCCCAGCTCGTCGACGAGCGCCTTCACGTGACCGCCGCGCGTCGCGAAGCTCTCGGCTCCCGCGTCGACGGTGATGCCGTCGAGTTCGACGGAGCGGATGCTTCCGCCCAGCGCCCCGGATGCCTCCAGCAGCGTCACCCGCATGCCCACCTTCGCGCACTCCCGAGCGGCGACCAGACCGCCGATGCCGCCGCCGATGATGACGATGTGCTGCTGCGCGGCGCGCGCGGCGAGGGCCGGGGAGTGCTCGGAGCTCATGCCTCGATTCTTCCACCGGGACCTATGCGCCGGATGCCGGTGACTCCACGAGACCCGGAGACGTTCGGCTGCTCCTGCCGAGGAGCCGAACGTCCGTCATCTGCGCGACTTCAGCGGCATCTGGCTCCTGGACAGGCTGCACGTCGCCGGCCTGCAGCCCGGGCGGCGACCATCCCGGTGTCGGGGAGCCGAATGCCGCTCATCCGCTGCCGTACGCCGACATCTGGCTCCTCGCGCCGGACCCATCGGTGGGAGAGTCCTGCGCGCCGGAGTCAGAGCTCGCCGTGGGCGAGCTGCACGATCCGCGTGAGCTGGTCGGGGTCGGTCTCGGGCGGCACGCCGTGACCGAGGTTGAGGATGTGCCCCTTCGCGCCGCGGCCGCGGGCGATCACGTCGCGCACGTGGGCCTCGAGCACCGGCCACGGGGCCTGAAGCATCGCGGGGTCGATGTTGCCCTGCACGGCGGTGTCGGATCCGACGATGCCGATCGCCTCGTCGAGCGGCATCCGCCAGTCGACGCCGACGGCGTCAGCAACGCCGTCCAGGCGCATGTCGGCGAGGAACGGTCCGGTGCCGACGCCGAAGTGGATGCTCGGCAGGCCGATCCCCTCGAGCGCCGCCTTCGAGTGCCGGGCGATGTGCGTTCGGTAGTCGGCTGTGCTGAGGGAACCGGCCCACGAGTCGAAGAGCTGCACGACCGAGGCTCCGGCGTCGCGCTGGATCTCGAGGAAGCGACGCGAGATGCGCGAGAGCCAGCCGGCCAGCGCGTTCCACGCCTCGGGGTCGGCGTGCATCATGGCCCGGGCACGCAGGTGCTCCTTCGAAGGGCCGCCCTCGATCAGGTAGGCGGCCAGGGTGAACGGCGCCCCGGCGAAGCCGATCAGCGGCGTCTCGCCCAGCTCGGCGACGGTCATACGCACGGCCTCGGCGACCGCGGTGCCGTCGAGGTCGGCGGGGTCGATCTGCGTGATGCGGGCGACGTCGTCGGCGGTGCGCACGGGGTCGGCGAAGACCGGGCCCCGGCCGGGCTCGATCTCGACGTCGACGCCGGCCAGGCGCAGCGGGATGACGATGTCACTGAAGAACACCGCCGCGTCGACCTTGTGCCGGCGCACCGGCTGCAGGGTGATCTCGGATGCCATGTCGGGGGTGAGACAGGCGTCCAGCATCCGCGTGCCGACGCGCAGCTCGCGGTACTCGGGCAGCGACCGCCCGGCCTGACGCATGAACCAGACAGGGGTGCGCTCGGGGGTCTCGCCGGCGAGCGCGCGCAGCAGATCACTCATGCCGCCATCCTCGCACCGCGCGCCTATGCGTGCGCCGGGGCTGGAACTCGGGTTAGGTCCTCCTTGGATGCCACCCACAGCTGCGCGGCGTACACTCGACTCGTGCTGCTCTGCGTGACGGCGAGTCACAAGACCGCCTCTTTCGAACTGCTCGAACGCCTCAGCCGCCAGCCCGAGACCGTCGCCCCCAGCCTGATGGCTGCCGGCGTGCAGGGAGCCGTCGTGCTCGCCACCTGCAACCGATTCGAAGCCTACGTCGAGGCCGAGGAGGTGGACTCGGAGGCGGTGATCGAGACGGTCGCGCAGGCCACCGGCATCCCCTCCGCCGACCTCGACGGCTCATACCAGGTCGTCGACGACCCGCATGTCGCCGAGCACCTGTTCGCCGTCGCATCGGGCCTGGAGTCGGTCGTGTCGGGTGAGGGCGAGATCGCCGGACAGGTCCGCCGCGCTCTCAGCGGCGCCCGCGAGCAGGGCACCACCTCGCCGCAGCTCGAGCGTCTGTTCCAGCGCGCGAGCCAGGCGCAGCGGAAGGTCAAGAACGTCACCGCCCTGCACCGCGCCGGTCGCTCGCTCGTGCGCCTGTCGCTCGAGCTCGCCGACAGCCGCATCGCCGACTGGAGCGCCGAGCGCGTGCTGCTCGTCGGCACCGGTTCGTACGCCGCCGTCACTCTCGCGTCGCTGCGCGAGCGCGGCGCCGTCGACATCTCGGTCTACTCGCCGTCGGGCCGCGCTGTGCCGTTCGCCCAGAAGCACGGCATCCGTCCGGTCGCCATCGCCGATTACGCGAGCGTCGCGCAGCACGCGTCGCTGCTGATCACCTGCACCTCCGCCGAGATGGTGCTGGGGCCGGCCCAGTTCGACCGCCAGCCCGGCGCCGCCGCGGGATGCCTGTCGACGACCTCAGGGGCTCACCCCCAGTCGCAGCTCGTCATCGACCTCGGGATGCCGCGCAACGTCGATCCCGCCGTCGCCCAGCTCGAGGGCGTCGCACTGCTCGACCTCGAGACCATCCGCCTGCACGCCCCGCTCGAGGAGCTGCATGCCACCGACGCCGCCCGTCATGTCGTACGCGAAGCGGCGGAGAGCTTCCATCTCGACGGCTCGCGTCAGAGCGTGACCCCCGCGGTCGTGGCGCTGCGCACGCACATCTTCGGTCTGCTGGAGGCGGAGATCGAACGCGCGCGACGGCGCGGCGACGAGAACGGCCGCGTCGAGCAGGCTATGCGCCACCTCGCCGGCGTTCTGCTGCACACTCCGACCACGCGTGCCCACGAGCTCGCCGCCGAGGGTCGCGCGGACGAGTTCCATGCGGCGCTCGAGGCGCTGTACGGCCTGTCGGCCGAGTCGAGCACCGCCTCAGACGCAGCATCCGCCTGATCACGCCTTCATCGGCGCCGGATCGCGCCAGGCATGCGACGCTGGGAGCATGACGCAGCGCACACCCCTGCGAGCGCGACTGCTCACCGCGCTCAGTGGCGACCCGGATGGGACGCCGAGGTGGGTGCGCGACCTCGCCGAAGGCGATGACGACGGCTGGTTCGTCGACGGCGGCGCGGCCTGGACGGTGCACGCGGGCATGGGCACGCTGGTCGCCGGCATCCGGGCACTGCTGATCCAAGCTCTGCATCCGGGCGCGATGGCGGGCGTGCACGACTTCTCGCGCTACCGCGAAGACCCCATCTCCCGCCTCAACGGCACGGTGCGGTGGGTGCTGAGCGTGACCTACGGGTCGCGCGAGCAGGCGGAGCGCGAGACGGGGCGAGTGGCTCGACTGCACCGCAGAGTCACCGGCGAGTACACCGCCGGAGACGGGACGGAGCGAGAGTACAGCGCCTCCTCCGCGGACCTCGTCGAATGGGTGCACCTCGCCTTCGCCGACGCGTTCCTGACGGCGCATGAGGTGTGGGGAGGGCCGATTCCGGGCGGGGCAGACGCGTATGTCGCCGAATGGGCGATCGCCGGGCGCCTGATGCGGGTGCCGGATCCGCCCACGAGCGAGGCGGAGCTGCGGAAGCGACTGCGCGGATTCCTCGAGCGCGGCGAGCTGCGCGCAGACGAACGCACCCGCGACGTCGTGGCGTTCCTGCGACGCCCGCCGTTCACCGGCACCATGGGCATCGCCTACCGCGTGCTGTTCGCGGCGGCCGTGGCCACGATCCCCCGTCCCTACCGCCGCATGCTGGGTGTTCATCGCAGTGTTCTCCCGGTCGTCACCGCGACTCGAATCGTGCTCGCCGTGGCCGAGAGATCGCTCGGCTCAGGGCCTCGCGCGCAGGACTTCGCGCGGCGCCGGCTCACCCGCCTGACCGCCGCGCGTCGTGCCGGCGAGGCCGCCTAGAACGGCAGGTCGCGGGATCCCGGAGGCGCGATCAAGAGACCGGTGATCTTGCCAGAACCGTTGTAGGCGACCCGGCCGATCCATTCGCCCGCCTCGTGACGCAGTGTCGCCTGTACGATGGCGCCGCTCGCGAGCACCCTGTTGGCGAACTTGTTGAGCGCGTTCGCGCCGTCGGGAGTCTGCACCGTGAGGTCACTGGACGACTCGAGCCGTCCTGTCTCGGCGACGACCTGATTCCACACTCCCTCGATCTTCCGCTTGCTGAGCATGCGAGCGCAGGTATAGGTCATCTGCGTTCGCACTGCTTCGTAGTCGCCCGCATCCAGGCGTTCGAACACCGCGCGAGTTCGATCCATGAGGTCGATCATCTGCTCACCCATCTCCGTCTCCTTCTGGGGGCGCGCAACCGCACCTCCGAACCGCTTGAACGCGGCTTGTCGGCTCACGCCGAGCGCATCGCCGATCGCCTGCCACGAGACCCCGGCGGCACGCGTCGCGACGACGAGGTCGACGAGCCGTGCCTGCGACCGACGCACCAGTTGATCGGCTTGCCGGATCGCAGCGGCGTCATCGACCGGGACGCCAACCGCTCGTGCCTCCTCGACCATTGCCGCGAGTGCGGACAACGGAATCCCATCACCCGGGAACTGATCGACCATCTCTCAAACCATAGAGACAGTTGGCATGCTCGTCAACCCATGGTTTACATGCACAAGGCTGGGACAGCCGATCCATGCGGGCAGTGCGGGAATGCCACACTGGAGACATGGCCCTTCACATCACCGGAGACACCGCCGCCGACGACCTGCTCACGAACAATCCGCTCGCGCTGCTGGTCGGGATGCTGCTCGACCAGCAGGTGCCGATGGAGACGGCGTTCGCCGGCCCGCTCAAGATCGAGCAGCGCACCGGAGCTGCTGACGCCGCCGCGATCGCGGGGATGGATCCGGATGCCTTTCTCGAGGCGTTCAAGCAGACGCCGGCCGTGCACCGCTTCCCGGGCTCGATGGCAGCCCGGGTGCAGACGCTCTGCCAGACGCTCGTCGACGAGTGGGGCGGGAACGCCGCGGCGCTCTGGACCGAAGGCGACCCGGATGGCGCCGAGGTGCTGAAGCGGCTGAAGAAGCTGCCCGGATTCGGCGAGCAGAAGGCGAAGATCTTCCTCGCACTGCTCGGCAAGCAGTACGGCTTCACCGGTGCGGGCTGGCGCGAGGCATCCGCTCCCTACGGTGAACCGGATGCATTCCGCAGCGTCGCCGACATCGTCTCGCCCGAGTCGCTAACGAAGGTGCGCGAGCACAAGAAGGCCATGAAGGCGGCCGCGAAGGCGGCGAAGTGAAGCCGACCGGCGACGACGTCGCGGCCCTGATCGCGCGTTCTGCTCCGGCGATCCGACGACGGGATGCCGAGACCCTGACTGCTCTGATGCAGGAGATCTCCGGCCGCACTCCCGCCACCTGGGGCACGATCATCGGATTCGGCCAAGTGCACTACCACTACCCCACCGGTACCGAGGGCGACACCGGTCTGCTCGCCTTCGCCCCACGCAAGGCGGCGACGACCATCTACCTGCTCGACGGCGTCGACGCTCACGCCGACGCACTGGCGCAGCTCGGCCCGCACACGACGGGCGCCGGATGCCTGTACATCAAAGACCTCGAGCAGATCGACCTCGATGTTCTGCGCGAAATCTTGACCCGCTCGCTCGCCTGGGCGGAGTCCGGGGGCAGCGAGGGGATGCAGCTCACCGTTGTGAGCTGACGGCAAGCCCGCCGCGCGAAGCGCCCGTGGCCGTCGGAGACCAAGAACAGCGCGCCGCCGGTCATCCAGGTGCGTCGGCGCGACCGGGTCGCATCAGCGGCCTCGGTCACTTCGATCATGCGGTCACCTTATCGGGGTGAGCGCCGGTCGGGTTCCTTCAGCCGCGCGCGAGGCGCTCGGCTTCCTTAGCGGCGACGATCTTGCGCAGGCCCGAGCTCGAGAAGCGGTGCTCGCGGCTGTTGAAGTACAGCTCGATCCCGGCCTCTTCGCAGTAGCTGCGGCCGGTGAAGTCGCGTTCCTCGTACTCGTCGCCGACGATGCGCACGTCGATCTTGAACGAGCGGAGGATGTCTTCGAGGTCCTGCTCGGTGGAATACGGGACGATCTCGTCGACGTACTCGCAGCCGCGAAGCTGGATGTACCGCTCGACGACCGTCTGCGTCGGAGCGTTCTTCTCGGGGCGGTCGAGCGTCGGGTCCATCTGCAGCCCGCAGATGAGGTAGTCGCACTGCCGCTTCGCCTCGGCCAGCATCATGATGTGCCCGGCGTGCAGCAGATCGAAGGTGGAGAAGGTGATCCCCACCCGCGGCCCGGGGTTGTAGTCCTGGTGCTTCTTGACGGTCTCGCTCATGGCGTCCTTCCGTATGGCTTCAGAAGATTCTATTGCGACGCGACACGGGTAAACGCGCACGCACGCCCCTCGTCGCCCCTGGGCGCCGTTCGGCCGTGGGATACGCTCGTCAGGCGAGCGCCGACACGGCGCCCACCCCCTGAACCGCCATGAAGGAAGGACAGCGATGTCCGCCACCGCTGCGGCTTCGGCGCCGCTCCGCTTCGGGGCGAACCACACGCCATCCACGAACTGGATGCATCCCTGGCTCTCGCACCTGAGCGAGACGATCCCACCGCAAGGACCCCGATGCACGATGACAGTTCCCTCACCGTAGGACGCGTCAACCGGGTGCTTGCCGAGCGCGTCCGCCCGGCCGTCCATTCGGCCCGGGTGCCGCTCGAGATCGCCGCGCACCATCTGCCCGGCGAGCCGATCGCGTCCGCCGAGGGACTCGCCCTCGACTTCCAGCCGTTCACCGCGGGCAGCATGTGGGGGCCGGCCTGGGGCACAACCTGGTTCCGTCTGCGCGGGGAGGTTTCCGCCGAATGGAGCGGCAAGAGGGTCGAAGCGCTCATCGATCTCGGCTTCGACATCAACATGCCGGGGTTCCAGTGCGAGGCTCTCGTCTACCGCCCCGACGGCACACCGGTGAAGAGCATCAACCCCCGCAACCAGTGGGTCCCGGTCGAGGCCGTCGCCGGGCATCCGGTCGAGCTCTTCCTCGAAGCCGCCGCCAACCCCGTGCTGCTCGACTACCACCCCTTCCTGCCCACCCAGGAGGGAGACATCCGCACCTCCTCGCCCGAGCCGCTGTACCGGGTGCGCCACATGGACCTCGCGGTGTTCGAGCCCGAGGTGTTCGACCTCTCGCTCGACCTCGAGGTGCTGATCGAGCTGCAGGCCGAGCTGCCCGAGACGAGCCCACGGCGCATGCGCATTCTGCAGGCCCTCGACAACGCGCTCGACGTGCTCGACCTGCAGCGCATCGTCGAGACCGCGGGTGACGCCCGCGCGCAGCTGGCCGAGGTGCTCGCCTCCCCCGCCGACGCGAGTGCGCACCGCATCGCCGCGATCGGTCATGCGCACATCGACTCGGCGTGGCTGTGGCCGGTGCGCGAGACCATCCGCAAGGTGGCCCGCACCACGTCGTCGATGACCGCGCTCATCGACGAGCAGCCCGACTTCCTCTACGGCATGTCGAGCGCGCAGCAGTACGCGTGGATCAAGCAGCACCGTCCCGAGGTCTTCGAGCGCGTGCGCGCCGCGGTCGCCGACGGCCGCTTCCTGCCGCTCGGCGGGATGTGGGTCGAATCCGACACGGTGATGCCCGCCGGCGAGTCACTCGTGCGCCAGTTCTCGCACGGTCAGCGATTCTTCGAGCGCGAGTTCGGCATCCGATCGAAGGGCGTCTGGCTGCCCGATAGCTTCGGCTACTCCCCGGCGCTGCCGCAGCTGATGCGCCGTGCGGGCTTCGAATGGTTCTTCACGCAGAAGATCTCGTGGAATCAGCGCAACGTCTTCCCGCACCACAGCTTCCTGTGGGAGGGCATCGACGGGTCGCGCGTCTTCACGCACTTCCCGCCGATGGACACCTACAACTCCCAGCTCTCGGGCATAGAGATGGCGAAGGCCTCCCGCCAGTTCAAGGAGAATCGGGTCGCGACCATGTCGATCGCCCCGGTCGGCTGGGGCGACGGCGGCGGCGGCACGACCCGCGAGATGACCGGCAAGGCCGCACGCCTGGCCGATCTCGAGGGCTCGGCGAAGGTGGAATGGAAGCATCCGGATGCCTTCTTCGACGACGCCAAGGCCGAGCTGACCGACCCGGCCGTTTGGGTCGGCGAGCTGTACCTCGAGCTGCACCGCGGCACGCTCACCAGCCAGCACGCCACCAAGGCGCTGCACCGCCGGGCCGAGCAGGCGCTCATCGAGGCCGAGCTGTGGGCGGCGACCGCCGCCGTGCGGCTGGGCGCCGAGTACGACTTCGAGCAGTTCGACCGGCTGTGGCAGCTCGTGCTGCTGCACGAGTTCCACGACATCCTGCCCGGCACGTCGATCGCGTGGGTGCACCGCGAAGCAGTCGAGGTGCTCTCGCAGGTGCTGGCGGATGCCGAGGAGCTGTCGGCTGCGGCCCGCCAGGCGCTCGCGGGCGACGGTGATCGCACGCTCGTGTTCACCCCGACCTCGGTCGGCGGTGGGCGCGCCCTCGGCGCGACGCACACCCCGGTCGTCGAGCAGGCGAAGCGCGTCGAAACGCAGCTGACCGAGCGCGCCGATGGCTCATTCGCACTGTCGAACGACCTCGTCGTCGTCATCATCTCGCCCGAGGGTCTGATCACCTCGGCCATCGACAAGGCCACCGGGCGCGAGGTGATCGCCGCCGGCAAGCCCGCGAACCTGTTCCAGCTGCACCAGGACTTCCCGAACATGTGGGACGCCTGGGACATCGACCGGTACTACAAGAACCGCGTCGACGACCTGACGGCCGTCTCGTCGCTCTCGGCATCGGTCGTCGATGGCGCCGCGGTCGTGAAGGTCACCCGCGAGTTCTCGCAGTCGACCATCGCGCAGACGATCATCCTGCCCGCCGGGTCGCGCACGGTGCACCTGCGCAACGACATCGATTGGAACGAGACCGAGAAGCTCCTCAAGCTCGCCTTCCCGCTCGACATCTTCGCCCGCGAGACGCTCGCCGAGACCCAGTTCGGATTCCAGCGCCGAGTCACGCACGTGAACACGAGCTGGGAGGCGGCGAAGTTCGAGACGTCGATGCACCGCTTCGTGCTCGCCCAGGAGGACGACGGATTCGGCGTCGCCCTGGTGAACGACTCGATCTACGGCTACGACACGTCCCGAGAGGTCGAGGGCGACGACGTCACGACGACCGTTCGGCTGTCGCTGCTGCGCGCCCCGCGCTTCCCCGATCCCGACACCGACCACGGTCACCACCAGATCGAGGTGGGCTTGGTGATCGGAGCGGATGCCGAGATCGCCACCGCCAAGGGCATCGAACTCAACGCTCCGGCGACCCTCGTGCGCGGCGCGAACGAGGTCGAGCCGCTGGTCGCGGTGACCGGCAGAGGCATCGTCATCTCGGCGGTGAAGCTCGCCGACGACCGCTCGGGCGATGTGATCGTGCGGGTCTACGAGTCACTCGGCCGCCGTACGACCGGTGCCCTGTCCGTGGCATTCGAGTATTCGGGCATCCGCGAGGTCTCTCTGATCGAAGATGAGCTCGACGGCGCCCGCACCAGCGGCGAGCTGGCGCTCAAGCCGTTCGAGGTGCGCACGCTGCGGATCGCCCGGGCCTGACGAGCGCGCACCCGATCGGAGGCGTTCGCACGCCGCCGAGCAGAGATCGTCGAAGAGGCTCCTCCCCCTGGAGCCTTAACGAGCGGCGTAATTTTGCTGCTTCTTTCTCCTGCGTTCTCATTAAAGAGTGTCGAACCATGCCGGATGCTGGATGCAGATCCCATCCGTCACGCGCGAAGGAGCCGCACAATGGACCGCGAGAACGACCTCATCGACACCGACGCCCTGCTGCACATCGGCCGCCCGTACTGGTTCGACCGCCACCCGTCGCAGGCCGAAGGCGAAGACTTCTGATCACACGCTGATCGACAACGGGTCCCTCCGAATCATCCGGAGGGACCCGTTCGCGCGCCGGGCCGGTGACTCTGCCGCGCAGTCACCGGCCCGGTCAGCCGGCGCGAAGATCACCGTCCGCGGCGCTCACCGACGACGCCCACGCGGCGAAGATGAGACTCACGCTGCCCAGCACGATCGCACCGATCGCCTGCAGCGCGGTGAGCGTGCGGTACAGATCGGTCCAGGGCGCCATCCAGGCCATCAGCGAGGCTGCCGCGATGCCCGCTTTGATCGCGATCGCCACGACGCTCAGCACCAGTGCGGGCAACGCCAGCCATCCCCACGGCGCGGGGACGCGCCCGCCCACGGCGAGATCCATGCCGGCGAAGACGGCGCACAGCAGCACCGGGGCCGCTGCGATGGCGGCTCCACCCAGCAGCACGACCTGCGAGGCCACCGCGCTGCTCGCTCCCGTCGCCATGGAGATCGTCATCACGATGCCCGACAGCAGGAAGACCACGGGTGTCAGCAGGAGGAACGATGCGCCCACCACGATGAGCGAGACCCGTGGCAGCGAGCGCGTGCCGATGAGCGACGCATGAGGACCCACCCCCGCGGCGACGACGATCGCCGCCGTGAGCGCTCCGATTCCCAGCAGGAAGTCCTGCATGTCGATCTCGAGGAACAGGGCCACGGTGCCGCACACGAGCAGGATGAGCCCCAGCCCGATGACCGTCCGCAGCCGAGCGGCATCGAATCGGGCATCCCTCGTCTTCTGCGATTCGTGAACCATGGACGCGACGCTACGGCGTCGACCCGCACCTCGTGCACGCTATCCACAGGTGACGAGCAGCCCTCCCTCATGACGAAGCCCCGATTCCGATCGTCGGAATCGGGGCTCAGGTCACCGTCGCATCAGGCGCCGCGCAGGCGCTCCGCGAGGTACGCCTCGAGGTTCTGCAGCGGCACGCGCTCCTGACCCATGGTGTCGCGGTCGCGAACCGTCACGGCGCTGTCATCGAGCGAGTCGAAGTCGACGGTGACGCAGAACGGGGTGCCGATCTCGTCCTGACGCCGGTAGCGGCGGCCGATGGCGCCGGCGTCATCGAAGTCGACGGTCCAGTTGCCGCGCAGGGTGGCGGCAACTTCGCGCGCCAGCGGCGACAGACGCTCGTTGCGCGACAGCGGCAGCACGGCGACCTTGACGGGCGCCAGGCGGGGGTCGAGCTTGAGTACCGTGCGGGTGTCGGTGCCGCCCTTAGCGTTCGGCACCTCCTCCTCCTCGTACGCGTCGACGAGGAACGCCATCATCGCTCGGGTGAGGCCGAAGGACGGCTCGATCACGTAGGGCGTGTAGCGCTCTCCGGATGCCTGGTCGAAGTAGGTCAGCGACTGACCGGAGGCCTCGGAGTGGCTGGAGAGGTCGTAGTCGGTGCGGTTCGCGACACCCATCAGCTCGCCCCACTCCGAGCCCTGGAAGCCGAAGCGGTACTCGACGTCGATGGTGCCGGCGGAGTAGTGAGCGCGGTCGTCTTCGGGCACGTCGAACCGGCGGATGTTGTCGGCGTCGATGCCGAGGTCGATGAACCAGTTCCAGCACGCTTCGACCCAGTGCTCGAACCACTCGTTCGCCTCAGCCGGCGGCACGAAGTACTCGATCTCCATCTGCTCGAACTCGCGGGTGCGGAAGATGAAGTTGCCCGGGGTGATCTCGTTGCGGAATGCCTTGCCGACCTGACCGATGCCGAAGGGCGGCTTCTTGCGCGAGGCGGTGAGCACGTTCGAGAAGTTCACGAAGATGCCCTGCGCCGTCTCGGGACGCATGTAGTGCAGGCCCGACTCGTCGTCGACGACGCCGAGGTAGGTCTTGACCAGACCCGAGAAAGACTTCGGCTCGGTCCACTTGCCGCGCGTGCCGCAGTCGGGGCAGACGATGTCGGCCATGCCGTTCTCGGGCTGACGACCCTTCTTCGCAACGAACGCCTCGACGAGGTGGTCTTCGCGATGCCGCTTGTGGCACTGCAGGCACTCGACCAGCGGGTCGCTGAAGGTGGCGACGTGACCCGACGCCTCCCACACGCGCTTGGGCAGGATGATCGACGAGTCGAGGCCCACCATGTCGCCGCGGCCGCGCACGAACGTCTGCCACCACTGCCGGCGGATGTTCTCCTTCAGCTCGGTGCCGAGAGGGCCGTAGTCCCATGCCGAACGCGAACCGCCGTAGATCTCACCCGCCTGGAACACGAACCCGCGATGGCGGGCGAGGGCGATGACCTTGTCAAGACGGGACTGTTCGGCCACGGTGGCTCCAATGGTCGGATGCTGCGGGTGAGAAGCCCGTGAATACGGGCATCCCAATCCTACCCGCGACGCTCTTCCGGCATGTCTGCGGCCGGTGCCATTCTGAGACCATGGACCAGCGCGTGAGCTTCATCACCCTCGCAGTGGCGGATGTCGTCAGGACGAGGGCGTTCTACGTCGATGCCTTCGTGCTGCCGCCCGCCTCTTCTTGAATCCTTCCCCGACGTCGAGAGAAGGTGGGCTCGAGGTGGATAGGCCTACTCGGTGAACAGGTAGCCGCGCTCGTCGTCGAAGCCGGCGATGCGCAATCCCCGGCCCAGCAGCTCCTCCATCCCGCCACGCAGGCGCAGACGCCATTCGTGTGCGGCGTCGGGATCGCTGACCCGCATCGCCTCGACGTCGGAGGGGATCTCGAGAGTGGCGACCACGGCGTCGGATGCCGGCGGCTTGGCGATGTCGGCCAGCGCCCACTCCACGTCGAGCCGGTCGCTCTCATCTCCCGCGTCACCGCCGCCGAAGATGCCGTAGCGGTTCACCGAGTAGCCGCTGACCCGCGCCCCGAGCACCGTGAGGAAGAAGTGCGCGTTGCGGGCGACGAGCGGATCGTAGGTCCAGGTGATGCGCCCGACCTCTCGCGAGAACGCCCACTGCCGCTGGTGCTCCTTGAGCTCGCGCCCCCAGCCGCGTCCCCGATACTCGGGCAGCAGCGCGGTGATGTGCGAGTGCATGGTGCGCCGTGCGGGCTCACCGAAGAAGGCGATCGAGGCGCCCACCATCCGCTCTGCGCCCTCACTGTCGTCGAAGAGCCCGACGACGTAGTTGCCCGAGTGCTGCAGGGCCCGCAGGGTGCCGGCGTCGATGACGCGGTTCTCGCCACGGATCGAGTCCAGCAGTTCCTGGGCGTCGATGATCAGTTCAACGGTGTCGAGATCTCGAATCGTGCGCACCATGCCAGCGTACCGGGGCGCTCGACGGGCCGGGAAGGCGTCGCCGCCGCCCTCGGACTTGTCAACCCTGGCTAGCTGCTCGCCTACGACGAGTATGGTCGTGGCCATGAACAGCACCGGACGCGACATCGTGAGGCAGTCGACCGTCATCGCCGCGGCGGTGCTCATGCTGATCGGAGCGGCCGTCGGCGGTGGCGCATTCGGCGGAGAGTCGGTGGCGGAGCTGCAGAACGGCGCGCTGTCGGCTGAGGGCTCGTACCTCGCGCCGGCGGGGCCGGCGTTCGCGATCTGGTCGGTCATCTACCTTGGGCTGGCGGCGTACACGATCTGGCAGGCCCTGCCAGGGCAGCGCGACAGCACCCGCCAGCGTGCGGTCGGCTGGTGGGTGGCGGCTTCGATGGTGCTCAACGGTCTCTGGCTGGTGACCGCCCGCTACCTGAACCTCGTGGCCACCGTGATCGTCATCGCCGCGCTGCTCGCCGTGCTGGCGCGCATCATCGTCCTGCTCGGACGCGACCGGGCATCCGGCCCGCTCGAGCTGACCCTGTTCGACGGCGTGCAGGGCCTGCACTTCGGCTGGGTGACGATCGCGACGGTCGCGAACACTGCGGCATGGCTGACGCAGACGCTTCCGGCCGATCTGGCCAAGCAGGCGGATGCCTGGGGCATCGGCGTCCTGGTCGTGGTCGCCGTCATCGGTGCGGCGAGCGCATTCGTCACTCGCCGCCTCGCTCCCGCTCTGGCCACCTCGTGGGGTCTGGTGTGGGCGGCGATCGGACGGCTGAGCGGCGAGCCGGAGAGCACGCCGATCGGGGTCACTGCTCTGGTCGTGGCCGCGGCGATCCTCGTCGCCGGAGTGGTCGGACTGCTGCGAGCACGGCGCCCAGTGCGCTGACGAGCCCCGGTGCCCGAACGGGCGCGAGCGTAATCTGGGTGGATGCCTTCCCCAGAATCCGCGACCGACAGCAGCTCGCCCCAGAAGCAGTTCCTCGGTCAGCCACGGGCCCTGGCCCACCTGTTCGGCGTCGAGATGTGGGAGCGGTTCAGCTTCTACGGCATGCAGGGCATCCTGCTGATCTACCTGTACTTCAGCGTCACCAAGGGCGGGCTGGGACTCGACGAGGCGGTCGCCGGCGGCATCGTGGGCGCATACGGCGGCTCGGTCTATCTCTCGACCATTCTGGGGGCGTGGCTCGCCGACCGCCTGTTCGGCTCGGAGCGCGTGCTGTTCGGCAGTGCGATCGTGATCGTCGCGGGGCACCTGGCGCTGGCGCTCATCCCCGGCATCGCCGGGGTGGCGGTCGGCCTGGTGCTCGTCGCCCTCGGCTCCGGCGGACTGAAGGCGAACGCGACGGCGGTCGTCGGCACACTGTACTCGGAGGACGACACCCGGCGGGATGCCGGGTTCTCGCTCTTCTACCTCGGCATCAACCTCGGCTCGTTTTTCGGTCCGCTGCTCACCGGCCTGCTGCAGAAGTCGGTCGGATTCCATTGGGGCTTCGGGCTCGCCGCGGTCGGGATGACCGCCGGCCTCATCCAGTACAGCTTCGGCCGCAAGGAGCTGCCGGCCGCCGCACACGAGGTGCCGAATCCTCTCCCCCGCAGCCGCTACCCGCTGTTCGGCGGCAGCGCAGTCGGCGCCATCGTCGTGATCGCCGTGCTGGTGCTCACCGGCGTGATCCGCGCCGACAACCTCGCGGGCATCGTGATCGTGTGCGCTCTGGGAGCGACGATCGCCTATTTCGCGGTGATCCTCGCGAGCCCGCACGTCAATGCCACAGAGCGCTCGCGGGTGTGGGCATTCGTTCCGCTGTTCATCACGAGCGTCGCCTTCTGGTCGCTCTACCAGCAGCAGTTCACCGTGCTGACGGTGTACAGCGACAAGCGCCTCGACCGCTCGATCTTCGGGCTGGAGATGCCGGTGTCGTGGGTGCAGTCGATCAACCCGGTGTTCATCATCATCTTCTCGGGGGTCTTCGCCGCGCTGTGGACCCGCCTCGGCACCCGGCAGCCGTCTACCCCGGTGAAGTTCGCCCTGGGCACCGCGCTCATGGGCGGCGCCTTCCTGCTGTTCCTGCCGTTCGCGAACGGCGGCGAGGGCTCGACCCCGCTGCTGGCGATCGTCGGCATCCTGTTCGTCTTCACCGTCGCCGAGCTGCTGCTGTCGCCCATCGGCCTCTCGGCGGCGACCAAGCTCGCACCCGCGCGGTTCAAGACCCAGATGGTGGCGCTGTTCTTCCTCTCGATCTCGCTGGGCACGGCGATCTCGGGATGGCTCGTGCAGTTCTACGACCCGGCTGACGAGGTGCCCTACTTCACCGTTCTCGGCCTGATCGCCATCGCGGTCGGCGTCGGGCTGTTCGTGTCGGTGAAGCCGGTGCTGAAGCTCATGAAGGGCGTCAGCTGACCGGCATCCGGTCCGGGTGTCTGTGCGAGCCGGTAGCCTTCTTCGGTGGGCGGTGCGGATGACAGGGCGAGAAAGCGGCTCTCCCGCACCTCTCCCCGCGGGGCGATCATCGCGGTGCTGGCCTTCGTGGGCCTGTGCTCGGCGTTCATGTTCACCCTCGTCGTGCCACTGCAGGCCGAACTACCCAGCCTGCTGAACGCCTCGCGCGAGGACACCAGCTGGGTGGTCACGATCACGCTGCTGGTCGCCGCGGTCGCGACGCCGATATCCGGGCGGCTCGGCGACATGTACGGCAAGCGCCGTGTCGTGATCGCCCTGCTCGCGCTGCTCGCGATCGGCTCGGTGGTGGCCGCACTGTCATCGTCGATCGTCGGTGTGATCATCGGTCGGGCTCTGCAGGGCGCGACGACCGGGGTGGTGCCGTTGGGCATCGCCATCATGCGCGACGTGCTGCCGCCGCAACGGCTCGGCACCGCGGTCGCCCTGATGAGCGCGACCATGGGTGTCGGCGGGGCGGTCGGGATGCCCGTCGCGGCGTTCGTCGCCGAGAACGCCGACTGGCACGGGCTGTTCTGGCTCGCCGCCGCCCTCGGCGTGGTCGGGCTGGTGCTGGTGGCGCTCGTGATTCCGGATGACGTGCTGCTCGCGCCCGGACGCCTCGACGTCATCGGGGCGCTGGGCCTCGCCACCGGCCTCACCGGCTTGCTGCTGTACGTTTCGCGCGGAGCGGAGTGGGGCTGGACCTCTCCCCTCGCGCTGGCCTGCCTGATCGCCGGCATCATGGTGCTCGCCATATGGGGCTGGTATCAGCTCAAGGCGAAGGAGCCCCTGCTCGACCTGCGCGTCGCAGCGCGACCGGCGGTGCTCTTCACGAACATCGCCGCGATCGGCATGGGCTTCGCGCTTTTCTCGTCGAACGTCACGTTCCCCCAGATGCTCGAGCTGCCGCGCGAGACCGGGTCGGGGCTGGGCCTGGACATGTTCACCGCCGCGATGATCGTCGCCGTCTCGGGCGTCATGATGATGATCATCTCGCCGCTGTCGGGATGGCTGGAGCGAACCGTCGGGCCGCGCCCGCTCTTCACCGTGGGAACGGCCGCGATCGTGCTGTCATATGCGTTCGTGCTGATCTGGTCGACCGAGATCTGGCACTTCGTTGTCGCGAACGTGCTCATCGGCATCGGCATCGGATTCGCCTTCGCCGCCATGCCGATGATCATCATGCGCGCCGTCCCCGCGCACGAGACAGGCGCGTCGAACGGGCTGAACGCCCTGTTCCGCTCGGTCGGCACCTCCACCGCATCGGCAGTGATGGGCGCGGTGCTCGCCGCGATGAGCATCGAGGTCGGTGGGCGGGCGATCCCCACCCGTGAGGCCTTCGAGGTGTGCTTCTGGCTGTCGATCGTCGCCGGCGCGATCGGCTTCGCGCTGACCTTCCTGATCCCGAAGCATCCGGCCGCGGAAGCGCATCCGTCGCTGCCCGGCTGACCCGCGCAGCACCTGACCTCGGCGTCAGTGCGTGTACTCCATGAGGTCGGTGCCGAGCACCCGGAACGCGTCGTGAGCGCGCAGTCGATGGCTGATCGAGAGGTCGTCAAAGCAGATCGTGAGCGCATACGCGACTCCGGCACGAGGCCCTGCCAGCACGCCCGCCTCAGCGCGCACGCCGCGATCACGACCGGTCTTGTTGATGAAGAGCAGCCCGTGGGCGTCGTCGTCGTGCGCGAACGGGTCGAGTCCGGTGGCGGATGCCACGAGGCCCAGGTCCTGATTCAGGCTGAGCCACTCGGCGACCTGGGCGCTGACGGCGGCGTCCATGGTGCGCGAGTCGACGAGTGCCGCGAACAGTCGGGCGAACTCGCGCGTCGTTCCCACGGCGACGTGCGGGGCGTCGTCGGGACCGCGCACGTCGCGGAACAGATCGAGCACGGCGCTGCGCGGCATCCCGAGCGCCACCATCCGGGCCTGCACCCGCTCGTGGCCGACGGCGTCGAGCAGCGCATTGGCTGCGTTCGGATCTCCGGCAGCCGCGGCCAGCACGGCCAGATCGACGAGCGGCAGAGCCGGCACCCGAAGGTGTCGCCACAGCCCCGAGCCCGCCACGGGCTCGTCCGGCCGTTCGATGATCTGCAGCGGGTCGAGCACGCGCGACGCGAAGCCCGCCGCGGTCTCGACCAGCACGGGCACCAGTCCCAAACCCGCGATCGGCAGCGGCACGTGGTCGTCGCCACTTAGCACGACGCGACCCGAGTCGAGTTCGACGACGTGCACCGAGACCTGCGCTCCGCTCTGCGCCACCTCTTCGAGACGGCGCAGGCTCGATGCGAACGAGCGACGTCCGGCGGCCGCGCGCCGCGGGATGCGTCGGCCGCCGCGTGCCCCGCGTCGACGAGCCGCGGGCGCGCCGGAAGGCGACTCAGAGCCGGATGCGGACGACGGAACCACGCGCGGTTGTCCTAACAGGGAGAAGCGGAGGCGACGGCTGCGAGGATCCGCTGCTCTCGCGAATCCCCGTATGCCGCCGTCATCCTAGCCCCGCGCGCTGAGCGCGCAACCAGGCCTCACCAGATGGTGACCCGCTGCTCGGCCGGAAGGTGCAGCCGGTCGCCGTCGTTCACATCGAACGCCTCGTAGAACGCATCGATGTTGCTGAGGATCTGGTTGCAGCGGAACTCGTTCGGAGAGTGCGGATCGATCGTGAGCAGGCGGATCGTCTCGGCCTCGCGGCTCTTCTGCTGCCAGACCTGTGCCCATGACAGCAGCAGGCGCTGGATGCCGGTGTATCCGTCGATCACGGGCGCCTCCTCGCCGCCGAGCGAGAGCTCGTACGCCTTCAGCGCGATGCCGAGACCGCCGAGGTCGCCGATGTTCTCACCGATGGTCAGCGCTCCGTTGACGCGGTTCTCTTCGCTCAGGCCGAGCGGCACGAGGGCGTCGTATTGGGCGATGAGCGCCTTGGTGCGCTCTTCGAACGCTTCGCGATCGGCATCCGTCCACCAGTCCTGCAGCCGGCCGTCGCCGTCGTAGCGGCTGCCCTGATCGTCGAAGCCGTGCCCGATCTCGTGACCGATCACCGCACCGATGCCGCCGTAGTTCGCTGCCGCGTCGCGCTTCGGATCGAAGAACGGGTACTGCAGGATCGCCGCGGGGAAGACGATCTCGTTCATCAGCGGGTTGTAGTAGGCGTTCACCATCTGCGGCGGCATGAACCACTCGTCCCGGTCGATCGGCTTGCCGACCTTCGATACCTGACGATCGTGCTCGAAGACCGTTGCGCGGCGGGCGTTGCCGATGAGGTCGCCGGGGTCGATGTCGACTCCGTCGTAGTCGCGCCACACATCCGGGTGGCCGATCTTCGGGCGGAACGTGTCGAGCTTGGCGAGCGCCTTCTCCCGCGTCTCGGGGCTCATCCAGTCCAGCTTCTGGATGCTCTGCCGGTACGCCTCGATGAGGTTCGCGACGAGCTCGTCCATGGCGGCCTTGGACTCTGCCGGGAAGTGCCGCTCGACGTAGATGCGACCCACGGCGTCGCCCAGCGAGCCCTCGACGAGCGATACCCCGCGCTTCCAGCGCTCGCGGATCGACGGCGTGCCCGTGAGCTCGGTGCCGTAGAACGAGAAGCTCTCGTCGACGAAGTCGTCGGTGAGGTAGGCCGCGAGACCGTGCACGACCTTGGCGCGCAGCCAGGCCTTCCAGTCTTCGAGGCGCTCCTCGACGAGCAGCGTGCCGAGCCCCTCGAAGAAGCTGGGCTGGTAGACGACGAGCTCGTCGAATGCGCTCGGGTTGGCAGGGGCCACGGCATCCCGCCACGGCGTCAGGTCTACCCCGGCCAGCGTCTGGAACTCGTCCCACGTGTTCAGGTTGTACGTCTTCACCGCGTCGCGGGAGGCGACGTTGTCCCAGTGGTGGCCCGCGATCTCGTGCTCGAGACCGAAGGCGCGGTCAGCCTGTTCGGCGGCGTCGGCGATCGCCGCGAGGTTCAGCAGGCGCTCGAGGTGCTCGCGGTACGCAGCGCGGGTGCCCGTGAAGTTGTCGAGACGGTAGTAGCTCTCGTCTGGCAGCGAGAGCCCGGCCTGCACGGCGAACGGGACGTAGCGCTCGGGGTTGCCGGGATCGGGCTCGATGAAGACGCCGATCAGTGCGGCGATGCCCTCGCGGTCGAACGCGCCGACGGTGCGCAGGAACGACGGGATGCCGTCGATCGCGTCGACCTTCGCCAGCTCGGACTGCAGCGGGGCGAGGCCGAGCTCGGCGATGCGGTCGGTGTCCATGAAGCTGCGGAACAGGTCGCCGACCTTGCGCTCCAGGGTTCCCTCAGCGGCATCCTGCGATTCGACGATGATCTCGCGGACGTCCTTCTCGGCCTGCTCGGCCAGCATGTGGAACGACCCCCAGCGCGCCTTGTCGGAGGGGATCTCGGCGGCCTCGAGCCACGCGCCGTTGACGTGGCGGTAGAGGTCGTCCTGCGGACGGATGTCGGAGCTGAACTCGCTGATGGCAAGGCCGGAGGGCAGAACGTCAGTCATGTCGTCCAGCCTATGCGGCGGGGCCGACTTCAGGCCTGCGGGCCCTGGCATCGCGCGGGTGACGCCGTGGTGCGCGCCGCCGTGAGTGCCGTCAGGGATGGGAAACGCCGGTGCCCGGGCATCCGCACCGGCGTTTCCCATCTCTGAACCGGCCAGGCGCGCGGGTCCGGGGAAGACGTCAGCGCCGCCACCAGCGTCGAGCGCGCCGCGGCTCGGCATCCGGAGCCGCCTCGGCACGGGCATCCGCCTGCCGGGCCGCCCGGCGTTCGCGCCAGGCCGCCAGCTCCGCCTCGACATTTCGCGGCTGCGTGACCACCGGTGGGCCGCCGAGCAGCTGACGCCGGGTCTCGATCACGCGGCGATTGAAGTCGTCGAGCACACCGCGCACATCCTCTTCGCGGCCGAGCTGATCGAGCTCGCCGTCGAGCTCACGATCCTCGACGCGCAGCATGAGCGCGGGAGGACCGAGGCCCGACAGATTCTCGGTCTCGATCTTGCGACGGATCCACCAGTCGGGGTCATGGTGGGTGCCGAGTCCCTCGAGCGGCTTGCCGGCGCCGGGCAGGTTGTCGAACTCGCCGCGACGGATCGCGAGCTGGATGGCCGTCTCGACGAACTCCGCCTTGTTCTGCGCGTTCAGCACCATCGGCGCGTCGTTCTCCGGCTCGGCCTCCATACCGTGGCCGGCGTCGCGACGCGCGCGGTAGCGGGCGGCATTGCTCATCGCGTCAGACATGGCAGGCACCTCCGTGCGATCCAGGGTACGCGGGCGTCGGTGGCCGGGCGTCAACCGATTAGCGCACCGTCACCATGATGCGCGCCGACGCCCTCAACCTGTTCTGCGCGCACGCGCTCGACTGCGACAGCCGGATGCCCGTCAGCGGTGTCACCGTCATCGTCCGCATCAACGCCACAGACATCGCCGCCTGACCGCGCCCCGTCCACCGTCCGACCCACCCCATAGGCTCGTGAGGTGGCATCCACCGCATCCCCGTCCCCCGCGCTCAACCGCGAGATCCTGCGACTCGCCGTGCCCGCCCTCGGCGCCCTCGTCGCCGAGCCGGCATTCCTCATCCTCGACTCGGTGATGGTCGGCCACCTCGGCACCTCACCACTCGCGGGCCTCGGCATCGCCAGCGCGGTGCTGCAGACGATCGTCGGGCTGATGATCTTCCTCGCGTACTCCACCACGCCCGCCGTCGCACGCCGGTACGGAGCCGGCCGCCCCGGCGATGCCGTCTCGGTCGGCATCGACGGCATGTGGCTCGCCCTGGGGCTGGGCGCTGTGCTCGCCGCTGTCGGGGCACTGGCGAGCCCGGCGTTGATCGCCGCATTCGGGGCATCCGACGCGGTCTCCACCGAGGCGCAGACGTACCTCACCATCTCGATGTGGGGCCTGCCGGCGATGCTCATCGTCTTCGCCGCCACCGGGCTGCTGCGCGGGATGCAGGACACCATGACCCCGCTGTGGATCGCCGGCCTCGGCTTCGGCGCCAACGCCCTGCTGAACTGGGTCTTCATCTACGGATTCGGCTGGGGCATCGCCGGCTCTGCGTTCGGCACGGTCACCGCGCAATGGGGGATGGTCTCGGCGTACGTGGTCGTCATCCGCCGTCTCGCCCTCAGACACGGCGCGTCGATGAAGGCTCAGCGCAGCGGCATCCGGGGCACCGCCCGCTCGGGCGGATGGCTGTTCCTGCGCACCGTCAGTCTGCGCGTCGCGCTGCTCGCCACCGTGGCCGTCGCGACGGGCATCGGCACGCGCGAGCTCGCCGGCTGGCAGATCGCCTTCACCATCTTCTCGACCGCCGCGTTCGCCCTCGACGCCCTCGCCATCGCCGCGCAGGCGATGATCGGCAAGGGTCTCGGGTCGGGCGATCTCGCGCAGGTGCACCGCGTGCTGCGCCGCACGGTGGCGTGGGGAGCGTGGTTCGGAGTGATCGTCGGCGCCGCCATCGCCGCCCTGTCGGGTGTGATCGGCGTCGTCTTCACGGGGGATGCCGAGATCGGTGCGCTCGCGCAGCCCGCGTTCCTCGTGCTCGCGGTCGCGCAGCCGGTCGCGGGGATCGTGTTCGTGCTCGACGGCGTGCTCATGGGCGCGAACGACGCCCGCTACCTCGCGATCGCGGGTGTGCTGAACCTCGTGCCATTTCTGCCCGCGCTGTGGATCATCGCCGCCACCGGTGTCGCCGGCGCCGCCGGACTCGTCTGGCTCGCCGTCGCGTTCTTCGGCGTGTACCTGCTCGCGCGTCTCGGCACCCTCGGCTGGCGGGTGCGCACCGACGCATGGACGAAGGTGGGAGCATGAGTCCCTGGAGGAACCGACACGACGACAAGAGCTGGGTTCCGGATGCCTGGCCCGGCGACTCCGCGACCGTCGAACGCCGCCTGCGCGACGAGCTCTTCGCCGAGGTCGCGAGCAGCGCGGACATGCGCGTGAGTGGCTTCGACGACGTCCGCACCACAGTCGACCTCGACGGCGCCGAGATCACCCACCTGCTCATCGACGCCACTGGCGTGAAGCTGAAGATGAAGCCCGGGGACGGTGCGACTCCTGAGCCGCAGGCGAAGGCGGAGACCGAGCCGGCCATCCTCGACCGCATCCCCGGAGCGTTGCGCTTCGCCCGAATCACCGCCGACCCGGCAAACATCCAGGGATATGACATCCGCATCGACGCGACCCTGCAGAACGTCGCCTTCGACTGGGCTCGCTACGAGACGCCCGTTCGCGCGGACCGACCGGCGACGGCATTCGGGATCGCGGATGCCGACGACCCCGGCGCCCCGAGCGGCGCCTTCTCCGTGCGCATGCGCGCCGATGACCTGGGTCCGATGATCGAGTCGGTCGCACGCCCCCTGATGAAGGAATCGGGCATGCGGCTGCGCCGCCTCGACACGGATGTCACCGCGAACGACGATCAGAATGTCACGATCGACGCGGTGGCTGCGGTGCGGTGGAAGGTCTTCTACGCGACCGTGCGCGCCCACGTAGAGTTGCACGTCGCCCGCGATGCGATCATCGCCGTGAAGACCGTGCGCTTGAGCAGCCGCAATCCGCTGATCGCCCTGGCCCTGCGCCTCATGCGCGAAGAGCTGCGCGAGGCCGAGGGTCGGCGGCTCGATCTCAACGCCGAGGCGGCCGCCGACGGCGCGAGCCGCACGCTGCGCGTGCACGACCTGCGCGTCCGCGTCGCGGAGGACATCGAGGTCTCCGGCCGCATCGGCTGAGCCCGCGTCCTCTCACCGACACCCCTACCTGCCGCCGAGACCCCCGGCTGCGGACGTGCACAGCCATGGGTCTCGGTGATGACTGGGGTGTCGGCGAAGACGCCGAGTGCGGTCAGGCGACCTCGCCCGCCGCGACCGTCTCGGCGAGCATGTGCACGCGCGGCAGGTGGTGGGCGCCGTAGAAGTCGGCCGAGATCAGGCGCTCGGCATCCGCGGCATCCGGAGTCGCGTGCGCCAGCACAGCAGCGACCGCCAGGCCGTGCATCCAGCCGCCGGAGAGGGTTCCGAGCAGCATCAGGTACGGCACGCTGACGCCGAACGCGTCGCGCGTCATGCCGAAGCCGAGCAGCGACGCCGTGGCGCGGCGAGCCGCATCGACCGCCCGCTCGAGGCGATCGGCCGTGCGCGCGGCAACCTCGTGCTCCAGCCCCCGCAGCGTCTCGACGTTCTCACTGATGAGCGAGAACAGCGCCTCAGCGGTCGCGCCACCGTCGCGGATCACCTTGCGGCCGATCAGATCGTTGGACTGGATGGCCGTGGTGCCCTCGTAGATCGGCATGATGCGGGCATCGCGGTAGTGCTGCGCGACTCCGGTCTCCTCGATGAAGCCCATGCCGCCGTGCACCTGGATGGCGTCGCTGGTCAGCGCCACGGCGTCCTCCGTCGCCCACCCCTTCAGGATCGGCACGAAGAACTCGGCGAGCGCCCGGGTGCCGTCGGCATCGGCGCGGTCGAACAGGTCGCCCACGTACACGCCGAGCGCTCGCATGGCGAACAGACGGCTCTGCATCGACAGCAGCAGACGACGCACGTCGGGATGCTCGGCGATCGGCGCACCCGCCGGGCGGTCGAGCACCGCGCCCTGGCGACGGTCGTTCGTGTACGCGACGGCCTGCTGGTAGGCGCGGTCGGAGATGCCCGTGGCCTGGAAGCCCATGCCCGCACGAGCCGAGTTCATCATCACGAACATGCCCGCGAGGCCGCCGCCCACTTCGCCGACGAGGTAGCCCGTGGCATCCTCGTAGGCGAGCACGCAGGTCGGGCTGCCGTGGATGCCGAGCTTGTGCTCGAGCGCGACCGTGGTGACAGCGTTCCGCTCACAGGGGGCGCCCGAGGCGTCTGGCAGGAACTTCGGCACGACGAACAGCGACAGCCCCTTGGCGCCGGCCGGGGCTTCGGGCGTGCGCGCGAGCACGAGGTGCACGATGTTCTCGGCGACGTCGTGGTCGCCCCAGGTGATGAAGATCTTCTGTCCGCTGACGCCCCACGACCCGTCGGATCGCGGCGTCGCGATCGTGCGGATCGCGCCGAGGTCGGTGCCGGCGTCGGGCTCGGTGAGGTTCATCGTCCCTGTCCACTCACCCGAGACGAGCTTGGTGAGGTAGGTCTGGCGCAGCTCGTCGGATGCCGCGGCATCCAGCGCATGGATCTGACCCGCGGTCAGCAGCCAGCACAGCGCGAACGCCGCGTTGGAGCCGTTCCAGATCTCGCCCAGTCCCGCACGGATCGATCCGGGGAGCCCGTCGCCGCCGGCCGATTCCGGCGCCTCGGCGCTCACCCAGCCGGCCTCGATGAATGCCTGGTAGGCCTCGGCGAACCCGGCGGGAAGTCGAACCTGCCCGTCTTCGAGGCGCGCGCCCTCGCGATCGCCGCTGGTCTCGAGCGGCGCCAGGACGGACGCCGCGAACTCGCCGGCCCCGGCGATGATCTCGGTGGCGTCCTCTGCCGTGAACGCACCGCCGGTCGAGCGCGCCGGCAGGTCGAGGCCGAAGGCCTCGCCGAAGAGGAAGCGGTAGTCGTCGACCGGGGGGACGTAGTCGGATGCCATGCTGCACTCCATTCGCGTGAGACTCAGGCCCATCCTACGCGGGACTGCGTACCAAGAGAAGCGCCGGACGGTCTCCGTCCGGGCATCCGCTCAGGCGTATCGGCGACACCACTCGTACATGACGACCGCCGCCGCCGCGCTCGCGTTGATCGAGCGGGTCGAGCCGTACTGGGTGATCTCGATATGGCCGGATGCCGCGGCCAGCGCCTCATCCGACAGCCCCGGCCCCTCCTGCCCGAACAGCAGCACGCAGCGCTCGGGCAGAGCGGCACGGTCGACCGGCACCGCCTCGCCCACGTTGTCGACCGCGATGATCGGGATGCCCTCGCCCGCCGCCCACGCCGTGAACGCCGCGACATCGGGGTGGTGCACCACGTGCTGATACCGATCGGTCACCATCGCGCCGCGCTTGTTCCAGCGGCGGCGACCGATGATGTGCACGGTGTCGGCGAGGAACGCGTTGGCGCTGCGCACGATCGAGCCGATGTTCATGTCGTGCTGCCAGTTCTCGATCGCCACGTGGAACGGATGCCGATGCGTGTCGAGGTCGGCGACGATGGCATCCATCCGCCAGTACCGGTACCGGTCGATGACGTTGCGGGTGTCGCCGTGGGCGAGCAGCTCGGGGTCGTAGTGCTCGTCGGTCGGCCACTCGCCCGGCCACGGGCCGACGCCGTATCCCGGCTGCGTCTCTGACCCGGTCTCGTCCATCGTCCCCAGCCTAACCGCGCCCCCACCCCCGCGTTCGAATCGCTCGCCTTGCCGGTCTGGGGCCGCGGCCGTCGCCAATTGAGCGATTCGAAAGCCGGAGGGGTAGTGCTATTTTTAGGTGTGCCTAAAAATCTGGTGGAGAGTACGAGAGCGCGATGGTCATGGTGGCGCAGCGCCTGGCTGCTCGGCCCCGCCCTCGTCGCCGGTGTCGCCTACCTCGACCCCGGCAACGTGGCGAGCAACATGACCGCCGGCGCCCGCTACGGGTACCTGCTCGTCTGGGTCGTCGTCGTCGGCAACGTGATGGCCTGGCTGATCCAGTACCTGTCGGCGAAGCTCGGCATCGTCACCGGGCAGAGCCTGCCCGAGGTGCTCGGCACCCGCATCCGCAATCGGTGGTCGCGCCGGGCCTACTGGCTGCAGGCCGAACTCGTCGCCATGGCCACCGACATCGCCGAGGTGCTCGGCGGAGCCGTGGCCCTGCATCTGCTCTTCGGCATTCCGCTGCTGCTCGGCGGAGCCATCACCGGGGCCGTCTCGATCGTGCTGCTGACCATCCAGACCCGGCGCGGGCCACGGCACTTCGAGTTCGTCATCATCGGCCTGATGGCGGTCATCGTGATCGGGTTCGTCGCAGGACTCTTCGTCGCACCGCCCGACCCCGCGGGCGTGCTCGGCGGCATGCTGCCGCGCTTCGCCGACAGCGGCTCGGTGCTTCTCGCCGCCTCGATCCTCGGCGCCACCGTCATGCCACACGCCATCTACGCGCACAGTGCTCTCACGCGCGACCGGTTCGCCACCGAGGTCGGCCGCCCGGGCATCCGGATGCTGCTCGCCGTCACCCGCTGGGATGTGACGATCGCGATGGTCATCGCGGGCTCCGTCAATCTCGCGATCCTGCTGCTGGCCGCAGCCAATCTCGCCGGCGTCGACGGCACCGACTCGCTCGAGGGCGCGCATGCCGCGATCAGCGCGAGCCTCGGCCCGGTGATCGGCACCCTGTTCGCGGTCGGGCTGCTGGCGTCCGGTCTCGCGTCGACCTCCGTCGGCGCTTACGCGGGAGCGGAGATCATGCACGGACTGCTGACCGTGCGCATCCCGGTGCTCGCCCGGCGCCTGGTCACCCTGATTCCTGCGCTCGTGCTGCTCGGCGTCGGATTCGACCCGACTCTCGCGCTCGTGCTCAGTCAGGTGGTGCTGTCATTCGGCATCCCGTTCGCGCTCGTGCCGCTCGTCGCGCTCACCGCCCAGCGCCGCACCCTCGGCGAGCACGCCAACCGCACCATCACCACCGTGCTCGGCGTCGTGTTCGCGGTGCTGCTGATCGCCCTGAACGCCGTGCTGCTCTGGCTGGTCGCGACCGGCGCGTGACCCCGGCACGCGAGGGAGGCGCGGACTCCCCCGGGTAGGCTCGAGATCATGCCCTCCTCCCCCGCCAAGAAGCACCGCGACGACTCCGAGGCGCGTCGGGCGATGCAGCTGAGCACGTGGTTCGCGCTCGCATCGGGAGCCCTGGGCGTGCTGCTCATCGCGCTGCCTGATCTGCTTCCGGCCGGCGGCCCGTGGGTGCAGCTCGCGCTCGGCGCGCTGACCCTGTTCCTCGCGTTCCGGGCTCGCGCCATCGGCACCCGGGGCGTGAACGACTACGATGGGCGCCTGTCGCTGCTCGCCGCGATCGCCGGGTTCGCGATCCTGTTCTTCGCGGGCAACGCGGCGTTCAACGTGCTGGTCTCACTCGGCGGCTGAGCATGGCATCCCCCGCCTTCGACGACTACCTCAAGACGGTCTACGCGCACACCGAGTGGCAGGACGCGCCGATCACCCCGTCGCAGCTCGCCGGTGCGCTCGGCATCGCCCCGTCGAGCGTCACCGAGATGGTGAAGAAGCTCGCTGCCGCAGGTCTCGTCTCGCACGTGCCGTACGGTGCGGTGAAGCTGACGGATGCCGGGCGGGAGCGCGCACTGCAGATGCTGCGGCGCCACCGCCTGATCGAGACCTGGCTGGTGCGCGAGTTCGACTACGCCTGGCACGAGGTGCACGACGAGGCCGAGGTGCTCGAGCACACGATCAGCGATCGGCTGCTGGATGCCATCGACGAGCGCCTCGGACGCCCGCGCTTCGATCCGCACGGCGACGCGATCCCCGACGCGAACGGCGACGTCGTACGCGAGCCGTTCGTGCTGCTCGGCGACGCGCCCGCTGGGCACACCGGCCGCGTGCTGCGGGTGAGCGATCGCGACCCCGACCTGCTGCAGCGACTGGAGGACGCGGGTGTGAGCGTCGGCGTCGAGATCACCGCTCCGGCCGACCTGCCCGACGGAGCAGCCCACGCGATCTGGCTGAGCCTAGGCTGAGCGAGGAGGAACCGACCGTGAATCAGAGCGACATGCTGTTCCTGGTGCTGATCAGCATCGGCCTCGCGTCGTTGACGCTCATCACCATCCAGCTGCTCAAGCCGCGCAAGCGCGACAACCGGGGCGAGTGGTACGAGGGCCCCTGGGACGACGACGACCGGCCCCGCGGTAAGCACTGACGAGACACCGGAACCACGTACGAATCGGGGGAGTGTCAGCGGGGCGCCGGCCCCCGGGAATGTCACCGGAATGTCGGCGGGCACGGCGGCTACTGCGGGTCGAGGCCCAGGTCGTCGAGGTCGTAGGCTGCGAGCCACTGCAGACCCTCGGCCTCGATCGCGGCCTGCGCGCCGGTCTTGCGGTCGACGATCACGGCGACAGCCAGCACCTCTGCGCCTTCCCGGCGCAGCACTTCGACGGCCTTGAGGGCCGACTGCCCGGTGGTCGAGGTGTCTTCGAGCACGATGACGCGCTTGCCCGCGATGTCGGCGCCCTCGACCTGGCGTCCGCGACCGTGATCCTTCGGCTCCTTGCGCACGACGAAGGCGTCGAGCGGGCGATCCGTCGCCACCGACGCGTGCATCACGGAGTTCGCGATCGGGTCGGCGCCGAGCGTGAGCCCGCCGACCGCGGCGATGTCGAAGTCCTTGATGAGGTCGAGCATGATGCGCCCGATCGCGGGAGCTGCGCGGTGATCGAGCGTCAGTTTGCGCATGTCGACGTAGTACGTCGCCTTCTTGCCGCTCGAGAGGGTGAAGTCGCCGTGGAACACGGCCTCGTCCTTGATGAGGTCGAGCAGGGTCTGGCGGTCTTCGGCGGGGTTGGTCACGGCATCCAGTGTATTCACCGCCCGACGCCTGGCCGGATGCGCGCTCCTCCCCTACCGTGGAACGCGGAGGTCACACATGTTCTCGTACGATCCCTATGCCGAACTCGCCGAGCTGCGCCCGGTCGCCCCGCTCGAGCTGACCAGCCCCGACTTCACCGCCGGAGGGCCGCTGCCCGGCTTCGCCTGGTCGTCGGACCGCGCGGGCGAAGACCGCCACCCCACCCTCGAATGGTCCGACCCGCCGGCCGGAACCCTCAGCCTCGCGATCTCGTGCTTCGACCCCGACGCCCCCACCGGGTCGGGCTTCTGGCATTGGGCCGCCTACGACATCGCTCCCGACGTGCGGCGCCTCGACAGCAGCGACGGCACCACCGCCGACCTGCCGAACGGCGCCATCGTGCTGCCCAACGAAGCGCGCAAGGAGCGCTTCATCGGCGCGGCCCCGCCCGCCGGCACGGGCGTGCACCGCTACTTCTTCGTCGTCGACGCGCTCGACGTCGATCACCTCGACCTCGAGCCCGGCTCGACGCCCGCCGTGCTCGGCTTCAACCGGCACTTCCACACGCTCGCTCGCGGGGTGCTGATCGGCACGGGAGACCCGGCCGAGCGGTAGCCGTCGGCGGCGTCTGTGGGTCGCCGCGAATAGGCTGGATGCATGCGTCTGGCCACCTGGAACATCAACTCGATCCGCACCCGCGTCTCGCGCGCCGTCGACTTCGCCGTGCGCGAGGACGTCGACGTGCTCGCCTTCCAGGAGATCAAGTGCAAGCCCGAGCAGTTCCCCTATGAACCGTTCGAAGAGGCGGGCTACCAGGTCGAGGTGCACGGCTTCAACCAGTGGAACGGCGTGGCCATCGCGAGCCGCCTGCCCATGACCGATGTGCGCACGTCGTTCGCGGGGCAGCCCGGCTTCGCCAAGGGGCACGAGGGTCCGGATGCCCCGCTCGAGGCGCGCGCGCTGGGCGTGATGGTCGACGGCGTGCGGGTGTGGAGCCTGTACGTGCCCAACGGCCGCTCCCTGAACGACGAGCACTACCACTACAAGCTGCACTGGCTCGAGGCGCTGCGCACCGCGACCGCCGACGAGCTCGCCGCCGACCCGAACCTGCCGCTCGCGCTGGTGGGCGACTTCAACATCATCCCGTTCGATCACGACAACGGCGATCCGGCGATCGTGCAGGGCTTCTCGACGCACGTGTCACCGCCCGAGCGCGAGGCGTTCTTCGCCCTCGAGTCGGCCGGCGTGACCGACGTCGTGCGCCCGCTGATCCCCGAGGGGTTCACGTACTGGGACTACCAGCGCCTGAAGTTCCCCCGCAACGAGGGCATCCGCATCGACTTCGTGCTCGGCTCGAAGCCCTTCGCCGACGCCGTCACCGGCGCGTCGATCCATCGCAACGAGCGCAAGGGCGAGCAGCCCAGCGATCACGTTCCCGTCGTCGTCGACCTCGACTTCGGCGGCGGTGACGATGACGCCGACCTGCCGATGATCTTCGCGTGAGCGCACTCTCGGGCATCCGCGTGACCGGGCAGGTGATTCGCGCGTGACACCGCTCTCGGGCATCCGCCTCATCGCGACCGACCTCGACGGCACGCTGCTCGACGAGTCGGGCGCCGTCTCTTCGCGCACCCGCGCAGCTCTCGACGCCGCTCGGGATGCCGGGATCGAGGCGATCCCAGTCACAGCGCGCCAGCCGATCGCGCTGCGGCTGATCGCCGAGCAGGCGGGTTTCGACTCCTGGGCGCTGTGCGGCAACGGCGCCTACGGGCTGCACCTGACGACCGGCGAGCACCTGTTCGCGGAGGAGATTCCCGCCGAGGTGCAGGGCGAGCTCGCGCGGGCGCTGCTCGAGAGCATCCCGGATCTGCTCTTCGCCAGCGTGCGTGACGCCGGCGAGGGCTTCGTCGCGCAGCACGGTTATGCCGAGATCGCGCAGCTGAGCGACCACAAGCGCGACCCGCAGACCATGGGTGGCGTCGCGCTCGACGAGGTCGTCGGATCGCCGAGCCTCAAGCTCGTCATCCGGCATGCGTCGGTGCCGATCGACGAGATCTTCGCGACGCTGAACGCACTCGGGCTCGAGGGGTTCGCGGCGACGCTCTCGGGTGCGCCGTTCGTCGAGGTGATGGCGGAGGGCGTGACGAAGGCGACCGGTCTTGCGCAGGTGTGCCGGCGGCTCGACGTCGAGGCGCACGAGGTGCTCGCGTTCGGCGATGCGCTCAACGACCTCGAGATGCTGCAGTGGGCCGGTCACGGCGTGGCGATGGGCAACGCGATCGACGTCGTGCGAGATGCCGCCGACGAGGTCACCGCGGCGAACGCCGACGACGGCGTCGCGATCGTGATCGAGCGGATGCTGCGCGTCTGCGCAGACGACTCCGGAACCCCTCCCGACCGTGTCTGCGCGGACGCATCCGCCCGCTAGCCTGAACTCATGGCTGATCGTTCTGAGATCGAATGCTGGCTCACCGACATGGACGGCGTCCTCGTGCACGAGAACGACGCGATCCCCGGCGCGTCCGAGCTGCTCGCCGGATGGGAGTGCGACGGCATCCCGTATCTCGTGCTCACCAACAACTCGATCTTCACCGCGCGCGACCTGTCGGCGCGGCTGCGGGCCAGCGGCCTGCACGTGCCGGAGGAGCGCATCTGGACCTCCGCTCTGGCCACCGCCGACTTCCTCGCACAGCAGCTGCCCGGCGGGTCGGCCTTCGTGATCGGCGAGGCCGGTCTGCTCACGGCCCTGCACGAGGCGGGCTTCATCATGACCGAGACCCGACCCGACTTCGTCGTGGTCGGTGAGACCCGCAATTACTCATTCGAGGCGATCACCAAGGCGATCCGACTCATCGGCACCGGCGCGCGCTTCATCGTCACCAACCCCGACGCGACCGGTCCCAGCGCCGAAGGTCCGCTGCCGGCCACCGGTGCGATCGCGGCGCTGATCACGAAGGCCACCGGGCGCGAGCCGTACGTGGTCGGCAAGCCGAATCCGATGATGTTCCGCTCGGCGCTGAACAAGATCGGCGCGCACTCCGAGAAGACCGGGATGATCGGCGACCGCATGGACACCGACATCGTCGCCGGCATCGAGGCGGGTCTGCACACCGTACTGGTGATGACGGGCATCAGCGACCGGACCGAGATCGAGCGGTATCCGTTCCGGCCCGACGAGATCGTGCAGTCGGTCGCAGATCTGCTGCCCGCCGATCGCGACCACTGACGCCCTCGCCTCAGCCGGCCTCGTCCGCCCTGCCCGCCCATCCGTCGTGAGGGGGATGCCCTGGCATCCCCTCGTCCCTATGTTGGAGAGATGCCCGCGCCCGCCGTCTTCACCCGCACGCCGACCGCCCGCGACCGCCGGCAGGACCTGCTTCTCGCCGTGGTCATGCTGGTCGGCGCGGTCATCAGCGCGGCACTCTCGAGCATCTCCGGCCTCTACCGCGACGAGCAGGCGCCGCTCTCGTGGGCGCTGCTGGTCGCGGTGGGCGTCTCGGCTCCGCTCATCGTGCGCCGGCGGTATCCGGCACTGGTGGCCGTCGTCATCGCGCTCGTCATGTTCACCAGCGTCACCCTGCGCGTGCCCGAGGTGTACGCGACCAACATCGCCATGTTCATCGCGCTCTACACGGTGGGCGCCTGGATGAACGACCGCCGCCGCGCGTTCTTCGTGCGCGCCGGCATCATCCTCGGCATGTTCGTCTGGCTGATCATCGTGATGTATCGCGACGCGATCGACGAGGCCGACAAGGCCGAGGTTGCCGCTGGGCTGTTCTCGCCGTTCGTCGCGTTCATGATGCTGAACCTCCTGATCAACGTGCTCTACTTCGGTGGCGCCTACTACTTCGGCGAGCGCTCATGGCATGCCGCCGCCCAGCGCTCCGCGCTCGAGCAGCGCACCCGCGAACTGGAGGCCGAGCGCGAGATCACCGCCGCGCAGGCGGTGGCCCTCGACCGGGTGCGTATCGCCCGCGAACTGCACGACGTCGTCGCGCACCACGTGTCGGTGATGGGCGTGCAGGCGGGGGCGGCGAGGCTCGTGATCGACCGCGACCCCGACGAAGCGAAGCGGATGCTGTCTGCAGTGGAAGACGCCTCCCGCGCCGCGATCGGCGACTTCCGCCAACTGCTCGAGACGCTTCGCGATCCGGGTGACAGCGGCGACGACGAGCCGTCGGCGGTGGGGATCGCCGACATCGAGCGGCTCGCGCGAGCCTCGACGGATGCCGGTCTGCCGACCGCGTACACCGAGATCGGCGACCCCGTCGCGGTGCCGTCGACGGTCGAGGTGAATCTGTACCGCATCGCACAGGAGGCGCTGACCAACGCCCGCCGGCATGCTGGGGCGGATGCGACGGCTGATGTGCGACTGCGATGGAACGCGGATGCCCTCGAACTCGAGGTCGTGAACACCGGCCGCACGGTCGGCGTGCTGCGGCCGGGGCTCGGACAGCTCGGCATGCGCGAGCGCGCGCTGGCGTCCGGAGGCGAGATCGAGCTGCAGCCACGACCACAGGGCGGCTTCCGGGTGCGGGTCGCCGTGCCTATCGCGGCGGCCGGCGATTTCGAATCGCCCGGTCCGCGGCATCCGCGGCCGGGAGGCGACGAGTTGAACGATTCGAAGGCAGGAAGAAGGGCCGTCGTATGATCCGGGTCCTGCTCGTCGACGACCATGCGATGCTGCGGGCCGGCTTCCGGGCGATCCTCGGCACCCAGCCCGACATCGAGGTCGTCGGCGAGGCCGGCACGGGCATCGAGGGCGTGCGGCTGGCCGCCGACCTGCTGCCCGACGTCATCATGATGGATGTGCAGATGCCCGACATGGACGGCATCCGGGCCACCCGGCTCATCGTCGCCGATCCACGCGTCACGGCGTCGGTGGCGATCGTGACCACCTTCGATCGCGACGAGTACCTCTTCCAGGCGCTGGATGCCGGCGCCGGTGGCTTCCTGCTGAAGAACGCCGGCCCCGAGGAGCTGATCACAGCGGTCCGGGCCCTCGCCGCCGGCGACGGGATCCTCGCGCCGGAGGTGACCCGGCGCGTGCTGTCGAGGTTCGCGGTGTCGGGGAGCGGCGCCTCGGCAGGCTCGGCAGCACAGGGCGGCGCAGCGACCCGGGCGGGCGGCGCTCCGGCAGGCTCAGCGGCCGAGAAGGTGAACTCAGCGACCCCCGGCATCCTCGCCGAACCGCTGACCGATCGTGAAGCCGAGGTGCTCGTGCTGATGGCCGACGCGCGCAGCAACGCCGAGATCGCCGGCGAGCTGTTCATCGGCGAGGCGACGGTGAAGACCCATGTCTCACGGGTGCTGCAGAAGATCGGCGCCCGTGACCGCGTGCAGGCGATCGTACTGGCCCATCGCCACGGGCTCACCCGATGAGCGCGCCGCCGCCCGCCGCCGGGCGGCCGCGCGGATCAGCCACCCGTCCGATCACCGCCGGGATCGTGACCGCCCTGGTCGGCCTCACCAGCTCGTTCGCCGTCGTGCTCACCGCTGTCAGCGTCGTCGACGGGGGCTGGCCGGCTGCGGTCGGCGCCCTTCTCGTCGCGGCGTCCGGCGTCGCGCTGCTCGGCATCAGCGCCGCGTTCTGGGCGCTCGTCGCTGGACTCGTCGTGGGCGCCGCCCTGCACCTCGGCCGATAGGCGGATCCGCTGAATCCGCCTCAGGGGGGATGCCGTGCCCTACCGCCCTTCCCTAGCGTGAAATCATGAGCTTCCTCAGACTCGACGGCATCACCAAGAGCTACGGCTCACGCAGAGTGCTCGACGGCATCCGGTTCGACGTCGCCCCCGGGCGGCTGACCGGATTCGTCGGCGGCAACGGCGCGGGCAAGACCACCACGATGCGGATCATCCTCGGCGTCCTCGCCCCCGACAGCGGCACCGTGACGCTCGACGGCAGCCCGGCGACAGCCCACGACCGGCAGAGCTTCGGATACATGCCCGAGGAGCGCGGGCTGTACCCGAAGATGAAGGTGCTCGAGCAGGTCGTCTACCTCGCGCGACTGCACGGCTTCAGCAGGGCGGATGCCACCGCGCGCGGCACCGCGCTGCTCGAGGAGCTCGGGCTCGGCGAACGGCTCGACGAGAAGATCGAGGCCCTGTCGCTGGGCAACCAGCAGCGGGCTCAGATCGCCGCCGCGCTCGTGCACGACCCGCAGGTGCTCATCCTCGACGAGCCCTTCTCGGGCCTCGACCCCCTCGCCGTCGACGTGGTCGCCGAGGTGCTGCAGCGCCGTGCGGCGGCCGGCGCCGCCATCCTGTTCTCGTCGCACCAGCTCGACGTCGTCGAGCGGCTGTGCGATGACCTGATCATCATCGCCGGCGGCACCATCCGCGCAGCCGGATCCCGTGAAGAGCTGCGAGCGGCGCATTCGACGCTGCGGTATCAGCTGCACTCCGCAGACGACGCCGGCTGGCTTCGCGGCGAGCCGGGAGTCGCGGTGCTCGACTTCGAGGGCGGCTCGGCGCTGTTCGACGTCGACGCCCCCGCCACCGCGCAGCGGGTGCTGCGTCAGGCCATCGACCGCGGGGCCGTGTCGAGCTTCGCGCCCCAGCATCCGTCCCTCGCCCAGATCTTCAAGGAGGTCATCTCATGAACAATGCCGTCTGGCTCGTCGCCGAGCGGGAGATCATGGCGAAGCTGCGCAGCCGCGCGTTCGTCATCGCCACCGGCATCCTGCTGCTGATCGCGCTCGCCGGCGTGCTCTTGGGCGGATTCATGAGCAAGGCCCCCAGCGCGGATGCCATCGCCGTCACACCCGAGACGGCGACGGTGCTCGAGGGGATGCCCGGCATCGACGCGCGAGAGGTCGCCGACCGCGCGGCTGCCGAGGAGCTCGTCACGAGCGACGAGGTGGAAGCCGCTCTCGTTCCCGGCGACCCGACCGGATTCGGGTATGTGGTGCTCGCGAAGGACGGTGCACCGTCGAGCCTGATGATGATGCTCTCTCAGTCGCCGACGGTCGAGGTGCTGGAGCCGGCCGACACCGACCCGCTGCTGCGCTATCTGGTGGCGCTCGGATTCGGAGTGGTGTTCCTGATCGCCGCATCGACGTTCGGAGGCACTATCGCTCAGAGCGTGGTGGAGGAGAAGCAGACCCGCGTGGTCGAGCTGCTCATCTCGGCGATCCCGACGCGGGCGCTGCTCGCCGGCAAGGTGCTCGGCAACACCGTGCTGGCGATGGGCCAGATCGTCGCGCTGGCCGTGATCGCCATCGTCGGGCTGATCGTGACCGGGCAGGAGGACGTGCTCAGCGGCATCGGCGCGCCGATCCTGTGGTTCGCGGTGTTCTTCCTGTTCGGCTTCGTGCTGCTCGCGGCGCTGTACGCTGCGGCGGCGGCGATGGTGTCGCGTCAGGAGGACATCGGATCGACGACCATGCCGCTGATGATGCTGGTGATGGCGCCGTACTTCCTGGTGATCTTCTTCAACGACAACCCGCTGGTGCTGACGATCATGTCGTACGTGCCGTTCTCGGCGCCCGTCGCGATGCCGGTTCGTATGTTCGTCGGCGAGGCGCAGTGGTGGGAGGGCGCACTGTCTCTGCTCATCCTGCTCGTCACGTGCCTCGCCGCGATCGTCGTCGCGTCGAAGATCTACGAGAACTCGCTGCTGCGGATGGGGGCTCGGGTCAAGCTCGCCGAGGCACTGCGCGGCTGAGTCGTGGCACGTGCCGGCCTCCGGATGCCAGGGAATATGCGTGCGCATGCAAGAGTTGCGTTCCATGGACGATGAGGTCCGCTGTCCACCGTTCTCTTGTTTGAAAGGACCTCATCGCGCATGAGCACCCCTGTCCTCGACCGCACCGCCCAGACCGAGCACCCCGTCCTCGACGTCCTCGCCGACCGCTGGAGCCCCCGCGCCTATGACGCGGACGCTCCGATCGACGAGGCGAAGCTGTCGTCGGCACTCGAGGCCGCTCGCTGGTCGCCGTCGGCGTACAACTCGCAGCCGTGGCGCTTCATCGTCGCGCGACGCGGCACCGAGCTGCACCGCGAGGTCGTGTCGACGCTGGTGGAGTTCAACCAGGCGTGGGCAGCGCACGCCGCGGTGCTCGTGGTCGCCATCGCCGAGACGGCCGCCGAAGACGGCACGCCCAACACACACGCGATCTACGACCTGGGTCAGGCCGTCGCGCACCTGTCGGTGCAGGCGCACTCGGACGGTCTGCACGTGCACCAGATGAGCGGCTTCGACCCCGAGAAGGTCCGTGAGATCGCCCGTCTCGACGCGCGCTTCGCGCCGACCACGGTCATCGCCGTCGGCGACCTCGGCAGCGCTGACGCCCTGCCCGAGGGCATCCAGAAGGGCGAGACGGCTCCGCGCATGCGTCGTCCGATCGACGAGACCATCATCGCCAGCGCCTGACGCGAGCATCCCGACGAGAGCGCCGTCCCTTCGGGGGCGGCGCTCTCCGCGTCAGCGGGGCAGGCACTCGCTGTCGACGAGGGCATCCGCCGCGCGGACGAGGGCGAGGTGCGAGAACGCCTGCGGGGTGTTGCCCAGCTGACGCCCGGCGATCGGGTCGTACTCCTCGGCGAGCATCCCCACGTCGTTGGTCAGCGAGCAGAGCCGGTCCATCAGCTGCGCGGCCTCGTCGCGTCGGCCGGTGCTCGCGTACTGCTCGACCAGCCAGAACGAGCATGCGAGGAACGGGCTCTCCTCACCAGACAGCCCGTCCACACCGCTCGAGGTGCGGTATCGGTACAGCAGCCCGTCGTGCATGAGCGTCTGCTCGATGCGGGCGACGGTCGCCAGCATCCGCTCGTCATCCGGCCGGCAGTAGCCGACCTGGGGAAGCAGCAGCAGCGACGCATCCACCTCGTCGGTGTCATAGTGCTGGGTGAAGTGCCCGTCGCACACGCCTCGGGAGTCGACCTCGTCGCGCATCCGGTCGCGCAGCCTGCGCCAGGTCTTGACCGATCCGGGCAGGCCGTAGTCTTCCACCGCCCGAACGCCGCGGTCGAACGCCGCCCACATCATCACCCGGGAATGGGTGAACATGCGCGCTGGCCCGCGGATCTCCCAGAGGCCCTGGTCGGGGTGGTCGATCTGATCCGCCGCGAAGCGCAGCAGGCTGCGCTCGAGCGGCCACGAGAACGCGCTCTCAGCCAGACCGGCCTTGCGGGCGGCCGACAGGGTCACGAGCACCTCGCCGACGACATCCGCCTGATACTGCCCCCACGCACCGTTGCCGACGCGCACCGGCGACGAGCCAGCGTACCCCGGCAGCGCGGTGAGCACGCTCTCGGTCAGATCGCGCTCACCGGCCAGGCCGTACATGATCTGCACGTCGGCCGGGTCACCGGCCACCGCCCGCAGCAGCCACTCCCGCCAGTTGTCGGCGAGCCCGAGGAAACCGTGCCCGAGCAGCGCCTCGAGCGTCAGCGCCGCGTCGCGCAGCCAGACGTAGCGGTAGTCCCAGTTGCGCTCCCCGCCCATCTCCTCGGGAAGCGCCATCGTCGCCGCGGCCGCGATGCCGCCGGTCTCGTGGTTGGTGAGGGCACGCAGGATCAGCAGCGAGCGCACCACCTTCTCGTGATGGGGTCCGGAGTGCTCGATGGTGTCGGCCCAGCTCTGCCACCACTTCTTGGTCGTCTCGAGGGCATGATCGACGTCGAGCGGGTCGGGCGCCTGGCGGTGCGAGGGGAACCACGCCAGCTGCAGGTCGCGCACCTCGCCTGCTGCGATGCGGATGTCGCCGCGATGCTCGTGGTCGACCGCCGTCAGACGCGCGCCGCGCACGATCAGCGCGTCGGGACCGGCCATGGCGACCAGCTGAGGTTCGTCGTCGCTGCCGGTCTGGCGCACCCACGGCATGGCGCGCGAGTAGTCGAAGCGGATGCGCAGGCTCTGCGTGAACGTCATCTCGCCGGTCACCCCGACGATCCGGCGCACGACGTCCGTCCGCCGGATCTGCACACCCGGGTCCGGGTCGACGGGCATGAAGTCGTGCACCTCGGCGACGGCGTCGCCGCTCTGCCATCGGGTGATGAGCACGAACGTGTCGCGATCGTAGTGACGGGAGGCGGTGGCATCCGGATCGTCGGGACGCACCATCCACCGTCCGTGCGATTCGTCGCCCAGCAGCGCCGCGAAGGTGCTGGGCGAGTCGAGTCGCGGCAGACACAGCCAGTCGACGCTGCCCTCCGTCGACACGAGCGCCGCGGTGCGGCAGTTGCTGAGCAGGGCGTAGTCCTCGATTCGCGTCACCACGAGCGCAGTCTGTCATCGGAGCCGCACGCGCTCCAGCCCCCTTGCGCTCGCTTCGGTGGCGACTACCCTCGGTGCCATGTCGACGACCAGAACCCTCTTCATCCTCGGCGCCAGCGGCGATCTCACCTCGCGGCTGCTGCTTCCCTCGCTGGCTTCCCTGCTCGGCAAGGGGCACGCAGACCGCGTCACCCTTCGCGGGTCGGGGACGGAGGACTGGGATGCGGAGACCTGGCACGCGACGGTCGAGAAGGCGTTCTCCCACGCACCGGGGGCGCTGGACCGGGTCGAGATCGCCGACTACATCCAGGCGGATGTGACGGATGCCTCGGCCGTGGCCTCCCTCGTCGGCACTCTCGGTCCCGACACCGTTCTCTACTTCGCCCTGCCGCCGGCTGTCACCGCCGCCGCGATCGATGCGATGACCGGGTTGACTCTGCCCGAGGGCACCGTGCTCGCGATGGAGAAGCCGTTCGGGCAGGACGAGGCGAGCGCTCGCGCGCTCAACGACAAGCTGCTGGCGCTGGTGCCCGAGAATCAGATCTTCCGGGTCGATCACTTCCTCGGTCGATCGACCCTGCTCAACCTGCTCGGCGTGCGCCTGGCCAACCGCATCTGGGAGCCGGTGTGGTCGGCCGAGCACATCGAGAAGGTGCTGATCCGCTTCGACGAATCGGTCGCGCTCGAGGGCCGCGCCCGGTACTACGACAAGGCCGGGGCGATGATCGACATGATCCAGAGCCACCTGCTGCAGGTGCTCGCCCTGCTCGCGGTGGATCCGCCGGCGACCCTGCACGAGCGCGACCTGCGCGATGCCAAGGCGGAGGTGCTGCGGGCCACGCATGTGATGGATGACGACCCGGCTCGCTTCTCACGACGCGCGCAGTACACCGCCGGCACGCAGCAGCTCGCCGATGGAGGATCGCGCGAGCTGCCCTCGTACCGCGACGAGGACGGCATCGACGTCTCGCGGCAGACCGAGACGCTGGCCGAAGTCGTCTTCGAGGTGTCCAGCGACCGCTGGGCAGGGGTGCCGTTCACCCTCCGCTCCGGCAAGGGGCTCGAACGCAAACGCTCCGAGATCGTGGTGACCTTCAAGCCCGTGCGGCACGTGCCGCCGGGTCTCAACGGCACTCCCGCCGACGGCGGTCGTCTCACCTTCTCGCTCGGCCCCGACGAGATGCATCTGAGGCTGCATGTGACCGGCGGCGACGACCCGTTCGCGCTTCGCGACGAGGATCTGGTGGCGGGCCTCGGCGCCGGTCAGCAGCGGTCGTACGAGGAGGTGCTCGACGAGCTGCTCGACGGCGACGTCGCGCTGTCGGTGCGGGCGGATGAGGCCGAGCAGTGCTGGCGGATCATCCAGCCGGTGCGGGATGCCTGGGCACGGGGCGAGACGCCTCTCGACGAGTACGCCGCCGGCTCGACCGGCCCCACCTCGTGGGAGACGTCGACACACGACTGAGCCCCGCCCCCGCCCCCCCCTGCACAACGCCGCGAGACTTCCCTTCCGGCATGAGACCGGGCGCAGGTGCGCAAGTCTCGTGCCGGAGGTGAAGTCTCGCGGGGACGTCAGGGTGTCGGGCGGCCGGTGTCAGTGCTCAGGCACCTGCACCGGAACCTCCTTGCCGTCCCGATCGACGATCTTCCCGTCGACGATCGAGTCGCCGTCCTCGAACGCGTCGAGGTACTGCACCGGGATGCTGCGCGTGGGAGCAGCGACGAAGCTGTTGGCGCCCTTCGACCGGCGTGCGCCGACGTGGTTGAACAGCAGGTTGAGGAAGATCGCGGCGACCGCTGCCGAGCTGATCCCCGAGTGGAAGATCGTGTTGAACCAGTCGGGCATCTGGTCGTAGATGGTCGGCGCGGCGATCGGCAGCATGCCGATGCCGAGCGAGGCCGCCACGATGATCAGGTTCATGTTGCCGCGATAGTCGACCTTGGCCAGGGTGCGGACACCGGATGCCGCGACCGAGCCGAACAGCACGATGCCCGCGCCGCCGAGCACCGGCGAGGGGATCTCGCCGACCACGCGTCCCAGCACCGGCAGCAGGCCGAGGATCACCAGCACCACACCGCCCGCGGTCACGACGAAGCGGCTCTTCACGCCGGTGATGGCGACCAGACCGACGTTCTGCGCGAACGCCGACTGGGTGAAGGTGCCGAACACAGGTGAGACGGCACTGGAGAGCATGTCGGCGCGCAGGCCGTCGGCGATGCGCTTCTTGTCGACCTTGGTGCCCACGATCTCGCCGACCGCGAGGATGTCGGCGGTGGTCTCGGTGAGGGTCACGAGGATCACGATGAACATCGAGATGATCGCGGCGATCTCGAACGTCGGCCAGCCGAAGGCGAATGGCGTCGGGAAGGCGAAGATGGCACCCTCGCCGACCTGCGAGAAGTCGACGCGGCCGAGGAACGCGGCGAAGATCGTGCCGGCGACGATCGCGAGCAGGATCGACAGGCGCGAGACGGCCCCGATCGGCACCTTGCTGAGGATCAGCACGAACAGCAGGGTGACGAAGGCGAGCAGCAGGTTCTGCGGCGCGCCGAAGTCGTCTGCGTTGGCGTTGCCGCCCATCGCCCAGCGCGCGGCGACCGGCAGCAGGGTCAGGCCGATGGTGGTGATGACGACACCGGTGACGACCGGCGGGAAGAATCGGATCACCATCGCGAAGATCGGCGCGATCAGCAGGCCGATGACGGATGCCGCTATCACCGATCCGAACACGGCGGGCAATCCGCCGCCGTTCGTCACGATCGCGCCCATGGTCGCGACGCCGGCGAACGACACCCCCTGCACGAGCGGCAGCTGCGAGCCGAAGAACGGAATGCCGACCGTCTGCAGGATGGTCGCCAGGCCGCCCATGAAGAGGCACGACGCGATGAGCACACCGATCTCTGCGGGGCTGAGCCCGGCGAGCTGTCCGATGATCAGCGGTGGAGCGATGATGCCGCCGTACATCGTCAGCACGTGCTGGAGTCCGTACCCGAAGGTGGCGCCGATGGGCAGGCGTTCGTCTTCGGGGCGGAGGGTTGCCTGTGTCTTCTGTTTCGTCATGTCGACCTCTTCGTCGTGTCGGGCTGCTTCGGTTATCAGGTGTCGGATGGTGTCTGATCAGCGATGCCGCACGAGCAGCGAGTCACACACGCACCCTCAGATAGGTCAGCACGTTTTCCGAGCATCGAAGACACTCTTTCACGTTGTGAAATCCGCTCGTCACCGCGAACGTGAGAAACCATTCCGCAAGAGAAACCCGCTCAGACGTGGTTTCTCTTGCGGAATGCGGTTTCTCGGCGGGATGGCGGTCAGGTGTCGGCTCTGTCCGCGGTGAGCGCCAGCCCGCTGCCGTCGGCCGCCACGTCGACACGCACGGTGTCGCCGTCGCGCACGCCGCCCGAGAGCAGCGCCGTCGCGAGGCGGTTCTGCACCTCGGTCTGGATCAGTCGGCGCAGCGGGCGCGCGCCGAACACCGGGTCGTAGCCGCGCTCGGCGAGCCAGGCCCTGGCATCCGGAGTCACCGCCAGCGTGAGCCGGCGATCGGAGAGCCGACGCTGCAGGCCGTCGACCGCGAGCTCGACGATCTGCGCGAGATCGTCGTGCGAGAGCGCCGAGAACATGACGATGTCGTCGAGACGGTTCAGGAACTCGGGGAGGAACGACTGCCGCACGAGCGTCATCACCGCCTCGCGCTTCTCGTCTGCCGACATCACCGGATCGATGAGGATCGGCGAGCCGATGTTCGAGGTGAGGATGAGGATGACGTTCGAGAAGTCGACCGTGCGCCCCTGCCCATCGGTCAGGCGCCCGTCGTCGAGCACCTGCAGCAGCACGTCGAACACCTCGGGATGCGCCTTCTCGACCTCATCGAGCAGCACCACGCTGTAGGGGCGCCGGCGCACGGCCTCGGTCAGCTGGCCGCCCTGCTCGTACCCGACGTAGCCGGGAGGGGCGCCGACCAGACGCGAGACCGAGTGCTTCTCGCCGTACTCGCTCATGTCGATGCGCACCATCGCGTGCTCGTCGTCGAACAGGAACGCGGCGAGCGCCTTGGCCAGCTCGGTCTTGCCGACACCGGTCGGCCCGAGGAACAGGAACGATCCGGTCGGGCGGCCGGGATCGCTGATGCCGGCGCGCGAGCGCCGCACGGCATCCGACACCGCCTTGACCGCGTCCTTCTGACCGATCAGACGGCGACCGAGTTCGCTCTCGAGATGCAGCAGCTTCTCGCTCTCGCCCTGCAGCAGACGGCCGACCGGGATGCCGGTCCACGCGGCGATCACCGCCGCGATGTCCTCTTCGGTGACCTGCTCGTTGACCATGCGGCCCTCGTCCGACACGGCCTGCTCGGCCTGCTCGGCCTCGGCGATCTCGGCATTCAGACGGCGAATGGTCTCGTACTCGAGCTTGGACGCCTTCGTGTAGTCGCCCTCGCGCATCGCCAGGTCGCGCTGCGTCGTCGCCTCGTCGAGTTTCTTCTTCAGCTCGCCGACGCGGTTCAGACCCTGACGCTCGCGCGCCCAGCGCGCTTCGAGCTCGCCGAGTTGGCTCTCGAGCCCCGCCATCTGCTCGCGCAGCGCCGCGAGGCGCTCTTTCGACGCCGCATCCTTCTCCTTCTTCAGGGCGAGCTCTTCGAGCTTCATCCGGTCGACCTGGCGCTTGAGCTCGTCGATCTCGACGGGCGAGGAGTCGATCTCCATCTTCAGTCGGGACATGGCCTCGTCGATCAGGTCGATCGCCTTGTCGGGCAGCTGCCGGCTGGGCAGGTATCGGTTCGACAGCGCGGCCGCAGCGACCAGTGCGGTGTCGGAGATCGTGACACCGTGGTGCGCCTCGTACCGGCCCTTCAGGCCGCGCAGGATCGCCACCGTGTCTTCGACACTCGGCTCGCCGACATACACCTGCTGGAAGCGGCGCTCGAGCGCGGCGTCCTTCTCGATGAACTCGCGGTACTCGTTGAGGGTGGTGGCGCCGATCATGCGCAGCTCGCCGCGGGCGAGCATCGGCTTGAGCATGTTGGATGCCGCGACCGAGCCCTCACCGCCTCCGGCCCCCATCAGCACGTGCAGCTCGTCGATGAACGTGATGACCTTGCCGTCGGACTCGGTGATCTCCTTGAGCACGCTCTTGAGGCGCTCCTCGAACTGTCCCCGGTACATCGCGCCGGCGACGAGCGCCGAGATGTCGAGCGAGACGAGCTCTTTGTCTTTGAGGGATTCGGCGACGTCTCCCGCGACGATGCGCTGCGCGAGCCCCTCAACGACGGCGGTCTTGCCGACGCCGGGCTCGCCGATGAGCACGGGGTTGTTCTTCGTGCGCCGTGTGAGCACCTGGCTCACACGACGGATCTCGCTGTCGCGGCCGATCACCGGATCGAGCTTGCCCTGCCGGGCGCGATCGGTGAGATTGATGCCGAACTGCTCGAGGGCGCTCTGCTGCTCTTCACTCTGTGCCGGGTTGGTCATTCGCTCCTCCTGGGGGGACTCCTTCAAAGTTGAGTTGTGGTGACTCAAGTTTAGATCGTGGATCGCCGGAGGGCAACCCGTTACGCTTGACCGAAGCCGAAGCGGCGGAATACACTGACCGACACCATGAGGATCCTCCTCAACTCAGCGCAGAGAGGGGCCGCGATGTTGCAGTACGTTCACGTTCACGCCACCGCCCCCGTCGAGAGCTCCACCGCCTGGGGCAACTGGTACGCCCACGGCGCCTGAGCAGCCGTCCACGGAATCGCCCTTCCCGACGATTCCGAGGCTTCGCCGTCGGCTCGCCCGAGAGCAGTGCAGCCGCGCGACGTCGATGCGATCGTCCGACGCGATCGCGACGGCGCTCACCCCTCGGAATCCCCGCCGGCACGCGAACAGTGTGCACCCGACGCCGCCGCGTCATACCCGAGGAGACACAATGACTGACATCACGGTCACCGTGAACGGGCGCAGCCGCCCGCTCGACGGTGTGGCCACCCACACGACCGCGCTGGACTGGCTGCGCGACTGCGGGCTTCCCGGCAGCAAGGAGGGCTGCGCCGAGGGCGAGTGCGGCGCGTGCGCCATGATGATCGCCACCCCCGACGACGACGGCACCACCCGCTGGACGCCGGTCAACGCCTGCCTCGTGCCGGTCTACGCCCTCGACGGCCAGGAGATCGTCACCGCCGAAGGGCTCGGCGGAGTCGAGAACCTGCATCCGGTGCAGCAGAAGCTCGCCGAAGCCGGCGGCTCGCAGTGCGGGTACTGCACGCCCGGCTTCGCCTGCAGCATGGCTGCCGAGTACTACCGCCCTGAGCGCGGCGACGGCTGCCCTGCCCACGACGGCGAGCAGCAGCACGGCGAGGGCCCCGACGACGATGGTCTCGAGGCGGGCCCCAACGGATTCGATCTGCACGCTCTCAGCGGCAACCTCTGCCGCTGCACCGGATATCGCCCCATCCGCGACGCGGCCTACTCTCTCGGCTCGCCCGAGCAGGACGATCCGCTGCAGCAGCGCCTGTCGCACGCTGCTCCTGCGGCGGTGGCGACGGATGCCCGGGTCGCCGGCTCACGCTTCGTGCGACCCGCCACCCTCTCCGACGCCCTGCGCCTGCTTCGCGATGAGCCGGATGCCCTGATCGTCGCCGGCTCGACGGACTGGGGCGTCGAGGTCAACCTCCGCGGCCGCCGCGCACCCCTGGTCGTCGCGATCGATCAGCTCGACGAGCTGCGTGCCCTCTCCGTCACCGACGAGATGGTCGAGATCGGTGCGGCTCTGCCGATATCCGATGTCGAGCGGCGTCTCGGCGGCCGCGTGCCGCTGCTCGCCAAGCTGTTCCCGCAGTTCGCGTCCCGCCTCATCCGCAACCGCGGCACCATCGGTGGCAACCTCGGCACCGGTTCCCCCATCGGAGACACCCCGCCGGCGCTGCTCGCCCTCGACGCGCGGCTCGTGCTGGCATCCGTCGACGGCGAGCGCGAGGTGCCGCTGGCCGAGTACTTCATCGGCTACCGGCAGACCGTGCGCGCGAAGGACGAGCTGATCACGGCTGTGCGCATTCCGCTGCCGCTAGCGGAGTACACGGCATTCCACAAGATCTCCAAGCGCCGCTTCGACGACATCTCCTCCGTCGCGCTCGGCTTCGCGTTCGACATCACCGGCGGCACCGTGTCCTCTGCGCGCATCGGCCTGGGCGGTGTGGCAGCCACGCCGCTGCGAGCCACCGCGACCGAGGAGGCGCTGATCGGCAAACCGTGGAACATCGCCACAGTGAAGGCGGCATCCGCCGTGCTCCAGTCGGAGGGCACCCCGATGTCCGACCACCGCGCCAGCGGCGACTACCGCGCGCACATGCTGGGCTCCGCCCTGCTGAAGTTCTACAGCCCGACCGTCATCCAGTCGAAGGAGGTGTCGGTATGAGCACTCTCGCCGACCGCCCCGAGAACCCCGTCGTCGGGCGCCCTGCAGTGCACGAGAGCGCGGCGCTGCACGTGACCGGAGCCGCGATGTACACCGACGACCTCGCCGCGCAGACCCATGGTGTGCTCACCGCGTGGCCGGTGCAGTCCACCAGCGCGCACGCGCGCGTGAGCATCGACGTCTCGGGCGCCTACGAGGTGCCTGGCGTCGTGCGGGTGCTCACCGCCGACGACGTGCCCGGTCTGAACGACGCCGGCATCCGCAACGACGAGCCGCTGTTCCCGAGCGAGGCCATGTTCTACGGGCATGCGCTGGTGTGGGTGCTCGGCGAGACGACCGAGGCCGCACGCCTCGGGGCCGAGCGCGTGCAGGTCGAGTACGACGAGCTGCCCTCGCTGATCACCGTGCGCGATGCGATCGAGGCCGGATCCTTCATGGGCACGCCGCGCACCGTCGCCCGCGGCGACGCGGCGGCCGGACTCGCCGCCTCGGCGCACGTCTTCGAAGGGGTCACCGAGTTCGCGGGTCAAGAGCACTTCTACCTCGAGACGCACGCATCGTTCGCCGTGCGCGACTCGGAGGGGCAGTACTTCATCCAGTGCTCGACCCAGCATCCGACCGAGACGCAGGACCTCGTCTCGCACGTGCTGGGCATCCACGCCAACGAGGTCACGGTGCAGTGCCTGCGCATGGGCGGCGGCTTCGGCGGCAAGGAGATGCAGCCGCACGGCTTCGCCGCGATCGCAGCGCTCGGCGCCAAGCTCACCGGCCGTCCGGTTCGGGTGCGCCTGAACCGCACGCAGGATCTCACGATGACCGGCAAGCGGCATCCGTTCCACATCCGCTGGAAGGTCGGTCTCGACGAGAACGGCATGCTGCAGGCCCTCGATGCTGTGCTCACCGCAGACGGCGGCTGGTCGATCGACCTGTCGGAGCCCGTCCTCGGCCGCGCGCTCTGCCACCTCGACAACGCGTACTGGATCCCGAACGTGCACGCCTACGGGCAGATCGCGAAGACCAACAAGCAGTCGAACACCGCGTACCGCGGTTTCGGCGGCCCGCAGGGCGTGTTCCTCATCGAAGACATCCTCGGCCGGGTCGCGCCGACGCTCGGCATCGATCCGCTCGAGCTGCGCCGGCGCAACTTCTACCAGCCCGGCCAGAGCACGCCGTACGGCCAGCTGGTAAAGGACGCCGAGCGGATGCCGACCATCTGGAACCAGCTCGCCGACGAGGCGTCGATCGCCCAGCGCCGCGCCGAGATCGACGCGTTCAACGCCGCGAGCCCTGACGTGAAGCGCGCGATATCGATGACGCCGATCAAGTTCGGCATCTCGTTCAACTTCGCCGCGTTCAACCAGGCCGGCGCGCTCGTGCACGTCTACAAAGACGGCTCGGTGCTGGTCAATCACGGCGGCACCGAGATGGGTCAGGGACTGCACACCAAGATGCTGCAGATCGCGGCCACCGCGCTGGGACTGGAACTGCACCAGGTGCGCCTCGCCCCCACTCGCACCGACAAGGTGCCCAACACGTCGGCCACAGCCGCGTCATCGGGCGCCGATCTCAACGGCGGCGCGGTGAAGAACGCCTGCGAGCAGATCCGCGATCGCATGGCCGCTGTCGCCGGGCGCCTGCTCGGCGTCGACGAGCGCGACGTGCGCTTCGGCGGCGGCTACGTGACCGCCCTCGGCAAGTCGGAGCGACTGACCTTCGCCGAGGTGGCGAAGGCGGCGTACTTCCAGCGGGTGCAGCTGTTCGCGGCCGGGTACTACCGCACGGCCGGTCTGCACTGGAACCCCGAGACGATGCAGGGCTCGCCGTTCAAGTACTTCGCGTACGGCGCGGCCGCCACCGAGGTCGAGATCGACGGCTTCACCGGCGCATACCGAATCCGTCGCGTCGACATCGTGCACGACGTGGGCGACTCGCTCTCGCCGATGCTCGACATCGGCCAGATCGAGGGCGCGTACGTGCAGGGCATGGGCTGGCTGACACTGGAGGACCTGAGGTGGGATGCCACAGACGGCCCGCACCGGGGTCGCCTGCAGACCCAGTCGGCGTCGACCTACAAGCTGCCGAGCTTCTCGGAGATGCCTGAGGAGTTCACGGTGCGCCTGTTCCAGAACGCCAGGGAGGACGGCGCGGTCTACGGCTCGAAGGCCGTCGGCGAGCCGCCGTTCATGCTCGCGTTCAGCGCTCGCGAGGCGCTGCGCGAGGCGGTCGCGGCATTCGGCCCGGCAGGCCACTCGGTCGACCTCGCCTCTCCGGCGACGCCCGAGGCGGTGTACTGGGCGGTCGAGACCGCCCGTGCTGCCCAGGGCGCGGCGGAGCCGGCGCCCGAGCTCGCCGCGGTCTGACATGGTCGACTGGCTGGATGCCCTGCGCGCGCTGCGCGAGAGCCGCACTCCTGCGGTGATCGTGACGCTGGCGATGGTGCGCGGTCACGCGCCCCGCAACGGCGGCGCGAAGATGGTCATCTCGCCGGGCGCTCAGTTCGGCACGATCGGCGGCGGCAACCTCGAGGCGACCGCCGCCGATCGCGCCCACGAGATGCTCGCCTCGGGCACCGCCGAACCCGAGCTGCTCACGCTGACGCTGAGCGACAAGGCCACGACCGAGTACGGCGTGCAGTGCTGCGGAGGAGAGGTCACGATCATGCTCGAGCCCGTTCGCGTCGTGCCGTCGGTGGCTGTGTTCGGCATGGGCCATGTGGGGCTCGAGCTGGCGCGCATCCTGACTCGGCACGAGCTGGCGCTGCACCTGGTCGATTCGCGAGCCGAGATGCTCGACCCAGCCCGTCTCGAGCCTGTGACCCGCGATGCGGTCGCGCGTGTCGAGGCGCACCACGCGCCCGTGCCCGAGGCAGCGCTGCTCGACGTCCCCGCGGGCACCCACGTGCTGGTCATGACGCACGATCACGTCGAGGATCTCGCGATCGTCGACCAGTCGCTGCGCACAGACGGCCTCGGATCGATCGGGCTGATCGGCTCGGCTTCGAAATGGGCGCGGTTCCGCAAGAAGCTGCACGAGCTCGGTCACACCGACGACGAGCTCGCCCGCGTGACCACTCCCATCGGCGTCCCCGAGGTGTCGGGCAAGCAGCCGGCCGTCATCGCGGTGAGCGTGGCGGCTCGCATCCTGCAGCTCATCGAGGAGGCCGCGCCGCGGGCATCCGAATGACGCTCACATCGATTCCGGAATGCGCGAAACGCATTCCGGAATTTCTCGACGCACCATAGCGAATGCAACGCGCATTGGCCCCGACATGAATTGCACCCGCCGCACTCATGCGGCGGGTGCAAGACGTTCCGCAGAAATGCAAAGACCCCGATCCTCGGAATGAGAATCGGGGCCTTTCCTGTGCGGCGATCAGCCGGCGAGCATCGCCTCGATCGGCCCGCGAACGAAGTACAGCGCGAATCCGGCTGCCACGATCCACATCAGCCAGTGCACCTTGCGGGCGCGACCCGAGAAGGCGTTCACAAGCGCCCAGGAGATGAAGCCCACCCCGATGCCGTTCGCGATCGAGTAGGTCAGCGGCATGGTCACGATGGTGAGGAACGCCGGCAGCGCGACGGCGAACTTCGTGAACTTGATCTCGCGGATCTGCGACATCATCATCGCGCCGACCACCACGAGCGCGGCCGAGCCGACCTCGATCGGCACGACGAGGGTGAGCGGGGTGACGAACATCGACAGCAGGAACAGCACGCCGACGACGAGCGAGGCGAGACCCGTGCGCGCGCCCTCGCCGATGCCGGAGGCGCTGTCGACGTACACCGTGTTCGACGACGTCGAGGTCACACCGCCCGCCACCGCGCCGAAGCCCTCTACGACGAACGCCGAGCGCAGCCGCGGGAACGTGCCGTCCTTGTAGGCGAGGCCGGCGTTCTTCGCGAGTCCGGTCATCGTGCCCATCGCGTCGAAGAAGTTCGAGAACACGAGGGTGAAGACGAGCATGGTGGCTGAGAGGATGCCGACGCGCTCGAAGGCGCCGAACAGGTCGAACTGGCCGATCAGACCGAAGTCCGGCACGGTGATCCACGCGGCCGGGAGCTCGGGGATGGTCATGTGCCAGCCGTTCGGGTCTTCGAAGGAGGGTCCGAGCTTCAGCACCGATTGCGCGATCAGCGCCATGACCGTGCTGACCACGATGCCGATCAGGATGCCGCCCGGCACCTTGCGCGCCACGAGGATGCCGATCAGCACCAGCCCGAACAGGAAGATGAGCGTGGGCACGGAGGTGATCGATCCGTTGTCGCCGAGCTGCACCGGCGGGCCGCCGGCGGTGCGGTTGACGAAGCCCGAGTCGACGAAGCCGATGAAGGCGATGAAGAGGCCGATGCCGACGGTGATGGCCGCCTTGAGCGCCTGCGGCACGGCCCTGAAGATGGCGGTCCGGATGCCGGTGGCGCCGAAGAGCACGATGAGCAGGCCGTTGATCACGACGAGTCCCATCGCCTCGGGCCAGGTGACCTGACCGACGACCGAGACGGCGAGGAAGGAGTTGATGCCCAGTCCCGCGGCGAGCGCGAACGGCAGCCTCGCCACGACGCCGAACAGGATCGTCATCACGCCGGCTGTGAGCCCCGTCGCGGCACCGATCTGCGCGGCATCCAGCGCTGCGTCGGACACGTCGGTGACGCCACCGAGGATCAGCGGGTTGAGGATGACGATGTACGCCATCGTCACGAACGTGACCACGCCGCCGCGGATCTCGCGTGCGATGGTCGACCCTCGACGGGTGATCTCGAAGAACCGGTCGAGGCCGTTCTTCGGCGTGGCGTCGACGGTGGTCGTCGCCCCGGTGGCCAGCGGCGGCCGCTGTTCATCGTCGCGGGCGAAGAGCCCGGCGGCGTCGTTGCCGACCACACCCGTGGTGGATGTGTCGGTGGCGGTGGATGGGTCGGTCGTAGGCGAGTCGGCCCCGGTCGGGCGCGCGGAAGGAGGGACAGGTGAAGACATCATCGGCTCCGGAAACGGTGAAGGGGGTTCAGTACTCGATGCGGGTGGGCGTACCGGCCCACTCGGTGAAGGGGGCGACGCGCTGCTCGGGCGGCAGCGCGATGTCGGTCACGGGCATGACGGCCCGATCGGCGTCGTCGCCTTCGAAGTAGCGGTAGAACGCCGCGTCGTCGAAGCCGGCATCGGCGGCATCGTGGCGGTCGGCGGCGAAGTAGACGCGGTCGATCCGCGCCCACAGCGACGTGGCCAGGCACATCGGGCAGGGCTCGCAGCTCGTGTAGAGCGTGGCTCCCGACAGGTCGAACGTGCCGAGCCCTCGGCACGCGTTGCGAATCGCCGTGACCTCGGCGTGCGCCGAGGGATCGAGATCGGCGGTGACCCGGTTCACGCCCTCGAAGACCTGACCGTCGGCCGTGACGACCACGGCGCCGAAGGGCCCGCCCTCGTTGCGCACGTTCTCGACCGCGATGCGCACAGCCTCGGCCAGGTACGCGGCGGGATCGGGTGAGGCTGTCGGGTCGGTCTGCGATTCGGGTCTGGGCATAGCGCTGCTGTTCATACGAGAGCTTCCTTGCTGTCGTAGCAGTGATACGGCTTATCGAGTCGGATCCGGATGGGATCGTTCTGCGAGATATACGTCGAACCGCTGACTGTTCAATTGAGCCGCATCTCGGATATTGCGGCTGTCCAAGAATAGCAACACCATTTCGTCCCGTCCAGACAATTCCCGCGCGCATTTCACGCTACGGCGACAAATGCACTTCAGCGGCAATTGATACGGGCTTCAGCGGGTCCGCACCCAGGCATCCGGTGCTAGCGTTTCAACGCGAGAGGACGAGATCATGGCGAGCAGGCGAATCGACGGCGAGGGCCGTCTGGCCGGCCCGTCGACCGCGCTCACCGACCGGCTCGAGCGCCCCCTGCGCGACCTGCGCATCTCGGTGACCGACCGCTGCAACTTCCGCTGTGTCTACTGCATGCCCAAGGAGATCTTCGGGCGCGACTACGCCTTTCTCGACCGTGACGAGCTGCTCAGCTTCGAAGAGATCACCCGCATCGCCACCGTCGCCGCCGCGCACGGGGTGCACAAGCTCCGCCTGACCGGAGGCGAGCCGCTGCTGCGCCGCGGCATCGAGCAACTGATCGAGCAGCTCGCCGCCATCCGCACCCCGGAGGGCCGACCGCTCGACCTGGCCCTGACCACCAACGGCTCCGCCCTCGCGGTCAAGGCGCAGGCACTGAAGGCCGCAGGCCTGAAGCGGGTGACGGTGTCGGTCGACTCACTCGACGACGCCCTCTTCCAGAGCATGAACGACGTGCGCTTCCCGGTCAGCCGAGTGCTCGACGGCATCGACGCGGCGCACGAGGCCGGCCTCGGGCCGATCCGGCTCAACATGGTCGTCAAGCGCGGCGTGAACGACGGTGAGATCGTCGACATGGCGCGGCACTTCAAGGGCACCCCCTACACGCTGCGCTTCATCGAGTACATGGACGTCGGCAACACCAACGGCTGGTCTCTCGATGAGGTGGTGCCGTCGGCCGAGATCATCGAGCGGATCGGCGCGGTGTTCCCGCTCGAGCCGGTCGCCCCCGCGGTGCTCGGCGAGACCGCGAAACGCTGGCGCTACACCGACGGCGGCGGCGAGATCGGCGCCATCTCCAGTGTGACCAACGCGTTCTGCGGCACCTGCACGCGTGCGCGCATCTCGACTGAGGGGAGGCTGTTCACCTGCCTGTTCGCCTCCCAGGGCCACGACCTGCGCGCGCTCATGCGCGGCGGAGCCGACGATGTCGAGCTTGCGGCGGCCATGGCATCCATCTGGGGCGGACGAGACGACCGCTACTCCGAGATCCGCGCGGGGCTCACCCCGGCGCTTCGCACGCAGCGCAAGCGCATCGAGATGTCGTACATCGGCGGCTGAGCCGCCGCTTCTCAGGCCAGCACGTCGGCGATGACGTCCCAGACGTCGTCGGCCACTGAGCGCTTAGTCCCGGATGCCCTGGCGAGAACCGCACCCCCGTCGCCGATGACGTGCACGGTGTTCTGCCCCGACTCGAAACCGCGCTCCCAGCCGACCTCGTTCACCACGAGCAGATCGACGCCCTTGCGCTCGCGCTTGCGCCGCGCGCGCTCGATCAGCTCGTCGCCGTCGTCTGCGGTCTCGGCCGCGAACGCGACGATCACCTGACCCGGATGCCGCCGAGCGGCCAGATGAGCCACGATGTCCTCGTTCTGCACCAGCTCGATGCTCTCGAGCGGGCCGGAGTCCTTGGTGAGCTTGCGGTCGGACACGTCGGCCGGACGGTAGTCGGCGACGGCCGCGGCCATCACGATCACCGCGGCCTCCTCCGATGCCCGGCGCATCGCGTCGCCGAGTTCGGCTGCGGTGCCGACGTGCTCGATGCGGATGAGCGGATGCCGTTCGGCATCCGCCAGCACCGCACCGTCGACGTGCGCGGCGACGAGCACCACCTCCGCGCCGCGGTCTGCGGCGGCGATGGCGAGGGCTGTGCCCTGCCTCCCGCTGGAGCGGTTGCCGAGGAAGCGCACGGGATCGAGGGGCTCGCGGGTGCCGCCGGCCGACACTGCGACCCGCAGGCCGTCGAGGTCCTGCTCGGAGTTCGGTCCCGATTCTTCGTCGTCGAGCAGGGCGAGCGCCCCCGCCATGATCTGCTCGGGCTCGAGCATCCGCCCCGGTCCGGAATCGCCGCCGGTCAGCTCGCCCTCTCCCGGGCCGAGGATGGCGACACCGCGATCGCGCAGCGTCGCGACGTTCGCCTGCGTCGCCGGGTGGCGCCACATCTCGGTGTGCATCGCCGGGGCGATCACGACCGGCGCGGTCGTGGCGAGCAGAGTGGTGCCGAGCAGGTCGTCGGCGAGTCCCGCTGCCATCTTCGCGATCGTGTTCGCCGTGGCGGGCGCGACGATCACGAGTTCGGCGGCCTGCCCGAGAGCGACGTGGCGCACCTGGGCGACATCCTCGTGCACGCTCGTCGTCACGGGTCTACGACTGATCGCCTCCCACGTGGGCAGGCCGACGAAGCGCAGCGCGTCTTCGGTCGGCACGACGGTGACCTCGTGCCCCGCGGTGATCAGCAGGCGCACCAGGTGCACGCTCTTGTAGGCGGCGATCCCGCCGGTGACGGCGACGACGATGTTCACGCGTTCGATTCTGCCCCAGGCTGCAGGACAGTCGGCGATTCGACCGCCCCTGCCGTGCGCCCTCCCCTGCTGCAGGCGCACCTAGACTCGTGCTCGTGTGCACCGTCGTGATCGATGTCGCCCCCTCCCCCGGCGCGGGCGCCCGGCTGCTGGCCGTGCGCGACGAGGATCCGGATCGCCCATGGGACGACCTCGGAGAGTGGTGGCCGGACGCGCACCCGGGGGTGATCGGCATCCGCGACCGCCGGGCCGGTGGCGCGTGGCTCGCCGCCGACCCCGCCGCCGGACGCCTGGCCGTGCTGCTCAACCGCGCCGACGTGGTCGACCTGCCACAGGACGGTGCGCGCTCGCGCGGGTCGCTGGCACTCGAGTCGGTCGCCGGCCGCTCGCCGGACGGTCCGCTGCCGATGCACGGATTCAACCTGCTCGAGGTGACGCCGGAGGGATCCCGCGTGCTGTCGTGGGACGGTGCCCAGCTGCGGGAGACCGCGGTGCCGGCGGGGGTGCACATGATCGCCCACGACGATCTGGACGACCCCGGCACGGCGCGCATCGAGGCGTGGCTGCCCCGCTTCGCCGCGTCTGCGGGCGACGCACCCGCAGGCCACGCGTCCGCGTGGGACGAGCGCTGGGTCGCGGTGCTCGCAGAGAGCGCGAGCCTCTCCCCCGACGACGACAGGGCGATCGTGCGCGACAACCGGGTTCACGGGTATCCCACGATGTCGCTGCTGTTCTGCACCGCAGAGGTCGCCTCCGGGTCGCTTCAGGTGAGCTCCCGGGTGCTGACCGATCCGGGCCACTGGGGCTGACGACGCGCCCGCGCCGCAGCGCAATTTGCCGTCACACGCAGGAAGCGGGTATTGACTCCTCGGCGACGCTGCCTTACTCTTTTCATAGAGCAAGATGATTCTTTCACTTTATGGAAATGGGAACGGAGAGGGACATGAGCTCACATTCGACTGAGACGAGCGGGTACGTCCCGTTCGCAGAGAACCCATCGGTCAACATCGACCCGGATTTCCACCTGCCTGCCGACGAAGGCAATGGCTTCATCCGCGCATTCCGCGTCCTCTTCCCGAAGGCGGCCTGAGGACCAACGCGCGACACAGGGGATCGGCTCCGCCCATCGGCGGTCCGGTCCCCTTCTGCGTGCAGCCAGGCTCAGCGAGCGGTGAGCGCGGGCAGGTCTGCGGCGATGGCGCGGCCGACTTCGCGCAGCAGCGGCACCGCGTTGGCCATGCTCTTCGCCGGCTCGGGCTCGAGGTCGCTCAGCGCGTAGACCTTCCCGAAGCCCGCGGACGCGGCCTGCGCGGCGTCCAGCGTGGTGCGACCGCACACCGCAACGACGGGCTTGCCCGCCCTCGCGGCGGCCGCCGAGACGCCCAGTGGCGTCTTGCCGCCGAGACTCTGATCGTCGAGGCTTCCCTCGCCTGTGATCACGAGGTCGGCATCGGCGATGCGCTCGTCGAGTGAGATCAGGCGCAGGATGACGTCGATGCCCGCTTCGCGCACCGCGCCGAGCACCGCGAGAGCCGCGTACCCCACCCCGCCCGCGGCGCCCGCACCGGGGGCCGTCGCCGAGGGCCGCACGCCGGGCAGCACGTCGACGACCTCTGCGAGACGCGACAGGCCCGCCTCGAGGACAGCGACATCGTCGGCGCTCGCCCCCTTCTGCGGTGCGAAGACCGCGGCGGCCCCCCGGTCTCCCAGGAGAGGATTGTCGACGTCGGCGGCCAGCACGAAGCTGACGCCGTCGAGCCGAGGGTCGAGGCCGGAGATGTCGGCCGAGACCAGATCGACCAGGCCCGCGCCGCCGGGTCGCACGGGTCGATCCTCGGTGCGCAGTGCCACGCCCAGCGCCTGCAGCATCCCCGCGCCGCCGTCGGTGCAGGCGCTGCCGCCCACGCCGAGCACGATCGAGGTCGCGCCGCGATCGAGCGCCGCCGCGATGAGCTCGCCGGTGCCGCGGCTGGTCGCTGCGAGGGCATCCTTCTCGCCGTTCGGCAGCAGGTCCAGACCACTCGCGGCGGCCATCTCGATGATCGCCTGCTCTCCGCGGACGGCGAAGGCGGCATCCACCGGGCGGCCGGTGGGGCCGGTCACCGACACCGTCACGGGGGTGAACCCGCTCGCCACGGCCGCGTCGACCGTGCCCTCGCCGCCGTCGGCGACGGGAGCCGCGTCGACGACGGCATCCGGGGTGATCTCCCGGATGCCGTCGGCGAGCGCCGCCGCCACCTCGGAGCCCGTCGCCGAGCCCTTGAACTTGTCAGAGGCGATGAGGATGCGCATGTCGTACTCGGAATCGATCAGTCGAGCAGGGCGTAGATCGCCTCGGGTGCGTCGGCCGGCGACGCCGCGAGGTCTTCGAATTCGTTCATGGTGTCGAGGTCGGCACCCATCGCGATGTTCGTGACGCGCTCGAGGATGACCTCGACGACGACGGGAACCTGGAACTCGTCGCGCAGGCGGGCGGCCTCGGCGAAGCCGGCGGCGAGCTCTTCCGGGCGCTCGACGCGGATCGCCTTGCAGCCGAGCCCCTCGGCGACCTTGACGTGGTCGACGCCGTATCCGGTGGCGACGCTGTCGGGGTCGTACGGCGTGTTGACGTTGTCGAACGCCAGCGAGACCTCGTAGTCCATCTCGAAGCCGCGCTGGGACTGACGGATCAAGCCGAGGTAGCTGTTGTTGACCACGACGTGGATGTACGGCAGCTTGTGCTGCGCGCCCACCGCGAGCTCTTCGATCATGAACTGGAAGTCGTAGTCGCCCGAGAGCGCGACGACCTGCTCCCCCGGCTTGCCGCGCACGACGCCGAGGGCGGCGGGACCCGTCCAGCCCAGAGGTCCGGCCTGGCCGGCGTTGATCCACTTGCGGGGGCCGTAGACGTGCAGCAGCTGCGCGCCGGCGATCTGCGACAGACCGATCGTGGTGACGAAGGTGGTGTGGCGGTCGAACGCCGTGAGCATCTCCTGATACACGCGGTGCGGCTTCATCGGCACGTTGTCGAAGTTGGTCTTGCGCTGCAGACGCGCCTTGCGGTCGCGGCACTCCTCGGCCCAGCCGTTGTAGTCGGGCAGCTCGGCGACGCGGTCTCGCGCGGCTTCGAGCAGCACGTCCATGAACGCGCCGGCGTCGGAGACCACCCCGTAGTCGGGCGCGAACACGCGGCCGATCTGGCTCGGCTCGATGTCGACGTGCACGAACGTGCGGCCCTTGCGGTACGTGTCGAGCCCGCCGGTGTGGCGGTTGGCCCAGCGGTTGCCGATGCCGAGCACGAAGTCGCTCTCGAGGAAGCTCGCGTTGCCGTACCGCTGCGAGGTCTGGATACCGACCAGGCCGGCTGCCAGCGGGTGATCGTCGGCGATGGCGCCCCAGCCCATCAGGGTGGGCACGACCGGCACGCCGAGGGTCTCGGCCAGCTCGACGAGCTTGTCGGAGGCGCCGGAGTTGACGATGCCGCCGCCGGCGACGATCACGGGGTGCGTCGACGCGGTGAGCATGTCGAGCACCTTCTCGGCCTGCGCGCGGGTGGCGACGGGCTTCGCGACCGGCAGCGGCTCGTACGTGTCGATGTCGAACTCGATCTCGGTCATCTGCACATCGAACGGCAGGTCGATCAGCACGGGGCCGGGACGGCCCGAGCGCATGATCTGGAAGGCGCTCTGGAACACGCCGGGAACCTGCGCGCCCTCGAGCACGGTCTTGGCGAACTTGGTCACGGGCTTCGCGATGGATGCGATGTCGACGGCCTGGAAGTCCTCCTTGTCGAGCTTGGCGACCGGCGCCTGGCCGGTGATGCACAGCATAGGGATGCTGTCGGCGATCGCCGCGTACAGCCCGGTGATCATGTCGGTGCCTGCGGGGCCGGAGGTGCCGAGGCAGACTCCGATGCGGCCGTCGCCGGTGCGGCTGTAGCCGTCGGCCATGTGCGAGGCGCCCTCGACGTGGCGGGCGAGAGTGTGCCGGATGCCGCCACCGGCGCGCATCGCGGAGTACAGGGGATTGATGGCGGCTCCGGGCAGGCCGAACGCCTCGTCGGCGCTCTCCTTGATGAGGATCTGGACGATGGCGTCCACTGCGCGCATGCGGGTCATGATGTTCTGTCCTTGATTCTTATTCGCGGCCGGAGAGCTCGGCGGTGAGCGTGAAGAGGCCGGAGTGGTCGAGGCCGCCGTCGCCGCGGGCGACGAGCGAGGTGACGAGCTGGGCGACGGCCGAGCCGAGCGGCACGGCGACGCCGGCGCCGCGGGCTGCGGCGGTGACGATGCCCAGGTCCTTGTTGTGCAGGGCCAGGCGGAAGCCGGGGGCGAAGTCGCGGTCGAGCATCTTCTGCCCCTTCTGGTCGAGGACCTTGGAGCCGGCGAGACCGCCGCCGAGCACCTTGAGCGCGGCGTCCGTGTCGACGCCGTACGCCTCGAGGAAGACGATCGCCTCACTGAGCGCCTGGATGTTCACGGCGACGATGAGCTGGTTGGCGGCCTTCACCGTCTGCCCCGCACCGGCGGGCCCCACGTGCACGATCGTCTTGCCGATCGCCTGCAGGATGGGCTCGGCCTTCGCGAAGTCCTCGGGAGAGCCGCCGGTCATGATCGACAGGACGCCGTCGATGGCGCCCTGTTCGCCACCGGACACGGGCGCGTCGACGGCGCCGAGGCCAGCGGCGATGGCCTCCTCGGCGAGCTCCTTCGCGACGTCGGGACGGATCGAGGAGTTGTCGATCCAGAGGGCGCCCTTCTTCGCGTTGGCGAAGACGCCCTCGGGGCCCTGCACGACGCCGGCGACATCCGGGGAGTCGGGGACCATCGTGATGATCACGTCGGCGTCCTTGACGCCCTCGGCGACGCTGGCTGCGCCCTTGCCGCCGGCATCGACGAGCTTCTGCACAGCTTCGGGACTGCGGTTGACGCCGGTGACGGTGTAGCCGGCCTTGACGAGGTTCTTCGCCATGGGCAGGCCCATGATGCCGAGGCCGATGATGGTGATGCTGGTCATGTCGTCGCTCCTTCGCGGAAGTGGGTCAGTTCTTGGTCCAGGCGAACGGGTCGCTCTGGGTGGCCTTGTACTCGAGCCCGATCACGCCGTCGTAGCCGCCGGCGCGAGCGGCGTCGATCCACGCGGTCAGCGGCAGCTCGCCGGTGCCGGGCTCGCCGCGCCCGGGGGCGTCGGCGATCTGGATGTGCCCGAACTCGCCGGCGTGGTCGGCGATGACGGCTGCGACGTCGTCGCCGTTGACGGCGAGGTGGTAGAAGTCGGCGAGCAGGCGGACGTTGTCGACGCCGTGCTCGTCCTTGACGCGGGCGATGACGGCGAGCGCGTCTGCAGCGGTCTTGAGCGGGTAGGCGTCGGCACCCGAGACGGGCTCGAGCAGCACGATGCCGCCGATGCGGGCTACCGCCTTGCCCGCGATCGCGAGGTTCTCGACCGCCAGGTCGTCCTGGGCCTTCTCGTCGACGCCATCCTGGCGCAGACCGTAGAGGGCGTTGAACGCCTTGGTGCCCGTGCGCTCGCCGATGCCGACGACGACCTCGACGTTGTCACGGAACTCGCCCTCGCGACCGGCCCACGAGACGAGGCCGCGGTCGCCGGCGGGCATGTCGCCGGCGAAGAAATTCAGACCCGTGAGCTGGACGCCTGCCTCATCGATGGCGGCGACGAACGCGTCGACCTCCTGCTGCTCGGGCACGGCCGACGAGAAGGGCCACCAGAACTCGACGGCGTCGAAGCCGGCGGCCTTGACTGCGGCGGAACGCTCGTTGACGGGAAGGTCGGTCAGCAGGATCGACGCGTTGACGGTGTAGCTCATGATCGTCCTTGGTTTCGTGATACGGAATAAAAGTTTCTACTAATGAAAGGCTAGGGACGAGCCAGAGGTGTGTCAACGGAGAGGCGCCGGTATTCCAGCATCCGGAACCGGCTGGAAAGCCGAACGCACCCACCGGATGCCCGATGGGTGCGTTCGCCCGGTGCGCGATGCGCGGGACCGGCTCAGGTGAGCTTGATCTGACGGTTCATGTCCTTGTAGAGCAGGTAGCGGAAGTCGCCGGGGCCGCCGGCGTAGCAGGCCTGCGGGCAGAACGCGCGAAGCAGCATGTAGTCGCCGGCCTCGACCTCGACCCAGTCGCCGTTGAGGTGGTAGACCGCCTTACCCTCGAGCACGAAGAGGCCGTGCTCCATGACGTGCGTCTCGGCGAACGGGATCGAGCCGCCCGGCTTGAAGGTGACGATGTTCACCTGCATGTCGTGCGCCATGTCGCTCGAGTCGGCGAAGCGCGTGGTCAGCCACGCGTCGGTGCCGACCATCGGGGTCGGCTCGACGTCCTGGTCACGGGTGACGAAGGAGGCGGGTGCGTCGACGCCCTCGAGCCACTCGTACGCCTTGCGGATCCAGTGGAAGCTGGTGACCTCGTCGCCCTCGTTCTTCAGCGACCAGTCCGCCCCGGGGGCGAGGAAGGCGTAGCCGCCCTCTTCGAGCACGTGCGTCTCGCCCTCGAGGGTCAGCGTGAGCTTCCCGGTGGTGACGAAGACGACGCCCTCGACGCCGGTCTCGGGCTCGGGCTTGGCCGCCTCGCCGCCGGGCGAGATCTCGACGATCAGCTGCGAGAAGGTCTCGGCCGAGCTCGGGGTGGGCTTGGCGATGATCCAGGCGCGCGTGTTGCTGAAGCCCGGCAGGCTGCTGGTGACGATGTCGCGCAGCACGCCCTTCGGGATCACCGTGTAGGCGAGCTTGACGATCGCGCGGTCGGTGAGCAGGTCGGTCTGCGGCGGCAGCCCTCCGGTCGGGGTGTAATAGGACATCAGGCCTCCTTGGTGGCGAGTTTGGGATGTGCGAGCCGCGTCAGCTCGGCGGGCGAGGCGCCGGTCGACGAGCGCACCTCGTCTTCGGTGAGCGCACCGCACTCCAGGCCGCGCACGACGAAACGGGCGAGGGCTCGCGCGGTGGCGGGCTCGTCCATGATCGTCGCGTCGCTGCCGTGCAGGTAGTTGTCGAGGCGCCGGGCGGCGGCCTCGAAGCCCTCGCGGTAGAACGCGTAGGTCGCCAGGTACCGAGTGGGCAGCTGGTTGGCGTGCAGGTCCCAGCCCTGGTAGTAGCCGCGCTCGAGCGAGCGCCGCACCAGGCGGGCGTGCAGCTTCCAGGCATCCGTCGCCTGCTCGCCGACCGGGATGACGTTGGTCGACCCGTCGGAGAGCCGCACGCCGGTCTCGGCCACAGCCACCTGCATGACCTGCTTGGCGTAGTCGGCGGCTGGGTGCTCCATCGACTGGTACGCCGCGGCGATCTGCAGCGACGCGCTGTAGTCGTATGTGCCGTAGTGCAGAGCCGAGACACGCCCCTCGGCGCGGTGCAGCAGCGTCGCGACGGGGATCGTGCCGTCGGCGGCGACGATCAGCTGCGGCGTCTCCATCTGCACCTCGAAGCGCAGGCGCCCCGATGCCAGGCCCAGGCGCTCCTCGAAGCGCTCGCATAGCGCGACCATGGCCTCGACCTGTGCCACGGTTGTGACCTTGGGCAAGGTGAGGACGAGCCCGTCCGGCAGCGCGCCTGCGGCGGCGAGGGTGGTGACGAAGCGGTCGAGGGTACGGATGCCGCGACGCCTGGTCGGCGCCTCGAAGCACTTGAACCGGATGCCGATGAACGGCGTCGCCGTGCCCGCGGCGAGGGCCTCGGCGACGCGTTCGGCGGCGAGGATCGCGTCGGCGTCCTCCTCGTCGTCGTCACGCGCGCCGTAGCCGTCCTCGAAATCGAGGCGGAGGTCTTCGATGGGCTCGCGGCGCAGCTTGGCATCCACCAGCGGAGCGAGCTCGCCGGCGAGGTGCCCCAGCCCGACCGACTCGGCGAGCGCGGCCGTGCCTCCCGCCGCCTCGACTGCCGCGATCGCGGCCGCGCCGAAGCGTGCCGGCAGGTCGCGATCGAATCGGTCGGCCGGCACGTACAGGGTGTGCACGGGCTGACGGCTGCCGTCATCGCCGGGGTACGAGCCCGCGAGAAGGGCGTCGGCCTGCGCCAGGCGCGCGTCGATGTCTGCGAAGTCGTCTTCGCGCAGGGATGTGGTGGCTGACACGCTGGTCACTCCTTCTCTGCGCCGGACTTGACGACCCGGACGATCGCCTCGGCCACGGCACCGGCGACCTCGGGGTCGAAGACGCTGGGGATGATGAAGCTCGCGTTGCGCTCCTCGTCGTCGACGCGCGCGGCGATCGCCTCGGCGGCTGCGACCAGCATAGGTGGGGTGATGTCGGACACGCCCGCGTCGAGAAGACCGCGGAAGAAGCCGGGGAAGGCCAGCACGTTGTTGATCTGGTTGGGGAAGTCGCTGCGGCCGGTGGCCACGACGGCGGCGTGCTTGGAGGCCACGACCGGGTCGACCTCGGGCGTCGGGTTGGCCATCGCGAAGACGATCGCACCGTCGTCCATCGCCGCGATGTCGTTCTCGTCGAGCACGTTCGGGGCGCTGACGCCGATGAACACGTCTGCGCCGACCATGGCCTCCTTGAGGGTGCCCGTGAAGTTGCGCGGGTTCGTGTTGGCCGCGAGCTCGACGCGGTGTGCGTCGGCGTAGTCCTCGTCGCGGTTGATGGCGCCGTTGCGACCGCACGCCACGATGTCCTTCGCACCCTGCTCGAGCAGCAGCTGCGCGATCGCGTTGCCCGCGGCACCCACGCCCGAGAGCACGATGCGCACGTCCTCGATCTTCTTGCCGACGACCTTCAGCGCGTTCACGAGGGCGGCGAGGGTGACGATCGCAGTGCCGTGCTGGTCGTCGTGGAAGACGGGGATGTCGAGCTCTTCACGCAGGCGGGCCTCGATCTCGAAGCAGCGGGGAGCCGCGATGTCCTCGAGGTTCACGCCGCCGTAGACGGGCGCGATCGCCTTGACGATCTTGATGATCTCCTCGGTGTCCTTGGTGTCTAGACAGACGGGCCACGCGTCGACGTTGGCGAACTGCTTGAACAGCGCGGCCTTGCCCTCCATGACGGGCAGGGCGGCCTCGGGTCCGATGTCGCCGAGACCGAGCACGGCGGTGCCGTCGGTGACGACGGCGACGGTGTTGCGCTTGACCGTGAGGTTGCGCGCCTTGCTCTTGTCTTCTGCGATGGCCATGCACACGCGCGCGACACCGGGGGTGTAGGCGCGTGAGAGGTCGTCGCGATTGCGCAGCGGGACGCTGGGCACGACCTCGAGCTTGCCGCCGAGGTGCATGAGGAAGGTGCGGTCGCTCACCTGGCGCACGTGCACGCCGTCGAGCGCCTCGACGGCGTCGCGGATGCGGGTGGCGTGGTCGTCGTCGATCGTGTTGCAGGTGAGATCGACGACGATCGAGGTCGGGTGCGACTCGACGACGTCGAGTGCGGTGATCGCAGCGCCGGCGGATGCCGCGGCAGCCGCGAGCTCGCTGGTGACGCTGAAGTTGGAGGGGGCGTCGATGCGCAGTGTGATCGAGTTGCCGGGACCCGGATTGGCCATGATTCCTCTTCCCTGAGGTGCGCCGTACGCCGCAGCGCCGACTCACATTTGCTGGTGGACTACCTCGTGCTTTCGCATCGTGGAGACTATTGTCTATCTTACGAAAGTTCGGTGCAATCAACGATGATGGGTCGCGCAGGATTTTCGCTCGCTCTTCTCGCATGATGGAATCATGTCGGTACCTAGGAGGACTTGATGGCCGAAAGCAAGACCCCGCGCGGCAGCGGATCCGGAGTGCAGTCCGTCGAGCGGGTGTTCGAGCTGCTCGAGCTGGTCACCGACGCCGGCGGCGACGTCACCCTCAGCGAGCTCGCGTCGTCGACCGACCTGCCGCTGCCGACCATCCACCGGCTGCTGCGCACCCTGGTGTCGCTCGGCTATGCGCGCCAGCTGCCGAACCGGCGCTACGCGCTGGGGCCGCGGCTGATCCGCATCGGCGAGGGCGCCTCGCGCCAGTTCGGAGCCCTTGCGCGCCCGCAGCTGAAGACCCTCGTCGACCAGCTTGGCGAGAGCGCCAACATGGCGGTGCTCGACGGCAACATGGTCGTCTACGTCGCCCAGGTGCCGTCGCTGCACTCGATGCGCATGTTCACCGAGGTGGGCAGGCGTGCGCACACCCACGACACCGGCGTCGGCAAGGCGATCCTCGCCCAGCTGCCGAATGACACCGTGCGCTCCATCGTCACTCGAGCCGGGATGCCCACTCCCACTGAGCACAGCATCGGCGACGTCGACTCGCTCATCGCCGAGCTCGACCGCATTCGAGAGCGCGGGTACGCGATCGACGATCAGGAGCAGGAGATCGGGGTGCGCTGCTTCTCGATGGCGGTGCCGGACGCACCGACGCCCACCGCGGTCTCGGTCTCGGGACCGATCTCGCGCGTTGACGAGGCCTTCGGCGAGCGCGCCGTGCCCATGCTGCGGGCGGCGGCCGAGGCGATCAGCGCCGAGCTGGCGTCCTGACGGCGGGCGAGGGATGACGAGCGAACGCGTCGCCGTGGTGACCGGGGCCGGATCCGGGATCGGCCGTGCCGTCGCCGCGGCGATGCTCGAGGCGGGCTTCCGGGTGGCGCTCGCCGGCCGGCGGGCGGATGCCCTGCAGCAGACTGCAGACGGGCATCCGGACGCCCTCGTCGTGCCGACCGACATCACCGTGCCGGCCGAGGTCGACGCGCTGTTCGACCGCGTGGTGGCCGAGTGGGGCCGCGTGGACGTGCTGTTCAACAACGCCGGGATCTTCGGGCCCGTGGCATCCGCCGCCCACGTCGACCCGGTCGAATGGCAGCGCACGATCGATGTGAACGTCACCGGCGCGCTGCTCTGCGCCGGAGGGGCGATGCGCGCGATGATCGCCCAGCGACCGTCCGGCGGTCGCATCATCAACAACGGCTCGATCGCGGCCCAGGTGCCCCGGCCGCTCTCGGTCGCGTACGCCGTGAGCAAGCATGCGATCACCGGCTTGACGCGATCGATCGATCTCGACGGCCGAGCGCACGGCATCAGCTGCGGTCAGATCGACATCGGCAACGCCGCGACCCGCATCATGTCCGACATCGGGGTGGGCTCCGGAGCCCTGCAGGCCGATGGCTCGCGCCTGGTCGAGCCGACGTTCGACGTGGCGGATGCGGCGCGCGCCGTGCTGTTCATGGCGCAGCTGCCGCCGGAGGCGAACATCTCCTCGCTCACCGTCACCGCGGCCGGGATGCCGTTCGGCGGTCGCGGCTGACCACTGTCCCGGTGTCGATCCCGACGACGCGGTGATCACGCACGAAGGTCCGCGCCCCTCTCGCGGGAGCGCGGACCTCTGTGCAGGTGGGTCGATCTCAGTGCGCTGAACTCAGTGCGCTGGTCGGTGTGACCGACGAACCCCCGGAGTGTGTGCCGTGCCGGCTCCCGCCGGATCAGCAGAAGCCGGCGATGCCGTCCCACGACCAGTGGTCGGTGTCGGCGCCCTCGCGGAGGAACGACGCCTCGATCAGGCCGTAGGGGCGGTCGGCCGCGTAGAACACCTCGTTGGGGTTCTCGAGACCGAACGGCGACAGGTCCACCACGAAGTGGTGGCTGTTCGGGGTCGAGAAGCGGATCTCGTCGATCTCGGGGTGCGCCTCGAGAACAGCCTCGGCCATCTCCTTCAGCGTGTGCTGCAGGGCGTACGAGTAGTTGCGCGAGAAGCCGGCCAGCAGCAGGCGGCGGACGTCCGCGAAGACATCGTTGAAGTCGATGTCGTTGCGGTTGTAGCGCCACTTGGCGGTGACGGAGGTGGCCAGGATGCGGTCCTCGGTCTCGGGGAGCGTCGTGTACTTGTCTTTCGGGTACCCGACGAATCCGCTCTGCGTCGACTTCAGCACCTTGAGGTCCTGCAGACCGGTGATGACGACCGTGTCGTCGCCGTCGATCTGCACCACCGAGGTGCGGGTCTCGGTGCCGCCGCGCACGAACGAATGGTCGTGCTCGCCGGCGTCGCCCTGGATGCGCTGCCAGGTGTACTGCTCGGCCTCCCAGCGTCCGCCGGTGACCCAGTCGAACTCGCCGGTGAAGTGACGGCCGAGGCGCAGCAGAAACTCCTCGGGGCTGCCGACGCCGTCCTTGGCGAAGGCGTACACCGTGTTCTTCTGCGTGTCGGTCGGCACGACGTGCTCGTTGTTGCCCTCGAAGTGAGCGCTGTCGAAGTCGCCGCGCAGCTGCGAGGTGACATTGAGATCCTCGATCTCGTGGCGGTCGGAGTCGCGGGTGACGCGCACGACGCGGACCTCTGCCTTGCCGTACTGGTTCTTGCCCAGAATGATGTTGGTCATGATCTCAACTCAGCTTCCTCGGTAAGTGGAATAGGCGAACGGGCTGAGCAGAAGCGGCACGTGATAGTGCGCCTGCTCTGCGTCGACCTGGAAGGTCAACACCACCTCCGGGAAGAAGGTGTCCGTGTCGATGCCGGCGAAGTAGGCCGCCGTGTCGAACCGGAGGCGGTATGCACCGCTCTCCAACAGCGAAGGGCCCAGTTCTTTCACCCGCCCGTCAGCATCTGTGGATCCTGAACCGATCACGACCCACTCGTCGCCCTGTCGGGCTTCGAGTGCGACGGCGACGTCGGGCGCGGGGCGTCCGATCGAGGTGTCCAGGATGTGGGTGGTCACGTGGGAAACGCTCATGGCGCGCTCCTTCAGCTCTCGAGGGCTCCGGTCAGACGCAGCGCTGCGATCTCGCGCAGCTGCTGGTCGACGACGGCGAGTTCCTGTTCGGGGGTGTTGCCCAGCCGCTTCTGCAGCAGGGCGAGGATCTCCTCGGCGGAGCGTCCGGCAGCGCGTACGAGGTACACGCGGTCGAACTTCTCCTCGTAGGCCTTGTTGCCCGCGGCCAGCGCAGCGGCGGCGTCGGCATCGACGCCCGGCTGCTCGCGGCGCGAGTGCGCGGCCTCGGCCGTGTCGCCTTGCGGCTTCTCGCCGATGCGCGGGTGATGCGCGAGTGCGCCGTCGATCTCGGCCTCGGTGAGCGGGGCAGCGACCGTGGCGGCCGCTGCGACGATCTGGTCGAAGCTCTGGTACGGTCGGCCGTCGACGATCGCGTCGATCCAGCGGGCGATGTCCAGAGCCGGCTTCACGACGGCGACGGCTTCTTCACGGGGAGCCGAGTTGAAGTTCTCGAGTAACATCTTCGATCCTCAAGCAGATGCTGGCATCCGGCGTGAAGGCTATACGGAAACCCCTGACGGAGTCTTCACGAGAAGGTTACTTCCGTATGCCGGAACTGTTATTTCAGCATGTGTAAGTAGTGTGCGCGCCGCCGGGAGGGTTTGTCAACCTCCCGGCGGCGCCTTTTCGCATCGTGGAGTCAGGCGCCCAGTTCGGCGCGCAGACGCGCCACGTGACCGTCTGCATCCACACCGTACTCCGCGCGCTGCACGACGCCGTCGCCATCGAGCACGAACGTCGAGCGGATGACGCCGTCGAAGGTCCGATCACCCACGCTCTTCTCGCCCCACACGCCCCAGGCGCGGGCCACGGCGGCGTCCCTGTCGGCGAGCAGCGGGAAGTTCAGGCCCTCGGCCTGTGCGAACGCGCGGATCTCGTCGACGGAGTCGGGCGAGATGCCGATGACCGCGTAGCCCGCGGCATCCAGCGCCGAGAGGCTGTCGCGGAAATCGCACGCCTCAGTGGTGCAGCCGGGCGTCGCCGCCTTCGGGTAGAAGTAGACGACGACGTTGCGGCCGCGGTAGTCGGCGAGCGCGACGGTGCGGCCCTCCGCATCCTCGAGGGTGAAGTCGGGCGCGGTGACGCCGGCGGTGAGCTTGTCGGTCATGGTGGCTCCGTTCGGTTGCGGGATGGATGTCTGCTGCGGGATGGATGCCCCGCTGCGGCGCTGTCGTCCGGCAGCGTCGTCAGCGGGCGACGGGCAGCACGTCGAAGGCTTCGGCGAGGTGCATGATCTTGCGTGCACGCCCCAGACGGGGCAGGTCGCTGCCGTCGCGGACGATGCGACCGCGGGCGTCGAAGTCGGCGAGGAACTCGGAGGCCCATTCGACGTCGGTGCGCGTGGGGCTGATGACCTCGTTCACGACGGGGGTCTGCTCGGCCTGCAAGCAGAGCTTGCCCGTCATGCCCATCGCCACGGTGGTGGCCGACTGCTCGCGCAGGATGGGGTGGCTCGATCCGACGGTCGGCCCGTCGATCGGGCCGGGGAGCCCGCCGACGCGGCTCGAGATCACAAGGCGGGCGCGCGGGTACGCCATCGCCTCCCGGTCGGCCGACATCCCGGTGTCGCGACGGAAGTCGCCACTGCCGAAGGCCAGACGGAAGACACCCTTGGCGCGGGCGATCTCGCTCGCGTTCTCGATGCCGACGGCCGATTCGACGAGGGCGACGATGGGAACCCTGGCGCCCAGGCGATTGAAGGTGTCCATGGCCTGGCCGCCGAGCTCTGTCTTCGCGAGCATCACGCCCTGCAGACCGGGTGCGCGGCGGAGCTCTTCGATGTCGTCCGCCCAGTAGTCGCTGCCGGCGTCGTTGATGCGCACCCACGCGCGTCCGCCCTCACTCAGCCAGCGCACGACGTCGGCGCGAGCCGACTCCTTCCTGCTGGCATCGACGGCGTCCTCGATGTCGAGCACCACCGCATCGGCGTGCGAGGCCGCCGCGTCGTCGAAGGTCTCGGGGCGGGTGGCCGCGACGAGCAGCCAGGAGCGGGCGAGTTCGGGAGCGATCTCACGTCGCGCGGCGGACGGGAGGGGAGCGTTCATCTGAGTTCCGATCAATGAAATCCGGTTTCTGCGATGTGAAAAGTCTACTGTGGAGCACTTCCGTCCGCCAGCAGACCCACCGATCGCTCAGCCTATGCCGGGACTACACTCGCACCGTGTTGACAGCGTTTCGTCCGCATGGTGAGATCCCTTAGTGCGAAAAGTTGTTCTCGCATCATGAAAGTATCAGAAAGGGCGGTCGGGATGTCACAGGACGCCGAGCACCAGGAGACAGCACGGACCTCGCTCGACCCCACGGGCGAGCACTACGACCTCGTGATCCGTGGTCAGCGCGTCCTCACCAGCTCAGGCATCCGCCCCCGAGAGGTCGGCGTGCGCGGCGGCGTCATCGTCGCGATGCAGCCGCTCGGCAACGATCTCGACGGCGCCGAGGTCGTCGAGCTCGCCGAGGACGAGACGCTCATCCCCGGCCTGGTCGACACCCACGTGCACGTCAACGAACCGGGCCGCACCGAGTGGGAGGGCTTCGCCTCTGCCACTCGCGCCGCCGCAGCCGGCGGCGTGACGACGATCGTCGACATGCCGCTGAACAGCATCCCTCCCACCGTCAGCGTCGAAGCGCTCGAGATCAAGCGCGAGGTCGCGCGGGGGCAGACTCACGTCGATGTCGGGTTCTGGGGCGGTGCGGTCCCCGGCAACACCGCCGACCTGCGCCCCCTGCACGACGCAGGCGTGTTCGGCTTCAAGAGCTTCCTGCTGCACTCGGGTGTCGACGAGTTCCCGCCGCTCGACCCGGACGAGCTCGAGAAGGACATGCGCGAGCTCGCCACGTTCGACTCCGTGATGATCGTGCACGCCGAGGACTCCAGGGCCATCGACCGCGCCCCGCAGCCCGACGGGGACGACTACTCGAAGTTCCTCGCATCCCGCCCCCGCGGCGCCGAGAACCTCGCCATCGCCGAGGTCATCGAGCGTGCCCGCTGGACGAATGCTCGGGCGCACATCCTGCATCTGTCGTCGTCGGATGCTCTGGCGATGCTGCGCACCGCGAAGCACGACGGCCTCAAGATCACCGTCGAGACCTGCCCGCACTACCTGACTCTGGTCAGCGAGGAGATCCCCCTCGGCGCGACGGCGTTCAAGTGCTGCCCGCCGATCCGAGAGGCGGGCAACCGCGAGCTGCTCTGGCAGGGCCTGGAGGACGGCACGATCGACTTCATCGTGTCGGACCACTCCCCCTCGACCCTCGACCTGAAGGATCTCGAGAACGGCGACTTCGGCGTCGCCTGGGGCGGCGTGGCCTCGCTGCAGCTGGGGCTCTCGCTCATCTGGACCGAGGCGCGTCAGCGCGGGCTCTCGCTCGAGCAGGTCGTGGCATGGATGAGCGAGCGGCCGGCCCAGTTCGCCGGCCTCACCGGCAAGGGACGCATCGCGCCGGGCTACGACGCCGACTTCTCGATCTTCGCCGCCGATGACGCCTACGTGGTCGACGCGAAGAAGCTGCACCACAAGAACCCCATCACGCCATACCAGGGCAAGGCTCTCGCCGGCGTCGTGCGCCGCACCTGGCTGCACGGCGAGATCATCGACTTCGAGAACCCGCGCGGACGACTGCTGCGCCGCGGCATGACCAACGCATGAGACGAGCCTCGCAGCGCGGATGACCGCGCCGACGCCAGCAGGGCAGCCTCAGGAGGGCAGCGGCTCCTCGCGGTAGAGCGCCTCGAAGGTGTCTAGCGTGCGGTTGATGTCGTGCACGGCCACGCCGTCGAGCGAGGCGCGCTGCATCCGCTCGTACTCGGCGGGCGACGCGGTCAGCACCCGGGTCAGCTTGTCGGCGAGATCGTCGACGTTCCCGGGCTCGAACAGGTAGCCGTTCTCGCCGTCGTGCACGAGATGCGGCAGAGCGACGGCGTCGGCGCCGACGATCGGCAGGGCGGATGCCATGGCCTCCATCGTCACGATCGACTGCAGCTCGGCGATCGAGGCGATCGCGAACACCGACGAGCGCGAGTACAGCTCGCGCAGCTGCGCGTCGGTCACCCGGCCGTGGAACGTGACCCGATCCTCGATGCCCAGCTGCGCGGTGAGCGCCTCGAGGGCCTTGCGCTGGTCGCCGCCGCCGGCGATGTCGAAGTGCACGTCGAGCGCCGAGTCGAGCGCCGCCACCGCGCGCAGCACGACGTCGACCTGCTTCTCGCCCGTGAGCCGCCCCACGAAGAGGATGCGGTTGCGCTCGCGCGGGGCGATCACCGGATCGTAGTTGCGTCGGTCGATGCCGCAGCTGATCGGCACGACGCCCGGCATGTCGATCGTGCGCTCGAGGAAGTCGGCGGCCTTGCGGGTGGGCGTGGTCACCGCGCGGGTCATGTCGAAGGTGCGCTTGGCGTCGGCCCAGGCCAGGCGCAGCACGATGTCGTCGATGAACTTCGGCATCGCGGTGTGGTCGAGGATGTTCTCGGCCATCACGTGATTGGTCGCGATGACGGGGATGCCACGCTGATGGGCGATGCGGGTCAGTCCGCGCCCGATGATGATGTGCGACTGGATGTGCACGATGTCGGGACGCACCTCGTCGAGCACCTTACGCGCCCAGTGCTTCGACCGCCACGGCCAGACGAAGCGCACCCAGTCGTGGGGCAGCCAGCGCAGCGCGGGCAGCCGGTGCATCGTCATCGGCTCGCCCTCGATCACCTCGGTGTGCGCGGGCGAGCGCCGGTACGCGGTGTTGGGCGCGACGACGTGCACGTCGTGGCCGCGCTGCACGAGGCCGGCGGCGAGGCGCTCGGCGAAGCGTGCGGCTCCGTTGATGTCGGGGGCGAACGTGTCGCAGCCGATGAGGATCTTCAGGGGGCGTCCGGAGGTCACGGGAAGTCTGCTGCCTATCTCTAGCTCTGGGCGCCCGTCACTCTACCCGAGGGCACTGTGCCATCTCGGGAGGCGGGCCGCGTACCGTGGGCTCATGCGTCTGATCTCGTCTGCCGACCGTGCTCTGTGGATCCCCGTCACCGGCTCTCTGGGCTTCAGCGGCCGTCGGCATCGGAAGGCCGCCATCCGGATGCTGATGGCGCAGGCGGGCACGGGACTCGGGCGCGAGACACTGCCCGGCGCCCGATTCGGCAGCTGGCTGGCGAGTCAGGCCATCCCGTTCGCGATGCGCAGGGCCGACGGACGGGTGCTGGCCTGGACATGGAAGGCCGAGCCGGAGCTCGTGGTGGCGATGGCGACCGTGCAGGCGCTCACCCCGCAGCTGCGCACCGCCCGCGCCATGATGCCCATGGAGTACGACGACACCGAGGACTTCCGCTCCGCGCTCGGCCAGGGCGAGAAGCTCATGATGCCCGTGCCGCCCGATCCGGCGTCCCCCGCGTCGGCGACCTACACGTGGGACACCGGCACGCACCTGATCACCCTGACCGCGGTGTGCAGCGATCGGGAGCGGTTCGGGACCCTCGAGGCCGCCCTCGACGACCTCGCCCGCAGCATCCGGATCGCCGATGACATCCCCGGCGGCGAGGGCGACGTGCTGCGACTGCCTCCGGCCTGAGCTGCTGCGGCCCACCTGAGCGGCGCGGAACCGAGACCCGGCTGACGAGCGCAGGTCAGGCGGGTGCGTACTCCGAGATCACGACGCCCGAGTCGAACCGGGTGACCGCACGCGGGACCATCGCGCGCGGTGCGTAGGGGTGATCGCCGAGCAGCCGGATGCCGTCGCCGAGCAGCACGGGACTCGCCTTCAGCACGAGGCGGTCGATCTCGCCGGCCAGTCGCCCGGCGAGTGCCCCGCCTCCGCACAGCCAGATGCCGGCGCCCGGCTCGCCCTTCAGCTCGCGGACGACCTCCACCGGATCGCGGTCGGTGAACTGGACGGTCTCCGCCCCCTCCGGCGCATCGTGCGCGCGCGTGAAGACGATCTGCCGCAGGTGCGAGTAGGGATTCGGCACGTGGGGCAGGCCGACCGCGTAGGTGTTCCAGCCCATCAGCACCGTGTCGAAGGGGCCGCCGTCGCTCGGCACCCCCACGTGATCGGCGAAGGCGGTCGGCACGGTGCCGCGATACCTCTCCGCGATGAAGGCCATATGGTCGCCCTCCGCGAGGAACCGGTCGTGCTCTCCACCCGGCCCGGCGATGAAGCCGTCGATCGAGACGGCGACGAAGTAGGTGAGTTCTCGCATCAGTGCTCCAATCACGACAACTGCAGTGGTTGACCAGACTACAACAGCTGCAGTGGTTGCGCTAGGGTCATCCCATGGCGAAGAACGATGCGCGGCGTAGCGCGCTTGCGGACGCCGGTATCACCGTGCTCGCCAGGGAGGGCTCGCGCGGGCTCACCCACCGCGCGATCGACGCTGAGGCGGGGGTGCCGCTCGGAACCACGTCGAACTACTTCCGCAGCCGGGAGCTGCTCATCGCCGGACTCGTCGAGCGGATCGGCATCCGTCTCGCGCCCTCCGCCGACGATCTCGCCACACGGGAGTCCGCGCCGCCGACGCGCGAGCTCTTCGCCGATTACGTGAGGGACATCGTTCGGCGTCTCACCACCCACCGCGACGTCACGCTGGCGCTGTTCGAGCTGCGACTCGAGGTGGCCCGCCGGCCGGAGCTGATGCCCGCGATCCGCGACTGGCAGCGTGCCGCGTTCGACGCGGACGTGGCGTTCAACGAGGCCGCAGGGCTACCAGGTGGGCGTCGCGAGATCGCACTGTTCCATTACGCGATCGAAGGCCTGGTCTTCGACCGGCTCACCTCGCCGCTCGACCCGGAGACCGGCACCGACGAGATCGTCGACGCGCTCGTCGCGGGCCTGATCGACGACCCCGGGCGTCACAGGTAGCCGGCGAACGCCATCGTGGTGACGGTGGTCGCGGCGACGAGCACCGACAGCATCCCGCCGAGTGCGAGCGGACGCCAGCCGGCGGTGCGGATCGTCGCCGGATCGGTCGACAGACCGATGCCGGCCAGGGCGGTCGCCACGAGGAAGCCGCTGACCTGGCCCAGCGCATCCGCGACGACGGGCGGGACGACGCCGGTCGAGTTGACGAGGGCGAGCGCCACGAATCCGACCAGGAACCACGGCACCAGGCGCAGCACGCGGGCGAGGGAGAAGCCGCTGCGCCCCTGGCGGCGTCGAGCGTCGATGACGGCCAGTCCGACGCTGACCGGCACGATCATCAGCGTGCGCACGAGCTTGACCACGACGGCGAACTTCAGCGCGGCGGCGCCGTAGACGCTGGCGGCGGCCACGACCGAGCTGGTGTCGTTCACGGCGGTGCCGGCGAACAGGCCGAATGCCTGCGGCGACATCCCGAGCAGGTGCCCGATCAGCGGGAACGCGCCGATCGCGATGATATTGAACAGGAAGATCGTCGAGACGGCGTAGGCCACCTGCGAGCTCTTCGCGCGGATGACCGGCGAGACGGCGGCGATGGCCGAGGCCCCGCAGATGCCGGTGCCGACGCCGATGAGCGTGACCAGCCCGGCGTCGATGCGCAGCGCGCGCCCGAGCAGCCAGGCCGCGAGCAGGCAGACAGCCAGCGAGAGCAGCATGACCGGCAGCGAGCGGGCCCCCACCCGGAGCACCGAGTCGATCGAGAGGCCGGCACCGAGCAGCACGACGGCGCACTGCAGCACGAACGAGCTCGCGAACCGCACGCCCCGCACGACGCGGCCCGAGGGCCGTCGCACGAGAGCGATCAGCACGCCGATCAGCACGGCCGGGATCACCGCTCCGAGCACGGGGACGGCGCGACCGACGAAGGTCGCGATCGCCGCGATCACGACGCACAGCAGCAGCCCCGGCAGCACGCCGCCCACAGCGCCCAGCGCCGCCCCCGGGCCCCGGCGCCGGCTCTCGGCGGTGGGCGGCTGCGACACAGATGCACGAGCGGTTCGTTCCATGCATCCAGTCTTCGACGGGCGGCAGGGCGCAGAGTAGAGCGCGCATTCTTGTAGGGTTACAACGAGGAGTTGTAACCATGGAGATCGTCGACGTCCGGCCGCTGCGCGCGCTGGTGCAGGTGGCGTCCGACGGCAGCATCTCGCGCGCCGCCCGCTCGCTCGGCCTCACCCAGCAGGCGCTCTCGGCACGGCTGCGCGCCTTCGAACGCGAGATGGACGTCGAGCTGCTGCAGCGCTCGCCTCGCGGCACCGTGCTCAGCCCGCAGGGCGACCTCGTCGTCGTGTGGGCGCGGGAGGCGCTGGCCTCGATGGACCGGTTCAACGCGGCGGTCGGCTCGCTGCGCCAGCACAGCGCGACCGATCTGGTGGTCGCGGTCAGCCAGACCGTGGCCGCGCACCTGCTTCCCGGCTGGGTCGCCGCTCTGCACGGTCGCCAGATCGCCCGCGGCCAGCGTCCGTCATCGGTCGTGTTCGACACCGCCAACAGCGACGAGGTGATCCGCAAGGTGCAGGAGGGCGAGTGCGCACTCGGCTTCATCGAGAGCCCGCGCATCCCGACGGGCCTCGGCTCGCGCGTCGTGCACTGGGATTCCATGGTCGTCGCGGTGGGCCTGCAGCATTCGTGGGCCGGCCGCAACAGCGTCGACTTCGCCGAGGTCGCCGCCACGCCCCTCATCGTCCGTGAGCAGGGCAGCGGCACCCGTGCCGCCCTCGACCAGGTGCTGAGCGCGGCCGGCTACACCGCCGAGCCGCCGGCATCGGTGCTGTCGACCGAAGCGGCGGTGCGCTCGGCGGCGATCGCCGGCATCGCTCCGGCCGTGCTCAGCGAACTCGCCGTCGCCGACGACACCGCGCTCGGTCGCCTGCACGCACTCGATCTGGCGCCGGTGCCGCTGCGCCGGCCGATCACGGCCCTGTGGCAGGGTGGCCCCCGCGATCTGCACGGCCTCGCCAGGGAACTGGTCGAGGTCGCGACGAGCTGACGAGAACGGCCCGCCCCCGGTGCGGGAGACGGGCCGTTCGGCGGTGATTCGCGCGGGTCGGATCAGCCGTTGCAGATCTTGCCGAGCTCGGTGCTCGCGTCGGAGACCTTCTTGACGGTGTCGTTGACCTTGGTCATGGCGTCGCTGGCCTGCGAGGGGTCGGCCGAGACCTCGCCGATGATGGTCGAGAACTCGCCGTACGCCGACACGAACTCGTTGTAGACGGGCGAGACCTCCTCGTTCGTGATCTTCTCGCCGAGCGCCTCGAACTCCTTCTGCACATCGGCGAGCGCGTCGGCGGCAGCCGCCGGGTCGGTGGATGCCGTAGCCGAGAGCTCCTGTGCCTTGTTGCTGATCTCGGTGCCCTCGTCGACGAACAGCTGGCAGGCGTCGGCGACGCTCTGGCTGCTGGCCGCCGGCTTCTCATCGGCCTTCTTGCCGTCGCCGCTGTCGGCCGCCGGAGCGCCCGAGCAGCCGGAGAGGCCGACAGCGAGGGCGAGAGCGGTGATGAACAGGGCGGACTTGGGTGCGGTGCGCATGGATTCTCCTCCGGTGACAGGCCGAAGGCCCGCCTTGCGCAGCCCCCCGACTATGAGAACCCTATTGCACACGACCCGCGCTGGGAGGGCGACGCAGCGCATCCCGGTACGATCGGTGGGTACGTCTCTGACCGAGCACCAGGAAGCGAGGTGGTTCACCATGTCGAGTGACAGTCATAGTCGCAGACACGTCATCCCCTCCGCTTCCGCATCGCTCGGCTGAGCGGCGGCGTCTGCTGCGACGCACGCCCCGGCGTTCCCCGCAACGCTCCCGCGCGGTGCCTGATCAAGGCTCGCCATGACTCCTTTCCAGCTCCAGTCCGTCTCCGAGGCCGCCGACGACATCCGCCGTCTCATCTCCGAGCAGGATCTCGCCGGCGCATCAGCCAGGCTGACCCCGCTGTCCGTTCCCGAGGTGGTCGAGCTCGTCGACCGGCTCGGCATCGAGGACGCCGCGATCGTCTACCGGCTGCTCGCGAAGGCACGGGCACTCGACGTGTTCGAAGCGCTCTCCCCCGGCACCAGGGGCGACCTGGTCGGCGCGCTGCGCCGCGCAGAGGTGACCTCGCTGTTCGCCGAGATGGATCCGGATGATCGGGTCTGGCTGCTCGACGAGCTGCCGGCCTCGGTCGCCCCGCAGCTGCTGCGCGGGCTCACCCGGCAGGAGCGCGACCTGACCGCGGGCATGCTCGGCTATCCGCAGCACTCGGTCGGCAGGCGCATGAGCCCGGAGTTCGTCACCACGCATCCCCGTCTCACGGTGCGCGACACGTTCGCGCGCATCCGCGCCGCGCTCGACAGCGCAGAGACCGTCTACACGCTGCCGGTGACCGACGCGCGCCGGGTGGTGGGGATCGTGAGCCTGCGCGATCTGATGTCGGCCGACGAGGAGGCCCTGATCGCGGACGTCATGAGCGACCCGCACGTCGCCGAGGTCACCGAAGACGCCGAGGTCGCCGCGCGGCGCACCACCGACTACGGTCTGCTGGCGCTGCCGGTGGTGGACGGCGAGCAGCGGCTCGTCGGCATCCTCACGATCGATGATGCCGCCCGCATCCTGAAGCAGGAGGAGAGCGAGGATGCCGCACGCCAGGGCGGTGTCGAGCCGCTGCGCCGCTCGTACCTGTCGACACCGATCCGTCGCCTGGTGCGCTCACGCGTGGTGTGGCTGCTCGTGCTCGCCGTCGGCGCGACCCTGACCGTGCAGGTGCTCGACGCGTTCGAGGCGACCCTCGCGCAGATGACCGTGCTGGCGCTGTTCGTGCCGCTGCTGATCGGCACCGGGGGCAACACCGGCAATCAGGCCGCGACGACCGTGACCCGCTCGCTGGCGCTGGGCGAGATCGTCCCGCGAGACCTGCGCAAGGTGCTCTTGCGGGAGGTCAGGGTGGGGCTGTGCCTGGGGCTGCTGCTCGGCACGCTCGGATTCGCGATCGCCGGGCTCGTCTACGAGTGGCACGTCGGGCTGGTCGTCGGCCTGACGCTCGTGGCCGTCTGCACGGTGGCCGCATCGATCGGCGGCATCATGCCGCTCGCTGCTCGAGCCATGAAGGTCGACCCGGCGGTATTCTCGAACCCGTTCATCACGACGTTCGTCGACGCGACGGGCCTGATCATCTACTTCCTGATCGCGAGGGCCGTGCTCGGCATCTGAGCGCTACTGGGCGGTGTCGCCGGTTGCGGCCCGGTCCGCGTCGGCGGCGGCGTGGCGCGGATGCCAGAGCACGACCTCCGTCGAGCGGCGGATGCGCCGCCCCGACGGCAGGGTGACGACCTGCCCCGTCGCTCCGGCGGCGAACACGCGCACACCGGGACGGTTCTCGCGCTCGGCGCGCAGCGCACCCTCGAGCTCGCTGACGCGGCGACGCAGCATCCGCACCTCGTCCTCCAGGTCGAGCAGACGGGCGATGGCCGGCAGACTCATCCCCTCGCTCGAGAGCTGGGCGACCTCGCGGAGCTGCTCGATGTCGCGCATCGAGTAGCGCCGCGAGCCGCCGCGGGTGCGGCCGGGCACCACCAGGCCGATGCGGTCGTACTGCCGCAGGGTCTGGGGGTGCATCCCGGCCAGCTCCGCGGCGACCGCGATCGCGAAGACGGGCGAATCGGCGTCCATGCTCAGGCCTTCGCCTTGGCCATCATCTCGGCGCGCGGGTTCTCCTTGGGGCCGAGCTCGCGGAAGCGCTCGAGCGCCTCCCTGGCGGCCTCGTCGAGGTGCGAGGGCACGGCGATCTGCAGTTCGGCGAGCAGGTCGCCTGTGCCCTTCGCCGTCGTCACGCCGCGACCCTTGACCCGGAGCACGCGCCCGGACGGCGTGCCGGGCGCCACACGCAGCTTGACGATCTCGCCGCCGAGCGTGGGCACCTCGATGGTCGCGCCGAGTGTCGCCTCGGTGAACGTCACCGGCACCGTGAGGCGCAGGTTCAGTCCGTCGCGGGTGAACACCGGGTGCGGGCGCACCTTCACCTGCACGACGATGTCACCGGGCTCGCCGCCGTCGGGCGACGGGCGCCCGCGGCCGCGCAGACGTATCTTCTGCCCGTCCTTCACGCCCGCGGGCACCTTCACCTTGAACGGCTTGCCGTCGCCGGCCTGCAGGGTGATCGTGTCTCCCTGCACCGCCGTGGCGAAGTCGAGCGTGGTCGTGGCCGTGAGGTCGGCGCCCTTCTGCGGGCCGCCGAAGCCGCGGTACCCGCCTGTCGGCTGGCCGAATCGACCGGAGCTGAACGAGCCGCCGCCCTGCGAGAACATCGAGAAGATGTCGTCGAAGTCGGCCTGGCTCGCGCGACCGCCCTGCCCGAACCGGCTGAAGACGTCTTCGAAGCCGCCTGCCCCGCCGGCACCGGGCGCCGTGAACCGCGCGCCCGAGCCCATGGCGCGGATCTCGTCGTACTCGCGACGCTGCTCGGCATCGCTGAGCACGCTGTACGCCTCGCTGATCTCCTTGAACTTCGCCTCGGCCGCCGCATCGCCCTGGTTGGAGTCGGGGTGGTACTTGCGGGCGAGCTTGCGATATGTCTTCTTCAGATCGGCGTCCGAGACGTCCTTCGAGACGCCCAGCGTCTTATAGAAGTCCTTGTCGAACCAGTCCTGGCTAGCCATCGATCACCTGCTTCTACTCGGCGGGAACAGCGACGACGACCTTGGCCGGGCGCAGTTCGACGTCGCCGAGGCGGTAGCCGACCTCGACGACCTCGAGGATCGTGGAGGTGGTGACACCTGGTGTCGGCTGCTGGAAGATCGCCTCGTGCTGCTGCGGATCGAACTCGTCGCCCTGCGCGCCGTAGGCGACGACGCCGAGGCGCTCGACCACCGCGCGCAGCTTGTCGGCGATCACGGCGAAGGCCGAGCCCTCGGTGAGGTCGCCGTGCTGCTGGGCACGGTCGAGGTCGTCGAGCACGGGCAGCAGGCCCTTGGCGACCTCGCCCTTGGCGCGGGCGATCTCGACATGACGCTGCTCTTCGGTGCGGCGACGGTAATTCGCGTACTCGGCGGTCAGGCGCTTCAGGTCGGTCAGCAGCGCGTGCTCGGCGTCGACGATGCCCGCGTCGGAGCCGTCCTCGCTGGACGCCTCGTCGATCTGCTCGGCGTTCAGGATGTCGTCGACCGTGAGGTCGTCGTCGGAGCCCTCGGCCGCGGCGGCCTCGGCGGAGTCGGGATTGTCAGGAACGTCCTGGTTCTGCGGCGCGGGGCCGGATGCCTGAGCATCCGACCCCTCCGGAACCTCGTTCTCGTCGAAGTTCTTGTCCGTCATGATTACTTCTTCTCGTCCTCGTCGTCCACGACCTCGGCATCGACGACGTCCTCGTCGGAGGAGGCGTCGGCCGGGGTCTCGTCACCTGCGGGGGCGCCGGCTGCGGCGTCCGCCTGGGACTGGGCGTAGATCGCCTCGCCCAGCTTCGTCTGCGACTCGTTCAGCTTGTCGAATGCGGTCTTCACCGCCTCGTCGTCGTCGCCGGCGAGAGCCGTCTTGAGCGCGTCGACATCGCCCTGCACCGAGGTCTTGACGTCCTCGGGGAGCTTGTCCTCGTTCTCCTTGATGAGCTTCTCGATCGAGTACGAGAGGGTCTCGGCCTGGTTGCGCACCTCGGCGGCCTCACGGCGCTTCTTGTCTTCGGAGGCGTGCTCCTCGGCCTCGCGCACCATGCGGTCGATGTCCTCCTTCGACAGCGACGAGCCGCCGGTGATGGTCATCGACTGCTCCTTGCCTGTGCCCTTGTCCTTGGCGGACACGTGCACGATGCCGTTGGCGTCGATGTCGAAGGTGACCTCGATCTGCGGGATGCCACGGGGGGCCGGGGCGATGCCGGTGAGCTCGAAGGTGCCGAGCGGCTTGTTGTCGCGGGTGAACTCGCGCTCGCCCTGGAAGACCTGGATCGCGACCGACGGCTGGTTGTCGTCGGCGGTGGTGAAGGTCTCGCTGCGCTTGGTCGGGATCGCGGTGTTGCGGTCGATGAGCTTGGTCATCATGCCGCCCTTGGTCTCGATGCCGAGGCTCAGCGGGGTGACGTCGATGAGGAGGACGTCCTTGCGCTCGCCCTTGAGGACACCGGCCTGCAGGGCGGCGCCGACGGCGACGACCTCATCGGGGTTGACGCCCTTGTTGGCATCCTTGCCCGTCTCGCGCTTGACGAGCTCGGCGACGGCGGGCATACGGGTCGAGCCGCCGACCAGCACGATGTGGTCGATGTCCGACACCTTGATGTTCGCCTCGCGGATGACGTCCTCGAAGGGCTTCTTGGTGCGGTCGAGGAGGTCCTTGGTGAGGTCCTCGAACTTCGCGCGGGTCAGGCTCTCGCTCAGCGAGACGGGACCCGAGTCGGTCAGCGACAGGTACGGCAGGTTGATCGAGGCGCTCGTCGAGCTCGAGAGCTCCTTCTTGGCCTGCTCGGCGGCCTCCTTGAGTCGCTGCAGGGCGATCTTGTCGCCCGAGACGTCGACGCCGGTGGTCTCCTTGAACTGCTTGATCAGGTAGTCCACGACGCGCTGGTCCCAGTCGTCGCCGCCGAGGCGGTTGTCACCGGCGGTGGCGCGCACCTGGATGGTCGAGAAGTCGTCGTCCTTGCCCACCTCGAGCAGGGAGACGTCGAAGGTTCCGCCACCGAGGTCGAAGACGAGGATGAGCTCGTCCTCCTTGCCCTTGTCGAGACCGTAGGCGAGGGCGGCCGCGGTGGGCTCGTTGATGATGCGCAGCACGTTGAGACCTGCGACCTCACCGGCCTCCTTCGTGGCCTGACGCTCGGCGTCGTTGAAGTAGGCGGGAACGGTGATGACGGCGTCGGTCACGGTGTCGCCGAGGTACGACTCGGCGTCGCGCTTGAGCTTCTGGAGGATGCGCGCGGAGATCTCCTGCGGCGTCCACTTCTTGCCGTCGACGTCGAACGTCCAGTCGGTGCCCATGTGGCGCTTGACCGACGCGATCGTGCGGTCGACGTTGGTGACGGCCTGGCGCTTGGCGGTCTCGCCGACGAGCACCTCGCCGTCCTTGGTGAACGCGACCACCGACGGGGTGGTGCGGAAGCCCTCGGCGTTGGCGATGACCTTGGGCTCGCCACCCTCGAGGACGCTGACGACGGAGTTGGTGGTTCCGAGGTCGATACCGACAGCACGTGCCATGTGTTTCTCCTTTGCATTGGTGAAGTCTCGGACGATCAGACGTGAACCTGAGTCGTGATGACTCAAGTGTAGACGCAGGTCCGGATGCTGTCAAGCAAACTTGATATGACACGGCTCAGGTTTGTGTCGATAGCGTCGCATTTCGCTGTTTGACGCCACGCGCCACGCATCCGGGCCGGGCGATCTAGAGTCGCCCGCATGGCCCGACCCGCGCTGCTCGCCGTCTCGCACGGCACCTCCGACGCCGACGGAGCGCGCTCGATCGCCGCCCTCGTCGCGCGCGTGACCGAGCGCCTGCCTGACGTCGACGTGCGGGCGGCTTTCGTCGACGTGCAGCAGCCCGACGCGGCGAGCGCGCTGGCCGCGATCGACGGACCGGTCGTGATCGTGCCGCTGCTGCTCTCGCAGGGCTTCCACGTCCACCACGATCTGCACGGCATCGCGGTGGACAAGGCGGATGCCGTCGTCACCGACCCGCTCGGCCCCGACGCCCTGCTCGCCGAGGCCCTTGCCGAACGGCTGGGCGGCGTCGCGAGCCCCGACTCTCCCGTCGTACTCGCCGTCGCCGGCTCCCGCGACGAGCGATCGGTGCCGGATGCCGAGGGCATGGCCGCACTGCTGCGCGCCCGCACCGGCCGGCGCGTCGATCTCGCGTATCTCGCCGCCCGGCATCCGGATCTGCCGACGGCGCTGACCGCCGCACCGGATGCCGTCGTCGCGACCTATCTGCTCGCACGCGGGTTCTTCTTCGATCTCGCCGCACGCCACGCCGGCGCGCATCCGATCACGCCGCCGCTGCTCGACGATCTTCTGCCCGATCAGGGCATCCCGGATGCCCTGGTCGACCTCGTCGTCGCGCGATACGCCGGGGCGCACCCGGGCTGACCCATCCGAGACAGGCGAACAAGCCGAGGCAGGACGGATTCACGCGGCTGCGTCCTACGTCGGGTGGATCGCCTGCGCTCGCGCGGTCGTCGCCACCGGATGCACACATCCGACGACCGCGCCACCCCCGCCGCGTCATGTTTCACGTCACATGACGCCGTGTTTCCCTCCTGGTCTTTCCGTGTCACGGAAGGTTTCCGGCCCGGATCGCAGTACGTACCTTGATCCCCAGCCATTCATCAAAGGAGGGCCTCGATGACCATCCAGCAGCCGACGACGATTCGCGGCGCGCGCACCCGCACCAGTCGCACGCCGACCAAGCCGCACGGCCAGTGGGCCGTCGACGGCCGGGAGCCGCTCAACGCGAACGAGGAGTTCAAGCTCGCCGACGACGGCCTCAACGTACGGGAGCGCATCGAGACGATCTACGCGCAGGGCGGCTTCGCGAGCATCGATCCGACCGACCTGCACGGGCGGTTCCGCTGGTGGGGGCTGTACACGCAGCGCAAGCCGGGCATCGACGGCGGGCGCACCGCTCAGCTCGAGCCCCACGAGCTCGAGGACGAGTACTTCATGATGCGGGTGCGCATCGACGGCGGTCAGCTCACCACTCGGCAGCTGCGCGTGATCGGCGAGATCTCGACCGAGTTCGCCCGCGACACCGCCGACATCACCGACCGGCAGAACGTGCAGCTGCACTGGGTCGAGGTGCAGGACGTGCCCGAGATCTGGCGCCGCCTCGAGGCTGTCGGCCTCAGCACGACCGAGGCGTGCGGCGACGTGCCGCGCGTGATCCTCGGCTCGCCCGTCGCGGGCATCGCGGCCGACGAGCTCATCGACCCCACCCCGCAGATCCGCGAGATCGCCGACCGGTTCCTAGGCGATGAGACGCTGTCGAACCTTCCCCGCAAGTACAAGACCGCGATCACCGGGCACCCGAGCCACGACGTCGTGCACGAGATCAACGACTGCGCCTTCGTCGCGGTCGAGCACCCCGAACTCGGCATCGGCTACGACCTGTGGGTCGGCGGCGCGCTGTCGGTGGTCCCCCGACTCGGCGAGCGCCTCGGCGCCTTCGTGCCGGCCGAGCGCGTCGCCGAGGTGTGGCACGGCGTCACCCAGATCTTCCGCGACTACGGCTACCGGCGCCTGCGCAACAAGGCGCGGCTGAAGTTCCTGCTCGCCGACTGGGGCACCGAGAAGTTCCGCGCGGTGCTCGAGAACGAGTACCTCGAATCCCCGCTGCCCGACGGCCCCGCGGCCCCCAAGCCGAAGAGCCTCGGCGACCACGTCGGCATCCACCGGCAGAAGGACGGCCGGTTCTTCGTCGGCGCCGCCCCGCTTGTCGGCCGCGTCTCCGGAAGCACTTTGACGGCGCTCGCCGACCTCGCCGAAGCACACGGCTCGCAGCGCATCCGGACCACGCCCCACCAGAAGCTGCTCGTGCTCGACGTCGAGGAGAGCCGCGTCGGGAGTCTCGTCGCCGGCCTCGACGCCCTGGGCCTGTCGGCCCGCCCGAGTCTCTTCCGTCGCGGCACGATCGCGTGCACCGGGATCGAGTTCTGCAAGCTCGCGATCGTCGAGACCAAGGTCAACGCGGCCCGCGCGATCGAGCAGCTGGAGGAGCGCCTGGGCGCGCTCGAGCCCGAGATCGGACGGCCCATCACGCTGCACGTGAACGGATGCCCGAACTCGTGCGCGCGCATCCAGACCGCCGACATCGGGTTGAAGGGTCAGCTCGTGCTCATCAACGGGCAGCAGGTGCCGGGATACCAGGTGCATCTCGGCGGCGGACTCGCGAACGTCGACCGTGAGGAGGCCGGTCTCGGTCGCACCGTGCGCGGCCTGAAGGTGCCTGCCGACGGCATCGCCCACTACGCCGAGCGCGTCATCCGCCGCTATCTCGCAGATCGCGACGGCGCCGACGAGACCTTCGCACAGTGGGCGCACCGCGCTGACGACGAGGCGCTGCAGTGAGCACCGCGGAGAATGGGCCCCTGAGCCTGTCGGAGGGTCGCCGGCCCGCCGCAGACCTGCGCGCGCTCGCCGAGCGCGGCAATCTCGAGCTGCGCAGTCGTCAGCCCGACGAGGCCGGTCCCGCTGAGGTCGTCGCCTGGGTCGCCGCCAACTTCGCTGTCCCGCAGGCCGCCGTCGCCTGCTCGATGGCGGATGCCGCGCTTCCCCACCTGGTCTCGCAGAGCCTCCCCGGAGTCGACGTGCTCTTCCTCGACACCGGCTACCACTTCCTCGAGACGAGGTTCACGAGAGACGAGGTCGCATCGCGGCTCGATGTGAACGTCGTCGACGTGAAGCCCGCGCAGAGCGTGCGGGATCAGGATGCCGAGTTCGGCGCCGACCTGTTCGCCCGGGATCCCGGCCTGTGCTGCGCGCGACGCAAGGTCGAGCCGCTGCAGCGCGCACTCGGCGGCTACGAGGTGTGGTTCACCGGTGTGCGCCGCGACGAGGCGCCCACCCGCGCGGCGACCGAACTGGTCGTCTGGGACGAGCGCAACGGGCTCGTGAAGGTGAACCCGGTCGCGGCGTGGAGCTTCGATGACCTCATCGACTACGCCACGGTGCACGACGTGCCGGTGAACCCCCTGATCGCGAGCGGGTACCCCTCGATCGGCTGCGCGCCGTGCACCCGGCCGGTCGCCCCCGGCGAAGACCCTCGCTCCGGCCGATGGGCCGGACTGACGAAGACAGAATGCGGGCTGCACGTATGAGCACTGTTGTCGACCCCACCATTACCTTGAGCACCCTCGACCTGCTCGAAGCCGAGGGCATCCACATCATCCGCGAGGTGGTCGCCGAGTTCGAGCGCCCCGTGCTGCTGTTCTCGGGCGGCAAGGACTCGGTCGTGGTGCTGCACCTCGCCGCGAAGGCGTTCGCCCCCGGTCGGGTGCCGTTCCCCGTGCTGCACGTCGACACGGGGCATAACTTCCCCGAGGTGATCCGCTTCCGTGATGAGACGGTCGCCCGGCTCGGCATCGACCTCGAGGTCGCGCGCGTGCAGGACTACATCGACGACGGCCGCCTCTTCGAGCGCCCGGACGGCACGCGCAACCCGCTGCAGACCCAGCCGCTGCTGGATGCCATCGCGGCCGGCCGCCACGATGCGGTCTTCGGCGGCGCCCGCCGCGATGAGGACAAGGCGCGGGCCAAGGAGCGCATCATCTCGCTGCGCGACGAGTTCGGCCAGTGGGATCCGCGCAACCAGCGCCCCGAGCTGTGGAGTCTGTATAACGGCCGGCACCTGCCCGGGCAGCACGTGCGCGCCTTCCCCGTCTCGAACTGGACCGAACTCGACATCTGGCGCTACATCGAGCGCGAGGACATCGCGCTGCCGCCGCTGTACTACGCCCACGAGCGCGAGGTGTTCCAGCGCTCGGGCATGTGGTGGGCGGTGGGCGAGTTCTCGCAGCCGCTCGACGACGAGCAGGTGGTGCGCCGCACGGTGCGCTATCGCACCGTCGGCGACATGAGCTGCACCGGTGCGGTCGAGTCGGACGCCGCCGACACGGCGGCGATCGTCGACGAGGTCGCCCGCACCACCCTCACCGAGCGCGGCGCGACCCGGGCCGACGACCGAATCAGCGAAGCCGCCATGGAGGACCGTAAGAAGGACGGGTATTTCTGATGAGCACCGACAGCACGACGCGACGCGTCTCGACTCCCTTCGCTCGCTCGACGACCGGGGAGCTGTTCCGGTTCGCGACCGCGGGCTCGGTCGACGACGGCAAGTCCACCCTGGTCGGCCGGCTGCTGCACGATGCGAAGGCGATCCTCGCCGACCAGCTCGACCAGGTGGCCGCGACCTCGCGCGCCCGCGGCTTCGCACATGGCGCGTTCGACTTCGCGCTGCTCACCGACGGGCTGCGCGCCGAGCGCGAGCAGGGCATCACGATCGACGTCGCGTACCGATACTTCGCCACCGACCGGCGCAGCTTCATCCTCGCCGACTGCCCGGGGCACGTGCAGTACACCCGCAACATGGTCACCGGAGCGGCGACGGCAGACGCCGTGATCGTGCTGGTGGATGCCCGCAAGGGCGTCGTCGAGCAGACCAGACGCCACCTGGCCGTGGCGTCGCTGCTGAGAGTCGCGCACGTGATCGTCGCGGTGAACAAGATCGACCTCATCGGATTCGACGAGCAGACCTATGTCGACATCGAACTCGAGGCGCTGCGGGTGGCCGACGAGCTCGGCATCAGCGCCGTGCGCGTGCTGCCCGTCTCGGCGCTGGAGGGCGACAACATCGTCGACAGGTCCGAGCGCACCCCCTGGTACGGCGCAGAGACGCTCTTCGAGCTGCTCGAGACGCTGCCAGTGCGCACCGACGCCGAGGCTCCGCTGCGACTGCCGGTGCAGCTCGTGCTACGCCCGCAGGGCGGCCTCTCGCCCGAGATCACCGCAGACGAAGCCGAGCGGCTGCGCGACTTCCGGGGTCTCGCCGGGCGCATCACCGCAGGCACCGTCTCGGTCGGCGACCGAGTGCAGGTGCTGCCCTCGGGCCTCTCCAGCGAGGTCACGGGTGTGCACGTCGCCGGCGTCGACACCGGCGCGGCCTCGGTGCGGCAGTCGGTGACGCTCACGCTGGCCGACGAGATCGACGCGGCCCGCGGCGCCCTGGTCGTCGCCGAGGGCTCGGCTCCGCCGCTGCGACGGGATGCCGTGGTCGAGCTCTTCCAGCTCGACCCCCGCGCCACGGCGCCGGGCGCCCGCGTGCTCGTCAAGCACGGCACTACGACCGTGCAGGCGTTCGTCGCCGAGGTGCTCACCCGCCGTGACCTCGAGACCCTCGCGCACATCGACCTGAACGCGGCGGCGGATGCCTCGATCGCCGAGAACGAGATCGGCCGCGTGCGGCTGCGCCTGGCATCCGATCTCCCACTCGAGCCGTACGCGCAGAGCCGCGAAGGCGGCTCGCTGCTGCTCATCCACCCCGCCGACGGCGCCACTCTGGCCGCCGGCACCGTCATCGACTGACCCGACCGCGCCGCACCGAACCGCAGCACGAGCCTAAGGAGGCGAAACCGTGAACATCACCCGCACGAACAGGACATTCACCGCACTGGGGGCCCTGGCGATGGGCCTCACCGCGCTGGTGCTCGCAGGCTGCGCCCCGGCATCCGGATCCGCCGCCGAAGGGGATGCGGCAGAGCTGCGTCTCGGCTACTTCGCCAACGTCACCCACGCGCCGGCGCTGGTCGGGCTGTCGGAGGGACTGTTCGACGAGGCGCTCGGCGACGTCGACCTGACGACCGAGATATTCAACGCCGGCCCGGCCGCGATCGAGGCTCTGTCGGCCGGCGCGATCGACGCCGCCTACATCGGGCCGAACCCCTCGATCAACACGTTCATCCAGTCGGGAGGCGCCTCCGCCCGCATCATCGCCGGAGCGACGTCGGGAGGGGCCGCTCTCGTCGTGCGCGACGGCATCGACTCACCCGCCGATCTGGAGGGCGCGAACCTGGCCAGCCCGCAGCTCGGGAACACGCAGGACGTGGCGCTGCGCAGCTGGCTGGCCGAGGAGGGGTACGAGACCTCGGTCTCGGGCGGTGGCGACGTCAGCATCTCACCGACGGAGAACGCCCAGACGCTGACGCTCTTCCAGGACGGACAGCTCGACGGCGCATGGCTGCCCGAGCCGTGGGTGTCGCGCCTGGTCGTCGAGGCCGGTGCGCACGTGCTGGTCGACGAGGCCGACCTCTGGGACGACGGGGCTTTCCCGACCACCGTGCTGCTCGTGCGCAAGGACTTCGCCGACGAGCATCCTCAGCTCGTCGACAAGCTGCTCGCAGGTCACATCGCCGCGGTGCGGTGGCTGGACGAGAACGAGGCCCAGGCCGGCGCCGTGATCAACGCCCAGCTCGATGAGGCGACCGGCAAGCGGCTGGCCGACGACGTGCTGGCTCGGGCGCTCGAGAACGTCGACTTCACGGTCGATCCGCACGCGGAGACGTTCCAGGCGCTCGTCGCCGATGGGCTCGCCGCTGGCACCCAGAAGAAGGGCTCGATCGACGGGCTGTTCGACCTGCGCGCGTTGAACGCGCAGCTCTCGGACGCCGGCGACGACGCCGTCTCGGCCGCGGGGCTCGGGGAGCAGTGATGGCGAGCCGCGACACCCTCGCACGCCCCGCCGTCACGCACGGCCACCTCGTCCCCAGCTTCGACGGCGTCAGCCCCCTGCCCGGCGAGCGAGCACCCGTCGACCCGGCGGTACGCGTCTCGCACGTCACCAAGCGGTACGGCGTCGGGCCGATCGTGCTCGACGACATCTCGCTCGACATCGCACCCGGCGAGTTCGTGTGCCTGCTCGGGGCGTCCGGCTGCGGCAAGTCGACGCTGCTCAACCTCATCGCCGGTCTCGAGCCGACGACCTCCGGGGCCATCGAGACGCCCGACGGCGGGTCTGCGGTGATGTTCCAGGACTCGGCGCTGATGCCGTGGCTCACCGCCCGCCGCAACGTCGAGCTGGCGCTGCGGCTGCGCGGCGTGCCGCGGGGCGAGCGCGCGGCCGAGGCCGACCGGCTGCTCGCGACCGTGAACCTCGCCGAAGCCGGAGACAAGCGACCGCACGAGCTATCCGGCGGCATGCGCCAGCGGGTCGCTCTGGCGCGAGCGCTGGCTCAGGATCGGCCGGTGCTGCTCATGGACGAGCCGTTCGCCGCCCTCGACGCCATCACCCGCGACCTGCTGCACGAAGAGCTCGAGCGCGTGTGGCGGGCCACCGGCCGCACGATCGTGTTCGTCACGCACAACGTGCGCGAGGCCGCGCGTCTGGGACAGCGCGTGGTGCTGCTCTCGAGCAGGCCGGGCCGGATCGCCGGCGAGTGGCGCATCCGCAACACCGTCGGGCGGCGCATCGAATCGCCCGAGGTCGCGGCTCTCGCCGGCGAGATCACCGCCGAGCTGCGGAAGGAGCTGGCCCGCAATGCCTCCTGAGTCGACAGCGCCGACGACGCCCACCCCCGTCGAGCACGACGATCTGCGCACCCTGTCGAGCGGTCTCGATCGGCTGCAGTCCGATCCGGCTCAGGCCGCGCCGCGCTGGCGCGGCATCATCGCCAAGGCGCTGCCGCCGGTCGCCCTGCTGCTCGTGCTGGTGGCGCTCTGGCAGCTCTACATCACCGTGGCCGCCCCGCGCCCCGACAAGGCGCCCAGCCCGACCGCGGTGCTGGCCGCCCTCGGCGACGCCTGGGAGTCGGGTCGCCTGCAGCAGGCCGTGCTCACCAGCCTCGAACGCGGCGGGCTGGGTTTTCTCATCGCGATCGCCATCGGCACCCCTCTCGGTCTCGCCCTCGCCGAGTGGAAGCTGCTGCGTCGCGCCGCCGGCCCGCTGATCTCGGGGCTGACCGTGCTGCCCTCTGTGGCCTGGGTGCCCGCGGCGATCATCTGGTTCGGGCTGACCGATGCGACGGCGTACTTCGTGATCCTGATGGGCGCCATCCCCTCGATCGTGAACGGCCTGCTGTCCGGCGTCGACCAGGTGCCGCCGCAGCTGCGCCGGGTCGGCACCGTGCTCGGCGCCACCCGCTGGCAGCTCGCCACCACCGTCGTGCTGCCCGCCTCGCTGCCCGGGTACGTCGCGGGTCTGAAGCAGGGCTGGGCGTTCTCGTGGCGCTCGCTGATGGCCGCCGAGATCATCACGATGGGCGGCTCGATGGGCTTCGGTCTGGGAACGCTGCTCAATCAGTCGCGCGAGCTGGCGGACCTCGCCAGCGTGCTCGGCACCATCATCCTGATCCTCGCGATCGGCATCGTCATCGAGCTGGTGCTCTTCGGGCCCCTCGAACGCCGGATGCTGCGCGATCGCGGCCTGCTGCTGGGAGGCACCTCATGACCGGAACAGTGACCCTCGTCGGCGCCGGCCCCGGCGATGCCGGGCTGCTCACGCTGCGCGGACTGCGCGCGCTCGAAAAGGCCGACGTGATCGTGGCCGACCGGCTCGGCGCGCGCAGTGTGCTCGCCCAGCTCGAGGCGGAAGGCTCCGTCATCGCCGCCGAGGTGATCGACGTCGGCAAGCTGCCCGGTCACCATCCCGTGCCGCAGGACGGCATCAACGAGCTGCTCGTCGAGCTGGCCCTCGCCGGCCGCGACGTCGTACGGCTGAAGGGCGGCGATCCGTTCGTCTTCGGCCGCGGTCGCGAAGAGCAGCTGTTCTGCGAAGCCGCCGGCATCCGGGTCGACGTCGTGCCGGGCGTGACCAGCGCCGTCTCGGTGCCGGCCGTCGCGGGCATCCCCCTCACGCATCGCGGCGTCAGCGCGTCGTTCAGCGTCGTCAGCGCGCACGACCAGATCGAACCCGGCGGGTCGGTGAGCAGGTCGGGTGCCGACCACACGCTGGTGCTGCTCATGGGCGTCAGCACGCTGGCGCACTCAGCGCACGTGCTGGCCGCCGGCGCGCGCGGCGCCGACTGCCCGGTCGCGATCGTCGAAGACGGCTACGGCAGCGGCGAGCGCGTGACGATCGGAACGCTGGGCACGATCGCGCAGCTCGCCGCCGCGGCGCAGGTGCGCTCCCCCGCGGTGGTCGTGGTCGGCGAGGTGGTGCGGCTGAGTCCGTTCGCCGCGGCGCTGGTCCCGGCATCGACGGATGCCGAAGACGCCGCGCCCCGGGCATCCGCCGCCGCACGCCGGCGGGGGCGCTCGCGCCTGACCGCCGCACTCGACGCCGGCCTCGCCGTCGACACCGGGCTGGTGCGGGCGATCGACTCGAGCTTCCGCTTCTCTCATTCCGCTTCGTCTCGAAAGGCCTCCCTGTCATGACCCTCTCCACGCTGCGCGTCGCGATCGTCGGTGCGGGACCCGCCGGCATCTATGCGGGCAACCTGCTCGCTCAGGCCGTCGCCGCCCTCCGCCCGGCTCAGGGAGCCGACTCGGCCGACGCGGTCGAGATCGACGCGGTCGAGATCGACCTGTTCGAGTCGCTTCCCGCCCCTTACGGGCTGATCCGCTACGGCGTCGCGCCGGACCACCCCCGGATCAAAGGCATCGTCAGCTCGCTGCACGAGATGCTCGACGCTCCCCAGCCCGGGCCTTCGAGCCTGGCGGACACTCGCCGCACCATCCGGTTCATCGGCAACGTCGAGGTGGGTCGCGACATCGCTCTCGACGAGCTGCGCGAGCGGTACCACGCGGTGATCCTCGCCACCGGTGCGCTGCGCGATGCGACGCTCGACATCCCCGGCGTCGACCTGCCCGGCTCGTACGGCGCGGCCGACTTCGTGGCTTGGTATGACGGGCATCCCGACGTGCCCCGCACCTGGCCGCTCGAGGCGTCGTCGGTCGCGGTGATCGGCAACGGCAACGTCGCGCTCGACGTGGCGCGCGTGCTCGCCAAGCACGCGGTCGATCTGCGCACCACCGAGGTGCCGGACAACGTGCTCGCGGGCCTCGAGTCGTCGGCGGTGACCGACGTGCACGTGTTCGGCCGCCGCGGACCCGCCGACATCAAGTTCACGCCGATCGAGCTGCGCGAGCTGGGTGAGGTGCGCGACGTCGACATCGTGCTGTACAACGAGGACTTCGAGGGCGTCGATCCGGCGGCCGCGCCCAACAACCAGCTCAAGGTCATGCTGCGCACCCTGAACTCGTGGCGGGGAAAGCCGTCGACGGGAGCGTCGCGGCGTCTGCACCTGCACTTCTGGCACGCGCCGGTCGAGATCACCGGTGACGACCGCGTCACGGGCATCCGGTTCGCCCGCACCGCGCCCGACGCGGCAGGCGTCCCGGTGCCGACGGGCGAGGTGCGCGAGTACGACGTGCAGGCGGTGTACCGCGCGATCGGCTACTACGGCACGCGCGTCGAGGGCGCGGACTTCGACGAGCGCCGCGGCGTGGTGCCCAACGTCGAGGGAAGGGTGCTCGGCCAGACCGGCCTCTACGCGACCGGCTGGATCAAGCGCGGCCCGGTCGGGCTCATCGGGCACACGAAATCCGACGCCCTCGAGACGATCGGCCACCTCGTCGCCGACGCACGGGCGGGACTGCTCACCCACCCCGCCGCGCCCGGGCCCCTGAGCCCCGCGGAATCTGGGCCCCTGAGCCCCGCGGAACCCGGGCCCCTGAGCCCCGCGGAACCCGGGTCCCTGAGCCCCGCGGGATCTCGGCCCCTGCGCCTGTCGAAGGGCGATGTGCTCGACCTGCTCGACGAGCGCGGGACGGCCTACACGACCTGGGACGGCTGGCTGGCGCTGGACGCGCACGAGCGCGCGCTCGGCGAGAATCACGAGCACGTGCGCGAACGCGTCAAGGTCGTCGACCGCGAAGAGCAGGTCGAGATCTCGCAGCCGGGGGTGCTGACCCGATGACCTATGTGATCGCGCTGCCCTGCGTGGACGTGAAGGATCGCGCCTGCATCGACGAGTGCCCGGTCGACTGCATCTACGAGGGCGAGCGCTCGCTGTACATCCACCCCGACGAGTGTGTGGACTGCGGCGCCTGCGAACCGGTCTGCCCCGTCGAGGCGATCTACTACGAAGACGACCTCCCCGAGGAATGGGCCGACTACTACAAGGCCAACGTCGAGTTCTTCGACGAGATCGGCTCTCCGGGCGGCGCATCCAAGGTCGGCGTCTACGACTTCGACCACCCTGTCGTGGCCGCGCTCGCCCCACAAAGCCCTTCAGGGGCGCACGGATGACCGACTACGACGTGCTGATCGTCGGCGGCGGGCCGGCCGGGCTGTCGGCCGCGCTGAACCTCGGACGCTCGCTGGCCCGCGTGCTGGTCGTCGACGCCGATCGGCCGCGCAACGCGGCGACGCTCAACTCGCACGGCTTCCTCACGCGTGACGGAGTACCGCCGTTCGAGCTGCGGCGCATCGCCCGCGAAGAGCTGGCGGCGTACCCGAACGTCGAGATCCGCTCGCGGGTGCGCGTCGGCGCGCTGACGGCGACGGATGCCGGGTTCGCGGCCGGCATCGGCCGGCGCGAGCCCGCAGAGCAGGTGACGGCTCGCTCGGTGCTGCTCGCGACCGGGCTGCGCGAGACGCTGCCCGACGTGCCGAATCTGCGCGGCTTCTACGGCATGAGCCTCTTCAGCTGCGCCGCCTGCGATGCCTGGGAGCTGCGCGGGCGCAGCCTGGCGCTCATCGGCGAATCGAACGACCTCGCCGACCGGGCGAGGCTGATCGCGCACTGGACCGCTCGGCTGACCGTGTTCACGAACGGCTCCGACGCGGTGGGCACCGCCGAGGAGGCGGAGCTCGTGGCCGCCGGCGTGACGGTCGTGCGCTCCCCCGTCGTCGAGCTGGTCGGTGACCGGGGCCGGATCGAAGCCGTGCGCACCGCCGACCGCGAGGAGCACGTGATCGACGGGGGGTTCGTGCGCCCGGAGTGGGAGGCCGACCTGTCGTTCCTCGGCGGGATCACGCCGGAGCGCGATGGGCAGGGGCACCTGCTCACCGACAGGTCGGGTCGCACCAGCATCCGGGGCCTGTACGCGGCGGGCGATGTCGCCGCCCCCGGGCCTCAGCAGCTGATCGTGGCGGCAGGGGCCGGAGCGCGCGTCGCGGCGGTGATCACGCACGACGCGATCGGGGTGGCCACGGCGCACTGACCATCGTGGGTCACCTCGCGGCGATGCGCTCCAGCGCGTCGAGGGGGATCCTGACCCACGACGGGCGGTTGCGCTTCTCGTAGATCGCCTCGTATACCGCCTTGTCGGCTTCGTAGGCGTCGAGCAGAGCCTGCAGCGGTGGGCTCAGTTCGGTCGCCGCTTTCGCGTCATCGGGATCGCAGGCCGTCGCGTACCCGTGCAGGAAGTGCTCGCGTGCAATCGCCGACCACTCCTTCGCGCGTTCGCCACGCAGCTCCTGCTCCTCGTCTTCGGTGGGGCGACCCGCCAGAGACATCTCGACGACGCCGGGCGCGTAGCTGAACGAGCGCAGCATGCCCGCCACGTCGCGCCAGGGCGAGTCGGGCAGCGCCCGCTCGGCGAACGGCCGGCCCGGCTCGCCCTCGAAGTCGACGATCCGCCAGCCGTGCGACGTGCGCAGCGTCTGGCCGAGGTGCAGATCGCCGTGCACACGCTGCACGTCGAGCCCGTCCAGCCGCGCGACCGAGTCGTACAGCGCGCGCAGTCGGTCGGCGTACGGTTCGATCTCGGGCACGATCGGCAGCGCTCTTTCGAGCCGTTCGGTCATCGTACGGGCCAGCTGAGCGGTCGCATCGGGGCCGCGACGCTCCAACGGGAACCGTTCGCGCAGCGCGGCGTGCACCTCGGCGAGCGCCTCGCCCAGTCGCGCGGCCTCACCGCCGAAGTCGCCCCCGGACTCGGCCACGGTCAGCTCGGGGTCGGCCAGCGCGGTGCGCACACTCGCGGTGGCAAGCTCGAAGCCGTCGGCTGCCGTGCCCAGCAGCTCCTGCAGCATCGCGAGCTGCAGGACCTCGCCGTCGAGATCGAGCTCGATCCAGCCGTAGAGCTCGGCGATGTGCTCCGAACCCGCGTTGGTGAGAACGTCATGGATCTCGATATCGGCGTTCAGTCCCGGGTTCACCTTGCGGAACAGCTTCATGATCGCCGTGTCGTCGAAGCGCAGCGACGAGTTCGACTGCTCGCCGGTGAGGGGCGAGGAGCGCAGCTCGGGGTCGAGCGCCGGGCTGGCCGCCACACGTCGGAAGCGCAGCCCCCCGACGTCCGCCCGCCCGCTCGGCTCGGCGGCGATGAAGCCGCGCAGCCAGAGCGCCATGGCATCGCGGTCGTGAACCGCGTCGTAGAGGTGGCGCTCGCGCCCCTCGAACTCGATGGCGCCGACGTAGGCGTGGCTGTGCCGGTCGTCGAATTCGTCGTATGCCGACAGCGGCACCTGGTACAGCTCGGTGCCGCCCTCGTCGTCGGCGTACTCGACGGTGATGAGCAGCACGCGCACGGCGGGATCCCGCCCGGCATCCGTCAGCTCGCCGAGCTGCCTCACCGCCGTGACGTGGAACGGGCGTCCCTTGCCGCCGAACCACCGCGTGCGAACCAGGTACCCCTCCAGAAGAGAATGATCGATCAGGTTCACAGCAGCCCCTCCTCAGACTCCTCCGCCGGCGCATGCAGCTGGAACCAGTAGAAGCCGTGCCCGGCCAGCGTCAGCAGGTACGGCCACTCGCCGATGCGCGGGAACGGCACCCCGCCGACCAGTTCGACCGGGACCATCCCCTCGAAACGCCGCAGATCCAGCTCGACCGGCTGCGGGAACTGCGACAGGTTGTTCACGCACAGGATGACGTCGACCGAGCCGTCGTCGTTGGTGTGCTCGCGCGTGTACGACAGCACCGACGGGTTCGAGCCGCCGAGGTCGTTGAAGCTGCCCAGGCCGAATGCCGGATGCCGCTTGCGCGCGTGCACCATCTGCCGTGTCCAGTGCAGCAGCGACGAGCGATCCTCCTGCTGCGCCTCGACGTTCACGGCGAGGTAACCGTAGACGGGGTCCTGCACGACCGGCTTGCTGAGCTTGCCGGGGTTCGCGGTCGAGAAGCCCGCGTTGCGGTCGCTGGTCCACTGCATCGGGGTCCGCACCCCGTCACGGTCACCGAGCCAGATGTTGTCGCCCATGCCGATCTCGTCGCCGTAGTACAGCACCGGCGAGCCGGGCAGCGACAGCAGCAGGGCGGTGAACAGCTCGATGCGGTCGATGTCGTTCTCGAGCAGCGGAGCGAGTCGTCGACGGATGCCGATGTTGGCCTTCATCCGCGGATCCTGCGCGTACTCGTTCCACATGTAGTCGCGGTCTTCGTCGGTGACCATCTCGAGCGTCAGCTCGTCGTGGTTGCGCAGGAAGATGCCCCACTGGCATCCGGCGGGGATCGTGGGGGTGTCGGCGAGGATCTCGCTGATCGGGTAGCGCGATTCGCGGCGAACGGCCATGAAGATGCGCGGCATCACCGGGAAGTGGAAGCACATGTGGCATTCGTCGCCGCCCACCTCGGGGTCGCCGAAGTAGTCGACCACATCGGCCGGCCACTGGTTCGCCTCGGCCAGCAGCACCCGGCCAGGGTAGTTCTCGTCGACGAAGCGGCGCACCTTCTTGAGGAACTCGTGGGTCTCGGGCAGGTTCTCGCCGTTGGTGCCCGGCCGCTCGTAGAGGTACGGAACGGCGTCGAGGCGGAACCCGTCCAGCCCCATGTCGAGCCAGAACCGCATGGCGTCGAGCATCGCCTCGTGCACCTTCGGATTGTCGAAGTTGAGGTCGGGCTGGTGGCTGAAGAAGCGGTGCCAGAAGTACTGCTTGCGCACCGGGTCCCACGTCCAGTTGCTCGGCTCGGTGTCGACGAAGATGATCCGCGCGTCCTCGTAGAGCTGGTCGGTGTCGCTCCACACGTAGAAGTCGCCGTAGGGGCCGTCGGGGTCGCTGCGGCTGGCCTGGAACCAGGGATGCTCGTCGCTCGTGTGATTCATGACGAAGTCGATGATCACCTTGATATCGCGCGCGTGTGCGGCGTCGAGGAACTCCTGGAAGTCGTCGGTGGTGCCCAGGTCGGACTGCACGCCGGTGTAGTCGGCGACGTCGTAGCCGCCGTCGCGCAGCGGTGAGGGGAAGAACGGCGGGATCCACAGGCAGTCGACGCCCAGCCACTGCAGGTAGTCGAGTTTGTCGATGAGGCCGCGGAAATCGCCGACGCCATCGCCGTCGCCGTCTTTGAACGAGCGCACGAGCACCTCGTAGAACACCGCTGTCTTGAACCACTCGGGCGCGGGGCTGCCCGGGGTATCGGGGAACGGCTCCTGTGTGAGCACAGGGATCGAAGCGGTGTACGGGGCGGGTTCGGCGGTCATGCGGGCTCCCTCACCATCGGATTGCGTCCGAGCATGCGCCCAACCTGTCACACGAGACCGGCGCTGGCTAGGGTCTTGTGCACCTCTTGACCTGCGTCGGCCGACGTGCAAGGAGAGCTGAGTGCTCAGCGGCCCCCGGGAGGTCCGATCAACAGCAGGATGCTGAAGATGGCGACGATGGCGACCACGATGAGCACGGCGAGCACCCAGGGCCGGTGCAGGAACCAGCGCATGGTGCGGTCGTACCAGGTGCGGTCGCGCGGGTCGTCGGTCTCAGTGAGACGCCACTGCCCCTTGAGCCGCCCGCTGCGGTGCAGCCAGATCTCGGCGGGGATGGTGGCGTAGGGCACGATCGCGCTGGCGATCGCGGTGGCGGCGACGCCGGGGTGCCAGCGCTGGTTGAATGCTAGCAGCACCGCGGTGGCGCCGTAGGCGAGGAAGACGAAGCCGTGGATGCCGCCGCCGATCGTGACGAGCACCGCCGGCTGCCCGACGGCGCGCAGGATGAGGGCGCTGATGAGCAGGGTCCAGGTGATCGCCTCGGCGATCGCGAGCACGCGGAACAGACGGGCGGGGGTGGTGAACACGGTTCTCCTCGGGTGGGTGTGCTTCCACGGTAGGTGAGCGCGGCTATGCGGATGCCCGAGATTCCCGCCATCGCGGGCGCGAACGGCGAAAGATCAACCGAAAGGCTGATATGCAGCCCACCGCACTCAGACGCTCGGCAGCCACCACCCTCAGACCCCACGACTCTCAGCAGCAACGACCGCACTCAGACCGCCCACCACCGCACTCCGAAGCCAGGACCGCACTCCGAAGCCAGGACCGCACTCAGCAGCCACGACCGCACTCAGAAGGGAGGCTCGGTGAAGGTGACGGTGTTCGGAGGGGGCGGCCGGTCGACATAGGTGCGCCCGGTGGGACTCGTCCATTCCAGAAGCCCGTCGCCGAGCTGAACGACATGCCACGGCGTCTCATGCTTCAAGACATGATGTCGTCGGCATAGAGCGGCGAGATTCCCCTCGCTGGTCTCGCCGCCGAAAGCGGCATCGAGGGTGTGATCGAGGTCGCTGTCGCGAGCCGGCAACCCGCATCCGGGGAAGCGGCACCGCTCATCGCGCGACCGCAGTCTGCGGCGCAGGGATTCCGGAGGCCGGTACCTGTCGACGGACAGCACTCCTCCGTTCACCGGGTGCGTGAGGACCCGATCCCAGCCGGCGGCGGCTCCGGCCAGGGCCCTCGCGGAAGCGAGATCCATCGGAGCCCGGCCCGAGAGCTCTGCGGCGGGTCCGTCCGCGCTCATGAGCGTCGTGACGGGCACGGTGACCGCGACCTGCGCCTTGATCGATGCGAGCAGTGCGCCGACGGTGTCATGACCGGCGGGAGCGCCGGTCAGCAGCAGATCCGCCGCGAGATCGAAGCGTCGCTGCCCGAGCGTGCGCGGGTCGGTCGCGGCCGAGGCGACTGAAGCCGACGCCTCCGAAGCCGACGCCTCCGAAGCCGACTGCATCGGGGCCGAGCCGGCATCGCGAGAAGCGAGCTCCTTCGCCATCTGAGTCAACCGGTCATGCGCGCCGTGGATCAGAACCGACGGACCGTACACATGCAGCTCGGACATGGCATCCGGGCCGTCCGTGACCCATACGTCACGCCGCCCGCGCGCATCCTCGTGTCGCTCATCGAGCGTGCGCGACTGAAACTGCTGGGCGATCCGCTCGGCGATCACTCGCACGCGGTTCGGCGACTCGTCCTGCGCGAAGTCCAGCACGCGCGCGGCGTAGGCGGCACGCGCATCGTCGCCGTCGATGTGCGAGCCGGCGTCGACGATCACTCGCGCGTGCCCTGCCGTGATCAGCCCAGCGCCCTGCGCGTGCCACACCTGCGGGAACCGCTCGACCAGCACCTCCGCCGCGACCATGCGCCGCTGCACAGTGCGGTCGCTCACGCGCAGCGCCGTCGCGAGTTCGGCGGCCACGGTGCGCAGCGTGAGATCGGAGTCGTCGAGGCCGGCGCCCTTCTCCGCGATCGACATCGCCAGACGATTCGCCACGGCGAGCAGTCCGTCTCTTGCGGCCAGCACGCCCTGCAGCGTCTTCTCGACGGCCTGCAGCGACGACACCACGGCGCTGAGGTTCGCCATGTCCTCCTTCGTCGCCGCCGTAATTCCGTTCATATCTCGAGTATCCACGTGGCCACCGACATTCGAACCTGTGATCGCCCGGTAGAACCACCGACCTGATCACGCACGCATAACGAACCCATCTTTTCCGGCGTGAGCGGATGGGAGAGGCACATCGCCGCACCGACGCCCCTCCACATCATTCGGCTGACCCGGCCGCCGCGTCAGCGCCCGGTATCCGCCGACGTCGGACCGCCCTCCACCGCGTCGCGTCGCGAGGTCGGCGCGACACCGGCATCCTGTAGCGTGTCGGCCATGACCGGTCGTGATGCCGCCGCCGTACCCCCGCCGACCGCCAGGACGGGAGCCGTAGCGGCGTTCGGCCGGGACCACGAGAGCGCCACCGCACCGGCCACCCGCAAGCAGGTCGTCTCGTGGGCGATGTGGGACTGGGCGATGCAGCCGTTCAACACGGTCATCCTCACCTTCGTCTGGATCGCGCTGTACCTGACCTCGCGGATGTTCCTCGAGCCGTCGGTGCGCGAATCCGGTCTGCTGGCCGACGGCTCGTACATGAACTGCAACAGCTCGCAGTACGCGGCGTCCGAGTACTGCCACGGGCTCACCGACCTGTCGGAGTGGTGGGGATGGGCCAACTTCGCCGCGGGCATCCTGATCCTGCTGCTCGCGCCGGTGCTCGGGCAGCAGGCCGACGCGCGCGGCAGCAAGAAGAAGTGGGTCATCGGCGCGACGATCGCGATCGCTCTCGTCCAGTTCTCGCTCTTCTTCGTCGAAGCCGATCCGAAGTTCTTCTGGTTCGGCGCATTCGCCGTCGCGATCGCCGCCGTGGTCAGCGAGATCGGCAACGTCAGCTATTACGCGATGCTCTCGGAGGTGTCGACGCCGAAGAACGTCGGTCGCGTGTCCGGCCTCGGCTGGGGGCTCGGCTACATCGGCGGCGTCGTCGCGCTGATCGTGTGCATCCCAGTGCTCTTCCTCGTCGGGCAGGACAACGCGCTGTCGTTCAAGCTCGTCGCCGTCATCTGCGCCGTGTGGACGATCGTCTTCTCGATCCCGATGTTCCGCAACGTGCCCGAGTCGCCTTCGTACGACACCGCCGAGAGGGTGGGCTTCTTCCGCTCGTACGTCGTGCTGGGCCGCAGCATCGCCGAGCTGTTCCGCACCAACCGCCCGACGTTCTGGTTCATGCTCGCCGCGGCCGTCTACCGCGACGGCCTCGCCGGGGTGTTCGCGTTCGGCGCGGTGCTCGCCGCACAGGGCTTCGGCTTCTCGTTCCTCGAGGTGATCGTGTTCGGACTCGCCGCGAACCTCGTCGCGGGCGTCTCGACACTCCTCGCCGGGCGCATCGACGACGCCATCGGTCCGCGACGGCTCATCATCTTCGCCCTCTCCGGCCTGGTCGTGATGGCGTTCGTCGTCTACGCACTGCGCGACTACGGCACCATCGTGTTCTGGATCTGCGGTCTGCTGCTGTGCGCCTTCGTCGGCCCGACCCAGGCATCCAGCCGCAGCCTGCTCACGCGCCTCACCCCGCCGAGCCAGCAGGGCGCCATCTTCGGTCTCTACGCGACCACCGGCCGGGTGGCGTCGTTCCTGTCGCCGCTGGCGTGGTCGCTCTTCCTCGCCTGGTTCGGCGGGATCGTCTACGGCGTGCTCGGCATCGCCGTGGTGCTGCTGGTCGGCCTGGTGCTGCTGCTGTGCGTGCAGTTCCCGAAGGACGTCGGGGCCTGACCGGACGCCCCGACGTCGGGGCATGACCGGACGCCCGCCGACAGGTCCTGATCCCGGGCGCTCCGGCGCCTAGCCGGATGCCGGCCTGCGACGCAAGGGTCGCACGGGCCGAGGCATCCGTCCGCAGAATGGTCATCCCGACCCTCACCGACAGGAGCGATATGACCACGCACCGATTCGACGTGCATCCGTGGGGCGTCGGCTGGTCATGTCTGCGCAACACGGGCTGGGAGGACCGAGGCCAGTCGCACCGCGAGTCGGTCTTCTCACTGTCGAACGGACACATCGGATGGCGCGGCACCCTCGACGAGGGGGATCCCAGCGCGGCAGCGGGCAGCTACCTCAACGGCGTCTTCGAAGAGCATCCGATGCCCTACGCCGAAGACGGCTACGGATATCCCGAGCACGGCCAGACCGTCATGCACGTGCCCGATGGCAAGGTCATCCGACTGATCGTCGACGATGAGCCGTTCGACATCCGCACCGGGGAGCTCGCCGAGCATCGGCAGCTGCTCGATGTGCGCACCGGCCTCCTGCACCGCACGGCCACCTGGACGTCGCCCGCCGGCCGCACCGTGACCATCGCATCGCAGCGCATGGTGTCGTTCGCCCACCGCTCGATCGCCGCGGTGAGGTACGAGGTGACCGCCGAAGACGCCGCCGTCGACGTGACGCTCCTCTCGGAGATCGTCGCCGACGAGCCGCTGCCCGAAGTGCACTCCGACCCGAGGGTGATGGATGCCCTGCGCGACCCCTTCGAGCCGGTGGCCCACCACGGCGGCGGCGGTCGGGCCACCCTCGTGCAGCGCACCAGGCGCAGCCGGATCGCGGTGGCCGTCGCGGCCGACCATCGCGTCAGCATCTCATCGCGGGCTACCGCGCCCGAGCCGCACACCGAGGTCACGGCAGACCTCGCGCGCACCGCCGTGCGCGCCCGGATCGAGCCGGGCGAGAGCGTCGCCCTGGTGAAGTGCGTGGGCCATGAGTGGTCACCCGATCTCGACGATGTCGCGCTGCAGGATCGTGCCGAGGCGGCGGTCGAGACGGCCATGAAGCTCGGCTGGGACGAGCTCGTCGACGAACAGCGTCGGTATCTCGACGAGTTCTGGACCCGAGCCGATGTCACGGTCGACGGTGACGAGAGACTGCAGCAGAGCGCTCGGTTCTCGCTGTTCCAGGTGCTGCAGTCCGCCGCACGCGCCGAGGTGCGATCGATCCCAGGCAAAGGGCTCACCGGCGTCGGATACGAGGGCCACACCTTCTGGGATGCCGAGACGTTCGTGCTACCGGTGCTCACCTATACCGCACCGTCCGCCGCGCGGGACGCACTGGTGTGGCGGCACTCCACGCTCGACCATGCGCGCGAGCGGGCCGAGCAGCTGCACCTCGAAGGCGCCGCCTTCCCGTGGCGCACGATCGACGGCCGGGAGTGCTCGGGGTACTGGCCGGCGGGCACCGTCGCGTTCCACATCAACGCCGACATCGCGGCGGCCGTCGTGCGCTACGTGCAGGCGACCGGGGATGTCGACTTCGAGCGCGAGAAGGGCGTGGAGATTTTCGTCGAGACCGCGAGACTGTGGTGCACCCTCGGGCGCTGGGACGACGAGGGTGCGTTCCACATCGACGGCGTGACCGGACCCGACGAGTACTCGGCCATGGTCGACGACAACTTCTTCACCAACCTCATGGCGCAGCGCAACCTGCGGGCCGCCGCGGACGCCTGCAGGCGGCACCGCGATCAGGCATCCGCTCTCGACGTCTCGTCGGAGGAGATCGCGCGATGGACGACCACCGCAGACGCGATGGCCTTCCCGTACGACGCCGCACGGGGCATTCCGGAGCAGTCCGCCGGGTTCAACGAGAAGGAGCGGTGGGACTTCGAGGGCACCCCCGACGACCATTACCCGCTGCAGAAGCACTTCCCGTACTTCGGCCTGTACCGCAAACAGGTCGTGAAGCAGGCCGACCTCGTGCTCGCGCTGCAGACGGCACCCGACGCGTTCACGCCGGACGAGACGGCCCGCGCGTTCGCGTATTACGACGGGCTGACCGTGCGCGACTCGTCGCTGTCGGCGTCGGTGCAGGCCACCGTCGCCGCTCGCGTGGGTCAGCTCGACCTCGCGATGGACTACCTCGCCGAAGCCGCGACGATCGACCTCGACGATCTGCAGGAGGACGTCGACGAGGGCCTGCACGTGGCCGCGCACGCCGGGGTGTGGAATGCGCTGGTCTGCGGCTTCGGCGGCATGCGCGACGACGCCGAGGCGCTGCAGTTCGCGCCGCGGGTGGCGGCACCGATGACCGCCTTCTCGTTCGGGATGCTCGTGCGCGGCCACACCCTGCGGGTCGAGGTGCAGCACGACGCGGTCACCTACCGACTCGAGGGAGGCCCCGCGCTCGGCATCCGGCACTTCGACGAGGAGATCACGCTGGAAGCGGGCGTGGCTCGGCGTCTCGGCATCCCTGCACTCGCCGACCCCGGCCCGCGCCCTTCGCAGCCGCGCGGGCGGGAGCCACGGCGAGCGGGCGCCGAGACCTGAGCCGCATCAGGCGCGGCCCTGCAGGATCATGTGCCAGTAGACCTGCGGGAAGATCTGGCGGTCGATGATCCAGTTCATCCGACTCTCCCGGTACGAGCTGCGCCACAGCGTCGGCATCAGGCGGAGCCGGTCGTCGAACTCTGCGAAGACGGCTGTCGAGCGCGAGACGGTGAAGGGGCAGACGCCGTATCCGTCGTAGGCGGATGCCGCCTCGCGCCCCTCGAGCACCGCGCCGACGTTCTCGGCCACCACCTTCGCCTGCTTGCGCAGCGCACCGCCGGACTTCGAGTTCGTCGTGCCTGCCGCGTCGCCGAGCGCCCAGATCTCGGGATGCCGGGTGGAGCGCAGCGTGTGCGGATCGACGGCCACGAAGCCGGCGTCGTCGGCGAGGCCGCTGGCGCGGATCCATTCCGGCGCCTTCTGCGGCGGTTCGGCGACGAGCAGGTCGTAGTGCAGCGACTGCCCGCCGGCACCGTCGGCATCGAACACGACCGTTCGACCGTCGGCGTCGACCTCGCGCAGGTGCGCGCCGGTGCGCACGTCGATGTCGTACTCGTCGATGCTGCGCTGCAGCTCGGCGTCGATCTCGGGGATGCCGAAGATCGTCGGCGTCGGCACGAGCAGCACCACATGGATGTCGTGCAGCACGTTCATCGCCCGCCAGTACGCGCACGCCTGGTACATGGGCTTCTGCGCTGCGCCCGCGCAGGAGGCGGGCCCTGGCGCCTGCACGAAGACGACCGTGCCCGAGCGCACCGAGCGCAGCAGCCGGGACGCCTTCTGCGCAAGCGCGAAGTCGTAGTTCGAGGCGCCGTGCGGCGAGTTCATCGCCTCGTCGAGGCCGGGGACGGCATCCCAGTCGTTCCGGATGCCCGGGGCGAGGATCAGCTGGTCGTACCGGACGGTGTCGCCGGATGCCAGGTGCGCCCGCCGATTCTCGGGGTCGACCGCGCTGACGGCATCCGGGATCCACTCCACCCCGTCGGGGAAGACGTCGGCCTGCGGACGCACCGCCTCGCTCGCCCGGGCGGTGCCGCCCGCTATGTGCGAGAAGAGCGGCTTGTAGTAGTGGGTCTGCGATGGCTCGACGACGGCGATGTCGGTGACTCCGGATCGGCGCAGGCGACCGGCGACCGACAGCCCGCCGTTGCCTCCTCCGACCACGAGGACCCGATGCGTGCGCTCGTGACTGTCGACTGTGGATGTGTTCTCGGCGCTCATGGAAGCCGACCGTAGGCGGCTGCAGCGGCCGAGGCGACGGCCTTGACAGCCCCTGCCGGTGTGGTCGGTCACAGCCGGCGCGTCGCCGGATGCGAGGTCATCCGTGTACGCCTCAGCGCGGATTCGCGTACACGGCTGACCCCGCACGCCGCCGCGGGATGGAGAACGCTGGTCGCGGCTGCGGCTCACCGGCATTTTTCATCCCGGGGCGCGGGTCAGCTCAGCAGCACGCCTATCGTGACGACGGCGCCGCTCAGGAGAAGCGCGAGGAAGCTGCAGATCGCGATCGTCCAGCCCCGGTAGCTGCTCGGTGTCGCTCCCGCCGGCGGCGGCACGACGGTCGGGTCTGGGGGCGGTGCGGTCAGACGCCGATCGGATGCCGGTGCCGGAGCTGCCGAAAGCTTTTCAGCGGCAGACGTGCGCCGAGCGGCTCGGGTCGGCGCCTCTTCCGGAGGCGCGGGCGGGATGACGGGCTCGGCGAGCGCCGCATCGGGGATCACCGCATCGGGGATCGTCGGCTCGGGCACAGCAGGCTCCGGCACAGCGAGCTCCGACTCAGCGCGCGCTGCGTCATCGGCATCCCTCGTCGGGTCGCTCATGTCACCCGCCCTGAGCTCCCGCGTCGGTGATGCCGACGTCTGTGCGGTGGAAATTCTGGAACGAGCGGGATGCCGTGGGCCCGCGCTGCCCCTGGTACCGATTGCCGTACGGACCCGAGCCGTACGCGTTCTCGGTGGGCGAGGTGAGGCGGAAGAAGCAGAACTGGCCGATCTTCATCCCCGGCCACAGTTTGATCGGCAGGGTCGCGACGTTCGCCAGTTCGAGGGTGACGTGCCCGCTGAAGCCAGGATCGATGAACCCGGCCGTCGAGTGGGTGATGAGCCCGAGGCGTCCGAGCGACGACTTGCCCTCCAGCCGCGCCGCGACATCGTCGGGCAGGGTCACCTGCTCGAAGGTCGCACCGAGCGCGAACTCGCCGGGGTGCAGGATGAACGGCTCGTCTGGCGCGACCTCGATCAGCCGGGTCAGCTCGGGCTGATCCTCTGAGGGATCGATGAACGGGTACTTGTGGTTGTCGAACAGCCGGAAGTACCGGTCGAGGCGCACGTCGACGCTCGACGGCTGCACCATCTGCTCGTCGTACGGCGCCAGCCCGATGCGGCCCGTTGCGAGTTCTGCCTTGATGTCGCGGTCGCTGAGAAGCACGTGTTCAGCGTAACGGTGCCAGGAGAGCCGCACTATTCTCGTCGCATGACGCGCGACCCGATGATCTCCATCGAGCTGCTGCTCGACGAGATCAGCGAGAACGCCGTGCGCGCGGAGTGGGATGCCCTGGCCGCCGCCGGCCTGTCGAGTCTGGCCGCGCATACCGCGCCGAGCAACAGGCCGCACGTGACCCTGCTCGTGCGCAGTGCGCTGGAGCACCTCGACGTCGATGCCCTCGCCACTCGCGCGGCGTTCGAGGTGCGCCTGGGTGCGCCGGTGCTGTTCGGGGACGGCGACCGGCGCGTGCTCGCGCGCAGCGTGATCCCATCGTCCGCGCTGCTCGCCCTGCATGATGACGTCCACTCGGCGGCCGGACCGGGTGACGAGGCCCCGCACACCGCACCCGGCGCGTGGACACCGCACGTCACCCTCGCCCGGCGCGTGCGGTTGCAGGATCTCGAACGGTCGCTCCCTCTCGTCGGAGAGGAGCTCATCGGAACCGCGCGTGCGCTGCGCCGCTGGGATGCCGCCACGCGCACGATCACCGAGCTCGCGCGGCTGCGCTGACACTGACGCGAAGCACTCTGTGGTCGAACGCTGGCAGAGGTGTTGCCGCTCTGTGGCACGCGTGTAACCGGCGCCTCCGTAGCTTCGAATCACAAGCTTCCCCACAGTCCAGAGCCGCCTCGGCCCTCAAGAACGGAAACATCATGACCGAGATCACCGCCACCGCCGCCCCCACCGCCAAGAAGTCCCGCAAGCGCCTGATCATCCTGCCGCTGGCCGGCCTGCTCGTCGCCGCCACCGTGGCAGTGGGCTCGGGTGCGGACTTCGTCGCCAACTCGGTCAACTCCGCCAACGCCTTCAGCAGCGGCACGCTCGCCCAGCAGAACTCCAAGTCGGGCAAGGCGATCTTCAACGCCTCCAACCTCAAGCCGGGCGACACGGTCAACGGCAAGGTGACCATCACCAACTCCGGCTCGCTGCCCGCCTCATTCACCCTCACCGAGAACGCCACCAACGGCTTCCTCAAGGCCGAGAACCTCAAGCTCGTCATCACCCGCGCCGGCAGCGGCACCCCGGTCTGGTCCGGCACCTTCGGCGAGCTGACCAAGGCCGGCGCTCTGGACCTCGGCGAATTCGCCGTGGGCGAGTCGCGCGAGTACACGTTCAGCACCACCCTCGCGCAGACCGCCGACAACACCGAGCAGGGCAAGAACGCCTCCGCCGTCTACACCTGGGACTCGAAGCAGACGGCCGCCACGTCCGTCGCGCAGTGATCGCCCACCCCTGACCCGGGACATCCGGCATCCATTCGCCGGCTGTCCTACCCCCGCTGATCACCCGAGATCGGCACTGATCACCCGAGATCAGAGGAGAAGAGCATGAGCCCCATCAAGACGACCCGCGCGATCGGCAACACCCTGATCAGCGTCGCCGTCGCCTGCGCCATAGCGCTGGTGGGGCTCATGCTCGTCCCGTCGCTGTTCGGCCTCGACCGCTACGTCATCACAGGCGGCTCGATGTCCGGCGCCTTCGAGCGCGGCACCGTCGTGTACGAGCGGCAGGTTCCCGTCGCGGATCTGAAAGTCGGCGACATCATCACCTACGTGCCGCCGAAGGACGCCGGCATCAACGAACCGGTCACGCACCGTATCCTCTCGATCGACGACGAGACCGACCCCGACGGCCGGCGCGTGCTGCGCACCCAGGGCGACGCGAACGCCAGTGCCGACCCGTGGACCTTCACCCTGGAATCCGCCGTTCAGCCCCGCGTCGAGGGCTGGGTGCCGGCAGTGGGCTGGGTGTTCATCCTGCTGTCGATGTCGGGGGTGCGGATGCTGGCCATCGGCCTTCCCGCCGCGATGATCGGTCTCATGTTCCTGCGCGACCTTGTCCGCGCGCTACGCGGCTAGCACGCACTTCTCCACGGGTCTCGAAGGGGCCGCGGCTTCCTGCCGCGGCCCCGTCCCCGTATCTGCGCAGCGCTTCTTCTGGTCCGATCGTGTCCCGGCTGAGACCCCGTTGTTGCCGGGCTGTAACCGGCCGCTCCGTAACGTCGAAGCATGACCAGACGGACGGGCACCCCGATGACCGGCACGGCGCTGCGCAACAGCGCACTCGCCGCTCTGGGCGCCCTGCTTGCGGCCGTCTTCGCCCTGAACGGACTGCAGACCTCCTCCGCAGCCTTCATGTCACAGTCCGCGAACGCCACGAGCACGGCCTCCGCCGCCGTCGACTGGACCCCGCCGACGGTCGGCATCGTCGCCCCCGATGCACCGCTGCGCGGATCCGCGGCCATCACCGCCGCGGCCGCCGACGCCGAGACCGGCATCGCGAACGTCATGGTCCAGTGGCAGAGCGCGGGCGCCTCGAGCTGGACGACGCTGTGCAGCACCGCATCTGCCCCCTACCGCTGCAGCTGGGACACCTTCGCCGTGGTCGACGGCGCATACGACGTGCGAGCCACCGCCACCGACAACGCGGGCTACGCCTCCACATCGGCGCCGGTGCGGGTCGCCGTGGCGAACGCCTTCACCGTGGCGCTCGCCGACCTCGGCGACGCGGTGCGCGGCACCATTCCGCTGAGCGCGACGCTCGGCGATGCCGACCCGCGCGCCACCTATGGTCTGCGATTCGAGTACTCGGTCGCTGACGCGAACAGCTGGAAGAGCGTCGCTGGCTGCGCGAGCATCGCAGGCTCCGCGTCCTGCACCGTCAACTGGGCGACGGCGTCACTGGCCAGCGGCGACTACGACGTGCGCGTCGTGGCGTGGCCCACGGCCCGTCCGGCCGTGGTCATGGTCTCGGAGACCGCCGCCGTCACCGTCGACAACATCGCACCCACCGTCACCATGACCGACCCGGGCAGCGTGCTCACCGGCACCGTCACCCTCGCCGCCTCGCCGGCCGATGCGCACTCCGGTGTGGCATCCGTCGTCATCCAGCACCAGCCGAGTGCGGGTGGCGCGTGGACGACCGCCTGCACCATCACCGACGAGCCGTGGTCGTGCCGCTTCAACACCGTGCCGCTGCCGTATGGCCGATACTCGTTCCGTGCCATCGCGACCGACCTCGCCGGCAACAGCACCACGTCGGCCGCGGTCGCCGGCCGCCTGGTCGACAACACGGTCTCGTCGATCTCGCTCGACGACTCGGGCGCGTACCTCACCGGAGCCGTGCAGCTGACGGCCACCGCGAACTCCTCGGCCGGGGTCTCGTCGGTCGCGATCCAGTACTCCCCGGCGGGCAGCGGCAAGTGGTCACCCGTGTGCACCCTCGCCGCGGCGCCCTACGTCTGCGCGTGGGACACCAAGACCGTCGCGGACGGCTCGTACGATCTGCGCGCCGTCCTCACCGACAGCCACGGCAAGCAGACCACCTCGACCGTGCTCGCTGCCCGACGCGTCGACAATGCGCCGCTGCGCGGCGCCGACGTGCAGGCCGTCAACGGCGGCAACGCCGGGGTGATCGACGCCGGCGACGTGCTGGTGCTCACCTACAGCGGACGCGTCAGCCCGGAGAGCATCGCGAGCGGATGGGACGGCTCGGCTCGCGCCGTCACCGCCCGGGTGCGCGACGGCGGCATCACGAGTGGGTCCAACGACCTGCTCGACGTGCCGAACACCAACCTCGGCTCCGTCAACCTGCGCGGCAACCACGTCGGCTTGTGGCGCACGGCGCAGTTCTCGGCCACCATGATCGCCACGACCGAGACCATCAACGGCGTGCCCGCCACCGTCGTCCGTGTCACCATCGGCGCCCCCACGTCGGGCTCGGTGCGCACGGTCACCACGGCCGCTGCGATGACCTGGACGCCTTCCGCCAATGCGACCGACCTCGTCGGTCTGCGCTGCTCGACGACTCCGGTCACCGAGAGCGGCCCTCTCGACAAGGACTTCTGATGACACGGTACGAGCGCCCCGAAGGGCCCTTCGATGACGTTGATAGCCTCGAGCATGTGGGACGACACATCCTTGTGGTGGAAGACGACGACGGCATTGCGGTGCCGCTGCTGCGCACTCTCGATCGCGAGGGCTACGACGTCGAGCGCGTCGCCGACGGAGCGTCGGCCCTTGCGCGAGCGGGCGACGATATCGATCTGGTCGTGCTCGACCTCGGCCTGCCCGACATGGACGGCCTCGACGTGTGTCGCAGACTGCGCGAGCAGGGTTTCGCGGGCGGCATCGTCATCCTCACGGCGCGCGACGGCGAGCTCGATCGCGTCGTCGGCCTCGACGTCGGTGCGGACGACTACATCGCCAAGCCCTTCGCTCTGGCCGAGCTGCTGGCCCGGCTGCGCGCTCTGCTGCGACGCAGTCCTGCGGCTGCGTCGCAGCCCGTCAGCGAGCGGACGCCCTCGGCATCCGTGTCCCCAGCCGCACTCGTCGTCGACGTCGCCTCGCGACGCGCCCTCGCAGGGGCTCGCGAGCTGCCGCTGAGCACGAAGGAGTTCGACCTGCTGGCCCAACTCGACATGCAGCGCGGCGCCGTGGTGACGCGCGAGCGACTGATGGACGAGGTATGGGACGCGAACTGGTTCGGGTCCACCAAGACCCTCGACGTCACCGTCGCCCGACTGCGCCAGAAGCTCGAGGAATCGGGTGCCGACGCGCGGATCACCACCTTGCGCGGGGTCGGATTCCGCCTCGACGAGGGCGCGCCCGATGCGTAGACGGCTCATCGTCGCCTTCCTCTCCCTCGCCGTCGCGATCATCGCGTTGTACGGCGTGCCGCGTGTGCTGATGGTGGCCGATCTCGTGCACGCCTCCGAGCAGCAGTACGCGAAGCGGATGGCCAGCATGGTGGGAACCGTGATCGACCAAGGCGGCGGCTCCGGGACTGTGAACGAGAAGCTGCTCGGCGGGCTGATCATCTACGGCGAGCGAGTGGTGTACACGGCTTCCGACGGCACCACCGTCGTCGCCGGAAGCGACGTCGATGCGGATGACATCACCGGCACCTCGATCGTCCGCAGCGGCGGCACGGTCGACTTCACCCGATCCGGCGAGATCGTCAACGAACGCATCTCGAAAGCCGTCACACCGGTCATCGCGATCGGCGCAGGCCTGCTGCTGATCGCGATCATTGCAGCGATACAGCTGGCGCGTTCGCTGTCTCGACCGTTCCTCCGCCTGCTGGACACCGTGCGCGAGATCGGCAGAGGCAATCTGCGGCCGCCGAAGCAGCACCTCGGAGTGCCTGAGGCACGCGCGATCGACACGGCGCTGCGGGAAAGCGCGCAGACGCTCGAGGATCGCCTGCGCCGCGAGCACGAGTTCGCCTCGAACGCCTCGCATCAGCTGCGCACCCCGATCACCGCGCTGCGCCTCGAGCTCGAGGATCTGTCGCTGTGGCCCGAGACTCCGCCGGTCGTGCGCGATCAGCTCGACCACGCGGTGCGTGAGATTGACCGCCTGTCGGATGCCATCGCGCAGCTTCTCGCGCTCGCCCGGGGCGACACACCAGGAGCGACCACCTTCGAGCCGCTCGCCGAGTCGCTGCACGAGTCCGCAGCACGCTGGCAGGGGCAGGCCCATTCCCTGGGACGCACGATCCACGTCGCGCCGATGACAGGCGATCTGGGGGACGCCCCTGCCGCCGCGTCGCAGATCATCGACGTGCTGCTGCACAACGCCCTCACGCACGGTCGCGGCGACATCACGATCGACGCGGAGCGGCGAGCGGAGTACGTCACCGTGCGGGTCGCAGATGAGGGCACGCGTCCGCGCGGCAACGCGATCTTCCAGCGGCGGCCGCATCGGCGCAGCGCCACCGCGGGAGAGGGCATCGGCCTTGCCCTCTCGGTCGAACTCGCCGAGAGCCTCGGTGGCCACCTGCTGCTCGACGGGGCGTCGACCACGACGTTCTCGCTGATGCTGCCTGCCCGCGGATGACGAGCGAGGTCGTTTTCCCGGCCCCGAGGCCTGCGATGTTCGGGTGGGCGGGCCGGAACGCGTATGATTGCAGACGCGCCGCTAGGCGTGCGGGGCTGTAGTTCAATGGCAGAACTTCTGCTTCCCAAGCAGACAGCGCGGGTTCGATTCCCGTCAGCCCCTCCATCTGTAGAGTCTTTCTGACTGAGCCATGGGCCGAGGGGAAAGATGAGCACGGCGGACGCGATCGCAGCGATCGACCTGGGCAAGACCACATGCCGCCTCCTGATCAGCGGCGATTCGCACCAGGTCACCCGCACGGGCGACGGCGCGCCGGGTCTCGCCGCGCCAGGCGGGGTCGCGAGCACCGCCGCGGCGATTCTCGCGCTGCTCGACCCCGGACCGATGCCGCACGCCCTCGGAGTCGGGGCGGCCGGCGCGTGGACGGCCCCGACCGCCGCGCTCGAGCTGGCCGTGACGCTCGCCGCAGAGACCGGAGGGCAGGTCGCCGTCGCATCCGACGTCGTCACGGCGCACATCGGCGCGCTCGACGGCGCTCCGGGCGTGCTGCTGATCGCCGGAACGGGCGCCGTCGCGCTCGGCGTCGACACCGACGGCATCCGCCTGGTGGACGGGTGGGGACCCGAGATCGGCGACCTCGGCAGCGGGTCGTGGCTCGGACGCGAAGCCGTCCGCGCGGTGCAGCGCGCCGCGGTCGGCCTCGGCCCCGCGACAGCCCTGGAACGGGCCGTCGCCGCGCACATCGCGCCTGCCCCCGATCCGCTCTCGTGGACGCTCGCCCAGCAGCCGCTCGCGCGAGCGCTGGGCACCCTGGCCCCTCTTGTCCTCGACTGCGCTGAGCAGGGCGACCCGGTCGCCTTCGAGATCGCCGCCGAGGCCCTGCGGCTGCTCACCGCATCGGCCGTGGCCGCCTCCGCGTCGGCTCGCGAGGTGGCGCTGCACGGCGGACTGACCGGGCATCCGTGGTTCCGCGCGAGACTCGACGACTCCCTCTCGGACGCCGGTCGCCGCGTCGCATCGCCGATGGGGGATGCTCTGACCGGCGCTCGGCTTCTGATGACCCGCCACGATCTCCCCCACGAAAGGTTCGTGCACCGTGCCGAATGACGACAGCTCGCTCACCGCGCTTCTCGGCCTGCTCTCGAGCCTCACCACCGAGGCAGCCGCGCCCGAACGAGGCGACCTCGACGTGCTCAGCACCGAAGAGCTCGTGCGCAGCATGAACGCCGAGGATCGCGGGGTTCCCGAGGCGGTCGCCGCGCGTGCGACCGAGATCGCCGCCGCCGTCGACGGCATCGTCGATCGCTTCCGTCGGGGCGGGCGCCTCATCTACATCGGCGCGGGCACCGCAGGACGCATCGGCGTGCTCGACGCCAGCGAGTGCCCGCCGACCTTCGGCACCGATCCGTCGATGGTGGTCGGCCTGATCGCGGGAGGCGAGACGGCCATCCGGTCTGCCGTGGAGGACGCGGAAGACGACGAAGACGCCGCGGAGGCGTCGCTGCGCGGCCTGAACCTCTCCCCCGACGACACGATCGTCGGGATCTCGGCATCCGGTCGCACCCCCTACGTCGTCGGCGGCCTGACCTTCGCACGCGGCATGGGCGCACTCACCGTGGCGATCGCCTCGAACGCCGACTCGGCGATCGGCTCCGCGGCGGAGATCGCGATCGAGGTCGTCACCGGGCCGGAGTTCGTCTCGGGCTCCACCCGCCTGAAGGCCGGCACGGCGCAGAAGCTCGTGGTCAACATGCTCAGCACGCTCTCGATGATCAAGCTGGGCAAGACGTACCGGGGCGTCATGGTCGACCTGGTCGCAACCAACGAGAAGCTGCGCGCCAGGTCGATCAGCACGGTCTCGCGCCTGGCCGGGGTCGAGGTCGACGAGGCGATGACCGCGCTCGACGCGGCGGGCGGCTCCGTGAAGCTGGCGCTGCTCATGCTCGCGACCGGCGCTTCGGCCGCGGCTGCGGCCGACGCACTGCAGCGCACCGACGGCATCCTGCGAGACGCCATCACCGCTCTCGGCTGAGGGGGCGGCAGGGACGCGCTATTCGCCGACCCGCAGCACGCTCAGCCGCATGTCGAGCTCCTCGATGCGATCCGCGTCTTCGCGCTCGATGGCGAGACGTCTCAGATGCTGGAGCTTGGCGATCTCGTCGGCTCGGGTGGCGGTGCCGTCGTGCAGCCGCTCGACGAGCGCCTCGTCGAGGCCGCTCAGGTCTTCTGCGTTCTGCTCGCTCATATCCGAACTCTAGTCACGCCCTCGGTCGAATCCGAGGGCAGAAGAGCAGTCTTGCGCGAGAGATAATTTCCTCGGTTCTTTGCCCACCGAATCGGCGAAGGTTCCCTCCTTCCTCCACATAGAGTCGCCTCATGGTTGAGACCGTCACCACCACTGAGGCGACGACGCGTTCGGTGCGCGCCGCGTACTTCGTCTCCGACAGCACGGGCATCACCGCCGAGACCCTGGGCAACGCCCTGCTGGCCAACTTCCCGGGCATGGTCTTCGTCAAGCACACGGTGCCGTTCGTCGACTCGGTCGACACCGCGACCACCGTCGCCGGCCAGATCGCGCAGGATGCCGCGAACGGTCTCGAGCCGCTCGTGTTCACCACGGCGAAGAACCTCGCTGTGCGCACCGTGCTCACCGACGTGCCCGCGACGCACATCGACCTGCTCAGCGGCCATCTCAGCGAGCTCGCCGAGGCCCTGGGCACCCTGCCGTCCGAACAGCTCGGCCAGTTCCACACGCTGGGGGATGCGACCGAGTACTTCGCCCGCATGCGCGCCGTCGAGTACGCGATCGAGCACGACGACGGACAGAGCAGCCGCGCACTCGACCTCGCCGACGTGATCATCGTCGCCCCGAGTCGCTGCGGCAAGACGCCGACGACGATGTACCTCGCCCTGCAGTACGGCCTGCTCGTCGCCAACTACCCGCTCACCGACGACGACTTCCCCACCGACGGCCTCCCGCCGCTCGTCGCGCCCTACTCCGCACGCTGCTTCGGGCTCACCACCACGCCACTTCGGCTCAGCCAGGTGCGGCACGAGCGCCGACCCGACTCGCGCTACTCGAGCCTCGCGCAGTGCACCACCGAGCTGCGGCGGGCAGAGAAGCTGTACGCCCGCAACGGCATCCCGTTCCTCAACTCCTCGACGAAGAGCGTCGAGGAGATGTCCGCAGTGATCCTGCAAACCCTCGGCCTTCGCCGCTGACCAAGACGAAAGAGCTCATCGTGACCAACATCCTCTGGTTCGATCAGATCGGAATGGCCGATCTTCCCCAGGTCGGCGGCAAGAACGCCTCCCTCGGCGAGATGATCTCGAATCTCTCCGAACTCGGCGTGCGCGTGCCCGGCGGCTTCGCGACGACCGCAGACGCCTACCGGCGCTTTCTCGCTCACGACGGGCTGCGCGAGCGCATCCGCGACGCGATCGCCGGGCTCGACGCCGACGACGTGACGCGGCTCGCGCTGGTCGGCACCGAGATCCGCGGCTGGATCATCGAGCACCCGCTGCCCGGCGACCTCGAGCGCGACATCCGCGACGCATACGACCAGCTCGTGGTGAAGGATGCCGAGCCCGACCGCGTCACCTGGGCCGTCCGCTCCTCTGCGACGGCGGAGGATCTTCCGGATGCCTCATTCGCCGGCCAGCAGGAGACCTTCCTCAACATCGGCGGGATCGAGAACGTGCTGACCGCGATCCGCAGCGTGTACGCCTCGCTGTACAACGACCGTGCCATCGCGTACCGCGTGCACCATGGCTTCGATCACGACGAGGTCGCCCTCTCGGCCGGCGTGCAGCGCATGGTGCGCTCGGACATCGGCGCGTCGGGCGTGATGTTCACCATCGACACCGAATCCGGCTTCGACGACGCCGTGTTCGTCACCAGCTCGTACGGTCTGGGCGAGGCCGTTGTGCAGGGCGCCGTGAACCCCGACGAGTTCTACGTCTCGAAGCCGGCGCTGCGCGCCGGGCGCCCCGCGATCCTCAAGCGATCGGTCGGCGAGAAGGCGATCGCCATGCGCTACACCGACAGCAGGGAGGCAGGGGCCAGCACCGCATTCGTCGACGTGCCCGTCGCGGATCGCCCGCTGTTCTCCATCACCGACACCGAGCTCACCGAGCTCGCCCGACACGCGCTCGTGATCGAGGAGCACTACGGCCGCCCGATGGACATCGAGTGGGGCAAGGACGGCGTCGACGGCCGGCTGTACATCCTGCAGGCGCGTCCTGAGACAGTCGTGTCGCGGGCGTCGTCCACGGTCATGCGCCGCTTCCGCCTGCAGGAGAAGGGGCCAGTAGCCGTCGAGGGTCGCGCGATCGGGCAGCGGATCGGCGCAGGTCCGGTGCGCGTGCTGCGTGATGCGACGCAGATGAGCGAGTTCCGGACCGGCGATGTGCTCGTCGCCGACATGACCGATCCCGATTGGGAGCCGATCATGAAGCGCGCATCGGCCATCGTGACCAACCGCGGCGGCCGCACCTGCCATGCCGCGATCATCGCCCGCGAACTCGGCATCCCCGCCGTGGTCGGAACCGGCGGCGCGACGCGGGTACTCACCGACGGTCAGCCGGTCACCGTCTCGTGCGCCGAGGGCGACACGGGTGTCGTCTACGAGGGCATCCTGCCTTTCGCCGAGGAGGAGACGGCTCTCGACAGCATGCCGGAGGCGCCGGTCAAGATCATGATGAACGTCGGAACGCCCGATCAGGCCTTCTCGTTCTCGCGACTGCCGCACCGCGGGGTCGGCCTCGCGCGGCTCGAGTTCATCATCAACCGCCAGATCGGCATCCACCCGCGCGCCCTGCTCGAGCACGACGCCCTGCCCGACGACCTTGGTCGGCAGGTGGATGCTCGCATCGCCGCCTACCCGTCACCGCGCGATTACTTCGTGCAGCGGGTCGCGGAAGGCGTCTCGATGCTCGCCGCCGCGTTCGCGCCAGAGCCGGTCATCGTGCGGATGAGCGATTTCAAGTCGAACGAGTACGCCAATCTCATCGGCGGGGAGCGCTACGAGCCGCACGAGGAGAACCCGATGATCGGGTACCGCGGCGCTTCGCGGTACATCTCGCCCGACTTCCGTGAGTGCTTCGAGATGGAGTGCGAGGCGCTGAAGTTCGTGCGCGACGAGATGGGCTTCACCAACGTGCAGGTGATGGTGCCGTTCGTGCGCACCGTCGCCGAAGGGCAGGCGGTCGTCGAGCTGCTCGCCGAGAACGGTCTGCGCCGCGGAGAGAACGGCCTGAAGGTCGTGATGATGTGCGAGGTGCCCACCAACGCGCTGCTGGCCGACGACTACCTCGAGCACTTCGACGGATTCTCGATCGGCTCGAACGACATGACCCAGCTGACGCTCGGCCTCGACCGCGACAGCGCCCTGGTCGCAGACACCTTCGACGAGCGCGATCCCGCCGTGCTCAAGCTGCTGTCGATGGCGATCGAGGCGTGCCGTCGGCAGGGCAAGTACGTGGGGATCTGCGGTCAGGGGCCGAGTGATCACCCCGAGCTCGCGGAGTGGCTGGTCGAACAGGGCATCGAATCGGTCTCACTGAACCCCGACACCGTCGTCGAGACCTGGCTGCGGCTGGCACGACTGCAGAGCGTGGAGGCGTGATCCTACCGCGCCGGGCGTGACATGCGGCGAAACAAGGGTGCGTATTGTGTATCACCGGTGGGCCTTCGGCCCCTCCCTCAGCACAGTCGACTACGGTTCAGAAGGAGCGCGTCCGCGCTCATCGAACGAATGCAGGTGCCTCAATGCCATATCGCGACCGGACCACCGTGGAGAGCTGGGTCGACGAGTACATCGAGTCGCACAGCGCTGACTCGCTGGGCGTCGCGGTGCTCGACAAGAACTTCGAGGCGGGCCCCGATTCCGGGATAGTGGTCGTCACGCTGCGCACGGCCAGCACGATCACGTTCCTGCACCCCGAGATCCGTCGGGGATCACCGATCTGGATCGTCACCTTCGAGGAGCGCAACGAGACGCTCGATCTCGACGACGTGGCGCTTCGCCAGCTCGCGGAAGACCTCACCGCGCTCACCGAGCTGCGGACGTTCCTGCAGCGGAAGACCGACGCGGTCGTGCTCGCGCACTGACCGCGGCGATCAGGCCGGGAAGACGGTGAGCAGCGCGCCGAATGCGGCGGTGACGCCTGCCACCAGGCCCGCCGATGCGGCGATGGGGTGCACGATGCGGCCGACCCGACGATCGCGCATGCGCGCCTTCTCGGGCTTCCACGACAGCACTGCCGTCTTCGCTGCGGAGAGCTCGGCGTAGCGGCCGATCGGGGCGCTCGTCGCGTCGAACGCGACGAAGTGCCCGTCCGGCGTCGTGTCGACGGATCCGACGTACTCGCCGGCCTTCGAGGCGACGTAGAAACCGGTGTCGACCTTGCTCCACGTCACCGAGCGCGGCACGATCGTGGCGGTCGGCGCCTGCGGTAGAGCGGAAGCGAGCGGAGCGTCGGGGGCGGCCGGGTTGTACAGGCGGCCGGCGGGGTGATCTGCGATGGTCATGCCACACGCGCCAGTGCAGGGGTGCGGACGTCGAGCTCGGAGATCTCGCGCTCGGCGACCTGGTCGCAGAGATCGATGACGACGCCTGCGGACGAGTTCGCCTGGTCGGCGAGCTGCTGCAGGTAGCTGCGATCCAGCTGCTTGGCGGCCTCGGCATCCATCTTGAACTGCAGCGGGATGGAGCAGTGCAGCCAGATGCTGGACCGCTCGACGTTGCCGTCGGTGAGGCGGTCCCACGAGAGCGAGAAGCTCTCGTTGCGCCGCAGCTTGGTCGAGACGAGAACCTTCAGGTGAGCGAGGATGCGATCCGGCATCTCGATTGCTTCGCCGGTGGCTCCGTAGTGCAGCGTGCCCATTTCAACTCCTCAGGTCGGGGGATCCGATGTAGGAAAACTTACTCAGGTCAAAACTAGTTTGTCAAACTACATATCTGCCACGCTTCATGGTTTGTTATACTCGAGTTCAGGAGGTGGCTATGAGCGTTCAGATCGATGCCGCTACAGAGATCATCGATGCCCTTCGGCAGTACCAAGAGGCCGACAGTGCGATGCACGCGCGTGCCCGCCAGGCGTCGTCGATGTCCGACAACGAGATCCGCATCATCCAGTTCCTCCTGACCGCCGCGGGCAACAATCACACCGTCACCCCCACCGCGCTGTCGAAGCACCTCGGCGTGACATCCGCGTCGATGACCGCGCTGCTCGACCGTCTCGAACGGGCGGGCGCCATCGAGCGCGTGCGGCACCCCTCAGATCGACGAAGCCTCGTGATCACCGCGGCGCCGTTCGCAGAGCAGACTGTCGGTGCGCCAGTGGTCGCCTTCCAGCAGGCCACTCAGGAGATCGCGGCCGACCTCACCGAAGACGAGCAGGCAGCCGTCGTCCGCTTCCTTCGCCGACTCACCAGCGCAGTCGACCAGGCAAGCCGCACCGTCGGCGGCTGAGAGCGATAAGCCGCGTCAGGCCTTCAGCGCCTCGGCGATGCGCAGCACGGCCTCGCGGATGATCGGGCGCGGGGTGGCGAACACGAATCGCGTGCAGCCGATCGCGGCCTGACCGCACAGCGCACCATCTGTCATCGACACCGCGGCGTTCTCTCGGAACCACGTGCCGAGGTCGGCATCCGCGCCGAGTTCGGCCGAGAGCCGGGTGCCGCGGAAGTCGAGCAGGGCGATGTACGTGCCCTCGGGCACCGTGACCCGCACATCGGGAAGGTGCTCGGCCACCAGGTCAGCGAGCAGTCGGCGACTGCCGTCGAGGTACTCGGTCATCTCGGCCAGCCACTGCGCACCGCCGGTGTAGGCGGCGAGCTGCGCGATCACTCCGATCGTCGCCGTGCCGTGACCGGCCCAGCCGCCGTCGGCATCCCACGCCTGGCGGGTCTCGTCGTTCGACAGGATCAGCTGCGCGCACTTGAACCCGGCGAGGTTCCACGCCTTCGACGCCGAAGTCGCCGTGAGCGTGTGCGCGGCGGCATCATCCGACACCGACGCGTACGGGATGTGCCGAGCAGGCTCGTACACCAGCGGCGCGTGGATCTCGTCGGAGAAGACCCGGCCGCCGGCATCCGCCACCGTCTGAGCGATCGCGAGCAGCTCTTCCCTGGTCGCCACCGTCCCCAGCGGGTTGTGCGGGTTGCAGAGCACGAGCAGCTCACCACCGTCGGCGAACGCGGACGCGACCGCCTCGAGATCTATCGTCCAGCGCCTGTCGACCTCGACGCTGGGCACCTCGATCACACGGCGTCCGTGCCGCAGCGGCACATCGAGGAACGGCATGTACGCCGGCGTCGGCACGATGACCGCGGCTCCCGGCTCGGTGTACGTGGTGATCGCGAACTCGTATGCCGCGATCACGTCGGCGACCAGCCGCACGTCGTCGCTCGGCACCGCCCAGCCGTACCGGTCGGCGTACCAGTCGGCGACCGCCTGCTGCAGAGCGCGGGCGGTGGGCACGGGCAGGTACCCGGTGAACCCGGCCTGCAGCGCATCGACGACGGCGTCCGAGATCGCCGGGGCCACGCCGAAGTCCATCTCGGCGATGAACGTGCCGATGGTGTCGGGGAAGCGGGTCCACTTCACGCTTCCCGCCTGCCGCAGATCGGCCTCGGTGATCGCGTCGTACGGGTGCATGGCGGCGGGATCGGCGAGGCTCATGCATCCATTCTGCTGTGCTCCCGCGACACCGTGGGCAGCCGTCGCCGCGCGACGTCACACGACGCTACAGCCAGCCCTTGCGCTTGAAGGCGAGATAGAGGGCGCCGCCGAGCGCCGCCATCGCCGCGATGGACAGCGGGTAGCCGTACGCCCAGTCCAGTTCGGGCATGTCGCGGAAGTTCATGCCGTAGATCGAGCCGATCAGCGTCGGCGCGAACAGGATCGCCGCCCAGGCCGAGATCCGCTTCATCTGGTCGCCCTGGCGGATGCTCTCCTCGGTCATCCGCCGCATCTCCTCGTTCTGCCTGCGCGCCACGATCGTCGACTCGACGGTGAGCGCGTTCTCGAGCACCGCCCGGAACGTGGCCGCCCGGTCGGCGACCCTGATCGCGTGGTCGTGCACGTCTCGGAGGCGACGCTGCAGCTCGGCATCCGCTCCGCGCCTCTCGCCCTCGCGCAGCAGGGCGCCGACGATGTCTGTCAGCGGCTGCGCCGCGCGCTGGAACTCGAGCACCTCCCGGGAGAGCTCGTAGATGCGCTGCGTGGCGTCGACGTCATCGACGAACAGCTGATTCTCGATCTCGTCGATGTCGTTCTCGAGCCCGACGAGAACCGGCGCGTACCTGTCGACGACCTCGTCGAGGATCGCGTACAGCACCGCCTCAGGCCCATGCGCGAGCAGCTCGGGGTCGTTCTCCAGGCGCCGACGCACATGCCCCAGGTCTGGCTCCTCGGCGTGCCGGACGGTGACGACGAAGTCGCGTCCGACGAACACGTGCACCTCGCCGAACTCCACCTCCTCCTCGGCGTCGAGGTATCTGGCGGGACGGAGCACGACGAAGAGGTGGTCCTCGTAGTGCTCGAGCTTGGGCCGCTGGTGGCCGCGGAGGGCGTCTTCGACCGCGAGCTCGTGCAGTCGGAATTCAGCGGCGACGACCTGCAGCTCGTCGGCGTCCGGTCGGTAGAGGCCGATCCAGCCCATCCCGCCGCGCTCGCGCATCAGCTCGAACGTCTCGTCGATGCTGTCGGGGTTCGCCGTGCGCGTGCCGCCGACGTAGATGCCGTTGTCGACGATCGCCATGCCATGCCTCCTGTATGCCCCGGTCGGGCGCTGTCGCCGAACGTATCACCGCGACCGGGCCCCGCCGATGCACGACGGGGCCCGGTCCGGCAGTCGGTGTCAGCGCTTGCGCCGCACCGCGATCACGATGGCCGTGACGATGGCGGCGAGCAGAACCACGCCGAGTCCGATCAGCAGCGGCCACGGCATCGAGTCATCGGACTGCTGCGCCGGCTGCGCCGCGTCGGAGGGCGGGTCGGTCGGCTCTGCCGCGGCCGTCTCGCTCGGGGTGGCGCTCGGGGCGGCGGATGCCTCGGGGAGGGTGAGCGAGAACCCGTACTCCCCCGACGTCGGGTGCCCGTCGCTGGAGACGACCTGCCAGGTCACCGTGTAGGCGCCACCCGGCATCCCCTCGGCCAGCGGAACCGTGACGGTGTCGGCGGCGACCACGGGGGGCCCTGCGACCCAGTCCTCACCGGATTCGTCGATGACGGTCATGGCGGTGCCGCTGTTCTCGTCGAGCGACAGCAGGGTGTTCGAGAAGGTGAGGACGACCTCGGCCGGCGCGGCGGTCAGCTGCGAGTCGGCTGCCGGTGTGCTCGAGACGATGGTGTCGTGAGCCGACGCCGGCGCGGCGACGGCGAGTGCGGCGACCGTCGCCACGGCGACGGCTGCGATGGTGGTGCGGATGCGGAACATGGGAAACCTCTTTCTGGATGCCGCGAAGCGGCGAGTCATCGGGACGGGCGCACCGCGCCCACGCGGCCCTGGAGAGCCGCACTGGATCAGATGACGGGAAGAGGCGGGCCGCGACGGCGAAGGGTCGACAGGCGCGGCTCGGAGCGACGCGGCGCCGAGAGCACTGCCCAGCGCGGCCGGGCCGGGGCGCCGGGAGGCAACGGCGCGGCGGCGACGATGCGCGTCAGCCACCGCGCGACGGAGGAGGCAACCGCCGCGAGCGCCTGGAGCAGGCGCTCACCGCGGTGCAGGGCGACCACGGTGATCAGAGCGGCGATGCCGTGTGCGAGCCACATGCCTGCGTCTTCGGGAACGACCGCACTGCTCCCGGCGGGGAGCATCAGCGGACCGTGCACGTGCGGCGCGATGCCCCCGCGCGGTGTGATCGCCCCGAGCACGAACAGAGCGTGGAACAGCGCCTGAGACACCACCACCGAGAACGTCAGCCGGATGGCCGACAGCCGGATGCCGCTCAGCAGCGTGCACACCATGAACGACAGCAGCCACGGTACGCCGATGCCGAGCATCCCCGGCATCTGACCGTCGACCCAGACGTGAGAGGCGAGGGCGACGAAGGTCGAGATCGATGCGCCCGCGAAGCCGCGGAGGAGCCGAGATCTACCAGACGTGCGCACCCGTCGATCCTTTCACGGAGTGGATGGCATTTCGGCGTCGATGATGCCGCGGGGCCGGCGCTGCCGCCCTGCCCACACCTCACCGGCGCTGGCGAGCAGGTCGCCTCGGACGGTGGCGCGGCTCACTCCGCGGCGGGCGGCGCGCAGATCGCAGCATCCGCGATGCTCTGCGCGTACTGCTCAGCCGTGAAGGGCAGCCCGAACTCCGGCGCGGTCTGCCCCTCGGCCGCGGGGGCCTTCGAGGCGATCGCCGCGAGCTGCCAGGCGAGGTAGCCCGCCATCGATCCGCCGGCGGACGAGCCGTTGAGTGTGACCGCCACGGTGAACCCCGTGGCCGGGTCGGAGTACGCCGCCGTCGCGTAGCCGGGCACCCAGCCGTGCTGTCCGACCATCGACCCCACGAGGTAGCCGCCGCCCGTCGCCTGGTACCAGGTGGGCGCATCGGCGCTGACCGGGAGGGGAGCGCCGAAGCGCGCCGGTTCTGCGTTCTTCGGCCGCAGCGCCTGACGTGCCTCGGCCTGTGCGTAGCGTCCGAGATCGGTGATGGTCGACACCACGCCCGAGTCGGTGAAGCCGATGCTCGACGAGCTCTTCGTGATGTCGACGGGCGCGGCGCAGTCGTAGCCGCCGCCTTCGGCTGCGGGCAGGAAGGTGCCCTTGAGCGCGGGCGAGGGGGTGGGCTCGGCCGACTCGCGCGACGGAAGCGAGGTGGAGGCCAGATCGAGGGGCGTGGTGACGTACTTCGCGATCAGCTCTGCCGCGCTGCGTCCGGAGATGCGCTCCAGAGCCATGCCCAGCATGAGGTATCCGGCATCGGACTCGCGGTACTCGGTGTGCGCCGGAGTGCGTCCGGTGCCCAGCCCGAAGCTCGCCAACTGCATGGGCGCCCATTCCCGACCCGGGGTGTTCAGCCAGTATGGCTTCACCACGGCTTCGGACGATCCGACGCCGCTGGTGCCGTTGCAGAGGTCGAGCAGCGTGATGTCGGCGAGGTCGGCGACACCCGAGACGTACTTGGGCACCGGGGCGTCGAGCTCGACCTCGCCGTCGTCGGCCATGCCGTAGAGCACGTCGCAGGTCATCAGCCGCGTCACGTCGGCGACTCGGAACGACATGTCGGCGGTCACCTCGGCGCCCTCCGGGCCCTGCGTGCCCAGGCCGGCGACCCACTGGCCGCTCCACGGCACCCAGACTCCGACGATCGCGCCAGACGAACCGCTCGCGGCGATCGCCTGCTCGACGGCGGCCTGCAGCTGTCCGGTCATGTCTTCGGGCAGTGTCGCGTCGACCTGCGCGGGGGGCGTGTAGCTGAACTCGGAATCCGACCCGGTGCAGCCGGTCAGTGCGAGGGCCAGGGCGAGCGCGCCGCCCACGGCAGCGCGCACGCGGCGCGACGAACGAAGATGCATAGGACACTCCCGGGGATGGACTCTCCGAGTCTAGGGCGACGAGACTGAAAGGCCGCCCGTCACGGCATCCGGATGCCCTTTTCGGTCTTCGGGTTCGTCTCGGCGCTTCCGGCTCTCTCGGCCTGACGGGCCTCCCACGATTCGCGCATGAACCGGCGCACGTCCTCGTCGACGCGGATGTCGCTCGGCCGCAGCGGCCGCGAGAGGTAGAGCCCCTCGAGCGAGGTGAGTCGGGAGAGTGCGACGTACGTCTGCCCTGGCGCGAAGGCGCCCGAACCGAGATCGACGACCGCGCGGTCATACGTCTTGCCCTGGGACTTGTGGATGGTGACTGCCCAGGCCAGACGCAGCGGGAATTGCGTGAACTCCGCGGCGACCTCGCGGGTCAGGGTCTTGGTGCCCGGGTTGTAGGCGTAGCGGAATCTCTCCCACACCGCCGGCTCGACATCGAATTCGTCGCCGTCCACCTCGACCCGCACGGTGCCGCCGAGGATGCGCGTCACCGTGCCGATCGACCCGTTCACCCACCGTGGCGGCTCGCCCTGCATCGAGACGTCGTTGCGCAGGAACATCACCTGTGCGCCCACCTTCAGCTTCAGCTCGGCGTCAGCGGGATAGTTCGCCTCGCCGCGCCCGAAGTCGCCCGAGACCTCGGCGTGCGCGGTCTGCTCGCGGCCGGGGAGCGCCGCGAGATGACGCCGGTTGATGCTGTTCACGATGTCGTTGCGCGTCGCGAGCGTGATAATGGGCACTTCGCCCGGCTCGGGCTCGGGCGGGGTTCGCGCGCCCTTCTCGTTGAGCACGCCGGCGATGTCGGCGGTGACGCGTCCGTAGCGCACGGCGTTCAGCATCGCCTTGAAGCCGTCGTCGGACTGACGGTGGATGTGCACCAGCTCGTGCACGTGCAGCTTCGCCCCATAGGTGCCGATGTCGAGCATGCCGCCGCCGTCGTCCCGTCCGCCGGTCCACACCTTCGCATCGAAGAACCAGAACGAGCGGTAGTGATCCTGGATGTAGCGCAGCTCGTCGCCGCGGGGCGGCACCGGCGCGAGCTGGTAGGGATCGCCGAACATGACGATCTGCACTCCTCCGAACGGGATTCCGCGCTTGCCGCGCGCCTGCCGCAGAGACCGGTCGATGGCATCCATCAGGTCGGCATTGACCATCGAGATCTCATCGATGACGAGTGTCTCGATGGCATTGAGCAGGCGCCGGGTCGCGTCGGACTGCTCGATCTCGCTCTCGGCGATGAGTCCGATCGGCAGGCGGAACAGCGAGTGGATCGTCTGCCCCTCGACATTCAGTGCCGCGACTCCGGTCGGCGCGCAGATCGCGATCTGCTTCTTGGTGTTCCACGCGAAGTGCTGCAGCAGCGTCGACTTGCCCGTGCCCGCGCGGCCCGTCACGAAGACGTGCTCGTCGGTGTCCTCGATGAGTCGGAACAGCGCGTGCTGTTCTTCGGAGAGGGCGACGGACACGCCCCCTATGTTAGGTCCACCACGGCTTCGTACGGCATGGTCCCAGGGCCGACTGCCTAGACTTGCGCCATGATGCAGGGGCGGGTGTCACCGGGGCGAGCGCGCCCGCGCGCGCGTTCCCGCCTGCGATCCGATCTCACCCTGCTCGCCGTCATCGGCGTGCTGCTGTTCGCCGCGATCGCTGCCGGCGGCATGTCGCTGTACCAGTCGTTCTACAGCCCCTCCGCCTTCGTGCAGCGGTACATGGATCTGCTCTCGAGCGGGCGCGCCGTCGAGGCGCTGCGGGTGCCCGGCGTCTCGCTCGACCTCGCTGTGCTGCAGGAGGCCGGCATCGACCCATCCGCCTCCGAGGCTCTGCTGCGCCGAGCGGCTCTCGCCCCGCTCACCGACGTGACGGTCACCGAGAAGGGCTCGAAGGACGGCGTGCACGAGATCGTCGTCGACTATCGTGCCGGCGGGGTCAGCGGCACCTCGGCTTTCACCGTCGCGCAGGACGGCTGGGTCGGCGTCACCCCGAACTGGCGATTCACCACCAGCCCGCTGGCCGAGATCGAGCTCACCGTGCGCGGAGCCGATGTCTTCGCCGTCAACGGCTTCGCGATCGACCGGCGGCAGGTCTCGGTGGACGGCGCCGAGGCCGCTCCCCTCGACCCGCTCCACCTGCTCGTGTTCACGCCGGGCAGGTACTCGGTGACCGTCGACACGGCGATCTCGTCGACGCCGGGTGTGAGCGTGCTCGCCGACAAGGCGCTGGCCCGCACGCCCATCGACGTCCAGGCTCAGCCGACCGAGAAGTTCGTCGAGGTGGTGCAGCAGCAGGTCGAGCAGTTCCTCACCGAATGCGCCACGCAGGAGGTGCTGCAGCCCACCCGGTGCCCGTTCGGTCTGCAGCTGCACAACCGGCTGGCGCCGGACACCGTGCCGAAGTGGTCGATCACCACGCAGCCCGTGGTCAGCCTCGTGCCCGACGGCGGCGCCTGGGCTCTGCCGCCCACCGACGCGATGGCGCACATCGAGGTGAGGATCCAGTCGCTGTTCGACGGCACCGTGCGCAAGGTGTCGCAGGATGTTCCCTTCCAGGTCAACGGCACCGCGACGGTGCTGCCCGACGGATCGGTGTCGATCCGGGTCGGGTCGCCGAACGGCGGTCAGCCGACGCTCGAGGACTGATCGCTCAGCGCACGCTGTCGCGCTCGGCCATGCGCGCGAGCCGCGCGTTGTACTCCTCCAGCTCAGCGTCCCCGGTGCGGTCGGCGTGCCGGTCACGGCGACGCTGCAGCCTGACATCAGATCTCGACCACTGGATCGCGACCGTCACCGCCAGGATCAGCGTGGGGATCTCACCGACCGACCACGCGATGCCACCGCCGATGTACTGATCCTCCATCGGCGTCGGCCCCCAGGTGCGACCCATCGCTCCGAACCACTCGGCGACGAACAGTCCCGACTGCATCATGATCGCCATGCCGAAGAACGCGTGCGTCGCCATCACCGCGATCAGGGTGATGAGCCGGCCCGCGTACGGCAGTCGGTACGGGATCGGATCCACGCCGATCAGGGTCATCGCGAAGAGGTAGCCCGAGATGAGGAAGTGGATGATCATCCACTCGTGACCGAGGTGGTCGTACATCGCCCAGCGCACGAGGTCGGTGAAGTAGAACGCCCACAGCGACACGGCGAAGATCCCGGCGGCGACGAAGGGATGCGTGATGAACCGCGAGTACGGCGAATGCACCGCCCAGAGGATCCACTCCCGACCGCCGCGGGTGCCGTCGTCGCGCTTGTGGATGCTGCGCAGCGCCAGTGTGATCGGGGCGCCAGCGACGAGCAGCACCGGGATCGCCATGCTGAGCAGCATGTGCCCCGCCATGTGCACGCTGAACAGGTAGTCCTGGTACGCGTTGATCGGACCGCTCGTCACCCACAGCAGCAGCGACAGGCCGAGCATCCAGAAGATCGTGCGGTGCACCGGCCAGGCATCCCCCCGGCGGCGCAGCCGGACGATCCCGACGATGTAGAGGAAGACTCCGAAGCCGACGGCGGCGATCCACAGCACGTCGAGGTCGAACGAGGTGAACCAGCGATCGAGGGTCAGCTCGGGCGGCAGCGGCTCCCGGGTGAGCCGCTGCGCCGGCGTCTGCAACGCCGGGGCCTGCTCGCCGAGCGGCGGAGGCGTGCGGGCGAGGGCGGCGGCGGCACCTGAGGCGATGCCCATCAGCGCGAGCTCGCCGAGGATCAGCGACCAGAATGCGCGCTTCTGGCGCGTGCCGGCGAGATTCGGGATGAGCCGGCGGCGGTACCAGGCGCCGAACAGGCCGAGGCCGACGAGGGCGACCGCCTTGGCGATGACGATCAGGCCGTACGGCGAGAGCAGCTCGCTCCACTCCCCCAGCGCGACGACCGTGCGCGCGACGCCCGAGAACGCCACGACAGCGAACGCCGCGAGCGCGAGAGACGAGTAGCGCGCGACGAGCACGGGGAGGTCGATCCGGGCATCCGTCTTCGGCGTCTTCGACTGAGGGGCACTGTCGACCTGCCGGAGGATCACGAGCAGCAGCAGACCGCCCACCCACACCGCCGCGCCGATCGTGTGCAGCAGGATCGCGTTCACGGCGACGGTGTGACCGGCGACGTCACCCGAGTGACCCTGCGTGGCCATGGGCAGGAACGATGCGGCGGCGAGCACCGCCGTGAGCATCGTGCCGGTCCAGCTGCGCCATCCGAACAGCAGCAGGGTGATCACGGCGCCCATCAGCGTGGTGATCAGCCAGGCCTGCCCGAGGGGCAGCTCGAGCAGATAGCGGCCGAACTGCTCGCCGAAGCCGCGATCGGCGGTGAGCTTCGGGTTGAATGCCGCCATGAACGTGAGGAAGGCGGTGACCCCCGACCCGATCGTGAAAACGGCAGCTCCCACGGATGCCGTGTCGATCGCGAGCTCGAACGGACGGGTGCCCGCGCGCAGGCCGAACAGCGCGAGCACGAGTGAGCCCAGCATCGCTGCGGCGCCGAGGTTGGCGACGAGCTTCACGGCCGGCAGGCCCCACATGACGATGGGCCCCGGATCGAGCAGCTTCGGAGGCACCGCGCCGCCGCCGACGAGCAGGGCGGCGATGAGGCCGGCGGCCCCGCTGACGACGATGATCGCCAGGCCAGCGAGACGGTACGGGTTCACCCTTCCAGCCTACGGCCGATACGACGGAAGGCCGCCCCCGGAGGGACGGCCTTCACGTACGGCGAGCGGTCTTACTTGACGGCTGCCTTCAGCTTGGAGCCAGCGGTGACCTTGACGCGCTTGCCGGCCGGGATCTTGATCTCGGCGCCGGTCTGCGGGTTGCGGCCGGTGCGAGCGGCGGTGTCGACCTGCTCGAACGCGATCCAGCCCGGGATCGAGACCTTGCTGCCCTTGGCAACGGCGTCCGAGACGGTGGTGAACAGCGAGTCGAGCACGCGCGAGACGGTGGCCTGGCTCTCGCCGGTGGCGGAAGCGATGCTCGCGACGAGCTCGGTCTTGGTGATGGACTTGTCAGCCATGTCACTCCTCCAGCGACGAAGGTCCGTCGCATCGTGTTGATTTCGAGGGAGAGACCCCCGTCGGTCGTTCGACCGCCTCGAATGTACCAACCAGCGCACGGCATTCCGCGTCATTTCGCGGGTTTTGGCGCGATTTCCCGGCGAGTTCGGTCACTTTGGTCACTTCAGTCACAGATTCGGCCCTGCGGCGGCGTCTCGGGAGGACTCGACATGCACGTGATGCGCGCGGGGCGAGGATGCGAAAGGGGCGAGGATCCGAAGATCCTCGCCCCTCACAACCCTTCGACGAGCTCAGGGGATGCTTACCAGCTCGACTTGGTGATGCCGGGCAGCTCGCCGCGGTGAGCCATGTCACGGAAGCGGACACGCGAGATGCCGAACTTCGTGAGCACGCCACGGGGGCGGCCGTCGATGGCGTCGCGCGAGCGGACGCGGATCGGCGACGCGTTGCGCGGCAGCTTCTGCAGGCCGACGCGTGCGGCCTCGCGGGCCTCGTCGGTGGCGTTCGGGTCGACCAGGGTCTTCTTCAGCTCGGCGCGACGCTCGGCGTAGCGCTCGACGATGACCTTGCGCTGCTCGTTGCGAGCGATCTTGCTCTTCTTCGCCATGATTAACGCTCCTCGCGGAATTCGACGTGCTTGCGAACGACCGGGTCGTACTTCTTCAGCACGAGACGGTCCGGGGTGTTGCGGCGGTTCTTCTTGGTCACGTAGGTGTAACCGGTGCCCGCCGTCGAGCGCAGCTTGATGATCGGACGGATGTCCTGAGCCTTCTTGGCCATTAGAGCTTCACACCCTTCGCCTTGAGGTCCGCGACGACCTTCTCGATACCGCGAGCGTCGATCACCTTGATGCCCTTGGCGGACACGTTCAGGGTGACCTTACGACCGAGCGACGGCACGTAGTAGGTCTTCTTCTGCACGTTCGGGTCGAAGCGACGCTTCGTCCGGCGGTGCGAGTGCGAGATGTTGTGACCGAAGCCGGGAACAGCACCGGTCACCTGGCACACTGCTGCCATGTTGTGACTCCTTCATTACCGTGAGGCCGGACGGCCTCACCCAAGATCCCTTGTCTGCATCCCACCCGCAGGCACGGCGCCGGCCCCATGACAGGGCTCGAGACCGAGAAGAGGGAAATGGGATACGAACTGCGCACAGGAGTGTGCACAGACAAGGAGTCAGTCTAGCACGGACGAGGCGCCGAGCCGTTCCGCGCCGCGATCTCCGAAGTGAAGTAGTGCGCAGACTCCCATATCGTGCTACTCTACCCGCGTAGATCACTGGGGAACCGAGGGGTCTCGGAACCGTTCTGAGGGGCACGGTTCCGAGGCCCCTTCCCTTTGTTGACACCCGTTGACGACGGATGGAAGACTGCGGCACATGGCGTTCAGCATGGGGCTCGTCGGCGCGGGCCAGTTCGCAGGTCAGTTCGCCACCCTCTTCCACCACCATCCCGGGATCTCGGCCGTCCACGTCACAGACGTCGTGCCGGCCCGTGCGACCGAGCTGGTGGCATCCGCCGGCCTCGCCGGCACCTTCGAGAGCTTCGAGGACATGATCGCGTCGCCCGCGATCGACTCGATCGCGATCTTCACGCAGCGGTGGATGCACGGACCGCTCGTCGTCGCGGCGCTGCGCGCCGGCAAGCACGTCTACTCGGCCGTGCCCATGGCTATCACCGTCGACGAGATCGGCGCGATCATCGACGCCGTCCGCGAGACGGGCCTCACCTACATGATGGGCGAGACGAGCTTCTACAACCCGGCCACGGTCTACGCCAGGCAGAAGCTCGCCTCCGGCGAATTCGGGCAGCTCTTCTACGGCGAGGGCGACTACATCCACGACATGGATCTGGGCTTCTACGAGGCGTACCAGTACTCCGGCGGCGAGGGCTGGAAGAGCACGGCGAGCTATCCGCCTCTGCTGTACCCGACGCATTCGATCGGGGGCGTGCTGGGCGCGTGGCCCACCCACGCCGTCGCGGTCTCGGCGATCGGGGTGACCGACCGGCGCGGTGACGGGGTCTTCGAGCGCGAGGTCAGTCAGTTCGACAACGACTTCTCCAACGCCACCGCCCTGTTCGAGGTCGCAGGCGGCGGCTCGATGCGGATCAACGAGTTCCGCCGCGTGGGCTACCCCACGCATCTGCGCGAATCGCGCTTCCGCTGGTTCGGGACCGAGGGGTCGTTCGAGCAGCTGGCCCGCACGACGGTGTGGCAGACCCGCCAGGGCATCGAAGACATCTCGCATCTCATCGACACCGACGCCTCGGCATCCATCGACGACCCCGCGCTGTCGGGCATCGCGCCGGCGCTGCGCGAGGCCTTCGTCTCGGGGTACGCGGCCATCCACGAGCAGGAGCGCGCCCGCATCCCCGCTGAGCTGCAGAAGCTGCCCAACGGTCACGAGGGCAGCCACCACTTCCTCGTCGACGACTTCGTGCGCGCGGTGACCCATCAGACGCTGCCGCCGGTGAACGCGTGGCAGGCGGCGCGCTTCACGCTTCCGGGCGTGATGGCGCACGAGTCCGCACGTCGGGGCGGCGAGCGGCTTATGATTCCCGATATGGGACAACCGAATGCACGCTGACCGCCGACCGCGGTCTGTGACCCGGGCCGACGTCGCCCGTTATGCCGGCGTCAGCACGGCCGTCGTCAGCTACGTGCTCAACGATGGGCCGAAGGCCGTGGCGCCCCTCACCCGGGAACGGGTGCTCGATGCGGTGCGGGTGCTGGGCTATCGGCCCAATGCCGCCGCTCGAGCGCTGTCGATGGGTTCGGCTGATATGTTCGGCCTGCTCGTGCACGACAATCGCAGCCCGTTCTTCGCCGAGCTCTGCCATGCCCTCGATCAGGCCAGCGCCGACAACGGGCGATCGCTCCTGATCGTGAACTCCGACCGCGAGCAGGTGCCCACCTCGGAGCAGATCCGCGATCTCGTCTCACGCCAGATCGGTGGCCTGATCATCGCCGACGTGCTGACCGCGCGCGAGCAGTCGCTGGTCGAAGCCCTCGGCATCCCCACCGTGGTGATCGGCCAGTTCGGCGAGACGGACGGCCTGCACAGCGTCGGCGTCGACTTCGCCGTCGGCGCGCGCGCCGCGACCGCGCACCTCATCGGACACGGCTACCGCGACATCGCGTTCGTGGGAAGCGCTGCGCGATACGACGAGCGCGAACGAGGCTGGCGCGATGCGCTGAGCGCCGCCGGCCTGCCGCTCGGGCCACTCGTGCACGTGCCGTTCACCCACCAGGGCGGCTACGACGCGGCGATTCAGCTGATCAGGGCTCCTCACCGGCCACGGGCGGTGCTCGCGGCATCCGACCAGATCGCGATCGGCATGCTCGCCGCCTTCGGCCAGCACGGCGTGCGAGTGCCGCACGACATCGCCATCGTGTCGTTCGACGGCACGGTCGCCGCCGACTTCGTGTGGCCGCGCCTCACGACCGCGGTGCAGCCGCTGGAGGAGATGGCGCATGCGGCGGTGAACATCCTGCTCAAGTCAGGAAACCAGCGCCGCCACCACGAGTTCACCACCGAGCTGCGGGTGCGCGAGTCGTGCGGGTGCACCGTCGCCTGACCAGACCCGCGATCCTGCGCAGACGTCAGCCGTGACCGCCGCGCTCGCGTGACGACCCGGCGTTCAGCCCTGCTTGGCGGCTTCCCGAGCGCCGCGCCCCCAGCGGAACGGCGACACGGTCGGGTCGCCGGTGATCCAGAACCGCCAGGGGAACGCCATGGTGCCGGCGAGACCGGCGACACCCACGCGTGGCCCGGCCGAGACATCCGCCACCGGCTCACCCCAGCTCAGCTGCGCGATCGCTCCGTTCTGCTCCTCGCTCGTGACGAAGTCGATCCCGTCGTGCAGCGCGTGCCGCAGGCCGAGCGCCTGCCCGAGCCGCCCCGGCCCGCGCGCGAGGTCGCGCAGCGCGATGCGCGAGAGCGGCGGCGAGACCCCGCGACGGTGCGCCGCGGCATCCGCTCCGTCGACCACCTCACCTGCGCGAAGCAGCACTCCTCCCGCCGTTCCCTCCGGCCCGCAGACGACGTTGATGCACGAGTGGATGCCGTGGCTCAGGTACACGTAGAGGTGCCCCGGCCGGCCCCACATCGTGGCGTTGCGTGCGGTCGGCCCCATGCGCGCGTGCGAGCCGGGGTCGGGCACGTCTCCGGTGCCGCGTCCGTGGTACGCCTCGACCTCGGTGATGCGCAGAGCTGTCTCGACGCCGTCGACGACCGTGCGCAGCTGGGCTCCGAGCAGGCGCGGAGCGACCTCGACCGGCAGTCCGAGCAGATCTCGACGGTCGATCGTCATGGCAGCGGGGCTGTGCGGCACCAGGAGATGTCGAAGCCACTCAGGGTCGGCAGCTCGCGATCGCCGACGAGATCGATCAGGCTGGTGTGCAGGGTCACAGGAAGCGGCAGCAGCAGGTCGTCGTACTCGTTGGTGGCGAGGTCGGGGGCGATCGTGACGGCGGCGTACTGGCCGCTGGGCGAGACGCAGGTCTGCAGGATCGAGTCCTCGCCGCTCACCTCGGCGATCATGGTCGCGGCGCCCTGGTCATCGACCCGCACGACCGCCTGGCCGGTCGGCATGCCGAGCTCGTCGCGCTGCACCACGTGACGCAGGGTTCCGCCGGGGAACGCCTCGATGCCCACCGCGTCGCCGTAGTAGGGATCGGAGGCGGGCAGCGGCTGCTCGGTGCCGTCGGTGAGGTCGAGCACGACGAAGCTGCCGTCGGAGCGCTCGATGAGCGCCGTGTAGGTGCCTCGGTTCACGCCGAGAATGCTCGCCGCAGTGCCCATGGGCTGCGCGCCTGCGTCACCCGTCGGGTCCTCGACGGTCAGCGATCCGTCGAAGTCGATGAACAGCAGCGCTGACGAATCGGGCACGAAGCGCCATTCGGCGACGTTCGCCTCCTTGTCGTCGATCCGCACGATGCGCGGCTCGTCCCCGCCGCTCAGCGACTGGGTCACGAGCACACTGGCGCGACCGGTCGTCTCGGTGAGATCGCGGTCGGAGTAGCTGTAGCCGACCAGGCCGGCGCGGTCGGAGACCTGCACCGATGAGACGTACCCCTCGCCCGGCAGCTCGAGCTCGCGCTGGTCGGAGCCGTCGCGGTTCATCACGAGCAGCCGCGACCCGTCATCCTCCTCGACGGCGACGACCAGCACATCGGTCGTGGCGCGGTAATCGCTGATGCGCGGATGCTCGAAGACCGGCGCCGCCTTCTCACCGCTCAGGTCGGAGAGGAAGATCTTGTCGACGCCGTCGGTCGAGCGCTGCAGCAGCATGATGCTCGAGGCAGGCGTGCGGAAGCTCGTCTCGAGGTCGGCTGCGGTGCCCCCGCCGGCGGCGGTGACCCCGGCGACGGAGACCCGGTAGGTCGTGTCGTCGTGCAGCGGGACGGTGAACCGGATGCCGACGCTGCGCCCGCCCGCATCGACCGTGAACGGTACGACGGGCTCGACGGTGACCTGGGCGGGATCGATCTCGTCGAGGCCCTGGTTGGCGGTGAGGATGAGCCGGCTGCCGGATGCCTCGATCGCCTGCGCCGGGTCGACCTGCACCTGACTGAGGCGCGGGCCCTGCACGAGACTGACCACCGCGAGCACGCCGGCAACCAGCGTCAGGACACCGAGGACGGACAGCAGCGTGAGTGTGAACCGGCGGTCGCGGCGTGCGGGGCCCTGGTGCGGTTGCGGCTCCGGGTGCGGGTCCGGGTGCGGTTGCGGGTGCGGTTGCGGGTGCGGGTGCGGGTGCGGGTGCCGTTGCGGTTGCACTTCGGGGGCCGACACGCCAGATGTCGGACGGTTCCCCGCAATCGGTCCGACATCTGGAGTGTCGGCCCCCGTTTCGTCAACGGTGGGAGGGGCGCCGGGTGCCTGAGGGACATCGGATGCGGAGGAGGCTGCGGCGGCGGGTGGGGCGTCGGCGGCGGGTGGGGCGTCGGCGGCGGGTGCGCCGGGATCGGATGCGGAGGAGGCTGCGGCGGCGGGTGGGGAGGCGTCGGGTGCGTTGGGGTCGGGGGCGGCGGCGTCGGGGGCGTGGCCGGGCTGCGGCGTGGGGAGCACCGCGGGATCCGGCGCCGCGGCGGATGCCCCGGGCGACGCCGCGTGTTCGTCGCGGGTTTCCGCAGCGCGCAGAGCGCGCAGCTGCGCGCGGGTGAGCGGCTGCTCGCCGGTGCCGCCGTCTTTCGGGCCGTCAGTACTCATACGGGTCCTTCGGCTCGTCGATCCGCTTCACCGTCGCCGACTCGATGCTCAGCTCGCCGTCGGCTCCGGCGCGGACGGTGCCGGTGACCTCGACCCACTGTCCGGTCTCGTAATCGCCGTCGAGCCCGCCGCCGCTCACGGGGACGGATGCCGGCTGCGCATCGATCACGCAGTGCGAGATCACCATGCGGGTGAGGTTCACGTCGCCGTCCTCGGCGGGGGTGACGAATCCGGTGAGGGTGACCGCCGCACCGTCGTACTTCTCGGGCCGGGTGGAGTTGGCGAACGCGATCGACCAGTCGCCGACCCCGAAGCTCGTGGTGTCGGCGACGCCGAGCGCGACGTCGTCGGCGCCGGCGAACAGCGTGGGCGACTCCCCGGCACGCGACAGCGCGAGCTGCGCCGAGAGCGATGCCGGCGGCAGCACGAGCCCTGCGAGCACGACAGCAGAGCCGATCACCCCGCCGCTCACGGCGGCGACGGTCTGCATCCGGCGTCGACGATCCCCCCGGGCATCCGGCGCAGTGTGCGCGTCGGCATCCGGCGCAGTGTGCGCGTCGGCATCCGGCGCGGTGTGCGCGTGGTCATCCGGCGCGGTGTGCGCGTGGTCGTGCTCGCCCTCCGCGCCGAGCGGGAGGGTGCATGACCAGACGGCGAGGACGAGCGTGACCACGGCCGCCGCCGCAGCGAACCAGACCGTTTCGGGGCTGATGTACAGGGTGAGGCGACCGGTCAGTGCCAGCACCAGCGTGACCACCGAGATGACTACGGCGAGGCCCACCCCGAGCCAGCGGGTCGCCACGGCGCGCCAGAGGTCGCGTCGGGCGTTCGCGCTCTCAGCCAAAGACGTTCACCCCGATCCCGATCACGCAGGCCGACAGCACGACCACGCCGACGACGGCGGTCAGTACGCGGGCGGTGAAGGTGGTGCGCAGCAGCGCGAGCATCTTCACATCGACCAGCGGTCCGACGATGAGGAACGCGATGATCGCACCCGACGAGAAGGTCGAGGCGAACGACAGGGCGAAGAAGGCGTCGACGTTCGAGCAGATCGCGACGGTCATCGCGAGCGCGACCATGGCGAGGATCGACAGCACGGGATTCGACCCGATCGCCAGCAGCACGTCTCGCGGCACGAGCACCTGCACGGCCCCGGCGAGAGCGGAGCCGATGACGAGAGCCGGCATCACGGCACGCAGCTCGATGAGGAACTGCACGAGGCTGCGGCGTGCGGGACTGCCCGGTTCGTGCGCCACGTGCGCGCAGGTGTCGACGAATCGCTCGGTGAGCAGCGCCTGCTGATCGCGGCGCAGGCTGAAGATCCATCCGATGAGGTTCGCGATGACGAAGCCGCCGAGCAGACGCGCGACGAGGATCCCGCCGTCCCAGCCGAACGCGGCGTGGGTGGTGAGGATCACGATGGGGTTCACGATGGGAGCGGCGATGAGGAAGGTCATCGCCTCGGCCGGCGCGAGGCCGCGCATCATCAGCCCTCGGGCGAAGGGCACGTTGCCGCACTCGCAGACCGGGATGAACATGCCCAGCAGCGACAGTACGCCCCGCCGCGCCCACGGGTTGCGCGGCAGCCAGCGCTGCACGGCGTCTGACGGCAGCCAGACCTGCACGACGATCGACAGCACGACGCCGAGGATCACCCAGGGCAGCGCCTCGATCAGCACGCTGAGCGCGAGGGTCAGGCCGTCCTGAGCACGGGCGGGCAGCGTCTCGGGGAAGAGCGCGGGTGCGAACAGGTCGATGAGCACCAGCACGGCGACGATACCCGCGCCGACCGCGACGGCCCTGCCCGTCGGCACCCGGGAAGGCTGCTGCCGGTGCGCGTGCGGCACCGTCGGCGGGGCGGTGGATGTCACTGCGCTGCCTCGGAAGCGGCGTTCTGCCTGTTGGCGCAGCCGGCGCAGAGACCGAAGATGTCGACGACGTGCTCGGCGTCGCGGAACCCGTGCAGGGATGCCGTGCGCTGAGCCCACTGCTCGACATCCTTCGCCTCGATCTCGACCGTCAGACCGCACGATCGGCAGATGAGGTGGTGGTGGTGACCCTCGGTCGAGCAGGCCCGGTACAGCGCCTCACCCTCGGGGCTCTGCAGCGAGTCCGCCTCACCCGAGGCGGCGAGGCCGGCCAGCGCGCGGTACACCGTGGCGAGACCGATTCCGGTGTTCGCCAGGCGCAGCTCGGCGTGCAGCGACTGCGCGCTCACGAAGCCGCGCGCGTCGGCGAGCGCATCGCGCACGCGTTCGCGCTGCCAGGTGTTCCGCTGAGCCATGCCTCGAGTCTAGGCCGGGAGCCTGTGCGGACGGTCAGCGCGCACAGCACCCGGCGGGGTCTGCCTGCCGGCATCCGGGCTCATCCGCGCGCCCCGCGACGCACCCTCGACCGCACCCGCTGCAGGGTCCAGCATCCGGCATAGATCAGGAACGAGATCGTGGTGATGTAGGGACTGACCGGAAGCGTCCCGGCGAGCGCGAGCAGGATGCCCCCCACTGCGGCCGTGAAGCCGAACAGCGCCGCGAGCAGCGGCACCGCGACGGGTCCGCTCGACAGGCGCATCGCCGCGGCCGCCGGGGTGACCAGCAGCGCCATCACGAGCAGGGCGCCGATGATGTGCACGCTGACCGCGACGATCAGCCCGAGCAGCACCATGAAGATGAGACTGACCGCGCGCACGGGCACGCCGCGAGCGGCGGCCGATTCGGCGTCGAGCGAGTCGAAGCGCAGCGGATTCCACATCAGCAGCAGTCCGATCAGAACGACCGCCGAGATGCCGATAAGCCAGCCGAGGTCGGGGTTCGAGACCGACACGATCTGGCCGGTGAGCAGACCGAAGCGGTTCGCGGTGCGTCCCTCCACGAGCGAGAGGAACAGGATGCCCAGGCCCAGCCCGAACGGCATCAGCACGCCCACGATCGAATTGCGGTCACGAGCTCTCGCGCCGAGCACGCCGATGAGGACGGCGGCCACCAGCGCCCCGCCCAACGACCCCATGACGACACTGCCGCCGAACAGCAGGGCGGCGGCGGCGCCGGCGAACGACAGCTCGCTCACCCCGTGCACCGCGAAGGCGAGGTCGCGCTGCATGACGAAGACGCCGATCAGGCCGCCGACCACGCCCAGCACGGCGCCCGCGATCAGCGAGTTCGACAGCAGGACGAGCAGCTCGCCGTAGTCCTGGAACGAGAAGACGTCACCCCACTCGAGCAGCGGCCTCATGCGTGCGCTCCCCGGTGCGCGTCGCCGTCTTCGGAGTGCTCGTGCGCGTGCGTGCCCTCGGCATCCGGCGCACCGACCACCACCAGCCGGTCGCCGGCGCGCAGCACGAACACCGCCGTGCCGTACAGATCGGTGAGCACTCGGCTCTGCAGCACCTCGTCGGGAGTGCCGAGCACGAACCTGCCGCCGGCGATGTAGAGGATGCGGTCGACGAGCCCCAGGATCGGGTTGACGTCGTGGGTGACGAACAGCACTCCTGCGCCCTGTCGTCGCTGACGATCGATGATGTCGGTGATGCCGCGCTGGTTGGCCAGGTCGAGACCCGACAGCGGCTCGTCGCACAGGAGCAGCGCGGGATCGTCGGCGAGAGCCTGGCCGACCCGCAGTCGCTGCTGCTCGCCGCCCGAGAGCAGTCCGACCGGCCGCTCGGCGTAGTGCGCCGCGCCCACTCCCTCGAGCAGCGCGTCGACGCGCGCGCGATCGCCGCGGCGCGGGATGGGCAGGCCGAAACGGGTGCCGTTCACGCCGAGCGCGACGAGGTCTCGCGCGCGCATGCTCGTGTCGGGCGGCAGCGGTCGCTGCTGCGGCACGTAGCCGATGCGGCGGTTACCGCGCCGAGCGGGCCGCCCGCCGACCCGGATGCTGCCGGCTGAGAGCGGCTGCAGGCCCAGGATGCTGCGCAGCAGAGTCGTCTTGCCCGATCCGGACGGCCCGAGCACGGCGAGGAACTCCCCCGGCGCGACGTCGAGATCGAGTCCCGACCACAGCTCGCGGCGGGAGCGATGCAGCGCGGCACCGCGGATCTCGAGCACGCTGGATGGAGCGCCGCTCATCCGTCGAGTGCGGCGGCGAGGTCGGAGATCGCAGAGCGCATCCACTCAGCGTACGACTGGTCGGCGCTGAGCAGCTCATGGAAGGTGATCACGGGGATGCCCGCACCGCGCGCGGCGTCTTCGATGCGGCTCGTCTCGGTGCCGCCGGTCTGCGCGTTGGCGAGCACCGCGCGCACTCCGCCGTCTTCGACCAATGACAGCGACTCGAGCAGGATCGCGGGGGCGACCTCGTTGCCCTCTTCCACCGCCGAGGCGAACCCCTCGGGGGCGACGTCGTCGAGACCGGCCGCGGCGGCCAGCGCGCCGGGCAGCGGCTCGGTGATGAATACCGGCGTGCCCTCGAGCTTCGCGTGCAGCTCGTCGAGTTCACCCTCGATCGCCTCGAGTTCGCCGGCCAGCGTCTCGGCGGCGGCCGAGTAATCCGCCTTGCCCGCCGGGTCGAGCTCGGCGAGATCGGCCGCGATCTGCTCGGCGACGTGCGAGACCGTGTGCACGTCGAACCAGACGTGCTCGTTGAAGCCCTCGATGTGCGAGTGGCCCTCGTGCTCGTCGGCGTGGTCGGCGTCGCCGTGGTCGTCGACCACGGCGTCCGGGTAGTCGTGCGAGAACTCCGCCGCAGTGATCACGACGGCATCCGATCCGTCGATCAGCTCGTCCATGAAAGCGTCGTAGCCGCCGCCGTTCGCGATGACGAGGTCGGCCTTCTGCACGGCGAGGCGATCGCGGGCGGTGGCCTCGTAGCCGTGCGGATCCTTCGCGGCCGAGTCGATCAGGCTGGTCACCTCGACGCGGTCTCCGCCGAGCTCGGCCGCGAGCTGACCGTAGACGTTGGTCGAGGCGACGACCTGCAGCGCGCCGTCATCGCTCGTCTCCGCCGGCGCCGAGCATCCGGTCAGGGCGAGGGCGGATGCGGCGGACAGGGCGACTGCGAGGACGAAGCGTGAGGAGTGCATGTGCCCATGCTAATTGCTAATGAGAACCATTCTCAACTTGGCGACGAAGTTCCCACACATGAGACAGGGCGAGACCGACCTGCGGTCGGAGACGTACGCGAATTCACGATTCGCGAACGTCTCCGACCTCATACGAGTGCGAGCGTCAAGCCCTCAGCCAGGCCGTCGCCTCCGCCGGCAGGGCGCCGTCGCGAAGCGGCTGGGTGCTCAGCAGCACGGCATCCGCATCCGCGCCGAGATCGAACGGCTCGGTGCCGAAGTTCGTCACCACCTGCCATCCGTTCGGGCGAGCGAAGCGCAGCACGTCGGACCGGCCGGTCTCACGCCACTCGAGCCTCTCCTCCGTCTGCAGGCGACGGCGCAGTCCCAGCGCCTTCCGATAGAGCGAGAGGGTGGATGCCGGATCCGCCGCCTCGACATCCACCGCGTACTCGGCGAACCACGATGGCTGGGGCAGATGCGCGCCGTCGGAGCCGAAGCCGAACGACGCCCCCTCGGCGCTCCACGGCAGCGGAACCCGGCATCCGTCGCGGCCGAGTCCGTCGAACTCCGCGCCGCGGAAGAAGGCCGGGTCCTGACGCTGCTCGGGCGAGATATCGGCGACCTCGTGCAGGCCGAGCTCCTCGCCTTGGTAGAGATAGGTACTGCCGGGCAGGCCGAGCAGCAGCATCGTGGCCGCCTCGGCGCGCCGGCGCCCCTGCGCGCGATCGAGCTGGTCATCGGGTCCGCCGGCGGCGACCCACTCCGTGCCCTGCTTGACCCGCCGGCCGTCCAGCGGCGGCAGCCCGTAGCGTGTGGCATGCCGGGTGACGTCATGGTTCGAGAGCACCCAGGTCGTCGACGATCCCGTCGCATCGGCCTGCGCGAGGTTGACCGTGATCAGGCGACGGAACTCCGCGGCGTCGAAGTCGGCCTCGAGCAGATCGAAGTTGAACGCCTGGCCGAGCCCCTCGGCCGACGCGTACCGGGCGCGCCGCTCTGGCGTCTGAACCCATGCCTCGGCGACGGCGGTGCGCGGCGGGTCGTACTCGTTGAACACCTGGCGCCATTCGGCGTACACCTCGTGCACGTCGTCGCGATCGGTGATCGGGTGCTGACCGGTGGTGCTGTCGATGGCCTCGAGCTCGGCGCGGCTGGGCAGCGGCTCGGTGAGGTCCTTGGTGAGCATGTGGGCGACGTCGATGCGGAAGCCGTCGACACCACGGTCCGACCAGAACCGCAGAGTCTTCAGGAAGTCGGCGCGCACCTCGGGGTGCGACCAGTTCAGGTCGGGCTGCTCGACGGCGAAGTGGTGGAAGTACCACTGCCCGTCCTCCACCCGCTCCCAGGCCCCGCCGCCGAACACCGACAGCCAGTCGGTGGGCGGCTCGCTGCCGTCGGGACCGGTGCCCTCGCGGAAGATGTACCGCTCCCGGGCGGCCGACCCGCGCCCAGCGGCCAGCGCCTCCTGGAACCACTCGTGCAGGTTAGACGAGTGGTTCGGGACGATGTCGACGATGACGTGGATGCCGCGCTCGTGCAGCGCCTGAACCATCCGGTCGAACTCCTCGAGCGTGCCGATGCGGGGGTCGACGTCGCGATAGTCGGCCACGTCATAGCCGCCGTCGGCGAGCGCGGAAGGGTAGAAAGGGCTGAGCCAGACCGCGTCGATACCCAGCTCGGCGAGGTAGTCGACGCGGGAGAGGATGCCGGCGATGTCGCCGATGCCGTCACCGTTGCCGTCGGCGAAGCTGCGCGGATAGATCTGGTAGACGGCGGCCTGCCGCCACCACGTGGTGGGGTCGATGGTGCTCTGCTCGGCGACGGACGGGTCGGTCATGAATCTCCTTGACTGGGGGTTTGGGTCGGTCTGGTGGGTTGCGGAGCCTGCTCCCCTGGGTTGCTGAGCCTGCTCCCCTGGGTAGCTGAGCCTGCCGAAGCATCAGCCCTTCACGGCGCCCTGGGTGACGCCCTCCATCACCCAGCGCTGCGTGAACAGGTAGGCGACGATCGCGGGCGCCATGGCCATGAGGTACGAGGCGAAGGCGACGTTGTAGTTGTTGCTGAACTGGTTCTGGAACAGGTTCTGCCGCACGGGAAGGGTCTGCAGGTTCGGATCGGAGATGATCAACGACGGCATCATGAAGTCGTTCCACGCGTAGAGGAACGCGAAGATGCCGACCGTGGCGCTCATCGGCGCGAGCAGCGGGAAGATCAGCTTCCAGAACGTCTGCCATGTCGTCGCGCCGTCGATGCGGGCGCTCTCTTCGAGCTCGATGGGGATCGAGCGCAGGAACGCGGTGAACAGCAGCACGCTGAAGCTGAGCTGGAACATCGTGGCGAGGATGATCACGCCCATGGGGTTGTCGAGCCCGACTCGGCCGGTCAGCTGGATCTGCGGCAGCGCGACGACGGGGAACGGGATGAACATCGCCGCGAGCAGATAGAAGAAGGAGTACCGGAAGAACCGCCGGTCCCAGTTGCGCACGATCGCGTACGACGCGAAGGCCGCGAGCACGATCGTCGCGATCACCGTTCCGGCCGTGACGAGCATCGAGATCGCCGCGCCGACGGGGAACTTCGTCAGGGTCCAGGCCTGCACGAAGCCGTCGACGCTGAACGGCGCCGGCAGCGAGAACGCGTTGCCGTCGACGGCCTGGCCGGTGGTCTTGAACGCCATCGAGATGGTGACGTACAGAGGCAGCAGCACGGTGACCGCACACAGGATGAGGATGATGGTGCCCGACCAGTTGACGCGCTCCATCGCCGTGCGCGACGGCGTGGTCGGTGTGCGCTCGGTCAGTGCGCCCGGGGTGGCCGAGGTGAGAGCGGGCTGGGTGGTCATCAGAGCGCATTCCTTCCGCGCGTCAGCGAGAGCTGGAGCAGGGAGATGAGCACGGCGACGATGAAGAAGATCGTCGCGTTCGCCATCTGGTAGGCGTAGTCGCCGCCGTTGAAGCCCGCGATGATCGTCATCGCGACGCTGCGGGTGGCGGTGCCCGGGCCGCCGTTGGTGAGGCCGACGATGATGTCGTAGGCGTTCAGGAAGCCCTTGAACCCGAGGATGACATTGATCACCACGTAGCCGGCCACGAGAGGGACGGTGATGCGCATGAGCTGCTGCGTCTTGGTCGCACCGTCGATCGACGCGGCCTCGTACACGTCGCCGGGCACAGAGAGCAGTCCCGCGATGTAGATGAGCATCGTGCCGGGGATCGCCTGCCACGCCGTGACGATGACGATGGCGACCCAGGCGAGGTCGGGGTTGGCCAGCAGGCTGGTCTGCAGCCAGCCGATGCCCGTCGCCGCGCCGGCGGCGGGGATCGAGTTCGAGAAGAGGAAGTTGAAGACGTAGGCGATGATGATGCCCGAGATCACCATCGGGATGACGAAGATCGTGCGCAGGCCCGTCTTGAACCGGATGCGCGAGGTGAGCCCCACGGCGAGCAGGAACGCGACGAAGTTGACGACGATCACCGTCGCGATCGAGAACCCGAACGTGAACAGGTAGCTCTGCAGGATGGCCGGGTCGCTGAACATCGCGATGTAGTTCGTCAGGCCGTTGAAGCTCCAGTCGCCGAGCCCGATCGAGTCGGTGAAGCTGAAGAAGATGCCGATCACGCCGGGGACGGTGATCGCCAGGGTGAACAGCACGAGGGTGGGGACGAGGAAGAAGTAGTAGATCGGCTCGACCCGACGACTGCTGCGTCGGCGTGTGCGATCGCCCTGCGTGATGACCGTGGACGTGGTGCTCATTCTGCCGACTCCTTCGTCTGGCTGGTGGGCGCAGGGGCGCGGAAGGCGATGCGCGCCCAGTCGGCGTCCATCGTGCGCAGGATGTCGTCGGGGTCGGCCCCGAGCACCATGGCCTGCGCGTAGTTGAAGACGGGGATCGTCTTGGGAACGAGAACCGAGGGGCCCTGGTAGATGCGGCCCTCGTCGTAGTACTCGATCATCCCCTCGATGCGCGGATCATCCGGCGCGGCGGCGTCTTCGAGCGGGGTGAAGCCGAGCTGCGATGCGTTGTACTCCTCGATGTGCTCGGGCTGGTAGAGGTACTCGAGGAAGTCCCGGGCAGCCTCTTTGTGGCGAGACTCCTCGGGGATCATCGCCGCGAGGTCCATGTTGACGCGCACGGCGAGGTCGTCGGGGTCGTCGGTCATCGGCAGCGGGAAGGTGCCGAGCTCGAGGTCGGGGGCGGTCTTCGCGATCTCGCTGAACGCCCACGGCCCCTGCAGGTACATGGCCGCCTCCCCCTTCGAGAAGGCGAGGTTGCCGTCGCCGTAGCCGCGACTGGCCGCGTCGTCGTTGGTGTAGTCGGACGCGAGCGTCAGCATCCGGTCCATCGGCTCGGCGAAATTCTTCTGGAACGAGACCTCCGACTCGGGGCCCACCTCGGTGCCCTCCTTCGCGAGGGCGTCGAAGAACTCGAGCACGTCGAGCGACCCTCCGACCGAGTAGTCGTACCAGCCCTGACCCACCGTCCAGTCGTCTTTGAAGGTGCCGTAGAACGGGGTGATCCCGGCCTGCTTCAGCTGATCGGCGACCTGCAGCAGCTCGTCCCACGTGCGCGGGACCTCGAGGCCCTGCTCGGCGAAGATCTGCTTGTTGTAGATGACCGACGCGGCCATCACCGAATAGGGCAGTGCGCTGGTGCGCCCTTCGCATGACCCGTACTGCTCCATGAGCGGCTGCAGATCCTCGCGCACGCTCTTCGCGGCGTCGGTGCCGCTGAGATCGCTGAGCGCGCAGCGCTGCACGAAGCGCGCGACCTCGTAGTTGTAGTTGGCGAGCATGATGTCGGGCGGGTTGCCGCGCACGAAGCTGGCCGAGACGACGTCGACGCCGGATGTGTCGATCTCGACGCGCACGTCGTCCTGCGAGGCGTTGTAGTCGGCGACGAGCTTGGTCATGAACTCGATCGCCTCGCGTTTGCTGAAGGTGAAGCGGATGGTCTCGCGGCCGTCCGACGAACAGCCGACCAGGGCCGAGCCGAGCAGCGCGAGCGTCGCGGCGCTCGCCGCGATGCGCACCGCGCGAGGAGATGTGACAGACACCGTCGTCCTTCCGACCTGAATATCCGGAGAGTAAATCTAGTGACTAGATTTAGTCGCTTGCCCGGTACTCTCTCAGAGGGAAGGGAAGAGGTCAAGAGCTGTGAGCGATATCTCCGCAGATCTCGGCACCGGCAGAGCCAGCGTCGGAGCGGTGCTCGACTACGCCTGGACCGCGGGAGAGTTCACGGCGACGGATGCCATGGCATCCACCGCCATCACCCGATCCACCGCCATCGAGGCGCTCGCGACGCTGGTCGGCGCAGGGATCCTCACCGAGCTGCCGAATGCGCGGGCGGCCGGCGCGTACCGGGCGGGCCGGCCCGCTCGACGCTTCACGCTCTGCCCCGATCTGGGCGTGGTCGCCGGCATCGACGCCGGCGACACGCACCTCGCTGTCACGATCGCCGACCTGCTCGACACCTCCCTCGCGCATCGCCGCGTCGACCTCGATCCCGAGCAGACGCCTGATGAGCGCCGCGCCACGATCCTGCAGCACCTCGAGCAGTCCCTGGCCGACGCCGGGCGCACGCGCGAGTCGCTGCTGTCGATCTGCGTGGGCGTCGCCGCCCCTGTCGACCGTGAGGGCACCTCTCCCCCGCACCCCCAGGGGTTCTGGGAGCGGACCAACCCGGCTCTCGCGACGGCGCTCACCGACTGGGCGCCGGTCGTCGAGGTCAAGAACGATGCTCTGCTCGCTGCGGTCGCCGAAGGGTCTCTGGGCGCAGCGGTCGGATGCCGCGACTACGTCGCGCTGCTGGCCGGCGAGCGCTTCGGCGGCGGAGTGGTCGTCGACGGGCACCTGCTGCACGGCGCGCACGGCGGCGTCGGCGAGGGCGTGGTGTTCGATCACATCGTCGGCGTGGGCTCGGCCGTCGGTCTGAGCCACACCGTGCAGGACGAGGTGCGCTCGGCGGTCGAGGACGGCGAGATCGATCGGCGGGGGCTGATCGGACGCCTGTCGGATGCCGTGCGCATCGATCCGCGCGTCGTGCTCGTCGCCGCCGCCGAGGGCGATCGGGATGCGGTGCTCGTCTGCTCGCGGGTCGGAGAGAGGCTCGCACGGATCGTGGGCGTGCTCAGCAGCATGTACGACCCCGCTCGTGTGATCGTGTGCGGCGCGATCGCCGAGAGCATCCAACCGGTGATCACAGCGGCTCGTGCGATGCTGCCCGCTCAGATGCACCTCCCGGCGCCCGATCTGCTCGCCTCATCGCTCGGTGCCGAGGTGGTCTCGCTCGGCGCGGTGGCCACGGCACGGCGGGCGGCGCGCGAGCGCGCCGTGCCGCTGCTGGCCGAGCGCAGACTCGCAACGGCGTGATCGCGCGACGATGCGCTCGAGTGCGCCGCGTCAGAGATCGGGGTCGAAGCTCGCGTTCAGGCCGGCGTCGAACTCGTCGTCGTCCGCCTCGTCCCTGGGGCGAGGATAAAGACGGTGCGAGCGCAGCGTCTCGGCCTCGACCGAGAAGTCCGGATCCGCTCCGTCGGACGTCTGCGGGCCCACGAGGAGATCGTTGCCGACACCGACGAGCAGGTCGGCGCTGTCTTTGGCGCCGTTGATCACGACGGGGATGTGCAGCGCCTCCGTCTCGCCCTCCCGCGCGATGGCAGCCGCGAGCTCCACCAGCGCGTCTGCGACATCATTGGTGGTGATCAGCTGCTGGCCGGCGTAGGAGACGAGTTTCACGCCGAAACACTGCCAGAGCGATGCGCCGATCGCCGCCTGGGTTGATATTCCTCTTGTGATGGGATAGCCGGTGCACTCAGTCGACGAGCAGGGCTGGCTCCTCGAGGATCGAGGCGACGTCGGCGATGAACCGGCTCATGCCGTCGCCGTCGATCACCCGGTGATCGAACGAACCCGACACCGTCGTGACCCAGCGCGGGCGCACCTCGCCGTCGACCACCCACGGCTTCTGGGCGATCGTGCCCATGGCGACGATGCCGGCCTCGCCGGGGTTGATGATCGGGGTGCCCGCGTCCATGCCGAAGACACCGATGTTGGTGATCGTGATGGTGCCACCTTGCTGGTCGGCGGGGCTCGTCTTGCCCTCGCGCGCCGTGAGCGTGAGTCGGTTCAGCGAGCGCGCGAGATCCTTCATGCTGAGATCCTGCGCGTCCTTGATGTTCGGCACCAGCAGACCGCGCGGAGTCGCGGCCGCGATACCCAGGTTCACGTAGTGGCGCACGACGATCTCGGCGCCGGAGTCGGTGTCGACCCAGGCGGCGTTGACCATCGGAGTGCGGCGTGCGGCCCAGATCACGGCACGGGCCATGATCAGCAGCGGTGAGACGCGGATGTCGGCGTAGTCGGGCGAGGCCTTCAGCCGCTTGACGAGATCCATGGTTCGGGTCGCGTCGATCTCCTTCCACACCGTCACGTGCGGGGCGGAGTACGCGCTCTGCACCATCGCCGACGACGTCGCCTTGCGCACGCCCTTGACGGGGATCGATTCGGAGCGCCCTTCGTCGACCTGCGGCTTGACGGGCAGCTTCTCCTCACGGATGGCGCCCCAGGCGGGAGTCTCGATGTTGCGGAACACGCTCGCCTGCTCGGCGTGCTTCACGACATCGTCACGGGTGACCTCGCCGTCGGCGCCTGTCGGTGTCACCTCGGTGAGCTCGACGTTCAGGTCGCGGGCGAGCTTGCGGATCGGCGGCTTGGCGATCACGCCGACCGACGAGCGCACAGGACGCTCGGCCGGCTTCCGGCGGCGCGAGGTCGCCCCTCCCCCGGTTCCGTAGCCGACGAGCACCGACCCGCCGCCCTCGTCGGTCGCCGGCGGAGCCGCGGGATCCTTCGGGTTCGCCGCGATACCGGCATCCGCCGCCTCGGCCTCCGACACGAACGTGATGATCGGCGACCCGACCTCGACCGTCACGCCCTCGGCGACCAGCAGCTCGCCGACGACACCGGCGTGCGGAGAGGGAAGCTCGACGAGCGACTTCGCCGTCTCGATCTCGCAGATGACGTCGTTGATCGCGACGGCGTCGCCGGGCGCGACCTTCCATGCCACGAGCTCGGCCTCGGTGAGACCCTCGCCGACGTCGGGAAGAGTGAAGGTTTCGGTGGTCATGAGAGATGTCCTCCGTCGGGATCAGTAGGCGAGCGAGCGGTCGACGGCGTCGAGGATGCGGTCGGCATCCGGCAGGTAGGTGCCTTCGAGCTTGGCGGGCGGGAACGGCGCGTCGAAGCCCGACACCCGCAGCACCGGGGCCTCAAGCGCGTAGAACGCGCGCTCCATGACCGTCGCGGCGATCTCGCCGCCGACGCTCGTGTGCCCCGGGGCTTCCTGCGCGTAGACCATGCGCCCGGTGGAGCGCACCGAATCGAGGATCGGCCCGTAGTCGACGGGTGAGAGCGAGCGCACGTCGACGACCTCGCAGCTGGTGCCCTCGGCCTCGGCGAGCGCGGCCGCCTGCAGCAGCGTGGTGACCATGGCGCCGTGGCCGACGAGGGTCACGTCGCTGCCGCGGCGCACGATGCGCGAGGCGTGCAGGGGCAGGGCGGATGCCTCGAACTCGACCTCACCCTTCTGCCAGTAGCGGCTCTTCGGCTCGAGGAAGATCACCGGGTCGTTCGAGCGGATCGCCTCCTGGATCATCCAGTACGCGTCGTTCGAGGTCGACGGCGAGACCACCCGCAGACCGGGGGTGTGCGCGAAGTACGCCTCGGGACTCTCCTGGTGGTGCTCGACGGCGCCGATGTGCCCGCCGTACGGGATGCGGATGACGACGGGCATCGACAGGGCGCCCTCGTGCCGGTTCGTGAGCTTGGCGAGCTGCGAGGTGATCTGGTCGAAGGCGGGGAACACGAAACCGTCGAACTGGATCTCGATCACCGGGCGGAATCCGGCCATGGCCAGCCCGATCGCGGTGCCGACGATGCCCGATTCGGCCAGCGGGGTGTCGAGCACGCGGCGATCGCCGAAGTCGCGCTGCAGGTGCTCGGTGATGCGGAAGACGCCGCCCAGGCGACCGATGTCCTCCCCCATCAGCAGCACCCGCGGGTCGTCCTCCATCGCCTTTCGGAGACCCGCGTTCAGCGCCTTCGACATCGGCATCGATTCGATGGTCATCAGTGCGCCCCTCCCTCGAACGAGGCCTCGTAGTCGTTCAGCCATGCCTTCTGCTCCGCCATCAGCGGGTGCGGGTCGCTGTACACGTGGTCGAAGATCAGTGATCGCTCCGGTGAGGTGAGGGTGACGGCGCGGCTGCGCAGGTCTTCGGCGGCGTCCGCCGCCTCGGCATCCGTCTCCTCGAAGAGGGATGCCGGCGCGCCCCGCCCCTCGAGGAAAGCGCGCATGCGTGCGATCGGGTCGCGTTGCGCCCACCGCTGCTCCTCGTCGGAGTGTCGGTACTTCGTGGGGTCATCACTGGTCGTGTGCGCGCCCATGCGGTACGTCACCGCCTCGATCGCGCGCGGGCCGAGGCCGCTGCGGGTCTCGTCGAGCAGCGCGCGCGAGACGGCGTAGCTGGCGAGCACGTCGTTGCCGTCGACTCGCACCGACGGGATGCCGTACCCCGGCCCACGGCCGACCAGCGGCACCTTCGACTGCGTCTCGACGGGCACCGAGATGGCCCAGTGGTTGTTCTGCAGGAAGAACAGCACCGGGGCGTCGTAGCTGGCGGCGAACACCATCGCCTCGTGCACGTCGCCCTGACTGGAGGCGCCGTCGCCGTAGTAGACGACCACGGCCTCGTCGCGCTCGACATCACCCGTGCCGGTGCGGCCGTCGAACGTGAGACCCATCGCGTATCCGGCGGCGTGCAGGGTCTGCGACCCGAGCACCAGCGTGTAGATGCGAGTGTTGCCGTTCTTGGCGTCGGTGGGGTTCCAGCCCCCGTGCGAGGTGCCGCGCATGACCTTGAGGATGTCGACGGGGTCGACGCCGCGGATGCGGGTGACCGCGTGCTCGCGGTACGAGGGGAACAGCGTGTCCTGCGCGCGCGCGGCGCGGGCGGATCCGACTTGAGCTGCCTCCTGGCCGCGGCTCGGCGGCCACAGGGCGAGCTGGCCCTGGCGCTGCAGGTTGGTCGCCTGCGTGTCGATCGCGCGGATGACGACCATGTCTCGGTAGAACTGCTCGAGCTCGGCGTCGGTGAGCGCGTCGATGAGCGGCAGATAGCGCTCGGCGGCAGCCGAGGGGGCGTAGCTGCCGTCGTCGGCGAGGACGCGAACGAGGGGTGCTTCGATCGGGGTCACCCGACCACGCTACCCACGTCGGCATGCCAGGTCACGCATACCTAGGGGCCCCTAGTAAGTGCCCGGCACCTGGACTTCTCGTGTCAGAGCAGCGACTTGGCGACGGCCAGCACGCGGTCGATCGACTCCTCTTCACCGACCGAGATCCGGATCCCGTCGCCCGGGAAAGGGCGCACGATCAGGTCGGCGGCGTCGAATGCGGCGGCGACCTCGTCGGTGCGCTGGCCGGCGGGCAGCCAGACGAAGTTCGCCTGCGAGTCGGGCACCTGCCAGCCCTGCGCGCGCAGGCCGCCGACGAGGCGCGTGCGCCGCTCGACGATCACCGACACGCGCTCGCGCAGCTCGGGCTCGGCGTCGAGACTGGCGATCGCCGCGCGCTCGGCCGCGCTGGTCACCGACAGCGGGATGCCGGTGGTGCGGGCGGCGTCGAGCACCCGCGGATGCCCGATCGCATAGCCCACGCGCAGACCGGCGAGCCCGTAGGCCTTGGAAAAGGTGCGCAGCACGACGACGTTCGGATGCCGATCGAAGAGGCGCTCCGCGAGCCCGTCGACCGCGTCGGGCGCGGTGACGAACTCGGCGTACGCCTCGTCGAGGATGATCAGCACGTCTCGCGGCACGCGGTCGACGAATGCCGCGAACTCGGCGCTCGTGACGATCGGGCCGGTCGGGTTGTTCGGCGTGCAGACGATCACCACGCGGGTGCGGTCGGTTACGGCATCCGCCATCGCGTCGAGATCATGCCTGGCGCCCGAGGCGAGGGGCACCTGCACGCCCGTCGCGCCGGCCACCAGCGGAAGGCTGGGATACGCCTCGAACGAGCGCCAGGCGTAGACGACCTCGTCGCCGACCGACGAGGTGCCGAGCACCAGCTGGTGCAGGATCGAGACCGACCCGGCGGCGACGTGCACGGCGTCGGACTCGACGCCGAACCTCTCGCCGAGGCGGGCGCGCAGCGCCGCCGCGGAGGCGTCGGGATAGCGGTTGACCGGCGTGGTCGCCTGCAGCGCCTCCAGTACCGACGGGAGCGGCTCGAAGGGGTTCTCATTGCTCGAGAGCTTGAACGCCTCGGGGCCGGCCTGCTTGCCCTGGCGGTACGGCGGCAGGGCGGCGATCTCAGGACGGATTCGGGGCAGCATCGGCTCGGTCACGGCATCAGTCTAAGAGCGGCATCGGCCCCTGACGTGACAGGATCAGCACATGCGATTCCTCATCCGCGTCGTCATCAACGCCTTCGCCATCTGGATCGTCACGCTGATCCCGGTTCTCGGTGTGGGCATCCGGCCGTTCGCCCCGGGGGGCGACCTGCAGGTCGCGCTGACCCTGCTCGCCGTCGGCGCGGTGTTCGCTCTGGTCAACTCGATCATCGGCACGGTGATCCGCATCGTCGCGTTCCCGCTGTACATCCTGACGCTCGGGCTGATCTCGTTCATCATCAACGGTCTGCTGCTGTGGATCACCGCGTGGATCACCGGCGCGTTCAGCTGGGGGCTGACGGTGGAGTCGTTCTGGTGGGCGGTCGTGGCCGCGTTCCTCATCTCGGTGATCAACGCGATCCTCGGCGCCATCCTGCGGCCGCAGGAGAAGAAGAAGCGCCGCTGACGCGGAGCGGAGGCGCGGGCCCGGCCGCGAGGTGTCACGGTCTGGTCGCATGGAACTCGGTGCGTTCCCGACCCCGTCACGGCCTGGTCGCGTGGAACTCGGTCCGCTCGACCGAGACGATGTCGTCCGCCTCCGAACGCAGCGTGTCGTGCATCCGCTCGACGCGGGCGTCTCCCGACTCGTCGGCGAGGGCGAGCGTCTCGTCGTACGCATCCCGCATGTGCGCGCCGAACGTCGATGCCTTCCCGTTCGCCGCGTCGTCACGTGAGATGGTCATGCTGTCGGGTGAGCCGATACTGGCCGCAGGACCACCGGAGGTGAGGCCGGCGCCGACGGGATCGTCGGGGTGGACGACCCGGATGAGCGTCTGGTCCGCGTCGAGCACCGGAACCGTCGGGCTCCCCACGGTCATCACCCGCGACGTGGTGTACACCCCGCTCACCGCCACCGCCGCAGCGATCGCACCGCCCTGCGAGTACCCCACGAGGTCGACGCGCGCCCCGGGCTCGGCGCCCGCCTGCCGCAGCGCCTCCATCGTCGCCGCGTACGAGGCGCTCTGCTCGCGGTCGATGTAGAGGTCCCAGTTCGAGCCGGAGTCCCACGGCTCCTCGAAGCCGCTTCTGATGGTGCGGGTGCCGTCGATGTACGCGACGAACGACGTGGTGCCGTCGGCGTGGGTGCGCTTCTCGACCGCGACCTGCGCCTTTCCGTCGGGCAGGCGCTGCGTGAGCTGAGCGAGAGTAGTGGCCGCGCGCTCGACGGCGTGCGTCGACGCCCGCCGCACCACGACCGGCGGCGCCTCGCCGCTGAGCCGCGTGCCGTTCAGGATCGTGCCCGCGCTCGTCGTGATGCGCTGCAGCAGCGGGGCCAGCAGCCACAGCGGCATGTGGAACGCGCTGTCGCCGAGAATGGCCGCGAGCTGGTCGACGGGCGCATCCAGCATCCCGTCCACCGACGAGCGCTCCCATGCTGCGGTCAGCTGCAGCGCCATCCCGTCGACGGCAGGGTACGACGCGACCAGCTCGTCGATCCGCCCTTGCAGCAGCTCCGCCTCGAGGGGATGCTCCACCGCGAGCAGCTGCTGCTCGGAACGCAGGTCGGCCAGCTCGAAAGCATCCGCCATGATCGTGGTGCCGCGCGCGTCGTCGCCGAGCTCGTCTGCGTCTTCAGCCACGTGCTGCGCCGTCGCCCACAGACCGCCCGCACCGACTCGGCTGCCTGCGCGCCACGCCGAGGAGACGGCGTGATGCGCGCGGCGCAGGTCATCGGCGGCGGCGCTCAGCCGTGCGGCGGTCGCCGCCATCCGGTCGGCGACCGCGCGCATCTCGTTCGGGTCCACGGCTATCGCCCCGCCGCCGGTGATTTCCAGGGTCATACGACCGCCGCCAGGCATTCGTCTCGGTACGAGGCGATGTCGGCGCAGGCGACGACGAGCCGGCCCGCCCGCCCGATCAGCGCGGCACGCAGCATCCGCACCGCCGCCGCCTCCCAGTGGGAGTCGTCGATCAGGCGGTCGAGCTCGGCCCGCACCTGCGCGAGCGCGTCGAGCGCGTCATCGAGCAGGCGGACCCCGGTGACAAGCTCCGCGAGCTCGTCGCCGGAGGGAGCCGCCGGGTGAATAGTGGTGAACATGACCCTAGCCTGCGCGACGCGCCGCATGCGCCCAGCCGGCAACCCACGGACTGTGAATAACCCGGGACGACCCCCGATTGGGGAGACGAGTCGAGGCCCGCAGAATGCCCTCTCGCCGGCGCAGATCTAGGCAGCGTCCTCATCAACGAGCCGGACGCGTCTGATCCCGGGCACATCAGAGAAGTCGGCGAGCAGCTGCTCGAGCCGCGCGGCGTTCGGCTCGACCGACACGGTTGCCTCCCAGCGCTGCGGGCGTCCATCGCGCTCCAGCACCCGCGAGTCGATCACGACGGCCTTCGCCTCCTGACTCCTGGCTACCGTCAGCGCACGGGCCAGCGCCCCCTCACCTGGCCGGTATCGCAGGACGACCGTGTGCTGTCTTCCTCGCCCCTGACGCCTTCTGCGCCCGCGTCCCAGCGAGGTGACCGCGACGAGCTGCAGGGCTGTGGCCATGATCGCCAGCAGCGGTGAGCCGGCCCCGCAGGCCATGCCCACGGCAGCGGTGGCCCAGATCGAGGCGGCGGTGGTCAGTCCCGACACGACGTTCTGGCGCACGAAGATCAGCCCCGCCCCCAGAAAGCCGATCCCCGAGACGATCTGCGCGGCGATCCGTGACGGGTCCATGACCCCCTCGGCACCGCTGACACCGCCGAAGCCATACGCCGAGACCAGCGTGAACACCGCTGATCCCACCCCGACAAGGGTGTGCGTGCGCATGCCGGCGCTCTTGAGCTTGCGATGCCGCTCCCAGCCGATCAGCGCCGACAGCGCGAAGGCCAGCAGCAGCAGCGTCAGCTCGGTGAGTGTGGACTGGCTGAACCATTGGATGTGCATCATCGCCGTCTACGGGCCACCTCTTCCGCCAGCAACACACGCACGGAATCCGACACCTCGATCCCGCCACGCTGCAGCGCGAGCACCGCCGCGCCGACAACACCATCGGTGGCATGGCGCACATCCGCTCCACGCAACGCCTCGTGCAGCTCGGAGGAGAAGGCACCGGGGGCGCCGAGCAGACCGCGGGTGAGCACGCTGCCTGCCACCACCACCGGCAGCTGCTCGTATCCGCTGCGCACCGTCATCACCGTGCGGGCCAGATGCCCGGCTGCGGCAGAGAGAATCGACGACGCGACGGCATCACCCTCAGCGGCGGCGGCGAAGGCGAGCGGAGCGAGGTCGGCGAGCACGGTCGGGGTGCGGTCGTAGACACCGCGCAGGATCGCGGCGATCTCGGACGTGCGCACCCCCGACCAGGGGCGCTGCTCGCGCGGCATCCGCGCCAGCAGGTGCTCGACCAGCGAGGTGGCGGGACCACGCCCATCGGCAGCCTCTGCGGCGCACGAGACGACCTCCCTGCCGATCCAGAACCCGCCGCCTTTGTCGCCGATCAGCCAGCCGAGTCCGTCGACGACCTCGACCAGACGCGACTGCTCGATCCGCGCGGCGACGGCGCCGGTGCCGGCCACCAGAACGATCCCCTCAGGGGCACTCGAGCCGGAGAAGTAGGCGCCGAGTGCGTCGCCGACGATGTGCCACGACGTGTCGTCATCGAACCCGAGCCGGGAGGCCAGCAACGCGCGCCGCGAGGTCGGCGCTTCGCCTGCGGCGCACAGCACCGCGGTGAGCGTCGCTGCATCGGCGCCGGCCTGCTCGATGGCCGTTCGGCAGGCCTGCTCGATCGCATCCAGGCCCTGCTCACCCAACGAGGTCGCGTTCCCGCCGGTCGCGGTGCCCCAGCCGATCACCCTTCCGGTCGCGTCGACGCAGGCGGCTCGCGTGTGCGAGCCGCCTGCGTCGACGGCGAGGACCGCAGTCACTTCAGGGCCCCCTGCGACACCGACGAGAGCAGCTTCTTCTGGAACAGCAGGTACACGATCAGCACCGGCACGACCGTCATCACCGCGGCGGCGAACAGAGCGCCGAAGTCGACGTTGAAGCCGGCCTGCACCGCGAAGGTCTGCATGCCCTGGGTGAGCACCGACTTCGAGGGGTCGCTGATGAGCACGAGGGGAAGCAGGTACTGATTCCACAGCCCCACGAAGTTCAGCAGGGCGATCGCCGACATGCCCGGGGCCGCCATCGGCAGCATCACCGAGAAGAAGGTGCGCCATTGCGACGCACCATCGATGGCGGCCGCCTCCGCGATCTCCTCGGGAAGCTGTTCGAAGAACGCCGCGAGGAAGAAGATCGTGAACGGCAGGGCGTACGCCGTGTAAGTGACGATAAGCCCGAGATGCGAGTTGAGCAGGCCGAAGTTCTGCACCACGAAGAACAGGGGCACGACCGCCAGAAACACCGGGAAGGTGAGTCCCGCCAGGATCAGGTTGCGGATGAAGCGCCGGCCGGGGAAGTCGAATCGCGCGAGCGCGTAGGCGCACATCGCCCCCAGCAGCATGGTCGCCACCAGCGCACCGGCCACGACGATCACCGTGTTGGCGAAGAACTGGCCGATCCCGGCCTGCGTCCAGGCGTTGACGTAGTTGTCCCAGCTCCATCGCGCGGGAAGCCCGAACGGCGACTCGAGAATCTCCCGGCTCGTCTTGAACGACGACATGAGCGTCCACAGCAGCGGGATGAACACCAGCGCGGTCCAGAAGATCATCACCGTCTGCGCCGAGAAGGTGACGATCGGCTCGCTGGCACTGCGTCGGCGGGGGCGCGGCGGCGGCGCTGCCGAGCGCCGGCGCTGCTGCTCGCGGCGTGCATGCGCGCGCGTGGTGGGTGCAGTGAGTGTCTGGGTCATCGTCTTCCGATCCTTCCTGCCACGCCGACCAGCCCGACGAAAACGAAGGTGAGCAGGGTGAGCACGACGCCCATGGCGCAGGCGAGGCCGAAACGACCGTCGAGGAACGCCGCCCCGTAGATCTCCTGCGTGATGCCCAGCGTCGAGCGCTGCGGGCCTCCGTCGGCGTTGAACGCCTGCAGGAAGACGAACACGTCGAGGGCGGCGATGCCCACGTAGATGTATGCCGACTTCACGTTCTTCGCGATCCCGGGCAGCACGATCGACAGGGCGATGCGCACACGGCCCGCGCCGTCCAAGCGCGCAGCGTCGAACAGCTCGGTGTCGATGCCGCGGATCGCGGCGACGAAGAGCACCATGTAGAAGCCGGCCGAAGCCCAGACCACCGCCGCGATCGTCGCGCCCATGGCCGTGGCCGGGTCGCCCAGCCAGGCGAAGGAGCGGAAGTTCTCGAACCCGGCACCGGTGAGGATGCCGTTGAGGATGCCGTTGTTGGGGTCGTACACCTGCGCGAAGATGATGCCGACGATGATCGAGGGGATGACACCGGGGAAGAACGCGGCGACGCGGTAGAAGGACGCCCCCTTCACACCCGACACCCCGCCGCGCATGTCTCCGCCGATGGTGACCATGATGGCAAGGGCGAATCCGATCGCCAGCGTCACGACGGGCATGATGGCGAGCATGGTGAGGTTGTTGCGGATCGCGATGAGGAACGATTCGTCGTTCGCCAGCTGCGCGTAGTTGGCCAGGCCGACGAACTCGAACCCGGCGGTGAAGCCCGACCAGTCGGTGAGCGAGTAGACGACGGCCTGCAGCATGGGCCAGACGACGAAGCCGACGTACAGCGTCAGCGGCGCGCCGATGAAGACCAGCAGCAGCGACAGGCGGTCGAACCGCCCGGCGCGGGGGCCGCGACCACGGGTCGCGGCCCCCTGAGGCAGATCGAGTGCGGGTGTCGTCACGACGCCTTGACCTTGACGATGGAGTCGTCCTCGCGGATGCGGTCCGACGCCTTCTGCAGCTCGGCCAGCGCCTCGCCGACGGTCATGCCGCCCGAGAGGAAGTCGTTCATGATCCGGTTCTTGTCGTCGCCGAACGGGTACGCGTCGGTGAAGTCCCACGCGTAGGCGTCGTCACCGGCCTGCTCGAGCAGCTGCGTCGAGGAGACCAGCGCGGTCGAGCCGTAGCCGTCCTCGGGAACGGTGTTGCGCACGATCGTGGGCGACTTGTTGATCCGAGCGAATTCGGTGGCGGCGTCGCGCGAGAGCATGGTGCGAAGCGTCTCCTTGGCGCCCGCGACGTTGGCACCTTCCGTGGGCACCACGAAGCGGTTGCCACCGGCGAAGCGGATCGCCTCGTAGGGCAGCGCAGACGTCGTGGTCACAGTCGGGTTGGGCGCGCCGACCATCTCGAAGCCGTCGGCGATCTCATCGCCCATCTCGGCTTCGATCCACGAGCCGGACGGGTACATGATCGCCTCCTGGCGCAGGCTCCACTGCGCCTGGGCGGCCTTGAACTGGGTTCCCGCGCCGCCGGGGAGAAAGTAGCCGGCGTCGACGACCTTCTTCATGGCGGTGAACGCCGCGATGACCGTAGGTTGGCTCCACGACTTGGGCTCGAGGTTGGCCAGCGCCACACGCACCTCGTCGCCGCCCTCCTTGATCGCGCTGTCGATGGCCATCGACAGGTAGTACGCCGCTGCCTCCTTGCCCCAGGTGAAGAGGTACTTGCCGTCCTTCTTCGCCGCGGCGCCGAGGTCCATCGCGTCGTCCCAGGTGCGGGGGGCCTTCCAGCCCTTCGCGGCGAACAGGCTGCGCGAGTACCACAGCGCGTGCACGCTCAGCGAATAGTTGATCGCCGCGAGCTTGCCGTCGAACGACGCAAGCTCCAGCACCCCGGGGTAGACGATGTCCTTGATGACGTCGCCATCCAGGTTGGGGGCGGCCACGAGCTCGGTGAGATCGAGCACGCTCGGCAGCAGCGTGGCCACCGGGATCGAGCCCGCGCCGGCCGAGTGCAGCAGGTCCGGCGGGTTGCCGGCGACGAAGCGCGGCTGCACCTGCTGCGCGATCTGGGTCGATGCGGTGACCTCGAGGGTCACCTTCCTGCTCTTCTCCAGCTCCTTGGTCAGGTAGGCGAAGAACTCGGCGTTCTTGGCGTTGTCAAAGATGACGCTGTCGACGGTGCTCCCAGCGGCCACGCCGAACGGGTTGGCCGCATCGACCGGTCCGCTTGAGGCCGGGCCGCCGCCGCCTGCGCCGCCGCCGGGCGAGACGGCGCAGGCGGCGAGCGGAACGGCGAGCGCCGTCATGCCCATAAGCGAGAGAAGCTGTCGCCGATTCATCGGCTGCTGAGAAGAGACCATCGTGTACTCCGTTTGCAGGGGAAGGGCAGGGTTAGGGACAGAGAGGTTCGTGGGCGGGTCAGGCGACGCGACGGATGCGTGCGCCGTAGCGGGCTTGCAGGGAGCGGTTGTGCTCGTCGCCGCCGGGGATGTTGGCTGAGAGGAAGACCGGCACGACTTCGCCCTTCGCCTCGAGGGCGGAGGCGACTCCGACGGTCAGCAGCTGCGCGATGTACGCCGAGGTGATCGACGAGACGGCGCCCATCGGCACGGCGCCCTCGAGCACTGCATCGCCGTAGGGGGCGCGATTGTCGATCACGACGTCGGCGATCTCGCTGAGTCGCTTGCCGCTGGGGTGCAGCGGGCTGACGCGGACGGTGTGCTGCAGGCTGGTGACGGCGATGACCTTGTGACCGTGCGACTTCGCCAGCAGAGCCATCCCGACGATTGAGCCGTTGACGCCGGAGTTGGAGGCGATGATGAACACGTCGGTGCTCTGGCGCGGAATGGTCGCGAAGATCTCCTCGGCAATCCGGGGGTCGCGCTCCAGCGGCGGGTCCGCGACCAGCTCGGCGCTCGTGCGCTCGCCCCACAGCACGGTGTCGCGCAGCGCGACCTTATTGCTGGGGATCAGTCCTCCCGCGCGGCCGGCGATCTCCATTGCGAAGGCCTCCGAGTGCCCCGTGCCGAAGGCGTGGATCACGCCGTCGGCGCTGAGCGCATCGGCGATCACCGTGATCGCCTCATCGAGCTCTCCGTTCTGCGCACCATCGGTGATGTGGGCGATCCGGCTGCGTACTTCGAGCTCGAAGCGGGAGGCTGTCTCGTTGATCATCTATTCTCCTGGGGGATCGAAGGGGATGCCGGTCCGGCTAGTTCATTCATACATCACACTGTGTTTGTATGTATCATTCATGCATACCCGTAAGCCGCCTGTCCACCCCGCATGAGAGAGTTCAGCTGAGATTCATGAACCGGTACCCGCAGGGAGAGCGCCGATGACCGCACGTTCACACAGCGAGCCGTCGCGCAGCGGCCTGCTCGCCCCGGATCAGCCTGCGGTCACCGATCAGATCCGCCTCGCGCTGCCGGGCCTGTCACCCTCGATGGCCCGCGTCGCGAAGCGCGTGCTCGATGACCCTGAGGGGGTCGCCTCCCTCTCGGCGGCACAGCTGGCCGCCGAGGTCGGCGTCTCGCAGCCGACCGTCACCCGGTTCTGCCAGGCGCTCGGCCTCACCAGCTACCAGGCGCTCCTGCTGCACATCGCGCAGGAGGCCGGGCGCAGCAGAGAGCCACGCTGGAGCTCGGCCGGCTACGAGGAGATCGGCCCCGACGACGACCTGGAGCACGTCATCCAGGTGATGACGAGCGTCGACGTCGACGCGATGCAGTTCGCGTCCCGCTCACTCGACCGTGAAGCTTTGGAGGCAGCGGCGACGGCTGTGGCCGAAGCCCGCACCGTCGACGTGTACGGTGCAGGCGCGAGCGCGGTCGTCGCGAACGAACTCGAACTGCGCCTGCTCGGCATCGGCGTGCAGATCCGCGCGTGGACGGCCCTGCACAGCGCGCTCAGCTCTGCCTCCGTGCGCCGCCCCGGCGACGTCGCCCTTGCGATCTCCGCCTCCGGTCGCACACGCGAAGTGCATGATGCCCTCGCTGAGGCGAAGTCGCGGGGGGCGCTGACCATCGCCGTCACCGGCGATGCGAATTCCCCGATCGCGCGTATAGCCGACATCCACCTCACCGCCATCGGCCGGGAGATGCCGTACCGCACCGCCTCCTTCGCGGCCCGCCACGCCCAGTTGCTGGTGCTCGACATCCTCTACACCCGGGCCGCGCAGCGCAATCCGCAGCGCTCGGCGGAGACCCTCGCCGCCCGCCAGCACATCCCTGCCTGGCACGCCCTGCGCAGCAACCACCGACCGGGAAGCGAGACGCACGTATGACCCTCATCTGGGCCCACGCCCGCTCATCGGCATTGACCGCGTTCAACACGCTCGAGTCGTACGCCCAGGCCGTCGCCGAGGGGGCCGACGGCCTTGAGCTCGACGTGCACCTCACCGGCGACGGGCACCTCGTGTGCTGCCACGACGGGCACCTGCCACTGCCGGACGGCACGACGCTGACCGTGGGCGCCGCCACCGTCGAAGACCTCGTCCGCGTAGAAGTCGGCGACGCGACCACCGGCCCCACCCGCATCCCCCTCCTCCGCGACGTGTACGAGTTGCTGGGCCCCACCGAGATGCAGCTGAACGTCGAGGTGAAGAACCTCGTGCACCGCTACCCCGGCATCGCCGAGCAGCTCCGGCGCTCGCTGCGCGAATCGGGGATGATCGAGCGCATCACCGTCTCGTCGTTTCAGCACAGCCTGCTGACCGAACTGCAGCAGCACGACTCCGCGATCCAGACGGCCGCGCTCTACGCCGACGGCCTGATCGAGCCCTGGACCTACTTCACATCCATCGGCATCTCCCAGGTGCATCCGCATTTCTCGACACTGCTCGACCCCGGCGTGCTCGACCGGCTCCTTGATGAGAACTTCGTGGTGCGGGCGTGGACGGTCGACGACCCCGAGCTATGGGCGCAGTACGTCGTCGAGGGAATGAGCGGGATCATCACCAACGATCCCGTCGGCGCACTGGCCGCGCGCGACGCCCTGTCGGCCCAGCCCTAGCCGCGCTGACCCTGGGCGAGCGGGCGTGACGTCAAGGATCCACGCTGGTGTGATGCGCCGATACCGGCACAATGGTGTGATGACCGACCCGGATCCCTTCCGCGTCATCTTCGTCTGCACAGGTAACATCTGTCGCTCCCCGATGGCCGAAGTGGTGCTTCGCGCGCTCTCCGCGCAGCACGGCCTCGGCGCGCGAGTCATCTCGCGCAGCGCGGGGACGGGCGACTGGCACGTCGGCGAGCGCGCGGACGGGCGCACCATCGAGGCACTGAGCCGCCGCGGACTCGACGGGTCGACGCACCGGGCCAAGCAGTTCAGCGCGGCGTCCTTCTCGGACAACGACCTGATCGTCGCCCTCGACCGCACCCACGAGCGCATCCTGCGTGCCTGGGCGCGCAACGAGGACGACGAGGGCAAGGTCACGCTGCTGCGCGCGTACGACCCGCACGCGTCGAGCATGGATGTGCCCGACCCGTACTACGCCGGCCCTGAGATGTTCGATTCGGTGCTCGGTATGATTGAGACCGCCACCCGCGGCCTCTTCGCGCAGCTCGAACCGGCCGTGCGGGCATCCCATCGCCGTCTCGCGTGACGCGGGACCCTGAGCAGGAGGACCTGCCCTGACTTCTCTGCCCTCGCTCCCGACCCAGCCGCTCAGCCCTCTCGACGGCCGCTACCAGGCCGCCGTGTCCGGCCTCGCCGACTACCTCTCGGAGGCGGGCCTGAACCGTGCCCGCGTAGAGGTGGAGGTGGAGTGGCTGATCGCCCTCACCGACCGGTCGCTGTTCGAGACGACGCCGCTGGCAGACGCCGACAAGGAGCGCCTGCGCGCGCTGTACCGCGACTTCGGTCAGGCCGAGATCGACTGGCTGGCCGAGAAGGAGGCCGTCACCCAGCACGACGTCAAGGCCATCGAGTACCTGGTGCGCGACCGGCTTCAGACGCTGGGCCTGGATGCCATCGCCGAGCTCACGCACTTCGCCTGCACGAGCGAGGACATCAACTCGGCCTCGTACGCGCTCACCGTCAAGCGCGCGGTGGAGGAGGTCTGGCTGCCCGCCCTCGACCAGGTGATCGCGAAGCTGCGCGAGCTGGCCGTCGAGCACGCCGACGCGGCCATGCTCTCGCGCACGCACGGCCAGCCCGCCACGCCGTCGACCATGGGCAAGGAGCTCGCGGTGTTCGCGTGGCGCCTCGAGCGGGTGCGCGGTCAGATCGCGGCATCCGACTACCTGGCGAAGTTCTCGGGCGCGACCGGCACCTGGTCGGCGCACCTGTCGGCTGATCCGGATGCCGACTGGCCGACCATCGCGCGCGAGTACATTGAGGGAATGGGCCTCGGGTTCAACGTGCTCACCACGCAGATCGAGTCGCACGACTGGCAGGTCGAGCTGTACGACCGGGTGCGTCACGCCGGCGGCATCCTGCACAACCTCGCGACCGACATCTGGACGTACATCTCGCTCGGCTATTTCGCGCAGATCCCCGTCGCCGGGGCGACCGGCTCGTCGACGATGCCGCACAAGATCAACCCGATCCGCTTCGAGAACGCCGAGGCGAATCTCGAGCTCTCGGGTGCGCTGCTGGGCTCGCTGTCGCAGACGCTGGTGACCTCGCGCCTGCAGCGCGACCTCACCGACTCCACCACGCAGCGCAACATCGGCGTCGCATTCGGGCACTCCCTGCTCGCGCTCGACAACCTGCGTCGCGGCCTGAACGCGATCTCGCTGCGCCGCGAGGTGCTGCTCGACGACCTCGACCACAACTGGGAGGTGCTCGCCGAGGCGATCCAGACCGTGATCCGCGCGGAGGTCGTCGCCGGGCGTTCGAGCATCACCGACCCGTACGCGCTGCTGAAGGAGCTCACCCGCGGGCACCGCGTGGGAGCGGCGGAGCTGGCCGAGTTCGTCGAGAAGCTCGAGATCGGCGACGCCGCGAAGCAGCGCCTGCTCGCGCTGACGCCGGCGACCTACACGGGAATCGCCGAGCGCCTGGCTCGATGACGAGCCTCAGAGCGCGTCGGGGTTCGGCGCGTCGTCGCGCGGCATGAGCACCGCTGCGAGCAGGGTCAGCGCGGCGAACACGGCGGCGCCGACGAACACCCACGTCGACGCCCAGACGACGGTGGCGGGGTCGCCTGCTCCCCTGCCGGCGTCGAGCAGCGAGTTCGAGATTGCGCCCAGCACGGCCACGCCGACCGCGCTCCCCGCCGATCGGGCGAAGCCGTTCATCCCCGTGACAGCACCGCGCTCTCCCCAGCCGACCGCGGCCTGTGCGCCGATCAAGGTCGGCGCGGCGGTCCACCCCAGGCCGAATCCCAGCACGAAGGCGACGGCGGCGAACAGCAGCGGGTTCGGCCACGGTGCGATCAGCACCAGACCGGCGGCCGCGATGGTCGTGATCGACATGCCGATCAGCACCGTGCGCCGGAATCCGATGCGCAGATACAGCCTCCCGACGAGGGATGCCGCGAGCGGCCAGCCCATGCTCAGCGCCGCGACAGCGAGCCCGGAGATCAGCGGAATGGCGCCGCCCGCGCCTTCGAGATAGGCGGAACCGAAGCTCGTCACGCCGATCGTGAGCGCACCGACCCCGAAGGCGACGGCGGTGCAGGTGAGAATGAGGCGCCGGGTGATGAGGGCGAAGTCGATGATCGGCTCGGCTGCGCGTTTCTCGACGAACGCGAAGACGGCGAGCAGCAGCGCGCCTCCCACGAAGCAGACGGCACTCTGCCACGACAGCCAGGCCCACGCGCTGTCTCCCTCGAGCAGCCCGAGGATGATCCCTGTCAGTCCGAGGGTGAGCAGAACGGCGCCGAGGTAGTCGATGCGGTGCGGCTTCCGCTCCACCTGCTCGTGGTACCTCGTCACCAGCATCCATCCCGCCAGCAGACACAGCGGGACGTTGACGAAGAAGATCCACCGCCACGCATCCAGCTGAGCGAAGATCCCGCCGAGCGACGGGCCGATGACCGACGAGATCGCCCAGACACTCGCCATGTAGCCCTGCACCTTGGCTCGCTCGGCAACCGTGTAGATGTCGCCCACGATCGTCATGGCCATCGGTCCCACGGCGCCCGCGCCGAGGCCCTGCACGACGCGGAACAGGATGAGCGTGAGCATGCTCCACGCGAACCCGCAGAGCACGGAGCCGGCCAGGAACAGCCCGATGCCGATCAGGATGATCGGCTTGCGGCCGATCGTGTCGGCGAAGCGCGAGTAGATCGGCACGCTCACCGCCTGGGCGAGGAGGTAGACCGAGAACAGCCACGGGAACAGCTGATAGTCGCCGAGATCCCGAACGATCGTCGGGACGGCTGTGGCGAGGATCGTCGTGTCGATCGCGATGAGTCCGGTGGCGAGCATGAGCGCGCCGAGCACGGGGCCGCGCTCCGATCGCAGACCGACAGAGGCGCGATCGACGGAGACGGTCATGACAGGGCCAAGGCGCTGCTGGTCGGATGTATTCCCGCTGCGGGTGGATCGACGGCGCCAAGTGACGGATGCTGGAGGGCACACAGGCGAGAGGAGCGGCCGATGAGACGTCGCATCGCACCCGCGCTGGCGCTCGGCGCGCTCGTTCTTGCGGGGTGCTCGACCCCCGGCATCCCGACGCCGCCCGCGGTCGATCCGACAGACACGGCGAACACCGAGCCGGTCACCCTCGCGTCCGGGCTGGAGGCGCCGTGGTCGGTGGTGCGGCTCGCCGGCGGCGGAGCGCTGATCTCGCAGCGCGACGGCGGCGAGGTGCTCGAGCTGACGTCCGTGGGAGAGCTGCGCGAAGCCGGCGTCGTGCCCGGTGTCGTCTCGGGCGGCGAGTCGGGTCTGCACGGCCTCGCGCTGCTCGTCGACGGCGGCACGCGCTGGCTCTACGCCTACCACGGCGCGGCGGACGACAACCGGGTCGTGCGGATGCCGCTCGTGGGCGATCCTGGTTCGCTCACGCTCGCCGTGGACGCGGTCGAGGTGGTGGTCTCGGACATCCCGCGCGCGTCGACCCACGACGGCGGGCGGATCGCCTTCGGGCCGGACGGGATGCTGTACATCGCCACCGGCGACGCGGGGCAGCGCGATCGTGCTCGGGATCGCGACTTCCTCGGCGGGAAGATCCTGCGGGTGACGCCGGAGGGCGAACGGGCGTCCGGCAACCCCTTCGGCACCGCGGTGTACAGCCTCGGCCACCGCAACGTACAGGGCCTCGCGTGGACCGCCGACGGTCGCCTCTGGGCGAGCGAGTTCGGCCAGGACACCTGGGACGAGCTGAACCGCATCGAGGCGGGTGGCGACTACGGCTGGCCCGACCACGAGGGCTTCGCGCGGGCAGGCGAGGCGATCGATCCGGTCGCGGTGTGGGCACCCGACGAGGCGAGCCCCAGCGGCATCACGGTGGTCGACGATGTCGTGTACGTCGCGGGACTGCGCGGTGAGCGGCTCTGGCTGTACGACACCACGACACCGAGCATCGAACCCTGGCCGGTGTACACGGGCGAGTTCGGCCGGCTCCGCGACGTCGTCGCTGGTCCCGGCGACACCTTCTGGGTGCTGACGAACAACAGCGACGGTCGGGGATCGCCGGGGCGGGACGACGATCGGCTGCTGCAGCTCACGCTGCCCGAGGGATGAGGCGGGTCAGGATGCCGCGGCCGGCCCGTCGCCGGCATCCGGACGCTCACCGCTCTTCGGCTCGCCGGTCGAGCTGCGACCGGAGTCGGGCGACGACGGGTCGGCGTCGAACAGCACCGGACGATCTATGGTCCTGGTGACGTCTGCGGGATCGACTGCGAGCATGAGCATCGCGAGCCCGAGCAGGGTGACGATGAACGAGGCACCGCCGATGACGAGACCCAGCCCCAGCGGGGTGAGGCCCTCGTAGGTGCCCTTGGCGATGGAGAGGTTCACGCGCTCGGTGAAGGCCCCGGTCGAGACCAGGGTCACGACGGTCGCGAAGACGCCGGCGGCGAGGGCAATGCCCACGAGGTGCAGCGGGCGCAGGATCTCCTTGCGCGTCGGCTTGTCGTCGGTCATGCCTCTCCTCCGTGGTCGGCCAGGCGGTCGGCCCCGGCAGTCTTCTCACCGGTCGTGGTGCTCCTCGCGGCGGGGGCGAGTCCGGCGATCCCCAGGAACACCGCGACGATCGCGGCGTACCCGCCGAACAGCCCCACGCCGATGATGATGCCGGTGAGCGACATCGCGTGCCCCTCGACCGCGTAGTCCTGCACGAACCCGACGGGGACGATCAGCAGCAGCGTCGCGAGCAGCAGCCCCAGCGCGCCGATGGTGATGGCATCGCGAGAGCCATCCTGCCCGCGCGATCGCACGCCCGAAATCAGCTCGACGAGGCCTGTCAGCGCTGCCCACGTGATCACGAGCACGAAGAACAGCGCGTCGGTGCGCCAGGCCGGGATGCTCGCGGCCATGCCGAGAACGAGCGTGATCGCGCCCATCAGCACCGATGGCCAACGCTGCCCCGAAGGGTGCACGATGATCGCGGCGACGATCAGCACCAGGGAGGTGACGATCGCGAAACCGCCGAACACCGACAGGCCGATCGCGGCGGAGTGATCGGGAGAGAAGGTGATCATGAGGGCGGCGACCGCCGCCATCAGGGCGCGCGCGAGCTGCACGGTGCGCACGGTGAAAGGGCGCCCCGTAGCGGGACGCGCGGTGCGCGAGCGGGAAGCGGCGGGCATGACAGTCCTCAGATCGGTGACCCGACCAGTCTACGTCTCACGACCTTTGCACCGCCTCGACGGTGGGTGGGCGCGGAAGGGGTCGGGGGCGTGCGGGGTCACTCCAGTACGGTTCGACGCCCCCAAACCGTACGCAATCGACCCCGCAGCGCGACGGCGGCTGCCGAGAGCGGCCGATGGACGCAAGCGGGCCGCGGCCGTCGGACGCATCATGGATGAGCGTCTTCCGGCCGCGGCCCGTGGAGGCCGGCCCGGGTCGCTACCCGGCCGCGACCGTGCGACGGTGGCTGATGCGGTGACCGACCCAGAAGCCGATGGCGATGAGCCCGACGAGTCCCAGTCCGAGCATCCAGGGCAGCGTCGACGGCGCCGCGGCGGCGGTAGCCGAGGCCAGCTGCACGGAGCCCGCCGCGAGCTTGCCGTTTCCGTCGCGGAGGTCTCCGGCTCCGCCCGACAGCTCGCCACCACCCGCGGCCAGCTTCGCGGTTCCCTCGTCGACCGCGGCGGCGCCGTCGGAGAGCTTGCTGACGCCGGCGCTGAGGTCGGATGCCCCGGTGCTGAGCGTCGACGTGCCGGCGGCGAGGTCTCCCGCACCGGCGTCGAGCTTGGCGGCTCCGGCGCTGAGGTTCTGCGCGCCTGTGTTCAGCTGGCCGGCCCCGGATGACAGGGTGCCGAGTCCGGTGGTGAGATCGTTCGCTCCGGTCGAGAGCTTGCCCGTGCCGTCGCGCAGATCACCCGCGCCCGCGGCCAGCCGGCCGGCCCCGGCCGAGATTGCGCTCGCGCCGCCGGCCACGCTGGATGCGCCCTCGGCGACCTTGCCGATACCGGGCCACCCCTGTAGCGCGTCCCCGTTGACGAGCTTGGTCGCCCCATCGAGCAGACCCTGCGCGCCTTCGAACCCGGTGACGGCCAGCGTCGCGAGCCCAGGAACGGATTGAGCGGTTCCAGCGACCTTCGCGAGGTTGCCTTCTGATCTCGCGGCCAGGGTTGCAAGACTCGCCAGTTCGGCATCTTCAGGGTGCGCCTCGGAGAGCGCAGCGAGCCGGGTCTTGAGCTCCGAAGCGTCAGCGGCTGCCGTAGTCGTCGTGCTCGTGATGGCCGCCTTGCCGGCGTCTGTGGTGAGCCCGCGCACCCCGTTGATCTTCGGGGCGAGACCCTCGGTAAGCGCAGCGGCACCGGTCAACAGCCTCCCGGAGATGAGATGGGCGGCTGCCGTTCCCGTCTCCACGGCTGCCGCGCCCGTCGCGAGTTCGGCGGACTTCGACGCCAGTTCCTGCGCACCGCCCGCCAGCTTCTGAGCGCCCGCGTGGGCGCTGCTCGCGCCGCCGGAGAGCTTGAGAGCACCGCCGTATGCCGACGAGGCGCCGGCGTCGAGCTTGGCGGCTCCGACCGCGGCGCTCGAGGCACCGGCGCTCAGCGAGGTGGCTCCCTCGGCGAGGGTCTGCGCGCCGGTCGCGGCGCTCGCGGCTCCTTCGCTGAGCTTTGTCGCGCCGGCGTCGGCATCCGTCGCGCCCTGCGCGAGAGCGGAGGTGCCGTCCGCGAGCTCACCGGCGCCGTCGGCGAGCGTGCTCGCCCCGGTCGCCAGCTGCGTCGAGCCGTCGTGCGCTGCCGACGATCCGTCGGCGAGTTCGGCTGCGCCGGCGGCGATCCGGCCGGTCGTCGCGAAATACAGGAACACCATCGCGGCCAGCATGATGCTGAGCACGATGACCAAGACGCGCATGCCGATTCCGTGCGCGTGAGGGGTACCACTCGTCATTGAGCACTCCAGGGTCGGGGGGCCTCGTCGCCCTCGGTGAGCGTATGGGCGGATGCTCAGCCGCGACGGTACCTTGAATCCCGACACCAAGTTCCCTACTCGGTGACACTCGGTTTCTGTTTATCGCCTACAAAGACACGGCGGCCACGCGGTGTACGGCATCCAGCGCGGCCTGGGGATCAGGAGGCGACGCGGACGGTCTCGCCCGCCGTCCGCGCCGGTGTACCGCGCCCGGTCAGGCGCGGGGCGGCCGTCTTCGCCGACTCGCGTGCCGGCTCTGCCGACGACGCAGCCGTTGCCGTCTCGCGTGCGGGCTCTGCGGATGACACAGCCGCTGCCGTCTCGGGGTTCGGGCGGCGCACGGCACGGAGCAGCACCCGTGCGAGAGCTCCGACCACGAAGGCCGCCGCGAGCGCGCCCAGCGACACGAGCACCGGCGTCCACTCCGCAGCGAACGAGGCGCAGAGACTCAGCAGCGCGCCGAGGATCCACACGCCCACCCCGCCTCCCGCGAGCCCCGCCGCGCCGCGCGCGAGCGCGAATGCGGTCACGAGCGCACAGACGACGGCGAGAACTGCACCGGCGTTGCCTATCGGCACGAGCACCGCTGCCAACGTGTTGGCCACTGCAAGACTGGACATCCTGACCCCCCGGTCATCCGCACACCGCATCGCGGCGTGCTCGTGACAGCCACGTTACGCGCGGAGATCGGGCTTGTGCGTCAGCCAGGGGAACGATTCGGCATCATCCTGACGGATGACACGTGAACGGCTCGCACCCGGATGCTGACCTGCCGCCCTCCCGGACGGGCGCCCGCGCGCGCTCAGCGCGTCCGCCGCCCCTCCGGGGAAGACGCAGGGCGCTCAACCGCCCCACGACGACGGGCGCGGGGGCGGTGAACACGGCATCCACCATCCGCGATCCCTCCGTCGGACCGATCACCGGGATGGGCGTCGTGAGGGTCGTCTCGATCGGCTCGACCGGCATGCGGCTGAAGGCCCGATGCGCGGAGAGGTAGGCCGGCACGAGAATCACGACCGCCCCGATCCACGCGAGTGGATTGCTGAGCGCGACGCCCGCGAAGTCCCAGACCGCGCCCAGCGCGACAGCGGCGATCACGCGGGCGACCAGCTCGACCACGCCCGTGATGGTGGGGATGGCGACCCGACCGACACCCTGCAGCACACCACGCAGCACGAACAGCACACCGAGGGCCGCGTAGCTCACGCCGTTGATGATGAGCATCTGATGGGCGAGGTCGACCACCCGCTCGGATTCGTCACCGACGAACAGCCGCACAACCGAGGCGCCGAAGGCGATCATGATCACACCGAGCAGCACCGAGGTGGCGATCGCCATCCACAGCGCCTGGACCGTTCCCCGGCGGATGCGGTCGGGGCGGCGAGCGCCGAGGTTCTGCGCGGCGTACATCGACGACGCGAGCCCCAGAGAGGCGAGCAGCGCGACGGCGAGGCCGTCGATACGGGATGCGGCGGTGTACGCGGCGACCGCGTCGGCGCCGAGCGTGTTCAGCGCCACCTGCACCGCGAGGGCGCCGATCGCGATGATCGATGCCTGGAAGCCCATCGGCAGGCCGAGCCTGAGGTGCTCGAGGGCGTCGGCACGACGCACCCTCCAGTCGTCGCGGTGCACGTGCAGCACGGGCAGCTTCCGCCACAGGTATCCGAGGCAGAGCAGCACCGAGATGGCCTGCGCGATCACCGTGGCCAGAGCTGCACCTGCGACGCCCCAGCCGAGCGGCCCGACCATGAGGATCACGAGTCCGACGTTCAGCCCGCACGAGATGGTGAGGAAGACCAGCGGAGTGGTCGAGTCGCCGATGGCCCTGATGATGGCGGCCAGGTAGTTGAAGAACATGATCGTGCTGCCGCCGATGAAGGTCACCTGCGTGAAGGTCGTGGCCTCGGCGAGCAGCTCGGACGGCGTCTGCAGCAGCTCGAGGAACGGGCGTGCGATGAGCGGACCGAGCACCGTCAGGATCAGGCTGGTGACACCGGTGAGCAGGGTGCCGGTGGCCACCGACCGGCTCACGCCCCTGGCATCCCCCGCGCCGAACGCCTGGGCGGTCGGGATCGCGAAGCCGCTGGCGAGACCCCACGCGAAGCCGATGATGAGGAAGATCAGGCTGCCGGTCGCGCCGACCGCGGCGAGCGAGTCGACGCCGAGCTGGCGTCCGACGACGATCGTGTCGACGAACTGATAGAGCTGCTGCACGACGTTGCCGATGAGCAGCGGCACGGAGAAGAGCAGGATGACGCGCCAGGGGCGACCGGTGATGAGTGTGGTGGCCATGATGATCCGGGGAGGGGAGGAGGGGATGCCGGTAAAAAAGACGGCGGCACCGTGGATCGTCACGGCGCCGCTCCCGACAGTCTATCGAATCGTTTCGAAGAGGTCGACACCGGCGATCTATTCCTTTCCGCCGCACGCCGCCAGGGGCTTGCCCGCTACCCGTCCCTTTGGGTAGTCCGGATGCATGACCCGCCTGCGTCGAAGCGACCCGCATGCCCCCGGAATCCGGCGCGTGCGTCACGGTCGCGGCTATAGGTTCCTCGGCGCGGACGGCGCCGCGGTCGACGACCCCGAGGTGCTCGCGAGACTGCGCGAGCTGGTCGTGCCACCCGCCTGGTCCGACGTGTGGATGTGCCCGTACGCGAACGGCCACATCCTCGCGACCGGCATCGACGCGGCCGGCCGGCGTCAGTACATCTACCACCCGGCCTGGCACGAGCGGATGGCGCGCGAGAAGTTCGATCGCATGCTGCAGCTCGCAGAAGTGCTCCCCGCCGCCCGCGGCGGCGTGACCCGCGATCTGCGCACCGACGGGTTCGGCCGCCCGCGGCTGCTCGCCGGTGCGTTCCGGATGCTGGACTCCGCCCTGCTGCGCGTCGGGTCGGAGCAGTACGCGAGAGCCCACGGCAGCATCGGGCTGGTCACCCTGCGCGGGTCGCACGCGCGCGTGCGCGGCGGCAGGATCGTCGAGCTGCGCTTTCCCGGCAAGAGCGGCCAGCCGTGGGAGTCCGAGGTCGACGACGCCGATCTCGCCGGGTTGATCGCCGGCCTGAAACGCCGCGGCGGCCGCTCGCTGCTGCTGAGCTGGCAGGACGACACGGCGCGTGCCGCTGCATGGCATCCGCTTCGCGCCGCCGACATCAACGACGACGTCAGACTGCGCACCGGTGGCGACTTCACGGCCAAGGACTTCCGCACCCTGCACGGCACCATCTCGGCCGCCGTCGCCCTGGCCCAGATCGGCCTCAAGCCGACGGCGACGGCACGGTCGCGGGCGGCCGCCCAGGCCGTGCGCGTCGCGGCATCCGCCCTCGGCAACACCCCCGCCGTCGCCCGGGCTAGCTACATCGACCCGCGCGTGTTCGACCTCTACGACGAAGGCGTGGTCGTCGACCCGACGCGCCGGGTCGAGGGGCAGCTGGTGACGCTGTTCGCCTGACTCTGTCAACCCGGTGGGCAGTACCGGATGCACGGGCTAGCGTCGCCCGCAACGATGGAGGAGGAGCGATGAACGACGACATGACGACAGACGAGCGCGGCGCCGACGACCGCGAACGGCGGGACGAGGTCCCGCAGGGCGACGACACCGGGCAGGCGACGGACACCAGCGGCCGCTCCGGCGGCGGCGATCACCCGAGCCAGGCCGAGGGCGAGGATCCGGAGAACCCGCCCGCGCGGCCCGACCCCGACACGACGGGGCACCCCTCCCAGGCCGAGGGCTGAGATCGGGGCCCGCACGCAGGCGCGCGGCACGCAGGCGCACGAGCGCAGCCATCCTGCGACCGCCGACAGGAGCATGATGGAGGTGTGGTCGACATCCTCTCCGCACTCTCGACGATGCCCGAGCCCCAGTACGTCGAGGTGGGTGACGGCGTCGCGCTCGCGACGTACTCCTGGGGCGAGGCTGATAGGCCCCCCGTCGTGCTCGTGCACGGGTTCGCGTCGAGCACCGCTGACACCTGGGTGCACACGGGGTGGGTGCGCATGCTCGAGCGCGAGGGCTTCCGCATCCTCGGTGTCGACCAGCGCGGGCACGGCGCGAGCCAGAAGCCGCACGACTCCGCCGGCTACACCGTGCGCAGTCTCGCCCGCGACATCGAATCGGTGCTCGACACCTTCCTCGTCGACGAGGCGCTGTACGTCGGATACTCCTTAGGCGCGCGGGTCGGCTGGCAGGTGGCGCTCGATCTCGGCGAGCGCATCACGCGGGCGGTGCTCGGCGGGGTGCCAGACGGCATCCCGCTCGATCGGCTGGACACCGCCCAGGTGCGCCGGTACGCCGAGGACGGCACGGCGGTCACCGATCCGGTGACGCAGCGCTACATCGCGCTGGCCGAGCGGGTGGCGGGGAACGACATGCGCGCGCTGCTCGCGCTTGCCGAGGGCATGCGCGACTCGCGCTCGATCGACCCCGATCCCGCGCACGCCCCGCAACAGCCGGTGCTGTTCGCGACCGGATCGCAGGATGCCGTGCTCGACGGTTCACGCCGGCTGGCCGAGGCGGCTGCGCAGGCGACGTTCTTCGAGATCCCGGGTCGGCATCACTTCAACGCTCCCGGGTCGAAGGCGTTCCGTCTGGCCGCCCTGCAGTTTCTGAAGGGCTGAGCCTCAGCGACGCTCGCCGCCGGATCGGGCCAGCAGCGAGCGGATGACCACGAAGACGATCAGGGCGACGACGGCGACGATCGCGAGCTTGGCGATGAACCAGATCAGCGAGAACAGCGCGTTCACGATCCAGAACGCGATGACGACCGAGACGACGACGGCGACGATGGTCCAGATGGTGCTCTTGTTCATGTCTTCAGCCTAGAAGAAGCGTCTAACGTGTGATGGTGACCTTCGACGGCCCGCTCTCGGCATCCGCATACGAGCTGCTCGGGGTCGAGTCCACCGTCTCGGACGACGAGCTGCGCCGTGCCTACCGGCTGCGGCTGCGCCAGACGCATCCCGACACCGGGGGCGACGCCGCCGTCTTCGTCCGCGTGCAGCGGGCCTGGGAGCTCGTCGGGACCGCGGCGGCACGCGCCGCGTACGACCGCGGGCGGGGAGCGGCGTCCTGGGCCGCGCGCCCGACGACTCCCGGCGCGACCGGCACCCGACCGCGCGGACGCTCGTACGGCCGGGCGGGCGCGTGGCGCCGTCGCCGCTACCGCGAGCTGCTGTCCGACCAGCTCGGCCACGAGGTGACGGATGCCGAGGCGTACGACCCGCTGGTCGTGCGCGCGGCGCCGTGGGAGGCGCGTCGCATGCTCGCCGACGCGCTGGCCGAAGAGGCCACGGCCGAGGCGATCGAAGAGCTCGGCATCGGGTTCACCGCCTGGCACGACGTCGTCACCGGCGAGGACGCCGCCGGCAAGCTCGATCACGTCGTGCTCAGCCCGAGCGGGCTGTACGGTCTCATGTCGGAGGACTTCGGCGGGCCGGTGAGATTCCGTCAGGGCGAGGTCATCGGCGCCCACGTCGGCGGCGCCGCTCCGATCCGCGAACTGCTCGCCCGCATGCGCACCGTGGCGCGCCGTGCGCGGGTGCGCTTCGGAGGAGCGATCCTCATCCTTCCCGACGACGACCTCGACGACGCGGTCGCTCCGCTCGGTTCGATCCGCGGTGTGCCGGTGGTGGTCGTGCGCCGCAGCGCGCTGCGCACGGTGCTGCGCAGCGGCGTGCCGAGAGCACGCGTGCTCGGCGGCAACGAGGCGTTCGACGTGCGCAGCCGGCTGACGCACAGCGCACGCGTGCTCTCGCCGTGAAGCAACGCGGGGAGGCCGGGATGCTGGCGCGGGGGTTACGGTGAGAGCGTGGATGCCGTCGACCCGCTGCCTGATCGCCCCGCTCCGGATGCCCCGGAAGGCAAGCTCGTGCTGCTGCGCCACGGCGAGACGGAATGGTCGCGAACGGGCAGGCACACCGGACTGACCGACATCCCGCTCACCCCGCACGGCGAAGACCTCGCGCGAGCTGCGGGCGAGCTGGTGAAGGGCTACGACTTCCGGCTCGTGCTCAGCTCGCCGCTGCAGCGCGCGCGGCGAACGGCCGAACTCGCCGGCCTGCAGGCCGAGATCGATCCGCTGCTCGTGGAGTGGGACTACGGCGGGTACGAGGGGCGCACGACGAAGGAGATCAGGGCCGAGCTCGGCTACAACTGGACCACCTTCGCGCACGGGGTGATCCGCGGCGACACGCCGGGCGAGACGGTCGAAGAGGTCGCCGCCCGGGCATCCCGCGTTCTCACCAGGGTGCTGCCGGCGATGGCATCCGGAGATGTCGCCCTCGTCGCGCACGGACACTACCTGCGTATCCTGACCGCCGTGTTCCTGCGGCAGGCGCCGCGATTCGGGGCATCGATCTCGCTTGATGCCGGATCGGTGTCTGTTCTCGGGTTCGCCCGCGAGCAGCCCGCGATCCTCGCCTGGAACCACGGCCCGCATCTGCCGATGCAGCCTGCGGAATCCTGAGACGGGACGGGAGAGGCGGCATGAGGGCAGTGGACCACGACGTGATCGTCATCGGCGCGGGCCTGGCGGGCCTCCGCGCCGCAACGGTTCTCGCCGAGGCGGGGCTCGACACGGTCGTGCTCGAGGCCTCGGACGACGTCGGCGGGCGCCAGCGCACCGACATCGTGGACGGGTTCCAGCTGGATCGCTGATTCCATGTGCTCAACCCCGCCTACCGCTCCGTCCGACGGTGGGCCGACGTGCCGGCGCTGCGCCTGCAGCCGTTCCCCGTCGGCGTGCATGTGCGCCGGGCGGAAGACGTCGCGGGCGACCCCATCGGGCTGGCGACGCTGGCAGATCCGCGCCGCCATCCGCTGTCGATCCGCACGAGCCTGCGCAGCGGGCTGCTCGACCCCGGCGCTCTGGTCGCTCTGGCTCGCTGGGCCGCCCCGTCGGTGCTCGCGCCGCGACGGCTGCTGAGGCGAGCCGCCGCGGGGGACGACCGCGCCGCGCGAGAGGGCTGGGACGCGGCGGGGTTTCACGGGGCGCTGCGCACGGAGGTCGTCGAGCCGTTCTTGTCGGGAGTGCTCGCCGATGGCCACTTCGGCACGTCCGAGGTGTTCGTGCGGTGGCTGGTGGGGCTGTTCCTGCGCGGTGCGCCCGGGCTCCCGGCGGAGGGCATCCAGGCGCTGCCCGCCGAATTGGCGGCACGCGCACGGTCGGCGGGCGCGGACATCCGGCTCTCCCATCGCGTCACCGGCGTGCGCGCCGAGCGGGGGCGCGTCGAGGTCGACATCTCGGGTGCCGATCCGGCGAGCGCCGCCGCCGCCATCGTCGCCGTGGACGCGCATCATCTGGCCCCACTGACCGGTGTCGCCGCCCCGCCGATGCGCGGACTGCAGACGTGGTGGTTCGCGCCCGATACCGCGCCCTCCGCATCCGGCATGCTCGCCGTCGACGGGCGCCGGCGGGGGCCGATCGTGAACACGGCGATCATCTCGCGTACCGCCCCGACCTACGCTCCCGCCGGCCGCCACCTGGTGCAGGCCACCTGCCTGCTCTCCGACAGCGGCGGGTCGGAGGCGGAGGTGCGCACCCAGCTCGGCGAGATCTGGCGTACGGATGCCCGCAGCTGGCCGCTGCTGCGCCGCGACGACATCCGTCATGCCCTGCCGGACCAGCCGCCCCCGCTGCGGCCCTCACCGGTACGCGCCGGTGAGGTGGTCTACCTCGCCGGCGACCATCGCACGAGCCCGTCGATCGAGGGCGCCCTCGTCTCGGGTGATCGCGCGGCGCGCATCCTGCTCGCCGACCGGGCGGCTCGATGCCGGTGAGCGGCGCGCCCCGCCGCGCAGCGGGCAGTGTGCGACATCCGCGGCGCGCGGTCAACCACTCGCCGCGGATGCACCCCGGAGCCTAGGCTCGCGGAATGACCCTGTTCCGCAGCGATCGTCCCCGTCGCATCCAGCTCGATCAGACGACGGTGGAGCCCCGAGCGACTCGCCCGCCGTGGAGTCTCTGGGCCGACGCGTTCGGACGCCTCGGCATCCGCTCGGTTCAGATCCTGCTGGTCGTGGCCGTCGCGGCGGGCATCGTGTACGTCATCCAGTACCTCACCCTGGTCACCATCCCGCTCGCGATCGCGCTCATCCTCGCGTGCGCGTTCGCCCCGGCGATGAACTGGCTGCGCCGGCATCACGTGCCGGATCTGCTGGCGACGATCATCACCCTGCTGACGATCGTCGCGGTGCTCAGCGGACTGAGCTGGCTGATCGTGTGGGCGGTTCGCGATCAGTGGGACGACCTGTACGCACAGGCGCAGCAGGGCATCGACCACGTGTTCGACTGGATCGACACGCTGCCCTTCCAGCTGTTCACCCCCGACCAGATCGAGGAGTGGACCAACACGCTCACCGACTTCGTCACGAGCTCGCAGTTCGGCTCCGGCGCCCTCGCTGGCGTCAGCGCGGTGGCGAGCTTCGTCACCGGATTCGTGCTGCTGGTCACGATCCTCTTCTTCTTCCTCAAGGACGGCCCGCAGATGTGGGAGTTCCTGCTGCGTCCCTTCCACGGCGAGAACGAGAGCCGGGTGCGCCGGATCGGCCACAAGACCGTGGGCGTGCTCGGGTCGTACGTGCGCGGGACGGCGACAGTGGCTCTGGTGGATGCCGTCGGCATCCTCATCGGCCTGCTCATCCTGCAGGTGCCGCTGGCGATTCCCCTGGCCGTGCTCGTCTTCCTTCTGGCGTTCATCCCGATCGTCGGTGCGACGCTGGCCGGTGTGCTCGCGGCGCTGGTCGCCCTCGTGGCGAACGGCTGGGTGAGCGCGCTGCTCGTCGTCGGCGTCGTCGTGCTCGTCAACCAGCTCGAGGGCAACCTCCTGCAGCCGTTCCTGATGGGGCGCACGATGAAGCTGCACGCCTTCGTGATCCTGGTCGCTCTGGCCGTGGGAACGGCGCTGAGCGGCCTGGTCGGCGCCGTGCTGGCCGTGCCGACGACCGCGGCCGTGTGGGGCATCATCCAGGTGTGGGACGGCGAGAACCTGCCCGCGAAGTGGGCACGGCGCAAGCCACGAGAGCCCCGCGCGTCGCAGAGCACCGCCGTCGAGGTCGCCTGAGCCTCATCGACAACCCGTCGCGCCGAAGCCGTCGAGGTGGTTGCATGGCGTCATGAGCATCGCGACCTCCGCAGACGGAACCGAGATCTCCTACACGACGACCGGGGCGGGGCCGGCCGTCGTCGTCGTCGTGAACGGCGCTCTGTCGACGGCGGCGGATGCCGGGCCGCTGGCCGAGGCGCTGGCTCAGAGCGGCTTCCGCGCGGTCACCTGGGATCGTCGCGCGCGGGGTGCGAGCGGCGACCGCCCGGATTCCGCGCCGGCCGACGAGGCCGACGACCTGGCCGCCGTGATCGCGGCGGTCGGCGGAGCGGATGCCGTGCTCGGCCACTCCTCGGGCGCGATCCTTGCCCTGTTCGCCGCGTCGCGCGGCGTGCCGACCGGTGCGCTGTTCCTGTCGGAGCCGCCGATCGACTTCGACGGCGAGGGCTGGGGGGAAGAGCTGCCGCGACCTCTGCAGGAGCTGGTCGACGCCGCCCGCCATGATGACGCAGTGGCGATGTTCCAGCGCGACGCCGTGGGGCTGCCGGCCGAGATGGTGGAGGCGGGCCGCGCGAGCGGCCAGCTCGCCGCCCTGGCCCCGCTCGCGCAGTCGACCGTGTACGACGCCCGGCTGACGCTGCGCTACCGGCGTCCGGATGCCGCGCTGCTCGACGTCGATGTGCCGGTCACCGTGCTGCGCGGGGCGCAGACCTTCCCTTTCCTGGTCGCGTCGTCCGACCGGCTCGCCGCCGAGATCGAGGACGCCGGCCTGGTGATCGTGCCGGAGTCGGTCATGCACCGTGCCGATCCCGTGGCGACCGCACGGGTCATCGCCGAGCGGGCCTGACGGCAGTCGCGTCGCGGTGAACGAGTACCCTCGCGGGTATGAGACGGCCCGTACCCGATCCCATCCGTCCAGGCGAGGAGTCCGTGTGGGACTATCCGCGGCCGCCGCGCGCCGAGCCGGAGCGAGAGCGGATCACGATCCGCCTCGGCGGCGTGCTGATCGCCGATACCGTCAACGCGATCCGCGTGCTAGAGACGAGTCATCCGCCGGTCTACTACCTGCCGATCGCGTCGTTCGTCGACGGAGCGCTCATCCCGGCAGAGGGGTCGTCCTTCTGCGAGTTCAAGGGGGAGGCCGCGTACTTCGACGTGCACGGCGGCGAGCGGGTTGTGCCTGGAGCCGCCTGGACGTACCCGCGCCCGGCACGCGGGTTCGAGTCTCTGAGCGGACGCGTGGCGGTCTACGCGGGCGACATGGATGCATGCACGGTCGGCGACGAGCAGGTGACACCGCAGCCTGGCCGGTTCTACGGCGGCTGGATCACGTCCCGCATCCGCGGCCCGTTCAAGGGCGCGCCGGGCTCGATGGGCTGGTGAATGCGCTGATCAGGCGGTGAGGCCCGGTTCGTCGCCGGCACCGCCGCCATGGTCGAACGTGGCCTTGAGCAGCTCTTCGGCCTCGAGCGTGAGATCGATGGTGCGGGCGAGCAGCCCTCCGAGCGAGGTGGCGCGCAGCAGCTCGAGCTGGTCGATCGGCCCCAGCGGCGCTATCGCGGCGAGCTGCCATGACGACTCCAGGGGGTCGTCCGAGATCTCGATGTTCGGATCCCACCGGCTGCCGGAAGTCATCGCCGCGCGCGTGAGCACGCGACGAACGTGCTTCTCCGCCTCGTCGCGCAGCGGCGCGAGTGCCGGATCCCACCTCAGCTCGCCGATGGCGTGCACCTCGGCGGTCGGATACGCCTCGTCGTTCCACCACGCGCCCACTTCGATGCGCTCCCCGCCGACGACGAGCAGCTCGATGTCGCGCTCGGTCGCCGCGACCTCGACGATCCGAGCCATGGTGCCGGTGCGGAACCGGGTATCCCCTCCCCCGGCCTCGGATCCGCGCTCGATGAGCACCACGCCGAACGACGGCTCGTGCGATTCGAGCGCTGCGCCGAGCATCTTCAGGTAGCGCTCTTCGAAGACGCGCAGAGCCAGCGGCGTGTACGGGAACAGCACCGTCTCGAGCGGGAACATCGCAGTGGCTGCCATCGCGCCAGTAAATCACTATGGCCGCGCTGCGTCACCCGGCTCGCGAGGGTCAGTTGAAGTCGCCGCCCCCGCCGCCGAAGTCGCCCGGCGCCATGTCCATGAATCGCGAGTAGTGCCCCTGGAAGGCGACGGTGATCGTCGCGGTGGGGCCGTTTCGGTGCTTGGCGACGATCAGGTCGGCCTCGCCCGGACGGATGTCCTTGTCGTAGGCGGCCTCGCGGTGCAGCAGGATCACCATGTCGGCGTCCTGCTCGATCGAGCCGGACTCGCGCAGGTCGCTGATCGCGGGCTTCTTGTCGGATCGCTGCTCGGCACCACGGTTCAGCTGCGACAGCGCGATCACCGGCACCTGCAGCTCTTTCGCGAGCAGCTTGAGCGCACGCGAGAACTCCGACACCTCCTGCTGACGCGACTCGACGCGCTTACCGCTCGTCATCAGCTGCAGGTAGTCGATGACCACCAGCCGCAAGCCGGCGCGCTGCTTGAGCCGGCGGCACTTGGCGCGGATCTCGACGAGCGTCATGTTCGGGCTGTCGTCGATGTAGAGCGGAGCGTCGTTGATGCGTCCGCGAGTCGCGGCGACGGTGGTCCAGTCACGGGGATCGAGGGTTCCCTTGCGCATGTTCTGCAGCGGGATCGCGCCCTCGGCGCTGAGCAGACGCATCGCGATCTCACTCTTGCCCATCTCGAGCGAGAAGAAGATCGATGGCTCGTTGTGGCCGATGGCTGCCGCCCGGGCGAAATCCAGAGCCAGCGTTGATTTGCCCATAGCAGGCCTCGCGGCCACGACGATCATCTGGCCGCCGTGCAGACCGTTGGTCAGCTCGTCGAGCTCGCGGAATCCGGTCGGGATGCCGGTCATCGTGCCGTCACGGCCGTTGGCCGCCTCGATCTCTTCGACGGCCGCGTCGACGGCGATCGTCAGCGGCACGTAGTCTTCGGCCGTCTCGGATCCGGTCACCGAGTAGATCTCGGCCTGCGCGTTGTTGACGATGTCGGTGGCGTCGCCCTCGCCCGCGTAGCCCAGCTGGACGATGCGCGTGCCCGCGTCGACCAGGCGGCGCAGGATCGCGCGCTCCGCGACGATCCCGGCGTAATAGCCGGCGTTCGCGGCGGTCGGCACGATCGAGGTGAGCGTGTGCAGATAGTCGGCACCACCGGCGCGCCCGAGCTCGCCGGTCTTGATCAGCTCATCGGTGACCGCGACGACGTCGGTCGGCTCACCGTGCGAGTACAGCGACAGGATCGCCTCGAAGATCAGCTCGTGCTTGGGCACGTAGAAGTCGGCGCCCTTGAGCATCTCGATGACATCGGCGACGGCATCCTTCGACAGCAGCATGCCACCCAGCGCGCTCTGCTCGGCCAGAAGATCGTGCGGCGGGGTGCGCTCGGGCGTGCGCGAACCACCCAGACGCTCGTTCGAGATATCTGCGATCGACACCGTGCTCCTCCCGGCCGGCACGACTCGACACACGTCACCGGCGCTTGCGACCGGCGGGTCGTCGGCCTCAGGCGCAAGCAGAACACGCGCCACCGACATCCGGTCTCCCCCAAGCTAGAAGCCGGGTTATCCCCATGCAACTAGGGCTGTGGATAACTATGTGGAGAGTGTGCGAAGAACTCTGGAGTGTCTGTGCAGAACGGGTGTGGACAACTCGGTGGAGAGTTTCAACGTCGTCGAATTTTCTTGCGTTTGATCAGGTTTTCTTCGGTTCCCCACCCTGTGGAGGGATTTCCGCTTCAACGTGAGATTGAAGGTTTCGGCGAGTCGGCGCCGATGTGCAGAACCTGGGGAAAGTCAAGTGGAATCGCGCCCGGGCGCGCCGCGCCGGATCACGCGCCCGTGGACTCGCGGATCACGAGGTCGAGCGGCAGCGGAGAGTCGGCGCCGAGCTGTTCGCCGCGAATCAGACGCACGACCGCCGCCATCATCGCCGCGCCCTTGTCCGCGGTGTGCAGATCGACGGTCGTGAGCTGCGGAGACGCGCTCGTCGAGAAGACGTTGTTGTCGACCGTGGCGACGGCGACGTCATCCGGAACCCCGATTCCGCGCTCCTTCAGCACGCTCAGCGCGCCGGCCGCCATCTGCGCCGACGCGACGAACAGGGCATCCATCTCCACCCCCGCATCGAGCAGCCGACGCGCGGCCGCCGCTCCGCCGGTCGGGGTGTAGTCGCCCTCTTCGCTGCCGGCCTCGTCGAGGCCCGCAGCTCTGAGCACATCGCGCCACCCCTGGAGACGCTCCTGCCCAGCCGACGTGTCGAGCGGTCCGGTGATCGTGGCGATCCGCCGCCGCCCCCGCTCGATGAGATGCCGCGTGGCGAGCGCGCCGACGGCGGTGTTGTCGACGTCGACGATGTGGATCTCTTCACCGGTCTCGCCCGGCGGGCGCACCCCGAAGACGACCGGCAGCGTGCGCGCCAGCTCTCGATACGACGACGATGCGCTGTGATGCGAGAGGATCAGCGCTCCGTCCACATTGCCGCGGCGCAGCAGCTGGTGGGTCTTCTGCGGGTCCTTCTCCGACTCGATGAGCAGCGTGAGCGAGTACTCGGTCGACGACGCATACATCGCGGCGCCCTGGATCACCTCGGCGAAGTACGGGTCTGCGAAGAACTCCGCCGTGCGCTCGGGGATGACCATGGCCACCGTCTGAGTGCTGCGACGGGCGAGGCTGCGCGCCGCACGATTGGGCACGTAACCCACCTTCGCGATCGCCGCATTGACTCGCGCGACGGTGTTCTCGGTGACCCGCGGCGACCCGTTGATCACCCGCGACGCGGTCGAGCTCGACACCCCTGCGAGCGCCGCGACCTCTTCGAGCGTCGGGATCCACGGCTTCGCGCTGTGAGACGGCTTCATCGTCACTCTTCGTCTCCTGCTGCGCATCCAGCGCGATCGTGGACCTCGCCACTCGAGGGCGGACCTCTTCACCGTACGCCACGCGGGCCCGGTGATCACTCCGGGATCCGGTGCTCCTCGATCAGTCGCGACAGCCACCGTCCGCTGTCCTTCACCGTGCGCTCCTGCGTGTCGTAGTCGACGTGCACGATGCCGAATCGCTTGCTGTACCCGTAGCCCCACTCGAAGTTGTCGAACAGCGACCACACGAGATAGCCGCGCAGGTCGACGCCCTGCTGAAGAGCGCGATGCGCCGCAGTGAAGTGACGGCGCAGATAGTCCAGCCTGGCGTCGTCGTGCACTCGATCGCCGATGCGCTCGTCGTCGAAGGCGGCGCCGTTCTCGGTGATGACGAGCGGCAGACCCGGATGCTCGCGACTGAGCCTCAGCAGCAGCTCCTCGAGCCCGTCGGGAGCGATGTTCCATCCCATCGCCGTGTACGGGCCGTCCTGCCTCAGGAATTCGACGATGTCGCTGCCCGGCCAGGCCGAGCCGCCGACGTCCTTGTGACCGTCGGCGCGCTCGCGCGGGGCGGAGCCGTCCCACATGCGCACCCGCGTAGTCGAGTAATAGTTGACGCCGAGGAAGTCGATCGGCTGATGGATGATCTCGGCGTCGCCCGGCCGCACGAACAGCCAGTCGGTGACCTGCGCGGTGTCATCGATGAGATCCGCCGGGTAGCCGCCGACGAGCATCGGGTGGGTGAACGACCTGTTGGCCAGGGCGTCGATGCGTCGCACCGCCTCGGATCGCTGCCCGTCTGCGCCCCGCACGACGTGGAAGTTCAGCGTCACCGACACCTGTGCGTGCGGCGCGACCTCCCGAAGCACCTGCACGGCGAGGCCGTGGGCGAGGTTCAGGTGGTGCATCGCCTGAAGCGCTGCGGCACCGTCGGTGCGGCCGGGAGCGTGCGCGCCCGAGCCGTAGCCGAGGAAAGCGCTGCACCAGGGCTCGTTCAGGGTGGTCCACACCGGCACGCGGTCGCCGAGCGCTCGGGCGACATGGCGGGTGTACTCGGCGAAGCGATAGGCGGTCTCGCGGTTGGTCCAGCCGCCGGCATCCTCGAGCGCCTGCGGCAGGTCCCAGTGATAGAGAGTCGCGATCGGACGGATGCCGCGGGCGATCAGGCCATCGACGAGGCGGCCGTAGAAGGCCAGGCCCGCCACGTTCACCGGTCCGGATCCGGTCGGCTGGATGCGCGGCCACGAGATCGAGAACCGGTACGCCTCGATGCCGAGCTGAGCCATCAGGTCGAGGTCGGACTCGAGCCGGTTGTAGTGGTCGACGGCGACGTCGCCCGTGTCCCCGTCGACGACCCTGCCCGGCGTGGCGCTGAACGTGTCCCAGATGGAGGGCCCCCGTCCGTCGGCGGTGGCGGCGCCCTCGATCTGATACGCCGCAGTGGCCGCGCCGATGACGAATCCGGCGGGGAAGTCGAGTCCGGCGTCCCGGTAGTCGGGGCTGTCTCTGGTGTGGGCCTGCATCTCGATCGTCATGTCAGCCTTTCACTGCGCCTTGCATGATTCCGGTCACGAGCTGCTTTCCCGCGACGAAGAAGAGGATGAGGAGAGGGATCACCGAGAGCACCGCACCGGCGAGCACCATCGCATTGTCGGGGTTCTGCCCGCCGGCGGCGCTCAGCGCCGCCAGCGCGGTCTGCACGCTGGGATTGCGAGGGCTCAATGCCAGCAGCGGCCACAGGTAGTCGGTCCAGGCGGCCATGAAGCTGAACAGTCCGAGCACGGCCATCGCGGGGCGCGCGGCAGGCAGGGCGACGTGCCAGAACGTGCCCCACATGCTCGCGCCGTCGACGCGCGCCGCTTCGATGAGCTCATCGGGGATGACGTCGACGAGATACTGGCGCATGAAGAACACCCCGAAAGCGGTCACCATCCCGGGGATGATGACGGCCTGCAGAGTGCCGATCCAGCGCCACTCGGCCATCAGCATGAACAGCGGGATGATGCCCAGCTGAGTCGGAACGGCCATGGTGGCGATCACCGTCACGAGCAGGCCGGTGCGCCCCCGGAAGCGCAGCTTGGCGAACGCGTATCCGGCCAGGGTCGAGAAGAAGACGACCGAGATCGTGATCGCGGCGGAGATCACCGCGCTGTTCACCAGCGAGAGCAGGAACGGCACGCTCTCGAATGCCTTGCCGGCGTTGGTGAGGAAGTTCGGTCCAGGCAGCACTGCCGGGGGCACGAGGTTGATGTCGGACGACTGACGTGAGGCGATGACGAATGACCACCACAGCGGGAACGCCGATCCCACGAAGTAGGCGATGAGCAGCGCATACGTGAGCATGCCGGGGCGCTCGTACGCGCGGCGGCGTCTGGCACGGCGTTCGGATGCCTCGGCGCGGCGCTGATCGAACTCGGGCGAACCGGGCGCGACGGGACGGGTGAGGATGGCGGTCATGATGCTCCCTGCTGCTCGCGGGCCGAACGGGCGCGCGCAGTGCGCATTCGCGCGGTCTTCGCGTCAGCCGAGCGGATGGCCCGGGTGACCGCGAAGCTGAGCAGGCCGACGAGCATGATGATGACGAACAGGATCCACGCCGTCGCCGACGCCCGGCCGAAGTCGCGCAACGGGAAGCCGAGCTGGTAGAGGTACAGGACGATCGTCTGGAACTGGCGGTCGCTGCCGCCGTAGGTGCGGCTGTCGAACAACCTCGGCTCGGCGAAGATCTGCAGCCCTCCGATGGTCGCGGTGATGACGACGAAGATGAGAGTCGGGCGGATCAGCGGAATCGTGATCGACCAGAACTGGCGCAGCCTGCTCGCCCCGTCGATGGTCGCCGACTCGTACATGTCGCGCGGCACGGCCTGCATGGCGGCGAGCAGGAGCAGGGCGTTGTAGCCGGTCCAACGCCAGTTGACCATGGTCGCGATCGCGACGTGCGAGGGGAAGACGTCGAAGGTCCAGCGGATCGGGTCGAGACCCAGCAGCTCGAGCAGACCGGCGACGGGTCCGTGGTACTGGTTGAACACCTGCAGGAAGATGACTGTCACGGCCACCGGAGCGACGATGTACGGCAGCAGGATGCTCATGCGCCAGAACGTCCTGCCGCGGATCGCCTGGTTCAGCAGCGCCGCCACCCCTGTGGCGATGACGAGCTGCGGGATCGCCGAGAGCAGGAAGATGCTGAACGTGTTGCGGAAGGCGTTCCAGAAGAACGGATCGCTCAGCACCGTGACGTAGTTCTGAAGTCCGACGAAGTCGCCCTGCCCCTTGAGCAGATGCCAGTCGTACAGCGAGACGTTGAAGGTGTACGCGATGGGGAAGACGCCGATCAACGCGAAGAGGATGAAGAACGGCGCGATGTACAGGTAAGGGGAGAAGGTGTGGTCGAAGCGACTCACCTTCTGCCGGAACGTCAGTTCCGTTCGGGGCGCTCTGCTGGTTGTGATGCTCATCGTTGAACCAATCGCAAGATGGGTGCGGAGAGATGGATGCACGGGCGGCTCGACGGCGTGACGCGTCGAGCCGCCCGGGCAGTCAGCTCCGGAACTGGTCGAGCAGCTCCATGGCGGCGTCCCAGGCCTCGTCGGCGTCGGTGACCTCGCCCTGACTGACGCGGTCGAAGATGGGGCCGAAGACGTTGTCCTGGATGTTGGAGTCCTCCGGTCCCTTCACCTGCGCCACGACGCCCTTCGAGCGCTCGGCGAAGATCTGACCGATCGGAGCGTCGTTGAAGAACGGGCTGGTGGTGTCGGCGACCAGCTTCTGACCCTCCATCGTGCTGGGATACGGGCCGGCCTTCTCGAACGCCGACGCCTGCTGCTCGGGCGATGCCAGCCACAGCGCGAGCTTCGCCGCCTCCTCCTTGTGCTCGGACGACTCTGCGACACCGAGGAATGCGCCACCCCAGTTGGCCGCGCCGCCGGGGAGCACGTTCGCGAAGTCCCAGCCGCTGTCGGTCGTGCCCTCGTCGTAGTAGCCCTGCACGATGCCGAGCATCCAGCTCGGGCACATGTAGACGGCGAAGTCGCCGGCCTTGGCCTCGGGACCGACCTCCCAGCCGGGAAGGCCTGCGCCGAGACCGTCCTTCTCGGCTTCGACGATCTTGGCGAAGTGCTCCTTCAGCACCTCGTTGTCGTCGATGTTGAGGGTCTCGCCGTCCTTCTTGTAGTAGCCCTCCTTCTGCTGGTTGACGAAGGAGTTCCAGAAGAATCGCGGGCTGTGGTAGAAGGCTTTGCCCGACTTGTCGACGTACTCCTTGCCGACCTCGAAGAAGCGATCCCAAGTGGCATCTTCGCCGCCGAAGTAGGCCGCCACCTCCTCACGGTCGCTGGGCAGCCCCGCGGCCTCGAAGAGGTCGCCGCGGTAGCAGAGGCCCTGCGGGCCGATGTCGAGGCCGGCGCCGATCACCTTGCCGTCGGCCGTGGTGCCCTGCTCGTACTTCCAGTCGAGCCAGGAGTCCTTGACGTCTTCGATGCCGTAGTCGCGCAGGTCGACGAACGCGTCGGACACCTCGGCGATCGTGCCGAGCCAGCCCTCCTCGATCGCCACGATGTCGCTGAGGCCGGTGCCGGCGGCGATCTTCGCGTAGGCGTCGTCGCGCGCAGCTCCACCGCCCTCGAGGTTGGTCGCCTCGATCTTGATGTTCGGATTCTGCTTCATGTACTCGGCGTACTTCGCATCGACGCCCATCGTGCCGAAGGTCGTGATCGACAGGGTGATCTCGTCGTCACTCGCTTCGGCACCACCTCCACTCGAGCATCCGGTGGCGACGAGGGCCACGGCTGCGACGCCGGCGACGGATGCGGCGATCTTGTTTCGTGCTGATTTCACGGTCACTCCCTTGTGTGCGCTCCGGGTGAAGTATGCAAGCGCTCCCATGACTCGACGTGGGAGCGCTCCCAGCAGCTTCGGCGTTCACGTTACGCTCGCGCGTCGAGCCCTGTCAAGAGCTTTGTGGGCGCGCTCCCACGGCGAAGTCGCATTCCTTCACCTCAGCGAGCGACACGGCTCAGCGCGTGCGTGACAGCTGCCGACGCGCCTCGTCGATGATCGTCACGACCTCGATCGACGTCCGCAGCGGATGCAGCGGCGACTCGAGGAGCCCGTCATCGATGTGCTCCGCCACCGATACGGCCTGCCAGGCCATCCCCTCGCGGTGGCGCAGGCCGGACTCGTCGACGAACCGACCTCGGGCATCCCCGCGCTGCGCGAAGAAACCCCCCGGGAACACGAACGACGGGTCGATCTGCACGGAGCCGTCGGATCCGGAGATGGATGCCGCGCCCGGCGACGTCACCCGGATGCTCGTGCTCAGCAGAGCCTGAGCGCCCGACGCGTAGTCGAGCACGAGCGCACTCTGCTGATCGACGCCCGAATCGGTGAGAGTGCCGACGGCCGTGACGGCTGTCGGCGTTCCCAGCCACAGGTGGCTGAGCCAGACGAGGTACACGCCGAGGTCGAGCAGCGCCCCGCCTCCCAGGGCCGGATCGAAGAGCCGGCCGCCGTCGGCGGGGTCGGCGGCGAAGCCGAGATCGGCGAGGAGAAGTCGCGGATCCCCGATGATGCCGTCTTCGAGCAGGTGCAGCATGACATCCGTCTGCGGAAGGAAGCGGGTCCACATCGCCTCCATCGCGAAGACCCCGGCGGCGCCGGCAGCGGCGGCGACCTCGCGCGCCTCGTCGGCGGAGAGCCCGATCGGCTTCTCGATGAGCACGTGCTTGCCGGCGGCGATCGCATCGATCGCGAGTCGCCGATGCTCGCTGTGCGGTGCGGCGATGTACACGATCTGCACCTGCTCGTCGCCGTACAGCCCGGCGTAGTCGTCGTGCACCCTGGCGATGTCGTGACGCCGCGCGAACGAACGCGCTCGGTCGACCGATCGCGAGGCGACCGCGATCACGCGCTGGTCGGTGTGCGCGTGCAGGGCGTGCACGAAGTCCGCCGCGATGCCGCCGGGCGCGACGACACCCCATCGCAGAGCGGGACCGCCCCTCAGCGGTGTCGTGCGCGGAGCGGGCATGGTCAGGACGGGCGCGGTCATGAGTCCTGAACCTAATGCACCGAACTGCCCGCCCTGCACGTGAGTCCTGACGCAGGGGTGGACGATCTCGAGGTCGTCGGGTATCGTCCTGGGCACGATCGGAGATTTCTCGGATTGCACGGGGGGGCTGAGCGTGAACGTGGAGATGACAGGGGTCCGCAGATCTGCGGTGTACCTCTGGGGCGCGCTCTTCGTGCTCGCCTGGGCGCTGCTCAGCGCCGTGTTCTCCGGCGGTGACGCCCGAGCGGATGACGAAGCTCCGACGCCTCTGTCGGGGTTGACGTCACTCGTGGGCGAGACGCTGGGCGATGTCGTGGCCCCGGTCGCCAAGACGGCGACGTCGACCGTCGAGCAGATCGCATCTCCCGTGGTCTCGACCGTCGAGAAGGCGGTCGAGAAGACGACCGCCACCGTGGCATCCGTGCCGGTGGTGGGAGCTCCGGCGGCCGAGGTGATCGCCACGACGGGCGACACGGTCTCGGCCGTGACGCAGACCGTCGGAGCGGTCGCCGAGTCGGCTCCCGTCAGCGCGATCGTGGCGCCGGTGACCGATGTCGTCAGCAGCGTTCCCGTGGTCGGTGCGGTCGTCGACGGACTGGGCGCGACCGACCTCGTCGGGGAAGTCGCGACCGGCGTCGATGGCATTCTCGAGGTGGTGCCACCTGTGATCGACAGCACGATCGAGCCCGTCGTCGACGGACTGAAGCCGAGCATCCCGACCACGGGCGACACGGCGCTCCCCGACGCCGAGGTTCCGTCAGACACTGACTCCTCAGAAGCCGGCCCCGCTGTGGAGGCCGCGGCCGAACCCGATGCCGAGCCCGAGGGGCTCACCGCTGAGGCGACTTCGGCGCATCCGTCGACCTTCGCCTTCGCCGTCTCCATGAGCGCAGACGCGTCACCGCCGGCGCGGGACGCCGTCGTTCAGCCGGCCGCACCATCCGGCAACCCGCACGGTGCGCCCGCGAGCGGCCCGGGCGCCGTGACACCGACAGCTGCCGCAGGCGGCACCGGGCCCGCGTCGGGCACGAGCTCTGACACTCCATCCTCCGCGCGTCTCGACGACGCGGCGTCTTCACGAACGGGCATCCCCGATGATGCCGCTCTGCCGGCGTCTCCGGCGGGCAGCACCGACGTCTCCCCTGACTGACGAGAGGGCGGCCGATTCTGCATCGGCACGCCGGATCACGCGACCGTGTGATCTTCATCTCGTACAGATCAGGAGAAATTCTCATGCGCACTATCGTCAAGCACGCCATGTGGGGCGTGCTCATCGCCGGCGGCGTCTCGCTGCTCGGCGCCACGGCCGCGAATGCGGCTGAAACGAACGGAGACGAAGGTCTTCTCTCGGGGACGCAGATTCTCGCACCCATCACCGCGCCCGTCGACGTCGTCGGCAACGCGGTGTCGGTACTCGGCGACGGGGTCGTCGGGTCGATTCCGGATGCCGCTCCACCGGCACCGGCTCCCGCCCCGGCTCCGGCACCGGCCGAGACCAGCGGCGACGACGGCGTGGCGTCGGGCACGCAGGCGCTCATCGACGTGGCCGTTCCGGTGACCGTGTCGGGGAACGCCGTGAGTGTTCTCGGGTCGTCCGCGACTCAGGCGGATACGGCTGCTCCCGCGCCGGCGCCCGCACCGGCCCCGGCACCGGCCAGCACCTCCGGGTCTGACGGCATCCTGGCGGGAACCCAGGGTCTCATCTCGGTGACCGCGCCCATCACGGTGACCGGCAATGGCATCTCCCTGCTGGGCGACTCCACCGTCGTTCAGGGAGCCGACGCAGCCCACGCTCCCGCCCAGGCACCCGCGACCGACGCCACGACCGGCGGAGACAACGGGATCCTCGGCGGCACCCAGGTGCTCGCACCCATCACCGCACCCCTCACGGTCACCGGCAACGGCATCTCCGTCCTGGGCGATTCCACCGTCGCTCAGGGATCCGACGCAGCCTCGGCTCCCGCCCAGGCACCCGCGACCGACGCCATGACCGGCGGACACGACGGCATCCTCAGCGGCACCCAGGTGCTCGCACCCATCACCGCGCCCATCACGGTGACCGGCAACGGCATCTCCGTCCTGGGCGATTCCACCGTCGCTCAGGGATCCGACGCAGCCTCGGCTCCCGCACAGGCACCCGCGACCGACGCCATGACCGGCGGAGACGACGGCATCCTCAGCGGCACCCAGGTGCTCGCACCCATCACCGCACCCATCACCATCGGCGGCAACGGCATCTCGCTGATCGGCGACAGCACCGTTGAGGTTCCCGGCGCCAACCCCGGGACCGAACCCGGCACCGACCCGGGAACCGACCCGGGAACCGAGCCCGGAACCGAGCCAGGAACCGACCCGGGAACCGAGCCCGGAACCGACCCAGGAACCGACTCGGAGCCTGGGACGGACGCCGCATCCGGCAGCGACCAGGGGACGACTCTCGGCGTCGTCGCCGCGGCGACGGCATCGCCTCGCGTGGCAGCCATGACGTCGACCATGACCAGCGCTCCGGCGCTGGCCGTGACCGGCGGCGGACAGATGGCTCCGGCATTCGCCCTGCTCGCCGGCCTGATGCTGTTCCTCGGGGCAGCGCTGATCGGTCGCGCTCGCGCGGCGGCCTGACACCAGCCCTTGCGGCGGATGCGACCTCGACAGTCGCATCCGCCGCAGCGGCATGCCCTGACGAGGATATCTCCGGCATCCGTCTCGCACCCGCCCCGGGTCAGAAACGTACGAAATCCAGCCCCGAAGCGGGCATAGTCGACCCCGCACCGCCCCTCATCGCTCCGGCTTCGCGGTCGCGCCATGCAGAAGGCCCCCGGCATCCGGAGATGTCGGGGGCCTGCTGGTGCAGTGAGATTACTTCGCGGCGATGACCTGGAGGGTGATCACGGCGGTGACGTCGTCGTGCAGACGAACCGACGCCTCGTGCTCGCCCGTCGTCTTGATCGGAGCGGTGAAGTGAACCTTGCGCTTGTCGATCGAGCCGAGGCCCTCAGCGGCGACGGCGTCGGCCACGTCGGCGGTCTTCACCGAGCCGAACAGGCGCCCCTCGGCGCCGGCCTTGACAGTCAGACGCACCTTGGTGCCCTCGAGCTTGTTCTTGAGTGCGGTCGCCTCGTCGAGGTCGTGGATCTGGCGGGCCTTGCGGGCTGCCTGGATCGACTCGACCTGCTTCTGGCCACCACGGGTCCACGCCACTGCGTAGCCCTTGGGGACGAGGTAGTTGCGGGCGTACCCGTTCTTGACCTCGATGACGTCACCGGCGCTACCCAGCCCGGCGACCTCGTTCGTGAGAATCAGCTTTGCCATGTCGGTACCCCTCAGCGGCCAGCGCCGGCATAGGGCAGGAGAGCCATCTCGCGAGCGTTCTTGATCGCCTTGGCGATCAGACGCTGCTCCTGCACCGAGACACCGGTGATACGACGGGCGCGGATCTTGCCGCGCTCCGAGATGAACTTGCGAAGCGTCGCGACATCCTTGTAGTCGATGACGCCAACGCGGATGGACTTCGCGGGAGCGGTGGGCTTGCCACCCTTCCGCGGCTTGCGGCGATCGCCGCTCGACTTTCCAGCCATGTTTCTTCCTTAAGAGATGAGATCGGATGCCTGGGCATCCGGAATTCAGAACGGGGTGTCGTCGCCGAAGCTGCCCGGAGTGCTCCAGGCGTCAGCGCTCGAGGAGCCGGGCGTCGACCACGGCTCGTCCGAGACCTGCTGCTGCTGCTGCGGACGCGACTGCCCACCGCCGTTGGATGCGGCCCGCGTGACCTGTGCCGTCGCGTATCGCAGCGACGGACCGATCTCGTCAACCTCCAGCTCGATAGCCGTGCGGTTGTTGCCTTCGCGGTCCTGGTAGGAGCGCTGACGCAGACGGCCCTGCGCGATGACGCGCATGCCCTTGGTCAGCGAGCCTGCCACGTGCTCGGCGAACTCGCGCCATACCGACGCGCGGAGGAACAGCGCTTCGCCGTCCTTCCACTCGTTGGCCTGACGGTCGAACGTGCGCGGGGTCGAGGCGATGGTGAAGTTCGCCACCGGCAGACCGTTCTGCGTGTAACGCAGCTCGGGGTCTGCCGTGAGGTTGCCCACCACGGTGATGACGGTTTCGCCGGCCATGAGCCTTAGGCCTTTGCGACCTTGGGCTTGCGAGCGGCCTTGTCGGCTGCGCGCTTGGCCTCGGCGGCGACCATGGCCTGTGCCTCTTCAGCACGCAGGACCTTGGTGCGGAACACGAGCTCGCTCAGACCGAGCTGACGGTCGAGCTCCTGCGTGGCCTCGCTGGTGGCGGTGAAGTTGACGACGGCGTAGATGCCCTCGTTCTTCTTGTTGATCTCGTAGGCGAAACGACGCTTGCCCCAGATGTCGACCTTGTCAATCGAGCCACCATCGTTGGTGATGACCTTCAGGAACTTGTCGAGGTTGGGGGCAACCTGGCGCTCGTCCAGCTCGGGGGTCAGAATGACCATGAGCTCGTACTGGTGCGTCACTTACCCACCTCCTTCGGACTAGAACGGCTCCCGGGACTTTCCCGGAAGCAGGAGGGTGTGTAGCACGTCGTCTGACGCAGCTTCCCGAATGGATGCCGGCGGGCAGACAACCACAGCAGTCTACCGGATCGACGCGTATGCCGCAGACCGTCGTCGCACCGGCTCTGCGAGCGGGCTCGGCGCGAGCGTGAAGTCCGCTGCCAGGGCATCCGGAACAGCCGGTCGGCTACGGCGGCGCTTCAGCGCGGCCAGCGCTGCGATCGCCGGCGTCACGAGCACGGCCGCGATGCGTCCCGACGGTGTGCGGTCGGCGTCGCCGAGCACCATCCGGCGGTGCCACGCTGCGTGCAGGGCACCGCCGCGCGGCAATGGCACCGCGCGCGCGGGCAGGGCGCCGCGGCGTCGCTGCGCGACCAGCGCGCGCACCTGCTCCCACCACCGCGAATCGCGCGAATCGTGGAAGTAGTTGGCCGCCGCCCACTGCGGGTCCGGATGCCGGAAGCGCCGCGCCACCACGTCATCTCCGCCGCCGAGCAGCCCGCTGCGGTCGAAGACGCGGTTGAGCAGGTCGGGCCGGATGCCGAAGTCGTCGAGTGCGATCACCGGGACGCCCGCGGCCAGCGCCTCCACGGCCGCCGTCGAACTCACCGTGACGAGGCCTTCGGCAGTGGCCAGCGCCTCGGCCATCGGCGCGAACGAGAAGACGAGGTTCTCGGGGGCGTTCTCCAGCAGGTCGGTGTAGCCGTCGCGCTCCTGATGCGCTTCGACTTCACCTGGCCGCGAGCGCAGCTTGACGACGACGCGGCGCGACGGGTCGGCCACCGCCGCGAGGCGCAGGACCTCGGCGATGCGGCGCCGCTCGGCACGATCACCCGGCACGAGCGCCTGCGCGGCGAACACGAGGTCGGTGCCTGTGCTCGCCACCCGAGCCGGCTTCGCGAACGGAAACGTCGCGAGCCCCACGGGCACCGTGACGCCGAGGGCACGGCCGAGGCGCGTGTACGCGGTGACCTCGCGGCGCGAATGCACCACGACGAGGTCGCAGTGCCGGCGATACTCGAGTGCGCCGCGCAGCGCGGGGATCGACATACCCGGCAGACCGCTGACCACGACAGGGCGGCGGGTGAGCCGGTCGATCTCGCGTCCGAGCAGACGCACGAACGGGGCGCGACCCGCGAGCACGACGACGTCGGGAGTGTCTCTGGCGAGCCAGTCGGCGACGTCGTCGAAGGCGATCCGCGTGATCGACGCGGGGTGGTCGGCGAAGCGGGTGCCGGCGACCGCGGCATCCCGCTGCGCATCGCTCACGACCAGCGGCGTGTGCACCAGCAGCAGGTGCTGACTGATGTCGTCTACCTGGTCGATGAGGTGGGCGGCCCACTTCACGAACGAGTCGGCGTCGCCGATGGCGACCACCCGCAGGCGGGGCGGCCGGCTGCCGGGGAAAGTCATGCCCCGACGCGACGCAGCTTGGCCATGGGAGCGAGCTCGCCCGGATAGACGCGCTTGACTCCGTCGCCGAGTGCTTCCTCGATGACGCGGATGTCGCGAACCAGGCGCTCGAGACCCGCCGGTTCGAGGGACGCGGCGTGATCCGAGCCCCACATGGCGCGGTCGAGTGTGATGTGGCGCTCGACTCCCACTGCGCCAAGCGCGACGGCGGCGAGCGAGATCTGCAGGCCGCGCTCATGGCCGGAGTAGCCCACCGGCACGCCCGCGTAGCGGTCGCGCAGCGTGGCGATCATCTTCAGGTTCGCCTCGCCCGACTCCATCGGATACGTCGACGTGGCGTGCATGAGGATGGTGCGGTCGGAGCCCAGCGTGTCGAGCGCCCGGTCGATCTGCTCGATCGTCGACATGCCGGTGGAGAGGATGACGGGCTTGCCGGTCGCGCGCAGCGCCTGCAGCAGCTCGGTGTCGGTGAGGCTGGCGGATGCCACCTTGTGGGCGACCACGTTCAGGTCCTCGAGGAACTCGACGCTCGGCACATCCCACGGCGAGGCGAACCAGTGCAGGCCTGCCATCGTCGCGTAGTCGCCGATCTCGATGTACTGCTCACGGTCGAACTCGACCCTGCGGCGGTAGTCGAGGTAGCTCATGGTGCCCCAGGGCGTCTCGCGGGACACGTCGCGCATGTGCTCGGGAGTGGCGATCTCCGGAGTGCGCTTCTGGAACTTCACGGCGTCGGCGCCAGCGGCGCGGGCCACGTCGATGAGCTGCTTGGCGATCTCGACATCGCCGTTGTGATTCAGGCCGATCTCGGCGATGACGTACGTGGGACGGCCTCCGCCGATCACGCGGTCTGCGATGGTGACGGTCATGAGGACCCTCCGTTTCCGGTCGTGTCCTCCCGGTCTACGCGGGTCGGGTGAACCTGCGGCGTCGAGCCGGTGACCGGCTGCCGACGCTCGTACGGCGAACCGGGGCGGCGGGAATCAGCGCGCGGCGAGCATGCGCTCGGCAACCTCGCGCACCGCTCCCTCGCCACCGCGACGAGTCAGGACGACGCGCGCGGCCGCCCTCACGGCGGGGTGGGCGTTCGCCACGGCGATCGGCCAGCCGACGATGTCGAGGGCGGCGAGGTCGTTCACGTCGTTGCCGACGTAGGCGATGTCGGCGAGCGCGATGCCGTTCTCGGCGGCCCACGACTCCAGAGCGGCGGTCTTGTCTTCGATGCCGTGCAGCACCGGCACCTGCAGCTTCTCAGCCCGACGAGCGACGACGGGGTTCAGTTCGGTGGAGAGGATGAGCATCGGGATACCCGCGCGGCGCAGCCGCGAGACGCCCATACCGTCCTCCCGGCTCACCCGCACCGACTCGCGGCCCTCGGTGTCGACCGTGGCCGTGTCGTCGGTGTGCACCCCGTCGAAGTCGGTGACGAGCACGGATGCCGGGATCGGGGCATCCGGTGCGGGGTCGAGCGCCGCGAGAGCGTCTGCGACGGCGAGCTGGTGCTCGTCGTCGATCTCGATGGCGGAGGTCTCGGGCACGTCGACGATGCCGATGCGGCCGAAGAACCGGTGACCCGCCGCGCGGAAGCCATCGGCGGTGAAGGCGTAGAACGCCCCGGTCTCGAGGTGGTGCGGCTCGCGGTCCTGCCGGCGCGGCCTGTTCGACGCGTCGTGGTTGACCGCGGTGGCCAGCTGATCGGCATCCCGTCGCCAGAGGAAGCCATAGGTCTCGTGAGCGGAGAAAACGCTGTCGTAGCGGTCGGTCGCGATGTGCGCGGCGGCCTCGGCGATGCCCTCGCTCGGGATGAAGGGGGACGTCGCCTGCACGAAGACCACGGTGCCGACCAGGACGCCGTCGGCGGCGAGCGCGTCGAGGGCGTGCAGCACCGCGCTCTCCGACGTCGCGGTGTCGCTCGACAGATCGGCTGGGCGCGTGATGACCCGCGCACCCGCCGCGGCGGCGACGCGTGCGATCTCGGCGTCGTCGGTGCTGACGACCACCAGGTCCACGCCTCGAGCCTCTGCAGCAGCGCGAACCGCGCGTTCGACCAGCGATATCCCGCCGACCCGCCGCAGGTTCTTGCCCGGCACGCCCTTCGACCCGCCGCGCGCGGGGATGATCGCGACAGTGAGCTCGTTCTCGGTCATCGGCCGGTCGCCGCCTTCCAGACTCTGCGGGCGCGGCGCTTCGCGCCGGCTGCGGTGAGCTGCAGCTCCTCCCAGCGCCCGACTCCCCCGGCCTGGCGACCCGGCCGCTGCCACCGACCCCGCGCGGGCGCACCGGGCAGGTCGAGGGCGCGCAGTCGGTCGGATGGCACGTATCGCTCACGGTCGCGGCCGGTCATGGTCGCCAGCGCCGCGATCGCGCGCGGCCGAAGATGCCCGACGATGTGGGGCTGCATGGCGTATCCGACGGCGTCGACGATGCCCTGCAGCTCATCCGTCGCGACGCCGCGCTCGAGGGCGTCGACGATGGCGGCGGGCACTCGGTTGCTGTTCTCGTACGGTGTGAGTCGTGCGAGCACCGTGTCGGATCCCACGGCGTGTCCGGGGATCCCGAACACCGTTCGCGCTGTCGGCAGAGCGGTCGAGAACCCGGCGATGACCGCCGCTGCCCCCAGGCGGTGCGCGACGTACTCCGCCGGCTGGTCGCCGGCGTAGGTGGCGAAGGCGAGCCCTCGAGCGAATGCCCGCTGCCCGAGCGCATCCGAGAGCGCAGGCGGCGCGGAGGGGTGCGGTTTGAACACGACGCGCTGCGCGCCGGCATCCGCCGCCCGGTCGATCATCCGCGTCTGCAATGAGGTCTCGTCGTCTTGGCTCATCAGCCCGAGAGCCGACAGGTACTGCCCGAGGACCAGCGCCGTCGGGACGTCGGGCGACACGAGGGCGTCCAGAACGGCATCCGGCTGCGCCTGCCCCACCTCGCACAGCACCCGCCCGTGATCCGCAGGGTCGACCGGCACCGGGATCGCGCCGGTCTCGGCGAAGACGAGCGGTACGACGCCCGGCACGACATCGGGGTGCACGACGCGGGCGACGCGCTCGGTGACCTGCCGTGGCATGGCGCTGCGGATCGGCGAGTACGTCATGAGCCCGTCGCCGATGACATTCAGCTGCGCCTGCGAGAACAGCGCCATCAGCGTGCGCGCCGGTGCGACCTGCGGCGACTGCACGAACAGCTCGAGCCGGGCGTCGTGGAGGGCCCACGTACGTCTCAGCAGCCGCTCAAGCATCGGCAGATCCTGCTCATCGGGGTGCCAGGTGGTCGGGTGCAGCGGATCGAGCAGCGGGTTCAGCGGCTCGATGCGGTCGAATCGTGCGCGCAGCGGGGCCAGCCGGGGCACGCTCTCGAGATCGGGTGCGGTCTCGGGCACCGCGGCGGTGTTCATCGGCACGAGGATGCGCTCGACATCGTCGTCTCCCAGCAGCCCTGCGTCGATGGCGGCGACTGCCGTCATCAGCCCGTAGGCGCTGTGCAGGGCGAACAGCTGAATCGTCCGGCTCATGCGTGATCCGCGTCCCGGAGCACCCGCGCGAGCACCCGCCTACGGGAGCCGCCGATGCGGTCGATCGCCGTCCGCGCCTGGTCGCGAGGCAGGCGAGCGAGGAGATCCCGGATGCCGGCACGCAGCTCTCTCCGCACGGCAGGCCGCATGCGGCGAGCGCGCACGAGGTGATGCGAACTGAGCGCGAGCACGCTGAACACCGCCTTGGGCAGCAGCTGATCGGCATCCCGATCCGCCTCGACGAGATCGAGCACCTCGCTCAGAGCCCGGGAGAAGTGCAACTGGCGCCGATCGAGCGTCTTGGAGAGCGAGTCGGAGAGACCCCGGCGGTACAGCAGGTGTGGGGCGTCGACGACGGCGAACGACCGCGCGTGCAGGTGCAGCCGCCAGATCCAGGGGCGGTCCTCGGCGGTGAACAGACCATCGCTGAACGCGGCGACGCCGCTCTCGAGCATCCGGCGGTGCAGCAGACCCGCCCACGCGAACGGATAGTCGACCATCGTGCGGTCCTCGACGGGCAGGATCGCCTCGCGCGGATCGGCGACGATCCCGCGATGGGTGAACGGGGCGCGCACGAGCCGCCGCTGCGCACCCTGAACCGTGACGTGATCGGTGCGCACGAAGTCGCAGCCGAGGGCGCGCAGTGCGCGCTGCAGGGCAGGCAGCCGGCCGGGCTGCATCCAGTCATCACCGTCGAGGAAGCAGAAGGAGTCGCCCTCGACGTACGCCAGGCCCTGATTGCGGGCGGTGGCGAGCCCTCTGGGGGTGCCGTTGCGAATCACCTCGGCATGCGCGAACCGCTCGGCGTACCGGCGCATGATCACCCCGGTGTCATCGCTCGAGCCGTCGTCGATCGCGACGAGCTTCAGCGCATGATCGTCGGGGAACTGGCGGACGAGGGTCTCGAGAGCCGTGCCGATGAACCTGCTGGCGTCCTTCGCGGGGACGATCACGGTCATCGACGGTGCGGGCACGGCGTCATCGTGCCTGGCCGCTCTTACGGGCGTCGGTCCGCCCGGTGAACAGCGGGTGACGTCGTCAGCGCTGGATGGCGGGTACGTCGGCCCAGATCGCACGCTCGGCGGCCGACGGCGCCGCGGGGATGCGGCCCGCGCCGTCTGGCTCGGGTATCGCCGCCAGCAGCGCCTGCGTGTACGGGTGCTGCGGGTCGGCCCAGAGCTGCACGGTCGGCCCGGACTCGAGCACGCGCCCGCCGAACATCACGAATGTGCGGTCGGCGATGCGCTGCACGACGGCGAGGTCGTGCGAGATGAACAGCATCCCGGCGCCCGCCTCTTTGACGAGATCGCGCATGAGCGCGGCCACACTCGTCTGGGTCGACGCGTCGAGAGCCGAGATCGGCTCGTCGGCGACGAGCAGCTGCGGGCGGGCGGCGAGCGCCCGCGCGATCGCGATGCGCTGCTTCTGACCGCCCGAGAACTGGTGCGGGAACATCGAGACGGATGCCGTGGGCAGGCCGACCTTCTCGAGCCACTCCTCGACCGTCGAGCCCTCCGCACCGCGCGCTCGCGCGGTGGCGATGCCGTCGGCGATCTGGTCGCCGATCCGGCGGCGGGGGTTGAGCGAGGTCGACGGGTCCTGGAACACCATCTGGATTCCGGTGAGGTGCTTCGGGCGGCGGCGCACGCGCAGCGGCGTCACCTCCCCATCGAGGAAGCGTGCCGTGCCGCCCGCGAGCTTCTCGATGCCGACGGCGGCGCGGGCGAGGCTCGACTTGCCGCTGCCGGATTCTCCGACGAGGGCGACGGTCTCACCGGCGCGCACCTGGAGCGACACGTCGTCGACTGCGACGACGGGCGGGTTGCCGGGGTAGCGGACGACGATGCCCTGAGCGTCGAGGACGGTCTCATGCGCCATGTTCGTCGCCTCCTTCGATGCGTGATCCGGGCAGAGCCGCGAGCAGCTGCCTGGTGTACTCGTGCTGCGGGTGGCGGAACAGCGTCGCTCGATCAGCGTGCTCGACGACCCTGCCGTCCTTCATCACCGTGACGACGTCGGCGATCGCGCTCATCACACCGAGATCGTGGGTGACGAGCAGAACGGCGATCTGGCGCTCGTCGGCGAGGTCGCGCAGCAGCTTCAGGATGCCGGCCTGCACGGTCACGTCGAGTGCCGTCGTCGGCTCGTCGGCGAGCAGCACCTCGGGATCGCAGGCGAGCGCGCACGCGATCGCGATGCGCTGCCGCTGGCCGCCCGAGAACTGGTGCGGGTAGCGTCGCAGTGCTTCTTCGGGGTTCGGGACCTGCACCCGCTCGAGCAGCTCGACTGCACGCTGTCTGGCTGCCGTCCCGCGCAGCGCGAGGTGCACACGCATGTGGTCGGTGAGCTGACGACCGACGGGGATCTGCGGGTGCAGAGACGCCGACGGATCCTGGAAGACCATCGCGATGCGCTTGCCGCGGATGCGGTTCATCGCCCGCCTGCCGAGTCCGAGCAGCTCGGCGTCGCCGAGCCGGACCGAGCCACCGGTGCGCGCGTGGCGCGGCAGCAGACCGAGGACCGACATGGCGGTGAGCGTCTTGCCCGATCCCGATTCCCCGGCGAGCCCATGGATGCGCCCGGCATCGAGCTGAACCGACAGGCCCTTCACGAGTGGGCGACCGATATCGACCGTGAGGTCGCGAATGTCGAGGATGCTCATGCGCCGCCTCCGCTCGATGCGACCAGCTCGGTCTGCTTCTCGTGCGTCACCTCGGCGGTCGGGTCGAGGATGTCGCGAAGCGCATCGCCGAGGAAGTTGAATGCCAGCACGACCGTGAGAATGGCGAGGCCGGGGAAGACCCCGAGCCACCACGCATCGAAGTTCTGCATTGCGGCGGAGATCATCGAGCCCCATTCCGGCGTTGGGGGCTGTGCGCCCAGACCGAGGAACGACAGCCCCGACAACAGCAGGATCGCCGCACCGATGTCGAGTGTCGCCAGCACCAGCAGCGGACCGGCGACGTTGGGAAGGATATCGACGACGAGGGTGCGTGTCGGTGAGTGGCCGAGCAGACGACCGGCGATCACGTAGTTCTGATTGCGCAGCGACAGCACGATGCTGCGGGTGACGCGCGAGTACTGCGGCCACGACACGACGACCGCCGCGATCACGGCGTTGAACAATGAGGGGCCGAGCGACGCGGCGACGACCATCGCGAGGATCACGGTCGGGAACGCCATGAACAGATCGGTGATGCGCATGAGCGTCTCGTCGACCCAGCCGCCGAAGTACCCGGCGAGCGCGCCGATCACGGCGCCGATGACAAGGGCCGCCACGACCAGGGTCAGGGCGAGCGGGATCGTGACCGTCGCACCGGTCATGAGTCTCGAGAAGATGTCGCGGCCGTTGCCGTCGGTGCCGAGCAGCGTGTCGACTCCCGGCGCCTGAAGGCGGGGCAGCGCCTGGGCGTTCGGCTCGAACGGCACCCACCACTGCGCGGTGAAGGCGACGATGATCCAGGCGGCGGCGACGACGCTGCCGATGATGCCGAGCGGGGTGCGCCAAGCACGGGGCCAGCGCAGCCTGAGCCGCCCCGGCATGCGGGGTTCGCGAGAGGTCATGCGATCCTCACTCTCGGGTCGAGCACGCCGTACAGCAGGTCGACGACGAAGTTGATGACCAGGTAGATGACGCCGACGATGAGGCCGACGCCCATGATCCCTGGCAGGTCGAGGTTGGCCGCCGAGTTGTAGGCGTACGTGCCGAGGCCGGGCCAGGCGAACACCGACTCGACGAGCACCGTGCCCGAGAGCAGTGAGCCGAAGGCGACGCCGACCACGGTCAGCACCGGCAGAGCAGCTCCGCGCAGCACGTAGTCGAGCACCACCCGCATGGCCGGCAGACCCTTCGCGCGAGCCGCCCGCACGTAGTCGCTGTCGAGCACCTCGAGCACGGACGTGCGGATGAACCGGGTCAGCAGACCGATCGTCACCAGCGACAGCACCATCACCGGCAGCGCCAGGTGCGCCATGGCGTCGGTCCAGCCCACGCCGTCGCCGTTCAGCAGGTAGTCGATCGTGTACAGCCCGGTCACCCGGGGCGGCGGGATGATCGACGGCGAGATGCGACCGGACCCGGGCGCGATGCGCAGGTTGAGGAAGAACACGTAGAAGCTCACGAGTGCGAGCCAGAAGGTCGGCACGCTGAGCCCGATCAGGGTGACCACTCGCACGATCTGGTCTGTGACCATGCCGCGCCGGTACGCGGCGAGCGTGCCGAGGACGAGGCTGACCGCGAGGCTCAGGACGATCGCGCAGAGCGCGATCTCGATCGTGGCGGGCACGGCCGTGGCGAGATCCGCGGTCACCGGCTGCCCGGTGACGAGGGAGGTGCCGAGGTCGCCGCGCAGCAGCTTGCCCATGTAGATGAAGTACTGCACGAACAGGGGCTGGTCGAGCCCCTGCGCCTTGATGAAGGCTTCACGCGTCGCGGGGTTCTGAGACGCCCCCTCACCCAGCGCCGCGGAGACGGGGTCTCCTGGCACCAGGTTGGTGAGCAGGAACGTCACGACCGTGACGCCGATCAGCAGCAGCACCGAGGTGCCGGCCCTGCGCAGCAGGTACCCCGCCAGGGGCGACTTCTTGCGCTGCGCCTGTGTCTGCACAGCCACTGTCGTCATCACGGTCGTTCCGTTCAGCCGGCGGGCGTGATCTCGGCGATGTCCATCTCCCACACGGAGTTGTAGACGGCGCCGTCGACCTTGTCAGAGGTGGCGATGTTGCGGCCGGGCACGATCAGAGGCACGAACGGGCCGCTCGCCTGCATCGTCTCAGCGAACTTCGTGAACGCGGCGGTGCGCTCGTCGGGATCGGTCGCGCTGGCGGCATCCGCGGCGATGGCGGCGATCTCGGGGTTGGCCGACTGCTCCCAGCCCGCACGCAGACCGACCTTCAGACCGGGTCCGAAGGGCAGGAAGTTGGCAGAGTCGGCGTAGTCAGGGCCCCAGAACCAGAGGCCGAAGCCCTCGGTGCCGTTCACGTACGCGTCGAGCTCGGTGGCGAACGGAGCGGGGGCGAGCTCGACCGTGACGCCGGCGTCCTTCAGCTGCGCCTGGATGCGCTCGGCGAGCGGCGTGAACTCCACCCCGCCGACGGGGTAGTCGTTCGGGAACTGCAGCTTCAGCGTCTGACCGGTGTAGCCGGCGGCGTCGAAGGCCGCCTTCGCCTTGCCGAGGTCCTGGGTGACGCCCTCGTCGAGGGCGCCTTCGAATCCGGGCGGGATCACGCCGGTCGCCTGCTCGGCACCGGCGCCGGCGAGCTCGAGCAGAGCCGGGTAGTCGAGTGCGTACCTGATGCCTTCGGCGAGCTTCACGTTGGCCAGGTCGCCGGCGACACCGGTCGACTGGTTCAGCAGCAGGAAGATGGTCTGCCCGGACGGCACCGAGTCGACGTCGAGGCCGTCACCGAGACCGCTGACCTGGTCGCCGTTGAGATCCATGGCGACCATCGAGTCGCCGCCCTTGAGGTTGGCGAGCTGGGTGGCGCTCTCGGAGACGTTGCGGATGACGACGCGGTCGTAGGCGGGCTTCTCGTCGCCGTTGTACTCGTCGTTCTTCTTCAGCACGATCTGCGAGCTGAGGTCGAGAGTGTCGAGCACGAAGGGGCCGGAGCCTGCGGAGGCACCGTCGAAGTACTTCTGCGCGGAGTCGGAGCCGTCGGTGCTGCCGCCGTTCTTCATCACCACGTCGGCGTTGACGATGCCGAGAGCGGGGTTCGCGAGGATGGCGGGCAGCTGCAGCAGGGGCGTCTCGGTGGTGAAGAGGATCGTCTTCTCGTCGACCTCCGTGATGGTGACGCCGGAGAGGAGGAAGTTCGGCTTGGCGTCGGCCATGCCCTGGATACGCTGCAGCGAGAAGACGACGTCCTTCGCCTCGATCGGGGTGCCGTCCGAGAAGACGCGGCCGTCTTCGAGTGTGAAGGTGAACTCGGTGGCGGAGTCGTTGGCCTTCCACGAGGCGAGCCCGGGGATCGGGGTCGAGACGTCCGAGCCCTTGAAGTCGACGAGCGTCTCGTACATCGCCTTGGCGAGCATGTTGCCGGTCGGGTCGTAGGTGTGCCCGGGGTCGGCGGTCTCGACCGAGAACGCGGTGTCGATGACCAGGGAACCACCGGACTTCGCCCCGCCGTTGTTGTTCGCAGAGTTTCCTCCCGAGCATCCGGTCAGGGCGAGGAGCGCGATCGCTCCGAGGGCGATCGCCGGCGTGCGCAGCGTCGACAGCATGGGTACCTCCATTGGCAGGGTGGATCGGGAGTCCTGGGCATCCAATGCTGGACGACCGTGATCAGATTCCCATGGTGTGCGACGATTTGTCCAATGACATTGCGTCATGTAGACAAAACCTGTCCGCACGATGGAGATTAGGATGCAGAATGTCCAGCACTGACGCTGAAGATACCCGGGATTCTGGACGAAGTGCCGCTGCCCTTGATCCGGTCTCGTATCGAATCCTCGATCTTCTTCGCGAGAACGGGCGCATCTCGATCGCCGCGCTGGCCGAGAAAGTCGGCATCTCGCGAGCCAACGCGTACACCCGAGTGGAGGGGCTGGTGTCGGACGGTGTCATCACGGGCTTCAGCGCGCGGGTCGACCCCGCCAAGGCGGGACTCTCGATCGGGGCGTTGATCTTCGTCACGGTGTATCCGCAGGCGTGGGCGTCGTTCCGGGCGCAGATCGCCGAGATGCCCGACATCGAGTACTGCGCCGTGACGACCGGAGAGCACGACGCCATGCTGCTGATCCGCGCGACGGACGTCAGCGGTGTGCACGAGTTCTCGACCGGGGTCATCGCTCAGCTTCCCGAGGTGCGCACGGTGGTCAGCGTCGTCGTGCTCGACGAGGTGATCCGTCGGCCGTTCGTGCTTCCCCCCGACCTGCCCGAGCGCAGCCTCGATGTGCCGCTGGGCATGACGCAGTGGACGCCGGCGACGGCGGGAAGAGGCGCCCTGCCGCCGCGGTGACCGCGACGACCGGATCAGGCCGCGGCGGTCTCGACGCACACGCTGAGCTGCGCGGCGCCGTGCATCTCGTAATGCTCGACCAGGCGCAGCATCCCGTCGTCGCCGATCTCGATCTCGCTCTCGCCGTCGCCGGTCACGACCTCGCCCGTGGCGGCCAGCACGTGCACGAACGAGACCCAGATGGTGTCGCCGGTGCGGGTTCCCACGAAGCGGCCGATCGTGACCGTGTCACCGGTGTAGTCGCCCCAGATCACACCGTCCTGCTCGAAATAGTGGAAGACGCTCGGGGCGTCGTGGTTGACGACGGACGTCGTCGACGACACCATCTTGAACGTGCGGCCGTTGAGACTGGGGAGGGTTCGGGTCTGAGTCACCCATCGATCATGGCAGGTACCGTTGACCCATGATCCCGGCGCCGCCCCCGCAGCAGCCGTTCGAGACGCGCCCCCTCACTGAACCGGTCGACGCCCGTGCCGTGAGCGCGTTCTGGCGGACGGTCAAGGCGCAGAACCCGACGTCGGGTGCCCAGATCGTCATCGGCGTGATCGTCGCGGTCGTCTTCGGCCTGGTGTTCCTGCCGACCATCGGCTTCACCCTGTTCGGGCTGATCGCAGGCATCGCCTCCGGGGACGCGGGGGTCGGGGCGCTGTTCTCCCTGCCGGCGCTGATCCCGTTCGTGATCGCCGCAATCGCCATCCCGCTTCTCGTGATCTCTCGCCGCCGCACACGCGAGAGCACCTACCGGATAGCCCGGTTCGCGCAGGCGAACGGCATGACGTTCCGCCCGTTCGTCAGCGACCCGCCGCTTCCGGGCATGATCTTCCACCTCGGCCACTCGCGCATTGCGTCACAGCTCGTCCGCGGGCAGGAGCCGCGCTTCGTCGAGTTCGGCAACTACCGGTACACGACCGGGTCGGGCAAGAACAAGACGACGCACAGCTGGGGCTACGTCGCCGTGAAGCTCGATGTGCCGTTGCCGAACATCGTCCTCGACGCCCTGGGCAACAACGGGCTCGGGTCGAATCTGCCGTCGACGTTCTCGAAGGACCAGCGCCTCTCACTCGAGGGCGACTTCGACCGGCACTTCACGCTGTACTGCCCGAGCGGGTACGAGGCCGACGCGCTCTACCTGTTCACGCCGGACATCATGGCGCGCTTCATCGACCATGCGGCGCAGCTCGATGTCGAGATCGTGGACGACTGGCTGTTCCTCTACATGCGACGGCCCGCCTCGACCACCGACGTCAGCACCTGGGCCTGGCTGTTCGGCACGGTTGGTGCGCTGCTGGGCAAGTTCGATCAATGGGCGCGCTGGCGCGACGACCGGCTGCGATCGGCGCAGCACGTTGCCGCGCCGCATCCGGCCACCCGGCTGCCGCCGCCCCCGGCTTCGCCCGCGGCTCTGCCCTTCGCCCCGCCTGCTGCCATGCTGCGGCCGCCGGCAGGGGTCGCACCGCAGGGCCGCCGCCTGCGCAAGGGCTTCTCGTGGGTGACGCTCGTGATCATCATCATCGTGTTCGGCGTGACGCTTCTGCCGCACTTCCTCGGCCTGCTGTCCTTCGTCTTCTTCCGCTGACACGGCCGGAATATATCCGGGGCGGCGGGCTTTCGGTCGATCCCCGGATGGAGGATGCTGGACGAGCATGCGGCCGCGCCCGCCGCCGCAGCTCGATCAGGAGGTTGCACGATGAAGGCCATCCAGTACCGCACGATCGGCAGAGGACCGGAGCTCGTCGACATCGAGACGCCGGAACCCGGGCCGGGCCAGATCCGTCTGAAGGTCACCGCCGCCGGCCTGTGCCACTCCGACTGGTTCGTCATGAACCTCCCGGCCGAGCAGTACGTGTACGGCCTTCCCCTCACGCTCGGGCACGAAGGGGTGGGTGTGGCCGAGAAGCTCGGCGACGGCGTGGAGGGCATCGAGCTCGGGGCCTCGTACGCCGTCTACGGCCCATGGGGGTGCGGGCAGTGCCACGCCTGCGCACGGGGTGCGGAGAACTACTGCACGAGGGCCGCGGAACTCGGCATCCAGCCTCCGGGCCTCGGCTCGCCGGGTGCGATGGCGGAGTACCTGATCGTCGACGACGCGCGCCATCTCGTTCCCATCGGCGACCTCGACCCGGTCGAGACGGTGTCGCTGACCGACGCCGGTCTGACTCCGTACCACGCGATCATGTCGTCGAGGGACAAGCTCGTCGCCGGGTCGACGGCCGTCGTCATCGGCACCGGCGGACTTGGCCACGTCGGCATCCAGCTGCTGCGCGCGATCTCATCCGCGACCGTCATCGCTCTCGACATCGCCGAGGAGAAGCTCGCGCTGGCGCGGGATGTCGGAGCCCATCACGCGCTGATGTCGGACGAGTCGGCCGTCGATGAGATCCGCCGCCTCACCGAGGGTCGCGGAGCCGAAGCCGTGTTCGACTTCACGGGCGTGCAGCCGACTCTCGACATCGCGCGCCAGGTCGTCGCCGTCGACGGCGACATCCAGATCGTCGGGATCGGCGGCGGCCTGCTGCCGACCGGCTTCTTCTCCACCCCGTTCGGCGCATCGGTTCGTGCCCCGTACTGGGGCACCCGCAGCGAACTCATGGAGGTGCTGGCACTGGCCCGCGGCGGATCGGTGGGTGTGCACGTCGAGCGCTATTCGATGGACCAGGCGGTTCAGGCATACACGCGGCTGCACGACGGGAGGGTGCAGGGACGCGCGGTCGTCGTGCCCTGACGGCGGTGTGACGCGTCGGCACGCGGTACGCCGAGATGGTCGGATGCTCTGATCCGGATGCCTAGGCCGGAGCGAGGCCGAAGTACTCCAGCTCGGCATCGTTCAGCATCCGGGACCGGATGAGGAAGCGCATGCCCGTCGGACCCTCGACGCTGAAGCCCGCCCCGCGGCCGGGCACGACGTCGATCGTGAGGTGCGTGTACTTCCAGTACTCGAACTGCGCCTCCGACATGAACACCTCGATCGGTTCGAGGCCCGCGATGTCGAGCTCACCGAGGCGCACGTCGCTCGGTCCGGTGATGAACATGCCGATCGGGTAGCACATGGGCGACGAGCCATCACAGCATCCGCCCGACTGATGGAACATCAAGGGCCCGTGCTGCGCCGTCAGCTCGCGCAGCAGCTCGGCCGCGGCATCCGACACGTCCACCCGCTCGTACCTTCCGATGCTGACCATCTGCGACTCCTTCGCTCGGGAACGGCTGCCGGGCGGACGTCACGCGACGCCCGCCCGGCACTGGGGAGGCCGATCAGAAGAAGCCCATCGGGCCTTCGGCGTACGACACCAGCAGGTTCTTCGTCTGCTGGTAGTGATCGAGCATCATCTTGTGGTTCTCGCGGCCGACTCCCGACTGCTTGTACCCGCCGAACGCGGCGTGGGCCGGGTACTGGTGGTACGTGTTCGTCCATACGCGACCGGCCTGAATGGCACGGCCTGCTCGGTACGCGGTGTCGCCGCTGCGGCTCCACACGCCGGCGCCGAGACCGTAGAGCGTGTCGTTGGCGATCGAGATGGCGTCGTCGAAGTCGCTGAAACTTGTCACCGACAGCACGGGGCCGAAGATCTCCTCCTGGAAGATGCGCATGCTGTTGCTGCCCTCGAACACTGTCGGCTCGACGTAGAAGCCTTCGCTGAGGTCGCCGCCGAGGTCTGCCCTCCCGCCTCCGGTGAGCAGCTTCGCGCCCTCCTGCTTGCCGATGTCGATGTAGCTGAGGATCTTCTCGAGCTGGTCGTTCGACGCCTGCGCGCCGATCATCGTGGCGGGGTCGAGCGGATTGCCCTGGACGACCTTGCCGACACGTTCCAGTCCGTCGGCGAGGAAGCCGTCGTAGATCGAGCGCTGGATGAGCGCGCGCGACGGACAGGTGCAGATCTCGCCCTGGTTGAGCGCGAACATCGTGAAGCCCTCGAGCGCCTTGTCGTAGAACGGGTCGTCGGCGCGGGCGACGTCTTCGAAGAAGACGTTGGGTGACTTGCCTCCGAGCTCGAGTGTGACCGGGATGAGGTTCTGCGAGGCGTACTGCATGATCAGCCGGCCCGTGGTGGTTTCGCCGGTGAATGCGACCTTGCGGATGCGCTTGTGCTGCGCGAGGGGAGCGCCGGCTTCGATGCCGAAGCCGTTGACGATGTTCACGACACCGGCCGGCAGCAGGTCGCCGATGATCTCGAAGAGGAAGAGGATGGATGCCGGGGTCTGCTCGGCCGGCTTGATCACGATGCAGTTGCCCGCGGCGAGCGCAGGAGCCAGTTTCCAGGTCGCCATGAGGATCGGGAAGTTCCACGGGATGATCTGCCCGACTACGCCCAGTGGCTCCTGGAAGTGGTAGGCGACGGTGTTCTCGTCGAGCTGGCTGATGCCGCCTTCCTGTCCGCGCAGCACGCCGGCGAAGTAGCGGAAGTGGTCGACGGCGAGCGGGATGTCGGCGGCGAGCGTCTCGCGCACAGGCTTGCCGTTCTCCCACGTCTCGGCGACGGCGATCGCCTCGAGGTTCTCCTCGATGCGATCGGCGATCCGGTTGAGGATGACCGACCGCTCAGTGGGTGAGGTGCGCTTCCACGATTCGAACGCCTTCCAGGCGACGTCAACAGCGCGGTCGATGTCTTCGGCGGTGCCACGGGCGACCTCGGTGAACGGCTTGCCGTTGACCGGGCTGATGTTCTCGAAGTACTGGCCCTTGGCGGGTTCGACGAACTCGCCGCCGATGTAGTGGCCGTACCGGGCGCGGTAGTTCGCGACGGCGCCGGGCTGGCCGGGGGCGGCGTACGCGGTGGACACGTCTTCTTCGACGATGGTCATCGTTGACTCCTTCGACGGGCCGCGGCCTCGATGCTGCGCGGCTGTTGGGTTCGAAGGTAGGGGGCGTCAGGTTGCGCCCCCGTGCGCAACGTTGCAGTCGGTTGCGGTCACTCGACGTCGAGACGCTCGATCCGCGCGACGAGACCCGAGCGTCTCGGCGAGCGGGCGGGAAGCATCTCGAGGGCGAGACGCAGCGCCTCGGCGTCATTCTGCCCCTCGGGGATCTCGGCGTAAGCGAGCAGCACGTCGAGACTGGCCTCGCTGACCATCACCTCGTGCAGGGCCGCGCGTACCGTCTCGCGGAACTCCTCGACGCCGGGTGATGCCGACTCGGGCAGCACCGCACCCGGATAGGCGCTGAGCGCGACGCGGTGCGCACCGCGGTCGAGCAGCGAGAGCACGTTCTGCGCGTCGGTCTCGAGCGGTGCGGTCAGCCGATACGGCCGTGACTGCGGCGCGAGGTCTGGCGAGACCCGCTCGAGCACCCTGCGCAGACGCACCATCTCGGGCCGCAGGGTGTCGGGGGACGCGCCCTCGCCGTAGACGAGCTCGCTGAGCCGCTCGGCCGACAGGCCCTGCCGGTGCACGGCGAGCATGAGCAGGATCTCGGCGTGCCTGGCGCTGAGCTCGATCGTCGTCTCGCCCTCGGCGGAGTCGACCTCGAGGCGGGCACGGTCGCGTGCCAGCACCTGCAGGCGGGCATGCCTGGTGTCACGCGGCGAGCGGCGCGGCGAGCGCTCCGACCCGCGGGGTGCCTCGCTGCGGGCCCGCAGACGCGCGACGAGCAGTTCGGATTCGACGGCTCGCGCCGTGGCATCCACCAGCATCCGGGCCTGCGGTGTGACGGCCTCGGCCCCGCCGGTCACGTCGATCACCCCGAGGATGCGGCGGGTCTCGGGGTCGAACACGGGGGCCGCCGTGCACGACCACGGCTGCACGAGTCGGTTGTAGTGCTCGGCGTGGTGGATCTGCACCGACTCGCCGAGGGCAAGCGCCGTGCCGGGGGCGGAGGTGCCGACGGTCTGCTCGGACCAGTTCGCGCCCGCGACGAATCCCATCTCGCCCGAGAGCACGCGCTGTCGAAGGTCGCCCTCGACCCACAGCAGCCGGCCGGCGTGGTCGCCGACCGCGACGACGACTCCCGAGTCCTCGGCACTGCCGGGCAGCAGCAGCGAGCGGATGAGGTCCATCACCCCGGCGAGCGGATGCCCGGTGCGGTACGCCTCGAGAGCGTCCTGACTGAAGTCGAGCGGCGGCAGTCCCTCGGCGCCGACGCGTCTCTGCCACGCCCGCTCCCAGGACGCCCGCACGAGCGGGCGCACCTGCTGCAGGCGGCGATCCTCGAGGTTCCCGGCGACGAGCTCTTCGTGTGCGCGCTCGATGAGAAGGCGCGAGACCTCCGGGGAGGCGTCACGCGATGACGACCAGGGGGACGGCACGCTGGCTCCGATCGGCGCTGATGGGTGTGCCCAGTGTATGTGTGCGCGACCTGTTCGGTCACGCGTTTCACCGCACCCGGATCAGGTGAGGGCGGTGCGCCGGATCATGCTCGCGTCGATGACCTCGTCGAGCGTCCGCCAGGGATCGGCGGCGCGCAGGGCGTGACCGATCTGCGCGGCGGTCGCCCGGAACGCGGGCTCGTTCAGCACGCGGTGCACGGCGTCCCGGATCTTCGGCGCATCGGCCGTCTGCGTGCGCAGGTCGATCCCCGCTCCCGACCAGCCGACCCTCGCGCAGACCTCGACCTTGTCCTCGGTTCGTCCTGCTACGACCAGTGGGATGCCGTGCCGCAGCGCCTGCTGAACACCGCCATAGCCGCCGTTGGTCACCATGGCGTCGACCTTGGGCAGCAGCTGATCGTACGGAAGGTACTCGGCTACTCGGGCGTTCGCCGGCAGATCGGATGCCAGGTCTCCGAGGGCACGCCCCCCGGTGGATGCGACGACGAGCACATCGCTGTCGCGCAGCGCCTCGAGGGTCGGCAACACGAGCTGCGAGAAGTCGCGGTTCGCGATGGTTCCCTGGGTCACGTGCACGACGGGTGTGCCGGCGTCGAGATCGCTCCACCATTCCGGCAGAGCGGGAGTGGAGATCACGGCGGGAATCGCTCCGGCGTAGTGCACCGTCGGGGGCAGATCCGATCGGGGGTATTCGAACTCGGGAACGGTGAACTGGATGTAGGCGTCGGCTCGACCGGCCCAGTCGAGGACGAACCCTCCGAGGCCACGACCCGTCTCGCGAGCGGCGAGCCGATCGGCCTCCCGCTGCACGCGGCGGAAGATCAGCCGCTCCGCGATGGTCCGCAGCGCGGCGTTGCGCAGTCGCCCAAGGGGACCGGCCATCGGCGTGACGCCGAGGCCGAACGGCGCCGTATCGCGACTGCGGACCCCGAGCGGGAAGATTCCGAGCGCGATCACCGGCGGCCGGTCGTGCCGCGGCAGCTGCTGCAGCAGAGCGGCGCCGAGGAAGAGCGGTTCGGCGAGCACGGTGTCGATGCGCTGCTCTGCCAGCACGGCGCGCACAGCGGCGAGCTGAGCGACTCCCGGCCTCACGAACAGATTGCTCATGTCGAAGCGCAGAGCTGCCGCTCCGGTCAGCCCCACGCGCTCCGGGAACGCGGCGTCGGCGTCGTCGAGGTCGATGTCGGCCGCAGCAGGAAGAGCGACGAACCGGGCTCCCGTGCTCGCGACTCGTTCGCCGTAGCGGGAACTGGTGAGGAACGTCACATCGTCACCGCGCTCGATGAGATGGCGAGCGATCTGCAGCAGCGGCATGACATGCCCGTGCGCCGGTGTGCAGGCGATGAGGTGGCTGGACATGGCACTCCTTCTCTAAGATCGATATACCGAGACAGTATTCATCTGCTTGCAAGGAAAGTCAATGACGGAATCGACCGCTCGCGTCTACCGCTCCGAACTCCGGGCCCGCCAGGCACGTGAGACGCGCGCCCGGATCATCGCCGCGGCCGGGGAGCTGTTCGCCCGACAGGGGTACCAGGCGACCACCATCGCCGCGATCGCGCGCGCGGCCGGCGTCTCCGGTGAGACCGTCAAGACGGCCGCCTCGAAGGCCGAACTGCTGATCGCGGCGTTCGAGGTGACGTTCTCGGGATACGAGGGCGCCGAGTCGCTCACGGACACGGATGTCGCCGCCGGCGTGCTGGAGCTGCCCGACGATGTGTTCCTCGACGCCGTGCTGGCTCAGATCACCGACGCGAACGCACGCGGGCATCGGCTGTGGACGGTGCTGCTGGGCGCAGCCCTGTCGGATGAGCGGGTGGACGAGGTGCTCACGCAGATCCTGCATCGTCGCGCCGACGACTACCGACGCCTGATCGACGAACTCATCGCCCGCGGTCTGGCCGCCCCGAAGGCCGACCCCCAGGCGACCGCTGCGACGCTGTCGTTCCTGCTCTCGCCCGAGAGCTATCAGCAGCTTGTCGCACAGTCGGGATGGGACGCCGGCACCTATATGCAGTGGCTGCGTGGGGCCGTCGCGGCCGAGCTCGCCCGCTGACCCCCGCCCGCGCCGCGCCGCGCGCGCGCGGGCGGCGCCGAGACTTCCGTTCCAGCACGAGACCTGCCTGTGTAAGCCCTGTCTCGTGCTGCAAGCCAAGTCTCGCGACGGAGATTGCGAAAACGTGGCAAAGCCGCGCAGCTCAGCCGCGCGCGGCCCACCACTCGCGCAGACGCTGCTCGGCGGCATCCGGGCCGATCACACCCTCATCCAGCCGCACCTCGAGCAGGAAGCGGTACGCCTCGCCGACCTCGCGACCGGGCTTGATGCCGAGGATCTGCTGGATCTGATTGCCGTCGAGCTCGGGGCGGATGCTGTCGAGCTCCTCCTGCTCGCGCAGCTCGACGATGCGCCGCTCGATGTCGTCGTATGCCGAGGCGAGGCGAGCGGCCTTGCGCCTGTTGCGCGTGGTGACATCGGCACGCACGAGGATGTGCAGTCGCTCGACGACGTCGCCGGCGTCGCGCACGTACCGCCTCACGGCGCTGTCGGTCCAGGCGCCCTCGGCGTAGCCGAAGAATCTCAGGTGCAGTTCGATGAGCTTCGCGACCGCGTCGATCGTGTCGCCGTCGAAGCGCAGCGCCTGCAGGCGCTTGCGCGCCATGCGCGCGCCGACCACGTCGTGGTGATGGAAGGTGACCCCTCCCCCGTTCTCGAGTCTGCGTGTGCGCGGCTTGCCGATGTCGTGCAGCAGCGCGGCCAGCCGCAGCGGCACATCGGCAGCCGCACCGGGGTTTCGGGCCTTCTCGAGGTCGATGGCCTGGCGCACCACGGTGAGCGAGTGCTCGTAGACGTCCTTGTGGTGGTGGTGCTCATCGACCTCGAGTCGCAGCGCGCTCACCTCGGGCAGGAACTCGTCGATCAGTCCGCTCTCGACCAGCACCCGGATGCCCCGGATCGGGTCATCGGTCTGCATCAGCCGCACGAGCTCACCCTGCACGCGCTCGGGGCTGACGATCGTCAGCGTCTGGCGCAGCTTCTCGATGGCGGCGAAAGTGGCATCTTCGATCGCGAAATCGAGCTGGGCGCTGAATCGCGCCGCCCGCAGCATCCGCAGCGGATCGTCGCCGAAGCTGATCTCGGGGTCGATGGGAGTACGCAGGATGCCCGAGACGAGGTCTTCGACCCCGCTGGTCGGATCGATCAGCTTGACGGCGGGAACCTGCAGCGCCATGGCATTGACGGTGAAGTCGCGCCGCAGCAGGTCTCCGTCGATGGTGTCGCCGAATTCGACGACGGGCTTGCGGGTGACGCCGTCGTAGCTGTCGGCGCGGTAGGTGGTGATCTCGACCTGTTCGCCCTGCACGCGTGCGCCGATGGTGCCGAAGGCGCGGCCGATGTCCCATTGGGTGCTGGAGATCGGCTTGACGATCGCGAGGATGTCGTCGGGGCGGGCGTTCGTCGTGAAATCGAGGTCGTGTGTCTCGCGGCCGAGCAGCGCGTCGCGCACCGGACCACCGACGACGGCGAGGTCGAAGCCCGCCTCAGCGAAGGCGGTCGCGAGGGTGGCGACGACGGGGTTCGCGGCGAGCGCGCCGAGTCGGGACAGGCCCTCGGCCATATTGAGCATGGATTCAAGGGTACCGGGGCGAAGCGGGCCGACGCGGAGAACCCCACAGGCGGTGCCCGTGGGGTTCTCGTGCGATCGATGTCATGTCCGGCGTCGACCGCCGCACAGCAGGATGCCCCCGGCCAGGAGCGCGAGCAACGCGACGATCCCGAGGCCGAGCGTCCACGATGCCGACGAGCCGGTGGTCGCCAGCGGGTGACCGGGTCGCACGACGCTCGGTTCCTGCTCTCCCGCGTCGGATCCGCTGGCTGCCGGACCCGTGCCGCCACCCGTGCCGCCGTCGCCGGGGTCGCCGTCGCCGGCACCACCCTCGCCCGGGCCGCCCTCGCCGGGCCCGGTGGTGCCCTTGCCATCGATCGTGAACGAGCGAACCTCGGTGCTCTCGACACCGCCGAACGGACCGGTGGTGCGCACGTACCAGCCGTGCTCACCGGCATCCAGTTCCGTCCACGCGACTGCGGTCTGCTCTCCGCTCACGACGTCCTGCACGCAGTCGATCTCGTTCGTGGTGAGGATGTCAGCGCGGAACGAATCCGTCGAGAGCACCTTCGTCACCGGGGCGATACCGCCGGCTGCGTATGGGATCTCGAACTCCTGCATGCCGGCCGGACTGTTCAGCGACGCGTCGTCCGAATCGAAGTCGTCGAGCGACGGCGAGTAGGTGCGCACGATGATCCGCTCCTGCTCGTTGTCGAAGTGCAGCAGGCGCAGATACCCCTGACCGCCCTCCGGCAGACCCTGGTAGTCGAACAGCATCGAGTACACCGTGCGATCAGCAGTGCCGTCACCGTCGTCGTCGAACTCGTCCAGGCGCGTGTAGGCGTCGTGGTAGTGGCCGGAACCCACAGAGATCACGTTCGCGTTCGGCGCCACGACCTCGTCGTAGATCCGCTGTGGGAACGGCCCGAGCCCGCCGGTGGTGAGCATGTACTCGTGCAGGTTGATCATGACCTTGCGCTCGGGGTACTGCCGGATCACCGAGTTCATCCACGCGATGTCCTCGGAATTTGACGCCTCGTCGTTGGGGTCCGGCCAGCCCATGTACATCATGAGCATGTCGATCCCGCCAGCGGTCACCAGGTCGTAGTGACCGCGGTTGTCCTTGTACGACCCGCCGTACCAGGGATTCTCGGCGAAGCGCGCCTCGCCGAAGCTGGCGCTGTACGCGGTGTAGTCGCCGTCCCAGTGCCCGACGTCGTGGTTGCCCGCGAGCACGCCGTACGGGATTCCCGCATCATCCAGCTTGCGGTACGCCGCGTCTGCGTTCTTCCACTGGTGCGGCTGGTCGTAGTTGTCGACGATGTCGCCGGTGTGCGTCACGTACTGCAGGTTCAGCGCATCGCGCTGCGCCACCAGGAAGTCGTTCATCTTCACCTGGTGCTGATACCAGACGTCCGATCCGCCGGCACCGGCGAGGGCTCCCTCGTTTCGGTTGTAGTACTGCGTGTCCGACAACCAGCCGAGCGTGAAGTCGTACTGGTCACGAGGTGTGGCGCCGGCGTTGAACGGTGTGACCTGCGAGTCGCGCGAACTCGAGTCGGCCCCGGCCCAACCTTCGGAGTGCTGCACGAGCACGGTCAGCTCCCCTCGCTTCGCGTGCCCGTCGACGGGCACCTCGGCCTCGAGCGCGAAGCTGGTGGGCCCGCCTCCTGTGGTGACGTGGCGATCGACCTCCTCCCACGAGCCGTTCGTCTTCTGCACGTACAGCAGCACCTTGGCATCCGCGTTGGCAGACCCCTCCCAGCCGACGCGCATCTGCGCGCCGGTGCCGACGCGTGCCGGAACCTGCACGGTGAACAGCTGGTACGGCATGGCCGTGTCGGAGGTCGCGGCGACCTCGATTCCGTCCAGTCGCGCGATGCGTGCCAGCTCGTCCTCGCTGAGCGGCTTCGCATCGCCGCGGTCGGTCGTGCGGGAGCTCGACGTGGTTCCGGCGGCGACCTGCACCTCGGCATCGAGCGAGGTGTACGAGTACCCCTCCGCGAAGCACAGTTCGAGACGATCGTCGATCTGCGAACCGGGTCGAGCGACCAGGTCGACCCGGTCGCCGGTCAGCTCGGCGCCGTCATCGGGGCTGATCAGCTGTGTGCGCGGCTTCTCGTCGGCCGTCGAGAACGCGATCGTGCTCGTCGAGACGTTGCCGACGGCGTCCTTCGCAGTGACGACCAGAGTGTGGTCACCGGGCGACAGCGTCAGCGATGACGTCGTCAGCGGAAGCGCGATCTCCTTCTCGTCGAGGGTGGCCGTGACCGATTCGAAGCCGGAGCCGGCGTCAGTGACCGTCGCGTCGATGGTGAACTCGCCGCGGTACTGCCGGCCATCGGTGAGCGTGCTGTCGATCCGGGGAGCAGTGTTGTCGACGACCACCGTGCGGGTGGCCGTGAGTGCGTCCGCAGCCCCGGCGCGAGTCGTCCCAGCGTGCTCGGATGCGGTGACAACGTGCGGGCCGTCGGCTACGGCAGTCGTGTCCCACAGCGTCGACACCGAGTCGAACGCATCGTCGGGGATGGTGAACGTCGCGAGGAAGTACACCAGATCAGCGTCGCTGAAATTGATCCGCTCGGTCGAGGTCGTGGGACAGCTGCGTGCGGTGGGCTCTTTGCCCTCTCCGGCACCGGAGCAGGAGGTCGGGCGCAGCACCCGCCCATCGGGCAGAACGAGGCGCGGGTTCATCGCCGTGAAATCGTCGTTGTTCTCGTTCGGATCGGGCTGCGGCCACGCCTTCGTCCCGGCGTAGACCCCGAGCGTCAGCTGTTCGCCGCGGACGACCTCCTGAACGGGGACCTCTGCGTCGACCGTGACGACGCGGTCGTAATAGCCCTCGTCGAACACTGTCAGCACCGTGTCGCCGAGCTTCAGCCCGTTGCGGAAGAACGCGTCGGTGCTGGTCGCCTCGATGGCGAAACGGGGCGCACGCTCGAGAGAAGCGATGGTCTCGCCCACCGGCTCACCGTCGACAGACAGAGAGAGGGATGCCGGGTCGCCGTCGGTCGTCGCGACGAGCGGCGTCTGCCCGCCGACGAACTGGCCGTCGGCGACGTTCAGCCGTACCGGGTCGTCTGGACTGCTGTCGAGAGTGAGGCGCACCGGTCCGAGGGTGGTGGTCTGGAGGCCGTCGCCTGCCGTGACCGAGTACTCCAGCCAGCGTTTGCCGAAGACGTCGACCGAGGGGATGCTGTACTCGTATCGCCCGGCAGAGGTGAACGCGAGCTCGCGCGTCTCCGTCGCGCCCAGGTCGTCGGTCAGCGTCAGGGTGACGCGGCGCACGAGCACGTCGTCGGTGACGTCGAACCCGAGCGCCACATCGTCACCCTGCGGCAGCTCGGAGCCGCCCGTCAGGTCGACGATCTTCGGAGCGGTGCCCCCCTCCGGGTGCGGCACGTAGGCGTCGGCCACCTGGTCCGCGCTGACGGCCCCCGGGGTCGGGGTCGCGAGACCGAGCATGCTCTGGCTGGTGCCGGCGGGGTCGGCGGGCACCCACAGTGCGCCGCTGGCATCAGCAGGGTTCCAGCCGTACTGGATCGCCGTGGATGCGGTCGTCTGGCCGTCGTCGAAGTAGTAGGCGCGCGAGATGTCGTGACCGCTCTTCGTCATCAGCTGCAGGCCGCGCGAGCCGCCGTTGGCCATGCCGCCCGACGCGATGGTGAGGATGCTCTCGCCGAGCACGAGCTCGGTGCCGAAGGCGGCGTTGAAGTCGGCGACCGTGTATCCCGCGCGCAGCACGGCCGGGTTCTGGATCCACAGCACGAGCGTCTCGCCCGGCTCGATGGCCGGCTCTCCCGGGCCCGCGGGCCACAGTGTCGACGCATTCGTCGTCGGGCCGCTGAGGGCGTTGTCGGTCGTGAGGTAGTGCAGCGCGTAGTCACCGAAGCCGACCGGCGCGTCCGAGGCGTTGTACACCTCGATGAACTCGAAGGCGTCGGAGCCCGCGACGTTCGCCGTGTCGGGGGCAACCTCGGTGATCTGCAGGATGGGACCCTTGGCGTCGGGGTCGGTCGGCTTGGGTGCCGGGATCAGCTCGCTGGTCACCTGCTCGACCGTGATCGTGCCAGGCGTGGGTGCGGCGGTCGCTCCGGTCGGGTCGAAGCCGAGCAGGCGGGCGTCGGCCGATCCGATCTGATTCGGCACGGCGAACTGAGCGTTCCACGGCGTCGAGCCGACGCCGTCGTCCGACGGCACCCAGGCTCGTGCGAGGGTCGCACCCTCGGCATCCGTGAGGCTGAAGCCGCGCGAACCGCTGTTCGCGAACCCGCCCTGCGGACCGAAGCGCAGCACCTGAACCGTCTCGGGCACGCCGTAGAAGGCGCGGAACTGCTCTTTCGTGAGGCTGCGGCGGGCATCACCGTCGGCGTAGTTCATCCAGAGCACGGCGGTGCCGCCGGCGGGGATGACGGCGGGACTGTCGCCTTCTCCGTCGAGGTGGATGAGCGGCTGCACGGTGCCGGTGTTCCACTGGCTGGTGTGATAGCGGATCTGCAGGCCGTCGGCAGTGAGATCGATCGGCTCGGCGGTGGTGTTCGTGACCTCGACGAACTCGTACGTGTCGGCTCCGGCGTTGTCGCCGTTGATCTCGGTGATCGCCAGCGGCCAGTGCTCGGCGGCGTTTCCGCTCTCGCCGGTGATGGGAGTGAGATCGGATGCCTCGGACGCCGCGTCATCAGGGCTCGGAACGCGGTCTGCGGGGGCGGTGTCGGCCGGGGTGGGATCGGTGGGGACCGGTTCCGGGGAAGCCGAAGCCGTGGCATCCGGAGCTGGCCTGGTCGTGTCCTCCGGCGTGGGAGGATCTTCGGGCTCAGGAGTCTGCTGCGGGACGTCGGGCGTCGGCGAAGGCGAGGAGGTGCTCTGAGCAGGCGTCGACGGGATCGTCGAGGTCGAGTCGTCGACATCGGCGGCCGAGGCGACCTGCGGTACACCGCCAGACACCAGCGCTGTGGCTACGATCACCGCGGCGAGCGCTCCGGCTCCGGAACGGCGAAGTGAGGGATTGGGCATGGAAGGGGAACCTCTTCACGAAGGGGGAACGGCGAGTGCCGCTTCTCTTCGTAGTCACCCCACATGACGCCCAGGTGTCCGAACGCGCCCGTCTTCGACCGTTTCGTGAACCCTCGGTGAACTTCGTGACCGCTCCGGTCAGGCGATGGGGTCGCCCTGCACCGGGCCCTCTGTGTTTGGCTTCCAGCCCAGCGCCGGGGCGACGTGCTCGGCGAAAGCCTGCAGCACGTGCAGGTTGTACTCGGGGCCGAGCTGGTTCGGGATCGTCAGCATGAGGGTGTCGGCCGCCATCACGGCCTCGTCGGCCTTCAGCTGCTCGATCAGCTCGTCGGGTTCGGCAGCGTACGTCTTGCCGAACGTCGAGCGATACCCGTCGATGATGCCGACCTGGTCGCTGTTCTCGCGCGAGCGCAGGCCGAAGTACGCCCGGTCACGGTCGCTGACCAGCGGGAACACGCTGCGGCTCACCGACACCCGGGGTGCGCCGGTATGACCCGCTTCCCGGTACGCGGTGCGGAAGAGATCGATCTGCTCGCGCTGCAGCTCATGGAACGGCTGACCGGTCGCCTCGGTGAGCAGGGTCGAGCTCATCATGTTCAAGCCCATGCGCCCGGTCGTCTCGGCCGTCGCCCGCGAGCCGGCACCCCACCAGATGTGGTCGCGCAGGGTGGGCGACTGCGGCTCGATGGCCAGGTAGTGACCCTCCCCGACCATGCGCGGATCACCGGGAGCGACGCGCTCCCCGTCGATCGCGCGGAGGAAGAGGTCGAACTTCTCGCGTGCCATCACGCTGCCGCGCTCGGTGTCCTCCTCATCATGGAAGCCGAAGGTCTCGTAGCCGCGCAGCGCCGTCTCGGGTGACCCGCGGCTCACTCCGAGTGCGATGCGACCGTCGGCGATGAGGTCGAGCGCAGCCGCCTCCTCGGCGAACTGGAACGGGTTCTCATAGCGCATGTCGATCACGCCCGTGCCCACCTCGATGCGCTTCGTCCGGGCGGCCATGGCCGACAGCAGCGGCATGGGCGATGCGGCCTGGCGCGCCCAGTGGTGCACGCGCACGTACGCGCCGTTGACACCGATCTCGTCGGCGCCTTCCGCGATCTCGATGGTCTGGCGCAGCATGTCGCCCGCGGTGCGGGTGAGGGATCCGGGCACGTCTGCGTAGTGCCCGAAGGAGAGGAAGCCGAATGCCTTCATGTCGTATGCAAACGCATAAAAGTCGACGGCTATTCCGCAGCCGGCAGCAGCAGCCCGTCGAGCACCAGACGACGGATGCGCGGTTCGATATCGGCCCACAGGTCGGCGAGCGGCACGTCGAACAGGTCGGCGAGCGCGCCCACGATCTGAGCGACGGTCAGCTCGCCGTCGCACGCGCCGACGAACCCCGCGAGCGCACTGTCGACGCCGATCGTGCGCCCGAACCCGCCGCCCTGGCGCAGTTCGATGACGCTCGGGTCGTCCTCCCCGGGCATGTGGTGCCGCGCCTCGGTGACGTCGGGCGCGACGACGAGGCGATCCGGGATGCCATCAGCCAGCGCGTCGTGTGCGGCGAGACCCGCCCCGAGGGCGCGACCGAGGTTCGACACCGGCTGCGAGACGGTCTCGAAGCGACGCAGCACCCCGGCGCCCGAGGCGGATCGGCGCAGCAGGATGTACCCGAAGCCGACCGCCGTCACCCCGCGCTGGGCGAAATCGTCGAGCCACGCGGTGAGCAGACGGGTGAACTGGGCGTCCCGCGGCAGCGTGCCTCCGTCGCGGATCCAGAGTTCCGCGTATCCGAGCGGCGTGAGCTCTTCGCGCTGGATCACCCAGGCATCCAGATCGGCGTTCACCCACGAGCGAACGCGATCGAGCCCGCGGACTCCGGCGCGCGACTCCCAGTTGCCGAGCAACTGAGCGATGCCGCCGGGAGCGAGATGCGCGGGGGCGCCGCGCAGGAAGTCCTCGACGAGCGCGTCGCCCACAAGGCCGCCGTCGCGGTACTCGTACTCGGGCACGCCCGTGGCGCGCGGCGTGATCACGAACGGCGGATTCGACACGATCAGATCGAACGTCTCCCCCGCGACGGGTTCGAAGAGACTGCCGAGTCGGAACTCGATGTTGTGCACGCCGTTCAGCTGCGCATTCAGCTCGGCATAGGCGAGCGCGCGTGTCGAGATGTCGGTCGCCACGACCGCGCCGGCATGCCGTGACACGAGCAGCGCCTGGATGCCGCATCCGGTGCCGAGGTCGAGTGCCCGGTGCACCGGCACCGGGATGACCAGCTCGGCCAGCGTGCGAGATGCACCGCCGACGCCGAGCACATGATCGGGGGGCAGCGCCGTGCCGAGCGCGATCTCGTCGAGGTCGCTGGCGATCCACCATTCCCCGACACCGTCGGCATCCACGAAGGACTGCGGGCGGATCAGCGCCTGCGGATGCACGCTCTCGCCCTGCAGGCGCGCGAGGCCCAGGGCGACGACTCCGACGACGCCGACTCCCGGCAGCGCCCGCTCGACGGCGGCCTGCGGCTGCGCCATCCCGAGCACCCACAGCCGGCCGAGCGTCGAGAGCACGTCGTCACGCCCGTGCAGGGCCCGCAGGATCGGCTCGCGCAGCCCGCGCCCCAGCGCGTCGTCGGCCTCCTCGCCCCACAGCGACCGCAGCGGGTCGGAGCGGAAGTCGGCGGAGTCGAGATCGGCGGCGAGCGCCCGCGTCAGAGGGGCGTCCGGGCGAGGCTGAGCGCGATCTGGCACGGCGGTCACTCTACGCGCCTTCAGGGTTCACCGCGCTCTGCGCCCTAGAATCGGGGGCGTCGTCGGTGCTGGCATCCGACGACCCGCACTCATGATCTCGACACTGCATCGCGAAGGCCGACGTCCGCGCGCGCGTCGGCTGCTGGGCCGCCTCGCCGCGGCGCTCGTCGTCGGCTCTCTCGGTCTCGGCATCGCTCCGGCGACGGCCGCCGATGATGCGGATGCCGAGCAGCAGACCGACGCGGTCGTCGAGATGTTCCTCTCGGCCGGCGATGCCGGCGAGGTCACGCCCGGCGCGCCGCTGCTGAGCAGCGTCACGATCGAGAATCCCACCGACGGCACCATCACCTCCGGCAGCGTCAGCGTCGAGCTGAACACCACACCCCTCGCCGACGGCACCGCACTCGACGCCTGGCTTGATGACGACACCGCAGGCGGCGCCTTCCGCACCGTGGCCGCCGAGAGCTCTCCAGCCGTCGGCGACGGGTCCGACGAGACGATCGAACTGAGCGTCGAGCCCGCTGCGCTCGGCGAGCTGGCACCCGGCGTCTATCCGCTCAAGGCCCGTCTCACCGGGGCGACCACGACCGATGCCGACGGCAAGACCGTGCCGTTGAGCATCACGGCAGCGTCGGTGCTGGTCGTTCCCGCCCCGACCGACGCGCGCACGGCTGTGATCGTTCCGGTCACGGCGACGCCCGAGAACGGCGCCCTGCTCACCGCTGACGAGCTCACCGCCCTCACCTCCGACGGGGGCGACCTCGCCGAGCTGATCGATGCCGTCTCCGGCACCGGAGCGATCCTGGCGATCGACCCCGCGATCCCCGCGTCGATCCGTGTGCTCGGCGATCGCGCGCCCGCCGGCGCCACACGATGGCTGGAGCGGTTCGAGGCACTGCCTAATGACATGTTCACGCTGCAGTTCGGCGACGCGGATGCCACGGTGCAGGCGCAGAGCGGGCGTTCCGAACTGCTCGGTACGCCTGATCTGACCCCGCTGCTCGACCCTGCCGACTTCCCCGCCGTGGACCCGAAGCTCGAGCCGACCTCGGAGCCCACACCGACTCCCCTTCCCACCGCCGAACCTGAGCTGCCCGAGAGCAGCGAGCTGACGGCCGTGCGGGGCGCGCAGGGCAGCATCCTCTGGCCCCGCCCGTCGGTGACCGAGCAGGATCTCGCGGCCTTCGGCGCATACCTCGGTGACAAGACCACGACGATCCTGCCCTCCACCTCTGTGCAGGAGGGCGCGGCCGTGCACAGCAGGGTCGACGCGCACGACCTGCTCATCACCGACGCCGCAGCCTCGGCGCGCCTTTCTGCGGCGGTGGAGCGCGCTGATGCCGCAGCCGCAGACGCCGGGATGGCCGCAGTCGCCGGGCAGCTCTTCTTCGCCGAACAGCGCAGCCCGCTCACGGCGGTCGCGCTGGAGCGATCCGAGACCCGCTCCCCCGACGCGCTGCGAGCGGCCCTGCTGGCCTTCGCCGATCCGGGCGCGAGCCTCAGCACGCTGCGCGCCGCAGAACCGGCATCCGTCTCACTCGCCGAGACGACCACTGCCGGTGCGCGCGTCGGCGAGCTGAACAGCATGCTCGCCGCGGCCGACCGGCTCACCGCTTTCGCGACGATCCTCGAGGAGCCGGCCGTGCTGCTCGTCCCGGATCGCATCCGCATGCTGCGCGTGATCGGAGTCGGCCTGGACGATGACGTGTTCACCGAGCGTGTCGCCGAACATGCCGAGCGTGCCACCACCACTCTCAGTTCGGTGAATGTGGTCAAGCCCAAGCCCGTACAGCTGTTCACCTCGGCCGCACCGCTTCCGGTGTGGGTGCGCAACGACCTGCCCTGGCCGGTCACCGTCACCCTGTACAGCACGCCGTCTGACAACCGTCTCGACATCCAGCCCGCGACCGAGGTGACCGCCCTCGCCTCGAGCTCGACCCGAGTGGACGTCCCGATCGAGGCCCGCGTCGCGAGCGGTCAGGTCGACGTGCGCTTCCGGCTCGAGAGCCCCACGGGCGTGCCCATCGGGCAGCCCGAGGTCGCCGATGTCACCCTGCGGGCCGACTGGGAGGGCATCGGCCTCGGAATCCTCGGAGCGGTGATCGTCGTGCTGCTGATCGTCGGCAGCGTGCGGATGGTGCGTCGACGCAGAGCGGATGCCCTGCACCAGGCTCAGGGCACGAACGGGTCTGCAGAAGGAGAGCAGTGACAAGTCTCGGCCGCGCCAGCGCCATCCTCGGGGCGGGGACGCTCATCTCGCGCATCACCGGTCTCATCCGCACGATCGTGCTGGTCGCAGCCATCGGCACGATCGGACAGGCCGGTGACGCCTTCGGCGTCGCGAACCAGCTGCCCAACAACGTCTTCACGATCATCCAGACGGGCATCCTCACGGCAGTGATCATCCCGCAGATCGTGAAGTCGGCCAGTCACGCCGACGGCGGCGGCGCGTACATCTCGAAGCTGTTCACGCTGGGCACCGTGGTCTTCCTCGGCGCGACCGCGCTGGCCATGCTGGCCGCCCCCTGGCTCATCGCGCTGTACGGACCGAACTTCACCCCCGAGCAGCTGGCTCTCGGCACCGCGTTCGCGTACTGGTGCCTGCCGCAGATCTTCTTCTACGGCCTGTACGCGCTCATCGGCGAGACGCTCAACGCCAAGCGCGTCTTCGGTCCGTACACGTGGACCCCCGTGGCGAACAACATCATCTCCATCGCGGGGTTCCTCGTCTTCATCGCCCTGTTCGACGGGGATCAGAGCCGGGTAGACGTCTGGGATCCGACCATGATCGCCGTGCTCGGCGGTACGGCCACACTCGGCATCGTCGTGCAGGCCCTCATGCTGCTCTTCGCCTGGCGGCGCACCGGGTTGAGCCTGCGCCCCGACTTCCGGTGGAAGGGCGTCGGCCTCGGCCAGATCGGCACGCTCGCCGGCTGGACCTTCCTCATGGTGATCGCCGGCCAGATCGCCGGGCTCATCCAGACGCGCGTGGTGACCGACTCATCGGGCGATTACCCCTCGGTGTTCATGATGCAGGCCGCCTGGCTGGTGTTCATGCTGCCGTACTCGATCTTCGCGATCTCGATCGGCACCCCGTACTTCACGCAGATCGCCGAGCATGCGCACGAGAACCGTCGCGACGAGGTGCGCGCCGACGTCGCCCGCTGCATCCGGGTCGTGTCGCTGTTCATCGTCGGCTCGGGCATCGCCCTCGCCGTCGCAGCGGTGCCGGCCACGCGCATCTTCACCCAGAGCCCTGCGGATGCCGTCGCCGCGGCCCCGGTGCTGGTCTGCTATCTCGTCGGCCTGCTGCCCCTGTCGGTGCTGTTCATCGTGCAGCGAGCGTTCTACGCGTTCGGCGACACCCGCACACCGTTCGTGTTCACACTCGTGCAGGTCGGGCTGATCATCGGCTTCTCGTATTTCGCCGCCGCGGTCGCCCCGCTCAGTCAGCTCGCCGCCGCCGTGGCGCTCGGGCAGTCGATCGCCGGTCTCGTGCAGACGGTGATCGCCGTGCTCATCCTGCGCCGCAGGCTGGGCGGGCTCCAGCTGCCGCAGACGCTTCTCTCCATCGGCCGCTTCGTCGTCGCCGCCGTGCCGGCGGGCCTGGCCGGATGGGGAACGTACCTGCTGCTCGGCGCCGATCGGGGATGGACGGTCGGGCAGACCGGATCGACCTTCATCGACAAGCTGCTCGGCGCGGTCGGCACGGGCGTCATCGGCCTCGTCGCCGTCGTCGTCTATGCGCTCGCGCTGCTCGTGCTGCGTGCGCCCGAGACCAGCGCAGCCCGTGGACTGGTCACCCGCTTCCTGCCCAAGCGCTGAGCCTCATCGAGCACGCCCCGCGCCTGACATCCGGACGCGTCTTCCGCGAAGCGGCTCTCCCGGCGCGGGGGAATGCGGCGCGGTTACCATGGGTTGAAGCAGACGACGCGGATCATCCCGCGCCCGCCGGTCACCCGCAGCCTTAGGAGAGCACATGCGTCAGGTCATCATCATCGGCTCCGGCCCGGCCGGATTCACGGCCGCGATCTATGCGGCGCGCGCCAACCTCAAGCCGCTGCTGGTCGCCAGCACCGTCGAGGTCGGCGGCGAGCTGATGAACACGACCGACGTCGAGAACTTCCCCGGCTTCCCCGAGGGCATCCAGGGCCCCGATCTGATGGCGAAGCTGCAGGCGCAGGCCGAGAAGTTCGGCACCGAGGTGCTGTACGACGACGTCACCGAGCTTCAGCTCAACGGACCGGTCAAAAAGGTCATCCTGGGCAGCGGTGCGGTGCACGAGGCGTCGACGATCATCTACGCGACCGGCTCGGCCTACCGCAAGCTCGGGGTCGAGGGCGAAGAGCGTCTGTCGGGCTACGGCGTCTCGTGGTGCGCGACGTGCGACGGCTTCTTCTTCCGCGAGAAGGAGATCGCGGTCGTCGGCGGTGGCGACTCGGCCATGGAAGAGGCGACCTTCCTCACCCGCTTCGCGTCGAAGGTGTACGTCATCCACCGCAAGGACACCCTGCGGGCGTCGAAGATCATGCAGGAGCGGGCGTTCGCCAACGAGAAGATCGAGTTCGTCTGGAACAGCACGGTCGACGAGATCCTCGGCGGCGACTCGGTCAGCGGCGTGCGTCTGCGCTCGACCGTCGACGACTCGACCCGCGAGCTCGCCGTCGACGGCGTGTTCGTGGCGATCGGCAACGACCCGCGCACCCACCTGGTGCACGACAAGCTGCAGCTCACCGACGCCGGCACGATCTGGGTCGACGGGCGCTCGTCGCGCACCTCGGTTCCCGGTGTGTTCGCCGCCGGCGACGTGATCGACCCGACGTACCGTCAGGCCGCCACCGCAGCTGGATCAGGCGTCGTCGCGGCGCTCGATGCCGAGCACTTCATCGCCGACCTCGAAGACGCGTCGGTCGAAGAGCCGGCGGCGCTGGCCGCCGAGATCATCGTCGGCTGAGACACCGGGAACACTTTCCGCTCACTCGACGTTGGTACGGGTGACACCGAACAAGGAGTATTCGTATGACTGCCAAGGCAACCACGCAGGCCACCTGGGAGCAGGATGTCCTGCAGGCCGAAGGACCCGTGCTGGTCGACTTCTGGGCCGCGTGGTGCGGACCGTGCCGCATGGTCGCGCCCGTGCTCGACGAGATCCAGGCCGAGAACCCCGACAAGATCACGATCCTCAAGCTCAACGTCGACGAGAATCCCGATCTGGCCATGAAGTACCAGATCACCTCGATCCCGGCGATGAAGGTGTTCCAGGGCGGAGAGGTCAAGACGACCATCATCGGCGCCAAGCCGAAGTTCGCCCTCGAGCAGGACCTCGCCCCGTTCATCGGCTGAGCCCGCCGAGGCCTGAGCCCGTCACCCCATCGCGGTGGCGGGCTCTTCTGCATCTCCCCGGTCGTCGAGCAGGCGAAGCGCGTCGAAACGAGTCGCTACGCCGCGAGCATCCGCCAGACCGTGGTGCTGAGCTCGGGGTACTCGTGCGCGATGCTGCGCAGCACCGAGTCGTTCCAGCGCGGGTCGCGCGGGTTGCCGCCCCTGTCTTCGTACACGTCGGTGCGCAGCAGCAGCACCACGAGCTCGTCGACCGACGGCAGCTCCGACATGAAGTCCCAGGGGTCCTCTCCGCTGCGCAGACGCTCGTGCACGAGCACCGAGCGCTCGTCGCCCGCCTCCGCACGCAGCACTTCGAGGCTGGCGCGGCGCGGGAACGAGGGGATCACCAGACAATTCTACGAGCGCGGAGCCCGTGCACGGCGCTCGATCTTCACATCCTCCGTCATCGATTCGAGCTCCTTGCCCTTCGTCTCGGCGACCTTGAAGTACACGAAGAAGAACGACAGCAGGGCGAAGAACGCGTAGAAGCCGTAGGCGAAGGTGAGACCGATCTCGGCGAACGCAGGGAAGGTCGTGGAGATGAAGAAGTTGGCCGCCCACTGTGCCGCGGCGGCCACCGCGAGAGCGCCGGCCCGGATCGAGTTGGGGAACATCTCCCCCAGCAGCACCCACACCAGGGGCCCCCAGGTCGCGCCGAAGAAGACCACGAACGCGTTGGCGCTGATCAGGGCGATGGTCGACCACGGGTCGGGCAGGGTGACCGCGCCCTCGGCATCCAGCGTGCCGAACGAGAAGGCGACCGCCATCAGTCCCAGCGTAGCCGTCATGCCGATCGATCCGACCATGAGCATCAGGCGCCGCCCGACGCGGTCGACCAGCAGGATCGCGATAATCGTCACGACGATGTTCGTCACCGAGGTGATGACGGTGATCGTCAGGGCATCCGATTCGTCGAATCCGACCGAACGCCACAGGGTCGTCGAATAGTAGAAGATCACGTTGATGCCGACGAACTGCTGGAAGATGCTCAGCAGGATCCCGACCCAGACGATCGGCTTGAGCCCGAAGCGGTGGCCGCGCAGGTCGCTGAGCGACTCGGTGCGCTCGGTGTTGATCGTGCCCGTGATCTCGGTGATCTTCGTCTTCACGTCGATGGTGCCGGTGACCAGGGTCAGCACCTCAGCCGCCTTGTCGACATCGCCGCGCGCCACGAGGTACCGTGGCGACTCGGGCAGGCGCATCGCCATGATGCCGTAGACCACCGCGGGGATCGCCTCGGCGATGAACATCCAGCGCCAGGCATCCAGACCCCACAGCGGCTCCGCCGCGCCGCCCGCGACGTTCGCCAGCAGGGCATCCGAGAGCAGGGCGACGAAGATTCCTGTCACGATGGCGAGCTGCTGCAGTGAACCGAGGCGCCCTCTGACGTGTGCGGGTGACACCTCGGCGATGTAAGCCGGGGCGATCACCGAGGCCGCACCGACACCGAGACCGCCGACGACACGCCAGATGATCAGGTCGATCACCCCGAAGGCGAGCCCCGAGCCGACTGCCGAGACGAGGAAGAGCACGGCCGCGACGATCATGGTGGGAATGCGTCCGAACCGGTTCGCCAGGGGGCCGGCGAACCACGCACCGACGGCGCAGCCGATGAGCGCCGACGACACCGCGAAGCCCTTGAGCCCGACGCCGAGATCGAATGCGCCCGCCAGTGCGTCGACCGCTCCGTTGATCACCGCGGTGTCGAAGCCGAAGAGGAATCCTCCCAGTGCCGCGGCGATGCTCACCCCGATGACGCGTCCGCGTATGCCTTTCGCCGGGCCTGTGCCTGCTGCGTGTGTCATGATGCCCCTCCTCTTCCGGTGCTCCGGATGCTATCCGTGCGCAGTGCGGTCAGAAAGGGGCGTGCGCACGGGCGGAGAAACAGGTAGGGGTGCGAGGTGGGTCTGGTTGGCTGGTGCGGCGGACTTCATCCGCCGGAGCGCTGCGCCGAAGCAGCAGATGAGCACCGGGAGGACCCGGTGCTCATCTGCTGTCGTGCTGACTGTCTCGGATCAGCGCGATCTTCTCGGATCAGCGCGATCTTCTCGGATCAGCGCGATCTTCTCGGATCAGCGCGATCTTCTCGGATCAGCGCGATCCGAACTCCTCTTCACCGATCTCGGCGAGAATGCGGTTGAGGTCCTGGATCGACGCGAATTCGATCTTGAGCTGGCCTTTTCGTGCGCCGAGGTCGATCTTGACCCGAGTGTTGAGGCGATCACCGAGCTTGTGGGAGACCTCGTCGAGGTAGGCGCGGCGCGCGCCGGCAGTGGGCTTTGTCGACGAGCCGGCCGCGGTGGGCATGGACTTGGCCGCGGCCTCGGTGGCTCGGACGGAGAGGTCTTCATTCACGACCTTGTCAGCGAGGCGCTGCATCTGCTCCGGCGTCTCGACCGACAGAATTGCACGCGCATGGCCGGCCGAAAGCACTCCGGCAGCGACGCGCTGCTGCACCGGGACCGGCAGACGCAGAAGTCGGATGGTGTTGCTGATCTGCGGTCGCGAGCGACCGATGCGGGCAGCGAGCTCTTCCTGCGTGATGCCGAAGTCTTCCAGCAGCTGCTGGTAGGCGGAGGCCTCCTCGAGGGGGTTCAGCTGGGAGCGGTGCAGATTCTCAAGAAGCGCGTCGCGCAGCAGGTCCTCGTCTGCCGTCTCGCGCAGAATCGCGGGAATCGTGGCGAGGCCGGCCTCGCGAGCGGCGCGGGTACGACGCTCGCCCATGATCAGCTCGTACTCGCCATCGGAGTTCTGCCGGACGATCACCGGCTGCAGGACGCCGAACTCCTTCACGCTGTGCACGAGCTCAGCGAGGTGGTCCTCGTCGAAATGCGTGCGCGGCTGACGGGGATTAGGGACGATGCGGTTCGGGTCGACCTGAATCAGACGCACCCCGGGCACCTGCGAGAGCTCCGCCTCATCGGGGGTGGGCGTGAGTTCCTCAGGCTGCGGGGGTGTGGCATCCGTCTTCACCTTCGCCGCGCCCGGGAAGAAGACGTCGACCGGGCGCTCAGCCTGATCCGTCGTCGGAATGAGTGCGCCGATTCCCCGACCGAGTCCAGTGCGCTTGGCCATCATGCTCCCTTGTTCTGCGCGGCGGATTCCTTGCGCTGCGCGATCTCGACTGCTGCTTCCCGGTAGGCGACCGCCCCCGCCGACGTGCCGTCGTACGAAATGACGGTCTGTCCGAAGCTGGGGGCCTCGGATACCCGCACCGAGCGCGGGATCACGGCCTTGAGCACCTGCTGCGGGAAGTGGGTTCGCACCTCGTCGGCCACTTGCTGGGCGAGGCGCGTGCGCGCGTCGTACATCGTGAGCAGGATGGTCGACAGGTGAAGCTCGGGGTTGAGGTGTTTCTGGATCATCTGGATGCTGCCGAGCAACTGACTCAGGCCTTCGAGCGCGTAATACTCGCACTGGATGGGGATGAGCACCTCGGATGCCGCGGTGAACGCGTTGATGGTGAGCAGGCCGAGGGATGGCGGGCAGTCGATGATGACGAAGTCGACCGGGTTGTCGCGCAGATACTCCTCGAGCGCACGGCGCAGCCGGAATTCTCGCGCGACCTGCGACACGAGTTCGATCTCGGCGCCGGCAAGGTGAATCGTGCTGGGCGCGCAGCGCAGGTTCTCGGATTCCGGGCTGTCCTGCACGATCTCTCCGAACGGGAGGTCGTTGATCAGCACGTCGTAGATGCTCTTCGTGTCAGCGGAATGCGTCACGCCGAGCGCCGTCGAGGCGTTTCCTTGCGGGTCGAGGTCGATCACGAGCACCTTGGCACCTAGATCAGCAAGAGCGGATGCCAAATTGACGGCGGTCGTGGTCTTGCCAACCCCACCCTTCTGATTCGACACCGTGAAGACGCGCGTATCTCCGGTGAATCGGACCTCGACGGTCTTGAGCGCCTTGCGTCGTGAGGATAGGTCGGCCAGTTCCCGAGCGAGCGGGGTATCCATCCCGAAATCCTGGTTCGGCGATGCATTGTCGGATGGTTTCACGTGAAACATCGACTCCTTTCGGGACCGCCATCCACTCTACGTGATCCCTCCACCACTCCCCCGTCCGTGCCACCCCCGGGTCATAAACCAGGGAGCGCAACGAGGGGATGAAATGCCACGGTCATTGAGCGAAGAACGAAGGGTCGAGACGAGATGTCCCACCCACGACGCCCCAAACTCGGTCATTGAGCGAGGAGCGCAGCGACGAGTCGAAATGCTTGTTTCACGTGAAACATGCCGTCCCACTCCCCCGCTCGGTCATTGAGCGAGGAGCGCAGCGACGAGTCGAATGCTCGCTACTCCAGCGCATTCCTCGCGAGTCAATGAGAGCGAAACGCACAGCCGCGCGGCACGATGTACCCGGTCGACAACCCACGGTCCGGTCATTGGGCGAGGAGCGCAGCGATGAGACGAAATGGTCCGATCCACGACGCCCCGCAGGTCACTGATCGCAGAGCGAAGCGGCGAACAAGTTCCGCAACCCCCGACGCCCCGACGCGGTCATTGAGCGAAGAGCGCAGCGACCAGACGAAATGGTCCGCAGCGATCCGCCGCCTGGCTAGCCAGCTTGACGGATGCAGGAACATCTCCCAGTTGCCGACCGAGGAGCTCAGTCACGAACCAGAACGCACGTTTCACGTGAAACATGCAACCAGCCCCTCTGGCCATTGAGGGAGGAGCGCAGCGACGAGACGAAATGCGAGCTGCACCAAAGAAGGCTCCTCCGCGGTCAATGAGAGCGAGATGCGCAACCACTAAGCACGATGTCCGCGGTGGACGACCCACAGCCGGGTCACTGAGCGAGGAGGGCAGCGACGACGCGAGATTCCCCCGCGGCTCTCGATCGCCCTGACCAGGCAGCTTCACGGACGCAGCACCACCCACCGGTCGTTGAGCGGATACTAGACGTGCTCGCCGTAGCGGCCGCCCGGGAAAGCTTCGGCCACTGCTCACTGCCGTTTCACGTGAAACGCGCTTCGCTACTTTCCCGCGAGCGTGCGATCGTCGGGCGTTGCACGAGCACTGGCTCGACGGGGTCAGCAGATGCAGAGACAGCCGATCCTGACCCTAGATCCCTTTGGGCACACCGTTGCACCTGGACACAACCGGAATCCACTCATGACCACTGCGAGAAGCTCCCGACAGGCTCGACACTGCGGGCTGAGCCGCACCCCAGCGGGTGCCGGATGGGCGCCGCCTTCCTACTCGCCTCACAGAGGCGAGGTCCCGCAATGGCTGCGTTGCGACTCTGCGCCGCCCGACGCGCGCACGACCGTCTCGCGCGCGACGTCCTACTCGACCGGTCCCCCGCTGCGACACTCAAAGCCGGTCGCTGAATGAGAAGGGCACCGAGGGTCGCGGGGCACACAAACGCCGTCGGCATCGGTGCGCACGCTCGTCGGTCACCGTTTCACGTGAAACACTGCTGCCGCCGGTACCCTCCCGCTTGCCGCAAGGTAGCGTTTACACGCGCGACCGCGTTGCGACACCCGACGTACTCAGTTGTCGTCGGTTCGCGGCACCCCAAATCACCCTCGCGGGACGCTTCGCGCCCCACCGCTCACGGACAGACCACCGCGCTGGGCATAAATCAGCTCGTCGTTCAGGGCGCCTCGAAATGATGCGCTAGGTGCCCGCCGAGCGCTCCTGGTCTCCGGCGTGACGTCCGCTTCCCGTTCCACGTGAAACATGTGCGCGCGGCTGTCATGCTCATCCGCAGCAACATTCAGCCACAAAGCAGCGCAACGACAAGCCTGATTCGACCGTCTTGCTTCGATCGATCCCGCGAGCGCCCCGCTGAGGTCTCAATCACGTGGAGGCAACCTCCTCCACATGCCCGCGATCGCCACATGTTTCACGTGAAACGGTCATCCTGGCTTGACACCTTCTTTCGCAGGGCTCGCTCTCGAGCAGTCCACCCTTGATGGCATCGAAGCCACCTTCCACGAAGGCTAGGCGCCTGACATGACTCAATCCTTGGATCTGCTTCTCCAAAGCGAAGGCCTCGTCGATACAATCGAGCTCAAGCCACCAGATCAACTCCACCGGCCGGCGGCTCGTCGTATAGGCGCTCCCCAGACCTTGTTGATGAGCCGCAACGCGGTCATCCAGATACTTGGCGCTCCCCGCGTAGAACGTTCCATCAGCACACCGCAGGATATACCCATGCATCCAGGAACTTTTCGGATCCCTGCCGTTGGTGGTTGAGCGCTGAACCGCGCTAGTGGAGAAGTTGCATCCGGGCGGACCTGTGCAGGAACTCTTTACCTCGCGAGGGCGGCGGGCCGGCCAGATGGGCAGGCGCACCGATCGCATGCCCATGCGTCCAACCCGCGTAAGCGACATCTCGAGAGAACACCTATAGGTTCCAACGCCCGCACCTGCACATCATTCAGCAGAAGCACCGTCGGTTGTCGCATCCACTGCGAGCGACCTCGGCCAGCACTCAACACCCCTCTCACAGCTCAGGCGGTGCACGGCGGCTAGACCTCCGCCGCGAACGTGGGGGCCGCCTGCGATGGGTTCACTCAGATGGAGCGGCACTTCTGCGTGGTCCGGTGACAGATTGTTCGCTGCAGAATGCGTGGCGCACACTCAGTCACACATCACTCTCTTGTCTGCCGCGCCGCATCGTCAAACAAAGTCGGATTGATCGCCGGGCCCGGGTTCTAGGCATGGTTCTCCGAGTCTCGTCGACGCGCTGCTGACTGAACCGCAGAGCACGCAGGTGGATCTCTGCTGCTCACCGGCGTCTCCCGTGCAGCGTTTCACGTGAAACGCTCATGTTGCGTCGGGAACCGCGACACCAGGCGTTGGGTTAGGGGGCCGGTCAGTGCGGGGCTGCGGATGCGTGCTCTGCGTAACCGGGGCCTTGTGCTCCACGGGGTGCAGCGTTTCACGTGAAACGTCGTCGGCGGTCTCCGGGTACGGCGAATCAGCAGGAGGACATCGTCAACAGGCATCAGGCGTTTCGACTCGCTGGTCTCCCTCGACGACAGGGAAGGAGAATACATGCACGAGATCACGGGCGCGTTTCGACTCACTTCGCTCGCTCAACGACCGGGAAGCGGACCATCATCGAAACGGTAAAGACGCCTTCGACCGAGCGGGACGCGCGCGTTCCGACTCGCTTCGCTCGCTCGACGACCGGGGAGCGGGACGCCGCGTCAGGCGCGGACGCGGGCTCGGACGACTCGAGTGGGCTCAGACAGTACGCCCTCCCCCAGCACCTCGACCGACACGTCCGTCACCTTGTGCTTCCTCAGCACCTTCTGCGCCGACTCGATCTCCGCCGGCACGTTGTGACCCTTGAGCAGGATCAGCTCGCCGCCGTCCCTGACGAGGGGAGCCGTGATCGGCACCAGTGTGCGCATGGCGCTGACGGCGCGCGCGGTGACGACGTCGAATTCGAGACCCACGTCCTCCGCCCGAGCCCGCATGACCGTCACGTTGTCGAGACCCAGGGCCTCGACCTGCTCGTTCAGCCAGGTGACCCGCCGGTCCATCGGTTCGATCAGGGTCCACTGCACATCCGGCCGGCTGATAGCGAGAACGAGACCGGGGAGCCCCGCGCCGGACCCGACGTCCGCGACCGACCCTGAGAACAGAGGTGCCGCGATGGCGGAGTTCAGGATGTGTCGTGTCCAGATCCGAGGCAATTCGAGCGGCCCGATCAGCCCGCGAAGCTCGCCCTCGGCAACCAGCGCTTTCGTGAACGATCGGGCCAACTCAATGCGATCACCGAAGATATCCACGGCCGCCGCGGGTTCAGTCTCAACCAAAGGGCTGGTCATGAGGTAAATCCTAGAGAAGAGGGGGTGACGACGTTGAATTCGCCGTGATCGAAGCGCACAGATGCGTCAGCGCAGATACGTCAGCCGCGCGAGATCACCGTGTGACGGTCGGCACCGTCTCCGTACGACTCCGACGTGAGGCCTCGCTCCGACACGATGTCGTGCACGAGCTTGCGCTCATAACTCGACATCGAGGGCAGAGATGCCTGAGTTGCTCCTGCGTCGAGCTTGGCGACCGCGGCATCCACCAGCTGTTCCAGCTGACGTCGACGCGTGTCACGCGATCCTCCGATGTCGAGGATCAGCCGCGAGAAGCTCCCGGTGCGGCTCTGCACGGCCAGGCGGGTCAGCTCCTGCAGAGCCTGCACCGTGTCGGGCGCCGACAGCAGCGACAGTCCGTCACCCTCTGCCTCGACCGAGACGTACGCACGGCCCTGACGGACATCCAGGTTCAGGTCGCCGTCGATGTCGGCGATGTCGAGCAGTTCCTCGATGAAGTCGGCCGCGACGTCGCCCTCGTGCTCCAGCTCCTCGACAGAGGGAGCGGTCTTCACGTCTTCGGTGGTCATCAGTTCGAGCCCTTCTTCTTGGCGCGCTTCTTGCTCATCGGCTGCTCGCGCTTAGGAGCCTCGGCCTTGGCCTTCTCGATCTCCTCGAGCTTGCGCTGCTGCTCGGCCTCGAACACCGACATCGGTACGACCTTTCCCTGCGCGTTGACCGCCTTGCCCTTGCGAGCCAGGCGCTCCTCCCGGGCCTTGGCCGCCTCGGATCCAGGCGTCGGCATCTCGCGGATGACGAGGAACTGCTGCGCCATGGTCCACAGGTTCGACACGAACCAGTACATGACGACACCGAGGGGGAAGAAGACTCCCGAGAAGATGAAGCCCAGCGGCAGCACGTAGAGCATGATCTTCTGCATCTGGTACGCCTGGCCGGTCTTGGCCTCGGGCGACAGGTTCTTCGAGATGATCTGCAACTGCGTGTAGAACTGCGAGCCGATCATCAGCGCGACGAGGATCGCGAGCAGCACGATGGCCGGGGTGTTGCCGGCGCTCCATGCTTCACCGAGGGTCTCGTGCAGAGACACGGTCCCGAACACCTTCGCGTCGTAGAACTGCTCGGTGAGCCGGGCGTTCAGCAGACCCACGCCGCCGATGCCGTCGTTGTGGTGCTTGGTCACATCGTTCAGCACGCTGAACAAGGCGAAGAAGATGGGCATCTGCACGAGCAGAGGCAGACAGCTCGACATCGGCGTCGTGCCGTGCTTCTTGTACAGCGCCATCGTCTCGCGGCTCATGGCCTCGCGAGACAGCTGGTCCTTCTTGCCGCGGTACTTCTCCTGAACTTTTCGCAGCTCAGGAGCGATTTCCATCATCTTCCGCTGGCTCTTGATCTGCTTCACGAACAGCGGGAACACTGCCGCGCGCACCACGATCACCAGACCGACGATCGACAGCACCCAGGTCAGGCCATCGGCCGGCGCCATGCCGATCGTCGTGAACAGCCAGTGCCAGGCGACGAGAATGAGCTCAACAGCCCACTTCAGCGGCCACAGGATGGTTCCCAGGAGGTCCACTGTTCAGTCCTTTCGAGCAGGTACGACGAACCCCCGCGGGGTCAGGTCGTATCGGAAATGAGCGTGGGGCTTGACGTCATCGACGCCGCCCTTGCTCCACGGATTGCATCGCAGGATGCGCCAGGCGGAGAGCACTGCTCCCCAGACGGCGCCGTTCTGCTGAACCGCTCCTACAGCGTACGCGGAACAGGACGGGTAAAACCTGCACACGTCCCCATAGAGCGGGGAGATCACCGCGCGGTAGAGGGCGAGTATCGAGAGAACGACGTTGCGCGGCACGAGCAGGATGCCGCGCAGCAGATCGGATGCTCGAAACCGCGCCGTTCCGAAGGAGTAGGAGGGCAGCGCGCTCATGCGCGCGCCGATCCGACGAGCACGCGACGCAGACAGCGCTCGACATCGGTGCGCAGAGACGAGAAGTCGGCCTCGGCTGATGCAGGAAGGGCACGGATGACGACATCCGTGCCCTCAGGAACCATGTCGATGAACTCCGCGCACACGGCCTTGAGGCGTCGGCGAACGGTGTTACGAACCACTGCGGTTCCTACCTGCTTGCTGATGATGAACCCGAATCGGGGAGCCCGGTCTTCCGCGCCATGGAGCACGGAGGTGATCAGGCGCGGGCCGCCGCATCGCGTTCCCCGGCGGACCACCTGTCGGTAGTCGAGGCCACGGGTCAGGCGATTCGACCGGGCGAGCACTGGGCTGTCAGGCCGAGAGCTCGGTGCGGCCCTTCGCGCGGCGAGCCGACAGGATGGCGCGGCCGGCGCGGGTGCGCATACGGGCGCGGAAGCCGTGCTTCTTGGCGCGACGACGGTTGTTGGGCTGGAAAGTGCGCTTGCTCATGGAATCACTCCGGGAATGGTGTCACCGGGTCTAATCAACCGGAGACGGGGGGTACTGCCTGAATGGCATAAGTCAACCGATTAAGGGTACGACCTGCCGCGACGCAGGGCAAATCCGCGCCCGGATGCCGCGGTCGAATCCACCGGATCACCACGCCGCGGCTGTCGAGTTGCGCACACCCATTATCCACAACTGTGAAGATCTCGGTCACACACGACACACCCGCGTGTTTCCAGGGGCGGCTTGCTGTTAACCGGACCGGTGACTACCGTGGCATCCGACGTTATCCACAGGGGAAGATCACGCTTCACGGCGCGTTTTCCACAACTTCGCCCGGAGCACCATGACCTCTGCCGCCCATCCCGATGTGCCCATCTGGTCGACCCTGCTCGAACGACTCGCCGAAGATGATCGCGTCAGTCCTCAGCTGCACGGCTTTCTGAGCCTGGTCGTGCCGGCCGGCGTGATGGGCGGAGTGCTGTACCTGGACGTCCCGAACGACCTCACGGCGGCGCAGATCAACAAGCGGCTGCGCGTGCCCATGATGGAGGCGCTCTCCGCGATCGGCGACGAGGTCGCCTCGTACCGCACCGTCGTGAATCACGAACTCGTGGATCAGCCCACCGCCCCGATCGCCGTCTCCGATTTCCCGCTCGCCGAGCCGGCCCGCGTCGAGTCCCCCATGGAGCAGCAGCCCGCTCCCGTCCGCCACGAGTCGCGTCTGAACCCCAAGTACACCTTCGACAACTTCGTCATCGGCCAGTCCAACCGGTTCGCTCATGCAGCGGCCGTCGCCGTCGCCGAGGCGCCGGCGAAGGCCTACAACCCGCTGTTCATCTACGGCGACTCCGGTCTCGGCAAGACGCACCTGCTGCACGCGATCGGCGACTACGCGCAGTCGCTGTACGCAGGAGTGAAGGTGCGGTACGTCTCGAGCGAGGAGTTCACGAACGACTTCATCAACTCGATCGCCAACAACCGCGGTGCCGCGTTCCAGAGCCGCTACCGCGAGGTCGACATCCTGCTGATCGACGACATCCAATTCCTGCAGGGTCGCGCCGAGACGCAGGAGGCGTTCTTCCACACCTTCAACCAGTTGCACGATCACAACAAGCAGGTCGTGATCACCAGTGACGTGGCTCCCAAGCTGCTCACCGGTTTCGAGGATCGCATGCGCAGCCGGTTCGAGTGGGGCCTCATCACCGACGTGCAGGCGCCCGACCTGGAGACCCGCATCGCGATCCTGCGGAAGAAGGCGCAGAGCGAGTCGCTGCACATCCCCGACGAGGTGCTCGAATACATCGCGACCGTCGTGTCCTCGAACATCCGCGAGCTCGAGGGCGCTCTCATCCGCGTGTCGGCGTTCGCCAGCCTGAACCGCTCGATGCTCGACATCTCGCTGGCCCAGACGGTTCTGCGCGACATCGTCGACACCACCGAAGACAACATCATCTCGCCGACCGACATCATCACGGCGACGGCGGCCTACTTCAAGCTCACGGTCGACGACCTGTACGGATCGAGCCGGTCGCAGCAGATCGCGACCGCGCGTCAGATCGCGATGTACCTGTGCCGTGAGCGCACGAGCCTGTCGCTGCCGAAGATCGGCCAGCTCTTCGGCAACCGCGATCACACCACCGTGATGTACGCCTGCAAGAAGATCAGCGAGCTCATGAAGCAGCGTCGATCCCTCTACAACCAGGTCACCGAGATCACCACTCAGATCAGCCGCCGCTGACCGGACGACACGCCTGATCCCACGCGAATTCCCGACGGTTGTCCGCAGGCCCTGTGGATAAGTTGTGGAAACAATAGCCTCCGGATGCCCGCGACACCACCTGCCTGTGGATAAGCGGCGCCCGCGCTCGAGACCCCCACACCCTCGCATCCCGCGGATTCCTCAGGGATTCCACATGTGACACGTCTGTAGTTTCCTACTCTCCGCTGATATCCACCGAGTTATCCACAGAATCCACAGTTGTTAACACCGTTAAGAGAAATCCATCAGGACAGGGCTCATCCGATGACCAGACGGATGTGGACGAACCGCCCTCGTCGACGGCTTCCCGGTGGTGGACGGCTCGTCACCTGCGGCTAGCATGGGATCGCCTGCAGTGCGCCCGCTGCAGCGAGCCGAGGCAACGAGGGAGCGCCCGTGAGGTTCCAGGTCAACCGCGATGTGTTCAGCGAGGCTGTGTCCTTCGTCGTCAAGCTGCTCCCGCAGCGCAATCCGCAGCCCATCCTCGCGGGTGTGCTCATCGAGGCATCCGGTGAGGGACTGACCCTCTCGGCCTTCGACTACGAAGCGTCCGCACGCACGACCATCGAGGCGACGGTCGACGATCCCGGCACGATCCTCGTGCACGGACGTCTGCTCTCCGACATCGCGAGCCGCCTGCCCAACGCGCCCATCGAGATCGCCGTCGAGGACGACGGCGGCGTCGCGGTGACGTGCGGGTCGGCCCGATTCACCCTCGCCGCCATGCCGGTCGAGGAATATCCCTCGATCCCCGAGGTCACCGGGGCGACCGGCGTCGTTCCCGCCGAGGATTTCGCGACCGCGATCGCACAGGTCGCGTTCGCCGCTTCCCGCGACGACGTCACCCCTGTGCTCACTGGTGTGCAGCTCGAGGTCGCGGATCACAACCTCAGCCTGGTCGCCACCGACCGCTATCGCGTGTCGCTGCGCGACGTGCCGTGGGACGGCGAGGTCGCCGAGCAGTCCGCGCTGGTGCCTGCGCGCACCCTGACCGAGGTCGGCAAGACGTTCGCTCACGCCGGCACGATCGAGGTCGCCTTCTCGGGTGCAGGGGATCGCGAGATCATCGCCTTCACCGCCGGCAATAAGACGGTCACATCTCTCCTGATCAAGGGCAATTTCCCGCCTGTGCGCCGGCTCTTCCCCGAGCAGACCGACCACTACGCGGTCGTCAACACGGCAGAGCTCATCGAGGCCGTCCGTCGCGTCGCGCTGGTGCTCGACCGCTCCGCGCCGCTGCGATTCACCTTCGGCGCCGACGGGGTGACGATGGATGCCTCGGGCAGCGAGCAGGCACGGGCATCCGAGTCGGTCGACGCGCACCTCAACGGCGGCGACGAGGTGACCCTCGGTCTCAACCCGCAGTATCTGCTCGAAGCTCTCGGTGCGGTTCGCAGCGAGTTCACCCGCGTCACGTTCACGTCGAGCGACAACGCGAACAAGCTCAGCCCGGTGCTCATCACCAGCCAGACCTCGGTCGACCAGGCCGGCCTCGATTCGTTCAAGTACCTGCTGCAGCCGAACCTCCTGCTGCGCTGAGGTTCTGCAGGGCCGATGTCGGGGCCCGAAGGTAGGCTGTAGCGGTGATTGTGGAGCACCTGAACCTGGTCGATTTCCGCAATTACGCGACCGCCGACCTGGCCCTGCACCGCGGCCCGAACGTGCTGGTCGGCAGCAACGGGCAGGGCAAGACCAATCTCGCCGAGGCGATCGTCTTCCTCGCCACGCTCGGCTCGCACCGCGTGTCATCCGATGCGCCCATGGTGAAGGACACGAAGGACTTCGCCGTCATCCGGGCGCGTCTCGCGCACGGTGAGCGCAAGGTGCTCGTGGAGGTGCAGCTCAATCGGCAGGGGTCGAACAAGGCGCGGATCAACGGCTCCCCGTCGAAGACCAACGAGCTGCCGCGCTACGCGCACGTGGTGCTGTTCGCGCCGGAAGATCTGCAGATCGTGCGCGGCGACCCATCAGCGCGCAGAAGATTCGCTGATCAGATGCTGATTCAGCGCACCCCCCGAATGGCCGGCGTGATCGCCGACTACGAGCGTGTGCTGCGCCAGCGCACCGCGCTGTTGAAGTCGGCGCGGGCGCGAGGCGTGCGCGGTGAGGGGCTGTCGACCCTCGACGTGTGGGACGACAAGCTCATCGCACTCGGGTCGGAGATCATCCACGCCAGGCTGCGTCTCGCCGCCGACCTGCAGGGTCCGGTGACGGATGCCTACGCGGCGATCGCCGGTGCTGACCATCGCCCGCAGCTCGACTGGGCGCTGTCGGTGCGTGGTGCCGATCCGGAGGACGAGACCGACGACGAGCGCGACGCCGACGCCGATCCGCGCGGGGAGATCGCCGACCAGTTCCGTGCGGCACTGCAGGCCAAGCGGGTCAGGGAGATCGAGCGCGGCCTGACTCTCGTCGGTCCGCACCGCGACGATCTGATCCTGCGCGTGCGCGACCTTCCCGTGAAAGGCTATGCCTCCCACGGTGAATCGTGGTCGGTCGCTCTGGCGCTGCGACTGGCATCCGCCGAGCTGCTGCGCACCGAATCACCGGCCGGCGACCCCGTGCTGATCCTCGACGACGTCTTCGCCGAGCTCGATGCCGACCGCCGGCAGCGGCTGGCGGCGCTGACCGCCGGATACGAGCAGGTGATCGTCACGGCCGCGGTCGAGGCCGACATCCCCGAGCCGCTGCACCGTCACGTCGTGCGGATCAGCGCCGGCACCATCACCGACGAGAGGGAGGATGCCGATGAGCCGGGTCCCTGAGCCCGTCGACGGGCCGCGCCCTCCCGAGACGATCGCGACCTACCTGCGCCTGCGCGGACTGAAGCCGAGTGCGAAGAACTGGAAGCGCAAGAAGCGCATCGAGGTCGATGACGACAACGCCCCGTTCACCAAGGGCCGCGACCCGGGCATGCTCGGCGATGTGCTGGCGAAGCTCACCAAGGACTCGGGATGGGAGAAGACCCTCGCCGCCGAGGATCTCGTCAGGCAGTGGGCCGAGCTGGCCGGCGCCGACACGGCCAAGCACTCGGAACCGGTCTCGCTCGAGCGCGGCGTGCTCACCGTGAAATGCGATTCGACGGCATGGGCGAAGAACCTGCAGTTCATGCGCGCGGTCATCATGACCGAGATCGGCACCCGGTATCCGGACGCCGGAGTGCAGAACATCCGCTTCATCGGACCTGACGTCCCGTCGTGGAAATGGGGTCCGCGAGTCGTGCCGGGGCGGGGCCCGCGGGACACCTACGGGTAGGACACCACGCCCGCACCCTCAAGCGCTCAGAAGCGATCACACGGCGTTTGAGGCGCATATCGCTGTGTGAAACCACTAGAATGGGATCGTACTTTCGATGTGGAGAACCATTTCTAATGACGCCTGAAGACAACGCCGACGACGCTTCCACGAGCGCACCGATCGAGAACAGCTCCACAAAGGTCTCCGGCGACTACGGGGCCGACCAGATCCAGATCCTCGAGGGTCTCGAGGCCGTGCGCAAGCGACCCGGCATGTACATCGGCTCCACGGGGCCGCGTGGTCTGCATCACCTCGTGTACGAGATCGTCGACAACTCCGTCGACGAGGCTCTGGCCGGTCATGCCGACAACATCGAGGTCACCATCCTCGAAGACGGTGCGGTGCGCGTGGTCGACAACGGCCGCGGCATCCCGGTCGACCCGCATTCCTCCGATCCCGGCAAGTCGACGGTCGAGGTCGTGCTGACGATCCTGCACGCGGGCGGCAAGTTCGGCGGCGGCGCCTACGCCGTCTCGGGCGGTCTGCACGGCGTCGGCTCGTCGGTGGTGAACGCGCTGTCGACTCGCTTCGACGTCGAGGTCAAGCAGAAGGGCTTCGTCTGGCGGCACCGCTTCGCCGAGGGCGGTGTGCCGCAGCAGAAGCTCGAGAAGGGCGAGGCGACCGACGAGACCGGCACGGCCATCACCTTCTGGCCGGATCCCGAGATCTTCACCGAGACGATCGACTTCGACTACGACACGCTGCGCACGCGCTTCCAGCAGATGGCGTTCCTTAACAAGGGGCTGCGCATCGCGCTGCGCGACGAGCGGCCGGCATCCGCCCTCGAAGACGACGTCGACGGCACCGTCGTCGCCCGCCAGCCGTCCGAGGTGTTCCTGTACGAGCGCGGTCTGGTCGACTACGTCGAGTACCTGAACAAGGTGCGAAAGGCCGAGGTGGTCAATGAGGAGATCATCGCGTTCGAGTCCGAGGACACCGAGCGCAAAATCTCGCTGGAGCTGGCGATGCAGTGGACCACCTCGTACACCGAGAACGTGTTCACCTATGCCAACACGATCAACACCCACGAGGGCGGCACGCACGAAGAGGGCTTCCGCGCCGCGCTGACCAGCCTCGTCAACCGCTACGCCCGCGCGAACAACCTGCTCAAGGAGAAGGACGACAACCTCTCCGGCGACGACGTGCGCGAGGGCCTGACCGCGGTGATCTCGATCAAGCTCGGCGAGCCGCAGTTCGAGGGCCAGACCAAGACCAAGCTGGGCAACACCGAGGCCAAGGCGTTCACGCAGAAGGTCGTGAACGACCAGCTCGGCGACTGGTTCGACCGCAACCCGCAGCAGGCGAAGAACGTCATCCGCAAGGCGATCGACGCCGCCACGGCCCGGATCGCCGCCCGCAAGGCCCGCGAGACCGCCCGCCGCAAGAGCGTGTTCGAGTCGGCCGCGATGCCCGACAAGCTCAAGGACTGCACGAGCAAGGACCCGTCGATCAGCGAGATCTTCCTCGTCGAGGGAGACTCGGCCGGCGGTTCGGCGGTGCAGGGGCGCGACCCGCACACCCAGGCGATCCTGGCGCTGCGCGGCAAGATCCTCAACGTCGAGCGCGCGCGTCTAGACAAGGCGCTCGGCAACCGCGAGGTGCAGGCGATGATCCAGGCCTTCGGCACCGGCATCGGCGAGGACTTCGACATCGAGAAGGCCCGCTACCACAAGATCGTGCTGATGGCGGATGCCGATGTCGACGGCCAGCACATCACCACGCTGCTGCTCACGCTGCTGTTCCGCTACATGCGCGGACTCATCGAGGCGGGCTTCGTGTACCTCGCGATGCCTCCCCTGTATCGCCTGAAGTGGTCGAACGCGCCGCACGAGTACGTCTACTCCGACGCCGAGCGCGATGCGCTGCTGGCGCACGGCGCCGAGAACGGCAAGCGTCTGCCGAAGGATGCCGGTGTGCAGCGCTACAAGGGTCTGGGCGAGATGAACGCCAAGGAGCTGTGGGAGACGACGATGGATCACACCACGCGCACCCTGCGCCAGATCACCATCGACGACGCCGCAGCGGCGGACGAGATCTTCAGCGTGCTGATGGGTGAGGACGTCGAATCCCGACGCACCTTCATCCAGCGCAACGCCAAGGACGTCCGCTTCCTCGACATCTGATAGCGCGACTCGTCTCGCTGCGCTCGCTCAACGACCGGTATCGAAAGAACACACATGACTGACGAAGAACGCCCCGACATCACCGCGGGCCACGAGCACGGCCGCATCAACCAGGTCGACCTGCAGTCCGAGATGCAGCGGTCGTACCTCGACTACGCGATGGCGGTCATCGTCGGTCGCGCGCTGCCCGACGTGCGCGACGGACTCAAGCCCGTGCACCGCCGTGTGCTGTACGGCATGTACGACGGCGGTTTCCGCCCCGACAAGTCGTTCTCGAAGTGCGCGCGCGTCGTCGGCGAGGTGATGGGTCAGTACCACCCGCACGGTGACACCGCGATCTACGACACCCTCGTCCGTCTCGTGCAGCCGTGGTCGCTGCGCTACCCGCTCGCGCTCGGGCAGGGCAACTTCGGCTCCCCCGGCAACATGGGCGCCGCCGCTCCCCGGTACACCGAGACGAAGATGGCTCCGCTCGCGCTCGAGATGGTGCGCGACATCGAAGAGGACACGGTCGACTTCTCGCCGAACTACGACGGGCAGACTCAGGAGCCCGACGTGCTGCCCGCGCGGTTCCCGAACCTGCTCGTCAACGGCTCGATCGGCATCGCGGTCGGCATGGCGACCAACATCCCCCCGCACAACCTGCGCGAGGTGTCGGCCGCCGCGCTCTGGGCGCTCGAGAACCCGCAGCTCCCCCGCGAGGAGCTTCTCGAAGGTCTCATCCAGCGCGTTCCGGGACCGGACTTCCCCACCGGCGCGCAGATCCTCGGCACCAAGGGCATCCACGAGGCGTATCGCACCGGTCGCGGCTCGATCACGATGCGCGCGATCGTCGAGGTCGAGGAGATCCAAGGGCGCACCTGCCTCGTCATCACCGAGCTGCCGTACCAGGTCAACCCCGACAATCTCGCCGTGAAGATCGGCGACCTGGCCCGCGACGGCAAGATCACCGGCATCGCCGACATCCGCGACGAGTCCTCCGACCGCACCGGTCAGCGCCTCGTCGTCGTGCTCAAGCGCGACGCCGTCGCGAAGGTCGTGCTGAACAACCTGTACAAGCACACCCAGCTGCAGGAGAACTTCGGCGCGAACATGCTCGCGATCGTCGACGGCGTGCCGCGCACGCTCGGCCTCGACGGGTTCATCACCCACTGGCTCGACCACCAGCTCGACGTCATCGTCCGCCGCACCGGATTCCGACTGCGCAAGGCGCAGGCGCGCATGCACATCCTGCAGGGCTACCTCAAGGCGCTCGACGCACTCGACGAGGTCATCGCCCTGATCCGCCGCTCGCCCACGGTCGACGAGGCGCGCGAGGGCCTGAAGGCGCTGCTCGATATCGACGACGACCAGGCTGAGGCGATCCTGCAGATGCAGCTGCGTCGCCTGGCCGCACTCGAGCGGCAGAAGATCATCGACGAGGCCACCGAGCTCGAGCTGAAGATCGCCGACTACAAGGAGATCATCGCCACCGAGGCACGTCAGCGCGACATCGTGCGTCACGAGCTCACCGAGATCGTCGACCGCTTCGGTGACGAGCGTCGCACACACATCCTGCACGGCTTCGACGGCGACATGTCGATGGAGGACCTCATCCCCGTCGAGGAGATGGTCGTCACCGTCACCCGTGAGGGATACATCAAGCGCACGCGCAGCGACAACTATCGCTCTCAGCACCGCGGCGGCAAGGGAGTGAAGGGCGCGCAGCTGCGCGCCGACGATCTCGTCGAGCACTTCTTCGTCACCACCACGCACCACTGGCTGCTGTTCTTCACCGACAAGGGTCGCGTCTACCGCACCAAGACCTACGAGGTGCCCGAGGCGGGGCGCGATGCGAAGGGTCAGCACGTTGCGAACCTGCTCGCGCTGCAGCCCGACGAGAAGATCGCCCAGGTGCTCGCGATCAGCGACTACCAGGCGAAGGACTATCTGGTGCTCGCCACTCGCAGCGGACTGGTGAAGAAGACCCGCCTCGGCGATTACGACACCAACCGCCAGGGCGGCGTCATCGCCATCCGACTCCGTGAGACCGACGAGCTGGTCAGCGCGAAGCTCGTCAACTCCGATGAGGACATCCTGCTCATCAGCGCCAAGGGAATGTCGGTGCGCTTCCACGCCACCGACGAGGCGCTGCGACCGATGGGCCGCGCGACCGAGGGCGTGCGGGGCATGAAGTTCAGGGACGACGATGACTGCCTGCTCTCGGCATCCGTCGTCCACGACGAATCCTTCGTCTTCACCGTCACCGACGGCGGGTACGCGAAGCGCACGACCGTCGCCGACTACAAGGTGCAGAAGCGCGGTGGAACGGGCATCAAGGTCGCCAAGCTGAGCGACGAACGGGGCGTTCTCGCCGGTGGTCTCATCGTCTCCGAGGACGACGAGGTCTTGGTGGTTCTCTCCAGCGGCAAGGTGGTACGCTCTGCCGTGGCCGAGGTGCCGGCTAAGGGTCGCGACACGATGGGAGTCGTGTTCGCCCGCATGTCTGGCGACGATCGCATCCTCGCCGTCGCACGCAACAGCGAGCGCGGCATCGAGGAGGATGACGAGTCTCTCGGCGAGATCGAGGTCTCCGAGCCCGCCACGCCACCCGCTGACACCCCCGAAGCCTGATCCGAAGAGAGCACCGATAGATGAGTACAGTCGCTGACAAGCTGGCGAAGAAGTCCACGCGCAAGACCGGGGGCAAGCAGGTGCGCCTGCGTCTGGTCTACGTCGACTTCTGGTCGGCCGTGAAGCTGTCGTTCCTCGGAGCGGTGGCGTTGGCGATCGTGACCATGGTCTCGTTCTTCCTGGTGTACCTCGTGCTGCAGGCGACGAACGTCATCGCGCAGGTCGGCAAGATCCTCGACACGCTCACCGACGGAGCCATCGATCTGTCGAGCCTCATCGGGCTCCCTCAGATCATGGCCTTCGGCGCGGTCGTCTCGATCCTGAATCTGATCGTGTTCACGGTGCTCGGCGCGGTCATCGCCGGTATCTACAACCTGGCGGTGAAGGTGACCGGCGGTCTGCTCGTCGGGTTCATGTCGAACTAGTCTTTCTGCGAGAAGACCCCCGGCCACGTCGTGGCCGGGGGTCTTCCCATGTCTCGAGCGCTCACACCACCCCCGTGGTGCCGAGCAGGGTGCCGATCAGCCAGGTGACCAGCAGGGCGATGGCCCCGCCGACCAGGAGTCTCACGGATGCCCGCATCGCCGAGGCACCGCCCACCCGGGCCGAGATCACACCCGTCGCGGCCAGGGCGAGAAGCACGGCGGCGAACGTGACCGGCACGCGCCAGTCCGATGGCGGCAGCAGGATCGCCAGAAGCGGCAGCAGCGCCCCGATCGTGAACGAGATCGCCGAGGAGATCGCCGCGTGCCACGGGTTCACCAGGTCGTGCTGGTCTATGCCGAGCTCGACTTCGAGGTGAGCCGAGAGCGCGTCGTGCTCGGTGAGCTCGATCGCCACCTGCCGAGCGGTCTGCTCGCTGAGCCCGCGCTGTCGGTAGAGCTCGGCCAGCTCCGCCAGCTCCTGCTCCGGCATGGTGCGCAGCTCTTCGCTCTCCTTCTCGATCAGCGCGCGCTCGGTGTCGCGCTGACTGCTCACCGACACGTACTCCCCCAGCGCCATCGAGATCGCACCACCCACCAGCCCCGCCAGACCCGCGACCAGCAGAGCGGCGTTGTCGGTGGTGGCACCGGCGACGCCGACGACGAGAGAGGCCACGGACACGATCCCGTCGTTGGCGCCCAGAACGCCGGCGCGCAGCCAGTTCAGTCGCTGGCCCGTGCCGCCCGAGTGTGGTTCTGCGTCGTGTATCGCGTTAGGTGCGCTCATGCTGCCAGTGAACCACGCCTGAGCCGCACGGCGGGTAGGGAAAACCCGAACGTGGATGTCTGGTTGCCTCCATGTCGGGACGCTTCGCGGAACCGTAGCTTTGAGTCATGACCACGAATCCGACTCCCCCGGCACCGCCCAGCCCTGAGGCCGCGCCGCCGCCGCCGCCGGCGCGCGCGGCGTATCGTCCGAGCGCGGATGTCCCCCGCCCGCCGCTGCGCATCGTCCTCACCATCCTCGAGCTGGCCGCTCTCGGCGCCGTCGGCTCGGCAGCACTGGCGGCGCTCAGCGCCGTGCTTGGCGTCGGTCTGGCGCTGCTCTTCGTCTTCGGCATCGGCCTGCTGTTCCTGGTCGGCGTGGTCTACGCGATCTACGGCGTCTCGTGGTTCGAGGTGCGTCGCGTGGCGGGCCTCTACGGCGTCGACGTCGCCGACCTGCGCTGGCGGGAGCGCACGAAGCCCGGCTTCGGCGGGTGGCTGCGCAACCTCGCACGGCAGTCGGTCGATGGGCGCATGTGGCGCACGATGCTCAACTTCGTGCTGGCCTGCATCCTCGGCACGATCGTGCTGCGACTGTTCTGGGGCATGATCTGGTCGGTGTTCTTCGCGTTCGCCCCCCTGTCGTCCGAGGGCAGCGTGGAAGGCCCCTTCGGCAGCTACCTCGCCGTCGAGTGGGCGCCGGTGGTCGGCATCGTCGGGCTCATCGCCGGTCTCGCCGGCATGATCGGCGTCGCCCTGCTGCACCGCGTGCTGAGCCGCGCACTCGTGATCCCCAGCCGCGAGGCCGAGCTCACGGCCCAGGTGCGCACGAGCAGTGCGCAGCGCGCCGGTGCGGTGCGCGCGGCCGAACTCGAGCGCACCCGCATCGAGCGAGACCTGCACGACGGCGTGCAGCCCCGACTCGTGTCGGTGGGCATGACCCTGGGACTTGCGAAGCAGAAGATCGACGCCGACCCGGCGACCGCGAAGTCGCTGATCGACGAGGCGCACACCTCCACGAAGGCGGCCATCACCGAGCTCAGGCAGCTCGCCCGCGGCATCCACACCTCCGTGCTCGACGATCGCGGTCTCGACGCCGCCCTCTCGGCGCTGGCCGGGCGCTCGCACATCCCGGTGCAGCTCGATGTGCGCATCGATCCTTCGGCGACCGGCGCCGGCGCCTCGTGCCGCGATGCCGAGGCCGCCGTCTACTTCGCGATCGCCGAATCGCTGACCAATGCCGCCAAGCACTCCAGAGCCAGCGAATGCCGCGTCGTCGTGCGCAGCCGCGACGGAGGCCTGTGGGCGCGCGTCGAAGACAACGGGATGGGCGGTGCTCAGGTGCAGCCCGGCGGCGGCCTCGACGGCATCACGAACCGCGTGCTCGCCGCCGGAGGCACCTTCCGCCTCGACAGCCCTGTGGGCGGCCCGACCAGCCTGGAGGTGAGCGTGCCATGCGCATCCTGATCTGCGAGGACTCCGTTCTGCTGCGCGAAGGCCTCGTCCGCCTGCTCGAAGACGCCGGTCACGAGGTCGTCGCGGCGCTGCCCGACACGACCGGCCTGATGGACGCCGTCACGGCCTCCGCCCCTGACCTGGCCATTCTCGACGTGCGGCTGCCGCCCACATTCACCGATGAGGGCATCCGCGCGGCTCTCGCCATCCGAGCGGCGCGGCCGTCGCTTCCCATCCTGGTGCTCTCGCAGTACGTCGAGGAGCGCTACGCCAGCGACCTCATCGCCGCGCAGACGGGCCAGACGCAGGGCGGGGCCCTCGGCTACCTGCTCAAGGACCGGGTGGCCGATGTGGCCGAGTTCGTCGAGTCGGTCGCGCGGATCGCGGCCGGCGGCACGGTGCTCGACCCCGAGGTGGTCGCGCAGCTGCTCACCCGCCGCAACCGCGACGAGCGGATGCTGCGACTGACCGAACGCGAGCGCACGGTGCTCGCTCTGATCGCAGAGGGCAGATCGAACAGCGCCATCGCCGGGATGCTGTTCCTCAGCGAGGCGAGCGTCGAGAAGCACATCACCGCGATCTTCCAGAAGCTCGGTCTTGAGCCCGAAGACGGAAACCGGCGGGTGCTGGCCGCACTTGCTCACATCGAGAACCACGGTTCGGCGGACGCCGGCCGCAACGACCAGGGAGGGCTGCGATGAGCGGCACGAAGAAGAGCATCGGCGCGATCACGGTGGTGGTCGCCGCCTTCGGCGGAGCCGTGATGCTCGGCTCCGCGGCATCCGCCGCCGTCACCGGGCTGCAGCAGATCGGTCCGCAGTCGGGGCAGCTCACGACGGATGTCGGTGGCGTGAGCTCGATCGACGTCGAAGTGGGCGGAGCGAACATGCGGATCCTGTTCGACGATGTCGACGACGCCGAGCTGCGGGTCGAAGGCGCGTCGACCGGAGGGTGGACGCTGCGTGCGGATGCCGGCCGGCTGGAAGTCCGCGGCCCCGATCGCGGGTTCGACTGGTGGAGTCCGAACTGGCTGCGAGGCGACGAGCGGGCGACCCTCGTGCTGCCGCTCGCTCTGGAGGGAGTGGATGCCGAGCTCACCCTGCAGGCCGGCAGACTCGACGTCACCGGCGAATTCGCCGATCTGGGAGTCGATGTGAACGCCGGTTCGCTCGCGCTGGCCGGGGATGCTCGCGCGCTCGACATCGAGCTGAACGCCGGCCGCGCCGATGTCGAGCTGCGTGGAGTCGAGCAGGCGCAGTACCGGATCAGCGCCGGTCGCGTGGTCTCGACGCTCACGAGCGTGCCCGACAGCGTCGACTTCACGGTCTCGGCCGGAGCTCTCGACCTCACTCTGCCCGACCAGGAGTACGACCTGCGCCGCGAGGTGAGCGCCGGATCCCTCGATAGCAGTCTTGATCAGAGCAGTGACAGCAGGCATCGGATCACGGGGAATGTCTCCGCCGGATCCGCCACTCTGCGCCCGGGCGGCAGCGGGGAGTGAATCCGAAACGCCCGGCCTGCGCGCAGGCCGGGCTCGATTCGCTTTTGCGCAGGAATATCCGGTAAAGTCTTGGAGGTTGACGGGGCTATAGCTCAGGCGGTTAGAGCGCTTCACTGATAATGAAGAGGTCCCAGGTTCAAGTCCTGGTAGCCCCACTCAAGACGACGAAGAAGGCCCCGCTCCGGCGGGGCCTTCTTCGTTCTCAGGCTATGGGCCTCGTTCTCACAGCTCGGGGCCGCGCACGATGCGCACCGGTCCGCGGGCATCGCCGATCTGCACCGGCTCGCCTTTCTGCGTCACGATCACCTGCCGCTCGTCCGCCAGCTGAGCGGTGACGCGCCGCACGTCGTCCATGATCGACCGCCACGACTGCGCGCCGACCGTGCGCGCGACATCACTCGGGCAGATCGACGACGAGTGGCGCTTGCGCACAAGGGCCCTTACGGCCGCGGCGATGCGCTCGTCGAAGTCAGCGCCGGAACGATCGTCCCACCAGGGCGCTCCCCTCTCGCCGAGGGCGGTCTTCGCATCGTTCACCCGGCGTCGGGCGTCGCTCTCCCCCGCCTTCACGGCGCGTCGCGCCGACATGAGCTCGTCGACCAGCTCCTGCCGGAACGAGTCGGGGATCGACGGGTCGGTCGCCCGCCACCGCCGTCCGTCGACGATGATGTGGTGACCGTCGGCCGTCATCTCCGGATCCATGTCGCCAGCATCCGCCCGACGCACGCTCACCGACAGGGACTTGACCTCGGTGCCGGCAGTCCCCCGACACGCGCGGATGCCCTGGCCGCCGGCCGCGATTGCGGTCTCGAACCCGGCGGCATGTATCATTGACCGCGGTGCTCGCACCGTGGGGGGCCTTAGCTCAGTTGGTAGAGCGCTTGCTTTGCAAGCAAGATGTCAGGAGTTCGAATCTCCTAGGCTCCACAAGATCGAAAGCCCCGGCATCGCCGGGGCTTTCTTCCGCTTCACGGAAAGCCCTGTTTCCTCCACACGCGACAGTGGCAGGGTGGACGCATGACGCTGCCGCACGCTGACATCGACCCTGACGGACTGCTCGAGTACTCGGTGGTGTTCACCGACCGGTCGCTGAACCACATGTCGCAGAGGTTCGTCGGCATCATGCAGCAGACCATCGACATCCTCTGCGAGGCGTACAACGCCGACAGCGCCGCGCTCGTCAACGGCGGGGGCAGCTTCGCGATGGAGTCCGTCGCCCGCCACCTCGCGACGAACAGGCGCGCCCTCATCGTGCGCAACGGGCTGTTCTCGTACCGCTGGTCGCAGATCCTCGAGATGGGCGGCGTGGCATCCGACATCACCGTCTGCCTCGCCCGGTCAGACGGCGACGACGTGCGGGCGGCATGGAGCCCTGCACCGATCGACGAGGTGGTCGCGGCCATCCGGGCGAAGCGCCCCGAGGTCGTCTTCGCGCCGCACGTCGAGACGGCGGCGGGCATCATCCTGACCGACGACTACGTCCGCGCGCTCGCCGACGCCGTGCACGAGGTCGGCGGCGTGCTCGTGCTCGACTGCATCGCCTCCGGTGCGATGTGGGTCGACATGCGCGATCTCGGGGTCGATGTGCTGCTCTCCGCGCCGCAGAAGGGCTGGAGCGGGTCGCCGGGGGTGGGCTACGTGATGCTCAGCGGCGAGGGACGCCGGGCGGTGGCATCCGGGACGGCGACGAGCTTCGCTCTCGATCTGGGCCGCTGGCTCAGCATCTCAGACGCCTACCGGGACGGTTCGGCCGGGTACCACTCGACCATGCCCACCGACACGATCGCGCGAAACCTGCGGCAGATGATCGAGACGCGCGAGCGCGGCTTCGACGCGCTGCGCGATGCCCAGATCGAGCTCGGCGCCCGCGTGCGCGCGCTTCTGTCCGAGCACGGGCTGCCGTCGGTCGCGGCACCGGACTTCGCCTCGCCGACCGTGGTGGTCGTGCACACCGCTGATCCCGAGCTGCGAACCGGCGCGGCGTTCCGGCAGCACGGCGTGCAGGTCGCCGCCGGCGTGCCCCTGCACTGCGACGAGCCGGAGGGCTTCTCGTCGTTCCGGGTGGGACTGTTCGGCCTCGACAAACTCGACGACGTGGATGCCGCGGTGGCGCGGCTCGAGAGAGCGCTTCTCGCTGTGCGCGACTGACGCCACGCGCGCGCCGAGGCCGTCGTTCCGGGCGCAGACGGGCATCCCCGATTATTCTGAAGGGTGCGCGGAGCACGACTCCGAGGGTGGGGACGGGAGGTTTCGTGGCGGAGATCCTGCGGATGGATTCCGACGACGTCGATGACGTCGAGGAGATCTGGAAGACGTTCGTTCCGTCGGCGTCGCTGCTGCGCATCGACCCCGAGAACTTCGCATTCCGTTGGCGATCGGCGACACTCCGCGACGTCGCGATCGTGCGGTACTCGCTCACCGCCGAGGTGCACTCCCGGGTGCAGCCCGAGGATCAGCTGTTCGCGAGCCGACTCGTCGCCGCCGACAGCGAGGTGCGCACGCGCCGGTCGATCATAGAGCCGGGGATGCCCTGGGCCACCGACAGCGCCCAGGTCGAGGCGGAGTGGAACGGCACGGCCGAGGTCTCAGCGCTCATCCTCGACCGCGTGGGCGCGCAGGAACTGGCGCGCCGTGTCACCGGCGACGAGCTGCTGTCGCTGCGCGTGACCTCGGTGCACCCCTGTTCGGACCTCGCGGCGCGTCAATGGGTTCGCGCCTTCGACTACCTGCTGACCTCGGCGATGGCGCTGGACGGCGCGGAAGACGAGCTGATCGAGGCCGGCCTCATCCGTCACGCCCTGACGAGCATCCTCAGCTGCTTCCCCTCGACCTTCTCGTCGGCGATCGCTCGCGACGGCGGCGGCCACAGCGCCGCGACCGTGCGTCGAGCGCTCACGTACATCGACGAACACGCCCACCTGCCCATCACCGTCGACGACGTCGCCGCGGCGGTGCACATCTCGACGCGCGGGCTGCAGTACGCGTTCCGGCGCGGCATCGACACCACTCCGACCGAGTACCTGCGCCGGGTTCGCCTCGACGGCGCACACCGCGATCTGCGTGACGGCGGCGCCGACGAGTCGGTGACGCGGATCGCACGACGATGGGGATTCGCGAACAGCTCACGTTTCAACTCCCTGTATCGGCAGACGTACGGTCGGTCCGCGAAGGACACCCTGCAGGGTCATTGACCGGCCCGAGCGGTCAGAGAACGAACAGCACGTGCGTTCGGCGTCGCTCGGTGACGCATGCGGATGCAGCGGTCGGGCGTTCCTCGTACGGTGAGCACCAATGGGATTCATCTACTACGGCAATTCACCCGATCCGATCGAGGTCGACGATCGCACGCTCGCGCACCTCAAGGTCGTGATCGCCCTCAAGCTGCGTCGCAACGAGAGCTTCACGCTGTCATGGCGCCATCCGGACGGCTCGGGACGATCGACGCTATGGCTGCACCCGTCCATCCCCCTGCGCTTCAGCTTCGACGAGCCCGTCGCCCCGGATCTGAGCCATCAGTGGCTCAGCGAGCTGTCGAACTCCGCGAACACCAGCGGTGGCATCCTGCTCACCGAAGAGCACATCGAGCCGGTCGAGACAGCCTGACCCGCAGCCGGCGGCACCGCGACTACTGTGAGTGCATGGACCTGCGCGTCGCCGCCTACGGGATCGTCACCGACGACGGCGGCCGCGTGCTGCTGGCCCGATGGGTCGAGGGCCGACGCGTGGCGTGGACGCTCCCCGGCGGCGGACTCGAAGAGGGCGAGGATCCCGAGCTCGCCGTGCGGCGGGAGCTGCGTGAGGAGACGGGATTCCGCATCGAGACGACGGCGCTGCTGGGCATCCACTCCCGGGTGATCCCGGCTTCTCGTCGCGTGCGCCGCGACGAGAACAAGGTGCCCCTGCACACCCTGCGGATCGTCTACCGCGCTGAGGTCACGGGCGGCGCACTGCGGTTCGAGAAGAACGGCTCGACCGACATGGCGGGCTGGTTCACGCTCGACGAGGTCACCGCGCTGCAGCGGGTGAAGCTCGTCGACATCGGTCTGCGAATGGCGGCCCTGCTGCCGGCGCAGGCCGGCTGACACTGCTCGCAGATCGAAACGGCATGGCGGCGACTGCGGCGGGAGACGGCCGCGGTCGCTGCGGGCGTGCTCGACACCGTGATCGACGGCGCCGCCTGAGTCAGCGGGGGCTGTCGCCAGGCGGCTCGGGCTGGGAGATGTCGGCGACCGTCGCGCCGTAGGCGCGGATCAGGTCGTCGGCCTCGGTGAAGAGGCTGTAACCGTGTGCACCCGCGCCCATCGCGATGCGGCGTCCGACGATGGTCTCGTCGGCGTACACGGGCCAGTCGGTGGTGCTGCCGATCGGCACGATCGTGCCTCGTTCGAAGCCTGTCGCCTCCAGCGCGAGCTCGGGCTCGGGGAGGCGCAGCCTGTTCACGCCGACGACGGCACGCAGCTTCGGCCACGAGATGGAACGCCCACCGGGAACCAGGGCGAAGAGGTATTGAGGGCGCGTCGCTGAGCCGGTCGCGGAGGTCTTCACGACGAGGGTCTTCACGATGTCGGACGGCTGCAGCCCGAGAAGCGCGGCTGCGTCGCGCAGACTGCGCGCCTGCGGCCGCTCTCGGATCTCGATGTCGAGTCCTCGAGCGGCCGCAGCAGCACGCACCCGCTCATGCGGGTCGGCGTGGATCACGCGTTGGGCGGAGACAGCGGGTCGTCGGCGACCCACAGCTCGTCGTCTGCGCGCAGCGCCTGCCACGCGGCGGCGACGACGCCGACCGCCGCGGCGACGCCGAGCACGATCGCGACGACCGAGCCGAAGCCCATGCTCTTCTTCTGCGGAGCGACGTGGCGGGGGCCCCAGCCGAGGTCGGCGCGCTTCTTGTTCGCGACATCCCACGCCGAGAGGGCGGTGCCGACGACGCCGCCCACGACCGGAACGACCCGATGGTCGACGACGTGCTTGCCGAACTTCACGCCGCGGTCGACGGCGGGGGCGAGGTGGCGCTCGTACGAGTCGTGCACAGAGGGCAAGACCTGTTCGCGGTTGAAGTTGCCCAGCTGGCGTCCGGCCTCACGGGCGACGTCGGCAGCGTGCCCGACGAGAACCTGCTGCGACTCCCAGAGTCGTCCGGCGTCCTGCTGAAGTCGACGCAGTTCCTTCTTGCGCTTGCGGCTGAGATTCACGTTGCTCTCCCGTCGGTCGGTCGATGTCCGTTCCGCTGATCATCCAACCACAACACACTGAATTGGAGCAGAGTCTGGCGGTCGGCGCGCGGAAACGAGACAATACGCCGCGCCCGCACAGGAGGGCTCTGCGACAATGGAGCCATGCCTCACGCATCTCACGTCGCAACCCTGCACACCAACCACGGTGACATCGTCATCAACCTGTTCGGCGACCACGCTCCGAACACGGTCGCCAACTTCGTCGGCCTCGCCGACGGCTCGAAGGCGTGGACGCACCCCGCCACCGGCAAGCCGGGCGAGGGCCCGCTGTACAAGGACGTCATCTTCCACCGCATCATCCCCAACTTCATGATCCAGGGCGGCGACCCGCTCGGTCAGGGCATCGGCGGTCCGGGCTACAACTTCAACGACGAGATCCACCCCGAGCTGAACTTCAACGACCCGTACGTGCTCGCCATGGCGAACGCCGGTCTGCGCCGCAACGCCATCACGGGCCAGGCCGAGGGCACCAACGGCTCGCAGTTCTTCATCACGACCGACCCGACCCCGTGGCTGCAGGGCAAGCACACGATCTTCGGCGTCGTCGCCGACGACGCCTCCAAGGCCGTCGTCGATGAGATCGCCAAGGTGCGCACCGGCGCGCAGGACCGTCCCGTCGAGGACGTCGTGCTGCACTCGGTCGACATCGTCGCCAACTGAGACACGACCGCTCGAGCCGATCCGGATGACCTCTCCTGATTTCACGCGCAACCGCGAGAACTTCTGCTACCGGCATCCGGATCGGCAGAGCTTCGTGCTCTGCCAGCGTTGCACGCGCACCATCTGCGCCGACTGCCAGACCCAGGCGCCCGTCGGCGTCATCTGCCCGGAGTGCATGAAGGCCGACCGCAAGGCGCAGACGCCCGCACAGCGCCGCGCCCACCGGGCCTGGCGCTCCGGCGTCGACTCCTCGAAGCCGATCGCGACGTACGCGATCATCGGCGTGACCGCGGTCGTCGGGGTGCTGCAGCTGCTGCTCGGCCCGATCATCGACCGGACCCTGCTCTTCGCCGCGCCCTACCTGTTCCCCGACATGTTCGGCGGCGACTTCTCGTTCCAGCCCTGGCGGCTGCTGACGACGATGCTCGTGCACTCGGGCATCACGCACTTCCTGCTGAACATGCTCGCGCTGTGGATGATCGGTCGCAGTCTCGAGCCGCTGCTCGGACGGTGGAGATTCGTCGCCCTGTATCTCATCGGCGGCCTCGGCGGCTCGGTGGCGATGGCCGTATTCGATCCGCTCGCCGCCACCGTTGGCGCCTCGGGCGGGATCTTCGCCCTGATGGGTGCGCTTCTGGTGATAGGCCGCCACATCGGCGCCAATATCCGCGGCATCCTCGTGATCCTCGCCATCAACCTGGCGATCGGCTTCATCCAGACGCTGAACATCGCCTGGCAGGCGCACATCGGGGGAGCGGCGGTCGGCGCTCTGGTCGGCCTGATCTTCGCCCGCACCCGCCGTCACTCGCAGCGTCTCGTCCAGATCCTGCTGCTCGTGGTGCTCACGATCGCGCTTCTGGCCGTCGCCTTCCTGGTGACTCCGGTCGTGCTGCGCAACCTGTTCTGACGCCGCCCGAGAGGCGGGGAGCGCGGTTCTGCACATCCTCTGCACAGGCTCTCCACACCGCTCTGCACAGTATCCCCCGTGGTTATCCACAGGACTGTCCACACCTGGGGAGAATTACACCGGTGTTATTCACAGGTGGAGGAGGTTGTTAACAACCACCTGGGGAAAGCGAGACGCCCCCTCACCACAGGGTGAGGAGGCGTCGAGTACGGGCTCGTCGGCCCGCGCCGGCTGGAGTGTCAGCGCCAGCGCGTCGTCATCAGGAAACCGATGAGGGCGATCCCCAGGCCGATCCCGAGATTCCACGAGTCGAGACCGGGGATGGGGAAGCGCGAGCCGGAGATGTAGTAGACGAGGATCCACGCCAGGCCGAGCAGCATGAAGCCGACCATGACGGGCTTGAACCACACGGCGTTCGGGGCGGCATCGCCCTCGGGACGCTCGACGGCGGGTTCTTCAGGATTGCGGTCACGTGCCATGCGCATCATTCTAGCCGGGCGAATAGACTTCCCCCTATGCATGCGTTCGCGACGTCTCAGGCTCCGTCGCGACGCTCGAAACCGGCCCGTCGTCGCTCCCGCGCGACTTTCGCCAGTGTGCTCGGCGAGCTGCTGCTCACCGCGGGCGTGCTGGTGCTGCTGTTCGTGTCGTGGCAGATGTGGATCGGCGATCTGATCATCGGCGCCGAGAACAACGCGAAGGGCGCCGAGCTCTCCGAGCAGTGGGCGCGGGTCCCGCCTCCCGAACCGCCACCGGTCGTGCAGCAGGGCGACGAGACGGTATACGAGCCGCCCGTGCTGGCGCACCCGGCGGATGCGGAGGTGTTCGCGAACATGCGCATCCCGCGCTTCGGCGACGACTACAACGTGCACATCGCCGGCGGCACGTCGCGCGAGCGGACGCTCGACCGGATCGGCATCGGCCTCTACGAGCAGTCGAAGATGCCAGGAGAGGTCGGCAACTTCTCTCTCGCCGGTCACCGCACGACCTGGGGCAAGCCGTTCAACCGCATCGACAAGCTGCGGCTCGACGACGCGATCGTCGTCGAGACGCAAGGCGGCTGGTACACGTACCGGTTCCGCAACCTGCAGTATGTGAAGCCGTCCGCGGGGGACGTGCTGCTCGACGTGCCGCAGATGCCGGAGGTCGCCCCTTCGGATCGGTTCATCACGCTCACCGCGTGCTCGCCGCTGTACTCGTTGGCGGAGCGCATCGTGGCGTACGGCGTGTTCGAGAGCTTCCAGCCGCGCGCTGAGGGACCGCCCGCGTCGCTCGCATCCGTCGAGGAAGCCAGTCCGTCTGCCGAAGGAGTCCGCTGATGTACGCAGCCCTTTGGCGCCTCCTGCCCGGTCCGTGGTGGATGCGCCTGCTCATCGTCCTCCTGCTGGTTGCGGCCGTGCTCTACGCGCTGTTCTTCCACGTGTTCCCCTGGATCAGCCCGCTGATCACCCCCGGCGAGGTGGACCTGCAGTGACACCGAGGGTGCTCGTGGTCGACAACCACGACAGCTTCGTGCACACCCTCATCGGCTACCTCTGTGAGCTGGGTGCAGAGGTGGTGATGGTGGAGGCGGATGCCGCAGGCGCAGTTCCGGATGCCGAGGTGATCCGCCATTGGCGGGAGCGCCTTCGCGCTCACGACGCGGTGATGATCTCTCCCGGGCCGGGCGCACCGGCCGATGCGGGCGCGTCGATCGCCGTCGTGCATCTCGCGGCCGAGACGGGGATGCCGCTGCTCGGTGTCTGCCTCGGTCATCAGGCGATCGGCGAGGCCTTCGGCGGCGCGGTGGGAGCCGCCCCTGAGCTGATGCACGGCATGGTCTCGCAGGTGAGCCACGACGGATCAGCCCTGTTCGACGGCATCCCCTCGCCGTTCGCGGCGGGACGCTATCACTCGCTCGCCCTCGATGATGCGACTCTGCCGCCGATGCTGCGCGTCACCGCTCGCGCCGAGCACGGCACGATCATGGCGGTCGAGCACGAGACGCTGCCGATTCTCGGGGTGCAGTTCCACCCCGAGAGCGTGCTGACCGATCACGGGCACCGCCTGCTCGGCAACTGGCTCTCGTCTGTGCCGTCGAGCGCGAGCCAGCGTCAGCCGGCCGGCGGCACGCAGTAGCGCAGCTCGACCGTGGAGTGGATCGGCACTTCGCCCGGCGCCTTCGACATCGAGGCGACGACGTTCGGCGTCTGTCCGTCGGCGCACGGACCGAGCTCGACCGGCTCGGCCTCAAGGCCCAGCTTCTCGAGCTGACCCTTCGCGGCTTCCATCGAGAAGCCGGTCATGTCCTCAAGGGTGACCTGGCCGTTGGCGATGACCAGATCGACGACCGTGCCCGGGGCGACCTGAGCTCCGGCCTCTTCGCTGGCGCTGAGCACTGTTCCGGCCTGAGCGTCCTTATCGTTCTGCGGCCGCACCGTGCCGAGTTCGAGCCGGGCCTCCTCGAGCACCTGCTTCGCGGCATCCTGCGATAGGCCCTCGACGATGGGCATCTCGACCGTGTCGATGCCCCTCGAGACATACACGATCACCGAGGTGCCCGCTGTCAGCTTCGCGCCCGTGGTGGGCGCCGAGCGGATGACGCGGCCCTCGTCGAAGTCGATGCTCGACTCCTCGCGCATGTCGGGGATCAGCCCTCGCTCCTGCAGGGCCTCCTCGGCTTCGTCGGCCGTGAGATTGACGAGGTTCGGCACGGTCACCGATGTCGTCGGCACGTCGTTCGGCTGCATGGCGAGGGTGACCACCCAGATCAGCACTGAGATGAGCAGCACGGCGAGCAGCGCGACCCCGGCCCAGATCCACGCGACCGGCGGGCCGGACTGGGTGCGGGTCATCGTGGTGTCGGTGCTCAGCTGGCGCAGTGAGCGTGCGGTCTCCTGCGCCTGCCGCGGGTTGGGCCCGTAGAGCTCGCTGGTGAGCGCGCCGATGTCGCGCTTGGTCGGCGCGTGGCCGTCGGAGACGGCCTTGAGAGCCAGCCGGAACGATCCCGCGTCGGGGAACCGCTGATACGGGTCTTTCGCGAGGGCCCGCAGCACGATGGCATCCATCGACCGGGGCAGCTGCTCGTCGACCTCGGTCGGCGGCAGCGGTGTCTCGCTGACGTGCTGGTACGCGACGGCCACGGGGGAGTCGCCGCGGAACGGCTGACGACCCGTGAGCATCTCGTACAGCACGACTCCGGCCGAGTAGAGGTCGGTGCGCGCGTCGACCGCCTCGCCTTTCGCCTGCTCGGGGGAGAAGTATGCGGCGGTGCCGAGGATCTGCGTCGTCTCAGCCACGGTCGACGACGAGTCCGACACGGCGCGGGCGATGCCGAAGTCCATCACCTTCACGGTGCCCTTGTCGGTGATCATCACGTTGCCGGGCTTGATGTCGCGGTGCACGACGCCCGCGCGGTGCGAGTACTCGAGCGCCTCGAGGATGCCGTCCTCGTAGCGGATCGCGTCGGCGACGGGGAGCGGGCCCTTCGCGATGATGTCCTTCAGCAGGGTGCCCCGCACGAGCTCCATGACGATGTACGGCTCGCTCTGCTCACCGGACTTCTGCGCATCCGAGCCGCTCGAGGCGGTCCCTGAGCCTGTCGAGGGGTCGCCGGCGTCGTACACGCGCACGATCGAGGGGTGCGACATGCGCGACGCGGCCTGGGCCTCGAGACGGAAGCGGGTGCGGAACGCGGTGTCGCGCGCCAGTTCGGGGTCGAGGATCTTGATGGCGACCTCTCGACCCAGGGTCAGGTCATAGCCGCGGTGCACGCTGGCCATGCCGCCTTGCCCGATGACCTCATCGACACGGTAGCGACCGGCGATGATGCGCGGCTCTGGCGACACAGACGACTCCCCTCAGACCTCTCCGACGATCTCCCCAGATTACTGCGTGGGAGCTGAGCCCTCGGCGTCGCCACCCTCGCCGGCGGGCGGGGTCGGCGTTGCGGCCGCCTGGATCTGCTTCTCCATCTGCGGGGAGCGCGGGGAGGGCATGTCGTTTCCGCAGTAAGCCACGTAGCTGGCCGTCACCGTCGCGCCCGGGGTGCCCGTGATCGTGATGGGGGCGCTGAGCTGCCCACGAGCGAACGTACGATCCGCGTTGCCGTCGTCGAAGGTCGCGTTGGTGAGCTTGACCTCGTACGCCGACAGCGCCGGCACACCGGACGGGCACTCGAAGTTCGTCCAGTTCAGCGTGACCGTCGCGCCAGTGGTGGGCGTGCCGCTGAGGCTCGGCGCAGACGACGGGGCCGGGATGCTCACCGCGGCCTTGTACGTCGTGAGGGTGATCAGAGTGCCCTCTTCGACGTTGCCCGACTCGCTGACGCTCTGCACCCAGCCCTCGCGGTCGGGGGAGGGGGCGGCGGTGTTGCCCGCGACGCACTCGCCCTGCAGGCCGGCGTCGACCAGCACCTGCTTCGCCTCGTCGCAGGGGCGGTCGACGAGAGCGAGGTCGCCGACATTGACGAGAGCCTTCTCGGGTGCGCTCGGAGTGGCCGAACTCGGTTTGGGCTTCGGCTTGGCGGGCGCAGACGACGACGAAGCGGGTTGAGCCTCGTCCTCATTGCTCAGCATGGCGATCAGCGTGCCGCCGAGCACGAGCACGAGCAGCGCGATCAGGGCGATCAGCGGCCACGTCCACGGGCTGCGCTTGCGCTTCTTCTGCTCCTCCGGCTCGGTGGTCGTCGTCGAGGCGACGGCGGCACCGGAGGGCAGCTGCGCGGTGGTCGGCAGGATGCGCGTGGCCTCCTCGCCGCCCATCCCGGTCAGGATGCGCGTGGCGTCGTCGGCATCCGCCACACCGGCTCCGGCGATGGCAGGCACGGCGATCGCCGCCGAGTTCAGGTCGCCGCGACGCAGCGCCTGCGCTGCGCGCGAAACGGTCGCCGCCGACGACGGGCGGTCGGCCGGCTTCTTGGCGATCATCGCCATCACGAGGTTGCGCACGGGCACCGGCACCGAGTCGGGCAGCGGCGGCGGCTGCTCGTTGATCTGCGCCATGGCGATGGCCACCTGCGACTCGCCGGTGAACGGCCGCTTGCCCGCAAGGCACTCGTACGCGACGATGCCGAGCGAGTACACGTCGGTCGCGGGCGACGCCGCGTGCCCCGAGGCCTGCTCGGGAGACAGGTACTGCACGGTGCCCATCACCTGACCGGTCGCGGTCAGCGGCACCTGGTCGGCGATGCGCGCGATGCCGAAGTCGGTGATCTTCACCCGCCCGTCGGGAGTGATCAGCAGGTTGCCGGGCTTGATGTCGCGGTGCACGAGACCGGCCGCGTGCGCCGCCTGCAGCGCCGAGGCCGTCTGCGCCACGATGTCGAGGGTCTTGTCGGCACTCAGCGCACCGTCGCGCTCGAGGATGGTCGACAGCGCCTCGCCGGGCACGAGCTCCATGACGAGGAAGGCCGAGCCGTTCTCCTCGCCATAGTCGAACACGCTGGCGATGCCCTCGTGGTTGACGAGAGCGGCGTGACGGGCTTCGGCGCGGAAGCGCTCGAGGAAGCCCGGATCGCCCATGTACTCGTCCTTGAGGATCTTGATGGCGACGGTGCGACCGATCACGTGATCGGTCGCCTCCCACACCTCGCCCATGCCGCCGATCGCAATCCGCGACAACAGCTCGTAGCGTCCTCCGAACGACACACCCTGCGTCGGCCTCATCTGCCCAGCACCGCCTCTATGACCTTCTTGGCAATCGGAGCGGCGATCGCGTTGCCGCTGCCCGATGTGCCTCTTCCACCGCCGTCTTCGACGACGACTGCCACCGCGACCTGCGGATCCTCCGCAGGCGCGAATCCTGTGAACCACAGCGTGTACGGCTTGCCGCCGTTCTCCGCCGTGCCCGTCTTCCCGGCGACATCGACGCCGTCTATTCTTGCACCCGTCGCGGCGCCCGACTCGACGCCCTCGACCAGCACCGCGGTCAGCGCGTCGGCCGTCTCGGGGTCGAGAGCCTGCGCGAACGCCTCATCGTCGAACTGCCTGTGCACGGCGAAGTCGTCGCCGATCACGGCATCCACCATCCGCGGCTTCATCACCGTGCCGTCATTGGCCACTCCGGCGGCGACCATCGCGATCGTCAGCGGAGTCGCGGTGACCTTGCCCTGACCGAAGCCGGTGAGGCCGGTCGCGTCGTCGCTGAGCCCCGACGGATAGCTCGACGGCGTGACGGCCAGCGGGATCTCGAGGTCGGTGTTGAAACCGAACTTCTCGGCCATCTCGCGGATGCGCTTGTCGCCGAGCTCGACGGCGAGCTCGGCCATCGGGATGTTGCAGCTGAGCTTCAGCGCCTGCGCCAGGGTGGTGGTCTCGCCGTCGCCGCAGGCGCCGCCCCAGGCGTTCGAGACGGTGGTGGTGGTGCCGGGCAGCGTGTAGCGGGCGGGATTGGGGAAGGTCGAGTCGAGGGTCCACTCACCGGATGCCAGGGCCGCGGCCGCCACGACGACCTTGAACGTGGAGCCGGGCGGGTTCAGGTTGCCGCCGATGGCGCGGTTGTACAGCGGCTTGCTGGGATCGGCCGCCAGGCGGTCGTACTCGGCCTCCACGGCATCCGGGTCGTGCGCGGCGAGGGCGTTCGTGTCGAACCCGGGGGTCGAGACCATCGCGAGCACGCGGCCGGTCGCCGGCTCGATGGCCACGACGGCGCCTTGCAGGCCCTGCATCGCGTCGTACGCCGCCTTCTGCGCACGCGGGTCCATGGTCAGCTCGACGCTGAGACCCTGCTGCGGCTGGCCGGAGAGGATGCGCTCGATCTCGCCGAAGAACGCGTTGGAACCGGTTCCCGACAGGTCGGAGTTGAGGGCGCGCTCGATGCCCGTCCGCGAGTCGAGCACGGGGTTGTAGTAGCCGGTGATCGGCGCCCACAGTGCCGGATCGCTGTACACCCGCTGGTACTGGTAGCGGTCGTCGGCCGCCACCGAGGTGGCGATGGCGGTGCCGTCGACGATGATCGATCCGCGCTGGATCTGGTAGCTGTCCAGTCGCGTGCGCGTGTTCGCGGGATTCTGCGCCAGGCGGTCGGCGTCGACCACCTGGATCCAGCTCGTCGCGGCGAACAGCGACAGGAACATCGCGAGGATCACGAAGCTCAGACGTCTCAATTCTCTGGTCATCAGCCGATCACCACCCTGGGCTGGCGGCGCACGGCGTCGCTGATGCGCAGCAGCAGGGCGACGATGAGCCAGTTGGCCACCAGCGACGATCCGCCGGCGGCCAGGAACGGGGTGGTCAGACCGGTCAGCGGGATCACGCGGGTGACGCCGCCGACCATGATGAACACCTGCAGTGCGATCGTGAACGACAGGCCGGCGGCGAGCAGCTTGCCGAAGTCGTCCTGCCCTGCCATCCCGATGCGCAGACCCCGGCTGACGAACACCATGTACAGGCAGAGGATCGCGAACAGCCCGACGATGCCGAGCTCTTCACCGAGGCTGGGGATGATGTAGTCGCTGTGCGCCAGCGGCGTGATCTGCGGGCGTCCCTGACCCCATCCGGTGCCGATCAGGCCGCCGTGGGCGAGGCCGAAGATGCCCTCGACGAGCTGGAAGCTGCCGCCGTCTTGAGAGATCACATCGGGGTTGAACGCGTCGAGCCAGTTCCTGAACCGGCCCTGCACATACGAGAGCACGCGGGTCGCGAGGAACACGCCGACTCCGACGCCCGCCAGTCCGATGAGCACCCAGCTGGTCTTGCCCGTCGCGACGTAGAGCATGGCGATGAACATGCCGAAGATGAGCACTCCGGTGCCGAGGTCGCGCTGCGTGACGATGATCAGCAGCGAGAGCAGCCACACGACGAGCACCGGACCGAGCTCGCGCATGCGCGGCCAGGTGATGCCCAGGGCCCGCTTGCCCACCGAGCTGAGGCTCTCGCGGGTGCGGACGAGGTACCCGGCGAAGAAGATCGCCAGGCAGATCTTCGCCAGCTCGCCGGGCTGGAACGAGAAGATGCCGCCGATCGACACCCATACGTCGGCGTTCACGCCGCGGGCGCGCAGGCCGGGGATGAAGGGCAGGATCAGCAGCACGATCCCGGCGAGGCCGGAGATGTAGGTGAACCGGTAGAGCACACGGTAATTGCGCAGGGCGATGACGATCGCGATAGCGCCGGCCAGCGAGATCGCCGTCCAGGCGAGCTGCTTGGTCGAGAACATCTCCCAGCCGGTGTACTTCTTGGCGATGTCGATGCGATAGATCATCGCGATGCCCAGTCCGGAGAGCACCGTCGCGATGGGCAGGACGAACGGGTCGGCGTCGGATGCCACCACGCGCAGCACCACGTGCAGCGCGAACACGAGCACGGCGAGCCCCCCGCCGATCGCGAGGATCATCGGATCGATCGTGCCGAGGGCCCCGAGCTGCACGAGGGTCAGCGATGCGCCCGAGATGAGCACCGCGAACAACAGCAGCCAGAACTCCCGGTTGCGCTGCTTCTGCGGCATCCGGATCTTCTTGAGGGCCTTCAGCACGCTGGTGTCGGCCGAGACGGCGGTCATGGCGTCGGCACCTCCGTGGTCGGGGTGGGGGTGGGCGAGGGCTGCGGCGGCTCAGCGGGCAGCACCATCTTCGCGAGGCGATCGGTGATCGCCTCGGCGTCGGCGAGCGAGCGGGCATTGATGGTCCGCTCGACCGACGAGCGCTGGTACGACTGCAGGTCGGCGAGCAGGATGCCCGTGTCCTTCACCTCTGTCGACAGCGAGAACGGACCGATGCTCTGCTGCACGCCGCGGTAGATGACGACGCTGTCGTCGTCGGCTCCGACGAAGTACCGCGTCTGCGTCCAGTTGTAGGCGAGGAATCCGGCGCCGACGAGGGCGAGAACGGCGAGGAACAGCGCGAACAGCCACGCCAAGCGGCGCCGGCGCGCACGACGCCGATCCTCCTCGATGATCTCCTCGAAGAAGTCATCGGAGTCGGGCTCGAAGTGGCTGGGCTCGTTCGCGGCCTGCAGCACAGGGTGCAGCCAGCCGGTGAGCGAGGGCCGCGGTGCCGGCACCGGCAGCTCGGACGGGTTCGACGCGGCGCCGACGATGGTCGGGGTGCCCGACGAGAGCGGATGCGCACCGCCCACGTCGACGAGAACGATCGTGACATTGTCGGGAGCGCCGCCGTCGAGTGCCTGCTTGAGCAGGTTGTCGGCCGTGCGCCCCGGGGCGAGGCCGAGTCGCATCGCCTTCGTGATGTGCTCGTCGTCGACGACGCCGGACAGCCCGTCGGAGCACAGCAGCCAGCGGTCGCCGGGCCTGGTCGGCATGACGAACATGTCGAGGTCGGGGGCGATGTCCATGTCGCTGAGCACGCGCATGAGCACCGAGCGGCGCGGGTGGTAGCGGGCCTCTTCGACCGTGATGCGGCCCGAGTCGACCAGACGCTGCACGAAGGTGTGGTCGGTGGTGATCTGTGTGAGGGCGTCGTCACGGTACAGATAGATGCGCGAGTCGCCGATGTGCCCGATGACCGCATGGTCGTCGACCATCACGACCGCGCACAGCGTGGTGCCGAGGCCGGCGAGCTCCGGTCGCTCCTTCGAGGCCTGCACGAGGTCGGCGGCCGCGGTGGTGGCGGCCGCCTGCAGCTCGGCCTGCGCGTCGTCGGTGCTGGCGTAGGCGTGGTCGAGCGGCTCCATGCGCGCGATGGCCAGCGTCGAGGCGACGTCTCCGCCGGCGTGGCCGCCCATGCCGTCCGCGACGACGAACAGGTTGGCGCCGGAGTATCCGGAGTCCTGGTTGTTGGAGCGGACCTTCCCGGTGTGGGAGATCGCTGCGCTGGAGCCCTCGAAGACCATCTCGGTGCGGGGCCTTACGATCGCAGCTCGAAGGTCGTGGCGCCCACCTTGATGGGTGTGCCGATCGACACCTGCAGGGGCTTGTCGCCGAGGCGTCGCCCGTCGAGGTAGGTGCCGTTGGTGGAGTCGAGATCCTGGATCGTCCAGATGTCGCCGCGCCTCGACAGCCGCGCGTGGTGGCTCGAGGTGTAGTCGTCGCGGATCACCAGGCCCGACTCACTGGAGCGGCCGATCGACAGCGAATCCGCCGAGCCCAGCGGCACCTCGAGTCCGGTTTTCGGGCCCGACGTGATGATCAGGTGGGTCGGCACGCGCCCGTTCGAGGGCTCCTTCACCGGCTTGGGGGCGGGGGAGGGGGCGGGAAGGGCGGCCGCCTCACCCGCGGGCATCTTGCGCACCCGGACGCCGAACAGGTCTGCGCGCAGCGAGTAGACGACGCCGAACACGAAGAACCACAGCAGCACCAGGAAGCCGATGCGCAGCAGCAGGAGCACGAGTTCGCTCATCGAGATGTTCCCCTCTGCGTCCCTGAGCCTGGGTGGGTCCCTGAGCCTGTCGAAGGGCTGACCGGCACGACCTGGAAGGTCAGCTCCGTGCGGCCGATCGTGAACGACGTGCCGGGCGTGAGCGCGGTCTCGCGGATCTTCTGCCCGTCGACCTTGGTGCCGTTCGTCGAGCCCAGGTCGCGCAGCATCCCGCGCTCGCCGTCCCAGAGGATCTCGGCGTGCCGGCGACTGGACCCGGCATCCGAGATGGTGATGTCGGCATCGCCGCCACGGCCGATCACCGTGCGGGCGTTGGTGAGCGGATGCCGGCGGCCGTCGATCTCGACGACGCCCTGCCACTCGACCGTGCTCTCGACAGACGAGGAGTTCACCCGCACGATGCCCGTGGCGACGCTCTCGTCGGCCTCCATCGAGATGTGCAGCGGGCCGGCGAAGCTGTACCCCTGCGTCTTCGCGTGCTTCGTCATCAGCGCGAAGAGCTCTTCGTGCAGCGCGCGGCCGAGCCCGCGCATGCGCTGGTGGTCGTCGGGGCTGAGCCGCACGAGGTAGTCGCTGGGCGTGATGATGCGGTCGCGGCTGACCACAGCCGCGTTCGTGTCCGCCTCGCGCCGCAGCGCCGAGGCGATCTCGACGGGCTGGATGCCGCTGCGGAAGGTCTTGGCGAACGCGCTGTTCACAGCGCGTTCCAGACCCTTCTCAAAGCTGTCAAGTAATCCCACGAGGTTCCTCTGGCATGCCGACCGGTAGGGCCATCGTAGTCAGGCGGGCTGGATAACCGCCTCTCCGGGTAGTGCCGGTTCGAAGCACACCCGTCATCGTGATAGCCTTTCGAGGTTGAGTTCTTCGGAACGAGACGATGCGCGAGTGGCGGAATAGGTAGACGCGCTGGCTTCAGGTGCCAGTGCTCGCAAGGGCGTGGGGGTTCAAGTCCCCCCTCGCGCACCACCAGAAATACGGCGAAGGCCCCGGGTCATCCGGGGCCTTCGCCGTATCCGTCCGCAGCGGATGAGAAAGACTTCACGCCCGATCGGATGAGCTGGTCGAGAGATACTCGTCGAGCACGAGTTCGCCGGAGGCGTTCAGCGACGTCATGATGGTGGTGATCCGCTCTGGCGCGACCGGCGGGAGGACGGCGGCGTCGAAGCCGAACTGCAGCGGAATGGCCGGATGCACCCAGATGGTGGTCCGGGCGTCCTGCGCCTCGTCACCGCGCAGCCAGGTCAGCAGGAAGCTCTCGTTGCGGCGCAGCTTGGTGCCGATGACGATCTTCAGATGCACGAGCGTCTCGTCGTCGATGGCGATCGGCGGCTCGGTGCTGTCGTACTTCAGTCTTCCCATACTGGATGATAAACCGCCGACGCATCGAGGCGTGACGATTCGAGTCCGCGGCTGATGCCGTCTGCTGCTCGCCGCCGGTGTCGCCGCTCACCACCGGCGGTACAGTTCCGCCAGTGCCTGCACGCCACCCGTCCGATAGGCGCGAAGCTGCCGCTGCGATCCGGTCCCCTCCGCGCGCAGGCGGCCCAGTTGGTCGTCGACGAAGGCCTCGTCGCCGATGGCGGCGAGTGCAGGGCGAATGGCGTCGAGCATCCGCCGGGTCGCGGTCCACGCGTCTTCGATCTCGCCCTCGGGCGTGAACAGCCTGGCATCCATTCCGTGGCGCGCGGCCAGCCACAGTGCCGCATCCAGCTCAGCGGCCGGTGGCGCAACATCCGGCAGGTCGTCGGCCACGGCGATCGCGCGGGTCAGCGACGCCTGCAGCAGCGCATCGTCGACGCGCAGCTGAGCGTCGGCGACCCTGGCCTCGACCGTGTCGAACCGCTCCGACAGACGTACGGCCCACGACGTCGATCCGCGCGAGGGGAGCAACCCGACCGCGACCATCCGATCGACCGTGCGGTGGTACTCGTCGGCGTCGTGGAAGGCAGGTGGTGCCCATGACACCGGCAGGCGCCGGATGAGAACGCTGCGCCAGCTCGCCAGCCCGGACGCCACTCCGTACGTGAACGGCGAGTTGGCACTGAGCGCGAGCAGCACCGGGAGCCAGGCGCGCACACGACGCAGGGCGCGCACCCGCTCTTCATCGCCGAGCACTTCGACGTGCACGTGCAGGCCGTTCACGGCATGCTGCCTGGTGAGCTGACCCAGCAGCGTCGACACGTCGTCGTAGTGCTTCGATGCCGAGATCAGCGGCGCGTTCCACTGCGCGAGCGGAGCGCCGGTGGCGGCGACCAGCGCATGTTCGGGTGCCAGCTCGGCGAGCATCCGTCGCATGTCGGCGAGCTGCGACCCGGCCTCCTCCCGTGTGCGCACCGGATCGGTGGCGCACTCGAACTGGCACGTGAGGTATTCGGAGGTGATGGTGCCCCCGCCCGGTGCCGGCCCCTTCACCCGCTCGACGATGCCGCTGCCCGACAGGGGGACGAGCGCCGACTCGTCGAGCAGCAGGAATTCCTCTTCGACGCCGAAACGTGCGGCATCCATCGGCTCCTCCTCGTCTTCCGGTGATACGACGAGCGCCGCCGACCCGGGGGTCGACGGCGCGTCGTTCGGCGCAACGGCGGCGAAGACTACTTGTCGAACGCATCCTTGACGTCGTCGCCGATCTTCTTGGCGTCGGCCTTGACCTGGTCGGTCTTGCCCTCGGCCTGAAGGCGCTCGTTGTCGGTGGCATCGCCGATGCCCTCCTTGGCCTTGCCCACGAGCTTCTCGGTGTTGTGCTTGGCGTCGTCCATGGCTCCCATGGTGTCTCCCTCCGTTCGGGGCGGGATCACCGCCCGGTCTGACGTGGAGATGTCAGCGTGTCATCCGGATGCGGGATCGAGCCAAGGGATTGACAGCCGCGGCGGCTCGCGTTACCAGGCGAGGTCATCCGACGGCGTTGCTTGGACATGAAGCGGCTCGGAGAGGTCGTCAGCCTCGCTGTGCTGACGTTTCCTCTCCGAGCCTGCAATCCCCATTCGGTCCCCCAGGTCGTATCCTGAAGGTGCATGCGGTGGGATCTGATCGCTTGTTCCCCGAGTCCCCTTCGGTGACGGCTACTCCCCAGTTTCCGACGATCACCGCATACCTCGGTCCCTTTGCCTGCATCTCCCCAGAAGCTGAGGCGAGGGGGCCGCTCTCATCATGACACTTATTCCTCGATTTGTCCCCCATTTGGGGGACAAATTTCTCGCGGACCATGTATGCTGAACTCTGACGCACCCTCCGGTCGTCTCAGGCCCTCACCGCTCCCCCCGCGGTGGGGGCCGCACACGTTTCATGCAACATTTGTGTCACCTTCTGCTTCGGCCTGTTGACGGAAGGGTCCGCTGGGATAGCGTTAGCGCAGTCGGAGCATCCTGCGTCGACATGGCAATCAGCAGAACGGCAGTAAATGAGCACCCAGGGCACGGTCAAGTGGTTCAACTCGGAGAAGGGCTTCGGCTTCATCTCCCCCGATGACGGAGGCGCCGACGTGTTCGCGCACTACTCCGCGATCCAGTCCAACGGCTACCGCTCGCTCGACGAGAATCAGCGCGTCGAGTTCGATGTGGCACAGGGCCCCAAGGGCCTTCAGGCCGAGAACATCCGCCCTCTCTGAGGCGGGTTTCGAACTCCCCGGTGCCGATCGGCGCCGGGGAGTTCTGCGTCTGCGGGGGTTGCGGTTCGGGGGCCGACACGCCAGATGCCGGCCCGATCCCGCGATAACGTCCGACATCTGGAGTGTCGGCCCCCGGGATGTAACGGACAGCCGGCCGGTCAGCCGAGCAGCAGGGCGTGCAGCTCGTCGGCACCGGCGACCCGCGCCTTCGCGCCGACCGCCTCATCCGGATGCCCGAAGCCCCACTCGGAGAAGATGACGGGGATGCCGTGCTCCGCGCCCCCGTCGACATCGTGGTGGCGGTCTCCGATCAGCACAGGGCGTGACACGTCGGCACCCGCCGCGCGAAGGCGGTCGAGCGCCTGGCCGACGACGAAGGACTTGCCGTCGTGGTTGCCGATGCTTCCGACCCTGGCGCCGGAGACCGCGGTGAAGAGCGGCGTCAGCTCGTAGTGGTCGAGGATGGCCCGCACCTGATTCTCGGGCTTGGTGCTCGCGGTCGCCTGCGGGATGCCCGCCTGATGCACCGCGCGCAGCACGTCGGCGACGCCGGGGTAGAGGTCGACCGACGCGGCATAGCCGTCGGCTGCCGCCAGGGCACGGTATCTCTGCACAGCCTCTTCGGCCTGCACGGCGTCCATGCCGGCGCGCAGCTGGAACGATTCGAGCATCGGCGGCCCTATCCACAGCGACAGCGCATCGGCATCCGGCTCGGCCAGACCGTACGAGGCGAACACCTGCCGCAGACGCGGAAGGATGCCGGCGGACGCGTCGGCGATGGTGCCGTCGACATCCCAGAGGATGCAGGTGTATGACGAAGCGGGCATGCGTCCAGCCTATGGGCGGCGGCGAGGGCCGGGAGACGGCATCCGGCTGATCGGCGCCGGCCCTCAGAACAGGCGGGGGATGCCTGACTCGATGCCCTTCATGCCCTCGTAGTCGAGCACGACGCAGCGGATGCCGCGGTCTTCGGCGAGCACCCGTGCCTGCGGCTTGATCTCCTGGGCGGCGAATACTCCGGTGACGGGCGCGAGGTGCGGATCACGCCCGAGCAGCTCGAGGTAGCGGGTGAGCTGCTCGACCCCGTCGATGTCTCCTCGACGCTTGACCTCGACCGCGATGGCGGCGCCCCGGGCATCCCGCACCATCAGGTCGACAGGACCGATCGCCGTCGGGTACTCGCGGCGCACCAGCGTCGCGCCCTCGCTGATGAGGTCGACCTGCTCGGCCAGCAGCCGCTGCAGGTCTGCCTCGACGCCGTCCTTCTGCAGGCCGGGGTCGATGCCGAGATCGTGCTGCGAGTCGTGGATGATCTCGTAGATCTGCACACGCAGCGCGTCTCCGGTCTTGCGGTGCGTGACGCGCCACACCTCGATGACGCCGGCACTGGCCTCCTCCTCACCGGGGATCTCGGGCGAGAGCGAGCACGGCGGGCTCATCCAGTTCAGCGGCTTGTAGCTGCCGCCGTCGGAGTGCACGAGCAGGCTGCCGTCGCCCTTGTGCACCAGGAGGCGGGTGGCGAGGGGCAGATGGGCGTTGAGCCGACCGGTGTAGTCGACCGAGCAGCGGGCGATGACGAGACGCACCCGAAGAGCCTACTTCGTCAGGGCGGGCTCGCCGGCGTGCAGCGGCTTGGCGGCCGACGAGAAGAGCCCCGACATGACCACCAGCGCCACGAGGATGAACAGCGTGTTCAGCAGCCCGATGTGCTCGCTGATCAGGCCGAGCACGGGGGGTCCGCCGAGGAACGCGACGTAGCCGATCGTGGCCGCGGCGCTGACGCGAGCCGCAGCCTTCGCGGGGTCATCGGCCGCGGCCGACATGCCGAGCGGGAATCCCAGCGAAGCGCCGATTCCCCACAGCGCGGCTCCCAGCAGCACGAGGGGCAGGCTCGGAGCGAGGATGAAGAGCAGGATGCCGGATGCCGCGGTGGCGGCGAGCACGCGCAGCACGGCCACGCGACCGAATCGATCGACCAGCGGCCCGCCGAAGAGGCGGACGACGGTCATGCCCACCGAGAACACGGTGAGGCCGAGCGCGCCCATGCCGACCTCCTGGTCGTGGCCCTCGACCACGCCGAGGGCGATCCAGTCGTTGGCGCCACCCTCGGCGAACGACATGCCCAGCATGACGATGCCGAGCGCGTAGGTGCGCGGCTCGCGCCAGGCTTCGAGCGCGGTGTGCAGACGCTGACCCATCGAGGGTTTCTCGTCGGGGGCGGGGTCGAGGGCGGCTTCGCGGACGGGCACCTGGAAGAAGCAGGCGACGGCGGCGACCAGGATGACCGTGCCGATGATGCCGGCGTGGGCGGCGACGTTCATCGACAGCAGCGCCGCTCCCGCGCCCGCCCCGGCGCCGATGACCGTGCCGAAGCTGAAGAAGGCGTGGAACACCGGCAGGATCGTCCTGCCCATCTGCTGCTCGATGGCGGTGGCCTCGACGTTCATCATCACGTCCACGGAGCCGTTGCCGAATCCGAACAGGACCAGTCCGGCGATCACGACGGGCACCGACCCGAGCAGGTCCGTCCCGACGCCGATGAGGATGACGCCCGAGCCGAACATGACCATGCCGATCAGCATCCCCAGTCGGGCGCCGGTGCGGGCCATCAGGACCGGCCCGGTCGAGATGCCGATGATGGATGCGATGCCCATGCCCAGCAGCAGAAGGCCGATCTGGGCCTTATCGATCTGCAGCGCGGCCGCGATGCTCGGCACGCGTGATGCCCAGGTCGCGATCGATAGACCGCTGGCGAGGAAGATCGCGAAGATCGCTACGCGCCAGCGGACGAACTGCGAGCGGGTGAGGGCGGTGTCCATCCGCCCATCGTATCGAATCGATTCGATACCCGAGGACCCCGGGTGGGGACTGCGAGATATCCTCGGAGGATGAGCACCGGCACGCGACGCGCGACCATCGCCGACGTCGCCCGCGAGGCGGGAGTGTCGACCTCGACGGCGTCGGTGGTGTTCAGCGGCAAGGTGAACGTCGCCGCCGCCACCCGCGAGAAGGTGCTCTCGGCGGCCACGGCTCTCGGGTACACCGGACCCGATCCCCGCGCGGCCTCGCTGCGCACCGGTCGCAGCGGCATCGTCGGTGTGGTGCTTGCGGGGGAGCTGCGCCACGCCTTCCTCGATCCCGTCACCACCGTGATGATGGACGGGCTCACCGACGCGCTGGCGTCGATCAGCACGGGCATCCTGCTGCTGCGCGACGACCCCCGAGAAGACGAGCCGCCGGCCATCACCGAGGCTCCCGTCGACGCCGTCGTGCTGATCGGATGCTCGGCGCGGGCGCGGGAGGTGCTCGAGGTCGTGCGGCGGCGCGGATTGCCCGTCGTCGTGATCGAGGGCGACGCGGGAATCGACGTGCCGCAGGTCACCCTCGACAACCGTGAGGCGAGCGCCACGATCGCCCGGCACGTATTCCAGCTGGGGCATAGACGCGCGGCGACGATCACGCTGCCGCTCGACTCGGCGCGTGAGCGCGCTGTGCTGACCCCCGAGCGCGAGGCGGCGGCCACCGTCTCGGTCACACTCGACCGGCTGGCGGGGTTCCGCGAGGCTTTCCCCGAGGCGGTCGCCATCACAGCGGCAGGCAGTCTGGTCGACGAGGGCCACCTCGTCGCCCGCATGCTGCTCGCCACCGACGACGGAGAACTGCGCCACGATCGGCCGACGGCGATCATCGCGCAGAGCGATCTGCTCGCCGTCGGTGCCATCCGCGCCGCCGAGGAGCTCGGCTTGCATGTTCCGGACGACCTCACCGTCGTCGGCTTCGACGGCATCGCCGCCGACGGGATCGGCTCACTCGAGCTGACGACGATGGCGCAGCCCGCGCTCGAGAAGGGGCGTGCCGCGGGAGAGCAGGTGGCCCGGATGCTGGACGGCGAGGGCGGGGATTCGGTGCACTTCGCGTGCGAGTTCCGCCCCGGGGAGACGGCCGGGCCGCCTGCGGTCTGAGGCGAGCGCGCCGGGCGTTCGACGACGCGCCCTCAGAGCATCTCGAGGGGCACGGGCTGTCGGGGCGCAGGGAAGAGGCGGTCGATCTCGGCGACCACGTCGTCGGGCAGCGAGGTGCCGAGCACGGCGGCGTTCTGCCGGGCGTGTGCCACGGAGGCCGCCTTGGGAATCGCAACCACGTCGCCGTCGCGCACCACCCAGGCGAGCACGAGCTGCGCGGGGGTGAGGCCGACGTCGGATGCGAGACCGGCGAGGCGCGGGTCTTCGAGAAGCCGGGCCTGCTCGAGTGGCGAGTACGCCATCATCGGCATGCTCTGCGCTCGGAGCAGCGGGAACAGGTCGACCTCTGGTCCGCGGCGGATCGGGTTGTAGAGCACCTGATCGGTCGCGCAGCCGGCCGGCAGCTCGGCCATGTCATCCGGATCGAGGTTGCTCACTCCCCACGCGCCGATGTCGCCGGCGTCACGGAGCGCTTGGAAGACGGCCACCGTCTCCTCGAAGGGAATCGGCCCGCGCCAGTGCAGCAGGTACAGGTCGAGCCGGTCGGTGCCGAGCCTGCGCAGGCTGCTGTGCACCGCACGGCGCACACCGCTCTTCGACGCGTTGTGCGGCAGCACCTTGCTGACGAGGAACACATCGTCTCTGCGCCCGCGGATGGCCTCGCCGACGAGTTCCTCCGAGCGACCGTCGCCGTACATCTCGGCGGTGTCGACCACCGTCGCTCCGGCGTCGAGGCCGGCCCGGATCGCAGCGATCTCGTCGTCCCGACGGGCAGGATCATCGCCCAGGAACCAGGTTCCGATGCCGATCTCGGGCACTGCGGGGCCGTTCGGAAAGCTGACGCTCATGTGCTCAGATTACGATCCGCGGCGCCGCGTGGCGCGAGAGGCCCCGTAGAATAGAGGAACATCGCCCGCCTGTGCCGGAAGGCCACGACGAGCTTGAGGAGCCGCTTATGCTGTTGCTCCTCGCCGTGTTCCTGGCCGGGTCCGTCATACTCCCCGTCCTGGTGCGCTGGCTGGGAGCACAGGCGTTCGTGCTCGGGGCGCTCATCCCCGCAGCGGCCTTCGCGCACGCTCTCGTGCAGACACCGCACGTGCTTGACGGCCGGGACGCCCCGTTCGAGCTCTACCGATGGATACCGCGGCTCGGGCTGAACCTCTCGATGCACATGGACGTGCTCGGCTGGGTGCTCACGCTCATCGTCACGGGGGTGGGCGCGCTGGTGCTGCTGTACTGCCGCTGGTACTTCCACGACGAGGGGCGCGAGGTCGGCCAGTTCGCCGGCGTCCTGCTCGGCTTCGCGGGCGCCATGTACGGGCTGGTCCTCACCGATGATCTGGTCATGCTCGTGATGTTCTGGGAGCTCACGAGCATCCTGTCGTACCTGCTCATCGGCCACTACCGGCGCCGCGCGGCCAGTCGACGAGCCGCCCTCCAGGCCCTGCTGGTGACCACGCTCGGCGGACTCGTGATGTTCGTCGGCGTGATCCTGCTCGTCGTCGACGCCGGCACGGCGAGCATCCGGGAGCTGCTCGCCCTCGCCCCGGACGGGCCGCTCGTCGATGCGGCGATCGTCATGCTGCTCGTCGGCGCGATCTCGAAGTCGGCGCTGTTCCCGTTCCACTTCTGGCTGCCCGGCGCGATGGCCGCGCCCACGCCGGTCAGTGCGTACCTGCACGCAGCGGCGATGGTGAAAGCCGGAATCTACCTCATCGCGCGGTTCGCGCCGATCTTCGCGCTCGCGGCCCCGTGGCGACCGATCGTCATCACGCTGGGCGTGTTCACGCTGCTGCTCGGCGGCATCCAGGCGCTGCGCGAGACAGACCTCAAGCGCATCCTGGCGTTCGGCACCGTCAGCCAGCTCGGGTTCTTCGCCGTCGTCGTCGGCTACGGCACGCCGGCCGCGGCACTGGCGGGCCTGGCCCTGGTGATCGGGCACGCGCTGTTCAAGTCGGCGCTGTTCCTCATCGTCGGTGTGATCGACCGCCAGCTCTCCACGCGCGACATCGACGAGCTGTCGGGCGTCGGCCGGCAGGCGCCGGTGATGGCGACCGCCGCATTCATCTCGGTGGCCTCGATGATGGGCGTCGCGCCGACGATCGGGTACGTCGCCAAGGAGTCCACCCTCACCGCCCTGCTCGAAGACGCCCTGCACGGCTCGGTGTGGGGATGGGTGGCGCTCGTCGGCTCGACGATCGGCGCGATCCTCACGGCCGCCTACGGCTGCCGATTCCTCTGGGGTGCGTTCTGGCGCAAGAGGGATGCCGATGGCGCACACATGCCCGAGACGGCATGGCCCGATCCGCCGGTGGGCTTCCTCTCGGCGCCGATCGTGCTCGCCGGCATCAGCCTCGCCGCCGGCATCGGAGCTCCGGCCGTCGATGTCGCCCTGCAGGGTTACGCGAAGACGCTCGGGTCGGCTGAGCCGGGGCACCTGGCGCTCTGGCATGGGCTCGAGCCCGCCCTGCTGCTGTCGCTGGGCGCGATCGTCGTGGGCATCGGACTCTTCGTGCTCAGCATCCGCACCCGCTGGGATCGCCGGCCCCGCCTGCTGCGCTTCACCGCCGCCGACGCGTACTACCTCGTCATGCGCGGCGTCGACCGACTCTCGGTGCTGACCACCAGCGTCACCCAGCGCGGTTCGCTGCCGTTGTACGTCGGCACCATCTTCGTCGTGCTGCTCGCAGCCGAAGCCACTGCGCTCGTCGCCGCGATGCCGGATCGACTCGCTCTCTCGGCTTGGCACACACCCGTGCAGATAGTCGTCGCCCCGGTGATGGCCATCGCCGGCATCATCGCCGTGCGCGCCCGCAAGCGATACACGGGAGTGGTGCTCGTCTCGGTCACCGGGCTCGGCATGGTCGTGCTGTTCGCGACCAGCGGCGCCCCCGATCTCGCGCTCACGCAGATCCTCGTCGAGACCGTCACCATGGTCACCTTCGCGCTGGTGCTGCGCCGACTGCCCTCGCGCATGGGCGAGCACAACGCGTCGGTCGGGCGGATCCCGCGTGCCGTGCTGGCCGTCGGTGTGGGAGTGGTGATGGCCTTCCTCGCCATCGTCGCGACCCAGGCGCGCATGTTCGATCCGATCTCGGTCGATTTCCCACAGCTCGCCTACGAGCTCGGACACGGCAAGAACGTGGTCAACGTCGCCCTCGTCGACCTCCGCGGGTGGGACACGATGGGCGAGCTGAGCGTGCTCGTGCTGGCCGCGACGGGTGTGGCATCCCTCGTCTTCGTCACCCACCGCGCAGACCTGCTCTCGGCGACACGCGACCTGCCCGAGACGACTCGGCGGTCGACGGCGCGTCGGCCGATGGTCGAGACCGACGAGGGCCTGCGATTCCAGACCGCCGAGAACCGCGGTGCGCCGCGGGCGTGGCTGGTCAGCGGTCAGCAGATGAAGGCGGAGAACCGCTCGATCCTGCTCGAGGTGATCGTGCGGGTGCTGTTCCACACGATCATCCTCGTGTCGATCTATCTGCTGTTCGCCGGTCACAACCTGCCCGGCGGCGGCTTCGCGGGCGGCCTTGTGGCGGGCATGGCGCTCGTGATGCGCTACATCGCCGGCGGCCGATGGGAGCTGGGCGCGGCTGCGCCGACCGACGCCGGGCGCCTGCTCGGCGGAGGACTCATCCTCGCCGTCGGCGCCGCTCTGCTGCCGCTGTTCTTCGGCATGGCGCCACTGCAGAGCGCCGTGTGGGAGGCCGAGGTGCCGGTGCTCGGTCACATCGAGTTCGTCAGCTCGACGGTCTTCGACATCGGCGTCTACCTCGTCGTCATCGGGCTCGTGCTCGACGTGCTGCGCAGCCTCGGCGCCGAGGTCGACCGGCAGACGCTCGAGACGCGCAGTCGGGGGGCGGTCATCTGATGGACGTCTCCCTGACCCTCATCGTGATCATGGCCGTGCTGTTCGCCGCCGGCGTCTACGCGATGATGGAGCGCAGCCTCACCCGGGTGCTCATCGGCTTCCTGCTGCTGGGCAACGCCACCAACCTGCTGCTGCTGATCGTGATGGGCGTGCCCGGATCGGCGCCGTTCTACGGCGAGGAGGGCGAGGTCAGCGACCCCCTCCCGCAGGCGCTGACCCTGACGGCCATCGTCATCACGTTCGCGGTCTCGGCGTTCCTGCTGGCCCTGATCTACCGCTCGTGGCAGCTCGGGCAGGCCGACACGGTGGAGGACGACCTGGGCGACATCGCGGTGCGCGAGCGGACGGATGCCGAGGAGGATCTCTTCGACGACGAGTCCACCAGCGACGACGACGAGGCGACCACCGACTTCGTCGGGGTGACCACGGCTCCGATCACCGTTCTGAACATGCGCGACCATCCGGCGATCGTCGACGACGCACCGGTGGATGTGCCCGACGCTCCGGATGCCGGCCCTTCGACAGGCTCGGGGACCCAGGACGATGAGAGGGAGGATCGGCCGTGAGCGCACTCGTTCCCCTCATCGTGATGCTGCCGCTGCTCGGCGCGGCCGTCACGCTCGTCTTCGGCCGCAACCCCCGGCTGCAGGTCGTCGTCACCACCGCGACCCTCGTGGCGGTCTCGATCATCGCCGCGGTGCTGCTGCTCGCCGTGGATGCGTCGGATCAGCCGTTCGCGGTCTCGGTGGGCGGCTGGCCCGTGCCGTTCGGCATCATCCTCTACGTCGACCGCCTGGCTGCGCTGCTCGTGCTCATCTCGAGCATCGTGCTGCTCGCGGTGCTGCTCTTCTCGATCGGTCAGGGCGCCGCCGACGGCGCCGAGGAGACGCCGATCTCGATCTTCAACCCGACCTACCTGATCCTCGCGGCCGGCATCTTCGATGCGTTCATCGCGGGTGATCTGTTCAACCTCTACGTCGGATTCGAGATCCTGCTCGTCGCGTCGTACGTGCTGATCACCCTGGGAAGCACCGAATCGCGCATCCGCACGGGAGCGGTGTACATCGTCGTCTCGCTCGTGTCGTCGATCCTGTTCCTCGCCGCGATCGCGCTGATCTACGGCGCCGTCGGCACCGTGAACATGGCGCAGGTCGCGGAGCGCGTGGCCCAGCTTCCGCAGGAGACGCAGCTCGTGCTGCACCTCATCCTGCTGGTCGCGTTCGGCATCAAGGCCGCGATCTTCCCGGTGTCGTTCTGGCTGCCCGACTCGTATCCCACGGCGCCCGCGCCGGTCACCGCGGTGTTCGCGGGCCTGCTGACCAAGGTCGGCGTGTACGCGCTGATCCGCACCGAGACCCAGATCTTCGCGAGCAACGACATCAACGACCTCCTGCTGATCGTCGCACTGGCGACGATGGTGATCGGAGTGCTCGGTGCGGTAGCCCAGGCCGAGCTGAAGAGGATCCTGTCGTTCACCCTCGTCAGTCACGTCGGGTACATGATCTTCGGCCTGGCCATCGCGACCGAGGCCGCCATCGGCGCCACGGTGTACTACATCGTGCACCACATCGTCGTGCAGACCACGCTGTTCCTCGCCGTCGGGCTGATCGAGCGAAAGGCCGGCAGCACGTCCATCCTGCGTGTGAGCGGTCTGATGAAGGCGGCGCCGGTGCTGGCCGTGCTGTACTTCGTGCCCGCCATCAACCTCGGCGGTCTGCCGCCGTTCTCGGGCTTCATCGGCAAGGTCGCGCTGTTCGAAGCCGCCGCCGACGTGGGCACACCGCTGATGATCGTGCTCATCTTCGGCGGCATCCTCACCTCGCTGCTCACCCTCTACGCCCTGATGCGCGCATGGAACCTCGCTTTCTGGCGGGAAGACGACGGCGCCTCCGAGAACGACGGCCGCATCGAGTACCTCGGCAACGCACCGGCCGCCGACGAACAGGGTGAGACCAGAGAGATCCCGCCGATCATGACGTATGCCACCGCGGGCATGGTCGCGGTGACGCTCGCGCTGACCGTCTTCGCCGGGCCGCTCTATGCGATCTGCGACCGCATCGGGGCCGGGCTGCTGCAGCCGGTCACGCTCGAGCTGATCGATGAGGGGGCGAGCTGATGAACGCCGACGCCCGTCGCCGCATCATGCGCGACATCCTGCTCCAGCTGCCGTTCATGATCTGGCTCGTGCTGCTGTGGATGCTGCTCTGGCACCAGTTCACACCGTTGGCGATCGTCACCGGCATCCTGGTCGCGATCTTCGTGACCCGCGTCTTCCGCCTGCCGACGGTCGAGTTGGTCGGTCGGGTGAACGTCTGGCACTCGCTGGTGTTCATCGTGCTCTTCCTCGGCGCGGTGGTGATGGGCGCGGTCAGCGTGACGATCCAGGTCTTCGACCTCCGACGCCAGCCGGGGGCCGCGATCATCGCGATTCCGCTGCGCTATGCCGATGACATCCTCACCACGCACGTCGCCGTGACAGCCTCGCTCATCCCCGGATCGCTGGTCGTCGAGAGCGACCGCGACCGGCGCATCCTGTACCTGCACGTCATCGGCGTGCGCACCCGCGCCGACGTCGACCGATTCCGCGAGGGGGTGCTCGCCTGGGAGCGCCGCATCGTCCGCGCGGTCGGAACTCCGGAGCAGTACCGGGCGCTCCGATCGGACGAGAAGGGATAGGCATGACGAACCCGCTGCTGATCGCCATCCTCGTCGTCTTCGGCATCGCGGCGATCCTCGCCGTGATCCGCATCGTGCGGGGCCCGTCGATCCTCGACCGCACGGTCGCATCGGACGTGCTGCTCACCGAGGTGATGTGCGTGCTCGGGGCCGACATGGCCATCAACGGGCACACCCGCAACATCCCCGTCATGCTCATCATCGCGGCCGTCGGCGTCTTCGCGTCGATCTCGGTGGCCCGCTACGTCGCGCGAAGGGACAACACGACACCATGACCGTGACATCGTTCCTCGAAGTCGCCCTGCCGGCACCGGTCGCCGAGACCATCGCGCTGATCCTCGTGCTGCTGGGCGCCATCCTCTGCCTGTCGGCCGCGGTGGGTCTGCTGCACTTCCGCGATGTGCCCAGCCGCCTGCATGCGGGTACGAAACCGCAGGTGCTCGGCCTCGTGCTCATCTGCCTGGCCATCGCGGTGGCGCAGCGCACGATCGGCGGCATGCTGCTGGGGCTGGTGATCGTGATCCCGGTGATCCTGCTGCAGTTCGCGACCGCGCCGCTCTCGGCCCACATGGTGGGCCGTCAGGCGTACCGCAACGGCACGATCCAGGCACACAGCCTCGTCGTCGACGAGTACGCCGAGTCGAAGGAGACCCCGCCGGCCGCCGGCTGACCACGCGACGGCTCCGGGGTGCAGGCCTGCCCGCGGTCAGAGGCCGCGGACGAAGTCGCGGATCGTGGCCGCGGCTCCGCCGGATTCGCTGATCAGCGTGCCGTGGCCGTGGTCGGGGATCTCGACGAAACGGGCATCCGGAACCATGTCGACGATCTCCTGGCACCAGGTCATCGGGGCGAGCGGATCGCGCTGACCGCGTACCACCAGCACCGGCACGCGCACGCGGGGGTAGGCGTTCTCGGGCGTGTGCACGATCGTCGCCTTCATCTTGCGCAGCAGATGCGGGCCGCCGCGCACGTACTCGCGCGCTCCTCGCCACAGCACCTCGGGTCGCTCGTGCAGCAGATCCCAGAGCAGGTACCCGGCCTGAGCCCGGACGCTGCGCGACGCGCTGTTCACGGTCGGGCCTGCGAGCACGAGTGCCGAGACGACGTCGGGGTGGCGCACCGCGATCTCGGCCGCGATCTGGCTGCCCATGGAGTGCCCCATGATCACCGCGTCGTCGATGCGGCGGCTGCGCAGGTAGGCGGCGACGAGGTCGGCGTGGCGCTCCATGGTGAGGGTGCGCTCGGGCTCGGGCGCCTCGCCGAAACCGGGCAGGTCGAGACCGATGATCCGGCCGTCGAGGTGGGACGTGAGGTCGAGATACACGCTGCGGCCCATGCCGATGCCGTGCACCAGAACGATCGGCCGGCGGCCCGAGCCGAAGTCCTCGTGCACCAGCGTCGCACCGGCGTACGTGAACTCGCCGATGTCGGCGACGGTGCCCTCGGGTGCGAGCAGACGTTCGGGCATCCCTCTAGGCTACCGGGCTGCGAGCACCCGCCCGCGAACGATCACCCGCCGACCGGCCCCGTCACCCCGCGGGGGTGAGCACCAGCCGATCGACCGTCGCCTTCCCCACCGCCTTCTTCGTGAACGCCCACGGCTTCTGGATGCCCTCGGCCCAGTCGGCGGTCTGGTCGGTGTAGTGGGCGTCGAACGCGTGACCGCTCGCGCCGGTGAGGTGGTTCCACGTCGACGCGTCGAAGTCGTCGAGGTCGATGACCATCCGCATCGACGGCACGGTGACCGTCGCGTACGACTCGCCGAGGCGCCATCCCGTCGCGTTCACGACCGAGGCGCCGCCGCCCACCCGGTACGGTCCGCGGTTGAACAGCATCTCGATCGGAGCGATGCCCGAGGTTCCCAGGGTGGAGTGGGTCAGCGAGAGCGCGTGCAGGTCGCCCCAGCGCCAGGCGGTCACATCGCCGCCCTGCAGCTCGGCCAGTTCGTCGTAGGCCTGGTCGGCGGCCAGCGCGAGCATCGACTGCATGTCGTCGACGCCCACCCGCTCGTTCTGCCACAGCGGGTCGTTCTCGTCTTCGAGCATCTGGCCGACGACGGTGAACAGGCGGCCCTGGTCGCCGACGGGCATCGGCACCTCGCGGTCGATGAAGACGTTGTGCACGAGGTTCGACCAGAGCACGTTCGCGTAGGCCGCGGCGGGGGAGTCGGGCGTGTTCTGCACGTCCCAGGTGCGCAGCAGGTCGACCGCGGCCTTCGGACCCTTCCGCTCGACAGGCACCCCCTCCATCGCGGCGACGAGCTGCTTGCCGATCCACATCTCGTCGTCCATCTGGATCTCGCGCATGTCCTGCGCGCTGAGCGGCGCGGCCGCAGAGCGGCGTTCGATCAGGTGCGCGATGCGTGCGGCCCGGTACCCGTAGTCCCAGTCCTTCGACAGGAAGTAGTCGTAATCGTCGCCGACGATCGCGTTGTTCGCGGTGACGATGTAGCCCTCGGGCGGGTTGTACGACACCGGCAGCTCGTCGAAGGGGATGAAGCCCTGCCAGTCGTAGGCGCTGTCCCAGCCCGGCTGCGGCAGCGTGCCGTCGCCGACGCCGCGGATCGGCAGGCGCCCCGGCGCCTGATAGCCGATGTTGCCCTCGAGGTCGGCGTAGACCAGGTTCTGCGCGGGCACGTCGAAGAGGGATGCCGCGCGGCGGAAGCTCGCGAAGTCATCCGCCGTGTTCATCGCGAACAGGGCGCTGGGGGTGGTGCCGGGATCCAGCGCCGTCCACCGCAGACTCACGGCCGTGTCGCCGGCGGGGATCTCGGGCGCGCCGGCGAGCGGCAGCGGAGCGTCCGCGTCGCCGACGACCGGATCCTCCCCGATGGCGGTGAAGTCGTCGGTGAGGCCCGAGATGATCGGGCCGTGCGCGGTTCGCCGGATGGTCAGCGGCACGTCGTCGCCGCCGGCGACCTTGATGACGTCCTTCTCGACCTCGAGCGGGGCCAGCGCGCCGTCGCGCCAGTACGAATCACCGTCGAGCTTCTCGACGTAGAGGTCGGCGACGTCGGTGGTGAGGTTGGTGAACCCCCACGCGATGTTCGCGTTGTGACCGATGACGACGCCCGGCATCCCCGAGAACGAGAACCCGCCGACGTCGAACGGGCACGCCTCGCTCACCTTCCGGCACTTCAGCTGCACCTGATACCAGACCGACGGCAGCGCGGCGCCGAGGTGCGGGTCGTTGGCCAGCAGCGGCATCCCGCTCTCGGTCAGATCGCCCGACACAACCCACGAGTTCGACCCGATGCCCTCGCCCGCACCGCCGAGCAGCATGCTCGCGGCCTCGATGACGCTGTCGGCCTCACGCCATTCGACGGTGCGCAGCGCGTCGGCGATCTCGGCGTCGCCGCTTCCGGAGAACGAGGCAGGGGTGGCGTCGGTCGTGACAGGGTCGACGGGCGAGATCTCGGGCACGATGACCGGGTTCTTCCCGAACGGGTACTCGGGGTAGATCCTCTCGATCAACGCGCCGGTCTGCTCGGTGGTCTCGCCGGTGTCGGCGAGCCGCGCCGCGAGCAGGGCCCGGTCGGTCTCGTCCTCGATGTTGGTGCGCAGGTCCCAGGCCATCGCCTTCAGCCACGCGACGGAATCGGCCGGCTCCCAGGGCTCGGGCTCGTAGTCCGGGTTCTGCATGCCGATGACGGCATACTCCAGCGAGAGCTCGGCACCCGACCGCGACGACAGGTATGCGTTCACGCCGTCGGCGTACGCCTGGTAGTAGCCGAGGGTCGTCTTGTCGAGCGCCTCGACCTCCTGCTCGGCGACCGCGCGCCAGCCGAGCGTGCGCAGGAACTTGTCGGTGCCCACCTGCGAGGCGCCGAACATCTCCGCCACGCGGCCCGAGGTGACGTGCCGGCGGAAGTCCATCTCGAAGAAGCGGTCCTGCGCGTGCACGAAGCCCTGCGCGAAGAGCAGATCCTCTGACGTGGAGGCGGTGATGGTCGGGATGCCGCGGTCGTCGCGCTGCACGGTCACCGACTCGTCCAGACCCTTCAGCGACAGCTCACCCGACGTCTGCGGGAATGATCGCTGGATCGTCCAGGTGAGGAAGAAAGCGGCGGCGACGGCGATCACCACGAGGGTGGCGACGACGAGGAACGCGATTCTTCCGATGCGTGCGGCGAGGCTGCGCGGTGGTGCCGCAGCGCGGATATCAGTCGTCATCGGCGGAAGTCCTCAAGGGTAGGTGGGACTGCGTGTCACGCAGTCCGGGTGCGCGTCTCGGGCAAGCGCGCGCCCTGGCATCCTACCCACTGGCCCGACGAGATCACATGAGCTTCGTCGACTCCAGAGCCGCCAGCATCTTCTGATTGCTGCGGATGAACGGGCGCCGCAGAACCAGTCCGAGCAGCAGCGCCGGCAGCGTGAACGCCAGCAGCCACCCGAGCGAGACCCAGTAGTCGCCCTGATGGATGCCGGCGATCGCCGAGCGCATGGCGTTCACCGCGTGAGTGGCGGGCAGGAACGGGCTGATGTTCTGGAACCACTGCGGCAGCACCTGCAGCGGATATGCGCCGCCGGAGCCGGAGATCTGCATGACCAGCAGCAGCACCGCCAGCGCCTTGCCGGCGTTGCCGAAGGTGACGACCAGCGTGTAGATGATCAGCGTGAACACGAGCGACGCGACCCATCCCGCGAGGATCAGCAGGAGCGGATGCTGGGGCTGCACCTGCGTGAACACCACGCTGCCGAGCCCGAGCAGCGAGCTCTGCAGGAATCCGACGACGGCGAAGATGCCGAAGCGCCCGAGATAGGTCTCGGTCGGGGAGAGCTCGGGAAGTCCCGTGGCACCTCCGCGCGGCGGGTCGACACGGATCGCGACCGAGGTGAGCAGCGCACCCACCCACAGGGCGAGCACGGTGTACAGCGGCGTCATCGCGGCGCCGAAGCTGATCACCGAGTACACCGGCACGCGGGTGAGCTCGACGGGCTCGGCGAGATGCGTCGCGAGCGCGTGGGGATCGGCGCCGATCAGCTCGGTCAGCTCGGTCAGATCGCCGGTGTCGCGAGCGGTCGCGAGCGCCGAGGCGAGCTCGTCGAACTTGGCCGCGGTCTCGGTGAGCGAGTCGGAGATGCCAGCGGTGAGCGCCTCGGCGTCGGACAGCGCCGAACCCGTCGACGAAGAGCCGGTGAGCGAGCCGGCGGCGCTCGACAGGTCGCTGCCGATCGTGTCGACGCCGGTGCTGATGCGCGCGAGCGTCGATGCGAGGGCGTCGAGCTTCGGGCGCAGGCTGTCGGTGTACGAGCGGCGCGCGTCGTCGACCGCGGCCTTCGCCTGAGCGGTGAGCTGCTCGATCTCGGCGCGGGTGCTCTGGCTCGCGGTGCCGGCGGTCGTGATCTGCGTCGCGGCCTCGTCGAGCCGCTCCTGCAGCGCCGTCTGCCGCGCGATGGCCGCGTCGATGGCCGACACCGATGCGTCGAACGCGTCGAGCGCGGTCTCAGGCAGCAGCGGCCGCACGTCCCGCACGAGTCCGTCACGCAGCGTCTGCAGCTGATCGACCTGCGTCTGCACCCGGTCCGCGAGTGCGGCGATCGTGCGAGCGGCGCTCGCCGACTGCGCATCCATGGTGGCGAACACCTGCTCGATGCTCTCCGACACCGACTCGTAGCTGTCGGATGTGCCCTTCAGCGCCGCGTCGAGCGACGAGGTGGTCGACGACAGGGCGTCCTTCAGCGAGCCGGCGGCGTCCTTCCCGCCGCCGAACGCCCCGCGGGCGTCGCGCAGCGCGTCGCCGGAGGCGCTCACCAGGCCCGAGGCGCTGTCGACCAGTGGTCTGCTCGACGATATGAGCGACGTGAACATGTCGGCGGTCCCTGCCCCTGCGCGCAGCTGCGCGGCGACCGATTCGACTCGCGCCTGCAGCCTCGACAGCGCCGCCTGGGTGTCGGCGTCGTCGAGGTAGTCCGACAGGGAGGTGATGATGTTCAGCCCGGCTTCGCTGAGCGTCTCGGTGAACACCTCGTTGATGCTCTTGGTGACTTCGCTGGCGCCCTGCCCGGTGATCTTCGGGGCGAGCGCGTTCTTCTTCTCGTTGAGGTAGTAGTCGATGCGGGTGCGATCGCCGTTGTTCGCGTAGAACGTCATCATGTCGGCGCTGAAGGTCGTGGGCAGCACGATCGCCGCGTAGTACTCGCCCGACCGGGTGCCGTCGATCGCGTCGTGCTTCGAGGTGATGACCCAGTTCAGGTCGTCGTTGGCGCGCAGCGCCGACACGACCTGCTCGCCGACGTTGATGCGCAGGGGCATGAGGTCGCTCTGATAGCCGTCGTCGGTGTTCGCCACCGCGACGGTGAGGTTGCGGGTGTTCTCGAACGGGTTCCAGCTCGCGATCACGTTGAACCAGGTGAAAAGCGACGGGATCACGACGAGCCCGAAGAGCACGATGAGCGCCATCACGCTGTTCATCGCCCGTCGCAGGTCGTGCCGCATGACGGCGAGGATGCTGCTCACTTCTCGCCCTCCTTCTGGTGCGGCCGGTCGGGTTGGTCGGACTGGTCGGGTTGATCCGGCTCATCGGATCGGTCGGACTGGTGGGGTTGGTCAGACTGGTCGGTTTGATCCGGCTCATCGGATCGGTCGGACTGGTGGGGTTGGTCGGACTGGTCGGGTCCGTCGGAGGCGCGCCCGTCGGTCGCCTGTTCCGGATGCTCGTCGGCCGGCTGGCCGAGATCGCTCGCGTCATCGGCATCCGGTGTCTGCGGCGCCTCGTCGGCGAACAGCTCGTCGAGGGCGACCGTGTCGTCGTCGGCGCCGGTCTCGTCGATGCTCCGCTGGTCGGGCTGGGCGTCGGGTCGGGCATCCGGATGCTCGAGCACCGCCGTGCGCGCCGACGCCGCGGCGTCACCGCCGGCAGACGTCGCCGCCGCGGCGGCATCGGCGGAGACGGCGGGACCCACGGAAGGAGTCGCGTCGGCACCCGGGTCTGCGAGCACCTCGCGCTGTGCGGAGTTCTCGACGGCGAGGGCGCGGCGCAGCTCGGCATCCGGCATCTCGCTCACCTCGGCGGCCTGCTCGATGCTCTGCCTGATGTACTCGAGCGCGACGACGAACCCGATCAGCAGCAGGCACCAGAGCGCGCCGAGACCGAGCACGACCGCCTTGGCTCCGGGGATCAGCCATCCGCACAGCGCGAGCACGGCGACCCCCGCGGCGCCCACGAGCAGCGTGAGGCGCAGGCGCGTCGCGTAGCGCTCGCCGAAGCGCTGGGCGCGGCGCGCGACGTCGGCACGGAATCCGTCGCCGTCGGTCAGCGCGCGGATGATCTCTGGGGTGCGCCGGCGCCCGGTGATCTGCACGTCTTCGCTGACCATCAGCTCGGTCTCGGCCAGACGCCGGTTGAACAGACGGGTGAAGCTGCCGAGGCGGCCGCGCAGAAGCAGCCCGAGCACCCAGGCCAGCGCGACGAAGATCGCCAGCATTCCCATGAAGCCCCACCAGTGCGCGCCGTAGAAGCCGCTGATGGTCTCGCGCATCGCGTCGATGCCGTAGGTGAACGGCAGGAAGGGGTACAGCCCGCGGAAGAAGGCCGGCATCATCTCGATCGGGTACAGCCCCGAGGCCCCCGGGATCTGGACGATCACCAGCAGGATGCACAGACCCTTGCCGACGATCCCGAAGCACACCGACAGGGCGTAGATGATGCTGAGGTACGCGAGCCCGATCAGCACCCCGGTGCCGACGTACGCGAGCGCGTTCGCCGTCTGCACTCCGATCACGAGATTGCCGACCGTCACGAGCACGGCTTGGAACACGGCGATCGTGGCGAACAGCAGCCAGCGACCGACGTACGCCTGGCGCACAGTGATGCCCTCGACGCCCTCGGTGTCGACCTCGACCCGGAAGATCACCATCAGCACGAACGCCCCGATCCAGAGCGAGAGGTTGGTGAACAGCGCCGCCATGGCCGAGCCGTAGGCCGCGGTGGGGAACATCGTCTTCGTGTTCACCTCGACGGGCGATGCCATGAACCGCGCGATCTCATCGGGCTCGAGCCCGCTGACGGCGCCGAGCCGGTTCCAGATCTCGGCCGATCCGAGCGCGAGCACGTCGGTGCGCACAGTGCCGAGTGCGGTCTCGGCGGTGCCCAGGTCGCCGTCGAACGCGGCGAGAGCGTCGGCCGTGCCGGCGAGCTGCGTCTTCAGGCCACCGAGCAGGCTCTGCGCCTGAGCGACCTGGGTGCGCTGAGCGCCGAGCGCCGACGAGAACGCGTCGGCGCTCGCCGCGAGCTGCGACATCGCCCGGTTCAGCTGCGGAACACTCTGCGTGAGCGCGTCGCGGATGGCGGAGGCCGAGGTCGCCGCCTGCTCGACGGCGCCGTTCACACTGCCGGCCGCGCCCGTGACGGCGTCGATCGTGCTCGACACGTCGGCGGTCAGCGCGGTGAGGTCGGCGAGCACCTGCTGGTCGGCGGCGTTGCGCTGCTGCAGCGCGTCGATCGCCGCGCTGAGGCGCTCTGCCGCGGCCGAGCCGGACTCGGTGCGATCGAGCGCGGCCTGCAGCTCGTCGAGCGCGGCCGCGTTGCTCGCGATCACGGCCTTCAGATCGTCTGCGGTGGTGCCGACGGCGGCGTTCGCCTGCTGCAGGCCGGATGCCAGGGTCGCGATCGCGCCGTTCATCCGCGCGGCCGCATCGGCGATGAGGGTCGACCCCGAGACGTATGCGGATGTGACGCTGTCGGTGACGGTGAGCAGCTCCTGCTGCGCCTCACCTGCGATCTGCTGCGCCTGCGCGACGGCGACCTGCACGTCGCCGAGGGTGCGGTCGACCGTGATGAGCGTGCGGGATGCCCGGTCTATGCCGCTCTCGGCATCCTTCAGACCGGTCTGCAGATCGGCGAGCCGCTGCCGGGCCGATGACACCTTGCCCGCCGCCTCGTCGAGTGCGCCGACGGTCGAGTCGCGCGCGCCTGCGAGGCGATCTTCGGCATCCAGCCCTGCGTCTTTCAGCTGCGCGCTGACCGCTTCGGCGACCGTCGAGACGAAGGTGCTGTTGATCTGATCGTCGAGAGTGGATGCGCCGACGTCGGTGATCTTCGGCGCGATCGCGCTGGCCTTCTCGTTGACGTAGTACTTCAGCTCGGGCCGGGTGAAGTCGCCGGTGGTGATGCTGACGAAGTCGCGGCTGAAGTCGGGTGGGATGATGATCGCCGCGTAGCTGCGCCCGCTGCGCACGGCATCCATCGCCTCGTCCTCGCCGACGAACTCCCAGCCCAGCTGATCGTTCTGCTTCAGCTGCTCGACCAGCTCGCCGCCGATGTCGATGCGCCCGGTCAGCTCGGACGAGGCACCTGCGTCCTGGTCGACGATGGCGACACTGACCTGCTGGGTGTTCGAATACGGATCCCAGAACGCGACGATGTTGAACCATGCGTACAGCGAGGGCGTGACGATGACGCCGATGATGATGATCCACGCCTTGCTGACGCGTGCCAGTCGGCCGAGGTCGCGACGGTAGACGCTCCACGCGTTGGGCCTGGCCGCGGGGGCCGGCCCGCTCACGCGGCGATCTCCGTGATGTCGGGGTGAGCGGCGAGCAGCTGGTCGGTCTCGCGCCAGGAGAGGCCCGCGATGCTGAGCACCGTGCGGACGGCGAGGTCGGCGGCGCTGCTGCTGGAGGCGTCGGTGCGTGCGAGGACGGTGCGCGCGACCTCTTCGATCAGGCGGGAGAGGGTGGGGGCCGTGAGATCGGCGCGGAAGCTTCCGTCGTCCTGCCCGTGCCGCACGAGCTGCGCGACGGCGCGGCGCAGCGGCGCGAGGGCGATGGCGGTGTGCTCGACGTGATCCTCATCGAGGGCGAGGGCGGCGGCGAATTGCACATGTGCGGCCTCCTGCCACAGCCGGGCCGCGAGCCGTGCGAGGGCGAGGCGCGCGTCGGCGTCGGTGATCGACTCGGCGATCGCGTTGAAGCGCTGTGCGCCGGTGCTGATCAGCTCGCGGATCAGCGCGTCACGGTCGTCGAAGTGACCGTACAGTGTGCGTCTGCTCAACCCTGCGCTGCGTGCGATGACGTCGACGCTGGCACGCGGATCGAGCGCGAGGGCGCTGCGCGCGGCATCGAGGATGCCGGCACGGTTGGCGCGCGCATCGGAGCGGGGTGAGCGGGTCATGCATCAAGGATATGTATGTTGCACAGTCCTGTGCAACATAGTTCGGTGAACTCTCAGTGACGCGGATGCAGAACGGGGGCCGACACGCCAGATGTCGGACGTTTTCGCGGGATGCGTCCGACATCTGGCGTGTCGGCCCCCGAAGTGTCACGGCCATGGCGGGCCGGAGGGCCGGAGGGCCGGAGGCCGGAGGGCCGGAGGCCGGAGGGCCGGAGGCCGGGGGCTGGCGGACCCATGCCGCCGACACGCGAAAGGCGCGGATGCCGCAGCATCCGCGCCTTCCAGACGGGGGATCAGTCGGTGCCGGAGTCGAAGGCCGCGCCCTCGGATGCCAGGTCGACCGCCTCGGCGAACTGCTCGTCATCGGTCTCGGATGCCGAGATCTCGGCGGCCTGACCGGCGGTGACCTTGCCGACGAGCTCGCCCGTGGCGCCGCCGACGAGGCCGAGACCTGCGTACTGCTCGAGGCGCGAGCGCGAGTCGGCGATGTCGAGGTTGCGCATGGTGAGCTGGCCGATGCGGTCCACCGGGCCGAAGGCGGCATCTCCGACGCGCTCCATCGACAGCTTCTCGGGCCCGTACGACAGGTTCGGCGAGACGGTGTCGAGAATGGTCCAGTCGTCACCGCGGCGCAGGCGCAGGGTGACCGTGCCCGAGATGGTCAGGCCCACCCAGCGCTGGATCGACTCGCGCAGCATGAGCGACTGCGGCTCGAGCCAGCGGCCCTCGTACATCAGCCGGCCCAGACGACGGCCCTGCTCGTGGTAGGTGGCGAGCGTGTCTTCGTTCAGGATGCCGTTGACCAGGCGCTCGTAGGCGATGAACAGCAGCGCCATGCCGGGGGCCTCGTAGATGCCGCGCGACTTCGCCTCGATGATGCGGTTCTCGATCTGATCGCTCATGCCCAGGCCGTGCCGGCCGCCGATCGTGTTGGCCTCCATCACGAGGGCCACCGGGTCGCTGTACTCGGTGCCGTTGATGGCGACCGGGCGACCGCCCTCGAACGTGATGGTCACGTCTTCGGTGGCGATCTCGACCGAGGGGTCCCAGAACCTCACGCCCATGATCGGATCGACGGTCTCGAGCGACACGTCGAGGTGCTCGAGGGTCTTCGCCTCGTGCGTGGCGCCCCAGATGTTGGCATCCGTCGAATACGCCTTCTCTGCCGAGTCGCGGTACGGGAAGCCGCGCTCGACGAGCCACTCGCTCATCTCCTGGCGTCCCCCGAGCTCGGTGACGAAGTCGGCGTCGAGCCACGGCTTGTAGATGCGCAGGCGCGGGTTGGCCAGCAGGCCGTAGCGGTAGAACCGCTCGATGTCGTTGCCCTTGTAGGTCGAGCCGTCGCCCCAGATGTCGACGCCGTCGTCGCGCATCGCGCGCACGAGCAGCGTGCCGGTGACGGCGCGGCCGAGGGGCGTCGTGTTGAAGTAGGTCTTGCCGCCGGAGCGGATGTGGAAGGCGCCGCACTGCAGGGCGACGAAGCCCTCTTCGACGAGTGCCGTCTTGGCATCCACCAGACGCGATTCCTCGGCGCCGTACTCCAGGGCGCGGCCGGGGATCGAGGCGATGTCGCTCTCGTCGTACTGGCCCAGGTCGCCGGTGTAGGTGAAGGGCACGGCGCCCTTCTCGCGCATCCACGCGACGGCGACGGAGGTGTCGAGCCCTCCGGAGAAAGCGATGCCGACCTTTTCGCCGACGGGGAGGGACTGGAGCACCTTGGACATGGATTCAAGTCTATCGGCGCTCGGCGTGTCGCCTTTTCCTATGGCAGGGCCGCACGCGGTGCAGGAGAACGCACGAAACACAGGGAGGATTCGGCCGAGATCTTCCTGTGTTCCGCGAGAGCTCCTGTGTTTCGCGAGGTCAGCGGGTGCCGGTAGCAGAGGTAGCGTGGGCACCATGGGTCAGGCGGTGCTGTGGGGCGCGGTGGCGGCATCGCCGCTGCTCGTCGGCGCGCTGCTGGCGCTCGTGCGCAGATGGCCCGATCGGCTGCTCGGTGTCATCCTCGGTTTCGGTGCCGGTGCGCTGATGGCATCCATCGCGTTCGAGCTGTGGGAGCAGGGTGTCGAGCTCGGCGGCCACCTGCCACTGATCGCCGGAGTCGCCGCCGGCGCGCTCTGCTACTACGTCGCCGCGCGGATCCTCGATGCGCGTCAGGCGAAGAGGAAGGCGGATGCCGGTGGCCCCTCGCTCGCGATCGGAGCGCTGCTCGACGGCATCCCGGAGCAGCTCGTGCTGGGCATCGGACTCGCGTCGGGCGAGGGCGTTGGTGTCGCGCTCGTCGTCGCCATCCTGGTTTCGAACCTCCCCGAGTCGATCGGCTCGGCGTCCGACCTGATGGCCGGCGGCATGCGGCGCAGCCGTGTGGTGCTGCTCTGGGCGGGTGTCGCCGTGCTCTGCGCGCTCGCGACGGTGGGCGGGTTCGCGCTGGCATCCGTCGTCGACGACAGCTTCCGCGCCGGAGCGAACGGCTTCGCGGCCGGAGCCCTGCTGGTCATGCTCGTCGACTCGATGGTGCCCGAGGCGCAGAAGAAGGCGACCGAGTCGACCGGGCTCGCGACGGTCATCGGATTCGCGTTCGCAGCCTGGCTCGCGCTCGCCGCCTGAGGGCTGCACGGCCGCTCGGCCCAGGCACTCAGCCCAGGCACTCAGCCCAGGAGCTCAGCCCAGGCACTCAGCCCAGGCACTCAGCCCAGGCGCTCAGCTCAGACGCTCAGCCAACCAGGAAGCCTGGCGCTGCCACTGCACGCCGAGCCCGCCCTCGTGCTGGTTGAACGGGTACTCCACGACCTCGGCGCCGCCACGGTGCCGATTGGCTGCGGCGTACACGGTCGACGGCGGGCAGACCGGGTCCATCAGGGCGACCGAGTACAGCGCGGGCGCCTCGGCACGAGCGGCGAAGTTCACCCCGTCGAAGTACGACAGGGTCTCGAAGGTCTGCGCCACGGCATCCCGATGCACCGAGAGATAGCGCACGATCTCCTGGTAGGGATCGCTGTCGGTCAACCCGACGGCGCGTTCGAAGTGGCACAGGAACGGCACATCGGGCATCACGCCCACGAGTCCGTCGCTGAGTCCGGCGACGGCGATCGCGATGCCGCCACCCTGGCTGCCGCCGGTGACCGCGATGCGATCGGCATCCACCTCGGGCAGGGCGCGCACCGCGTCGAGCAGCAGCACCGCATCGGTGAACACGCGTCGGTAGTAGTACTGCTCGGGGTCGTCGATGCCGCGGGTCATGAAGCCGGGCGCCGAGGCGCCCGTGCCGTGCGGATCGGGGGTCGAGCCGCCGCTTCCCCATCCGCTGCCCTGACCGCGGGTGTCCATGAACACCCAGGCGTAGCCGGATGCCGCCCAGCCGAGGCGCTCGTGCGGGAGTCCGCGCCCGCCGCCGTAGCCGTTGTACTCGACGACCGTGGGCAGGGGTCCGGTCGCCCCGGAGGGGACGACGAGCCAGCCGCGCACGCGGTCGCCGCCGAATCCGCTGGATGACAGGTCGTACACGTCGACGAGCGTCAGCGGCGTCTCGATGCGGGTGCGCTCGGCGGGTGCGGCCAGCCGGCGCGACGACTCGAGCGTGCGCTGCCAGAACGCGTCGAAGTCGGCGGGCTCGGCGACAGTGGGCCGGTAGGTGCGCAGCTCGGCGGGGGAGAGGTCGAAGCGAGGCATGATGATCAGCCTGCCGCGATGAACAGCTGTCCGGTGCCGGTGATCCGCACGGCGGCGGCGCGCGAGATCAGCGCCGCACGACCGCGCGGCATCGCGATGCGCTCGTCGCCGGATGCCAGCTCGAACTCGCCGTCGGTCGCGAGCGCGATCGCCGGCCCGTCGAGCGCGAGCTCGCCGTCGGACTGCACCGCATACAGCTCGAACCCGGGATCGTCGGGCGTGCCGCGCCCTGCGGGCCGGAAGACGCGGATGCCGTCGGACACGACCTCGGACACCAGACGTGCGTCTCCGCCCTCACGCGCGTCGAGCACCCGGTCGAGTTCGGTCGTGTCGATGTGCTTGCCGGTGAGGCCGCCGCGCATCACGTTGTCGCTCGGGCCCATCAGCTCGATGCCCGAACCGCGCAGGTACGCGTGGATGTTGCCGGCGGGGAGCCACAGCGCCTCGCCGGCACGCAGGGTGAGGTGCTGCAGCATGAGCGCGCCGAGGATGCCCGGGTCGGCGGGGTGCGCCTCGGCGATGCGCGCGAGGAGGGCGAAGCGGGAATCGCGCCCGGCGGCCTCCGTCACGGCGCTCACCAGCGCGGGCAGGCTGTCATCTCCCGACAGCAGCCACAGGAATGCGGAGCGGATGCCGTCGGCCCCGGTCAGGTGCTGCCGCCATGTCGCCAATGCGCCCGACGCGTCGGAATCGCCGTCGATCTGATCGGCCAGCACGCGCAGGTCGGCCTGCACGTCGGCGGCCGAGCGGAATCCGCACAGCGCCTCGAACCCATCGTGCAGCGCGACGATCAGCTCGGGCTTCGCGTGCGGATCGCGGTAGGTGCGGTGCGGCGCGTCGAGCGGGATGCCCAGGGTGTTCTCCCGGGCGAAGCCCTCCTCGGCCTGCGTGGTGCTCGGATGCGCCTGCAGCGACAGCGGCTCTGCCGCGCACAGCACCTTCAGCAGGAACGGCAGGGTCGCACCGGTCTCGCGCTCCCACGCGTCGAGCGTCGCCCAGGGAGCATCGCCCGTGATGCGGCTCGGAGCGGAGGGGTGCGCCCCGAGCCACAGCTCGGCCTCCTTGCGCCCGGTCGGAGCGGTGCCGCGCACATGCGCGACGCCGTCGACGAGCCCCCAGGCGTAGTCGCGGGGCGTGTTGTCGATCTCGTGGAAGAGAGCGGTCGTCATGATGCGGCTCCGATCAGGTGGTCAGACGGCGGGCTCAGCGGGTGCGCTCGGCGAATCAGGTGGTCAGGCGGCGGGCTCAGCGGGTGCGCTCGGCGAATCGCTCGTGCAGTGGATGCCCGGGGCCGAGGTCCGCGAGGGCGACCGCGCCGTCGAGGCCCGTTCCGGCCGGCGGCACGAAGCGGGCATCCGGACGCTCGGCGCGCACGGCGGCCTCGAACGCCGAGCGGATGATGTCGGCGCCGAACACACCGCCGATGGCCCCGACGGCGGCGTCGGCGGGTGCATCGGTGACGCGCAGCGCGGCAAGCGCCGACGCCGCGAGCTCTGCGGCGGCGTCGCGGCAGATGCGGGTCGCGACCTCGTCTCCGGATGCCGCGTGCCGAGCGGTCGGTGCCGCGAACGATGCCACTGTGCGCACGCGGTCCTCAGCGGACTGCAGGGCGACGTACGCGGTCTCGAGATCGGGCCAGCGCTCCTGCACGACCGGGGTCAGCGCCGTGGCGGGGCCGCGTCCGTCGAAGGCGCGCATCACCGCATCCAGTGCCGCGCGGCCGATCCAGAAGCCGCTGCCCGCATCGCCCATGATGTGGCCCCAGCCGTCGACGCGGGTCGAGTGCTCGGGTCCGACGCCGAGCGTCACCACCCCGGTGCCCGCCGCGACCACGGCGCCCTGCTGGTCGCCCAGCACACCGAGGAACGAGGTGACCGAGTCGTGGGTCACCGCGATGCGCTGCACGCCGGCGACATCGGGGTGCTGCATCAGGGCATCCGCCTCGTCGTCGGCGGAGGTGAGGCCCGAGACGCCGAAGGTCACCGTGTGCGGAGCCTGCTGCGCGACCCGCGTGACCTCGGCGACGACGCTCGTCAGCTGCGTCAGCAGCGGCCGGTCGGTGAGCACACCCGGGAACAGCCATTCCTGAGCGGTGCCGTCCGGGGCGACCAGGCGGGTCTTGATGCCCGTCTGGCCGGCGTCGATGGCGAGAAGCGTGTGCTCGGGCAAGTGGACTCCCTGATCGATCGACGGTCGCGCCGCGCGACCAGAAGCCAGCGTAGAACACCCGCCGTGCGTGCGACGGCGCAGATGTCAAGCCCTGTTCACCGGGGCCGCGCTCGGGGTGTACTGGGGGCTCACTCGCCCCCAGCGAAGGAGACACCGTGACGTCCCTATGGCTCGACGACCAGCGTGAGCGCATCCCCACCGACACCTTCGAGCCTGACGCCCGCTACGACGCGGTGGTCGCCGGGGCAGGTCTGACCGGATTGACCACCGCGCTGCTGCTGGCGCGCGCGGGCCTGTCGGTGGCGGTTCTCGAGGCCCGCTTCGTCGGTGCCGCGGCGACCGGCAACACGACCGCGAAGCTCAGCCTGCTGCAGGGCGGTGTGCTCTCGGGCATCCGCTCGCGCGGGTCGGACCGCGTGCTCAAGGCGTACGTCGAGGGCAACCTCGAGGGGCAGCAGTGGATGCTGCGCTATCTCGGCGAGCACGGCGTCGCCGTCGACCGCCGCGATGCCTTCACCTACGCGGGCACCGAAGACGGTGCGCGTTCGATCGAGAAGGAGTACGAGGCGTGCCTGGCGGCGGGACTCGACGTCGAGCGGGTGAGCGAGCTCGAGCTGCCGTTCCGCGTGCACGGCGCGATCCGGCTGCGCGAACAGGCCCAGTTCGACCCGATGGACGTGCTGCGCGCGCTCGCCGCGGATCTGCGGGAGCGCGGCGGGGTGATCGTCGAGGGCGTGCGCGTGAAGGACGTCGACACCGGTGAGCCGAGCCGGGTGATCACCTCGGTCGGCGACGTGCACGCCGGCACCGTCGTGCTCGCCACGGGGGTGCCGATCCTCGATCGTGGCCTGTACTTCGCCAAGCTCAAGGCCAACCGCTCGTACGCGCAGGCGTACCGGATGCCCGATGCCGCCCGCATCCCGCAGGGGATGTACCTCTCGATCGACGCGCCGACCAGGTCGCTGCGCACTGCCGCGCACGACGGCGAGCAGCTGCTGCTGGTGGGCGGCAACGACCACGACGTGGGTCGCGTCGACGACACGCAGGCGCTCGTCGACGACCTCGAGCGGTGGACGCATCAGCACTTCCCCGGCGCCGAGCGCACCCACGCCTGGGCGGCGCAGGACTACCAGTCGCTGAACATGGTGCCGTTCGTGGGCTGGATGCCGCGCACCGGCAAGCACGTCAAGATCGCCACCGGCTACAACAAGTGGGGCATGACGAACGCCGTCGCGGCGGCGCTCAGCATCGCCGCCGAGGTGCTCGACGGGAACATCCCGTGGGCGCAGACGCTGCACCACCGCATCACCACCCCGAAGGATCTCGTGCAGGGTGCGGTTGCGGGCGCCGAGGTGGCGCGGGACGCCACGACGGGATGGATCTCGGCCGAACGGCATCCGGTGCCCGACACGCCACCCGCAGAGGGTGAGGGCGTCGTGGGCAGCGCCGACATGAAGCCGGTCGCGGTCTCGACCGTCGACGGCGTCACGTGCCGGCTGTCGGCGGTGTGCACGCACCTCGGCGGCATCGTCACCTGGAACAGCGCCGAGCGCTCGTGGGACTGCCCGCTGCACGGCTCGCGCTTCGCGGCCGACGGCACCCTGCTCGAGGGTCCTGCGGTCGAGGACCTCAAGCCGGTCGACGAGCCCGAGCTGCCCGGCGACGAGCACGTGCCGGTGGACGACGTCGACTGACACTCGTCGTCAGAACCCCGGGTAGTCCTGCAGTCGCTGCTCGAACTCGGCCCGGTCGGCCTCGGGCAGCACCCGGCGCGCGAAGACCACGAGCTGGATGCCCTCGAGCGGCTCGCCCGTCTGCTTCGCGATCGCCTCGCGCTGGGTGCGGAACTCGCCGGTCGGGTCGTTGGAGAGGTCGTAGGCGTACGCGTAGAAGCGCATCGGCCCCGGGTAGCTGTCGCCGTAGCACTCCCAGGTGTGCTGGCGGGATGGCTCGGTGGAGCCGTACAGCTTCGCGACCATGTCCGGCGATATGCCGGTGTCGATCTCGTTCAGCGGGTACAGGTCGCTGAGACCGCGCTCGAGAAGCACCTCGCCGATCGCCTGCATGACCTGCCGCTTGCGCGCGTCGTCCTGCACGGGCTGCTCGGTCGTCCACACCGTCGACGTGTAGCGGCGCAGCATCGACTCGCCGCCGTACCCGTTGCGCTCGGGACTGACGTCGACCGTGCCGCTCTGCACCCACGTGAATCCGTAGCGCTCGCTCAGGCGCTGACGGATGGCGGCCATCAGTGCGTCGCCCTCGGCCTGCACGTCGTCGAGCGACGGCCCGTTCAGGGCCTCGTCGGGCGAGTGGTCCTTCACGCCCGGATACGCCTCCTCATGCCGCTGCTGATCGGACTTCGTGCCGCCGTACGCCTGCGTCGCCGACGAGTACAGGGCGCCCACCGCGCCGACGGTCGCGACGTTGCAGACCAGGGAGACGGCGAGGGCGATCGCCCCCAGCATCCGTCCGCGCCTGGTGAGCAGCGCCGCGACGATCACGCCGATGATCGCCAGCTGCAGCACGAGAAGCGTCACGCCGTAGAGCGCGTCGGTGCCGCCGGCGAGCATGAGCAGCAGCAGGATCACGGCGAAGATCGCCGTCGACGTGATGGCGGTGAGTCCGATCCCGTTGACGCCCGACTTCCGCACGGCCGCCGGGTCGGTGTACGTGACTCCGGATGCCGGAAGCAGGCCGGCCGCGGCATCCAGCCCTCCCCGCGCTCGGGCGGCTCCCGCGTAGCCGCCGGTCGGCGGAAGGGGCGGCGCCCCCTCCGAGCCGCCGACGTATCTGCTGCGCTGACGATCTACCACGGCTTGTCCGTTCCCCCGCCGGTGCCCTCGTCGCCCTGCCCGCCGCCGAGCTGCTCCTCGCGCTCCTGCGCGCCCTGGTTCAGGCGGTCTTCGATGTCGTCGAGCTTGTCCTGTGGCGTCTGCGGCTGCTCGGACTGGCCGGTCTGGTCGGGCTGCTGCGGCTGATCGGGCGGCTGCTGGCTCTGGCGCTGCTTCTCCTGCTGGCGCTGCTGGTTCTCGTCGAGCGTGTCGCTCATGTCGCGATTCGGCTGCGGCGACTGCTGCTGGGCCCCGTCGCTGCGGCACTCCTCGGGCGTCTCGACGGTGATCTCGAGGGCTTCGCCGTACAGCTCGGCGGCCTTCGCGGCGTCGCCGTCGGCCTGCGCCGCGTCGCCCTGCCGCTCGATCACCAGCGACAGGTTGATCATCACCGGGCACACCTGCAGTCCCTGGGCGAGCGGAAGCGCGCGCTCGAGTTCGGAACGCGAGGCGGCGAGTTCGTCGGCCCCGGCGAGGGCGGCGCCGATGTTGTACGGCGCGGCGAACGGCTCGAACCAGTTGGCGACGTCCTGCCCCCGGGCGGCCGACTCCGACTCGGCGTACGCTCCTGAGACGAACGAGCTGATCGATGCGTGCGCGAAGGCGTACATGCTGAGCAGCTTGACGACGAGCAGCAGCGAGGCGAGCGTGAGCGGCAGGGTCGCGATCGCGACCCAGCGACGGATGCGGCGGCGGCGTCGGTTGACGACCAGAAGCGCCGCAGCGGCATCGGCGTGAGTGCTCATGCGGCGTCTCCGCTCTGCCGGGGTCGGGCCAGGCCGCGCAGTCGCACGACCGATGCGGTCGCGAGCGCGACCTCTATGGCGAGCAGCACGATCAGCGCCAGCGCGGCGATCCAGTACAGCTCGATGACGTTGCCGACCTCGCCCGAAGCGGCGTAGTCGGTGGTGCTCGTCGGCGCCTCGGGCAGCTCGATCGCGGTATCCGCCGTCCGCGCCCGGTACTCGACGCCCAGCTGCTCCGACACCTTTCGCAGGTTGTCCTCGTCGATCACAGACAGCGCGTGCTGCCCCTGGTACTCGATGTAGTCGCCGCCCTCGGTGCCCTGGCCGGTGGTCTTCCTCATCGGGCCGCCCTCGGTCGTGCCGTAGCCGAGCACCGCGCCGCCGTCGACGTACTTGGCGCTCGAGGCGAACGACTCCGGCTCGCTCGACGCGGTCTGCTCGCCGTCGCCGAGATAGAACACCATTCGGCTGCGCTCGGGCGACGCCTTCGCCGCCGCGGAGAGCGTGTCGGCCAGCATCCGATTCGCGATGCCGATCGACGACCCGCGCGACTGGTCGGTCACCTCGGGTCGCATCACGTCGAGTGACGACATGAGCGCGGTGGCGTCGGTGGTCAGCGGCAGCCGAAGCTGCGCCGCCGCGTCGAAGCTGATCAGCGCGAATCGCGCCCCCGGGTACTCGTCGACGATCGCCTGTACGTCGGTGCGGACGCCGTCGATGCGGGGGCGGTCGCCCGCCCAGTCCTCGGCGACGATGCTCGCCGTCGTGTCGACGACGATCACGACGTCGGTGTCGGTCGCGAGGGTCTGCGAGGTGCCCCCGGGGATGCCCGGCCGCAGCAGCATGACGAACACGACGACGATCATCCCCAGACGCAGCACCCAGCGCCCCCGGTGGGGCTCGATCACGAGCGACCGGACGACGAAGAACGCCGGCACAGCGCAGAGCAGGGCGAGCAGGATCGGATGCAGGACGGGCTGGAGGATCATGCGCGCCTCCCTCGGGCATCCCGGACGAAGATCAGCAGCACGACGAAGCCGAGCACGGCGATGAGCATCAGCGCGATCCACAGATCGGGGCTGTCGACCAGGATCACCTGCGCCTGCCCCTTCAGCGTCGTCGCCTCCTGCTTCTGGATCTCGGCGATGATGTCACCCACCGTGGTCGTCGCGCGCAGCGCGTACGACTGCCCGCCGGTGAGCGCCGCGGCGTCGGCCAGCTGCGCGCTGACCTGGGCGTCCTTGCCCTGCACCGGGTTGAGAGCGAACACCCGCACCCGCTGCGCCTTCGCGTACTGGGCCGCCTCTTCGATGGTGAGGATCGAGGCGCCGGCCAGTTCATTGTCGGTCGCGAGGATCACCGAGCGGCTGCGCTCGTCGTCCTGATGGTCGAAGCGCATCGTGCACGCGGCGAGGCCGTCGCCGATCAGCGAGGCGCCGGGGCCGTTGAGCGTGCCGACCCAGTGCTCGGGGGTCTCGTCGGCGTAGTCGAAGCTGCTGCGCACGCTGCGCAGCTGCTCCTTCACGAACGCGTAGTCGTCGGTGAGGGGGAACACCTGAACGGGCGAGCTGTTGAAGATCGTCAGCCCGATCCGCTCGCCCTCGAACCCCTCGAGCAGCTTCTCGAAGACACTGAGCACCTCGACGTCGACATCCGACATCGAGCCGGACACGTCGAGGCACAGCATGATGTCGCGACTCGCGTTCACGGGCTGCACGGTCTTCGGCGCCATCGGACGGGCGGCGACGACGCCGCCGAGCAGCACGGCGATCGCGCCCAGCGCGACGATGCCCGACAGCAGCGTCATGCGTCGCCGCACGGCGGCGCGGAACGACGGCAGTGCGCGCAGGCGCTCTGCGCGCGAGACGAGGGCGGCGGGTGCGGTGTCGGAGCGTCGCCTTGACCGGATGCCGGCGACAGCGCCGATCACGACGGCGGCGATCAGCACGCCGAGGGCGACGAGCAGCATCCACCAGGTGTTCAGTGTCACGGCGTCACCCCTCAGTGCCAGCTCGTGACGACGGCGCGCGCGGCTTCGGCGCCGTAGACCGGATCGATGGCGGGACCGCGCTGGAAGATGCTCGGGTAGTAGTGCCGGCGGATCGCGTCGATGAGCACGGGATCGACGCCGCGGGCGATCAGGTCGTCGAGAGAGAGCACCGGGGCTTCGAGACCGGAGTACTCGTTGACGAAGGCGCGCACCGTGCGGCTGAGCTCGAGATTCGCCTGCCGCGGCGGCATATTCCCGGAACGGTATGCATCTTCGATGCGCTGCACGTCAGCCAGGTACTCGCCGCGCAGCTGATCGAGCACCGCCGCTGTGGGCGGCACGGATGCAGGCTCGCCGGGCAGCGTTATGCTCTGCTTCGGTCTGGTCAGCGCGAGCAGCAGCCAGGCGCCGCCGGCGAGCAGCAGCAGGATGCCGATCGCCAGCACGAGCCAGCCCCAGCCGTACTGGGCGGGTGGGTAGAGCTCATCAGGAGCGGGCATGCGACCTCCTGTTGAGCATCGCGAGCAGCGTCGAGACCGCGGTGCTCTGCGCGCCGAACTCGGCGTGCGTGATCTCGAGGCGCCGCAGCGTCGCATCGCGCGCGGCGGTGTGCGCCGCCTCATCGGTGGCGAGCTCCGCCATCACCTCGGCGTCGCCGTGCACGAAGTCGGGGATCGCCCAGCCGCTGTCGACATCACGCCGGTGGGTGCCACCGCTGCCCGGGCGGATGACGGGATCCGCGTCGCGCACCGTCAGCCAGAGCACATCGTGCTGCACCGCGAGCCTGCGCAGCAGCCCCTCGGTGTCGGGCGTCAGCGGCGCCTCGTCGGTCACGAGCACGACGATCATGCGCCGTGCGATGTTCCGCGCGGTGTAGCGCAGCAGGGCATCCCGATCCCCCGCCGCCGTGCTCGAGTCGATGGCCGCGCTGATCGTGCGCAGCGCATGCTCGAGCGCGCCCTCGCTGCTGCCGGTCGCCAGTCGTCGCACGCGGGCGCTGTCACCGTAGACGACCGAGAAGTCATCGCCGTGGCGCACGGTGAGGAAGCCGAGGGCACCGGTCAGCAGCACCGCGAGGTCGCGCTTGCCGCGCTCGTCTTCGGCGAGGGCGCGCATGCCGCGTCCGGTGTCGACGACGAACAGCACGGTGTGCTTGCGGGTGGCCTTCGTGCGCTTGATCAGCGGCTCGCCGTGCCGGGCGGTGGCGCGCCAGTCGATGTCGCGCACCTGATCGCCGAACTCGTAGGGGCGCAGGTCTTCGAAGTCGAGGCTGCGTCCGCGCAGCAGCGACGCGTACGCGCCGTCGAGCGCGTGCATCGACTTCTGCGACGAGCGGATGAAGAGCTTCGCTCTCACCTGCGTGATCAGACTCGCCATGACTGGGTCCCTGAGCTTGTCGAAGGGCTACGGGGTCGGCACCGACGCGAAGATCTGGTCGATGATGTCTTCGCTGCGCACACCCTCGGCATCCGCCTCGAAGGTCAGCAGCACGCGGTGCCGCAGCACGAGGTGCCGCAGCGACCGGACGTCTTCCGGCAGCACGTGCGAGCGGCCGTTCAGCAGCGCCAGGGCGCGCGACGCCTGCAGAAAGGCGATGCTCGCGCGCGGACTCGCACCGTACTTGATGAAACGCGCCCGCTCCTCGCCGATGTAGGGCGCGGGATTGCGGGTGACGTAGGCGATCTGCACGATGTAATTCCGGATCGCGGGGTCGATGTAGACCCGAGAGGCGATGTCCTGCAGGTCGTGCACGTCGTCGAGGGTGATCGCCCCTGCGACGTGGCGGTCGGGATCGAGAGCACCCGAGTCGATGCGGTTGAGGATCTCGAACTCCTCGGCGGGGCTCGGGTACTCGACGATCGCCTTGAGCAGGAAGCGGTCCATCTGCGCCTCGGGCAGCTCGTAGGTGCCCTCCTGCTCGATGGGGTTCTGCGTGGCGATGACCAGGAACGGGCGCGGCAGCGGATGCACCTCGCCGCCGATCGTGGTCTGCCGCTCCTGCATCGCCTCGAGCATCGCCGACTGCGTCTTCGCGCTCGAGCGGTTGATCTCGTCGAGCAGCACGAAATTGGCATGCACGGGCCCCAGGACCGTGCGGAAGCTGCCGGTCGCCGCGTCGTAGATCTGGCTGCCGGTGATGTCGCTCGGCAGCAGGTCGGGAGTGCACTGGATGCGCTTGAAGCTGGCCTTCACGGTGTCGGCCAGGGTGCTCGCCGCGGTCGTCTTCGCGAGACCCGGCACCGATTCGAGCAGGATGTGCCCTCCGGCGATGAGCGCGATGAGCAAGCTGGCGCGCAGGCTGTCCTGCCCGACCATCTTGGTGGCGTAGGAGTCGGAGACGACCTTGAGGGTGCGCTGCGCGCGAGCCAGGTCGTCGCCGTCGGCCGGGACGCGTCCGGCAGGTGCCGGTGGGGGCGGTGTCGACGGTGCGTGAACGGGAAGGTCGGTCATCTGGATCTCCTCATCGGGAGCGCACGCGGCCCGCGCCGCCCTGCACCAGCGTAACCTTCCGCGGTCGCGACGATCCCGGTCGCGCGTCAGCGTGATCGACGGGCCCGTGGCCGCACTCCAGCCACAGGGCGGGCGGGAAATGCCTCTCCGATAGGATGGTCTCGCCCGATCAGGGCCAGCTCATCTGCCGGTGCAAACCCGGCGAAAGCGTGCAGCACCAGGGGGTACACGCATGCCAGGAATCGTGATCGTCGGCGTCCAGTGGGGCGATGAGGGCAAGGGCAAGGCCACCGACCTGCTCGGCGAGCGCACCGACTGGGTCGTCAAGTTCAACGGCGGCAACAACGCCGGCCACACCGTCGTCATCGGCGACGAGAAGTACGCCCTGCACCTGCTGCCCTCGGGCATCCTGAGCCCCGGCGTCAACCCCGTCATCGGCAACGGCGTCGTCGTCGACCTCGCCGTGCTGTTCCAGGAGCTCGACGCGCTGCAGGCCCGCGGCGTCGACACCTCGCGGCTCAAGGTCAGCGCAAACGCGCACATCATCACCGCGTACCACCGCACCCTCGACAAGGTCACCGAGCGCTTCCTCGGCAAGCGCCGCATCGGCACGACCGGCCGGGGCATCGGCCCGGCGTACGCCGACAAGATCAACCGCGTCGGCATCCGCGTGCAGGACCTCTTCGACGAGAACATCCTGCGCCAGAAGGTCGAGGGCGCCCTCGACCAGAAGAACCACCTGCTGGTGAAGGTGTTCAACCGTCGCTCGATCACGGTCGACGAGATCGTCGACGACCTGCTGTCGTACACCGAGCGGCTGCGTCCGCTCGTCGCCGACACCGGGCACCTGGTCGACGAGGCCCTGAACCGCGGCGAGGTCGTCGTCTTCGAGGCCGGCCAGGCGACCATGCTCGACGTCGATCACGGCACGTACCCCTTCGTGACCTCGTCGACCGCGACGGCCGCGGGAGCGGCATCCGGATCGGGCGTCGGGCCCAACCGACTCGACCGCATCGTCGGCATCGTCAAGGCGTACACCACGCGCGTCGGCTCGGGCCCGTTCCCCACCGAGCTGGAAGACGAGATGGGCGAGTGGCTGCGCAAGACCGGGTTCGAGTACGGCACGACCACCGGTCGCGACCGCCGCACCGGCTGGTACGACGCCCCCATCACCCGCTATGCGACGCGGGTGAACGGCATCACCGACCTGGTGCTCACCAAGCTCGACGTGCTCACCGGTCTCGAGCAGATCCCCGTCTGCGTCGCCTACGACGTCGACGGCACGCGCTTCGACGAGGTGCCGGTCAACCAGACCGACTTCCACCACGCGAAGCCGATCTACGAGTACTTCCCCGGCTGGAGCGAGGACATCTCGAAGGCGCGCACCTTCGACGACCTGCCGCAGAGTGCGAAGGATTACGTGCTCACACTCGAACGGATGAGCAACACCCGTATCTCGGTGATCGGCGTGGGCCCCGCCCGCGACCAGGTCATCGTGCGCCACGACCTGATCGACTGAGCTCCGCCCTTCCCGGGGAAGAGGAGGCAGCATGACGCGGTTCTGGACAGGCGGCTACGGCGTCGACATGGACGGCGATGCCGAGGGCATCGGCTTCATGTCGGTCGACGACGGGCGCGGGCCGTCGACGCTGCGTCATCGCGGCACGGCCGCTGCGGTGGCATCGCCCTCGTGGCTGGCCGCGCATCCGACGCTCGACGTCGTCTACGCCGCCCAGGAGGGTGCGGGCATGGTGCAGGCGTTCGCTCGCGTCGGCGAGGCGGCGCTGCGCCCGCTGGGCGAACCGCTGCGGGCGGGCAACGGCGTGTGCCATCTCGCGGTCTCACCCGGCGGACGGATGCTGATCGCCAGCTGCTACGGCGACGGACGCGTCGTGCGCTTCGGGATCGCCGATGACGGCGGGCTCGTGCCGGCCGGCGTCGACAAGGCTGCGGCCCTGCGCGCCGCCCTCTTCGGCGCCGACGGCGGCGGTTCGGCGGGCGGCGGGTCGGCGGGCGACGGTGCGGCGGGCGACGTCGCGCTTGGTGAGCGTTACATTCCGGGGGCCGACACTCCAGATGTCGGACCGGATGCCGGGATCGGTCCGACATCTGGAGTGTCGGCCCCCTATTCGCAACGCGCCCGTGACCCGTACCCGACTCCGGCAGGGGAGGAGCCGCGCGTGTCGCACACCCACGCGGCGGTGTTCCTGCCCGACGGGCGCATCGCGACCACCGACCTCGGGTTCGACCTGGTGCGCATCTGGCGCCCTTCCGGACAGGGGCTCGCGCTCGATCACGAGATCGTGCTTCCGCGCGGCACCGGCCCCCGCCACATGGTGATGCATCCCAGCGGGCACCTGCACGTGGTCACCGAATACTCGTGCGAGGTGTTCACCCTCGCATCCGCCCGCGACGGAGTCTGGGGACTCGTCTCGGCGACCACCGCATCGCCGATCGCCCTGGTCGGAGTCGACTTCCCCGCCGAGCTTGCGGTCTCGCGCGATGGGGACACCCTCTACACCGCGCTGCGCGGCAGCAACACCCTCGCAGCTCTCCGCGTGCGCGCGGGCGGCGATGCCCTCGAGCCGCTCGCCCTCGCCGATTCCGGGGCCGACTGGCCACGTCACCACCTCGTCTACGACGGCACGCTGCTCGTGGCAGGGCAGCGCTCGGGCACGGTCAGCGTCGTCGATCTGGATGAGCGCACCGGTGCTCCGCGCGATGTGCGTCACGTGGCCGAGGCTCCGACCCCGACGGTCATCCTCCCGGCACGCTGAGCCGGTCTGCACAACTCCCGAGATCGGTGCCGGAAGGGCGGTATCGGACTTTGACGAAGGGGTGCGGGCGCCCCTTCCGCGGATGCACCGACCGCACGGGATCAGCCCGTGTCAAGCCCCGGCGGCGAAGCCAGGCGGTCGGCAAGACTGGCCGGATGAGCGACGAATACGACGTGATCATCCTGGGCGCGGGCCCCGTCGGCGAGAACGTGGCCGACCGGGCGGTGCAGGGCGGGCTCACCGCCGTCATCGTCGAGAGCGAGCTCGTCGGCGGCGAGTGCTCGTACTGGGCGTGCACGCCGTCGAAGGCGCTGCTTCGGCCGCTGCAGGCGCTGCGCGCCGCGCAGAGCGTCCGCGGAGTGACCGGCGGCGGCATCGCACCGGCCGAGGTGCTCGCGCGTCGCGACGATTTCGTCTCGCACTGGTCGGACGACGGGCAGGTGACGTGGCTGCAGAACGCCGGCATCGACCTGGTGCGCGGGCACGGCCGGCTGACCGGCGAGCGCGAGGTCACGGTCGCCACCGAGCACGGCGCGAGGGTGCTGCGGGCACGACACGCGGTCGCGGTGGCGACCGGATCGGATGCCACGATCCCCGACATCCCGGGCCTCGCCGAGGCGGGACCGTGGACCAGCCGTGAGGCGACCGGCGTCGAGCAGGTGCCCGACTCGCTGGCCGTCATCGGCGGCGGGGTCGTCGGCGTCGAGATGGCGACGGTCTTCGCCGGACTCGGCACGGCGGTCACGCTGATCGCCAGGGGCGCCTTGCTCGAGCGGATGGAGCCGTTCGCCGGCGAGCGCGTGGCCGAAGGGCTGCGCGAGCGGGGCGTCGATGTGCGGCTGAACACGCAGACCACCGCCGTGCGTCGCGATGGCGATGCGGTCGTCCTGACGCTCGACGACGGTCAGGAGGTCACGGCGGCCGAGGTGCTCGTCGCCACCGGACGGGCGCCGCGCACCGGCGACATCGGCATCGAGACCGCAGGCCTGCAGCCGGGCCGCTCGATCGAGGTCGACGACACGATGCGCGTGCCGGGCAGCGACTGGCTGTACGCCGTCGGCGACGTCAACGGCCGGGCCCTGCTGACGCATCAGGGCAAGTACCAGGCGCGCGCGGCCGGCGATGTGATCGCCGCCCGCTCGCGGGGAGAGGTCGTCGCAGACGACCCGTGGGGTCGTCATGCGGCGACGGCCGACCACGCGGCGGTGCCGCAGGTCGTCTTCAGCGAACCCGAGGTCGCCTCAGTCGGGATGACCGCGGATGCCGCGCGCCGGGCCGGCCACGAGATCGAGGTCGTCGATTACGACCTCGGCGCGGTGGCGGGAGCCGCTCTGCATGCCGACGACTATCGCGGCACAGCGCGCATGGTGATCGACGCCGGGCGCGAGGTCGTCGTCGGCGCGACCTTCGTCGGCGATGACGTCGCCGAGATGCTGCAGGCGGCGACCATCGCCGTGGTCGCAGAGGTGCCGATCAGCCGGCTCTGGCACGCCATTCCCGCCTATCCGACGATGAGCGAGGTCTGGCTGCGGCTGCTCGAGGAGTACGGCAGGCAGTCGGCATGAGCGCGCGACCGCGTGACGATGCGCGGGCAATCCGCCCGCGCGTCGACTCCGAACCGGGATGGTGGGCAGGCAGCGATTCCGGCGCAATGTCCGCGATGTCGCCTACGCTCGAAACGACGCCAGGAGGTACGTGCATGAGAGCTGTCCCCGCAGGAGCCGTGAGCCGATGATCGAGTTCCGGTCGGTCACAAAGACGTTCCCCGACGGCACGCATGCCGTCGATGCCTTCAGCCTGGTCATCCCCTCGCGCAAGACCACCGTCTTCGTCGGCTCGTCCGGCTGCGGCAAGACGACGCTGCTGCGCATGATCAACCGCATGGTCGAGCCCACCTCGGGCGAGGTGGAGATCGACGGCAAGAGCGTGCTGGGCGGCGATCCGGTCGCGCTGCGGCGCAGCATCGGCTACGTCATGCAGAACTCCGGTCTCATGCCGCACTTCACCGTGCTCGACAACGTGGCCACCGTGCTGCGCCTCACGGGCGTCGCGCGCCGCGAGGCGCACGAGCGCGCACGCGAGATGCTCACCACGGTCGGTCTCGACCAGTCGCTCGCCGACCGCTACCCCAGCCAGCTCTCGGGCGGTCAGCAGCAGAGGGTGGGCGTCGCGCGCGGACTCGCGGCCGACCCGAACATCCTGCTGATGGATGAACCGTTCGGCGCCGTCGACCCGATCGTGCGCGCCGATCTGCAGCAGGAGCTCATCCGCCTGCAGAACGAACTCGACAAGACCGTCGTGTTCGTCACGCACGACATCGACGAGGCATTCCTGCTCGGCGACCAGGTCGTCATCCTCGATCGCGGGGCCCGGATCGTGCAGGTCGGCAGCCCCAGCGAGATCATCGAGAACCCCGCGGATGCCTTCGTCGAGGCGTTCATCGGCGCCGAGCGCGGGCGCCGTGCCCTGACCGTCAAGCAGACGCCGAACGGCGCGGTCGTCGTCGATTCGGAGGGCCGCACTCAGGGGCGCCTCGTGGAGGACACCGCATGAACTGGGTGGTGGACAACCTCGGGCTCATCGTCGAGCTCACGGTGATCCACCTGCGCCAGAGCCTCATCCCGATCGCGCTCGGCCTCCTGCTCTCGCTGCCGCTCGGCTGGGTCGCCTGGCGCTACCGGCTGGTGCGCGGACCCGTCATCGTGCTCACCGGCCTGCTGTACACGATCCCCTCGCTGGCGCTGCTGATCCTCATGCCCGCCGCCCTGGGCTACTCGGTGATCAGCGAGCGGAACCTCATCGCCGCCCTGACGATCTACGCGGTCGCCATCCTGGTGCGTGCGGTCGCCGACGGGCTCGATTCCGTCGACGAGGGTGTGCTGCAGGCGTCGACGGCCATGGGGTACGCCGCCCCTCGGCGCTTCTTCACGATCGAGCTGCCGCTCGCCGGCCCCGTGATCCTCGCCGGACTGCGGGTGACTGCCGTGTCGACGATCTCGCTCGCCACGGTCGGCATCCTCATCGGCGTGACCAACCTCGGCTACCTGTTCACCAACGGCCAGCAGCGCAGGCTCATCCCCGAGGTGCTGGCCGGCGTGGTGGCCGTCGTCGTCATTGCGCTCATCGTCGACCTGCTGCTGATGCTCGCGGGGCGGATGCTGATGCCGTGGACGCGCCGGGCTACCCTTCGGCAGGCTCAGGGGCCCAGGGGCCAGGCTCAGGCGTCCAAGGGCGAGGCGAAGGCGGTCAGCGCATGAATCTGTTCGCCGACGCCTTCGCCTGGCTGTTCTCGCCTGAGCGGCTGGTCGGCACCTACGCCCTGCCCACCCTGCTCGCCCAGCACCTGATCTACACGATCATCTCGGTGGCCGTCGCCGCCGCGATCGCCCTGCCGGCCGGGTGGCTGATCGGCCACACCGGGCGGGGGCGCGAGATCGCGGTCGCCATCTCGGGTGCCGCACGCGCGATCCCCTCCTTCGGACTGCTCGTGCTGCTGGTGCTCGTGCTGGGCATCCTGCAGACGCCGCTCGCCGCCGTGATCACGTTCGTGCTGCTCGCCATACCCTCGCTGCTCGCCGGCGCGTACACCGGCCTCGAGGCCATCGACCGCCGGGTCATCGACGCCGCCCGCGCGATGGGCATGACCGAGTGGCAGATCTTCACGAAAGTAGAGCTGCGACTCGGGCTGCCGCTGCTTGTCGGGGGTGTCCGCTCGGCTCTGCTGCAGGTGATCGCCACTGTCACGATCGCCGCCTACGTCAACCTCGGCGGACTCGGGTGGCCCATCATCCAGGGCATCCCGCTCAGCCGTTTCGACCAGGTGCTCGGCGGCGCGATCCTCGTCGCCGCTCTCGCCCTCATCGTCGACCTGCTGATGGCGCTCGCGCAGCGAGCCGCCGTCCCGGCGGGGCTGCGCACCACGGCATCCGCCCGTCCGTCCTCTCCGTCGCGCGCTCGCCGCGCGGCATCCGCTCCCGCCTGACCCACACCGAAAGGCCCGTCATGTCCACTCACAGCAGAACCCGCACCGCGCTCACCGCCGGAATCGCGATCGTCGCCGCCCTGTCGCTGGCCGGCTGCGCGTCCGACTCGAACCCGCTCGACAAGCCCAGCGCCGACAGCGGCGACAAGGGCGGCGACACGATCGTCGTCGGCTCGCAGGCGTACTACTCGAACGAGATCATCGCCGAGATCTACGCTCAGGGCCTGGAAGACGCCGGCTTCACCGTCGATCGCAAGTTCAACATCGGCCAGCGCGACGCCTACATGCCCGAGGTCGAGTCCGGCAACATCGACGTGTTCCCCGAGTACACCGGCAACCTCCTCGAGTACCTCGACAAGGAGGCGACGGCCACCAGCCCCGACGACGTGTACGCAGCCCTGAAGGACGCGCTGCCCGACGGGCTCACCGCGCTGCAGTACGCCGACGCCAGCGACCAGGACACCTACACGGTGCTGAAGACGTTCGCCGACGAGAACGAGCTCACCTCGATCGCTGATCTGTCGAAGCTCAGCGAACCTGCCACCATCGGAGCCGCGCCCGAGTTCGAGCAGCGCCCCTACGGGCCCGATGGCGCCAAGGAGGCATACGGCGTCGACCTGAAGTTCTCGGCCACCGGTCAGGGCACCCTCGACGCGCTGCTGGCCGGCACGGTGCAGGTCGCCGACATCTACTCGGCCGACCCCGCCTTCCAGACCGAGGACATCGTGGCGCTGAAGGACCCCGAGAACATGATCCTGGCATCGAACGTCGTGCCGCTCGTCTCGAGCGACATCGCCGACGAGGTCAGCAAGGTCATCGACGCGATCAGCGCTGAGCTGAGCGCCGAGGACCTCGTCGCGATGAACGTGCAGAGCACCGTCGACCAGAAGTCGTCGGCTGACATCGCCAAGGCATGGCTCAAGGACAAGGGCCTGATCTGACCCTCGCCGCAGCACCGGCGCGGCCGGGTGGGTTCGCCCACCCGGCCGCGTTCGCGTTGCGGCGGATCAGACGCGCTCGTCCTGCCGCGGGATGAAGATCTGGTTCAGGATGATGAGGATGGATGCCGTGGCCGGCACGGCCACGAGCGCACCGAGCAGCCCGAGCAGAGTGCCGCCGACCAGTGCACCGAGCACGACCAGCAGCCCGGGCACCTCGAGGGTGCGGTTCATGACCTTCGGGGTCAGCACGTACGCCTCGATCTGAATGTAGATCAGGTAGACGACGCCGAAGATCAGGGCGTGCAGCGGGTCGGCGAGGAGCGCGACCACGGTGCCGATGGCGAGGAACAGCAGGGGGCCGATCAGCGGGATGAGCGTGATGAGGAAAGCGACGACGGCCATCAGCGGTGGGAACGGCAGCCCCAGCAGGAGGTACAGCGCGAGCGCCACCATCGAGTTCGCGAATGCGAGGATGACCATGCCCTGCACGTAGCCGCCGACCGACTCGGTGATCTGATCGATGATGCTGCGGGCCTGCTGGCGCTTGCGGGCGGGGGCCAGGCGCAGCATCGAGGTGATGATCCCGGGCAGTCCCACCACGAAGTAGAGGGTGAGCACGAACACGATGACGAAGGCCGAGACGCCCTCAGCGATCGACGTGCCGACCTTCAGGGCGCCGCCGCCGAGCGCGGTGAGCGTCTTGCCGTCGGTGAGCAGCTTCTGGCCGTCGGCGAGCAGCGAGCCGATCTGATCGCCGAACTGCTTCTCGAGCAGGAGGTACAGGTCGGTGTGCACGAAGTCGTCGATGACCTTGGGCACCGACTTCACGAACGACGCGATCTGCTCGACCACGACGGGCACGATCAGCACCAGCACGAGACCGACGGCGGCGACGAGGGCGACGATGACGATGGCGACGCTGACGCCGCGCGACAGCCCGCGTCGGGTGAGCAGGCGGACGGCGGGGTTCAGGCCCAGCGCGGCGAACAGGGCGATCGCGACGTAGACGAGCACCGTCGACAGGCTGGTGAGCGCGAGCGCGAGCAGGAACGCCGACAGACCGCCGAGTGTGAGCAGGAATCCGAGCCGGAACGGGCGGTCCATGCGCGTCCACATCGAGCGTCGCGGCGTAGGCGCGTCGGCCGGCGAGGGGTGCTCCGCCGCTTCGGCGGCTGCGGCCGCGGCGTCCGCCTCGTCGGCTGCGGCGCTGGCCTCGTCGGCTGCGGCGTCGGCCTGGATGGCCGCGCCCATCTCGGCGGTCTCCGCGGCGGCCGCGGCGCGGGTGGCCCTGGCCGCCGCGCGGGAGTCGTCGCGGTCGGATGCCGCGGGCGACGTGGGGTCTTCGGTGCTCATGGCGATCACTCTATGGCCGGCGCCGACCTGACCCTGCCTTCTCGGCCCGCGCTTGACTATCGTGAGAGGTGCGACGACCCTTTGGAGGATCCCATGTCCGACGAACACGCACACCACGCAGCCGAACCCGCTGAGGGCGAATACACGGATGCCGACCACGGCGACGGCACGACGACCGGCCATCAGGCGGGGCACGCCGGCGAAGCCGAAGGGGAGTACACCGACGGCGTCTACTCCGCCGACGGTCGTGAGCAGCACCTGCCGCGTCACGGCGAGGGCGCGTACACCGACGCCGACCACTCCAGCGGCCACGCGGATCGCTCCGCAGCCCACGCCGATGAGGAGGAGGGCGAGTACACCGACGGACGCTACCCCGACGACGGCGATGCAGGGCGCGCCGACCGTCGGCACAGCTGACAACGTGGGTGACGCCGACGCGCGCGCCGCGCGCGCTGAACTGCTGCGCCTGCGCGCCAGCATCGACAACATCGACGCCGCATTGATCTTCATGCTCGCCGAGCGGTTCCGCTGCACGCAGCAGGTCGGTCGCCTGAAGGCCGAGCACGACATGCCGGCCTCCGACCCCGGGCGGGAAGAGCAGCAGACCGCGCGTCTGCGCGCGCTCGCCGAAGAGGCGCACCTCGATCCCGAGTTCGCCGAGAAGTGGTTCAACTTCGTCGTCGCCGAGGTCATCCGCCACCACACCGAGGCGGCCGAGGGCCGCTGACACTCGGCGCGGCGCCGCGGCTGGAACCAGACGGGGGATGCCGTCTTTCAGCGCGCCTCCGGTCTATGCAACAATATGATCGATATCTGGTTCTAAACGTCAGAAACAAGCATTCAGGAGTCGCCATGCACACCACCGCCGGCGCGCACATGCGCGCAGAGCTCATCTCGCAGCCCGAGACCTGGGCGCGCGCAGCCGCCATGCGCGATGAGCAGGCGCTGCTCCCGGCATCCGGCGCCCGCATCGCCGTCGTCGGCTGCGGCACCTCCTGGTTCATGGCGCAGTCGTACGCCGCGCTGCGCGAGAGCGCCGGGCACGGCGAGACCGACGCGTTCACGGCATCCGAGTTCCCCTTCGGCCGCGGCTACGACGCGATCGTCGCCCTCACGCGCTCGGGCACGACTACCGAGGTGCTCGAGCTGACCGAGCGCGTGAAGGGCAAGACGCCCGTCATCGCCGTCGTCGGCGACACGAGCTCGCCGCTCGTCGATATGGCCGACAGCGTGATCGGCCTGCCCTTCGCCGATGAGCAGTCGGTCGTGCAGACCCGCTTCGCGACCACGGCGCTGGCCCTGTTCCGCGCGTCGGTCGGTGAGAGCCTCGACGCGGCGATCGCCGACGCGCAGGCCGTGCTCGACGGCACAGACGACGCCGGTCTCGCCGACGCCGAGCAGTACAGCTTCCTCGGCATGGGCTGGGCCATGGGTCTCGCCCACGAGGCCGCCCTGAAGATGCGCGAGTCGTCGCAGTCGTGGACCGAGTCGTACAGCTCGATGGAGTACCGCCACGGCCCGATCGCGATCGCAGCCCCCGGACGGATCACCTGGCAGCTCGGCTCCGCGCCCGACGGCCTGCGGGCCCAGGTCGAGGCGACCGGCGCCAGGTTCGTGCAGCACTCCATCGACCCGATGGCCGACCTCGTGCGCCTGCACCGCGTCGCCCTCGACCGCGCCGTCGCCAAGGGACTCGACCCGGATCAGCCGCGCAACCTCACCCGCTCGGTGATCCTCGACGACTGACGGCCGACGGAGGGCGCGCGCATGTCCGAGCAGAGCGACATCCCCGAGGTGGTCAGCGACGAGTCCGGTGAGCGACCCCCGGGCACGGTCTCGATCGGCGCCGGAGCGCCCGTGCTGGCCTTCGATGTGGGCGGCACCGACATCAAGTCGGCGCTGTTCGACGCCGACGGCACCGCCCTCGGGCTGCGCCGCACCCCGACCCCCCGCAGCGACGACGGCACCCCTGCCCGCCTGATCGAGCGGCTGGCCGAGCTCGCTGACGAGCTGCGCGCCCAGCATCCCGACGTCGTGCCGCAGGCCGTCGGCCTGGTCGTGCCCGGCATCGTCGACGCCGAGAACGGCATCGGCGTGTTCAGCAGCAACCTCGGCTGGCGGGACGCGCCGATCCGCGACCTGATGGCTGCCCGATTCGGGATGCCCGTGGCCTTCGACCACGACGTGCGGATGGCCAGCTGGGCCGAGCACGTGCTGGGCGGGGCCCGCGACTACGCGAACTCGGTCGTGCTCATCATCGGCACCGGGATCGCCGGTGCGCTGCTGGTGGACGGCCGCCCCTACACGGCGGGCGGCTACGCCGGAGAGATCGGCCACTCGCCGCTCGGGGAGTGGCCCTGCCCGTGCGGAGCGCGCGGATGCCTCGAGGCGGTCGCCTCGGCCGGCGCCATCTCGCGTCGCTTCACCGAGGCCACCGGCGACGTGGTCGACGGCGCTCGCGAGGTGATCGCCCGCGCTGCCGCCGGAGACGAGACCGCTGCGCGGATCTGGAACGAGGCGCTCGACGCGCTGACGATGTCGATCGCCCAGCTCGCGGCGGTGATCGCTCCGGAGGCCGTCGTCATCGGCGGCGGGCTCTCGCGCGCCGGCGGCGCGCTGTTCGACGAGCTGCGCGTGCGCCTCGCCGACCGGCTCAGCTTCCACCGCATCCCTGCCCTGGTCGCGGCCGAGCTCTCGGGCGACGCGGGCATCCTCGGGTCGGCGCTGCGCGCACGGCAGGTGGTGCCGGCATGATCGTCACCGTCACACCGAACCCGGCGCTCGACCTGACCTGGCACGTCGCCTCGCTCACCGTCGGCGACACGCACCGCGCGGATGCCGGGCAGGTGCGCGCCGGCGGCAAGGGCCTCAACGTCGCCCGGGTCGCCCACGCGCAGGGCGCCGACACGATCGCCATGACCACCACGGGAGGCACGACGGGTGCGGAGTTCGCCGCAGAGCTCGCGGCGTCGGGCGTGCCGCACGTGCTCGTGCCGGTCGAGGCATCCACCCGCCGCAGCGTCGCCCTCGTCGACGAGGCGCTCGGCGACACGACGGTCGTTAACGAACGCGGCATCGCCCCCTCCGACGCCGAGTGGCAGACGCTTCGCGATGCCGTGTCCCGCGCCCTTCGCGCCGACGGAGCCGCCGGTGCCCCCGCACCTGGTGCCTCCGCCGTCCCCGCACCTGGTGCCCCCGCCGTCCCCGCACCCGGTGCCCCCGCCGACGATGCCCCCGCACCTGGTGCCCCCGCCGTCCCCGCACCCGCACCTGGTGCCCCCGCCGACGGTGACGAACGGGGGGCCGACACTCCAGATGTCGGACGCATTCCGCGAGAACGTCCGATATCTGGCGTGTCGGCCCCCGATCCGGATGCCCCCGATCCGGATGCCCCCGATCCGGATGCCCCCGATTCGGATGCCGTCGATTCGGGTGCCGTCGACGCACCAGCCGCCGGCGCCGCGCGGGTGCTGGTGATCTCGGGCAGCCTGCCCCCGGGCATCCCCGACGACGCGCTGCCCGACCTGATCCGGCTGGGCCGCGAGGCAGGGGTGCGCGTGATCGTCGACACGTCCGGCCCGGCCCTGCTCGCGGCGGCGGATGCCGGGGCATCCGTCCTCAAACCCAACGAGCACGAGCTGCGCGACGCGACCGGTCTCGACGACCCCGTCGACGGCGCGCGCGAGCTCATCCGCCGCGGCGCTCGGCTCGTGCTTCTCTCGCTCGGAGCCGACGGGATGCTCGCGATCACGCCCACGGCATCAGGCGATGTCTCGGTGCTGCACGCCCGGCTGGGCGCGGCGCTCGGCGGCAACCCGACCGGAGCGGGGGATGCCGCTGTCGCCGCATGCGCCGTGCTGATGGATGCCGGCATCCACGACCCCGCCCAGATCCTGCGTCGCGCGACCGCCTGGTCGGCGGCCGCCGTGCTGATGCCGCTCGCCGGAGAGATCCACCCCTCCTGGCCCGAGCTCGAGTCCGCACTGACCATCACCGCCCTGACCATCACCGCACGACCGGCCGGACCCGCTGCCGATCCTCCACACCACCCCGAGGAGACCCGATGACCCTTGCATCCCCACGCGACCTGATGCGGGCCGCCGCAACGGCCGGCACCGGGATCGGCGCGTTCAACGTCATCCACCTCGAGACGGCCGAGGCGCTGATCTCCGCTTCCGAACGCGCGAACCTGCCGGTCATCCTGCAGATCTCGCAGAACTGCGCCGACTACCACGGCGGGCTCGAGCCCATCGGCTGGGCGACCCTCGCGGTCGCGCGACGCGCGAGCACCCCGGTGGCCGTGCATCTCGATCACGCCGAGCGGGCCGAGCTGGTCGACGAGGCCATCGAGCTGGGCTTCGGGTCGGTCATGTTCGACGGCGGCAAGCTCGACTACGAGCAGAACGTCGAGATCACGGCCGATGTGGCCTCCCGCGCCCGCGCTGCCGGCGTCTACATCGAGGCCGAGCTCGGCGAGGTCGGCGGGAAGGACGGCTCTCACGCTCCCGGTGTGCGCACCGATCCGGATGAGGCGCGGGCGTTCGTCAAGGCCACCGGCGTCGACTCGCTCGCCGTGGCGGTCGGCTCGTCGCACGCCATGCTCGATCGTTCCGCTTCGCTCGACATCGACCTGATCGGCCGTCTGAAGGCCGCGCTCAGCGGCATCGGTCGCTCGGGCGGCGACATCCCGCTCGTGCTGCACGGCTCGTCGGGTGTCGCCGATGAGGTCATCGTTCAGGCCGTGCGGGCCGGCATGACCAAGATCAACGTGTCGACGCACCTCAACGGCTTCTTCACGCGCGCGATCCGCGAGACCCTCGCCGCCGACGAGAAGCTCGTCGACTCGCGCAAGTACCTCTCTCCCGCTCGTGAGGCGGTCGCCGAAGAGGCGGCGCGGATGCTGCGCCTGTTCGCCCTCGAGTCCGCCTGACGGCGCGGCTCACTGACAGACTGAGTCCGACATGAAACGGGCCGCCAGACTCAGCGCCATCCTCGATCTGCTCGCAGCTCAGGGCGAGGTGAGCGTCGACGACCTCGTCGAGCGCTTCGGGGCATCGCCCGCGACCACGCGGCGCGACCTCGACAGCCTTGCCGAGCGCCGCCTGCTGACCCGCACGCACGGGGGTGCGGTCGCGCAGTCGGTCGCCTACGAGCTGCCGATCCGGTTCCGCAGCCACCACGCCACCGGTGCGAAGGAGCAGATCGCCGCGGTCGCGGCATCCCTGGTCGAGCCGGGGCAGGTCGTGGGTCTGTCCGGCGGCACCACCACCAATGCGATCGCGACGGCGCTCGCCGCGCGCGATGACCTCGCCGATCGGGGCATCACGGTCGTCACGAACGCCGTCAACATCGCCGCCCAGCTCGCCATGCGCCCGGAGTTCAAGGTCGTCGTCACGGGCGGGGTCATCCACGCCCGCAGCTTCGAGCTGGTCGGCCCGTTCGTCGAGCAGCTGCTGGGCGGCATCCGGCTCGACGTCGCGTTCATCGGCGTCAACGCCCTTTCGGCCGACGCCGGAGCCAGCACGCACGACGAGGCCGAGGCGGCGGTGAACCGCATGATGGCGCAGCGCGCCGGACGCGCCATGATCGTCGCCGACGCCTCGAAGATCGGCCGCACCGCGTTCGCCCATCTCGGCGGCCCCGACCTCTTCCCGCTCGTCATCACCGACCCCGCCGCGACCGACGAGCAGCGAGCGGCGCTGACGGGTGCCGGGTTCGAGGTGCGAGTCGGCTGACCGCGCGGTAATCCCGCCTGACCAGCCCTGAGAAGAAGTCGCACGGGCGCGATTCCGCAATCATGCCCCTCTTCTTCCTCCCTGGCAAGGCCCGTCCTTTCCACGTCGATGCGGCCTACGGTCAGGGCATGCGAAGGTGGGCCTCTGTGTGCGCGGCGCCGCTTCGCGCTCTTCCGAGCGCGATCGGCGCACGCAGCCGAGTGCCCGATCACGAGCGGGACGGAGGCGGCAGATGAGCATCACGACGACGCCCGAGGCACTCGTGCCGGCGGAGCAGCAGGCCGCGAAGAAGCGACGGTGGTTCCGCCGCGGGCCGAAGCCGGCACGTGACCGCATCAACAAGCGCGAGGCGATCGCCGGGTACCTGTTCATCACGCCGTGGATCATCGGGTTCCTGGTGTTCACCGCCGGGGCGATGATCTACAGCCTGTACATCTCGTTCAGCAACTACAACCTCGCCACCAACAGCGCGCGCCCCGTCGGCCTCGACAACTACGCCGAGCTCTTCGACGATCCGCGAGTCATGGTGTCGCTGGGCAACACGCTCTTCTACGTCGTGATGGCGGTGCCGCTCGAGATCATCTTCGCGCTCGTGCTGGCCATGCTGCTCAACCGCGTCGGCCGCGGAGCCGGCATCTTCCGCACGCTCTACTACCTGCCCAAGATGACGCCGGCCGTCGCGACGGCTGCGGTGTTCTTCCTGCTGCTGAACGGCAACAGCGGAGTGATCAACGAGTTCCTGCGCCTGTTCGGCATCGAGGGCCCGCAGTGGCTGGTCGACCCGGCCTGGGTCAAGCCGAGCATCGTGATCATGACGCTGTGGACGGTCGCGGGCACCATGGTGATCTTCCTCGCGGCGCTGAAGAACGTGCCCACCGAGCTGTACGAGGTGGCATCCCTCGACGGCGCGGGGAGTGTGCGCAAGTTCTTCTCGATCACGCTGCCGATGATCTCGGGCGCGATGTTCTTCAACGTGATCGTGCTGTCGATCGCCGCGTTCCAGATCTTCGACCAGGCGTATCTGCTGTTCTGGCGCGATCAGAGCAACTCCTCGCCCGAGGCGTCGCTGTTCTACGCGATCTACCTGTTTCAGCAGGCGTTCCGGCAGTTCAACTTCGGGTTCGCGGCGGCCATGGCCTGGCTGCTGTTCGTCATCATCATGATCATCACGGTGATCCAGGTGAAGTTCGGCAACAAGTTCGTCTACTACGAGGGAGACCGCTGATGGCGACCTCGCTGCAGCACACGTCCCGGCGCGAGAACCACGAGCGCCGGGATCCGTCCACGGTCGTGAACACCGTGCCGAAGCGATCGAAGTGGCGGCGCAACCTCAGCCAGCCTCGCAGCTTCGCGGCGCGGATTGTGCTGACGATCATCCTCGTGGGGTTCGGGCTGCTCTTCCTCTACCCGTTCGCGTGGCTGGTCGCGGCGAGCTTCAAACCTCGCGGCGAGGTGTTCGACAACGCCCTGATCCCCAAGACGTTCGTGCCCGAGAACTACGTCGAGGTGTGGAACCAGCTGCCGCTGATGAGCTGGCTGTGGAACAGCGTGGCCATCGCCGTGCTGGCGGCCACCGCCGTCGCCGTGTCGAGCTCGATCGTCGCGTTCGGGTTCGCGTACTTCCGCTTCCCCGGGCGCGGGCTGCTCTTCGGCCTCGTGCTCGCGACCATGATGCTGCCCGGCGCGGTCACCATGATCCCGATCTACCTGATCTGGAAGGAGACCGGGCTGCTCGGCACCTGGGTGCCGCTGTGGGGCATGAACCTGTTCGGCTCGGCGTTCTACATCTTCCTGCAACGGCAGTTCTATCTCGGGCTGCCGCGCGAGCTGTTCGAGGCGGCGCGGCTGGACGGATGCAGCTATTGGGGCCTGTTCTGGCGGATCGCGATGCCGCTGTCGGTGCCGTCGTTCGTGATCGTGTTCCTCTTCGAGTTCCAGGCCAGCTGGAACAACCTGTACTCCGCGCTGATCTACCTGAATGCGGGATCGGTCGACGACTTCACCGCACCTCTCGGCATCGCCTACGCGATGACGAAGTACAGCCCCACGGCCGGGGGCCACGGCGACTACCAGTACGTCATGGTCGCCTCGCTCATCGTCACGGTGCCGATGCTCATCCTGTTCGCCTTCGGTCAGCGCTACTTCATCGAGGGCGTCGCCACGCAGGGGAGGAAGGGCTGATCCCGGATGCCGGCACGCGGGCATCCGGACGACACGACTTGCACAACAGGACAGCGGCGGCGTTTCGCGACCGTCGCTCGAACGAGAGGAAGAGAGATGCACAAGCGCATTCTGGGGATCGCGGCGGTCGTCGCGGCATCCGCTGTCGTGCTGACCGGATGCGGGGGCGGCGACGACGCGTCCGATATGGCGGAAGCCGTCGACTGGGGTGCCCAGGCGACGGGCGAGCTGAAGGCATGGGGCTTCGAGAACGCCGACGATGTCGGTCAGTCGCGCCTCGACTACGCCGAGGAGCAGCTGAAGGATGTCAAGGTCGACCTCGACGCCACCGCGTTCGACGCGCAGAAGTTCACCACGCGGCTGGCGGGCGGCAACGTGCCCGACGTCGTGCAGATGGACCGCCGCTACGTCACCACGTACGCCGCGCAGGGGCTGATCATGCCGCTCGACGAGTGCCTGAAAGAGCAGGACGTCTCGCCGCGCGAGCACTGGTACCCCTTCGTCGTCGACGACGTGACCTATGACGACGAGATCTGGGCGGTGCCGCAGTTCTACCAGCCGCCGGCGATCCTCGTGAACAAGAAGGTGCTCGACGAGGCCGGCGTCACCGTCGACCAGATCGACACCTCGAACGCCGACGTGCTGCTCGACGCCATCGGCAAGATCTACCAGGAGGACAACGGCGTGCCCACGCGCCTCGGCTTCGATCCGCAGGCGACCGGGCAGAGCGGGCTGTGGATTCTCGGCATGGGCGGGCAGCTCAACGACGACGACGGCAAGCCGACCCTCGATGATCCGAAGAACGTCGTCGGCATCGAGATGCTCAAGAAGATCACGGATGCCCAGGGCGGCTACGCCGCGGTGAAGAGCTTCACCGACTCGTTCGACACCTTCGGCGACAACAACCAGTTCGTCGCCGGCCAGGTCGGCGCGCAGGTGAACGCGCAGTGGTACCCGAACGTGCTGTCGCCCTACATGGACGAGCTGCAGCTCGAGGCCGTGCCGTTCCGCGGCGCCGACGGCGAGCCCTTCTCGGTGGCATCCGGAACCGCGTTCGTCGTGCCGGCCGGAGCGAAGAACCCGGCCGCGGCGTGCGCATGGATGGTCGAGCTGACGTCAGACGAGGCGTGGGCGGCCGCCGGCAAGGCGCGAGGAGAGACCCGCGAGAAGGACGGCGGCGTGAACACCGGCCTGTTCACCGGCTCGCCGGCCGCCGACAAGGCGATCCGCGACGAGTGGGTCGTCGAGAGCGGCAACGCCGGTTTCGACCGGGTGATCTCGACGTACTACGACGTGGTCGACTACGGACAGTCGTTCGGATCCTCGCCCGCCGGCCAGGAGATCCAGAACGAGCTCAACAACGCGATCACGGCGGCGCTGCTCGGCGACAAGTCGCCCGAGGAGGCCTTGAAGGACGCCCAGAAGGCGGCGATGCGGGCCTACGAGAACATCGAGCAGGACTGAGTCTCGGGGCGGGTCGTGCGGTCGGGCCGTCAGGTCACAGGCCGCGCGGCCCGGCCGCCTGGGCGAAGATCAGGCTCGTGCTGGTGGATGCGACTTCCGGTTTCAGGCTGATCGTGTCTGAGACGAGTTCGCGCAGCGCCGCGGCATCCGGAACAGCGACGTGCACGAGGAAGTCGCGATCGCCCGCGAGGAAGTAGACCCGCTGCGTCGCGGGCAGTTCTTCGAGGTAGGTCTGGAATCGGCGCAGGTCGCCGCGGGCGTGGGCGTGCAGACGGATGGTGATGAGCGCCTCGAGGTGCAGCCCCAGCGCGCCCGGTGAGATCTCGGCATGGAAGCCGACGATCACTCCGTTCGCCTGCAGGGCGCGGACGCGCTTCAGGCACGTCGACTCGGCGATGCCGGCGATCGCGGCGAGCTCGGTGTTCGATATGCGCCCGTTGCGGCTCAGCTCCGACAGGAGTGTGCGGTCGATGGCATCCAGCCCGGCGTGGAGGGATGCCGAAGAATCAGGGCTCACGCGACCACTTCCTCGCCTCGAGGTGAAGATTTTCACCGTATCGAGGCGATCTTACGCAGGATCTTCGGTTCCATACCGCGTCGTCACTCGGATCTGCATAATCGCAGGTAGTGGGCGCTTACTCGCGCCCGCGAACAGCTGTCTCAGGAGGACGCAATGACGCGCACGATCATCGTCGGTGCAGGAATGGTCGGACTGGCCACGGCATGGCATCTGCAGGAGCGCGGTGTCGACGTCACGGTCATCGACCGGGTCGGTGTCGCCGCCGGCTCGTCGTGGGGCAACGCCGGCTGGCTGACGCCGGGCAAGACGATCCCGCTCGCCGACACGGGCCTGTGGACCTACGGGCCGAAGGCCCTGCTCGACCCGGATGCCGCGCTGCATGTGCCGTTCCGCGTGGATCCCGGGCTGTGGATGTTCCTCGGCCAGTTCGCCGCGCACGGCACGAACCGCGCCTGGGATCGCACGATGGCCGACCTCACGCCCATCGACAAGATCGCGCTGGAGTGCTTCGACGAGCTGATCGACGGGGGCGTGCAGTCGTGGACCCGCGAGGGCCCGTTCGTGATCGGGTTCAAGCAGGAGGCCGACTCGAAGGGCTTCCTGCACGAGATCGAGGGCGTGATCCGGCACGGGCAGGATGTGCCCTTCACGCGTCTCGAGAACCCCCGCGAACTGGCGCCGGTGCTGTCGGATGCCGTGACGCACGCCTACCGGCTCGACGGGCAGCGCTTCTTCGAGCCCGCGCCCTTCGTCGAGGCGCTCGGCGCCGCCGTCGTCGAGCGCGGAGCCGAGCTGATCACCGGGTGCGAGGTCACCGATGTCTCGTCGACTCGCCGTCCCGTGGTGACGATGTCGAACGGGCAGCGACTCGAGGCGGACTCGGTCGTGATCGCGACCGGCGCCTGGATGCCGGCGCTGGCCCGCAAGCTCGGCGTGCGCACCCGAGTGCAGGCCGGCCGGGGATACTCGTTCACGGTCGCGACCTCGGTGCCGCAGGAGCATCCGGTGTACTTCCCGTTCCAGCGCATCGCGTGCACCCCGTATCAGGGGCGCTTCCGCATCGCCGGTACCATGGAGTTCCGCCGTCCCGACGAGCCCTTCCAGCCGCGGCGCGTGGAGGCGATCATCGCGCAGGCGCGGGAGATGTTCACCGGGCTGGATCTCGACGACCGTCAGGACGAGTGGGTCGGCTCGCGCCCGGTCACGCCAGACGGCCTGCCGCTGGTAGGTGCGACGCAGGCGCCGAACGTGTACGTCGCGGGCGGTCACGGCATGTGGGGCATCGTGCTCGGCCCCGCAACCGGCAAGCTTCTCGCCGAGCAGATCACGACGGGCCGCATCGCCCCCGAGATCCGTCCGTTCGACCCGCTCCGCTGACCCGCGCGCTCGCCGCTGGGCGTCCGGGCCCGCGCTTCCGGCGCGGGCCCGCCTTTGGCGGCATCCGGGGTCAGTTCCGTGCGCCGACGTGACCGAAACCGTACCCGATCGACCCCGCACCGGCGCAATCCATCCCCGCGGTGCCTGCATCCGCCGTCAGGGATGCATTCGTCTGGTCGGCGCGACCCTGCACCGGAGAAATCCATCCCCCAGAGTGCCTGCCACCAGGTCAGGGATGCATTGGTGTGGTCCGCAGGCTAGCCGACCAGCGACATGCATCCCTGATAGCCCCGACTCCGCGTGCTCAGGCCCGCGAGACGGGCTGCTGCAGCTCGGTGACCCAGTGGGACTCGTCTTCGAGGGGCCACGACCGCACATACAATTCGCGGCACGGACCCGAGGGTACGAAACCCCGGGCGAGCATCTCGGCGTGCAACGCGTGCCAGGTCTCGCGGATGCCCGACATCGCACCGAGGTGGATGCCGCACACCGCGCGCTCCTCAGCGGCGAGCTCGACGATCTCAAGATCTTCGATGGGGTCGCCGGCGTACGCGTAGCCGATGGTCAGCAGCATCCCTCCATCGGTCGGGCGGTACTGCGCGATCGGCGTCTCGAGCATCCCCTCCGTCTCGGGCAGGCGGTCTTCGACCTCGCCGAACATGGCTCCCACATACCGGCCCACCTCGTCGGCGGGCACGGTCGCCGTGCGGGCGATCAGGCGGACGGCGGGCAGAGGCTTCTCGATGAACTCGGCGGATGACATGCGATTCTCGCTTTCGATCAGGTGGAGGCGCCGTTCCACGTCGACGAGCCGTTCGGTCGCGATGCGGTGCTCGCGTTCCACCGCATCGCGGTGTCCGCGCAGCATCTGTATGAGTCGATCCCCGTCGATGCCCTCATCGAGCATGACGCGGATCTGCTCCAGCCCGAATCCGAGTTGCCGCAGCGCGACGATCCGGTGCAGTCGGTCGAGCTGCGAAGGATCGTACGAGCGGTACCCGCTGTACTCGTCCACGTGGGCGGGTACGAGCAGGCCGGCGGTGTCCCAGTGCCGCAGCATGCGATGGGTCACCTGGCCGATCTGCGCGAACGCTCCGATGGACAACATGCTCTGATTCGACCGCCTAACACCGTGTCAGGGTCAAGTCTGGCCGATGGATGCGAAGAAGCATCGATCTCGCATCACGGCGAAGTGGTCGCGGTGCTGGTGAGCCCGCACCGGCTGCGGAGCCGCCGCGCTGAGGAGCCGTGGCAGCAGACGGATGCGCTGCGTGAGCGCTTGGCGCGAGCACGCTCAAGCAGCCTGAGAGAGCGCCGCCCGGCATCCGGGGTCAGTTTCGTACGCTCATGCGGGCGAAACCGTGCGCAATCGACCCCGCACCGGCGGAATTCAGTCCGGCGGCGCGGCGTCAGGCCATCGAGAAGTCGTAGCGTTCCGGGACGGGGCGGTCGGGGAAGGCCTCGCGCCAGAGATCCGACATGCTCAGCTCCCCCTCGCGGATGTCGGGCACATCGAACTCGTCTTCCAGCATCCGTCGGGCCTCGTCGTGCGCCCCGGATGCCAGCGCCGCGCGCACCGCGAGCACCCGGAACCGCCCCTGCGCTCGGACCGCGGGAGCAAGCGCGGCGAGGAACCCGGATGCCTCCTGCGCCCGCCCCGCGATCAGCAGAGCTTCGCCGAGTTCCAGCGCGAGCGGCGCGAGATCGGGCGCCAGAGACGCGGCGTCGGTGAGAACGTCGATGCCCGCATCCACCTGGCCCTGGGCGATGCGCACCAGGCCGAGCCCGCGCAGCGCCCACGCGCTGCGACGCTGCCGCAGCGACGCCTCGTAGTGCGCCGCCGCGCGGTCGACGGCCCCGGCGGCGTGCGCGATCACGCCGCGGTGGTAGTGGGTCAGCCATGTCGCCGGCGCGGCCCCGAGCAGGCGATCCCAATCTTCTCCGGCGACGTACGACACCGGAGCGTCCACGCCGGCATCGGGCGCCGATCCGTCGAGCAGCGCGCGCCAGTATTCGCCCTCGTCGCCCGCATCCCGGTCGAAGCGCACCCCGGGCAGGGCGTCGAAGCCGCGACCCACGCGCGCGGCGAGCTCGGCCTCGAAGGCTCCCCAGGCGGCGCCGCGGTTCAGCATCCGCTCCGGTGCGGCGTCCGCGACCGCATCCAGACGTGACGAGTCGCAGCCACTGGTCGCCCGCTGCACCTGCGCGCCAACCACGGCAGAGGCGTCGGCCCACTCCCCGTCGGCGCCGTCGACGTGCAACGGCAGGAAGGTCTCGGTCCACTCCCAGGTCGCCCCGCCCGGCATCCGCAGATTCTCGTACTGCGTGGTCGTGAGGCCGCCCTGGATCTCGAAGTACGAGCCTCCCAGCCACTCCTGCCAGTGCCGTCCGCCGGTGGTGTCGCCCCAGACGAACAGCTTGCGCCCCGAGAGCCGCACGCTCGAGACGTGCGCGAGTCCGGTGCCGTCGGGTTCGAGCGCCGCGATCCACGGCATCGCATCCCCGCCGAGGTCGTAGAACCAGTCGGCCGCCTGCACGGCGTGGGCCGGACGGCTCACATCCGGTGCGGCGACGTCGACGTGCGCGAGCGTGCCGTCGTACTGCGTCTGATACGCGTGCTTCGCGGGGGCGAACACCCGCGAGCCCTCGGTCTGGGCGACGGCGATGTTCGTCCACCAGTACATGCCGGTCTCGTCGGCGTGCGGATTGCGCACCCGCACGCGCACGTGCAGCGCGGCGACGGTCGAATCGAGCGTGGCGTCGATCTGCACGACCACCCCGCGCACCCGCTCGTACTCCCACATCCGCAGCACCGGTTCGCCGTCGTGCGCGGTCAGCGCGGCGGCGTACAGCGGCGCGCAGGTCAGCGGCCAGTGGCCGCGCATGCCGATGTTCCACTCCACACCGCCCGAGAACCACGCGTTTCGCAGCCCGAGGTTCGCCGGCTGGAAGACCTCGTTGCGGTAGACGAGGTCGCGCCCGGTCGCCTTGTCGAGCAGACGCACCAGGCGGCCGCCCAGATCGACGGCGAACTCTGCCCGCAGCAGGTCGTTCTCGAGCACCGCGACGCGCATGGGCTCGTCGGTGCGCTCGCGGGTGTACTGATCCTGCAGCAGATAGGGGTGGATGCTGCCGACCTGGCCGTACCGGATGTTCTCGGCCAGGTCGTCGGGCAGCCCGTCGGTCGACGCCTCGTACGGCGCCTGCGGCATCGCGGCGACCGCGGGCAGCGGATTCGGTGCGCCCACCGGCGCCGACGGGAGGGTGACGGTGTCGAGGGTGAGCGTGGCAGTCATGATGATGCTCACGCTAGGGCATCCGCGCCCCGCCGCGCCGACCGATGCCGTGCGCGGCGCGGTCACCCGCGCAGGTCGCGGCGTGACAGGGCAAGGGCGGATGCCACGGCCAGCACCAGCGCGATGCCCCAGACGAGCAGCAGGCCGCCCACGTCGACGCCGTCCTTGAGCGGCGGCTGGTGATACACCCACGCGTACGGCGAGAGCGCGTTCAGCCACTCCAGATCCTTCGACTGCTTCGCCACGGCCTGGAACACGTACCCGAGCACGGCGACGCCCGCGGCGACACCCGTGGCCCAGGCCTTGCGGCCGGTGAGGGCCCCGGCGAACAGGCCGGCCATCGCGCTGAGAAACGCCAGTCCGGTCAGGGCGAGCGCTGCTCCGACGATGTGCGGAGGATGGATGCCCAGGCCGGCCGGCTCGTTGAGCGCGAACACGATCGCGCCCGAGAACGCGCCCAGCCACAGCAGCCGCACGAGCACGGCGAGCGCCGACTCGGCGGCGTACTGCGCGCGACTGATGCCGTGCGCGAGGTCGAGCTCGAGCCGGCCCGACTCCTCGGCGCCGGCGATCGCCGCCGAACCCCACAGCACCGCCGCGATCGTCAGCAGCAGAAAGCCGAGCAGTCCGTAGAACGTGCTCTGCGCGTAGCCCGCGCCGGAGGCGATCTGGTCGTAGCCGAGCGTCTCGATGAGCTGCGGCGGCAAGGCCTTGATGACCTCTTCGAGCTGCCCGCTCGCGCCGAAGCTCGGGTACAGCGGCAGGTACAGGAACAGCACCGCCGCGATGCCGAGGCTCCACCCGATCACGCCGCGCCACGACTCGCGGATGCTGCGTCGGAACACCGACAGGATGGCGCTCATCGCGCACCTCCCTCTTCGCTGACGTCGTCGCCGACACCCCTGCTTCCTGCTGAAACCCCCGCCTGCGACCGTCCGTGCCCAGGGGTGTCGGCGGAAACTGGGGGTTTCGACGAAGAAGGTGTAGAAGAAGAGGCGTAGAGGCGCAGCACGCTCTCTTCGAGGTCGGGCTCCTCGACGGTCAGGTCGTGCACCGTCGCCTGGGCGAGCGCCTTCACGAGCGGGTCGATCGCGCCCTCGACGGTCGCGGTCAGATGCGTCACGGAGCCCTGTGGGGTGACCTCGAGCTCGTTCACGCCCGGGATGCTTGCGAAGCGACGGCGCAGGGCATCCGGATCCGCCGCGTCGAGCGAGACCCGCACCCGTCGCACCGAGCCGAGGCGCAGCGAGGCGACGTCGCCGCTGGCGACGACCCGGCCGGCGGCGAGCACCGCGACCTCGTCGGCGACCTGCTGGATCTCGCTGAGCACGTGCGAACTGAGCAGCACGGTCTGGCCAGCATCGCGCGCTTCGCGCACCATCGCGAGGAATTCTCGCTGCATCAGCGGATCGAGCCCGCTGGTCGGCTCATCGAGGATGAGCAGCTCGGGCCGGTGCATGAACGCCTGGATCAGGCCGATCTTCTGCTTGTTGCCCTTCGACAGGCTGCGCACTGGGCGCGTCAGGTCGACGCCGAGGCGCTCGGCGAGCTCGGACGTGTATCCGCGATCGACCGGGCCCGACACCTCGGCGTAGAACGACAGCATCCGGTGCCCGGTGACACGGCCCTCGAGATGCAGCTCGCCGGGCACGAAGCCGATCCGTCGTCGCAGTCGGGCGCCGCCGTGCCGCGGCTGCTCGCCGAGCACGCGCACCTCGCCGGAGGTGGGACGGATGATGTCGACCAGGGTGCGCAGGGTCGTCGTCTTGCCCGCGCCGTTCGGCCCGATCAGGCCGTAGATCGTGCCGCGCTGTACGTGCATGTCGAGGTCGTGCACGGCGGTGCGTCTTCCGAAGCGCTTGTGCAGTGCGGTGATGTCGATGACGGAACTCATGACGCCCCTCCTTCGATGGGCTTTTCGGATGCTCGTGCGGATGCGGATGCGGATGCGGATGCGGATGCGGCGTCGGGTGCGGCCGCGGGTGCGGGGGCGCCGTCTGCGGGCGCGCCGTCGGATGCCAGTGCCTGACGCGCCCCCTCGAGGAACGCGGTGCTCGAGTAGATGCCGTGCGTGAGCAGTTCCAGAGTGGGCAGGGTGGTGCGCATCATGCCGGCAGGGCTGAGCTGGTCCTGCCCGAGTATCCGGCCGATCTGTGCGCGCATCATGACCGGTGCGAGTCCCATCATCACCACGAGCAGTGTGGTCATCTCGGGGTCGCTCATGGCGACGAGAAGGCCCGCGTCACGCTGCTCGTCGAGCACGTCGCGGGTCACTCGGACGATCTCATCGAACAGACGGTCGGCGGCCGGCGAGCTGTCACCGAGCATGCGGCCGAGGTAGTCGATGTACGGGCCGTACCGCTCGACATCGTGCAGGGCGGCGCGGATGCGGTCGGCCGTCGGAGCCTCGATCAGCTCGTGCTTGTCGTCGATGAACGCCGCGACCACGTAGTCGTCGCACGCGGTGCGCAGCGCATTCTTGTCGCCGAAGTGGTGCACGATCAGGGCGGCGCTCACCCCGGCATCGGCGGCGATCGCTCGCATGCTGGCGGCGTCGAAGCCGTGGCGGGCGAAGGCGCGGATCGCCGCATCGCGGATGCGGGCGCGAGCGGTGAGGTCGTCAGATGCTGAACGCATGTACAGCAAGCTAAACGCGCGTTCAGTCGTTGTCAATGGAAGCGGCTCCGCGGGCCGCGGAGCGGCGATAGTGTGAGCGAGTGACGGGCTTCGACTTCCAGCGACTGCGCCGCTTTCCCGACGTCGAGGCTCCGAACCTGCAGGCCTGGGACGCCACCGACGAGCTGCTCGTGCGGCGCGCTGTCGAGTCGGGGGTCGACGGCGACGAGATCGCGATCATCGGCGACGAGTACGGCGCGATCGCCCTCGCACTGACGGATGCCGGGATGCGCGGCATCCGGGTGCACCAGGACCTCATCACCGGCCGGCGCGCGCTCGCCGCGAACGCGCGCGCACTCGATCTGCCTCTGCCGGCCGCGCACGAGCTCGACAGCTCGCTGCTCGCTGGCGTGCGTCTCGTGCTGCTGCAGCTGCCGAAGGGGCTCGCAGAGCTCGAGGAGATCGCGGACGCGGTCGCCCGGTGGGCCGCGCCGGACGTGACGCTCGTCGCGGGAGGGCGGGTGAAGCACATGGCGCTCACCCAGAACGAGGTGCTCGCGCGGCACTTCTCCCACGTGCAGCCGCAGCGCGCGGAACGCAAGTCGCGGCTGATCGTGGCATCCGGTGCGCTGCCGGTACCCGACCAGCCGCCGTTCCCCGTCAGCCGCCGGCACGACGGCTTCACCCTGAGCGCATACGGGGCGGCGTTCGCCGGCGCGCGTCTCGACGTCGGCACCCGGGTGCTCATCGACGTGATGTCGACGCTCGTGCCGCCGTCGCCGGCGCCGGCGTCCGCGCCGTTCCATCCGATCGACACCCCCGCCGGCGGCCTTCGCGCGGAGTTCCGCCCGGTCGCGAGTCCGGCCCCGCTGCGCGTCGTCGATCTCGGATGCGGAACGGGAGCGCTCGCCGTGGCGTTCGCGCAGCAGCATCCGGATGCCGTGATCACCGCCACAGATCGATCGGCCTCCGCGGCGCGCTCGGCGCAGGCCACGATCGTCGCGAACGGTCTCGCCGCGCGCATCACCGTCACGCTCGACGACGCAGGATCCGAACTGCCCGATGGGTCGGCCGACCTCGTGCTGCTGAATCCGCCCTTCCACCTCGGCACGAGCGTGCACGAAGGGGCGGGTCATCGCCTGATCCAGGCCGCCGCGCGACTGCTGCGCCCCGGCGGCGAGGTGTGGACGGTGTTCAACTCGCACCTCGATCACCGCGGGGTGCTGACCCGCGACGTCGGCGCGACCGAGCAGGTGGCCCGCACCCCGAAGTTCACCGTCACGCGCAGCATCCGCCGCGGCTGAGCGATTCGAACTGGGGATAGGAACCCCCGGTGACGCGTGAAAACCCAAATGAGGATTTGCCACCGGATCAGCCATTCGTTAGCGTTGCTAGGTGGCCGAGAGGTCACATGACCAGTCCGCGGCCGCGTCCTTCTTTCGACATGAGCTGTACACGAAGAGGCGTGGGCGTACGGTCGATGTTCTGTCGCGGGGATCCGAAATCCCCGTCCGTGCCGCTGTGCAGCATCTGTCGAAACGGCCTTGAGAACGTCACCCGGGCGTAACCGAAGCGGCCCGCCGAGACCCGAAGAATCGGTGGGCAACGGGGGAAACGTGTCCGAAACCGCTCTTGAAGCGCGCAATATCTACAAGGTCTTCGGTCGTAATCCGCAGCAGGCCGTGAAGCGTCTGAAGGCCGGTGAGACCCGCACCGAGGTGCAGGACGTCGGCACCGCAGCCGTAATCGACGCGAGCTTCACCGTGAACCGCGGTGAGATCTTCGTGATCATGGGTCTGTCGGGATCCGGCAAGTCCACCATCATCCGCATGCTCAACGGTCTGCACGACGCGACCGCGGGCGAGATCACGATCGGCGGAGACGCGATCACCGGCGTCCCGGGCTCCAAGCTGCGTGACATCCGCCGCGACCGCGTGTCGATGGTCTTTCAGCACTTCGCGCTGCTGCCGCATCGCACGGTCGCCGCGAATGTCGCCTATCCGCTCGAGCTGAAGGGCGTCGGAAAGGCCGAGCGTCTGCGCAAGGCCGACGAGATCCTCTCCCTGGTGGGCCTCGACGGCTGGGGCGAGAAGCTGCCCAGCGAGCTCTCCGGTGGCATGCAGCAGCGCGTCGGCATCGCCCGCGCGCTCGCCGCCGATACCGACATCCTGCTCATGGATGAGGCGTTCAGCGCCCTCGATCCGCTGATCCGCCGCGAGATGCAGGAGCAGCTGGTCGAGCTGCAGGCCAAGCTGCAGAAGACCATCGTCTTCATCACGCACGACCTCAACGAGGCGATGTTCCTCGGCGACCGCATCGCCGTCATGCGTGACGGCCGCATCGTGCAGATCGGCACGCCCGAAGACATCCTCACCGACCCGGCGAACGACTACGTCGAGCAGTTCGTGCAGGACGTCGACCGCGCTCGCGTGCTCACCGCCGCGAACGTCATGGAGCGTCCGCGCCCCGTCGTGGCCGAGTCGGCCGGTCCGCGCACGGCGCTGCGTCAGATGCGGGATGCCTACATGTCGGCGACCTACGTGGTCGGCCGTGACCGCAAGCTCGTCGGGATCGTCACCGATCGGGATGCCGTGAAGCTGGTGCGCAAGGGCGAGTCGTCACTGGCATCCATCCTCAAGCCCGCGCCTCAGGTGGTCGACGAGAACGAGGTGCTGATGAACCTGTTCATCCCCTCGGTCGAGTCGCCGCTGCCGCTGGCCGTGACCGACGGCGAGGGCCGCCTGACCGGCGTGATCCCGCGCGTCACCCTGCTCGCCGCCCTCGGGCCCGGCCCGGGGGCCACCGGCGAGCTGACCCTGCCGCTGAACCCGATGCCGCAGGCCGTGATCGACGAGGTTCTCGCCGAGGCGAGCTCGTTCACCGAGGCGGCCGCCGAGGCCGCCGACCCGGCTGTCGCCGACGCGCCCGCCGGCACCGCTGACAACGCTGACACCGAGGAGGTGCGCTGATGGATTTCCGCATTCCGATCGGAACCTGGGTCGCCGGCATCGTCGACTGGGTCAAGGTCAATCTCGACGGCCTGCTCGACGGCGTCGCGTTCGTCTTCGGCTTCCTCGTCAACGGGCTCACTGCCGGTCTGCTGTCGGTGCATTTCCTCGCGATCATCGCCATCGCCGCGCTCATCGCGTGCCTGGTGCGCTCATGGCAGCTCGCGGTCGGCACCGCCGTCTCGCTGCTGCTGATCGTCGGCATGAACCTCTGGGTTCCCGCCATGCAGACCATGTCGCTCGTGCTCGTCGCGACGGTCGTCGCGGTGCTGATCGCGGTGCCGCTGGGCATCTGGTCGGCCCGCAACGCCACCGTGCGCGCGCTGCTGAAGCCCGTGCTCGACTTCATGCAGACGATGCCCGCCTTCGTCTACCTGATCCCGGCCATCGTGTTCTTCGGCATCGGCGTGGTGCCCGGCATGGTCGCGACGATCATCTTCGCGCTGCCCCCGGGCGTGCGACTCACCGAGCTCGGCATCCGCGGGGTCGACAGCGAGACCGTCGAGGCCGGCCAGGCATTCGGCGCGAAGCCAGGGCAGATCCTGCGCGGCATCCAGCTGCCGCTCGCGATGCCGACCATCATGGCCGGCATCAACCAGGTCATCATGCTGGCCCTGTCGATGGCGGTCATCGCCGGAATGGCCGGCGCCGACGGCCTCGGCAAGATGGTCGTCGAGGCGATCTCGACGATCAACATCGCCAAGGGCGTCGAGGCGGGCCTCGGCGTCGTGCTGATCGCCGTCTTCCTCGACCGGGTCACCGCGGCCCTCGGCGCTCCGGCCGAGAACCACGCATCGCTGCTGGGCATCCTCGCCCGTCGCCGCGACGCGCGTCGCCGCGCCTCGGCATCCGTCGCCGTGCCGGATGCCGCACTGCAGCCGGCCTGATCGGCATCCCGAATCGCACTCACAACCCGCACTCACATACGGAACGCAAGAGAGAAGAGAACATGAAGAAGAAGCTCACAGCACTGCTCGCCCTCACCGCCGTCACCTCGCTCGCCCTGACCGGCTGCGCGTCGGGCGGTGCCGGCGGCACCGGAGGCACCGGTGATGCCGACGGCGGCTCGAAGGGCGACAAGGGCACCATCACGCTCGGCTTCCTGCCGTCGTGGACCGACGGCCTGAGCACCGCGTACCTGCTCGAGAACAAGCTCGAGGAGATCGGCTACGACGTCGAGATGAAGACCCTCACCGACGCCGGCCCGCTGTACACCGGTCTCGCGCAGGGCGACGTCGACATCTACCCGTCGGCCTGGCCCGAGCTGACCCACAAGAAGTACATGGACAAGTACGGCGACGACATCGAGGATCTGGGCACGTACTACGAGAACGCGAAGCTCACCATCGCGGTTCCCGAGTACTCCGAGCTCACCTCTATCGAGGACCTCAAGGGCAAGGCCGCGCAGTACGACGGCAAGATCATCGGCATCGAGCCGGGTGCCGGCCTCACCGAGCAGACGACGACCATGCTCGAGGAGACCGGTCTGAACAGCGAGTACGAGCTGGTCACCTCCTCGACAGCCGCCATGCTCACCGAGCTGAAGAAGGCGACCGACGCGAACGAAGACATCGTCGTCACGCTGTGGCGCCCGTTCTGGGCCAACGACGCGTTCCCCGTGAAGGACCTCGAAGACCCGAACGGCCTGATGGGCGAGGCCGAGGGCCTGCACTTCCTGGGCACGAAGGGCTTCGCCGACGAGTACCCCGAGGCCGCTGAGCTGATCGAGAGCATCAAGCTCGACGACGAGCAGTACGGCTCGCTCGAGGACATGGTGGTGAACGAGTACGGCGAGGGCAAGGAGCGCGAGGCCGTCAAGGCGTGGCTCGAGGAGAACCCCGACGTCATCAAGTGACCCGGCGGCCGGCTCGCCGGCGTTAGCCGGTGCGGCGGTTAGCCGGTGCGGCGGTTAGCCGGTTAGCCGGTGCGGCGTTTACAAAACGGGGGCCGACACTCCAGATGTCGGACGGATCCACGTGTTCTGTCCGACGGGTGGAGTGTCGGCCCCCGTTTCGTAACGTCAGGGCGGGCTTTCGGATGCCGATGTCGGCCCCGTTTCGTCTCGCAGCGCAACCCCCTGCATCCACCCCCGCCTCGGGCGTAGCCTGCGGATATGGACGGGTTCGCAGCCGTCGACTTCGGCTTCGCCCGCGAGGTTCTGCAACGGGGCATCGCGGCGCTCTACCTGGTCGCGTTCCTCTCGACGCTGAACCAGTTCCGCCCGCTGCTCGGCGAGCGCGGCCTGCTGCCGGTGCCCGATCTGATCGCGTGGGTGACGTCGTCACCCACAAGACGCCGGATGCTGCATCCGACGCTCTTCACGCGCATCCGCTACACCGACCGACGCCTGGTCGCGCTGTGCTGGACCGGCATGATCATCGCCGCCGCTCTTGTGATCGGCATCCCGCAGCTCGCCCCGCCGTGGGTGCCGATGCTCTGCTTCCTGGCGCTGTGGTTCGGTTACCTCTCGATCACCAGTGTGGGTCAGACGTTCTACGGGTTCGGGTGGGAGATGCTGCTCGTCGAGGCGGGATTCCTCGCGGCGTTCCTCGGCTCGCGTGATCAGCCGCCGCCCACCGTGGTCATCGTGCTGTTCTGGTGGCTGGTGTTCCGGCTGGAGTTCGGTGCCGGCATGATCAAGATCCGCGGCGGTCGGGAGTGGCGCGACCTCACCGCGCTGATGTACCACCACGAGACGCAGCCCATGCCCGGGCCGCTCAGCCGGCAGGCGCATCTGCTGCCGCGGTGGTTCCACAAGGGCGAGGTGCTCGGCAATCACTTCGCTCAGCTGGTGGTGCCGTTCTTCCTGTTCGTGCCGCTCGCGACGCTGTTCACCCCGGATGCGGTCGACGCGATCCTGCTGATGATCGGCGCGATCGCCGCGGCGATCGTCATCCTCACCCAGCTCTGGCTCGTGCTCACCGGCAACTTCGCCTGGCTGAACTGGGCGACGATCGTGCTCGCGTTCTCGGGCGTCGGCTCGGCCTGGGCGCCCTCCTGGGTCGCTGCCCCGTCTTGGGCCGCTGCGTCCCCCTGGGGACCTGAGCCTGCCGACGGGCCGAACGGAATCCCTCTCTATTGGGTCATCCTCACCTCGGTGGTCGGTCTCGTGCTGATCGTGCTCAGCTGGCCGGCGCTGCGCAATCTGTTCGCCCGCCGCCAGCTGATGAACGCGAGCTTCAACCGGTGGCAGCTCGGCAACGCCTATGGCGCGTTCGGCACGGTGACGAAGCAGCGCATCGAGTACGTCGTGGAGGGAACCACCGATGCCGATCCGGATGCCGCGGACTGGCGCGAGTACGAGTTCAAGGGCAAGCCCGGCGCCCTGCGCCGGATCCCACGGCAGTTCGCGCCGTACCACCTGCGGCTCGACTGGCTGATGTGGTTTCTGCCGCTGGGCCGCTCGCTCGACGACTGGTTCACGGTGTTCCTCGTGCGTCTTCTCGAGGCCGACCGACCGACACTGCGGATGCTGCATCGCGATCCGTTCGACGGGGAGCGACCGGTGTGGGTGCGCGTCGTCTCGTATCGCTACCGCTTCGCGACCCGCGCCGAGCACCGCGATGCGGGTGTCGTCTGGGTTCGTGACCGGCGACACGTCCTGGTGCGTCCGCTCGGCTTCGGCCGCTGAGGGCACCAGACCCCCGTCCCGAACGTGCCGAGATGCCCGCATCCGGCCCGCACGTGCCGGAGGGGCCACACATCGGGCGCGCATGCGGCCCGTATCCGGCCCGCATCCGGCCCGCATCCGGCCCGCATCCGGCCCGCATCCGGCCCGCATCCGGCCCGCATCGTGCCCGCGGTGCCGATTCGCCGGTGCACTTCGGGGGCCGACACGCCACATGTCGGACGCTTTCGCGGCATCCGTCCGACATCTGGCGTGTCGGCCCCCAGAACGTAACGGGGTCCCGGTGCAAGCGCGGGCTTCGCAGGCCGGGCTCCGGGTCGGCTCCGGCCCCAGGCCGGGCCGGCTGGCTCCCGCGGCCCGCCTGCCTCCCGCAGGCCGGGCGTCTCCCGCAGGCCGGCTGCCTCTCGCGGCCCGCCGGCCTCCCGCGGGCCGGCTGTCGCGGGGCGGTCAGAACATGATCGGACGCTTTCCCGCGAGTGATGCATACGCGGCATCCACCACGGCGACCGCCGCCAGTCCGTCGACGGCGGTGACACGCGCCGCGCCCCCGGTGCGGATGGCCTCGGCGAAGTCCGCGAGCTGAGCGCGATACGGATCGGCACCGGCGGGGTCGAGGTCGGTGTCGAAACGCAGGATGCCCTCGGAACCGGCCACCTCGACCATCGACCGGAACGGCGTGCCCGGCTCGAGCCAGTCGGCGCGCAGGTGGCTGATCGCCCCGTTCGCATGCGTGAGGGTGACGTGCGCCGAGACCGGAGGCGAGACCCGATCCCCGACCGCGGGTGGGTCCTGCGTCGCCGAGACCTCGACGACGGATCCGGCCAGCCACAGCGCTTGGTCGATGTCGTGGATCATCAGGTCTCGGATGACCCCGCCGCCGGCATCCTCGGCGTAGAACCACGCCGAATCGGGCGCCGCGACCGTGCGACGGAACGTGAGCTCGGTGAGCGTGCCGATCGTGCCGACGAGGTCGTGCAGGTCGCGGTATCCCTCGAAGTACCGCACGACGTGCGCGGGGAACAGGCGCATTCCAGCCCGATCGGCGGCGTCGATGATCTCCTGGGCGTCCGCGGTGCTGCCAGCGAGCGGCTTCTCGCACACGACGTGCCGTCCGCGGGCGAAGGCGGCACGGGCGATGTCGAGGTGCGTCGAGGTGGGGCTGATGGTGTCGACGACGTCGACCGCGTCGATCAGCTCGTCGAGACCGCCGATGACCCGGATGCCGTAGCGACTGGCGAGCACATCAGCATCCGTCCTCCGCAGTATCGCGACCTCGGCGCCCAGGGCCAGCCAGCCCTCGATGTGCATCGGCGCGATGCCGCCCGCCCCTACGATCCCCACCCTCAGCGTGCTCTCCATGGCCCGACTCTACGCCGGGCCCCTGCCCGGCCGTTATCCGCGGCCCCTCCTGCCGCCGCGAGCCGCCGTCCCCGTTTTGCCGACACCCCCATTTGGCGCCGAGACCCCCACCTGCGGGCGCCCCTAGCTGGGGGTGTCGATGCGAAGTGGGGGTGTCGGCGACCCGCCTCAGCCGGCGAAGGGCAAGGTGGGCAGGCCGCGAATGCCGAGGTCGACCGCGAACAGCGACCCGGCCTCGGTGCCGCGATCGGCGTCGAGGCCCTGTGCCGAGGTGGTGATGAACAGGGTGCTCAGCCCGTGCCCGCCGAAGGTGCAGGCGCTCACCTGCGGCACCGGCAGCCGGATGCTCTCGATCAGCGCACCTGAGCTGTCGTATCCGTGCACGGCCGACCCTCCCCAGAGAGCCACCCACACGCTGCCGTCAGCGGCGACGCAGAGCCCGTCGGGGGCCCCGGCATCGGAGGGGATCGACACGAACGGGCGCCGGTTCACGAGGTCGCCGTCCGACACGTCGAACACGTCGACTCGGCCGGTCGCCGTGTCGGCGTAGTACGCGTGCGAGCCCTCGGAGGTGAACGCGATTCCGTTCGAGATGCCGACCTCGGGCAGCACGACGCTGATCGACAGGTCCGCGTCGATCCGGCGCAGCGAGCCCCGCCCCGGCGCGGAGTCGTACGCCATCGAGCCGGCGAGCAGTCGGCCGTGGGGGTCGCAGCATCCGTCGTTCATCCGCACACCGCGGTCGTCACCGAGTTGCGCGACCGCACGCGCCTCGCCGTCGGCCTCGTCAGCGAGGTAGAGCGTGCGCGCGCCGACGGCGACGAAGCCGCCGTCACGCCGGGGCCGCACGAAGGCCATGAACTCGTCGTCGACGTGCTGGCGCGTCACGCCGTCGTCGCGCAGGGTGAGCAGATCGCCCGCGGCCCCGTCGACCCACCGCAGCCCGCCCCAGGCGGCAGCCCAGACCGGCCCCTCGGCGTGACCGGCGATCGGGCCGGTGACGTTCTCAACCCTCACCGCTCCTCCCTGGGCAGCGGCATGCGCTCGGGCTCGGGGGATGGCTCCGGCGAAGGAGCGGGTCTGCGCGTACCGGACGCAGGTGCATCGGTCGTCGGCGCGGCAGTCGCCGTGCCGCTCGCGGATGCATCGGTCGTCGGCGCACCAGTCGCCGTGCCGCTCGCGGATGCATCGGTCGTCGGCGCACCTGACGCATCCGCACCGGCGACATCTGCGGCAGCCGGCGCACCGATCGAAGCCGCGGCGGCAGCGGGCGCACCCGCCGTCGATCCCGACCCGAGCTGCCCCGCGACCTTCTGCTCGAGCACCTCCACCGCCTCGTCCGAGAGCAGAATCAGTCCGTCGAGCTCCTCGCGCACGCGCTTGTATGCGAGGTTGCGCTCCGCCTGCGTGGCGGCGTCGTCGAGGGCGACGGTGAGCAGGTGCCGCGCGCGGTCGAGGCGCTTGCGCTCCATTTCGCTGAAGTTCGCGTCGCGCAGGCGCCGGGCATCGCGCTCGGCGATGTCGAAGGCGACGGCGTAATCTCCCACTGCGTCGACGTATTCGGCGATCTCCCCCTCGCTGAGCTTGGCGTCGGCTGAGGCGGGTCGCAGGGTGTCGGCGATCTTCTTCGCCCGCAGGAACGCGGCGGTCAGGGGCTGGCGCCCATCGCTCATCGCCGGAAAGGCGATGAGCTTCGCGACGTCGAGCTCGTAGTCGAGCCATCGCGCGGTGATCTCGTCGTGCTCGCTGAAGAGCCGCTCGAGCAGCTGCACGGTCGAGGCGCGCTCTTCGGCGGCGGCGTCGCGCACCTGCTTCCGCGTCTGCTGCGGCGCGATCCCGCGGGCGGCGAGCTGGGCAGCCTTGATCTCGCCCTTCAGGCGCAGCGTCTCGAGGCGTCGCTCGTGGCGGCGCTTCGACGCGCGCTCCCACGACTTGCCGATGCCGCCGGCGATGCCCATCAGCGGGAAGGCCAGCCACCAGTAGTGGCCGAGCCACGTCAACACGTCGTTCATGATGTTGCCAGCCTACTTCTGCACCTCCCGCGGGCGAGGGTGCATGCCGGCGCACTCAGGGCGCATTCCGGCGCACTCAGCGCGCATACAGTTATACCCCCAGGGGTATCGGTTACGATCTATGCATACCCGAACCGAGGAGTGCGAGATGTGCCGAGCAGTGACCTGCCGAACCTGTGGCAAGACGACGTGGGCCGGCTGCGGCCAGCACGTCGACAGCGTGATGGCCGGAGTGCCCTCGAGCGACCGGTGCCGCGGGCACGAGAGCGAGCCGCGCACGGGCTTCTTCGCGAAGCTGTTCGGACGCAGCTGACGTGCGCGTCGTCATCATCGGAGGGGTCGCCGGCGGGATGTCGGCCGCGACCCGGCTGCGCCGACTCGACGAGCACGCCGAGATCATCGTCGTCGAGCAGGGCGAGCACGTCAGCTTCGCCAACTGCGGGCTGCCGTACTACGTCGGCGGCGTGATCGCCGAGCGCGAGTCGCTGCTGCTGCAGACTCCCGAATCGCTGCGCGCCCGGTTCGCACTCGACGTGCGCACCGGGTCCGAGGCAGTCGCGATCGATCGGGATGCCCGCACCGTCAGCATCCGCGATGTGCACACCGGCACGGTCGTCGACGAGCCGTACGACCACGTCGTGCTCGCGACCGGCGCTGCCTCACGCGACGTGTTCGAGAAGACGCTGGGCGGCCCCGTCGTCTCGACCCTGCGCACGATCGACGACGTCGACCGCATCACGCTCGCCCTCGCGGGCCTCCCCGACGCGGGCCGCGCGGTCGTCGTCGGCGGCGGATTCATCGGCATCGAGGCGGTCGAGAACCTCGTCCACCGCGGCCTCGCGGTCACGCTCGTGCAGCACGGTCCGCACCCGCTCAGCCCTCTTGACGTCGAGATGGCCGCGCTCGTCGTCGACGAGCTGCAGGCGCACGGCGTCGACCTGCGGCTGCGTGCATCGGTCGAGTCGATGGATGCCGAGGGCGTTCACCTCGACGACGGCACCACAGTCACCGCCGACATCGTCATCGATGCGCGGGGTGTGCGCCCTGCGGCATCCCTCGCCGTCTCCGCCGGACTCGTCACGGGATCGACTGGCGGCATCGCCGTCGACGCGCTGCAGCGCACCAGCGACCCGCGCATCTTCGCCGTCGGCGACGGTGTCGAGAAGGTCGACGCCATCTCGGCCGAGCCGACCCTGGTCACGATGGCCGGTCTCGCCAACCGGCACGGCCGCACGGCCGCCGACGCGATCGCCGCCGACGCGGGGCTGCTCGACGCTCCACCCGCCGACGCCCTGCCGGCACTGGGCACGGCGATCGTCGGCGTCTTCGACCTCGCCGTCGCCATGACCGGCTGGAGCGAGAAGCGGCTGCGGGATGCCGGTCGCGCCCACCGCGTGATCCACGCGCATCCGTCCGACCACGCCGGCTACTACCCGGGTGCCGAGCGGCTGACCATGAAGCTGCTCGTCGATCCGTCGACCGACCTCATCCTCGGCGCGCAGGTCGTCGGGCGTCGCGGCGTCGACAAGCGCATCGATGTGATCGCGACGGCCATGCAGGCCGGCCTCACAGCGTCGCAGCTGAGCAGGCTCGAGCTGGCGTACGCGCCGCAGTTCGGCTCGGCGAAGGATCCGGTGAACATGCTCGGCTACATCGCCGACAACGCGGCGACCGGTCTGACCGACGGGGTGCAGTGGCACGGGCTCTCGGCCGCGGTGGCTTCCGGTGCCACGGTGCTCGACGTACGCAGCCCCCGGGAGCACGAGGCCGGAGCGATTCCCGGCAGCGTGAACATCTCGGTCGACGAGTTGCGGGGTCGTCTCGACGAGCTGCCCGCTGGCGAGCTGATCGTGCACTGTCAGGTGGGTCAGCGCGGGCACACCGCGGTGCGCCTGCTGCGTCAGCACGGCCGCGCGGCGCGCAACCTCGACGGCGGATACCTGACCTGGGCCGCGGGCACCCGCATGCTCGCCGCCGATCGCATTCTCGAGAAGGAGTCAGTATGAGCGCCGCACCCGATGACGAGATCCGCAAGGTCGTCAACCGCCTCAAGCGCGCCCGAGGGCAGTTGAGCGCCGTGATCGACGCGATGGAGACGGATGCCGATTGCCGTGACGTCGTCATCCAGCTCGCCGCCGTGGGCAAAGCCATCGATCGCGCCGGCTTCGCGGTGATCAGCACGGCGCTCAAGCACTGCGTGATCGACGGCGACGACGCCGAGGACGGCGCCCCCAGCATGGCGGAGCTCGAAAAGCTGTTCCTCACGCTCGCCTGACGCGGGCGGTTGCGGTCACGTCCGGACCGGAGCGGGCGTGCGTCGGTGACGTTTCGGGGCCGACTCGTGCCGTGCGGACTCGTTACGTTTCGGGGGCCGACTCGTGCCGTGCGGACTCGTTACGTTTCGGGGGCCGACTCGTGCCGTGCGGACTCGTTACGTTTCGGGGGCCGACTCGTGCCGCGCGGACTCGTTACGTTTCGGGGGCCGACACGCCAGATGTCGGACGTGGTCACGGGGTCCGTCCTACATCTGGAGTGTCGGCCCCCGTTTCGTCTCGTCTTTCTTCGTGGTGGCTGGTCTCGGCACGCGGCGGGCGAGGCTGCACGCGGGCGCGCGCACCGGAATCACCCGCGTCCCGGTCAATCGCGTCCCGCTCACCCGAGCTTTTCGGCGCACGGCACGCACAGTCGCGCGAAGGGGCGCACCTCGAGCCGCCCCTCGGGGATGGGCCGGCCGCAGTTCGCGCAGATGCCGTAGTCGCCGGCATCCCACCGCGCCAGCGCATCGTCGTACTGCCGCACCTCGTCGGCCGCAGCATCCGCCAGCGCCGACAGCCGCGACCACTCTGACGACAGCGTCACACCCTCGGGATCGTGCTCGTCGTCGTCGTTCGACCCCTGACGGTCGTGCACGAGCTCGGCCAAGGCGGATGCCGCGTGCTCGGCGCGCGCGACCGCATCCGCCCGCTGCGCGGCGAGCGACTCACGATTGATCCCGGCCATCCCGCCACCCTAGCCCTGGTTCGGCCGTCGTCGGCCGGGAGCCGAATGTCGGGTAAGGGGTGCTGATGCCCGGCATTCGTCTCCTCCTGACGGGTTGCGACGCGACCGTGGTTCGGTGGCAGTCGGCCGGGAGCCGAATGTCGGCTACGGCGTGCGGATGCCCGGCATTCGTCTCCTCCTGACGGGTTGCGACGCGACCGTGGTTCGGTGGCAGTCGGACGAGGAGCCGAACGTCGCGCAAGGGGTACGGATGACCGGCATCCGGCTCCTCCCGACGGTCGCGCCCCCCGCTCCGATGCGCTACCGCCCCCGCTCCGGTTCGGTGGACGTCGGCCGGGAGCCGAACGTCGGTCAACGGCTGCGGATGCCCGGCATTCGGCTCCTCCCGAGGCGCTGCCGCTCCCCGGGCCGAGCCCGACGCCGCCGACCCGCACCGCGACGGCGAAGGATGCCACATCCGCACGAGCCTCGCACAGGCCTTGCCACCTTCGGGAGGGTGCGTGACGATGGGAACGCCAATCGACGGGAGACATGATGCAGCTGGGAATGATCGGACTCGGACGCATGGGCGCGAACATCGTGCGCCGACTGATGCGGGACGGACACGAATGCGTCGGTTTCGACGTCAACCAGGAGGCCGTCAAGGCGCTCGAGGCGGACGGCGCGACGGGAGCCGCCGACCTGGAGGACTTCGTGTCGAAGCTGCAGACTCCGCGCGTGATCTGGCTGATGGTGCCGGCCGGACTCACCGGGTCGATCCTCGAGCAGGTCGCCGACCTGCTCGACGAGGGCGACATCGTCATCGACGGCGGCAACTCCAACTACCGAGACGACGTGCGTCGCGCGGCCGCGATGCGCGAGCGCGGCATCGAGTACGTCGACGCCGGCACGAGCGGCGGCGTGTTCGGTCTCGAGCGCGGGTACTGCCTCATGGTCGGCGGATCGGATGCCGCAGTGCAGCACATCGAGCCGCTGCTGAAGACCATCGCCCCGGGCGTCGGCGAGATCGAACGCACGCCAGGACGCACCGGCGACCTCGCGCCGGAAGAGCAGGGCTACCTGCACTGCGGTCCCGCGGGGGCCGGCCACTTCGTGAAGATGGTGCACAACGGCATCGAGTACGGCATCATGGCCGCGATCGCCGAGGGCCTGAACCTGCTCGAGAACGCCGACGCGGGTGTGCGCGAGGCCGAGCACTCGGCCGAGGTCGCACCTCTCGAAGAGCCGGAGTTCTACCAGTTCCCCATCGACACCGCGAAGGTCACCGAGCTGTGGCGCCGCGGGTCGGTGATCTCGTCGTGGCTGCTCGACCTCACCGCGACCGCACTGAACGAGAACCCAACCCTCCACGATCTCGCCGGCCGTGTCTCAGACTCCGGCGAGGGGCGCTGGACGGTCAAGGCCGCGGTCGACGTGGGTGTGCCCGTGCCTGTGCTCTCGTCTGCCCTCTTCGAGCGCTTCGCCTCGCGCGGTGAGGATCACTTCGCGAACCAGGTGCTCTCGGCGATGCGGCTGCAGTTCGGCGGGCACAAAGAGCTTCCCGCGGGTGACGTTCTCGAGGCCGGTGGCCGCAAGTCGGAGTCGAGCGACCGCGGGCAGTCCGACAGCGCGTGATCGACCCCGGCGCTCATCGAAGACGTCGGTCGAGATGATTTCTCGACCGACGTCTTCGTGATGTGCGGGAATGCGTCCCGTCGGCTCAGGCGAATCGGTCTCCGTCTTTCGCTGCCCCTTCTTCGTCGGCGTGCTCGCGTACCGCAGCGTCGTCGACCTGGGCGGGCGGTGTGTCCTGCAGGTAGGTGCGGTCGTCGTTCGGGTCGCCGGTGCCGTCGTCCATGCCGTTCTCGAGCAGTTCCTCGTCGGTCGGCTCGTGTGCGGGTGTGCTGTCGCTCATACTCACTCCTTCAATCGGTGGAGTCCACGATCGGCGTGCTCTGCGAGGGAGTCGAGAGGCTTGACAGCCCGTGGTGCATCGACGAGGGCGCCTGCCCTTCGTCGACTGGGCCCCTATGGTCGCGTCAGGCGCGAGGGGACGACCCTTCGGGACCTGCGGATGCCAAGGCGCGCACGAACCCCGGGCGGACTCAGCCGAACAGCAGCGTGAGCGCGGTCACCCCGCCGCCGCCGACGATGAGCGCGACGATCGTGACCCACGCGACGATGCGGATGCGGCGGCTGCGGCGCTCGCCGAGATCGCCGTAGTCCTCGTCGGTCTGCGGCCCGGTCATGCGGAGAGCTCGGTGACGGTCGGCCCGAACACGGCCGGCAGCGTGCCGCGCGAGGTCTCGCGCAGCTCGTCGACCGACACGGTGAACACGTCCTGCACCTCGAGGGTCGGCTCGGTGTCGGTTACGCCGATGCGCAGCACCGGGTAATCGCGCCCTTCGCACAGACCGCGGAACTTCACGTCCTCTTCGCGGGGCACGGTCACGATCACGCGGCCGGCCGACTCCGAGAAGAGCGCGGTGGCGGCATCCACTCCGTCGCGCTCCATCAGCTCGGTGAGCCAGACGCGCGCGCCGACGCCGAAGCGCATGACGCCCTCGGCGAGGGCCTGGCCGAGGCCACCCTCCGACAGGTCGTGCGCCGACGAGATCAGCCACTCCTCGCGAGCGGCGCCGAGGAGCCCGGCGAGCCGCCGCTCGGCGGCGAGGTCTACCTTCGGCGGCAGGCCGCCGAGGTGGTCGTGCACGACGTCGGCCCAGGCCGAGCCCGACAGCTCGGTCGAGGTCACGCCGAGCAGGTAGATGTTGTCGCCGGCATCCTGCCAGCCCGACGGGATGCGACGCGAGACGTCGTCGATGATGCCGAGCACGCCGACCAGCGGGGTCGGGTGGATCGGCACGTCGCCGGTCTGGTTGTAGAACGACACGTTGCCGCCGGTGACGGGGGTGCCCAGCTCGTAGCATCCGTCTGCCAGACCGTCGACGGTCTGACCGAACTGCCACATCACCTCGGGGTTCTCGGGTGAGCCGAAGTTGAGGCAGTCGGTGATCGCCGTGGGGGTCGCGCCGGTGACGGCGACGTTGCGGTACGCCTCGGCGAGGGCGAGCTGCGCGCCCGCGTACGGGTCGAGCTGGCAGTAGCGGCCGTTGGCGTCGGTCGAGACCGCGAAGCCGAGACCCGACTCCTCGTCGACGCGCACCATGCCGGCGTCGTCGGGGAAGGCGAGGGCGGTGTTGCCGCCGACGTAGTAGTCGTACTGGTTGGTGATCCAGCTGGTGTCGGCGAGGTTGGGCGAGCCGAGCAGCTGCAGGAACTGAGTGCGCAGCACAGCCGGGTCATCGGTGCGCGGAAGGTCTTCAGCGGCATCCGCCTGCAGCGCGTCGATCCACGTCGGATACGCGACGGGACGGTCGTAGACCGGGCCGTCGACGGCGACGGTCGACGGGTCGACGTCGACGATGCGCTCGCCCTGCCAGTCGATGACGAGGCGTCCGTCTCCCGTCACCTCGCCGAGCACGCTGGTCTCGACCTCCCACTTGCCGACCACCTCGAGGAAGGCGTCGAGCTTCTCGGGCGCGACGATCGCCATCATGCGCTCCTGCGACTCGCTCATCAGGATCTCTTCGGCGGTGAGCGACGGGTCGCGCAGCAGCACATTGTCGAGCGAGACGTGCATGCCGCTGTTGCCGTTGGCGGCCAGCTCGCTGGTTGCGCAGGAGATGCCGGCGGCACCGAGGTCCTGAATCGCCTCGACCAGCTCGCGCTGGTACAGCTCGAGGCAGCACTCGATGAGCACCTTCTCGGCGAACGGGTCGCCGACCTGTACGGCGGGTCGTTTGGTCGGGCCGGCCTCGTCGAAGGAGTCGGATGCCAGGATCGACGCGCCACCGATGCCGTCGCCGCCCGTGCGGGCGCCGAACAGCACGACCTTGTTGCCCACGCCGGTGGCGTTGGCGAGCTTGAGGTCTTCGTGGCGAAGGACGCCGACGGCGAGCGCGTTCACGAGCGGGTTGGCCTGATAGACGGCGTCGAACACCGTCTCACCGCCGATGTTCGGAAGCCCCAGGCAGTTGCCGTAGAAGCTGATGCCGCTGGTGACGCCGTGCACGACGCGCGGGGTGTCGGGGTGGTCGATGGCGCCGAAGCGCAGGGCATCCATCACCGCGACCGGGCGGGCGCCCATCGAGATGATGTCGCGCACGATGCCGCCGACGCCAGTCGCGGCTCCCTGGAACGGCTCGATGAACGAGGGGTGGTTGTGCGACTCGGCCTTGAACGTGACGGCCCAGCCCTCACCCACGTCGACGACGCCGGCGTTCTGACCCATGCCGACCATGAGGCGCTCGCGCATCTCGTCGGAGACCTTCTGACCGAAGCGGCGCAGGTAGTTCTTCGACGACTTGTACGAGCAGTGCTCAGACCACATCACCGAGTACATGGCCAGCTCGCCCGAGGTGGGGCGGCGGCCGAGGATGGTCTTGATCTGCTCGTACTCCTCGGGCTTGAGACCGAGCGCACCGTACGGCTGCTCCTTCTCAGGAGTCGCGATGGCGTTCTCGACCGAGTCGGGAACATGCTGACGAGAGGCAGGAGTGGTCACGCGGGCTCCAGAAGAAGAGGGAGGCGGGGCGTGTCCAGTCTACCGGCGCGTCCCGACGCCCTCAGCCCGTTGGTCACTCGATGGCGACGACGCCCTCGCCGCCTGACTGCTCCGGGTCGGCGCCCGGCTCGGTGCGCAGGGGCTGCCCGGCCGTTGAGCCGTGATCGCGCATCAGCTGCTCGCGCGGCGGCTGCGGGCGCTGATACGCGTACTCGCCGCCCTGGCGTCCTCCGTACGGGCGTCCGTGGTCGGCGTACTCCTCGCGGAAGAATGCCAGCCGCCACCGACCCATCGTGATGAGAGCGCCGGTGCGCAGGATGCGCCCCTGCTCTTCGTCGCCGATGCGTTCGCGGTACGCTCCGCCGCCGACCGCGCCCTTCGCGTAGAGCACGTACTCGTCGCCCTGCTCGTGGCGGATCTCGGCGTGCACCGATTCGAGGCCGGGCAGAACGAGGTCGCACGTCGGCGACGAGCCGATGGCGACGCGGTCGGCGGTGAGGTCGAACACCTTCGGTGCCACGCCGTCCCACTGCTCGGCGTCGACGGTGAAGATGAGTCGCGGATGCCCGGCACCCCACGCGTAGTGAGTCGTGGTGACCCGCCGTGGGCGGTAGCGCTGGAACGTCGGCGCCAGTGGCAGCAGCACACCGGCGACCTGGGGGATGGGCGGCAGAGAGCGGGTGGACTGGATGCGCCGCACGCTGGTCAGCGCGCTCAACGAGCCGAGGCGCACGTGCGATGACCCGGTGAGCAGGCGTGCGAGCACGCTGCGCCGCACATCGCCCACCTCGACGAGCGGCCCCTGCGGGCCGTCGATGCGCACGGTCAGCCCTTGCGCGGCGAGCTGCTTGGCGAGGGCGTCGACTTCGTGCAGCTGCGCGCGGCTCACGCTCGGAAGACGCTCGGGATCGCTGATGAACACGTTCACGCGCCGGCCCTGGCCGGTGATCTTCACCGAGAAGGGCGGCTCGTCATCGGTTCCGAGCAGCGCGACCGTGAGATCGGCGTCGACGGTGATCATGGCCGTGCCCCACTGAGGCTTCAGCCCGCGGCGGGGCCGGAGTCCCGGTCGGTGTACGTGCCGGCGTCGGAGGTGAGGGTGTTGTCGCTGGTGGTGACGCGCAGTGTGCCGTTGATCTTCCACGTCGCGCGCGGCGCGTCGGGGCCGATGTCACGCGGCACCTCGACCGTCATGTCGTCGAACGCGTAGTTGACCACCGCACCGCGACCGGTGAGGAAAGACCACATCTCGCGGCCCAGGTCGGTCCAGTCGCCGATCGAGCGGCCCTCGGGCCCGCTGCTCGATCCGAACAGGTCGGAGGAGGAAGAGGAGGAAGTCGTGTCGCTCATGGTCGGCTCCTTTGCCGGTGTCGGTGATCAGACATTAGTCCTGCCCACCGACACCGGCAAGAGCCGATGTTGGACCGAGGTCAGAGGTCGACCTTGCCGCTCTCGCCGCCGTCGTACTGCTCTCCCGTCAGCTTCGACTTCACGAAGCTGAACACCGTTGCGATGCGCCCGCCCGGGGAGTCCCAGTACTCCGCCGATTCCGCCGTGAAGCGCACGAGGCCCACGTCGGGGTCGTCGGGTCCGTCGGGGAACCACGCCTCGACCATCGGGTTCCACAGTTCATCGATCTTGGCGCGGTCGTCGACCAGCCACGCCGTTCCGGAGAGCGAGACCCACGCGTCGTTCGAGCTCATCGAGACGTTCACGTCGGCGTCGGCGGCGAGCTCTTCCGCAGGGGATGAGCTCTTCGAGATCAGGAACCACAGGTCGCCGTCGAACTCGGCCTCCTGCACGGTGAACGGCCGGGCGACGAGCTTGCCGTCGCCCTTGCGCGTCGTCAGCATCGCGAAGCGGAAGTCTTTGATCAGCTCGGCGACCTTCTTGCGGTCTTCGGTGGTGTCGGTCATCGCCTGTCCCTTCCTGCCGCCCGCGGGATGCGGATGGCGTGTGACCCTCACGATGCCCGCCGCGCGCACGCGCGACGAGGGGGTTGTGATGCCGAGCGCGCTGGGTTACGCCGTCGGAGCTCAGAGCCGGAGGTGCGAGGCCCCTCGAACCTCGTGCCCGGAACCGAGATCCCGCACGAAACCGGACGATCCCGGACAGCGGTTCGCTCCTCGCGGACACGGAAGTTCCCGAAACTGAGAGCGTGTTCTCCACCTCTCTCCAAGCGCACCTCGAGCGCGCCCGAACGCGGCACGGCTGCGCTCTGACGCCGGACGATTTCGTGTTCTTCCGAGTCGACGGACGGCTCGGCTGGCGCGTCGCATCCACGGTCGCCGGCGCAGAGGACGTCCTGTACGAGATCTGGGACACCGATGGGCACAGACGGGACTCGCCGGACACAGCTGCGATGCAGGGCAGCATCCGGGTCGACGGCCGGGAAACCCCTCTGCCGCACCCCTACCGAAGGTCCTTGAGGCGCAAGGCCGCCCTGCAGGACTGGTACGACGCGATCCTGTTCGAAGAGGCCCAGCGAGAAGCGAGCGCGCGCAGCGTACGACGGTGGGGACAGGACGAGCTCTCGAGCATGGTGAAGCGCTCATCCTTGGGGATCTCGGCCTACGGCGCCCACGAGGTCGCCGTCGACTCCTTCCCGACCGTGTCCGCCCTGCAAGCCTGGATCGATGAAGCGCTCTCGGGCACTCGGGTGCGTGTGATCGCGCTCGTGCTCGCGGACTACCCCTATTTTCGCGACGAGATGCGGGATGGGCAGCTGTTGCAGAAGATGGACGGCGACGAAGCGGTCGCATATCTTCCGATCGTGGTCGCGACCAATCAGGATTCAGCGGTCGCGCTCGCTGAACGGGAGGGGCACCTGCCCCCACGACCCTCGGCGACTGTCCGGATGTCGGGCGGCACGCGTATCCGCTGGTGGGCGGACGCCGTGCTCTCGTGGTCTGCGGTGGCCCGCAACAGCACGCTGAGTCGCGACGGCGACGCACGCCCCGCGGCAGGCGACTGGGTTCTGCTCGGGGTCGAAGGAACCGACATAGCTCTGCCGGTGCCGTGGGGCAGTTCGAATCTGCTCATCGAGACCGACGACGACGGGGCGCTGGTCGAGATCTCAGCACCGTCGACTGCGAGGCGCGAGCAGCACCATCGCCGCCGCGCAGAGTTCGAAGACAGGTGGGGGCGATGGCTCGACGAGGAGCAGAACCTCACGCGGGAAGAGCTCGAGGCCGGCATCCGGCGCGCCGAAGCCGGACTGCGTGCCGTGCTCGCGATCGAGGAGGACTGATGGCCACGCGCTCGACCGTGGAAGACGACGTCATCGGCATCGACGACAGCGACGGTGAAGACCGTCCACGCGGGTGCGCATGGGATGAGAGCGTCTGCACCACCACGCCGGAGTACCGCATCGGGCGGGGCGGCCACGTCGGAGAAGACGACGAGCCCCTCGAGCCCGAGGTTCAGGTCTACTGCGGACGCCACTACGCGCTGGAACTCGCGCGACTCACCGAGGTGCATCTGCACGACTGCGCTGCGCCCGCTTCTCATCATGTTTCGCACTACGGGAGGGTTGCATGAGCAGCTTCAATCAGGATGACACCGTCATCGCACGGGTACTCGCAGATCTCATCACCGGCGACAGCAGTCGCCTGGTCGGCGAGATCCTGCGTCCAGTGCCCAATTTCTGGGACATCGTCGACTACGGCGCGAGCGCGGGTGAGACCCGGTACAGCAAGATGGTGGGCTGGCTGCTCGACCCGCAGGAGGACCACGGACTGGGCACGTTCTTCGCCTCCCGCTTCGTGCAGACGGCCCTCGGCGAGGGTGCGCCGGAGATCTCCGAGCGCGCCCGCGTGCACCCGAGGGAGTGGCGCAACATCGACGTCCTCCTCGTCGACTACGACGAGGAGGGGATGCCGGTGCGCACCCTGGTGATCGAGAACAAGACCGACACGAGCGAGCACACCCGCAGCGGACTGCTGACAGCGCAGACCACCTGGTACAACTGGGTCATCCGCGGTGATTTCGAGAGCATGGAGCAGTCGGTGGCATCAGCGGACCTCGAGCCGACGCAGGCTGCTCGCCTGCGCAAGCAGATCCGCCGATGGAGGACCGACACCGGCGACTACCGCGGCATCGACGATGCCGGCCGCCACTTCGTCTACCTCACGCCCCGTCAGGACGAGCACGCAGAGGATCCGGAGTTCCGCACCGTCACCTACGAGCAGCTCGAGGGGCTGCTCGATGAGGTGATCCAGCTGCTCACCGATCGGGGTGACGCGGACGCGGCGAAGATCGTGCTCGACTTCCGCCGCACGATCCACCGCCGATTCGACAGAAGGCTCGGCGAGCAGATCACGCACGCGTTCGATGAGTACCCCGATCTCGGCGCGGAGCTCGCTTCGGTGGCCCAGCAGATGGGTGTGGTCAACGCCGAGGACACGCGTAGCGGTGACAAGCAGTACTTCAAGGCCGCCCGCACGAAGAAGATCGATCCTGAAGAGCTGCGGGTGCACCTCGATCAAGAGCTCGGACGCCCGATCACGGAGATCGAACTGCGACGCCTCGTCGCCCACGTGTGGCAGAGCCGGCCGAGCTCCTTCGCGAACGACACGTCGAAGTTCCACTGGGGTGACAAGCGCAACGGCAGGTTCTCGAAGACGGAGACGCTGCAGAAGATCGCGCAGGCCTTCGTCGTCGAGCACGGGATCACGTCGATCGGCGAGTTCGAGGAGAAGTTCGGTGCGGTCGTCGGCACCGTGATCCTCCCCGATCCCGCCAATCCGTACGACGGCACGGCGCTGCTGTACGACCCGGACCATCACCCCTACAGCGCATCCGACGCGAAGCGGTATAAGAGGACCGAGATCGACATGCGCGAGCGCATCGGAGCCATCACCTTCGATGACGGCAAGCGCTACCGCGTGCACTGGAACCTCGGACACCGACGCCCCGGCCGGGTCGGCGTGATCGCGCACCTGCCTGTCATCCGTCACTTCCAGCAGACGGGCGATCCCCAGGTCTATCCGATCGCGGACGCCTCGTGAGGGGGCGTTCGGTCGACGGGGGATCGGCCTGGTGGCGTCGCCCGTGGTTCTGGGGGCTGGTGGTGCTGCTGTCTCCCGTCGCGGCGATGCTGGTCTGGTCGCTGGTCGTGCTGGTGTGGATCGGCCTGCACACCCTCGCCGGTCTGCCGCTGCCCCCGGCCATCGAGCAAACCGTTCCCCTCGGCGCCGTCGGCGACACCTTCGGAGGTCTGCTCGGCCCCATACTCAACACCCTCGTGCTGGTCGTGACCATCTCAGTGGCGCTCGGGCAGCGTCGGCATGTGGTCGCCGAGCGGGAGGCGAATCTCGAGGTCGCGGATCGCGCTCGCGCTGAACAGGTGACTGCCTGGGTCGCGGAAACCGCTCACTCCGATCAGCGGGGGAGCTATCTGGGCGTGGTGGTCATCAACAACGGGTCGACATTGGTGCGCGATGTCGACCTGGTGGTCACCGTGAAAAATGGCGAATCCCCCCTCGAACTGCGCAATCGAGAAGCGGTCATCCCACCCGGCACATGGTTTCTGCCCATCAACCGCGCTCATGCCGAAGACCGCGGTGAGGCCATGTCGCCGACGCCCGGGTCGGAGCCGAGCAGCGATTGGGCCGCAGCAGTGGCCGTCGACACGAGCGGCCACCTGCGGGTCGATCTGCCGGATGACGACCGGCCGCGGGCGCCGCTGACCTCGCACGTGCTCGGCGTGCATCTGCCGATCACGGTGGACGGTCAGAAGCGTCCCTACTACGAGATTCAGCTGCTGCGCTTCACTCTCGACGGCGCGCAGTGGTGGCGCGACGGCGGAGGCCGGCTCAGCCGCAGCATCCCGCAGGCCGAGGCGGCGCGGACGGCGAACTGGGAGAGCGAATTCTCGCCGCTCGCCTCGGTTCCTCGGCCTCCGTCCGAGGGCCCGAAGCAGATCCACCGAAAAGACCCGGGCGTGCAGAGCTTCATCTCGCAGTTCGCGGCACGCCTGACGGGCCGGAATGCGGACGACATCTCCCGGAACGTCCGCTACGCGACCGCGGAGCCGCTCCGCGGAGTGGGGATCGGGGCGCTTCGGATCAGCCGTGCAGGCCAGGGCATCGCGTTCTACGAGAGCGATTCGCCCGACGCACCGACAGTGCTGTGGCTCTCAGGCAACACGAATCGGATGCCGGCCGTCATCGACTTCGTGGAGGAGTGGAGAGAGCGCGCCGAGCGTCAGTCGGTCGGTCCGCTGATCTCGGAGCTCGTCGACTACAAGGACCCGATCGAGATGGCCGACGAGTTCGTCGCTCGTCTGCCGCGGCATCTCGCTGAAGTGGTGCCCGCCTCCGCGTGACCGCGCCGGGCCGATCCCGGCTCAGAGCCGGATGTACGCCGCGCCCTCGAACTGCGCATCGGTCAGGGCGACGATCGCGGCGGCGACGGTGCGGATGCCGGGCTGCAGGTCGTCTTCGGTGATCTCGTGCGCGCGCATGCCGCCCTCGCACGGCGCGCGAGCGCGGCCGCGAGATAGGGAGCCGTGCGACTCCCGGACGCTGCGGCGACGGCATCCGGGGTTCCCGTCGCGACGATCCGCCCGCCCGCGTCGCCGCCGGACGGCCCGAGGTCGATGACCCAGTCGGCGTCGGCGACGACGTTCATGTCGTGTTCGACCACGACCACCGTGTCGCCCGCGTCGACGAGGGCGTGCAGCTGCGCGAGCAGCAGGCGCACGTCGGCGGGGTGCAGTCCGGTCGTCGGCTCGTCGAGCAGGTAGAGCGTGTACCCGCGGCGCACTCGCTGCAGCTCGGTGGCGAGTTTGATGCGCTGCGCCTCGCCGCCCGACAGCTCGGTGGCAGGCTGGCCGAGGCGCAGATACCCGAGCCCGACGTCGAGCAGCGCGCGCAGGCTGCGCGCCGCCGCGGGGATCTCGGCGAGCACGTCCGCAGCCTGCGTGACGGTGAGCGCGAGCACGTCGGCGATCGAGTGCCCGTGCCAGCGCACCTCGAGGGTCTCGTCGTTGTACCTGGCGCCGTGGCAGGTGGGGCAGCGGCCGTAGCTGCCGGGCAGGAAGAGCAGCTCGACGGCGACGAAGCCCTCGCCCTGGCAGGTCTCGCAGCGCCCGCCGGGCACGTTGAACGAGAAGCGCCCGGCGGTGTAGCCGCGTTCGCGGGCGAGGTCGGTGCGCGCGAAAGCCGTGCGCACCGCATCGAACAGCCCGGTGTAGGTGGCGAGGTTCGAGCGCGGCGTGCGGCCGATGGGCTTCTGGTCGACCCGCACGAGTCGGTCGACGAGCTCGAGCCCGTCGGTCGATCGCACGGTGAGCACGTCGATGTCGGACGGTGCGGTCGCCTCCGCGATCCCCGGTTCATCGGAGTCGGTCTCGTCTTCTGTGGGGTCGGCGGCCTCGGCATCCGGATGCAGGTGATCGCGCACCACCTGGTGCAGCACCCGGCTGACGAGGGTCGACTTGCCCGAGCCCGAGACGCCGGTCACGGCGACGAGGGTCTGCAGCGGGATCGCCACGTCGACGTCGTGGAGGTTGTGCAGCCGGATGCCGTCGACGCGCAGCCACCCGGCCGCTTCACGGCGCTCGCGTGCGGCCTCACGCTCGCCCTGCGCGGAGGGGAAGAGGAAGGGCCGGGTGAGGCTGGCATCCACCTTCTCGAGGCCGTCGACGGGGCCGCTGTAGAGCACCTCGCCGCCGCCCTCGCCTGCGGCGGGGCCGACGTCGACGACCCAGTCGGCGCGGCGGACGACGTCCATGTTGTGCTCGACGACGAACACCGAGTTGCCCGAGCGCTTGAGCTGCTCGAGCACCTCGAGCAGCGGCTCGGCGTCGGCCGGGTGCAGGCCTGCCGAGGGCTCGTCGAGCACGTAGACGACGCCGAACAGTCCCGACCGCAGCTGGGTGGCCAGGCGCAGGCGCTGCATCTCGCCGGGGGAGAGCGTGGTGGTCACCCGGCCGAGGCCGAGGTAGCCGAGGCCCAGGTCGCAGAGCACCCCGATGCGGGCGCGCAGGTCGGCGGCGATCGCGACGGCGACGTCGGTGCGCTCGCCGCTGGCCGCGGTGGGCAGCGCCGCGCCGGGGTCGGTGATCTCGGTGGTGGGGCGCAGCACCTCGGCGAGCTCGGTCATCGGCAGAGCGTTCAGCTCGGCGATCGAGCGCCCCGCGAAGGTGACTGCGAGGGCTTCGCGGCGCAGCCCGGTGCCGTGGCACAGCGGGCACGGGCCGGAGCGCATGAAGCGCAGCACCTTGGCGCGCATCATGGCGCTCTGCGAGTCGGCGAGGGTGTGGAAGACGTACTTCTTCGCGCTCCAGAAGCGGCCGTTGTAGGGCTTCTCGATGCGGTCGCGCTGCGGGATGATCTGCACGACCGGCTGCTCGTCGGTGAACAGCAGCCAGTCGCGGTCGGCCTGCGGCAGATCACGCCAGGGGCGGTCGACGTCGTAGCCGAGGGTGATGGCGATGTCGCGCAGGTTCTTGCCCTGCCATGCGCCGGGCCAGGCGGCGATCGCGCCGTCGCGGATGCTGAGCGAGGGGTCGGGCACGAGCGAATCCTCGGTGACGTCGTGCACGACGCCCACGCCGTGGCAACGCGGGCAGGCGCCGGCGGCCGTGTTGGGCGAGAAGGCGTCGGAGTCGAGGCGCTCGGTGACGCCTTCGGGGTAGGTGCCGGCGCGCGAGAACAGCATGCGCAGCGAGTTCGACAGCGTGGTGACCGTGCCGACGCTGGAGCGCGAGCTGGGCGCGCCGCGCCGCTGCTGCAGCGCGACCGCGGGCGGCAGTCCGGTGATCGAGTCGACGTGCGGGTCGTGGCCCTGCTGGATCAGCCGACGTGCGTACGGGGCGACGGATTCGAGATAGCGGCGCTGCGCCTCGGTGAAGATCGTGCCGAATGCGAGCGACGACTTGCCCGAGCCCGAGACGCCGGTGAAGGCGACGATGCGGTCGCGTGGCATGTCGACGTCGACGCCGCGCAGGTTGTTCTCGTGGGCGCCGCGGACGCGGACGAACGGATCGGCGGCCGGTGACGTGTCGAGCATCCGAACGAGTCTAGTGAGCGCGCATCAGGGGGTCTGAGCGCGGAGTCAGGTTCTGGAGCCTCAGCGCAGCGCCGCCCGCGCGAGCGCGCCCGGTCATTCCGGTTTCGGCGCCTCGCCGGGGATGAAGTAGCGCACGGGCGACAGGTTGGTGCGCACGATCGCGTCGCCGCCGGCGTCGAGGAACTGATCGAACGTGGCGACGCTGAGCGTGCCCTCGGGGTCGGCGACGATCACGTTGTCGACCACGGGCAGCAGCGACGCGGTGCCCTTCGGCCACGCGGCGAACGTGGTGGTGACCCCGGTCTCGAGCACCCGGATCTTGGGGACGAGGAAGAGCACGTCGGGTCGCTGCAGCGCCTCGCCCTGGCGCTCGTACGCGCGCACGGCGAACAGGCGCAGCACCCGCTGGATGCGCATCTCGAGGTCGGGGAAGTGCTGCAGCCAGTCGAATCGTCCCCACTGCCGGTCGGCAAGCACGACCGGATGCACGCTGACCAGCGGCCCGCCCGCGTCGTAGAGGCGCTCCGCGTCGTCGAGCACGCGTGCGACCGCGGCCTCGTCGTCGGCTCCGACGATCGCGACGTGGTCGCGCGCCAGCGCGAACACCACCGGCGCGCCCGCCAGGGCATCCGCCGGGATCCGGCTGGGGTCGACCAGCACGGATGCCGCGACCGCTTCGTCATCGATGAGGATCATCCCGTCGACGGCGGCGGGGACAGGGCGGGCGGATGCCACGGCATCGGCCACCACGTCGGCGAACGGGCGGGACCAGGTCTCGACCTGCCCCTGCGTGACCGCCGCTCCGGACGGATCGGTGAGCCCGACGAACAGCTCGCCGCCGACGTACTCGACGCGGGGATGCGCGTCGCCCGGGGCGGTGACCGCCAGCACGCCGAGTTCGCTGGCTGCATAGATGCGCGCCTCAGTGTCCATTCCGCAGTCTCCCCACACGTTCGTTCTCGTCCTGCCCTGCAACACTATCGGCCGGGTCCGACTGGACCTTTTCGCGCGCCATCACACCAGGTCGGTCGTCGCATGGTCGAGTTCGACCACCTGGTCCCAGCTCCACCTCAGGTCGATGTCGGGAAGTGGGTCGGAGGCGAGGGACTCGTCGAGCAAGCTCGCGGGGACGACGTGCAGGGCGACGGCCGGCCATCCACGCGTCCAGACCAGCGCGATGGTCGTTCCGTCGACGACGCGCCACCACTCAGCTCGGTCGGCCCGGGACTTCTGCAGTGCCTGTCGGTACGATCCGGTGCTGTCCACCGGTTCGGAAGTGTCGGTGAAGTCGACCGATGTGGCTGGACCGGCGGCGTCGATGATCGAATCACGAACGCGCGACACGAAAGTCCGCATGTCATCGTCGTCTGCGTAAGGGTTCCAGCCGCGATCGACGTCGCCCTGCCAGGTGAGAGGGATGATCTTCGCCTCACCGCGCACGAGCACGGGCACGTTCTCAGCCAGCCAGCCGTCTTCCGTCGCTTCGGTCGCCCCGGGGAGCAGCCCGTGATGCTGCACGATCAGGTCGCAGGCGTCGGAGGGCAGCAGTGCCCCGCGGTTCACGGTCGACCGGTGGAAAGGTCGTGGCGGAGCCACGTCGTCGTCGTACGTCTTCGCGGCGGCGAGGGCGACGACCTCATCCCACGACCAGTTCAGGTCGGTGGGCGGCATCTCTGCGTCGATCCATTCGATGGGGATGACGTGCACCGCCACCGCGTCGACGGGGGCGGGAAGCGGTGCGCCGTAGGTGACGAGGACGATCCTCCAGAGCGAGTCGCCAGGACCCCACGAGTCGGCGCGCCGTGCGCCGGTGCGCAGCAGCTCGGCCGCGTACGTCGGCGAGTCGACGGCCCGGGGAACATCGAGATCGATGCCGTTCGTGTGGATCCACCGGTACTCGCTCGCAGCTTGTATCGCCGACCAGAGGGAATTCGTCTGGGCGCGCAGCTCGGCGGAATCGGCGGGCTCGGCGTCGCGCAGCCACGCGAGCGGGACGATCAGGGCCTCCCCCTTGCGCAACGAAGGGACACCGGCCGTGAGCCAGCTGTTCTCGGTCGGCAGAGCACGCCGCTCGGTGAGCATCTCTTCGAGGGTGGCGATCACCACTTCGCCCGATACGGGGACGATCACTCGCAGACCTCGCGCTCCCCGGGCGTCGTGGCGGCGAAGTAGACGACATCAGCCCACTGCCATGCCAGATCCATCAGAAAGCCGATCCTCGGCCTTCGTCCGGCCACTCGGTCGGATCCCACCGCACGTCGATCCAGCGGGCCGCGGGGCGCGTCCGCCGCTCGGACACCCAGCTGATCGGCACCACATGCAGAGCCAAGGTGAGGCCACCGCGGTTCTCGTCACCCGTCCAGACCAAGGTCACGCCATGCGCCTGGTCGATCTCCCACCAGGTCGCCTCGGTCGTGTTCGCTTCGCGTAGTGCCGCCGTGTACGCCGCCACCTCGTCGTCGCCGGTGCGGGCGAGGTCGATGCGGATTCCCCGACCGGCGCGGTACTCGCACGCGCCGTCGATCCCGTCGGCCAGCAGCTGCATGCGATGCCGCAGCTCTCTCGGATCGCCGGTCGGCGTCCCGAGCTGCGCGGCCAGCGGCACGATTCGTGCGTCACCGCGCGTGATGAGCGGAAGGCTGTCGATCGCAGCTCCGGTGAGGACCGCTTCGACGTTGCGGACGACGACCTCCGCATCAGCGGGGATCCGCCACATCGAATCGAACATCGCCACACGATCGCCGCCCGCGTGCCTGACCTGCGCTGCGAGGGCGTGCGCAGCGGCGGCCGCACCGTCACCGACGCGCGTCGCCTCGGCAGGCCGAGACGCCGCGATGAGCGGATGCCACTGGCCGAACTGCGGGACGGCTTCGCGCAGGCCGCTTGTATCGACACCGTCGACCTGGGTGAACTCCTCGTCCTCACCCGGGGTCTGCACCGTGAGCTCGAGCACGCCGTCGGTCGAGATGTCCTGCGTGACGGTGATGACGTCGACGAGCGGGATCTGCTCCTCGCCGGCTGGGTAGAAGCGATCGGCGATGCGTCGGCAGAACAGCATCCCATCGGTTTGCTCCCACATCACACGGCGCAGCAGCTTCTTCTGCGCCGTGTGGAACGAGACGGTGAAACGATGCGAGTTCGATGACACGTCGAGCATCCACGAGACCGGCTGATCGGCCGGGACCACCGTCAAGCCGCCGCCCTGCTCGTATTGCTCGCGGGCCTCGTCGACGCTGAGGTAGGGATCGTCGCCGAGGGCTTCGAGGCGGTAGATCTCGAACCGCCGCGGGTAGAGGACGGAGGTCATCCGGATGCCTGCTTCGAGCCGAACACGAACTTGCTGAAGTCACCCCACGTGCCGCCGACCGAAGGGTCGTCGGGGGTCGAGTTCGGATGGATCGCGAACGAGGTCTCAGGGGTGCCATCGGGGAGGTAACCGCCCGGAATCCACTGCGCGTTGGCGCCGTTTTCGTTGCCATGCGGCACATGGAAATTGCCGTTCTGCAGTTCCGGCAGGCTGAATTCGGCCTTCACGATGTCGACGGTGTTGCCGTTCTTGTCGACGAAGAAGTTCTCGCCGAGGCCGAGCGCGGCGCCCAGCTCCTGCGGGGTCTTCGCCTCGGCCTGGATGCGGTCGAACTCCGACTTCGGGAAGACGAAGGTCTCACCGCCGTTGCCGGCGCCGTACTTGTCGAGGTTGGTCTGCGTATAGAAGCGCACCGCGCCGTCTTCGAACCGGGCCTTGTGCGCGTCGATGTAGTCCTGATCCAGGTAGTCCGACGGGTCGGGGCGCTGCCCCTTGTCGATGTCGACGATCTGGTTGGGCGTCGGCCCGTCCTTCTTCCAGCCGTTCTGCAGGGCGTCGGGCACGACATCCGTGTCGTCGAGGTCTTTGATGTCGACGCCGTTGCGCTTGGTCTTGTCGCCGTGCTTGCGGAACATCTCCGCGAGCTGACGGACGTGGATCGGGGTGTCGTCGAGGGCCCTGAGCAGGGGCTCGACGGCGTTCTTCAGCGGGTGTCCCATGGTCAGCCTCCCGTGATGTTCAGACCGGACAGATCGGCCATCAGCTGTGCGGTCAATGACTCGACGTCGGACGCGTGCTGCTCCATCTCGCCCTCAGCGTGCTCGAGAGCCTGCAGGTCGGCGTAGAACTCGTCGGGATCGCCGGCGACGGCCTCGACGATGGGGGAGTCGAGGGCGGCCGAGATGATCTGGGGCAGCTCGTTCGCGAGAGGCTCGATGGCGAGGGGCAGCAGCTGGGCGAGCAGCTGCTCGACGGCGATGTCGACCGCTGCGTTGAGCAGCTTCTTCTTCAACAGCAGCATGGGCCCGGCGCCGAGGGCCGTGACCGGGTTGGTGAGCATGCCGACGAGCGTGATCATCGTGGTGGTGACGTCGGCGATCACCTTGATCTTCAGTCCGAAGACGACGTCGGCGGCGATGTCGATGCCGCTGGGCACCGGCTGCAGCAGGCTGAGCAGCTTCTCGAGGTTCTGCGAGCGGTTGGTGTTCCACGCGCTGACATAGGCAGGGCCCGCCTGCCCGCGCATGGCCGCGGCGAGGTCGCCGTTCACCTTGCGGTCCATCTGCTGGATCTTGCTCTCGAGGTCGCCGCGGAAGTTCGAGATCATCACCCCGGCACGACGAAGCTCGTCCTCATCGATGTCGGGCCAGTCGAAGCCCAGCTTCTCCATCACCCAGATCAGCTCATTCGGCAGCATCATCCCCACAGCACAACCTCAACGGGTACAGGCTATTCGGTCGTCCGACATGCGGGCGATGGGGAGAAGGACCCATGCGGGCCGACAGAGCCGGTCGAGGGATGTCAGGGAGCGAGGATCGCGCGGGCTAGCAGCTCGTCGGCGACGAGCACATCGATCAGCCCGGACCTGGCGGCCGCGATCGTCGCCTCGGCCCGGTGGCCCCCGTACGAAGTGGCGATGATGTGCGGCACGTCGCGCAGCGAGTCGATAGTGGCGCCGATGACCCGGTCGTCGATGTCGTGGCTCACCGGCCGGCCGTCGGCGTCGAACAGGCGTCCGGACACCTCGCCCACGGCGCCCGCCCGCCGCGCGGCCTCCGCCATCTCCTGCGGGACGATCGGATACAGAGCCGACCCGGTCTCCTCCCAGGTGCCGATGGAGAGCACGGCGACGTCGAGGTTCGAGACCCGAGCCAGGCAGTCCGCGATCTCGGGCTGCAGGCGCAGAGCAGCCGCGGCGTCGAGATCGCCGACGAACAGCGGCGCGTACATGGGGTGCGCGGTGCCCTCGGCGATGCGCGCGACTTGGCGGATCACCTCCACAGAGCCGAGGCGATCGCCCGGCATCGTGAGGGCGCCCGCGAGCTGCACCACGTCGCAGGGCGCGAGGCGGGCGAGGTGGTGGGTCATCGCCTCGATCGCGCGACTCCAGGTGAGGCCGATGGTCTGCCCGGCGTGGATCTCATCCGACAGCAGCGAGGCCAGCGCGCGCCCGATCCCGTCGATCGTCGGCGCGTGCGTCGAGTCGTCGCTGCGAGAGATCACCGTCGCGGACTTCAGGCGCAGACGGGCCGCCAGTCGGCGCCCCAGCTCTTCGTTCTCCTCGCTGGGATCGCCCACCTCGATCCGAACGAATCCGCGGGAGCGCGCCGAGGTGATCAGTCGTGCCACCTGCCAGCGAGACAGTCCGGTTTCCGCTGCGATCTGCACCTTGGAGTGGTCATCGAGATAGTACGCACGCGCCACGCGCAACATCAGCTCGTCGTCGAACTCCGGCATGTTCGCCTGCGATGTCACGATGCCCCCATCCGCCCGGCGAAGCCCGAGCCGCTCATATGAGCGCAATACTACCGCTCAGAATTGAAAAGTGTGCGGGATGCTCCTACGCTGACCACGCAAACGCTCATCCGTGAGCACAGGTACGCTCAAAAGTGAGAACCCCTGGAGGAACCCATGACCGCACCCACCCGTGGCACAGTCGCCGCTCGGGCTGAGGGTAAGACCGCTCGTCGCGCCACCACCGCCGCCTTCGCCGGCGCCTTCATCGAGTGGTACGACTTCTATCTCTACGGCACGGCATCCGCCCTGATCTTCCCTGCCGTCTTCTTCCCCGAGACCTCTCCCGAGCTCGGTCTCATCCAGTCGTTCGCGGCTTTCGCCGTCGGGTTCCTCACCCGTCCCATCGGCGCGATCCTGTTCGGTCACTTCGGCGACAAGATCGGCCGCAAGCCGATGCTGCTGCTGACAGTGCTGCTCATCGGCATCGGCACGTTCGGCATCGGCCTGATCCCGAGCGCCGAGCAGATCGGCATCACGGCCGCCATCCTGCTCATCTTCCTGCGGCTGGTGCAGGGCGTCGGCATCGGCGGTGAGTTCGGTGGCGGATCGCTCGCCGCCCTCGAGAACGCGCCCATCGGCAAGCGCGGACTGATGGGCAGCTTCCACCAGATGGGCACCCCGGCCGGTCTGCTGGTGTCGACCGGCGTGTTCAGCCTCGTTCAGCTGCTGCCCACCGAGGCGCTCTTCGACTGGGGATGGCGCATCCCGTTCCTGCTGTCGGGCGTGCTGACCCTGTTCGCCTTCTACATCCGCCGTCACCTGCCCGAGACGAAGTCGTTCACCGACGACTCCGAAGCGACCCGCAAGATCCCGTTCTTCGCGCTCATCCGCGAGAACTGGCGTGGCCTTCTCATCGGCATCGGCGCGCGCATGACCGACGCCGTCACGTACAACATCATCAACGTCTTCGCGATCTCGTACGCCACGAACTACATGGGCCTCGACAGCAGCCACATGCTGACCGGCTTCATCATCTCGGCCGCCGTGCAGATGTGCATCCTGCCGTTCATCGGCGCACTGTCCGACCGCATCGGCCGCCGCCCCGTCTACATCGCCGGCATCATCATCTGCGGTATCGGCGGGCTGTTCTACTTCCCGGTGCTGCAGATCGACAACGTCGTGCTCACCTGGCTGATGATCATCCTTCTGCACGCCATCGGCACCGGCAGCATGTTCGCCATCCAGGGCGCCTTCTTCGCCGAGCTATTCGGCACCCGCATGCGCTACACGGGCCTGGGCGTCGTCTACCAGGGCTCCGCACTGCTCGGCGGCGCTCCCACCCCGGCGATCGCCCTGGCTCTCAGCCTGGCGTTCGGCACCTACTGGCCGGCCGTGATCTACCTCGTGGTCATGTGCGTCGTCAGCGTGGTGTGCGTCGTGCTGGCCGGTGAGACCAGCCGGATCGATCTGAAGGATGCCGGTCGCCGGCGTGCCACGAGCGCGCCCGAGACGGCATCCGCTCTGGAGGAGAACGCATGACCCGTCCCAACATCGTGCTGATCATGACCGATCAGCAGCGGTTCGACTCGATCGCGGCCCTCGGCCACGATCACGCCGTCACCCCGCACCTCGACCGCCTCGTCACCGAGGGCGCCGCGTTCACGAACACGTACGTGGCAAGCCCCTCGTGCGCGCCGAGCCGTGCCAGCCTCTTCACCGGCCTGTACCCGCACAGCTCGGGCGTGCTCCGAAACGACGACCCGTGGAAGCACTCCTGGGTCGAGCTGCTCGCCGAGGCCGGCTACCGCACCACGAGCATCGGCAAGATGCACACCTATCCCTATGAGGCGCCGGTCGGCTTCAAAGAGCGTCACGTCATCGAGAACAAGGACAGGGCGCACCCGAACCTGCCCTACTTCCTCGACAACTGGGACAAGGCGTTCTGGATCCGCGGGCTGCAGAAGCCGAGCCGCGTCACCTACCGCGACTTGCCGGACTACGCCGAGCGCCTCGGCGCGTTCGAGTGGGAGCTGCCCGAAGACATGCACGCCGACAACTTCGTCGGCGGGCTGGCCGAGCACTGGCTGCGCACCTACCCGAACCACGACGAGCCGTTCTTCCTGCAGATCGGGTTCCCCGGGCCGCACCCGCCCTACGACCCGACCCCGCGGCACCTCGATCCGTTCCGCGACAAGGACATGCCCGATGTGCCGCGCTCGCAGGAAGACCTCGACAGCCAGCCCTTCCCCCTCAAAGAGCTGCGCAAGCACCACCAGGCCAATGATCACGACGCGATCGTCATGCTCGAGAATCCCACTCTCGAGCAGCTGCAGCGTCAGCGGCGGCACTACTTCGCCAACGTGGCGATGATCGACGAGAAGATCGGCGATCTGATCACCGCCCTCGACGAGCGCGGCGTGCTCGACAACACCGTCATCGTGTTCACCTCCGACCACGGCGACGCGCTCGGAGACCACGGCCACTCGCAGAAGTGGAACATGTACGAGGGCTCGGTGCACGTGCCGGGCATCATCTGGGGCCCGCCCTACATCCGCGCCGGCCAGGTGCACGAGGGTCTCATCTCGCTGATGGACTTCGCGCCCACGATCCTCGAACTCGCCGGCGTCACGCCGCCGGTGTGGATGGAGGCCGACTCGCTCGTGCCCGCCCTGAAGGGCGAGCCGTGGGAGGGGCGCGAGTACGTGTTCAGCGAGCACGCACGCGACTTCATCCTCACCGAGACCGCGCTGATGACGATGGTGCGCGACGCCCGGTACAAGCTCGTCGAATTCGTCGATCACGACGAGGGTCAGCTCTTCGACCTGCAGGATGACCCGCGCGAGGAGGTCAGCCTGTGGGCCGACCCTGCTCATGCGGCCACCCGCGCACGCCTCGAGAAGGCGATCGCGCGCTGGCGGGCGGAGAGCTCGATGCACACCGCCACCTGGTCGAAGGACGTGCGCTGATGGACGCGCGAGACGTGATCCCCGAGCGGATGCGCACCTCAGAGCTGCTGGCGCAGGATTCGCTCAGGCTGAGCGAACGCGCGGTTCCGGCGCCGGCCGCCGACGAGGTGCTCGTGCGTGTGGCATCCGTCGGGGTGTGCGGTTCTGACACGCACTACTTCACCCACGGTCGGATCGGCCCGTTCGTCGTCGATCAGCCGCTGGTGCTCGGCCACGAAGCCTCCGGCGTGATCGTCGCCGTCGGCGGAGAAGTGGATGCCGCCCGCATCGGATCCCGCGTGTCGATCGAGCCGCAGCGCCCCTGCCGGCGGTGCGAGCAGTGCAAGAGCGGCGCATACAACCTGTGCCCCGAGATGCGGTTCTTCGCGACGCCGCCGGTGGACGGCGCGTTCAGCGAGTACGTGACGATCCAGGCCGACTTCGCGCACCCCGTGCCCGAATCGGTGTCCGACGACGCGGCGGCCCTCATGGAGCCGCTCTCGGTGGGCGTGTGGGCCTGCCGCAAGGCGGGGGTCACGGCCGGTTCGCGGGTGATCATCGCCGGGGCGGGCCCGATCGGCGTCATCACCGCTCAGGTCGCGCGGGCCTTCGGCGCCACCGAGATCGTCATGAGCGACGTCTCGGAGGAGCGCCTGGCCTTCGCCCTCGCGCATGGCGCCACGAGAGTGCAGCACGCGAGCGCGCGGCCGGCGGAGGCGCACTTCGACGCGTTCATCGACGCGTCCGGTGCCGAGCCGGCCATCCGCGCGGGCATCCCCGCGGTGAAGCCCGGTGGTCGCGTCGTGCTCGTCGGGCTGGGGGCGGACGATCTGATGCTGCCCGTCAACCTGCTGCAGAATCGCGAGCTCTGGCTCACCGGCGTGTTCCGCTATGCGAACACCTGGCCGACCGCGATCGACCTGGTCGCCAGCGGGCGCGTGGATCTCGACGTGCTCGTGACGCACCGATTCGGTCTGGACGAGGTGCAGGACGCGCTGATGGCCGGTCGTCTGCCCGGTGCGTTGAAGGCCGTCGTCGAGCCGTGGCGGTGACCGCCGGCCGCCTCGGCGTGATCGGCGAATCGCTCGTCGACGTGATCGTCGAACCATCGGGCGCGCGCACCGCGCGACCGGGCGGTTCGCCGATGAACGTCGCGATCGGGGCCGCGCGCCTCGGGCTCGATGCGATCCTCGTGACGGCGGTCGGCGACGACGAGTACGGCGCTCTCCTGCGCTCGCATATCGAGCGCGAGGGCGTGACGCTGATCAACCGGGGGAACCTTGAGGGTCGAAGCAACCATGCGATCGCCACCTTGGCTCCCGATGGCAGCGCGGAGTACGTCTTCCGGGTGCCGAACCGGGTGAGTGCGCCCGTCGCCGCGCTGGCGGAGCACGACCTCGCGCACCTGCATGTCGGGTCGCTCACCGCGGCGAGCGATGAGGAATGGGCGGGCGTACTCGCGGCCGCCGAGACCGTGCGCGGGTCGGGCACGGTCAGCTTCGATCCGAACTGCCGCCCCGACATCGGGATCCCGCACGAGCAGAGCCGCGCGCGGGTCGAGGCGTTCGTCGCGGCATCCGATCTGGTGAAGGCGAGCGACGAGGACATCGCGTGGCTATACCCCGGGTGGGATGCCGATGCCGTGGCGGCGCGCTGGATGTCTGCCGGAGCGCGGCTGGTCGTCGTGACGCGCGGCGGGCGCGGACCGATCGGGTACGCCAGGGGCGTGAAAGTCGCCCTGCAGGCGCCGAGCGTGAGCGTGATCGATACGGTGGGTGCCGGCGACTCCTTCATGTCCGCGATGCTCGCGTGGTGCGACTCGTGCGGGATGCTGGGGGAGCGGTTGCCTGCCGAGCTGACCGCCGACCAGGTGAGCGCGCTCCTCGGCTTCGCCGCCCGAGCTGCGGCCATCACCTGCACGCGGGTGGGCGCGAACCCGCCTACCCGGAGAGAGCTCGCCGACGGCTGACGAACGCCCGCTGGTCGACCTTGACCGGTGATCGTCGAATGCGGCGACCGGTGGTCAGCAGGTAGCCCGGTTGAGGCAGGGGGGCGTCATTGCCGTCGTGGTGCTCGACGCGGCTGAGCTCAGATCCGCACGCAGGCGGCGCCGGCGAACTGCGCGTCGACCAGCGCGACCACGGCCGACGCAACCGTGGTGACGCCCGGCTGCAGCTGCTCTGCGACGATGTCGTGGGCCCGCATGCCCACCTCGCACGCCTCGATCACCGCGGTCGCGGGCAGGTGCGAGAGGTCGAGTGGCGTGGCATCCGCGGTCACCCCTGTGATGGCCGGACCGTTCACGATGATGCGGATTCGGTGATCGGGACGGCTCCGGTGCAGCGTGCGCGCGGTGCCGATCGAGCGGGCGACGTCTTCGGGTCGGCTGGAGACGTGCAGCAGCACGGTGTGCGGATCGGTCATGGGCTCCTCATGGTTTCGTGTCGTCGTGGTGCACGACGCGGCTGAGCTCGATCACTCCGCCGGGCAGCTCCCAGTAGTGCAGTCGGCGGGCGCCGGGGGTGTTCTGCTCGATCGACGAGCGCCAGCACTTCGAGCCGTCGGCGCGCACGACGTACGAGTCATCGCCACCCTCGCCGGTGCGCAGCCGGTGCAGCTCGCGTGCGGGGATCTCGCGGTCGCGCCCGGTGACGGCGTCGACGCAGGCGCGCACGGCCTTGCTCAGCTGGTTCTCGTCGAGCGCGGCGAGCGAGTCGATGAACGCCGCGCCGAACGTGAATTCCCGCAGCGGCCAGCGGGCGCGCTCGCCGGGGGCCGTGCGGTTGCCCCAAGTGCGTTCGATCTCGAAGCGGATGCCGTCGGCCGTGGGGTCGACGTGCGCGCGCTCCGCGGCGCGACGGGCATCTCGCAGGGCGCGACCCGCCTCGCGGCGATCGTGCGAGGCCTCCGACAGGCTCGCCTCGACCTTCGCGCGCTCGGCGCGCTCGTCGGCGAGCTTGGCGCGCAGCTGCTCGTTCTCGGCGCGCAGGCGCTTCAGCTCGGCGCCGTCGGATGCTGTCGCGCCGCCGCGGCCGACCAGGTTCGTGACGGCGAGCAGGTCACCGCGCAGCGCGGCGACCTCGTGCGCGAGCGCGGAGACATCGGCGCGGGTGGCGAGGTCTCCGGTCGGCACGGGGGTGGATGCTGCGGGTGCGGCCGGCTGCTCGGCGGCGTCCGTCGGTGTCTTCTCGTGCTTCGGCTCGGTCGGCCGTCCCTCGCCGAGCCAAGGTGCGCCGCCCGCGACGAGCGCGAGCGAGGGCACGAGGGGCCGACGGGTCGGCATCCGCGAGACTGAGCGCGACCTCGTGACCGGGGGCGCGATGCACCCGCACGCGGATCATGTCGCCGACCTGCAGCACGTCGCTGACCGGGCCCTCGGCGAGATCGACGTCGCGGCGGCGAAGGATCACCGAGACTCGCGGATGCAGTTGCACGGTCGCGCGCAGGTCGGTGACCTTCACGACCAGGGCGAGCGTGTGCGCGCCGTCGACGAACGCGGCGAGGTCGGCGTCGAGGGGCTCGGGCTGCAGTTCGCGCCCCTCGAGGATGCCGCTCACCCGCTCGCCGGGGATGAGCGCCGCCGCCAGCGGGATGTCCGGCGGCAGCAGTGCGGAGGTGGCGGTGACGACCGTGCCGTCGTCAAGGCGCACCATCGCGCAGGTGTCGTGGGCGAAGAAGCCCTGAACGATGCCGGCGGCGCGACGGATGCGGGGCGCCGGTGCCGACTGCACGGTGCGCCGGCCGGTCTGCGCCATCGCGTCGTCGACGAGATCGCCGGTGTCGGCGTGGTTCGGAAACCGCAGGTGCGAGCGGTGCCAGTCGGGGTCGGCGTGGAAGTCGACCGGGTACGAGCGGGCCGCGCCGTTGAACACCTGCGCCTTCGGCGGCAGCAGCAGTTCGAGGTGCTTGGTAGCGGGTCCGGTCTCGATCGTGACGACCTCGGCGATACCGTCGAGCTCATCGCGCAATGCGTCGATGTCGAACAGGAACTCGCCATCGGTCGTGCTCGAGACGAGCAGCAGCGGATGCTCGCGGGGCGTCAGGATGCGGGCCGCAAGCGCCTCGGCCTGCGTCGGAGTCGAGACGTCGGCGTTCATGTGCGGGAGTCTATGCGGCGGTCTGACGATGCCGTGGGGGCGTGCCGGGGTCACCCTGGCGCGACCACCGCGAGACCACGGGCCACGGAGGCGGCGGCGAGTTCGTCGTCGTAGGTGAGGATGCCGCTGATCGCGGTGCCGAGGCGCAGCGCTGTGGCGAGGTGCAGTGCGTCGAGGGTGCGCGGACCGCTGTGCAGATTGATGGCGGCGGTGGTGATGTCGTCGCCGAGGGTGCGCATGCGGATCGTCTAACAAAACGGTACGATTCGTATCAGTTAACGTCAGAGAGGCCGCCATGACATCGCAGATCAACGCCCGAGACGCCGTCCTCGTTTCCTACCGCCGTACGCCTTTCGGCCGTGCGCGGAAAGGCGCTCTGGTCGACGAGCGACCGGAGGACCTCGCGCTGACCGCCGTGCGCGCAGCGCTGGCTGATGTGCCGCAGATCGATCCGAACACTCTCGACGACTTCTACCTCGGCACCGCCGTGCCCGAGGGTGCGCAGGGAGACAATGTCGCGCGCCGCGTCGCGGTGTATGCCGGGTACGACGGCCTGCCCGGCGCCACGATCAACCGCTTCTGCGCGTCATCGCTGCAGGCCCTCGCCGCAGCATCCCGCGCCATCCGCTCCGGCGACGGCGATGCGTTCCTCGTGGCCGGCATGGAGTCCACGTCGAGCACGCCACCCATCTCCACTCACGTGCATCCGAGCGCGGCTGCGGCCTCGGCGCGGTCCGGACGCGTCTTCGCCAGCGGGGAGGGGTGGACCGATCCGCGCCTGGCCGGCGAGGAGCCCGACGTCTACATCCCGATGGGCGCCACGGCGGAATTCGTCGCGAAGCTCACCGGCACGACACGTGAGCATCAGGACGCCTGGGCGCTGCGCTCGCAGCAGCGGACCGCCGCTGCCGCCGCCCGCGGCTGGTTCGAGGGTGAGATCACACCCCACACGCGAGCCGACGGCGTGATCGTCACCGACGACGAGGCGCCGAGACCCGGCACCACGGCCGAGGGGCTGGCCGGGCTCACGCCTGCGTTCCGCGAGGGCGGCACCGTCACAGCCGGCAATGCCAGCCCGCTGAACGATGGGGCATCGGCGGCCGTCGTGATGAGCGCCGAGCGCGCACGCGAGCTCGGGCTCACTCCACGTGCACGGATCCTCGGCGCGACGGCCAGCGCGCTCTCCCCCGAGATCATGGGGCTCGGACCGGTAGAGGCGACGACGAAGCTCCTTCACCGGCTGGGTCTCACGGTGGCCGATATCGACCTCGTCGAGTTGAACGAGGCGTTCGCGGCGCAGGTCGTGCCCACGGTCCACCGACTCGGGCTCGATGAGGAGCGGGTGAACGTGAACGGCGGTGCGATCGCCGTCGGGCATCCCTTCGGCGCCACCGGGGTGCGCCTCGCGGGGACGCTCGTGCGCGACCTCGAGGAGCGGGACGGGCGCCTGGGTCTCGCGACGCTGTGCGTCGGCGGCGGCCAGGGCATGGCGCTCGTCGTCGAGAGGCTCGGCTGATGGGCGTCGTCGATCCCTTCATCGTCGGTGTGCTCGAGAACGAGCCGTCCTGGCGGTGGTTCGGGTTCGCCATCGACGAGGCCACCGAGGGACGCGCGACGGTCTCACTGATCGTCGACTCCGGGCACGTCAACGCCAACGAGGTGACGCACGGTGCGATCGTGTTCGCGGTGGCCGACCAGGCATTCGCGATGGCTGCGAACACCCTCATCCCGCACGCCGCCACCGGCGACGCGCAGATCCACTACCTCGCGCCGAGCAGGCTCGGACAGCGGCTCGAGGCGAGCGCCGTGACGTCGTGGGCGGATGCCCGTCGCGCCGTCGTCGACGTGACGGTGCGGGCTGACGGCGAGGCCGTCGCCACCTACCGAGGCATGGCCCGAGCCACCCGGCGCGCCTGAGCGCCGGGACGCCGAGGAATCCGACCGCAGATACGCCAGAGGCGCCGATCCGCGATGCGGCTCGGCGCCTCTGGCTGCGAGACGAGTCAGGCCCGGGTGCGGCCCTTCACGAATTCGCTGTCGGGAAGGTCGGTGACCGGCAGCCCGGATGCCTCGAGAGCGGCGCGAGCCTGCTTCATCAGGCGGTCGGGGATGCGCGGGGCGGGAGCGCGAAGGGCGCCGCCGTTGAATCCCGCGAGCCATTCCTGGTACTTCCAGCCGGTGCGATTGATCACCGTCGTGCCGACTGCCGAGCCGGTGAGGATCGCCGTGTTCGCGGCGCGGGCGGGGGCGACCTGCCACCAGAGTTTCATGGCCTCCTCCCACTGGCCCTGCTGCGCCAGCCCGAACGCCTTCGGGAAGTAGTCGCTCATCCAGTTCGTGTTCGACGTGCCCGAGAACTGGAAGTCGATCACCGACATCAGCGGGATGGTCTCACTCTCGATCGGGCACGAGATCACGACCTCGTCGGCGAAGTGGTGCTGCATCTCCATGATGCCGCCGATGGTGGGGTAGCCCTGCTCCGCCTTGATGGCGACGATGTTCGGGATCGTGTCGAGCACGTGGCGCACGAACGGCACCGGCATGCCCGCCGGATCGATCCGTTCGAAGCCCCAGGCGGGAAGTCCGAAGAGCATGGCGGCGAGATCGGTCGAGTCGGCCAGAGCCTTGGTGTAGTCGTAGACCTCCTGGTGCGAGGTCGCCCAGAAGGCCGTCGGGTACGAGATCAGAACGCTGTCGACCCCCTCCTTCTCGGCGAGCTTGAGCGCGGTGATGTTCTCTTCGAGGGTGTTGAAGGCGGCGTGGAAGAAGAGCTGGAAGTCGGGGCCCGCGGCTTCGCGCGCGACGGCGGTGACTCGAGCGTTCTCCTCCGGGGTGATCGCCAGTTCGGTGACGAGCAGGGTTCCGGCGAACCCGAGCTCCTTCAGCTTCAGGATGTCGTGCCTGATCGCGTTCTCGTTGATCCTCGAGAAATCGGCGCTGTATGACGGCATCGTCACCGCGATGGCGCCCTTCCAGTTCTGTCGCGCCCAGGCGCGGGCCTGGTCCTTCGTGTAGTCGACCATGCTGCTCCTCATTTCCGTGTGGTGACGATTCCGACGGGCAGTTCCGTGCCGACCCCGCGTTCCCGTGCGAGATCGACGAGCGTCTCGGCGACGACGACGTCCTGCAGGCCGGAGCCCGTCGATTTGTAGATGCGGATGCCGCGCTCGACGTCGACCTCGCGATCGCCGCGCAGGACATCGTTGAGGGATGCCGTGATCGATTCGACGTCGATCCCCGCGGCGGCAGCGGCGCGCATGTCACCGCTGCCGTGCACGACCTCGTCAACACCGTCGGCGACGACGAGCGTCGCGCGTGCGATGAGGTCGGCCGGCAGCTCGCGCTGCGCCGGTGTGGTCGATCCGATCGAGATGACGGTGGTATTCGGCCCGATCCAGTCGGCCTGAACGGTCGGCGATTCATCCCGGGATCGCGCTGCGCAGAGCACGAGATCAGCATCGCGGGCGGCCTGTTCGGCGGAATCCACCGCAGTCACCGGTACGCCGAGCTCCGCCGAGAATCGCTCGGCGAAAGCCTCACGGTTCGCGCGGGTGGGGCTGAAAACGCGCACGCTCGCGAACCGCGCCACCAGCGCCAGGGCGGCAGTGTGCGACTGCGCCTCGAAGCCCGATCCGATGACGCCGACGGTGAGCGGCCGATCCGGTACGAGCGCCGCCGCGCCCACCGCGGTCGTCGCGGCGGTTCTCAGTCCGGTCACCCGGTTGCCGTCGACCAGGGCGACGAGGTCGGCGGTGTCGCGGTCGAACAGCGAGATGAGGTAGCTGACGCGCAGCCCGTCGGCGAAGGAGCCGTTGATCGACTTCGCGCCGAAGAGTCTCCCGCTCGCCGGCACGGACGGCATGACGCGCATCCACTCACGGCCGCTGTCGGCGAAGATCCGACCGGGATTGCGCGCATCGTCGACGGGTGCCGAATAGGCGGCACGGATCGCATCGATCGCCGAGGGCAGATCGGCGAGGGCCTCCACGTCGGCGTCGGTGAGGAAGAGCGGCAGCTTCCCGGGGGTGGAATCGGTGCTCACGAGCGGCTCCTTCGGGTCATCTGGCGCGGGTCAACGTGGTACACGATACGTACCGTATCTGTTTCGGATATACTCCTGCAAGAGCCACCTTGAGGAAGAGAGCGGTCATGCCCGTCGCCACAGTGAACCCGACCACCGGCAAGACAGAGATGATCATCGAGTCGCATTCTGCGGCCGAGGTCGAGTCGCGAATCGCTGAGGCCGATGCCGCCGCGCTCGCCCTCCGCGCGACGGCCTTCGCCCAGCGCGCGGAGTGGATGCTGGCCGCGGCAGAGATCCTCGACGATCAGGCCCTCGGCCTCGGCGAGCTGATCACGGTGGAGATGGGCAAGCCGATCGCCCAGTCGGTCGCCGAGGTCGAGAAGTCCGCCAAGGCGATGCGCTACTACGCTTCGCACTCCGAGGAGTTCCTGGCGGATGCCCCTCTCGAGGATCCGTCGACGGTCGGCGCGTCGCAGGCCTGGACGCGCTACGAGCCACTGGGTGTGGTTCTCGCTGTGATGCCGTGGAACTACCCGCTGTGGCAGGTCATCCGCTTCGCGGCCCCGGCGCTCATGGCGGGCAACGCCGGGCTGCTCAAGCACGCATCGAACGTTCCGCAGGCCGCGCTCTTCCTCGACACGCTCTTCGAGCGTGCCGGATTCCCGAAGGGGTCGTTCCGCACGCTGCTGATCGGCGGAGGCGACGTTGCCGGTGTGATCGCCGACGATCGGGTCAAGGCCGTGACGCTCACCGGGTCGGAGCCGGCAGGGCGGTCGGTCGCTCAGATCGCCGCCGATCATGTGAAGAAGGCCGTACTCGAGCTCGGAGGATCCGATCCGTTCATCGTGCTGCCGTCGGCCGATGTGAAGGCTGCCGCGGCGACGGCGGTGCGCGCGCGGATCAACAACAACGGGCAGTCCTGCATCGCAGGCAAGCGGTTCATCGTGCATGACGCCGTCTACGACGAGTTCGCTGCGGAGTTCGCGGCGCAGATGGCAGCGCTCGCGGTCGGCGATCCGCTGCTGCCCGAGACCCAGGTCGGCCCGCTGGCGACGGAGTCGGGGCGTCAGGAGCTGCTCGAACTCGTCGAGGATGCTCGTGCCGCGGGCGCCACGATCCTCACCGGGGGCACCGTGCCCGATCTGCCCGGATGGTTCTACGCGCCGACCGTGATCGCCGACCTGCCCGATGACGCGCGGCTCGTGCAAGAAGAGGCTTTCGGGCCGGTCGCCTCGCTCTATCGCGCCCGCGACGCGGCCGATGCGCTGCGCATCGCGAATCAGACGACCTTCGGGCTCTCCAGTGCGGTCTGGACGAACGACCCCGACGAAGAGCGGTATTTCATCGCCGGCCTCGACGCCGGCGCCGTCTTCGTGAACGGCATGACCGTCTCGTATCAGGAGCTCCCGTTCGGCGGTATCAAGCGATCGGGGTTCGGCCGCGAACTCGCGGCGGTCGGGCAGCGCGAGTTCTGTAATCTGAAGACGGTCTGGAAGGCGTAGTCGCCGTCCGGCCGACAGCGGTCGGACTCGGGCGAAGGGCTCATGATGGCGATCGACTACAACCTGCTTCGACCACTGCGTGCGCTGCTCGAAGAGCGCGCCGTCACGCGTGCCGCCGAGCGGATGCACATGTCGCAGCCGGCGATGTCGACGGCCCTGTCGCGGCTGCGGGCGCACTATGAGGACGAACTTCTGCTGAGGCAGGGCAACAGTCACGTGCTGACGCCGCTCGGCGAGCGGCTGCTTGCGGCGCTGCCGCAAGTGCTGGCCGAGACGGAGAATCTGTTCCGGCTGCAGTCCCGCTTCGATCCGACGACGAGCACCCGAACGTTCTCCATCGCGGCCGTGGATTACATGGCGGCACGGATCGCCCCTGAGCTGTCGCGCATCCTCGAGCGCGAGGCGCCGAACGTGAGGATCGAGCTGCCTGCGGCGGACGGGCGACTGGTCGACGGCATGCCTGACACGCTGCGCACGATCGACGGGGCGATCCTGCCGCACGGGTATGTGACGGAGCAGCCGCACATCGACTTCGCGCCCGAGCAGTGGGCGTGCCTCGTCGACGCCGGCGCCGGGGTCTCTGAGCATCCGACAAGCGACGAGCTGCTCACCCGTCCGTGGGTGCAGACGCTTCCCGCCAGAGAGGGGATGAGTCCGGCAAGGCAGCAGCTGCGCTTTCGAGGGATCGACCCGGCGGTCGTCGCGGCCACGCCGCACTTCTTCGTCGTGCCATCGCTGATTCTCGGCACGGACCGTGTCGGGATCGTGCCTGAGCCGTTCGCGCGGATGGCGGCTCGCATGTACCCCCGACTGCGCGTGGTCATCCCGCCGCTCGATCTCGACCCGGTGCGTGATGCGTTCTGGTGGCATCACGACCGTGAGCACGATGCCGAGCACCTCTGGTTGCGTGATGTGATGCGTCGAGTCCGCGACGCGGTCATCCGGAATCCGGATGGTGGGGATATCGGAGTCCGCCTTCCCCGGATAGCGGAGCGCGGGCAGGATCGATCTTGACGCGGTGCTGCATCAGCCCGTTTCGATACGCAACGTCTTGTACACGAAGGAGTGGCTGTGAGCATCGATGCTGATGTCATCGTCATCGGGGGAGGCCCCGTAGGAGGCACTGCCCTGGCCATGCTGGGACGGGCAGGGCTCAGCGCGATCGGTCTGGAGCGCGACCGCGAGATGTGGCCCACCGCGCGCGCCGTGCACTTCGACGGCGAGACGATGCGCACGCTGCAGTCGCTGGGAGTCGCCGACGACTTCGTGCGCGTCACCGTACCGATGCGGCACGTGGACGTCGTCAACGAGGCCGACGAGGTGCTGGTGCACGCGTCCACGGATCGGCTCGGAGACCAGGGGTGGAACGACCACATCAGCTTCCACCAGCCCGACATCGAACGGTTGCTGCGACAGGTGATCGCCGACACCCCCGGTGTCGAGCTGCGCTGCGGTGTCACCGTGACGGACATCGCGAACACGGCGGACGGCGTGCAGGTGTCGACCCTCGACGTCGACGGCCGTCCGCAGGTGCTCCGGTCGCGCTGGGTCATCGCCGCCGATGGCGCACGTTCCGACATCCGCAGGATGCTCGGGATCGAAGGGGACAAGTACGGCGAGGACGCCCAGTGGCTCGTCGTCGACGGTCAGCTGGTCGGGGCCCCGGGGTACGAGACCGACATGGTGCAGCTCGCCCGGTACAGCCGCCCGGCGCTGTGGCTGCGCCTGCCCGGCGACCGCGTCCGCATGGAGTTCATGCTCGTTCCCGGCGACGATCCTGAGGAGATCGTCACGCCGGCGGCCGTCGAACGGCTCAGCCGCGGCATCCTGCCTGCGGCCCGATTCACCCCCGACCGTCAGGCCATCTACACGTTCCGCGGGCGCATCGCTCAGCAGTGGCGCGTGGGCGGCATCTTCCTCGCCGGCGACGCCGCCCACCAGGCGCCTCCGCTGTTCGGGCAGGGCCTGTGCGCCGGCATCCGCGACGTCGCAAACCTGGTGTGGAAGCTCGACCTCGTGGCCCGCGGGGTCGCCGACCCGGAGCTGCTCGACACGTACGAAAGCGAGCGCAAGCCGCACGCCACGTTCTGGGTCGAGGCCGCGGCGAACCAGGCGGTGATCGTCCAGACGCTGGACCCGCAGGTCGCCGAGGGGCGCGACCAGTACATCCGCGACAATCCCGGCGCCTCTGCCGTGCCCACCTCTCCCGCACTCGGGCCGGGGTTCCACGAGGGCGCTGACGACGAGCGGGCCGGAAAGCTCGGCGTTCAGCCGATCCTCGCCGACGGCATCCGACTCGACGACATGGTCGGCGCGCACTTCCTCGTGGCAGCCGACCGTGCGGTGCACTCGGCCCTGCCCACCGCCGTCAAGGCGGCACTGGATGCTGACGCGGAGACGATCACGCTGACCGACCCGCTCAAGATCGATCAGATCCTCGGCGCTGCCGGTGCGACCTCGGTCGTGATGCGTCCGGATCACTACGTGCTCGGTGTCGGTGACACCGCAGAAGACCTCGAACGGCTGGTGCTTCGGATCCCCTCCATCGCCCGCACCATGACCCTCGCCGCCGACAACCGCTAGGAGACCGCCATGACTTTCAGCCCGATCACCCACATCCGTCACTTCGACATCGCGGTTCCCGACTTCGAGAAGCAGATCGAGTTCTACAAGAACCACTGGGGCCTCACCGTGCAGCACGACGACGGCGATGTCGTCTACTTCGCAGCCGAGGGCTCGCCCGAGCAGTACGTCACCCGTGTCCGTCGCTCTGACGACAAGCGCCTCGATCTCGTCGCGTTCGGCGCCGCCGACCGCGCCTCAGTTGACAAGCTCGCGCAGGATCTCGGCACCGCCGGGGTGCAGCTCGTCAGCGAGCCCGACGTGCTGCAGACCCTGGGAGGGGGCTACGGCTTCCGCTTCTTCGATCTGGAGGGACGCACGGTCGAAGTGTCGACCGACGTCGACGTGCGCACGCACCGCAAGATCGAGAAGCGCGAGGCCATCCCGGTGCGCCTGTCGCACGTCGTGCTCAACTCCAACCAGCCCGAGGCGATGCGCGCCTGGTACGAGAAGCACCTCGGCTTCCGTCTCTCCGACACCCTCAACCACCCGCACGTCGGCGACCTGTTCTACTTCATGCGCTGCAGCACCCAGCACCACTCGATGGCGATCGCGCGAGGCCCGCACGCGTCGCTGCAGCACGCCTCCTTCGAGATGCGCGGCATCGACGAGTACATGTACGGTAGCGGGCGCGTCATCCGCGCCGGATACCGCAAGATCTGGGGTCCCGGCCGGCACCGGGCGGGTGACAACACCTTCACCTACTTCGTCGACCCGAACGGCAACACGATGGAGTTGACGACCGAGCTCGAAGAGCTCGACGAAGACACCTGGCACCCGCACATCTACGACGTGCAGGAGCCGGAGACCTCCGACCAGTGGGGCACCGGCGGTGACATGGACGAGTTCATCACCAAGGAGATGTTCAACGACTCCGACAACCGCCACCTGTTCATCGCACCCCCGGTGTGAGCCGGCAATGCTGATCCTCTCGAGTTTCATCACTCCGGCAGTACTGACCGCCGCCCGAGGAAGCGGCCTGCTCACCGGCATCCACCTGGAGGAGGTGCGCGCGACCGGCAGTCCGGCGCAGCGCGACGGGCTGCGCAGCGGCGACCTCGACCTGGCCGTGACAGCCATCGACAACCTGTTCGAATGGACCCGGGCGGGCGTCGACGTCCGTCTTGTCGGACAGGTCGAACGCACCACTCCGCTGAGCGTGCATGCGGCGCCGGAGATCACCACCCTCGCCGACCTCGCGGGCGCGCGCTTCGCGGTCGACGCGCCCGACAGCGGATTCGCCGTGGTCGCGCGGCACATGCTGCGCACCGCCGGGATCGACGTCGAATGGGTCGAGGTCGGCGGCGTCGTCGAGAGGTTCGAGGCGCTCATCGCCGGGGCCGTGGATGCCACGCTTCTCGGCCCACCGCTCGACGACCGAGCACTCGCCGCAGGCCGTCCTCGGGTCGCCCGCGTGCAGGACGCATTCCCCGCCTTCCCCGGTCAGGGTCTCGTCGTCCGCGCCGACCTGATCGGCACCCCCGAGCTCGACGACCTGCTCGCCGCCCTGCGAACCGCAGGCATGAGCCCGGTCGATCCGGCCGGACTCGACCAGCTCACGGCGATGCGCGCGGATCTCGGCGTCCTGCCGCCGGGCTCCGACCTGCACGCGCTCGTGCATCCCTTTCCTGCCACCGCCACTCGATGAGGAGTCCCATGTCTGCCGCCACGACCGCCGAGGTGCTCGGCGCCCCGCTCACGATCAACAAGCTGACACTGAAGAACCGCATCATCCTCGGTCCGATGGCCGTGCTGCAGCCGACCGAAGACGGCCGGCCGAGTGAGCAGTCGATCGCGTTCCTGCGGCGCAGGGCCGAAGGAGGCGCTGGCGCGATCTTCGTCGGCGGGTCGGTCGCCACGGCCCGCGCGTTCCGTGAGTCGCCGTTCTCGCCCAACCTCCGCTACGACGATGACGAGTTCATCCCCGACCTCAAGCGCCTGGTGGATGCCGTGCACGCGACCGGCACCGGCGTCGCCGTGTTCGCGCAGCTGTTCCCCGCTTTCGGGCGGATGGGCGTGCCGCGGGATGGGCACTGGATCACTTCCGCGTCGCCGCGTCACGTCGACATGGGCGCGCACGGCCTGCCCGACAACGTGTACATCCCGGGCGGGCGGGTGCTTCCCGAACCGCACGAGGCCACGGTCTCGGAGATCAAGGAACTCGAGCAGGCCGTCGTCGATTCGGCTCGACGCGCCAAGGCCGCAGGCTTCGACGGCATCGAGATCGCCGCCCACATGTGCTACTTCTACTCGTCGTTCCTCTCGCCGCTGTCGAACTTCCGCACCGACGAGTACGGCGGCTCGGTCGAGAACCGCGCCCGCGCGCTGAAGGACGTCGTCGCCGCGGTGCGGCAGGAGGTCGGACCCGACATCGCCCTCGGCCTGCGGCTGAGCGCGAACGATCACGTCCCCGGTGGGCAGGGGCCGGAGGGGTTCGCGGCGGTCACCGCCGAGATCGCGAAGGCCGGCCTCGACTTCGTCGTGCTCACCGACGGCAACTACGAGTCCATGGGCGACAACGTCACGAGCGAGTCGGGCAAGATGCTCCGCGAGGGCGAGCCGCAGATCTTCCGTGAGGCGCTCGGACCGGAGGTCGTCCTCATGCTGAGCAGTACACCCGCACCCGCGCAGGCTGCAGCGGCGATCACTGACGGCACCGTCGACGCCACGATGCTCGCGCGACAGCTGCTGGCCGATCCCGACTACCCGAACAAGGTGCTTGAGGGCCGCGAGTCCGAGATCGTGTGGTGCGACCACGCCAACTCCTGCATGCGGCGCCTCATCCTGCAGGTGCCGGTGGCGTGCCACAAGAACCCTGAGATGGGCAAGGAGCACGAGAGCAGCCGCCGTTCGAACATCCTGCAGGACGCGTTCATCTGGGCCGCCGGCAATCGCACCCTGATGACGATCGCCGACAAGGCGGCGCGCGCCCGCCCGGCGAAGGCGCACTGATGGCGCCGTCGTACAAGCTGACGCTGCTGTTCACAAGGCGCCCCGATCTCGGACTCGACGACTTCGCCACGGCATGGCTCGCGCTCGAGCGCGCCCGGCCGCTGGCTGCGGAGGGCCTGTCGCGCAGCGCGATCCACATCGCGCTGCCCGGCGTCGCGGCTGTGCGGGGTGCGACGTCGGCGCCCTACGACGCGGTGCTCGAGACCTGGTGGGAACGCAAGAACGACGCGGCGAACTGGGTGGTCTCGCGGCAGTTCGACGACGAGTGGATGCCGCCGCGCCTCGAGCTGCTCGCCGGGCGACCCGCAGCCGTGGGCGGTGCTCCGGTGCTGGCCTGGGAGCGCGACGGCGAGTCCGCTGGAGCCGACGCGAGTGCCGCCGAGGCGATCACCGTGATCACGCTTCCGGTGGCGCGACGGGGCCTGCGCTTCGATGAGTTCGCGCAGCACTGGACCGAGATCCACGCCGGGCTCGCTCTCTCGGGCGCGGGCGCGAAGGATCGTCTGCTGCGACTCGAGAACACCCCGGCATCGGTTCCAGCGCCCACCCGGTTCGCTCGCACGAACTACAACGGGGTGGGATCCATCACCTTCCGATCGATCGCGGCGCTCGAGGAGGAGTTCTCCAGTGAGCACTATCTCGATCGTCTCGCGCCCGACGAAGAGCGGTTCACCAACACCGAGGCGTCCGCCGTGTTCGTCGGCCGGCTCGTCACCTGAATCCGTCGCTGCGCACCAGAAAGGCGGGTCGACCAGCGATGGTCGACCCGCCTTTCTCGTGTGTGCTTCAGAACCGGTCGCGCACGTGCCGGTCGCGCCCGTACAGGGCGACGACCCCGAGGATGATCAGGCCGTACACGATCCGGGTCTGCGCCTCGGTGAGCCCCTGGCTCACGATGATGGTCGACAGCACAGTGAGGATCATCGCGCCGATCGCGGTGCGGGTGAAGCCGCCGCGCACCGATCCGAAGGTGGTGCCGCCGACGAGCACGGCGGCGAGACCCGAGAACAGGTATGGGTCGCCGATGGACTGCGACCAGCCGGCGCCGAAGGCGGCGATGAACATGCCCGCGGTTCCCGCCAGCGCCCCGGATGCCGCGAACACGGCAGACCACACGAGAGTGGTGTTGATGCGGGTGAGGCGCGCGGCGCGGGGGTTCACGCCCGTGGCGTACAGCCGTCGTCCGGCCGGCGTCTTCGCCAGGAACACCCACAGCAGCACACCCAGGATCAGCACGATCAGGATGACCGGCGGTACCGGGAGCCCGAAGGTGGTGCCGTTGAGCTGTGCGAGCGAGCGCAGCTCCTGCGGCGGCTGTCCGTTGTAGTCGCCGTTCGCGATGAACATCGATCCGCCGGTGAGCATGGTGCCGACGCCCAGCGTGATCACGAGGGGTTCGATGCGGAACCGATGGCACAGCCACCCGACCCCGCCGCCGACGCCCGCGCAGACAACCAGCACGACGAGCAGCGCGACGGGCACCGGCCAGCCCAGACGGCTCGTCGCGTTGGACGCGATCATCGCCCCGAACGTCACGTACCCGGCGATCGCGAGGTCGAGGCCGCCGAGGATCACGACGAGCGTCTGACCCATCGCGGCGAGGGCCAGCAGAGCCGCGAGCGTGAGCACCGCCAGGCCCGCCTGCGGCCGCGCGATGAACGCCGGGATGAGGGTGACGAGCACGGCGACGAGCGCGATGAGGATCACCAGCTGGATGAGCGGCGTCTCGACAGCCCAGCGGCGGAACCGCATCCCACTCGACGGCGGAGGCGGTGGCTGCGTGAGCGAGCGGGTGACGTCGGTGAGCGTGTCGGTCATGCCAGACTCCCTGTGCGGCGCGGGCTGAGGATGGTGGCGCCGAGCACGACGCCGAGGACGAGGACGAATCCGAAGGTGAACTGCACCAGGCTGGGCTGTACGCCCGTCGCGGTCAGCAGTTGCTGCATCAGGAAGAGCACCAGGGCGCCGAAGAAGGTGCCGAGCAGCCCGCCCTTGCCACCGCCCAGTGCCGTGCCGCCCAGGACGGCGGCGGCGAGTCCGAGAAGCGCGTAGGTGCTGGCGAGCGATGACTGCGACGACTGCAGCAGCGCCGACAGGGCGACGCCGCCGACGCCTGCGAACAGACCGCCGAGCGTGTATGCGAGGGTGCGCACGAGGGTGATGTTCACACCAGAGCCGTACGCGGAGATGTCGCTCTCGCCGGTGGCGAGGAGGTTGCTGACGTACGACGTGCGTCGCAGCAGGAACCAGGCGACCGCGACGATGCCGATCGTGATGGCTGCTCCAGGCACCCATCCGACGGATCGGGCGAGCGACGTCGACCAGTTCGCGCTCGCCGAGACGGGGTTCTTCGAGATCGTGATCGACAGGCCGATCAGGATGAACAGCATGCCGGTCGATGCGACCACCGGATGCAGCCGCACCACCGTCACCAGCAGACCGGTCGCCGTGCCGATCAGAGCAGAGCTGATCAGCAGCAGAGGTATGGCGGTGTACCAGTCCCCGAGGCCTGCAGGAAGCAGCACGGCGACGAACAGGCAATTCACGAAGGTGGCGAGGGGGCCGACCGAGATATCGATGCCGCCGGACAGGATCGCCGGAGTCGACGCGAAGCCGACCAGCACGAAGGGTGCGAGCGTCGCGAGCGTCGCCGGCAGTCGATCAGGTGCGAGGAAGGCGGGGCTCACCGCGAGATTCACCGCGAGCAGGATGACCGCGAGCACTCCCGCGAACGCCCAGGAGTGCCGCTGCAGCATCCGCAGCATCCCGCTCATGCCGCCATCCCCATCCGCTGGCCGAAGTACGCGGCGACGACGGTCTCGGTGGTGAGGTCCGCACGGGGGATCTCGGCGAACAGCTCCTGGTCGCGGAACACGATGACGCGGTCGACGAGCTCGACGAGCTCGTCGACCTCGCTCGAGAGCATGACGACGCTCATCCCGTCGGCGCAGAGCCTTTCCAGAGTCGCGTAGATCTCGCGTTTGGTCATGATGTCGACTCCGCGGGTGGGATCGTTCAGCAGCAGCACCTTCGGGTCGGTGGCGAGCCAGCGTGCCAGCATCACCTTCTGCTGACTGCCGCCGGACAGGCTCGAGATCGGGTCTCTCGTCGACCCCAGCCGGATGCTCATGGAGCGCACGAATTCCGCGAAGCGCGCCGACATCCGTCGGGCGCTCAGCAGCGCACCCCGGCGGTCCTGAGCGAATGTCGCCAGGGCGAAGTTCTCGACGATCGACATCGGCTCGAACAGCGATTCCCCGCGGCGCTCACGGGGCAGGTAGGCGACACCCAGCTTCGCGCCGTTGCCCGACCTCACGTCGATGTCGGGGCTGAGTACGCGTGTCACGGTGCCATCGCCTGCGGTGACGCCGGCGAGGCGCTTCAGGAACGCGTCCTGACCGTGGCCCTCGAGTCCGGCCACGCCGACGAGCTCGCCGGCGCGCAGGGCGAAGTCGATGGGTGCGGAGTGCGTCGACAGCCGAACACCCTCGGTGCGCAGCGTGACGTCGCCGAGCTGGCGGTGCCGATCCGTGCGCTCGAACTGTCCCGACGTGCCGGTCATGTCGGCGACGAGGCGCTCGACGCTGACTTCTTCGCGGTTCACCGTCGACACCGTGCGACCCGAGCGCAGCACGCTCACGCGGTCGGACACCTCGAGGACTTCGTCCATCCGGTGCGAGATGAACAGGATGCTGACACCTTCGTCGGCGAGGCGGCGCATCTCGGTGAACAGTCGGTCGCGGGTGAGAACATCCAGAGCCGCGGTCGATTCGTCGAGAACCAGCACCCGGGGGGCGCGCACGAGTGCGCGCGTGATGCAGACCGCCTGGCGCTCGGACAGCGAGAGCAGGCCTGCGGGCATATCGAGATCGATGCCGTCGACGAGCCTGCCGAGGGTCTCTGCAGCGATTCGGCGCTGCGCGGCGGCGCTGCGACGTCGGCGGAAGACCCCGTCGGAGCCGAGCCAGATGTTCTGCAGGACCGACTGGCTGGCGGCGGTCAGCACTTCCTGGAACACCACCGCGATCCCGTGGCGGGCGGCGCCCCGCGGGCTCGCCAGGGCGAGCTCGGTGCCGTCCAACGTGAACACGCCGCTGTCGGGACGGTGCGCCCCTCCGATGATCTTGACGAGGGTGGATTTTCCGGAGCCGTTCTCGCCGAGAAGCGTATGGATCTCGCCGGGTGCCACGTCGAGCCTGGCCTCGACAAGGGCGCGGGTGGCCCCGAATCTCTTGCTCACGTCGGCCAGATGAAGGCCGTCGCGGGTATGGGACATCTCGGATCTCCTCGGTGAGCGTGGGGCACGCAGCATCGCGTGTCACATTCAAAACTAGACGAACCGTATCGAATGTGTCTAGTCTGGCCCTGCGCAACGATGCGCTTACCCGATGAGGAGCTTGAAAAATGGTGAAGCCCACTCGCTTCCGCCGCTACGCAGCCACCGCTGTGGCCTTCGTCGCTCTCGGAGTGCTGACCCTCGCAGGATGCTCGGCCCCGGCCGGCGGCGACCAGAACGCCGGGAACGGCGCGAGTCCCGCCGCCGGCAGCTGCGGTGCCGTGCCGCAGGTCGGTGCGAACGACCCCGACGGCCTGCTCGACGACCTCTCCGCCGAGATCAAGGACGGATACAACGGCTACCCGTTCGAACTCCAGAAGTCGGCATGGGCCGACTGGAAGTCCGAGAAAACCGACGGCTTCACGGCCGCGATCGTGGGGCAGGCGCCCGCGGCCCCGTTCATCGCCGTGTACCAGGAGACCCTCGCGAAGGCGCTGGAGGACGCCGGTGTCGACGTGATCCTGAACGTCGCGCCCAATGATCCGACCGACGTGCCCGGGCAGCTCCAGCAGTTCGGCCAGGCGATCTCGCTCAAGCCCGACATCATCTTCTTCAACCCGGCCGCGCCGGAGCCCGCGATCGATCTCGTCGACGAGGCCCACGACGCCGGCATCCCAGTCGTCTCGGTCGTCGTGCCGATCGACAGCCCCAACGCGATCTCGGTGACGTACAACGCCGTGCTGCAGTCGATGACCACGGCATCGGGCGTGTTCGAGTCTATCGGCGGCTCCGGATCGGTGCTCGAGGTGACCGGAGTGCCCGGCATCCCGAACCAGGCCTTCTGGGACGCCGGTCGCGACTACGCGCTCGCCGAATGCCCCGAGATCGACGTCGTCGGCTCGGTGCAGGGGCTCTTCCAGCCGCCGCTCGCGCAGCAGGCCGTCGTGCAGTACCTCGCCTCGAACCCGGCGGGGGTGGATGCCGTCATCCAGGCCGGCACGATGGGCTGGGCGATCCGCGATGCGTTCGCCCAGGCAGGGCAGCCGGTGCCGCCGATCCAGGACGTCGGTGCGTCGCAGGGCATGGCCGCGTATGCCGCAGCCAACCCCGACTACCCGTACTTCGGCACGGCGACCCCTCCGATCGCGATGGCGAAGATGGCCGCGCAGGTCGGCGTGAAGGTGCTCGCGGGGGCGGGGCCCAAGCTGAACCACGTCGTGTGGGCGCCGTACGTCGTGAATGACGACAACCTCGCCGAGGTCGTCGATGACTCCTGGTCCGAGAGCGACGGCACCGACCTCGCTCCGGACGGGGTGTACTTCACCGACGAGCAGACCGCCGAGTTCTTCACGAACCCGGCGAACGGGCCGCAGAGCGCGAACTGACGCGCGGGGGCGGGTCGCCGCGCGGCCCGCCCCGACACTCGCGTTGCGTGTTGGCAGTCGAAGGGACTCGACGATGTCGATGATACTCGACACCAGAGCGGTGTCGCCGACGGAGCGGACCGAGTACTGGGCAGCCGGAATCGCGGAGCACTACTTCCCGATGCGCGTCGAGTCCTTCGGCTCGGCGACGTTCGATGCCCGGCTGGCGGGAGGGGCGGTGGGGCCTCTCCTGGTGCGGTCGATCAGCGGCCCGCCGCATCGCGTCGCGCGCAAGCGCGGCATGATCGCGTCGGCCGACCCCGAGAGCATCCTGCTGTACCTGGTGCGCCGCGGATGCTGCATCGTCGAGCAGGACGGGCGGTCGTGCGAACTGCGTGCCGGTGATCTGGCGGTGCAGGACACCTCGCGGCCCTCGTCGTTCGAGGCGCCGGTCGGCTTCGACGTGATGGTGCTGAGCTTCCCGCGCTGGGTGCTGGGTGGCCGCGCTGACGCGATTGCCGCGCGTGCCGCAGAGCGTGTGCACGGCGGTCGCGATCCCGTGGTTCGGCTGGCCGTTCCGCTGTTCTCTGGTGCCGAGATGATGGCCGAGGGGCCCGGACTGACCGGCCGCGACGGCGACGCGGTCGCCGACATGCTGTTGCCGGTCGTGCTGAACCTGTTCCGGCGTGGCGACGATGCGGCCGCGGCATCCGATGCCCTTGCCGCCCGGATGCGGCGCTACGCGCTCGAGCACCTGAGCGACGCCGATCTCGGTCCGTCGCGCATCGCCGGGGCGCACCACGTGTCGACCCGGCACGTGCACAAGCAGTTCGCAGCCGCCGGCGGCGTATCGGCCTGGATCCGGCAGCAGCGGTTGGAATCGGCCGCCGAGGAACTGCGCAGCACCGACCGCCCGGTCTCGGAGGTCGCTTCGCGATGGGGCTACCGCGATCCGGCGAGCTTCGCGCGCGCCTTCCGTCGCGCATGGGGGCAGTCGCCCGGCCAGATGCGCGCCGCCGGCTGAACGCCTGCGTCGCCGCAAGACTGCGCCCCGGGCACAGCCCCGGGCGCAGTCAGTTGTCGCGAAGATTCACCGCTGCGGATAGCCCTCCGCACGCAGCCGAGAACCCCAGATGCCCGACTTGCCGGGGGCGATGATCCCGTTCGGATCGAGGGTGTCCTTCAGCGTCTCGTTCAGGCGCAGCTGCGCGTGGTCGTTGAACCCGAACTGCTCCATCGCGACGTCGGCGAAGTACGGGTGCGCACGGTATTCGCCGTAGCCCATCTTGCCGGCCACTTCGACCATGTGCTTGGCGTGCTCGTACGCGCGGTGCACCTGGTCGGGGTTCTTGGTGTCGAACGGGATGACGTTGATGAAGGTCGTCGATCGCGCGTTGATCGGCAGCATCCCGCCGAGGTAGTCCAGCCCCGCTTCGTGGCACAGCGACCGGAACAGTTCCTGCGCCTTGCGCGCGTGCGACGCAGTCAGCGGAATCACGGGCGAGAAGTCGACGTGACCGCCCTCATCGCCTCCTGACCAGCCGGCCATCTTGTACAGATCGAGGCTGGGCACGCCGATCTGCACACGTTCGTGCGGGTTCGGCAGCGTCTCCCACGCATCAGCGCCGTGCTTCTCCCCGAACACCGACACAGACGGAATCGACTCGAACCGCTTCTTGAGCTTCGCGAAGTTGTGATCCACGACCGCCTCATCGCCGTACAGGGCGAACCGCATCATCCATCGGCCGAGACCGAGCTCCTTCGCGATGCGATCGATGACCTCTTCGGGAATCTGGCCGTCGCCGTCGTACCAGTCCGAGCGTGCGCTGAGCATCGACGCCATGCACAGGGTGTTCGACAGCTGCGGGCGCATGTCGATCGTGCCGTCGAGCATCAGGGAGCGCAGCGCATCGACCACCGCCGGCATCTGAGCGTCATCCCACAGCTGCAGCCACAGCGGCATGTAGACCTCGGGCTTCGGCATCAGCCAGTAGCCCATCTTCGTGACGATGCCGAAGTTCGACTGCATGAACAGCTCGGTGGTGGTCGGCCCGAGGCCGCGCTTGTACAGCGGCCAGGTCGGATTGTCGTCCATACCGCCGGAACCCGTGCGGTACAGCTCGCCGTTCGGCAGGACGACCTCGAAGCCGCAGTGCGCAGCCTGATCGATCGAGTTGGGCATGTACGTCAGACCGTGCTCGAGGGTGTTCGAGACGACCCCGCCCCAGCCGATGTCGACGATGGATGCCGCGAGGTCGTGCCCTCCCGCCTCGATCGCGTCGTGCAGGTCGAACCAGCTGACGCCGGGTTCGACCATCGCATAGCCGAGTTCGGGATCGATTTCGACCTTCGTCATCTCCTTGAACGACACCATCACGGCCCCCGGCACCCAGGGTGCCGCGCCGCCATAGCCGTTGTTCTTGCCGCGGGCGATCGGCCAGAGCGGAACGCGGTACTGGTTCGCGATGCGGACGACGGCCTGAACATCCTCGGTGCTGCGCGGGCTGACGACGGCCGAGGGGAGGGTCGTCGCGGTGCCGGGCACCTGGAACGGGTCTTGGAAGTCCTGCAGCACCGCCTCCTCGGTGCTCACCTTCCCGTCGCCGATCGCGGCCGCGAACGCGGCGATGGCCTGATCCAGTTCTGCGCGAGTCACGCCAGGAGGCGTGGGCCGATGGGTGGACGTGTCGATGGACATGGTTCCTCGTCTCTTCCTTGAGTGGGGGTCGGGTGTGCTCCGTTCTAGCCCGGCCCGCTCCGCGCGCGTGCGGAATGTGCCGCGCCTGCACGAGGGTGTGCATCCACGGCACACTCCGGCCGTGAACGCCGACGCCCGTGGTGTGCTGACTTCGCTGATCAGCGAAGGGAGACGACGATGACCGAAGGTCGCCTGGCAGGCAAGGTGGTGCTGCTGACCGGAGTCGGCAGTGGGATGGGACGCGTGACCGCGCAGCTCTTCGCGCGCGAGGGGGCGACGGTCGTCGGCTGCACGCTGGACGCTGCGGATGCCGCGGAGACGGCGCGACTGGTCGAGGAGCAGGGCGGCGAGATCGACGTCGCGGCATTCGATCTCGCCGATCGCGTCGAGGTTCAGCGCTGGATCGACGCGGCGGCGCAGCGATACGGCCGCATCGACGTGCTGTACAACAACGCCAGCGCCCCGCGTTTCGCGCCCTTCGCCACCCAGCCTCCCGAAGACTATGCGTTCACCATCCGCAACGAGCTCGACATCGTCTGGCACGCCACGCAGATCGCCTGGCCGCATCTGGCGCGCACGGGCGGGGCGGTCGTCAACATCGGCTCCGGGGCGGCCCATCAGGGGGTGCGCACGCTGCCTCAGGCCGCGCACGCCGCGGCGAAGGGTGCGGTGGTCGCCATGACGCGTCAGCTCGCCGCCGAGGGGATCGCCGTCGGCATCCGCGTCAACTCGGTGAGCCCTGGCGTCATCGGAACTCCCCCGATACAGGCGATGTATCGCGAGCTCGGATCGGATGCTCCGGTGGCGTCGATCGTGTCACGCACGATCGACGGGCGGCCCGGCGAGCCCATCGCCGTCGCGTATGCCGGGCTGTACCTGGCCTCCGACGAGTCCGCCTGGGTGACCGGGATCGACATCTCCGTGGACGGTGGGGCGAGCGCGACCATGTGACGCGACCCGGTCGCGCGACACGTCGGCATCCTCCGTCTTGACATTCGATACTGTTCGTATCGTATTCTTGAGGGAAGCAGTGAACCGAAGGAGGTCCACCATGAAACTTGGACGCATCGTCGTCGACGGCCCGGACGGCCGTGAGACCCGCGTCGTCGCCGCACAGCCCGAAGCCGGACGCGTCATCGATCTGCGCAAGGCGCACGCACTGCGCCTGCAGCGCGGCGGCGCGACCGTCGACGCCGCGCGGCGCCTCGCGGGTGCCACGTTCGGCGATCTGACTGAGGGCATCTCGCTCGGTGACTTCTTCCTCGACGCCGCTCACCACGCTCTCGACGTCGGAGACGACGCCTCCCTCGCGATCGACGAGGTCACGTGGACCGCGGCGCTCAAGCCGCCCGTGATCCGCGACTCGCTGACGTTCAACGGGCACATCAAGAACTTCTTCGGCAACGTGATGAAGTCGTTGCCTGCTCGCGAGGTCTACGAACGGCCCGGCTATTTCAAGGGCACCACATCGACGATCTTCGGCCATGACGAGACCATCCCGTTCCCCAGCTTCACGGAGCAGCTCGACTACGAGCTGGAGATCGGATACGTCATCGGCCGGTCGGGCCGAAACCTTGCGCCCGAGGACGCCTGGCAGCACGTCTTCGGCATCACGATCTTCAACGACTGGAGCCTGCGCGACGTGCAGAAGCTGGAGTCGCCGATCGGCATGGGCGCGCAGCACTCCAAGGACTTCGCGTACGGGATCGGGCCGTGGATCACGACGCTGGACGAGATCCCCTCGATCATCGGACTCACCGGTCAGGTGCGCGTGAACGGCGAGGTGTGGTCGGACACGCGAGTGGAGGACTTCATCTGGACGCCGGAAGAGACCGTCGCGTACGCCTCGCAGCTCAACGGCATCCAGCCCGGCGACCTGATCGGTTCGGGCACCATGGCGTTCGGGGCGGGGGTCGAGCTCGGTCGCTTCCTGCAGCCGGGTGACGTGCTCGAGCTCGAGCTCGAAGGCGTCGGCACGATGCGCAACCGCATCGCGGCCGAGAAGGAGTCGCCCGCCTGGTGGCCGACCCCGCAGCCCTACCCCTTCGAGGAGGCCTGACCGTGGCGCGCAAGCCCGTCCGCCGGGTCGTCACCGGCCACGATGATCAGGGTCGCGCGGTGATCCTGTTCGACGATGCCGATGCGCCGAACAGTTTCAGCTCCGACAGCATCCCGGGATTCGGGGCGACCGTCGCCTGGTTCACCCCCGCCGGTGCGGTCGATCACGTGACCGACGTCGACCCGGCGCCTGCCGGCGCTCAGATCGACTTTCCCGCGGTGGGCGAGACGGTCGTGCGCATCGCGGACTTCCCGCCGGATGCCGTGTACCCGAAGAACGCCGGCGACGCCGTGTTCGACGAGATCGGGGCGCACGAGGAGCGCGAGGCCGGTGAGGAGCACAGCGCCGGCAAGCACTTCTGGTTCCACCGGACGGAGTCGATCGACTACGCCGTCGTGCTCGAAGGCGAGATCACGCTGCTCGTCGACGAGGGCGAGGTCACCATGCGCGCTGGAGACGTCGCCGTGCAGCGTGCGACCGCGCACGCCTGGTCGAACCGCACCGACCGCACGGCACGGATGCTGTTCGTGCTGGTCGGCACCGACCCGATCGCTCCGAGCGAGATCGCCCTGGCGCGCACGGAGGCGAAAGCGGTGGAACCGGCGTGATCGTCGACCCGTCCGCCGCGGAGGGCGAGATCATCTGGCGCCCTGATCCGTCTGAGGCAGAGCGCAGCGGCACCGAGCGGTTCGCCGCGTTCCTGCGTGGCCGCGGCATCGCCGTCGGCGAGGGATACCGGGCACTGTGGGAGTGGAGCGTCTCGCAGCCGGAGTTGTTCTGGTCGGAGTTCGCCGACTTCGCCGGGGTGCGGATGGGCGGATCCGCCGGGGAGGTGTGCGATGGGCGACCGATGCCCGACACACGCTGGTTCCCCGGGCGCACCCTGAACTTCGCTCGGCACCTGCTCGACGGACGAGACGGGCAGGCGCTGATCGCCGTCGCAGAAGACGGCTCGACCGAGGAGATCTCGTTCGACGAGCTCCGCGGGCGCGTCGGCGCGCTCGCCGCGCACCTGCGCTCGCTCGGCGTCGGCCCTGGCGATCGAGTGGTGGCGGTGCTGCCGAACATCCCCGCAGCGGTGATCGGCCTGCTCGCGACCGCGTCGATCGGCGCGGTCTGGGCCGTCTGCTCGCCGGAGTTCGGTTCGGGAGCAATCGTGTCTCGGTTCGCGCAGCTCGAGCCGAAGGTGCTGATCGCGGCGCCCGGCTACCGTCTCGGCGGGGTCGACCGCGACCGCGGCGGCGAGATCGCCGAGGTCGTGGCAGGACTTCCGACCCTCGAGCAGGTGGTGTGGGTCGGCGAGAGCGCACCCACCGTCCCGATCCCCGATGTGGGCGCGCCGGGTGCGATGTGGGCTGACGTGGTGCGTGACGGCGTCGAGCCGGTGTACCTCGAGGTCGAGTTCAGCGACCCGCTCTGGGTGCTGTTCTCGTCGGGCACCACCGGCATCCCGAAGGGCATCGTGCATGGTCACGGCGGCGCGCTGCTCGAGGAGCTCAAGCTCCTGATCCTGGGCGGCGACGTGCGTGAGGGCGATCGTTACTTCGGAGTGGCCTCGACCAGCTGGGTCGTCTGGAACACGCTCGCGAGTGCCATCGGGGCGGGGGCGGTCGCCGTCCTCGTGGACGGCAACCCCACCTTCCCGTCGATCGATCGAGTGTGGCAGGTCGCGGCGCAGACGCGTGCCGCGGTCATCGGCGTCGGCGCGGGATTCGTGCATGCGTGCGCGAAGGAGGGTCTGTCGCCCGGGCGCGATCACGATCTGTCGGCACTGCGCGAGATCCAGGTGACAGGCTCGCCGCTGTCGTCCGACGGCTTCCGCTGGGTGTATCGCGGCGTCGGCGATGTGTGGCTCGTCTCGATGAGCGGCGGCACCGACATCGTCGGATGCTTCGTCGGCGGCGCGCCCACCGAGCCAGTGCGAGTGGGATACATCCAGGCGCCCGCGCTGGGGGTGAAGGTCGAGTCGTGGGATGCCGAAGGTCGGCCGGCGACCGGTACGGGCGAGCTGGTCGTCACCGAGTCGATTCCGTCCATGCCGCTGCGGCTGTGGGGCGATGACGACGGTGCGCGATATCGCGCCAGCTACTTCGACCACTACCCGGGCGTCTGGCGACACGGTGACTTCATCGAGTTCTCCGAACGCGGCATCCGCATTCTCGGGCGCTCCGACTCCACGCTCAATCGCAACGGCATCCGGCTCGGGTCTGCCGACATCTATGCGGTGGTCGAGGCGCTGCCCGAGGTCGCCGAGGCGATGGTCATCGGAGCCGAGATCGGTGACGAGGGCTATTACATGCCGTTGTTCCTCACGCTGCGCGCGGGCGCTGATGAGCAGGCGGTCAAGGATGCCGTCGTCGCGGCGATCCGCAAGCAGCTCTCGCCCCGGTATCTGCCCGACGAGATCGTCGTCATGCGCGGCATCCCCCACACGCGCACGGGAAAGAAGCTCGAGGTGCCCGTGAAGCGTCTGCTGCAGGGCGCCGCCCTTGCGGACGTCGCAGACCTGGGGAGTGTCGACGATGCGGGCCTGCTCGCGGAGTACGCCGAGTTCGCGCGAGAGAAGGCTGCCCAACCGGGCCGTCGCTGAAGGAGAAGGAATCAAGTGGACGTATCGTATCGGATGAGTCTTCTCTGAAAGGGGCCGGTCCATGGCGATCCGGAGTGAGCACAGCCGGCAGGCGATCCTGCAGTCCATCATGAAGCTGCTCGATGAGCGCGAACCGGAATCGATGTCGATCCAGCAGCTGTCCATCGAACGGATCGCGCGCGAGGCCGGGGTGAGCAAGACGACGATCTACCGCTGGTGGCCGAACAAGGCCGCGGTGATCATCGACACCTTCCTCGAGAACCACATTCTCGCGACCCCGGTGCGCGACGACCTTCCGGCGATCGACGCGCTGCGCGAGCACCTGACATCGCTCGCCGCCGTGTATGCGGGGTACGAGGGCCGGCTCATGGCGCAGCTGATCGCCGAATGCCAGTACGACCCTGCCACCCTCGAGGAGTTCAAGAAACACTTCTGGCGGCCGCGTCGCGAGGCGGTCAAGGTGCTGATCGAACGTGCGATCGAGGAAGGCGCGATGCGCGGCGATCGGACGGCGGATGAGCTGGCCGAGCGGATCTATGCGCCGATCTATTTCCGACTCCTGTTTCAGGAGGGATCGTTCGACGCGGCGTCGATGCGTGCGTCGTTCGATCTGGCGCTGGAGGGTCTCGCCGCCGCGTGACGGTCAGGTGACGCGGGGCCAGGCACGGGTCGGGTCATCGCGAAATCCGATGATCGTCATGACCGAAAGCGCCTTCCTCTGAGGAGCGCTCCCCGTCGATGGTGGAGTGTGTGGGCACTGTCGCCCATCTCTGAAGGAAGGACTTCCCATGACGACTGCGCCCACTGACCAGGTGAGCGATGGCTTCGCGTTCGGCACGTTCGAGGCCGACGGCGGCGCGTTCCCGGGGTTCGTCGTCGCGGATCGCGTCTACGACGTCAGGGCGGTGCTGCCCGGCATCCGCCAGACCGGTGACCTGTTCGCTGAGTGGGATGCCGCCCTCGACGTGATCGCCGCCGTGGCGGCGGATGCGGCTGCGCTCGCCGGTCTCGAGGGTCGCCCGCTCGACGCAGTGCGCACTCTCCCCCCGGTGCAGCCGGTGGGGCCGATCCTCGCCGCCGGGGCGAACTATCGCGAGCACATTCTGCAGATGAGCGTCGCGCATCGTCTGGGGCGCTCCGACGCGACGGACGGCGAGCTCTGGGCCGAGGCGGCGGTCGAGAACGATGAGCGTCGGCGGTCCGGCGACCCGTACGTGTGGACCGGCATCCCATCGGCGGTGTCGGGCGCCTACGACGACGTGCAGCTTCCGGATGTCGGTGAGCAGGTCGACTGGGAGCTCGAGCTCGGCGTGGTGATCGGCCGCACCGCACACAGGGTGGCTCCCGAAGACGCATTCGACTACGTGGCCGGGTACACGATCGTGAACGACATCACGTCGCGGACGCTCGTGCCACGCAACGACATGGCGCTGATCGGCACGGATTGGTTCCGCGCTAAGAATCAGCCGACGTTCTTCCCGACAGGTCCCTACCTCGTTCCCGCCCGTTTCGTGGCGGATCCGACGGCGTTGGGAATCCGTCTGACGCTGAATGGTGAGGTCATGCAGGATGCGACGACGGATGATCTGCTCTTCGACATCCCGAGCCTCATCTCGTACGCGTCGTCGGTGGCGATTCTGCGACCGGGCGACCTGCTGATCACGGGATCGCCGGCGGGCAACGGCTCGCATTGGAAGCGGTTCCTGCGTGACGGTGACGTGATGGAGGCGAGCATCACCGGGCTCGGCGCGCAGCGCACGGTCGTGCGCGGGCCGAGTGGTGTGCTGCCGCCGTGGCAGCTTTCACGCATGCGCTGACTGCGTCGCGACCGTGAGAAACCACATTCGGCATGGGACATGCGTGGTGCCGTGATGCCTCACGCGGAATGTGGTTTCTCGCAGGCGAGCGCGACCCCCGCATTCCCGATGGCGCTCGGGGTGGAGGTGCTGCCGGTTGTCGTGGCGCTGGTGATTGCGGTGGTTGGGACTGTGGTGCGCTTCGTCGCTGAGCAGCGCGTGGTGAGGCGTGACACCAGGACGCTGGCCCGCACGAACATGGGATCGGGCGAGTATCGGAAATGACGGCAACGCAAATCAGTACCCGGCGCCCTCGCCCGGAACGAGGTGATTCACGCCTTTCCTCGCAGCCGCGAGTTTTTCGACCTGACGGTCGAGTTCTCTGCGAAGGTCGCCGACAAATCGCGCGTATAGCTCCGGCTGCGCAGCACTGCGCCTGAGGTATGTGTTGCAGGCGCGTCTCATCTCCGACAGCGGAAGCTGAATAGACTCCCGTTGCCCGACCCGGTCTCGCGCTGCCCGAATCTCGGAGCGCATGCTGAGAACGCTTTGATTCACACGGTCATAGTCGTCTGAGCTGGCCGCCCCTCGGATGGGCTGCTCGTCGCTAGGTCTGAGTGCACGTTGACGATGCAGTTCAGCGATCAAGGAATTGAGCGCTCTCGCTTCTTCTTGGGCCGCATTCAACTTGTACGTGGCGTACGCGATGGCCACGGTGAAGATGGCGCCGATGAACGCGATCAACAGATCGGGAAGGAACGTGTCCCACATGGCGACACTCTGGCATAAGAAGCAGTGGCCGAGAACCCTTACTCGAGCCAGCCTTGAAGCCGCTCCCGCAATCCTGCGTCGCACACATACACATACGTCCCCAGCATCCCTCGCGTCAGCAGCACCCCGTAGATGTTCCGGATGAACACGAGCAGGTCGTCGTCGCCGAAGGCGTCCCTCAGATGCCCGGTGTTCTCCTTGCCCTTCTTGTCGCGGTACGCCTCGCGATCCGCGACGATCACCTCAGGCGACGAAAGACGCAGATCCGGACCGATGATCACGCCGGCGTAGTTCAGGTCGTAGCCCTGCACGGTGTGGATAGAGCCGACCTCCTCCGGTGATCCGGGAGCGTTGATCCAGTCCTTATCGGTGCTGTTCCAGCGCATACGCTCGCCGTCGATCTCGATGTCGAACGCCGAGGGATCGCGGCGCGACACCCAGTCCCACGCATATCCGGCGACAAGGCGTGACAGCCCGATCTCGCGGTCGCGAGCTCGTATCGCGCGACGCATCTCGCCGAGGTCGTCGAAGAAGCGTAGGTCGTAGTCGCCGAGATCGGGGCGTTGCGGACGCTCGCCGCGCAGAAGCGCACGGATGTACTCGACGTAGTCCGCACCGGCGCGCACCCGCATCTGCGTGGTCAGTCGGAAGTGGCGGTGCGAGTTCTTGGCATCCCGAAGCTCCTGCTCGAGAGTCGCCGGCGCGAGGTCGTGCGGCCGAACAGTCTGCTCCCCGTCGACGAGTAGCAGCTGGTGGCGGCCGCGCGCCTTGATCCAGTCGAGCTGTGTGCGCGACGGATCGTCGCAACCGAACAGCTTCTCGTTGATCTCGCGGAACTTCTTGTTCTGCACACTGGATGCTTGATTCGCACGCTGATTGAGCCGGTGGGTCTCGTCGACGAGGATCAGGTCGAACATGGCATCCGACTCCCCGACCTGAAACGGCGTGAGCACCATCGCCGGGTCGAGCTTCGGGGTCTTCTTGAACACCTGCCGTACCGATTGGCGCAGCGACTGCTGCGGAATCACGAGCGCCATCCTCAGATCGCGCAGCAGCTCACGATTCTCGGCGGTGAAGAACTCGGCGAACATCGAGTCGGGCTCGATGTCGTCGTGATCCTGGTAGTCGCGGATGTCGGCGAGCAGCTTCATCAGGAAGATCGCGATGATCGTCTTGCCGGTGCCGGGATCACCCTGCACGACGAGGGTCGAGCGGACATCCGGATGCTGAAGATCGGCCAGCAGGCCCTCGACGATGTCTTCGATCGCGATGGCCTGATCGTCGGTGAGCGCCTTGAAAGGCGACAGCTTGAAGAGGTCGCTGTTCTCGATCTGCGGGATGCTGCGACTGAACAGTCCTTCGGCCCGCAGCGCCTCGAAGACATCACGGAAGGACTCGCGGTAGATGTCGCGGTCGTAGTAGCGCGCATCGCTGAGTCCGTCGTTGCCGTTCAGGATGCTGTACTGACCGTCTCCGTGAAACCAGCGGATCAGGTGCGATTCGAGGTCGAGGCAGACCGACTTGTTGAAGCGCTCGCCGATGACGACGCGAATCGAATCGAGGCCTTCGTCTTTCTTGGAGCTGGCGAGGTGCTGCCGCATCCGCGATGCCGCATTCACTGTCTCGCCGACATAGAGCTTTTTGCTGCGACCCGAGCTGTCGAGCACGTAGACGACCGGCCAGTCGGTGTGCTGCGCATCGCTGCGCGCCCACACGTCGACGTGCTGACGTTCGAAGGGGAGCCGTTCGATGCTGAACTCGCTCATCGCTGCAGATGGGTGTACTTGGTGATGCGACCCTTTGACAGATCGACTGGGTACTTCGCGCGTGTCTTCTCGAGTTTGCTCAGCACGATCTCATCGATGTCGACGCCGAGCCTTGCCGCCATGTGGAAGCAGTAGGTGAGCACGTCAGCGAGCTCTTCTTCTACTCGCGTCTGGTCGGGCGTCTGCCCCCACTGGAACAGCTCGAGCAGCTCTGCCGCCTCGATCGAGATCGACTTCGCGAGGTTCTCAGGGGAGTGGAACTGCTCCCAGTCACGTTCGACGGCGAAGTCGCGGAGTGCTTGCAGCGTTGCGGGGGTCGGCATACTGGCGACGGTAGCAGGGAGGTCCTGCTTAGTCCTCAGCATTCAGCACAAGACGCACGCGTTCCAATGCATCCGCGACTGGTACGTGCTCCCAGATTCGTATGACTGTCCAGCCTGCGCTTTCGAGGAGGCTGTCGTTCCTCCGATCGCGTTCAACGTTTCTCAACAGTTTTGGCGACCAGTAGTCTTCGTTGACCGACGGGCGGCTGCCGTGAATCGGGCAGCAGTGCCAAAAACATCCGTCGACAAGAATCGCTATGCGTCGGCGGGTGAAGACGATATCCGGCCGCACCCTCCCGCCCTCGAGGTCGAGCCTGAGGTCGCACCGGTACCGGTAGCCCGCACGGTGGAGCGCGGACCGGAGAATCAGCTCCGGCTTGGTGTCGCGCCGACGATTCGCTTGCATGTTCCGTCGCCGACCCTCTGAAGTTGCCGACGGTGACTGGATGGCATGATCGTGGCGGCCGGATCGATTCATGGATCGATGCTAGAGCGGTCACTCGTCGCCTCGGCGAGCGAGCGGCGATCCATCGGAACAGTGTCCGTAGCCAGGCTTACGATTGCAGGGTGAGTGATGAGGGCTTCGGCGTCGTTGAGGTGTGTGCGGGCGCCGGTGGGCAGTCCCTTGGTCTGCACAAGGCGGGTTTCACCCATCGTCTAGCGGTCGAAATCGACGAGACCGCGGCCGACACCCTGCGCACCAACCTCGAGGTCCCCGTCGTCGTTGGCGATGTTGCTGATCCGGAACTGTGGAACCCTCGCGACTATGCGGGCGTCGATCTGTTTGCCGGAGGAGTGCCTTGCCCGCCGTTCTCAGCTGCTGGAAAGCAGCTCGGTACGTCCGACGAGCGGGACCTCTTTGCGTGGGCCATTGAGCAGGTTGCTGTGCTTCGTCCCCGTGCAGTGATGCTCGAGAACGTCCGAGGTCTGTCCGCGCCGCGGTTTGCGGCATACCGGCAGCGAGTGCTTGATCGCCTTCTTGAACTTGGCTATGTAGGTGAGTGGAAGTTGCTCCACGCGGCTGACTTCGGCGTTCCGCAGTTGCGCCCGCGCTTCGTGCTCGTCGCAATGCCCGCAGACGATATGCGCTATTTCCATTGGCCCGAACCAAATCCGGGCCCTCGGGTCACTGTCGGGGATGCCCTGCACGACCTCATGGCTGCGGATGGCTGGAAGTACGCAGATGCTTGGCGCCATGCCGCCAACGATGTGGGTCCGACCCTTGTCGGTGGCAGCAAGAAGCACGGTGGAGCAGACCTGGGCCCGACGCGGGCGAAGGCCGGCTGGGCGAAACTCCATGTCGATGGCCGCGGAATCGCAGACATGGCTCCCAACCGAAAGTCACTGTCCTTCCGCACCACGCCCCCACGCCTGACCATCGAGATGGCGGCTCGTATCCAGGGATGGGCAGCGGGGGACAACTACCGATTCTCTGGCCGCAAGACGTCACAGTACAGGCAGATCGGTAACGCCTTCCCTCCGCCGGTCGCCGAAGCGGTAGGACAGAGCATCAGGTCCGCGATGACGCGTGACAGTCTTCCCAGGACCGCTGAGCCCGGGGTCGTAGAGGTCCACGACCCGGTGTATCGAGCGCTTGCGGCTAGTGAAGGTGCGTTGAGTCTTGCTGAGCTAGTCGATGCTCACAATCAAGGCAGCGAGGCGGCAGTCCAGCAGAGGCTTGCGGCCATCGGCCGTGATTTCGAGCTTCATCGAATCGATGACGGTGGTGTCGAGCGATATCTTCTCGGAGAGTTCAAGGGGTTCACCGGGCAATCGGACCACTGGCGCCACGATGTTGTCACGCGGTTTCGGAACCGAGTCAGCTGAATGTCTTCATTGCTCGACGGCTGGGAGGCTGACCCGCTGGAGGGTGAGACCGACACAGAGCTGATCAGCGTCTTCAATGCCTTCAGGAACGCAGACCCAACAGGGCTGCGGCTGGGCAAGCTCATGCGCCGGACCCTTGATCAGCTCTACGACGGCCAGCGAACCGGGCGTTACTCCTGGGAACAACTGCACAAGACCGAGCGAACTCACTTCGGCACACTTTTCGAGATCAACCTGCGTCGCGAGTTCGACGACGTTATTGACGAACCTGAAGAACACCAGAAGCTCGACTATCGAGTCGCGGGGATCGACGTCGATTGCAAATTTTCTCAAAAGATGAACGGATGGATGATCCCGCCGGAGGCGATTGGGCACATACTGGTCGTCGGGTACGTCAATGACCGCGACAGTGAGTTTGCGTTCGGGGTTGTTCGAGCTGCCCCGGAGCACTGCAATGCGGGAAACAACCGTGACGCAAAGGTGACCTTGAATCGGGCTGGCCGCGATGCGGTTCGCTGGATCGAGCGACCGGGAGATCTTCCGCCAAACGTCCTGCTTCAATGCGACGAGGAGACTCTCCAAGACATATTTCAGCCGCGTTCGGGGCAAAAGCGCGTCAACGAGCTTCTGCGGCGTGTGACTGGACGACGCATTGGTAGAAACACCATCGCGACTGTTGCACAACAGGACGACTTCATGAAACGCGTGCGAGCGAACGGTGGAGCTCGTACGGCGCTTAGAGGTGAGGGTTACGTGATCCTTGGCGGTGATTACGCGAAGCACCGAGAGGTGGCAGTGAGCCTCGGCGCTGTTGCACCGCTGCCTGGGGAAGTCGTCAGCCTAAGGGTTATTCCTGCGCGCGACGACGAACCATATTCGGTTGAGATAGATGGCGTATTCTGGCGCGTCGCAGCAGAGTCAGAGCTATCTGTTCATCCGGCGCCTGACGTGCGATTCATATAGGACGCGTGGAACGTCGTCGACATAAGGGGTGGTCGATATGGCAGGGGCAAAACGCCGCGGGCATCGCTGTCAGGTTCCCTTGCGGACGCTGGTGTTGAACAGCAGTCGGCGTATAAGCGATGTAGTGACCTCTGAGCCCAAGGCCGTCGCCGGGTGTGGAGGGACGGCGCTCGGGATCTGTCTGTGAACAGACCTCATGCTCCCGACCAAACGCCCGTCGTAGGGAAGACCATACAGGCAGTCAAGCATTTCATTTGCTAGTCGCGGCACCGCTCGAATTGGCATGTCACGCTCCAGCGGACTGACCGCACTCCCTCGAGGGGGCCATGCTGAGGGACTCCCAGATCCACTCCGAATGCACCGGGGATCCGCGCGAACATAAGCTCCGCGATAGCAACGATCAGCGCGACGAGGTTGTTCTGCCGAGTACTGGGAAATGCTGGCCGCCGGCATCCTCGCGCGGCGCGAAGCGGGAAGCCGTCTACCGTTCCGGCGCGAGCGGTGCCTCGTTGTAGGGCGCCGCGGCGGCACGGGAGGTTGACCGGGCGGATCTGGAATCGACACTGATGATTCTTCCCGGGGTGTGTCCACAGCATCAGACTGCCTAACGGCGGTTGGCTCGTCGACGCGCTCGGCGTGCATGCTCGATGCCACCTACAAGATGGGCGTGAGATTCGGAACCCGGGACGGTTGACGTCGTTCGTGAAGCAACGCGCGAAACGCTAGAACGACAACGATCTACCCGGGTGGCGAACCAGAATATCCGCTGTATGGTTTGTCTCAAGGAGACGCAGCGATGATGAATGAGCGCTACCAGTGGTGGCAAGAGAAACTTGCCGACTACTTCCTGGTGCCGCAAGACGGACCTCTCGTTCTTTTCGTAGATGACGACGAGCTTCGTAAGATCGCCCCCGGTTTGGAGGATCCCGCCGATGACCTGGCTCAGGTCGTTCGCGATGCGAGCTCACATGCGCCCGGGGACTACTTCGGTCGGATCGAGACCGTCCGGCAGGAGTGGGAGCGAGGCAACCGCGAATCGCCACCCCCTGTACTCCCGGTCCTGGCGCTGACCGTGCTCGCAGCGACTCGGATGCGCTCGGACGGACAGGCGCTCTCGACGAATTACTACAGGCGCCTTGCTGAGTCGATTGAACCCGGTGCGAGCGCATCACGTGTGACGCAGTTAAAGGCAGAGGTCGACGGGAGCGCTTTCCTCGACGTCGTCGACATGTGGTGCGCCTTCGACAACTGGATTGGCGAGCAGGCAGGCCGAGTGGGAGTATCGACGATCCGAACACACGACAGGCTCACTCGAATCGGCTATCCGCGGTCGCAAGCGCTTTTGACAAGGAACGATCGCGCCGAACTGACACGTTTCTTCGCAGCGCTCGCGATTAGCGAGTACGGACTCCCCGACGAGCAATCGATGTTGAAAGCAATCGAAGTCTGGACGTCCGCGAGCTCGAACAGACTGGGCCACACGTTCATGGAGGCGCTGCACGACGCCGACACCAAGGGACTGATTGCGGCAGTCGTTCTGGCATGCGCGGCTGCGTGGGATGGCCAGGTCATCACGAGAGACGGCCGTCGACGCATCTCCATCCGACTCGGTGTCGATCTCGAAGATTGGACGGCTACCTGGCTGTTCCGCGTCCAGGACGAAGCTGCGGAGACGATCACGCTCTCCAGACTGGAACCCGGCGGCGGCCCGGTCACCCTCACCGTCAATCCGCCCTCAAGGTACTACGCGGTGGACGCCGCGCCTGACGTGACCTTCGAACGTCTGGCGCAAGGGTTCCGTCTGCGCGGAACCGAGTACGCTGCTGAGTTTCCGAAGTCGGACGTGCTCATTTTCGCCCGTGACCCCGACACCGGCGCGTGGTCCTCAACGTCCGGAGTTACGCCGCACGATACTCACCTGATTGCTGCAACGGGAGGTGAGTCGCGCGCGGTGTCCCGCGTTTTGGATGCGGCGGCAGAGGGCGGATGGACAACGCGGAAGCAGGGAGCGACACCGTTGCTTCCTGGATTTGTCCTGTTCGAGGGCGTTCGGTTCGCTGATGACTCGGCGCTGCAGAATGCACTCCGCGCCGAGCCGGGGTTGCGCGCTCTGGGTATCGCCCCGACGCTCGTCCCTCGGGCGCGGTTCGTTCGAGGACTGCCGTTGGACCGAGATCTCGCACCAAACCACTATCTGCTCGGTGGCGAGCCCGACCTTCTGCTGCCGACTGAGGAGGAGCCCCGCATGGTTCTCCTGTCGCTCGGCGGCAAGGAGGATATAGTGCCCGCGAACGGGTTTCCTTTCGAGGTTAGACGCTGGCCGTGTCCGGAAGGTGCGACGGAGGTCGTCGTGGAGGGCCAACGGCTCAGCTTCGCGCTCCTCGAAGAGTCGGTCGTTGACGCCCCACCGAAAGGCACCGCCACCCTCGGCTGGGACGAGAACGGAAGTCTTGGGGCCATTACTGCGACAACAAAGGTCATCGGAGCCGTCGTCCCCAGCACATTCACTGCCGATTCCATAGTGTGCCGCCGCGGGCGCGACGAGACCTGGCTGCTTCTCGAAGGCGGTGCCACTCAGCGGCTCGTAGAACCGAGTCCTCCCACCTTCACCAACGCCGTCGGTTTTACATTTCAGCCCGCATACTTCGAGGCGCCCGCACCGCCACAAGCGCGATGGCTCGCTCAGCGCTGTGGAGCGGACTGGCACCTCAGCAGCCTCGTCCCCGGTACACCGCAGGAAGTGCGAGCCTCATTCGACGTACTCGGAACGTGGGCACGCAACGCGGAGCCTTCAGGACCCGCGTTTTGGCGCATTCAGCTTGGACTTGCCAATGGATGAGACCGTCGGCGACCTGCTATTTCGGTGGATGAGCGAGGTCGGCTCAGGAACCATCTCGGATGTGCGCACGCGAATCGACTGGATCGCTAGGACCGCGAACATTGAGCCGCGCATGTACACAAGTGGACGATGGCTTCGCGGCCTCTCATCGCTCGGTCACTGTGAGGTGGATTGGGTTGGAGGTCGGTGGGCGGTCGCCCCGCCGGCACTCGTCCGCCTTCCTTCCGCGGGCGGACTTGCTGTCATCGCGGGTGCTCGCCGCCCACGGATGATGCGTGCACTGGAGGATTTCTGCGGATGGCTTCCGACAGCTCGGCGAGAGCCGCCGGTAGGAGAGGTGCCACAACCCACGACCTTCTACATGCCTTACGCGCGGGAATCGGACTTGCAAGACGCCGGCGACGCCGCCGGCCTGAACGTTGCGGGCCAGTCTGCGGACCGCATCTCGCATGCCCTGCCTCTCGCTCGGCCGCGCGCGTTGACTGGTCCGCCGGTCTACGGCGCACGACTGAAGCGACTTGAGTCGATCCATCCGCGTGTTTGGCACGACGTTAGCGCCGCGAAGCCGAACCATCCGGACGGTCTTTATTCCGAACAGGTCAACGGCAGAGAGAGGTACATCACCCGACGAGACGGCGAATGGTTCGCGTGCGACCTGTCGAGCGGTACCTTCGCTGAGCTCGCCCGCCGGAACGAGCCCGCGCTGAGGTGGAGGCCGGACCCGGGACGTGAATCCGTGGACACGGGCACATTGTTTGTTGACTGGGGCGCGCCGATGCCTGCCCTTCACATTCGAGCGCTAGTCCTGTGCACGGGTCTCCCGCCCAGATTCGGGGTGAACGCCCCAACCGCTATCTACGAGAACGTGCCCCGCGAAGTCGCTGAGCGCGTATGCACGTCCCTTGGCCAATCGCTGGCCATCGACTGAAAGGCCAGCCTGCAATATGACCGTCCCCGCTCCGCGTCATCTCGACGCTGTCAAGACCTTCGAGCACCTGCGCAAGGCGTACTTCAACTACTACAACACCCCGTTCGGCCTCGCGGACCCCGCCCTTCAGGCCGAACGTCAGCTGCTCCTGGACCGTGACGGCGGCGTCTTCCGTGAACCCCTCCTCGAGCTGCGTCCCGAGTACGAGGGAACCGGGCTCACTCTCGAGGAGTCGGTAAGCGCTGCGGGAGCCGCACCCGAGCTTGCCGAGTTCGCCTCACGCGGACTGCTCAAGGGCGTGCCCGCTCTCCACGGCCATCAGGAGGCCGCGCTGACTGCGGGAGTGACGTCTGGCAAAAATATGGTCATCACCGCTGGCACTGGCTCGGGAAAGACTGAGTCCTTCATGCTACCCCTGCTTTCGTCCCTCCTCGAGGAGTCCCGTGATTGGAAGGGCTCATCGAGCCTCGGAGGGAGATGGTGGGACAGCAACAGCCCCTCTTTCGTCTCCCAGCGCCAGTCCGATGCGGGGCGGGCTGCCGTCCGCGCCATCGTGCTGTATCCGATGAACGCACTGGTAGATGACCAGCTCATCCGCCTCCGCCGCGCCCTCGACAGTGACGAGGTCCGCTCCTGGCTGAACGAGCACCGGAGCGGGCATCGGTTCTACTTCGGCAGGTATACCGGGGCAACCCCCGTCACAGGGTCGCGAACGAACCAGCTGAGAGTTAAGGAGCTCGCCAGGTACCTCAGCGCCACGGAAGCGCGCAGCAACCGTGCTCGCGAACTCGGGGCACAGCTCGGTGACGAGGACCTGCAGTACTTCGTGCCGCGGCTCGACGGCGCTGAGATGCGCTCGCGCTGGGACATGGCAGACGCCCCGCCGGACATCCTCATCACCAACTACTCGATGCTTAATGTGATGCTGCTCCGCGACCGGGATAAGCACTTCTTCGAATCCACTCGCAGATGGCTGGAGAATCCGGCGAACCGCTTCACCCTAGTCGTCGACGAGCTGCACACGTACCGCGGCACAGCTGGGAGCGAGGTCGCGTACCTGCTCCGGCATCTTAAGCGCCGCCTCGGACTCGACGAGCGCCCCGAGCAGTTCCGCGTACTGGCGGCGTCCGCCTCACTTGACGCGCAGCGGGACCAGGAGTATCTCCACCAGTTCTTCGATGCCCAGCCAGGTTCCTTCGCCTTCATCGAAGGAACGAACAAGGTGCCCTCGCTCGGCGACCCGGTCTCGGCGGAGGACCCCGCTGGACTCGCCGCGATGTCGGCGGGTGACGCCGCGGCCGTGGCGCGCGAGACCGGCGTGGTCGAATCGCTCCGGACTGCACTGCATGCTCGCAGTGGGGCGGCGAAGAAGGTCGGCGACCTCGCAACCGCCATCTTCCCGGACGCGGAAGACGAAATTGCGCGTGCGGCTGTCGCGCGGGTCCTCGAAGGCCTCGCCTCGGAGCCGCACGAGAGCGACCCGAAGCTTCGCGCGCACCTTTTCTTCCGGAACGTTGCGGGGATGTGGGCCTGCTCGGACCGTGCGTGCAGCGCAGTAGCGGACCGCTCGCCGGACCGCACCATCGGCAAGCTCCACGCCGAGCCGGCAACGCGATGTGAATGCGGGGCCCGCGTGCTCGAGCTCCTGTATTGCCAGAACTGCGGCGACGTATTCCTTGGTGGATTTGCCCCCGAAGGCGACCCCCAGCAATCGGGAGTGAAAACCATGCTCCTCGCCGACGTACCAGAGCTGGCGAAGCTCCCCGACCAGGTCAGCCTGCAGCGCACGGCTGACAACTACATTGTCTATTGGCCGCGGGACGTGAGGGACTTGGACGCGCTCGACTCGCGCTCGTGGACTCGAGACGGCCAAAAAGTTGAGTACTCCTTCCGGCCAAGCGCCCTCAACCCGGGGTCCGGCGAACTGCGGAACACCACGACTGGGTACACGGGCTGGAGCTTCCACGCGAAGGTCGCGCGAGACAATACAGGCAAGCTCAAGCGTGATATGGCGACGGTGAGCCCGTTCCCGACGCAATGCCCCGCCTGCGGCGACGACTGGGAGCAGCAGTATGCAGGACCCGAGCGCCTCAAGGCGACGGACCCGCGCACTCAGCGTTCTCCCATCCGAGCGATGCGCACTGGTTTTGAGAAGGTCAACCAGGTGCTCACGACGGAGCTCGCGAATGACTTGAGTGAACGGGAACGCAAGCTCATCGTCTTCACCGACAGTCGGCAGGACGCTGCGAAGCTTTCCGCCGGGCTCGGCCTCCGGCATTATCAGGACATTCTTCGCCAGCTGATGTACCTCCGCCTGAGGCAAGCGGGCGACCCGGCGGCGGACGTTGAGCTAGCCCGGGAATACCTCGCAGAGGGGAACAGGACGCCTGACAGGTGGGAGGCCATCGCACGACTACGCAAGCGTGACCCCGGCAGCTTCAATGCGCTGCGGGATATCTGGGAGGAGGCGCCCGGCACCGACCTTACAGCTGCGCCAGCCCTAATGGCTGACCTGTCGAAGGGCCTCACCCTCAGCGAGCTGTCGTCGCTGGTCTCGCTCGACTTGCTCGATCTGGGCATGAACCCCGGCGGACCTCATGCAAGCCTGCGTGAGCGCGGCGGCGACACCTGGTCGTCACTGTTCAACTGGAGCGTCACGCCCGTTGTCCCTCGCAGTGGGCTTTCCCCAACTGGGCAGTCGCTCATCGAGGACATCAGCGCCTCCCTCGAGAGCGAAATCCTCGAGGGCCTGTACGCCGGGGGCGGGCGTGACTTCGAGACGACCGGGCTGGGCTGGCTCACGCTCGCAGATGACACGGCCCCGGCCGACGCGCCTGGTACGTCGAGCACCGGGGAGGCGCGGGCAGCCCTGCGTATCCTCGCCGACCAGCGCCGCTTCAGCAAGATTCGCACGGCGCGAGGCGAGCCCACCTCCCGTCTCCGCAAGTTCTGGAAGAAGGTCGCGGACGAGATGGCGGGCGACCCGAATGCGCTGCGCCAGGACGCGCTGAATCGCGCAGGCGGAGCGGTCATCGACTACCTGATTGACCCGTCAAAGGTGTCCATCCGGCTAAGCGACGGACGGGCATGGACGTGTGAGAAGTGCCGTCGTCAGCATCTGACGACAGGAAATGGATACTGCACAAAGTGCGCGCGGAAACTCCCCGCCGAATTCACCCAGGTCGTCAACGAAACCGACTACTACGCCTGGAAGGCCATGAGCGAGGACGGCAGATTCCGCCTGAACACTGCGGAGCTCACCGGTCAGACTGACCGCGTCGATGCGCAGAACCGTCAGGCAAGATTTCAGGGCGTCTTCCTCGCGGGCGACGAGAACGAGAAGACCGACGCTGTCGATCTGCTCTCGGTCACGACCACGATGGAGGCTGGCGTCGACATCGGCTCGCTGTCTGCCGTCGTGCTGGGGAACATGCCGCCCACGAGGTTCAACTATCAGCAGCGTGTCGGACGCGCAGGACGACGAGGTTCGCCGGTCGCCGTCGCACTGACCATCTGCCGCGGCCGCAGCCACGACGAGTACTACTTCGAGCGACCCGACCGCATCACGAACGAGCCAACACCCAAGCCCTACCTCACGCTGAATCGTCCCGAGCTGTTCGACCGCTCCCTGCGCAGCGAGATTCTCCGACTAGCCTCCGCTGACTACCTGTCGGCGGCAGATGGGGATGACCTCTCGTCGAACGTACATGGTGAGTTCGGCAAGACCGGCGACTGGGCCGCGATGATCCGCCATCGACTTGAGCGGTGGATTGAGGACAACCGCGATGCCGTCGTCGCCCTCGCGACCGCTCTGAGCTCAAGCACCTCGTTCCACGCCTCGGCGGCGGAACGAGCAGATGCTGTGCTCGGCACACTGGTCGCCGACATCGCGGAGGCGGTAGCCACGGCGAAGCACGACGACCTCAGTCAGCTGCTTGCCGAAGCTGGCCTCCTGCCGATGTTCGGGTTCCCGACGTCGGTGCGTTACCTCTACCTCCGACGTCCGTCGTCGTCGAACCCGTGGCCGCCGGCGGATGTCATCGACCGCGACCTGAGCATGGCCGTTAGCGCTTTCGCCCCGCTCAGCGAAGTCGTCCGGGACGGCAGGGTCTATCCCGTCGTGGGCATCACCGAGTTCAAGCCCGCCGGCTCCGGCGCTCCGCAGCCTGTCTCGGACCCGCTGGGGAGCTCGACGGCGCTGTTCATCTGCCGGACCTGTTCCTACCTCGGTGACGAGCGCTCCGGTGACGACACGGATACTTGTCCTCGATGCGGAGCCGGGCCTGCCTACTTCAGTGGAGTCCCCCTGCGCGAGCCTCTCGGATTCCGGAGCGGATTCGACACGGACTTCGACGGCAACTTCTCTTGGTCGCCACGCGCAATGGCGGCACGGGCCATGGCGGACCCGAAGAAGCTCACCGAGTCCACTGTTGGCCGCGCGCAGGTACTCGCTGGACCCGCCGAGCGATACGTCATCAATGACAACAGCGGGCACCTGTTTCCACTCCGCGCCGCCGCTACCGGCGGGCCGAACTGGGGCGGGTACGTATCAGTGCAGGCCATCGAGCAGGGTTTGATCCCCGGCACCTTCGCGACAGGCGACGTCGAGCACGTCGCACTCGGGGCCGTGCAGCACACGGACTTCCTCTTCATCGGCTCCGTAGCTCCGACGGACTGGGACCGTGGAATCCGGCTGAACCTTGTTTCCGGCATCCACCAACCGAGCGGCGCGCCCGACGTAACCGAAGGGCGCCGAGCAGGCTGGTTCTCGCTTGCCTTCCTCCTGCGTACCGTCGCCGCGACCAACCTGGACATCCTGCCGCTCGAGCTGAACGCGGGCATCTACTCTGGCGTCACGGAAACGGGGGAACCGACTGTTCAGGCGTTCCTCGCAGACACACTTGAGAACGGTGCGGGGTTCAGCACGCATCTCGGGTCCGAGCAGTTTCTCCCGGAGTTTCTGAGCGCAATCACGGACTACCTCGGGGAGCTAGAGGAGGATGACCACCCCCACACCTGTAACTCATCGTGCTATCGGTGCCTGCGCGACTACGGGAACATGGCGTACCACGCTCTTCTCGACTGGCGGCTCGCCCGGGACCTCTTCGGGCTGCTGCGCGACGGCACCCTGGACATCGATCGCGAAGCCGAGTCGAAAGCGTTGAGCCGGTGGGCTGCGTCATTTGGTGCAACAATCCTCGACCTGCCTAGCGCGTCGGCTGCCGTCATCGATACACCTAAGTACGGCGCGTACGGCGTGGTGCTCCGGCATCCCTTTGAAGGGTCGGACTCGGACGTGATGTCCGAGCGACTCGCCGAGGCAGCAGCGGATGTCGAAGCCTCGACGGACTGCAACGGCGTAGTGTTCGTGGACTCTTTCACTATCGACCGCGACCCTCGGCGCGTGCTCAAACTCATCGCCGATGCGGCGCAGGCCATGACATGACGCACCTAGGGCAATGGTTGTCGGCGACGTCAGCCGGACAATTACTGCGGTGCCCAGCGTCCGCGGCATATGCATCGACCGCGAAGCCCATCCCACCTTCACAGCCTCAAAACGCCGGGACCCTTGCGCACCTCGCGATGAGCGCGTGGCTCGAAAGCGGTGCCTGGGTGGACGACGAGCACGGACAAGGACTGCAGCACGCGTGGGATCGCGAAGCAGGGCGGTGGAAGGTCGATGCGAAACGGCTGCCTGACTCAGTCATGACGCGCGCGAGGCTGCGTTCGCGAGGTCCCGAGCTCGCAGCGGTCCTCAAGAACGCCGGTGCGACTGCGCACTCGGAAGTCTTCCTACAAGACCGCGTCAGTATGTTGTACGGCCAACTCGACGTGGTCGTCGACAATCCGCGCGGTGGTGCGGTCGTAGACCTGAAGACCGGGAAGGATGCGAACAGCCAAGGCATACGGACGCAATTGCTGATCTACGCAGCCCTGTTCAAGCGGGAGTCAGGGCACCTTCCCAATTCTCTGATTGCGTTCAGCCTCCAGCACGGCCCGGTCCAAATTGAGTTCTCGCAGAGAGAAGTGGACGATGTGTTAGCGCATGTCGAGGTGGCACGCACGCAACGTGGACTGGCGGTGCCCGACTCCAAGGGCTGCAAGTACTGTCGGCGTCGACTCACTTGCGAACCGCACTGGAACGCCGCCAGAGCATGGGTCGACGCCGACTGCATCGAAGGCTCCATAAGCAAGGTGGAGGCGGCTGCGGGAGGGCTGACTGCTGTTCGGCTCAGCACGACGTCTGGTGAGCAATGGGTGACCGGCTTGACGCGACTGCGCCCTCAGGATTTGATCACGGGGCCAAAGCTTCGAGTCACCGAGGTGGCCGGACGGAGATCGGGTGCTGGGCGTGAGTGGCGCGCTAGCCGATCGACGCGGGCTTCGGTACTACCGGACGAAGGCTAGATGGGGCCGACGCGCGATGACCTCCAGACCCACACATCACATCAACTGGGCGACTCATCACAACAGCTTGAGTCCAACAGTTGCGACGCCAATCGCGACGACTGCTACCGGACGATCGATGAGCAGCAAGGGACCAGGATGCATGGTGTTGGGTTCTGCCACCCATGGTGCTGACAAGCAGAATAGGCCCGAGGAAGCCTCATGACCCGGATGATCCCCCCGCGCCCCCGCACGGGCGCCAACGTCTCCGAGAAGCGCATCTTCGACGCGTTCGCTGGCGCCCACGACGCGGACGGCTGGGTGGTGCTGCATAGCCTCGAGATTCGTCGGCACACGACCCACTTCGAGGGAGAAGCCGACTTCATCGTGCTGATCCCCGGCCGGGGGGTTGTCGTGATCGAGGCCAAGAGCCCCGAGTACGTCGAGTACAAGGACGGAGATTGGCGGCTCGACCGTGTTCCGAATCCCGGCAAGAGTCCGTTCGCGCAGCTTGATGGCAGCATCCGGAGCCTCCGTGGTTACCTGAAGAGCCGCGGCATACTCGCCGGGAGCGAGCCGATCGCGCGACTCGTCTGGTTCACATCCCTCGACCGGCATCAGTTCAACAATGCGACCCCAGGCGACATGCAGTTCTTCGAGTGGGAGCTGGCGTGGCGCTCTGATCTGCAGCATCCGGCGAAGACCATCACCCACCTGCTCAACGAGCACGACGCGTGGTATTCGCAGAATGACGGAGTGGAGCATGACCCGTCCGTGATGACGGCCGAGCACGTCGAAGAGGTCGCGGCTGCGCTGCTCGGAGATTTCGCCGGAGGACGGACTCTGGCCGACCGCAAGCTCGAGCGACTCGACGATGAGAGGCACCTGCTCAAAGAGCAGAACGCCGTGCTCGACATGGTCGAGCGCAATGACCACATCTACTTCGACGGCCCTGCTGGCACGGGCAAGAGCTACCTCATCGCCCGGCTGGCCAAGCGCTGGCGCGGTGGCCATCGCACGCTGGTGACTTGCTGGAACAGGTTGATGGCCGAAGAGCTCCGCGACATGCTGCGCACCCATTGCGACATCGTGGTGGACGATCTCAATTCGCTTATGCTGAGGCTTGCGGGGCTGGAGCAGAATCCGTCGGATGCCTCGCGCGAGTGGTACTGGGAAGAACTTCCTTCGCTTGCGCTCGCTGCGGTCGAGAAGAATCCGTCGATTGGTGCGTACGACGCGATCTGCGTCGATGAGGTCCAGGACATCGCGGGGTTCCCGAAGGTGCTCGATCTGCTGTTCGCATTGGCGACATCCGGCTCGGCGAAGGGAACAAAGCTCGCCTTCGCCGGAGATGCACGGCAGCAGATTCTGCGCCCTGCAGCCGCGCATGTGGATCCGTACGCGGTTGTGCGCGAGCGCGTGCCCGACCTCATGCACGTAGCGCTACGGCGCGGACTTCGTCAGGTCAGTGGTCTCACGAGCTCAGCTGAGCAGCTGCTCTCACGCCGCTTCGGATACCGCGGGCATCGGGTGACCTCGACGATCGATGGGCCCCTGGCGATCAAGCAGGTGCCCGCAACTGGTCCATCGCACGCGCTCGCCGAAGCGCTGCGCGAACTGCTCGAGCACCATCAGCCGCACGACATAGTGATTCTCAGTCCGTTCGGCGCGCGTCGTTCGCTGGTCGGTCAGCTGCTTGCGGCAGAGCATTTCTCGAAGGAAGAACGGTGGCTCCGTGAGCGGCTGCGCGTGACGGATGAGGTCGCGCCCGTGCCGGTCGGACGAGTGAATGCCACAGTGTCACCTGTCGTGGTTGAGCACCGGACACCGACTGCTCCGAAGGTGCCGCACGGGCGCGTGCGCTGGGGGTCGATTTTCAAGTACAAGGGGCTGGATGCCGAGGCCGTGATCCTCACCGATATCGGCGATGACGGCTTGGCCTTCGTGAGTAGTGAGGGGCTCGACTGGTTCGACCTACTCTACGTGGGGCTGACTCGGGCGCGGTACCGGTGCGTGGTTGTGCCCAACTGACCGGCCATTCAACGCGCAAGCGTGAGAAGCGCGCCGTGCGCTTCTTTGCTCTCTGGCTGCTATCTCCGGGCTGTGGCGAACCGCGCTATTCTGCGAGAGAAGCGCGGCGGCATTATGAGGCCTCTCGCATTTAAAGGGAGGAGACGCTCATGGGAGAGCGTTCGATCTGGGGTACGTGGAAGCCTTACGCAGTCATCGGCGTTCTATTCGTCGCCGGATTCTGGTGGTGGAATTCGCAGGCGCCATTCGCACCACAGAAGGATGGGGCCTACGACTGCTTAGGCGTTTACGTCAATGATTCAGGCAAGTACGAAATCCTGATCGACGACGCAGGAAGCCAGCTGCGCGCAACAGCGAGGGTTGAAGGCGGAGAGCTCAGGGCGCTCACTGGTGACACGTCGCTGAGTTCTGGGCAGCTCACATCGCTGACGATGCGCACCAAAGGGACGACGCACTTTCACGTGACCGACGATCCGGCGATCAAGATGTACAACGCGGTCGCCTGCGACTACTCGGACTGAGGCTGCGGCATGTCCGAGTCGTGGAGTTGGAAACCAATCGTCGTCATTGGGCTCATAGTCGGTGGTGTGTGGTGGTGGAACGCCCAGTCCGGCTCCGAACCGCGCAACGTCGTCAGCCAAGGAGCGGATTGCAGCCAGGTGCTCTCTGCGGCACTGAATCAGGTTCGGAGCGGCCGGACGTCGGGGACTATCAACGAGAAGATGGATCTGCTCAATGGCAACTGTGACGCTGAATACGACGCGATAACTGGTTACCTTCAGGCCAGAGGATCGATCGAGCAATTCGGGAGGGAGCCTTGTGCGACCTGGGAACAGCGCGTCGGCGCGGCAGCGGCTGATCTGCTGCGCGCGGATGGGCTTTGCGCAACGGGATCCGTACCGACCGATGCAGATCTGCCTGACTACGCGATCGTGTGGAGTTCGGCCCGCAACCACATCGGCGAGGTTCGGCAGGTCTGCGGGCCTCTGGCGAGCATCCGGGGGTCTGATGATGACGTCTTTCTGAACGTCGGTCGGGACTACCCTGATTCGTCGCGTTTCACCATCGTTCTGTGGGATGTAGGCGGCGTTGAGCGGTTGCCTGCAGGTACTGAAGTATGCGCGACCGGTGCAATAAGCCAGTACCAGGGGACCGCGCAGATCGAGCTGCGCGATGTGAGCGCGGTCAAGGTGCGAGCACACTAGCCTCGTAACACTGGAGGGGTGCCGAGTGGAATTCGACGCCCCTCCAGAGCTCACTGGGTGCGGATGATCTGTTCGATCGCCTGCAGGGGGCTGAAGCCTTCATCAAGCAGTGGCGGGAAGCACGCCCAGAATTCAATCGATCCGAGCGCCGGAATCTCGCGCGGACTCATAGTCGTCGGCTTCGTCTGACGCGCAGTCCACGCCAGGTGTGCGGTTCCCAGCATCCGGTAGTCGCTCGGTGAGAACCCGACTGCTGCCGCCCGCCGTGCGAACTCGATCCACGCCGTCGGCACCGCATCGATGCCGCCCATGCGGCTGATGCTGCCGCGATGACTCGGTGAGAACTCGTTCATCGCCGCGTGCCATTCACGCTTCGCGGATTCGAGATCTGCCCACCCTGTCTTCTCGACCGAGGGGAAAGGCGTGGGAACCGTGCGCCAGCGACCGACTGCGCGACGCTGAAGCTGCGCTCCGGGGGTGGTGCGCACGCGCTCGAGCGCGTCCGTAATCGGAATCGGGCCCGAGCGGCGCGAGTCCCCTTCCGGTCGCGGCTCGTCGACCGCGTACTCCCACCGATCGGCCTTCGTCGGTTTCTCTGCGAGGATGTCGCGCCATTCCCGCGCGAACTCGTCGACGTCGGCATCCGCGCGCACGATCGCTCCGGACGTGAGGCGTCGCGGCTGGCCGAGTCCATCCACGATGAGGGAAGACGGCCGAACGCTGCCGAACCCGGCATCGATGAAGATCGGATGCTCGTCGGCCGGCCATCGTTCGGACTCCGGCGCGACGCGTGAAGTACCCGCGATGATTGCTTCGGGAGTTCCGGGAAGCTCGACGACCATGCCCGTGGAGAGATCGTGGACCCCGGTCTCGATTCTCGTGGACGGCGTGGAGTCTGTAGTGCCAGCCGGCTCCGGTCCCTCTGTGACTGAGCCGTCCTTCCACTCCACGCGCCATGACTGCTCGCTGTCGAACTGCACACGGACGACGTCACCGTGACAGGTGCTCGGCCCGCCCGGCCGCGGAACTCGGACTCGAGCCGCATTCAGCACACGGATGAGTTCGTTCCACGTCCAGCCCTGGTAGTTCTCCTCCACGAACTTCGAGGTGATCCCACGGCTGATCGGAATCACGAAGTCGTGGTGGAGAAGCCTGTCGATCTCGAGGCTTGTTCGGTCTTCACGGTAGTTGTGAGCATCCATCGCTCTATCCCCTCAGCAGGAGGGCGACGCCATCGCCGAGCGAAGCGGCATCAACCCATCGACTTGTCCGCACGCGGTCGCGCCGGACCGGTTCTTCCCCTGGGGCACCCCGCTCGATGGAGGAGGGTTGCCGTGCAGCCGGCCAGGTACCGATGGCTGCAACTCTTGAACCTGAGAGGGACTCTAGCAGGAGGCGAGGACACGGGGTCGTGACGGAGACGATTCCGCATCCCGATGCCGGTGTTCGAGGCAGTCAGCCCACGATTCGCCCAACCGCTTCGCGCAGGAATCGCTGCGGCGCGCCACGCCGCGCCCGGTACATGTCGGCGGCAACCCTGGCACAATCTTGACTCGCCCCGGTGCGTCCAAGGACCGGATTCCTCAAGGCGGGTCAATGTCGACGGGGAGCCTGGCGACTCGAGCTTCTGGAAGGTGAACGACCAGACGTCGTTGAAGCAGGCCCGTTCGGTGCAGGTGTACGCGCGCACGCTCGTCCCGGTCGGCTGCGAGAGCGGGATGTTCAGCCGCGCCGCCTCGACGTGCCTACGCGGATCGGACATGCCGAGACATGCCTCGCCAAGATCAGGATGGGTGCGAGGTCAGTAAGTCATTGCTCCGGGTCTTCAAGCTGCGACGTCGCCACCTCGCGAGGTGTATCGGTGCGCTGCAGACGGTTCGCGATTCTGCCGGCGAACCGACCGGTCGACATCCGGGCGTTCTCCAGTGCGTCGCTGCCGAAACGACCGACCGCCTGCAGCCCTTCACGACCGGCGTCGACGGCGCCATCACGCGCCTCCGCTGCGGCGGTGGTCCACCGCCTCGCCTCGATCGCCTGCCGGTCGTCCGCGAGGCCGAGAGTGGTTTGCAATTCGTGGACCCCGGATGCGATCTCGTTGCTGGCGAGGACGACGACTCGCGCTGAGATTGGATTCATCAGCACCTTGGCGTTGGCGCGGCTCGCGGCCAGATCCATCCGCATGACGAGTTGCGACGTCGTCTCGGCGATGAGTTCCCGCCGTCGCGCGCGCGCCGTCTGCAAGCCGATGCGGTGCTCGTCCAGTTCGTTCGGCGCCGCGCCGAGTACGCGATCGAGTTCGAGCACACCCAGGCCTTCTTGCAGCTGAAAGGATCGAGCCAGCACAGCGAGCCACTCCACGACTGTCGCCGGCGCAGCCTTTGCCAGGTCAGCAAGCTCACCGATGTTCTTCTCCTTCTCCAGCTTCTCAGCCAGAGCGTCCAGCTGGCGTATCGCGTACGCCTGGGTGCGCGCGATTGTCGCCGCAGAACCCTGCACCTTCGACCATGTGACCTCAGATACGCGGCCCACCTGGCCGCGCACCGCCATGGCTTCGTCGAGGAGCAACTCGATGCCGATCATGTCGGCCAGCACGGCGTCCTTCTGAGCACGGAGGATGTCGTCGATCTTTGCGTCGATCTGCGCGAGATAGTCCGTGATCTCGTCCATGGTCTGTTGCATCGCATATTGGGCCATCAAGCCCCCCACGCCGGCGAGAACCGCAGGATTCGTCAGCAGCGCGCCCGCCTTGCCGATGCCGCCGGCATCGCCAACGAACTGCAGGTTCTTCGCGAATCGGCCGTTCGATGCCCGCAAGGTCGCGTGGTCGAGGCCGGTCAGCGAGTTCTTCACCTTCGGCAGTCGCTGAGCTGCGCGGAATGACTCCTCAGTCAACTTCATCCAGCGTCCCGATTGCGCGGAAACGGTTGAGGCGGCCTGCAGTGCGGCACCAGCACTCGATGCGGCGTCTGTCAACCGCCCTAAATCGAGCTGACGGGAGGGCAACTGCGCAGATGTGACGAAATGGTCGACCGCGGCGGCATCGCCGAAGATCACCAGACCTTCGCCATCGTGCATCACCGTGAGGTCATCGGTGGCTTCGTGTTCGAAGTTCGAGAGGTCATCGGACATGGTGTCAGCTTTCGTCAGGGGTTGTCGCGCCGGTCAGGGGTGAAGGTGAATGTCAGCGTGACCGACGGGTCGACTGCTTTGACGATGCGCGTATAGAAGGTCTCCGCCTGCTTCTCGAGCAGTGGCTGGGCGCCCTCAAGGTGCTCGGTGACGGCTTGGTCGGAGAGGGCCTTCTCGACGACCTTCCCCTGGTCGATCTGCGGCGTCGTCCAGCTGAACGCGCCGTTCTTCTCATTCGCCACACTGAGTTTGGGATTGTCGAATCCGAGGTAGATGAACTCCGGGATGTCGACGCGGTAGGAATCGTCGCCGGTGCGCGTGATCTTGACGTCCTTGCCCTCAATGCCGAACTTCGCGTCGTATTCGTATCGGACCAGCAACGAGCGCTCCGAGCCCGGCAGCGTGAACAGCTTGAGGTCGCCGATGCCGAGCTGCAGGCCTTCACCGCGCTCTTCCCTGACGTCGGTCACGCCGGTCGTGACGAGGATGACCTGCTCCTCACCCTTGATCGAGCGGATCACCTGCGTCGATCGGGTCTCACTCGCGCCCAGCGTCTTTCCCACGGTCAGACCGACAGCGGCCGCCACTACGACGAGGAGGAGGACGACGACGAAGAGCAGAAGCTTCGCCCGGAGCGGCGCCCTGCGGCGACGATCAGGGGTCGATGCGGAGGGAGCGGGCGCGGAGGTCATGACTTCAATATTCCAGAAGCACGCGACGCCGTGCCGTCACGACGCGATTTCGCCTCCGGCCCCGGCGCCCGCAGATCGATAGTCGGCAGCTCATCAGCATCCGCCCCGCGCCGCGCGAGCATATCGACCAAATCCTCTTGCCGCGGCTGGCCGAGCGTCAGCCGGTACAGAGCGAGGGCCGACCGCAGCCGCTCGTAGCGCTCGCTATCGCGGCTGAGCGGATACCAGCTCACCACCCGATGGATCCTCGCCGACCCGGGGTACATCCACCACGGGGCGAACTCGCCCAGGTCGGTCGCCGTTGCCTCGGCGGCGGCGAATGCCGCGCGCCAGGCGCGCACATCCGTCGACTGCAGCACGTCGTGCCAGTGCGTCTCGGCGACGTTCTTCCGCACAGCGTGACCGGCGAACCGGTTCACTCGTCCCTCGCGCTGCTCGAAGTCGACCGGGTTCGACGGTAGGTTCCAATGCACGACCGAGTGGCTCCACCAGTGGAAGTCGATCCCCTCCTGCCCGACACTCGTCGACGCGAGCACGAACGGAGCGAACGGACTGTTGAACGCCGCGCGCACCTCACCCTGACGGATGCCCACCTGCTCGTTTGCGGTCGTCTCCTGCTTGCCGCCGTATCGCACCGCGAATCGGGCGTTCAGCGAGATCTCCCGACGTTCCGGGGAGTTGTCGCGCGCGATGTAGCGCGCGGGCCGCAGCGACATCGCATCCGCAGCTTGCTGGGCGACCTCCAACAGCTTCTCCTCGTCGAGGGCATCCTTTCCCCTCTCGCTGAGAAGCTGGAAAAGATACTCGTCGAGGACGGCGCGCAGGTTGCCGTCGGCACAATAGCTCAGCACGTGCTGCCAATACGGGCGGCTGTCGCGGTAGAGCGTCTCGAGCAGGGCGATCGACTCGGTGCGGTTGAACAGCGTGCGCAGACCCTCCGCCATGACCAGCGCCGCACGCCAGAGCGCGGGCTCACCGGCATCCGGCGCCGCGACCGAGCGCAATGCACGCAGCGCGACGTTGCCCGGTGCGAACGCCGCCAACCGCGCGACGTCCGCGTGGTGCACCGGGTCGGCCGGCTGCAGCGCGAGCATCACGTGCTCGCGAAAGCCCGCCGACAACTCCTCCTCGTCGCGCACCATCACCGTGCTCAACTCGTCGACGGTCACGCCCTCAGGCGCCGAGCCGGGTGCGGAGAAGTACGCCTGCCAGGCCTGCTCGGCGGCATCCCCGCGGTCGCCCTCCCCGCCGTCGGCATCCACCGCGAAGGCGTCGAGGACGTCGACGGCCGTCGCGGCACCCGCTGATCGGCGCGCGACGGCCAGCTCATCGTCGACACCGGCCAGCGCGGAATGCGGCCAGAACAGCGCAAGCGTCGACATCGCAGCTGGGCGCCCCTCCTGCAGGCGGTACTGCAGACGCGCGACCACGGCCTTGCGCCCTTCCGGCGTGTTCCGACGTAGCAGATCGCGATCTCCCGCCGCACGCCGCTCGGCCTCATGGCTGAGCAGCGACGCGACCGCCGTCGGAGCGGCGGTCCACGCCGAGAAAAGCACTTGCTTCGTCACTGAACCGTCAGAGAGCGGTGCGAAGATCGGCCCGGGTGCCGTGTACGGCATCGTCGGCGGCATCCAGAGCAGCTTCCACCACCCGGCCTCCACCGTCTCGGCCGCGAGGGCGCGCAGATTGCCGTTGCCGTAGTCGACGCGCTCGAAGCTCTCGAGCGCGTCGACGGGCAGCGACTGCGTGCGCGAGAGCTTCTGTGCGGTCTCGTGATCGTCCGCATCGAGGCGCTGACGCAACCGCGCGGCCGGCTTGTACCCGTCCATGAAGCTGGCGAAGTACGGCACCGACTTCCAGTACTCCACGTCGATTGGCGCTCCGACTGTGTCGCCGAGATCCCTCAACGCCGACCAGGCTGTGAGGTCGTCGACCGACGGGTGCCGGGTGCCTAGCGGCCGCACCCGCACGAGGTCCTCGCGCTCGCCGATCGGCGGGCGCTCGCAGCGACTCATCAGCGGCAGCAGCAGCTCGCGGATGCGGCGGGCCGTGTTGCGCGCATCCTCACCGAGCGACAGGGCGCGCCTGTGGCGCGAGAACGCCTCGGTGATGCCCCGCATGACGGTCGCATCTCCGCTGGCGAGGAAGCGCACCGTCGCGAGGAAGTCCTCCTGATGGTCCTCGCCGGGCTCGGAGGCGTTCGTGAACGGCTTGTACGGCGTCGCCGACAGCAGCAGCACCCGGGCATCGGCGTCGTCGAAGAGCGCGTGGGCGAGCTCGGCCGCGTCGCCCGATGTGGGGTCGAGCAGCTGACGGAAGCGCTGGAATTCATCAAGGATGATCAGGTCGGGTTGCAGCGTGCTGACGCCCGCCTGAGCAAGCGCCTGCCGCAAATCGGCGGTGAGCTGCTGCACCTCGGCATCCTGCTCTCGGGGGATCTCGCGACGTCCGCGCAACGACTCGCGCAGGGTTAGGAAGCGTTCGAGAAGTCCGGTGCGCTCGATCCGTTTCCGGAACGCATCGACGATGACCGGATCGGCGGGACCCTTCAGCTCGGACCGCAGGCGCTCGATGGTGTGCGTGAAGCTGTTTCGTGTTCGCACCCTTCCCTGCAGCATCATGCGGGTCACCCGTCGATCCGACGACCAATGGTTTACCAGCTCGTCGAGGATGACGGTGAGCATCGCGCGTTCCGGCGCCGACCCGATGCGCCAGCCACCTTCGCTGAACGACGTCCCCGGGGTGAAGGAGACGAGGTTCACCTTCTTGTCCGATCCGGTCGTCGGTTCGTTGAGGCGCCTGCTCTCCTTCGCCAGCATGGTCAGCCGGGTCGTCATGCCGATGTGCTCGTTGTCCGTGACGTTCAGGCGACGCAGGTTCTGGGCGGCGAGGTCGATGTTGCTGCAGATGTAGACGATGTCGATCCGGTCGATGTGGTCGACGGTCTCGAGATGCTCGATCGTGCGGGCGATGAGTCCCCGCGCCACGATGCTCTTTCCGAGGCCGGTCTCATCCGCGACGAGGAAGCGGCGCGAGCGGTCGTCGCGCTCGCCGCGGCCGTCGGTTTCGCCGTACAGGCGATCGAAGACGTGATCCACCGTGTCGCGCTGGAACTGCTTCAGACCGGCCATGACCCGCGCCGCATCCACCTCGGCCATCAGCGCCTCCTCGTTACTGCGTCGTGCGCCGACCAGACGTTGGCCCAGAGCTCCTCGAACTCGGGCGGAAGCAGCTGATCAGTCTCTTCGTGCCGGCGGATGAAGTCAATGATCCGCCGGGCTTCGACCAGGCCGTCGCCGTCGGCGCCGATCGAGCGGACGAGCGCTTCGAACAGACCGCTGACTGGGCCGTCCGACCCCGCACCGAACGCGCCACCGCTGCCGACACCGCCGAAGACGGCGTCACCGCCGAGATCGAGCAGTAATGCCAGGAGCCGCAGGAAGGTCGCTTGGTCGGTGAGCTGCCGCGCGACGATCGCGTCTTTGCGATCGGGCACATCGTCGAGCAGCTCGGCGAGCACCACGGTGCGCCGCTCGTTTCCCGCCGCATCACGAGCCACGAGCACGAGGAAGGGCGTGATGTCGGTGAGCGGGATGCCGGTGAGCGGCGTCGCCTGTGCCTCAGTCAGCGACAGCAACGGCTGCCCGAGGTCGGTGCGTGTCAGCAGATGCCACCGCAACGACACTTCCGCCTCGGAGAGTCGTGTGAGCGTGTCTTCGGCATCCGCCGCCCACACCGTGAGCGACCATGGGTCGGCGAATGCCACCCGCGCGGTGAACCGCACCTGCGCGAGACCTCGCACGAGCGCTTCGAGGCGGCGTTGTGCGGCCTCATCGGCGAGTTCGCTGGCACCCCAGTCGGGGGCGTATTCGGCCGTGAGGTCACCGAGGGCGGCGAGCGTCGCGTCGACGCCGAGCCGCGGGGTGGCGCCGGTCATGCGGACCATCACCTCGACGTTGTGCGATAACGCGGCCCCCGTCGCATTCGCCGAACCGATGAGCACCTGCGCGCCAGCGGCCCGGTCGGTGACGATGACCTTCGCATGCAGGCCCGTGAGTCGGTCAGCGCCCGTGCCGCTCGCCGCGTCGTCATCGCTGTCGTCAGGGATCACGGCTGCGTCGTCGAGCACGTAAGTGCGCAGGCGGTCGTCGTCACACTCGGCCGGCAGGCGGTCGAGTGTCGCGGCGCGCGAGATGAGATGGGTCGGCCCGCGCACGCCGCGGCGCAAGGTCTGCAGGGCGTCTTCCGAGACGAACGGCGAGATGATCAGACTTCGGATGCCGGAGACGTCGGGCTGCACCGAATCTGGCATCCCGAAGACGTGGAAATCGACGCTGCGCACATCGCTCGGATGCTCCCAGGTCACGTTTTGGAGGCGTGCCGCGAGGCGTTCGATGCGCGTGCGACGCTCGTCGGGAAGAGGGACCACGCTCAGCCTGGGAAGGGTGCGCAGCAGCGACACGAGCGGAGCATTCGTCGGCTCGGCGTCTTCGCCTGCGGCGCCGTCGAGGCGGACGAGGGTGTCCCAGCTGCGATCCTCGGTGAGGTTCCGGCTCGCGCAAAGGAAGCGGTACGAGAGACGGTCGCCGGACCGGTACTCGAGGAACCACACCTTCGGATGGAACAGACCTCGGCGAACAGCCACCGGATGGATCATCGGTTCGAGCAGGGCGACGAGGTCCGATGGCTTGCCCATGCCGACCTCGCCGGCCTGCGCGAAGACGTCGACACGATCAGCGCTGCGGCGCACGGCGTCGAGAACGCCGAGTCGATCGTCCGCGCTGCTGAGCCGACGGGAGGCGAAAGACAGCGGGATGCTGAGCGCCGTGAGCAGATCGAGGGTGAACGTTGTGCCCACCGCGTGCGAGAGCTGGTACCCGACGGGCGGGGTGAGCTGCTCGGTAAGCGCGGCGCGGCCCTGCGGTTCAAGCATGATGCGTCTCCTGCTCGCGGCTCAGTCCGTCGTGGATGTCGCGGGCCAGGCGGTGCACGTTCGGCCAGCGGAAGGTGAGGGCACGGGCGGCCGACGCGCCGCCCCAGGTCTGCAGTCGGCGGAGGTTGTGCAGTCGTGCCTGCGCACCCTTCGTCTGCCGCTCTCGCCGATGGATGATCGCGCGTGCGCTCGGGTCGTCCACGGACAGTCCATCGCGGGCGGAACGGACGGTCTCGGTCCACTCACGCGTGAACTGCGTTGTGCGGGGGTGCGGTGGGCGCCCTCGGATCGCACTGACCCGGGCGAGGAGCGCGTCGACATCCCAGTCGGCCAGACCGGCGGCCCCGCCCACGGTCTGCGCCCACCGCGCGAACCGATCCCGATACGCCTCGGCGCTCGGCGGGAGCCGGTCGAAGCCCGCCGACTCGTACTGCTCGGCCAGCATCGTGTTGTAGAGCAGTTGCGCACCGTGGATCACGGCGGAGAAGCGGCGGGCGTGATCCAACAGATCCTTCGCGTCGCCGCTCGCCGCGAGCGCTGCTGAGTCCGTCCACGGTGCATCGCTGCCGGCATCCGGTGCGTGCACCATCAGGTGCGCGAGAAGAGTGCCGGGCACGGCGTCGAGAATGCGATCACGCAACCAGCCCGCCTCATCAGCTGTGAGCGCGAAGCCTCCGTGCACCGCGGCTGGGAACCCGGCCGGTGGCGCGGGGATCGTCGGCGACCACGCCCGCGCAGAGGCCTCGGATGGGCCATCGAGCAGATCAGCCGGTAGGGGAGTTCCGTCGAACGCGAGGGCACCGCTGGGGGCCATGTCGGGATCGACAAGGATCTCGAAGCGACGCAGCATCGACCAATAGATCGACGAGGGAAGGGTCTTCAGCCCGACTCCGGCCTGCAACCCGAGCAGACCGCTGTGATCGTCGCTGTCGCGAAGGGCGCCGATGAGCTTGCGCTGCAGGCGATCCGCCTCGGCCTCCGGGCTATGGTGGCGGGCGGCGATCATGTAGGTCCACGGGACGAACAGGGCGTAACGGGCGCGGGTGTGCAGGGTCGACGTGCCGGGAAAGAGGCCGTCGCTGAGCGCGTCGCGGATCTGCCCGAGCCCCAGTTCGTCGCGGCTCTCGCGGTCCGAGAAGAGGCGGATGATCTCGCGCATCCGCCGCTGTTCCTCGCTGGACGCGTCCAGCCATGCGATGAGCGACGTCATGAGCTGTCCCGGTCCCTCCCATGCATTCCGTTGTGTGGATGCGACGATGCGCACACCCTGCCACTCTGGCACAGCGGGGAATCGGCGGAGCTCGGACGATGTCAGCCCTCGCCGATAGCATCCGAGTCATGGTCTCGTACGCTGCTCTCACCGAACGCTCCGCCGTCGACGCCGCGCTCGCCGAATTCGACCGGCTCGGGCGTGATGCGTTTCTGCACAAGTACGGGTTCGGCCCCGCGACGGAGTACTTCCTCATCGCCGAGGGCGGCTTTTACGACTCGAAGGCGATCTTCGGGGTCGCGTACGGCAACCAGCATGGAACGGCATTGACGTCGGAGGAGTTCAACGGCGGCAAGAACGGCGCCGCTGGCCGGCTCAGTCAGCTCGGGTACACCATCGATGGGCTCGAATCCCGCGGGGGTCGGCTGTCGTACGACACCTTCGAGGCCGCACTCAACGAGTTCCGACTTCCGGTGGAAAACATCCCGATGGCACGCGAGTTCGTCATGCGCCGCGATTTCGTGGAGTTCTACATCCCACGGTCGCGCAGTTACATCGCGATGATCCCTCGTGGCGGGTCGCGGCCCACCGGCTGGATCCACGTCGGCTACATCAGCGAGCGCCACGACGACGGTCACGTCACGCACTTCGCCTTGCCCTACAACAAGATCCGCGACGGTGGCGGGTCACGCTCGCGACAGCGGGAGGAGAGCGAGCAGTCCCGATGCGACACACCTGGGTGCGGGATGCAGCTGCCCGCCAGTGGGATCTGCGAGTACTGCTGAAAGTCACATCAGCATCAGTGCAAAGTTCGTGACTGACAGAGCGCATACCTGAGGAGCGCCGTCGGGATGTCCCCCTCGTGGGGGATCCCCACCGCCCGGTCCCGCGTACAGTCGCGGTCATGGATATCGCATCGATGATCATGGGCGGTGCGATCGCGTCGGTCATGTGGATCGCCTTCTACCCCTGGGCGAAGCTCCGCCGGCTCCGAGACCTGGAGTCCGAGGCCGACGGTACGGCATCGTAAGAGCATGAGCTTTGACGTCCCCGCCTTCACCGCCGCGCAGGTGCGGGCTGCGGAGGCGCCGCTGCTCGCCGCCGGTGTGCCGCTCATGCGCCGGGCGGCCACTGCGCTCGCCGAGGTGATCGCCGAGCACCAACCCGAGCGGATGCTGGTGCTGGCAGGTCCCGGTGACAACGGCGGCGACGCGCTGTTTGCCGCTGCCGACGTCGCCGCACGCGGGGTTCCGGTCGACATCCTGCGAATCTCCGATCGCGTTCACGAAGAGGCGCTGCAGGTGGCGACGGATGCCGGCGCGCGCAGCATCCGTCTCGCCGATCTCGACCCTTCTGTCTACGACGTCATCGTCGACGGCATCCTGGGCATCGGCGCGCGCGGCGCCCTGCGCGGGCAAGCCCGCGACGCGGTGACCGCGCTGCTGTCGGCATCCGCCGTCGTCATCGCCGTCGACCTGCCCAGCGGACTCGACGCCGACACCGGCGCGGCCGACCAGGTCGTGCTCGCCGCGACGACGACGGTGACGTTCGGTGCGGTCAAGGCCGGTCTCACCCGTGGCGAAGGCCCGCGGCTGCGCGGGCGCATCGTGCTGGTTGACATCGGGCTGAGGCTCGACCCGAACGACGCGGTGGGCCAGGCCACCGTGGCTGAGAGGCGGGCCGGTTAGCCGAGGGTCCCACTGACCCGATGGCGCGCGCCCGCCCCGAACTAGGCTCGAGGTCGTGTTCGGTTCATCTGTCGAGGTGCATGTCGATCGTGAGAGTGTCGCTGCGGGCGACGATGTCGTTTCGCATGCTGCGGTGGTGCGCGTGCGGCGGGGCATGCGTCTCAGCGCCGTCATCGAGCAGGTGTCGCCGGATGTGCGAGCGCCCGGATGGTCGTGGGTCGTGAAGGTCGACGGGGCGACCGCCGCGGTGTGGTCGGTCGATCACGGCGTGCAGCTGCTCATCGACGACCGGCGGGTGACGCAGAAGTCGGTGACGATCCTCTTCCGCTACTTCCTGCAGATCGACCCGGCTTGGCTGTTCGCCCGCCTGGCGCAGGGCGCCCGTCCGAACCGCGAGGCGCTTCGCGCCGAGTATCAGGCGCGCTGACCACTTCTTCACCGGGCCAGTCTCTGCACGGTGGCTGGTTCTGAGATGCCGAAAGTGCGGCGGATCTGCTCGGCTCGTTCGCGCGGCGTGCGGGGCTCGTCCGGCGGTGAAAGGACGGGTCGTGGTCACCGCACTCGGGAAGCAGCTGATGGCTGATCCCGTCAAGGCATGGGGCGATGGGTAGTGGGGCGCGACGTGGGTGGCTCGAATATCTATCGAAGATAGATTCGAGAAAAGGTTGACGTGAGTATCGAACACACGTACTATTGATGCATGTCGAAGCTCACGCCGTTGATCGAAGCGATGTCGTCGCTCGATCGATCGTGGGGCGAGGCGGAAGATGCCACGGATCTGACCCGTGAGCAGTTGATCGCCATCGACAGCGCTATTGGAATGGTGAAGCGTCGATTGGATGCCGTGCACGCCGACGTCGCCGCGGGGATCTCTCGCGAGTCGCGTCCTGAGCTTGGAGCCGGCAGCCTGGCCAAGCAGCAGGGGTACCGCACGCCGGCGAAACTCATCGCGGCGACCACCGGCGTCTCGATGGGGGATGCGATTCGACTCATCAAGGTTGGGGAGGCGACGGCTCCGCGGTCGGATCTGCTCGGTGATCGGCTTCCCGCGCGCTATCCGCTGGTGCGGGAAGCCCTGTCTGACGGTGCAGTCAGTTCGCAGGTGGCCGGGCTCATCATCAGCCTGCTCGATCGGTGCCGTATCGCTGCAGGGCCTGAGCGGACGAGCGAGGGCGAGCGGATCCTCACCGAGGCCGCGGTCGGGCTGTCTTTGGACGACGTGCGCAAGCTGATCGTCCGTGCCGAGGCATGGCTGGACCCGGACGGAGTGGAGCCGCGCGCGGAAGAGCAACGCGCCAAGCGGTCACTGACGATGTTCGAGCGTGACGGGATGGTTCACCTGAACGCGCTGCTCGACCCCGAGAGTGCCGCCCCGGTGATCACCGCGATCCGCGGATACGTCACCGCCGCATTCGCGGCCCGACAGGATGCACCGGATCCCGAGGCGCCGGATGCCGATCGCCGTACCGTCCCGACGCTGCAGGCCGACGCTCTGAGCCTGTTCGGATCACACATGCTCGGCTGCACCGCGCAGACGCCCGCGCTCGCAGGGGCGACGGTGGTGGTGCGGATGACTCTGCAGGACCTCCAGGCGGGCACCGGTTCGGCGACGATCGACGGGATCGATCAGCCGATCAGCATCAGCGCCGCTCGCCGGATGGCCGCCGACGGCGGGATCATCCCGTGCGTTCTCGGCGGAGACAGTGAAGTGCTCGACTGGGGGCGTAGGCGACGACTGTTCACCCCGGTCCAGCGTCTCGCTCTCGCCGAACGCGACGGCGGATGCGCCATGTGCGGGCTGCCGCCCGGCATGGCCAAGGCGCATCACATTCGATGGTGGCAACGCGACGCCGGACTGACCGACCTGGCGAATGGAGTCTTGCTCTGCGAGACCTGTCATCATCGCATCCACGACAACGGATGGGACATCCGCATCGACCCACCCGGACACGGCAACACTGTCTGGTTCGTGCCACCACCACACGTCGACCCTGCCCGCGCGCCGCGCCGGGGTGGCCGAGCACGATTCGACATCGCAGCCTGATCCTGCGCGTCGGTGATCGTCCGCGCGGTCACGGCGCATCCGCTACCTGTGGTGCCTGCCGCATGTGGGGCTAGGGTACTTCGGCACGCTCAGCGCGTCAGCAGGGGCCAGGCGTTGCAGCGCGACGGCGCGCCGGCGCGGGCGGTGGCGTTCGTGCAGGCGTGAGTTCTTCCCTACTCGAACCCGCCGCTCAAGCGCCCGTGAAACACCCCGCTCGCGTCGTTCATCCCCACGATCTCCACCGACTTCCCGTACGCGGCGTACTTCGTCTCGATGGCATCCAGCGCCGCGACGGTCGAGGCGTCCCACACGTGCGATCCCGACAGGTCGATGACGACCCGGTCGGGATCGGAGGAGTACGAGAACAGCGTCGTCAGGTCGTTGCTCGAGGCGAAGAACAGCTCGCCCTCCACGACATACCGGGCGACCCCGTCAGACACCGAACGCGTCACGGTGACCAGGTGCGCCACTCGCCGCACGAACAGCACCGACGCGACCAGCACGCCGCCGACCACCCCGACGGCGAGGTTGTGGGTCAGCAGCACGAGCACGACGGTCGAGACCATCACGAAGGTCTCGCTCTTGGGCATCCGCTTCAGAGTCGACGGGCGCACGCTGTGCCAGTCGAAGGCGCCGATCGCCACCATGATCATCACCGCGACCAGCGCCGCCATCGGGATCGTCGCGACGAAGTCGCCGAAGACGACGACGAGCAGGAACAGGAAGACGCCGGCGCAGAACGTCGAGATGCGGGTGCGCGCCCCCGACTCCTTCACGTTGATCATCGTCTGGCCGATCACGGCGCATCCGCCCATGCCACCGAACGCGCCCGACAGCATGTTCGCCACTCCCTGCGCCCACGCTTCGCGGCCCTTGCGCGAGTGGGTGTCGGTGATCTCGTCGACGAGCTTCGCGGTGAGCAGCGACTCCATCAGCCCGACCAGCGCGACGGCGAGTGCGAACGGTGCGATGATCGTGAACGTCTCCCAGGTCAGCGGCACATTCGGGATGAACAGCGACGGCAGGCTGCGTGGCAGCTCGCCCTGATCGCCCACGGTCGGCACCGCGATCGCGAAGGCGAGCACGACGCCCGTGACGATGACCACCGAGACCAGCGGCGCGGGGATCACCCTGGTGATGCGCGGCATCACGATCATCACCGCGATGCCCAGCGCGACCAGCGGATACACCAGCCACGGCACGTCGATCAGCTGCGGGAACTGCGAGCTGAACACGAAGATCGCCAGCGAGTTCACGAACCCGACCATCACGCTGCGCGGGATGAACCGCATCAGCTTCGCCACCCCCAGCACTCCGAGGATCACCTGGAACACCCCGGCGAGGATCACCGTGGCGATGAAGTAGTCGATGCCGTACGTCGGTGCCACCGGCGCGATCACCAGCGCCACGGCGCCCGTCGCCGCGGTCACCATCGCGGGCCGACCGCCGAGGAACGCGATCGACACCGCCATGATGAACGACGAGAACAGCCCCATCTTCGGGTCGACCCCCGCGATCACCGAGAACGCGATCGCCTCGGGGATCAGCGCCAGACCGACGACGAGACCGGCGAGCACCTCGCGGGTCAGCATCCGCGGGCTCTTCAGCGCGGTCAGCACCGACGGGTTCGGCCGGTAGCGGGCGGGGTCATCGACGGATGCGGTGGACATGCGGCTCCTGAGCGCGCCTCGCAGGGATGAGGCAGACGTTCCAGAGTAGAGCGGATGCCACGGATGCTGCTCGTGCTCCGCGCTCCCGGGTCACGCCGGCGGCGTCTTCGGCAGATACTCCGCGACGATCCATCGGCTGATCGCCTCGACGACGTACTCGCGCTCGCCGTCGGTGAGCGCGTGCCCCTTGGGGATGCCATGCCAGCGCGACAGGCAGGTGCGGCAGCAGGTGGCGGTGGCGTGCTGCGCGACGAAGACCGGGTGCCCGCGGTACGGCGTCTGCTTGCCGTCGTTGCGCGGCTCGGCCGGCGCGAGCCGCTGATCGACGATCTCGCGGGCGTGTCGGCGGATGGTCTCGATGCCGCGCAGATCGACGATCGCCCTGTCACGCCCGCGCAGATGGAACCGCGCCCGGAACGGATGCTGCCCGATCCGGCGCAGCCGGTCATCCAGGTCGTCGCTCATCTCAGCCATTGTGACGGGCGGCGCCGACATCGGCGCCGATGGCAGAGGCGATTGTCAATCCCGCTCGGGGTGTCGGTGACGCGGCGTACGCTCGCCGCATGTCTGACATCAATGATTCCGAAGAGACCCTCGGCGCCGAAGACCCGCAGAACCCCGCGGCGAAAGATCCGTCCGACTGGGTCACGGGCGATGAGCCGATGACCGCGCCCCAGCGGAGCTACCTCGACACCCTCGCTCGCGAGGCCGGCGAGGAGCTGCCCGGTGACCTCAACAAGGCCCAGGCATCCGAGCAGATCGAGCGTCTGCAGCAGAAGTCGGGCCGCGGCACGTCGTGACGCCGCCGGCGCACCATCGGTGCGCCGGCGACGCGGCCATCAGTCGATGTTCGTGTACTTCTCGCCGAAGTCCTGCTGCTCGGCTGCTCTGCGGTCGCGCATCTGCTCGTCGTGAGTGGGCTCGCGGTCGTCGGGGCGGTCTTCGTCTGCTGCGCCGGATGCCTGACGCGAGTCGTCATCCTTGCTCAGGTCGGGGTCGGTGCCCTCGGCCTTCATCGGGTCGGTGGGGAACGGCGTGGGATCGGACATCGTGACTCCCGTCTGTCGGTGGAGGTTCAGCGTGTCATCCCGGGATGCGCTCCGGATGCCCGTTGACAAACCCTCTCGGGTGATGGGGTCGTTTGTCGGCGGCGTTTCGACTCGCTGGCGCTCGCTCAACGACCGCCTGCTCAATGACCGCGATCGGCCTTGCTCGCCCCGCCCTCCGCTTCGGCGGTGATGCGCGCGGCCATGCCGGTGAAGATGAAGCCGTGGAACGGCAGCACCGCCAGCCAGTACAACCGGCCGAGCAGTCCGCGCGGGAAGAACACCGCGCGCTGCTCGTAGCGGGTGCCGTCGGCATCCGGAACAGCCCGCAGCTCGAGCCATGCCGACCCTGGCACGATCATCTCGGCCCGCAACCGCAGCAGACCACCTCGAGAGCCCTCGCCCGACTCGAGCACCAGCGGCTCCTCGACCGCCTCGACCCGCCAGAAGTCGACGGCATCGCCGGGCCGCACCGTCGAGCGGCTGCGCCGCCCCCGACGCAGACCGACACCGCCGATCACGCGGTCCATGACACCGCGCACCGCCCAGAGGAACCGGGAGGAGTACCAGCCGTTCTCGCCGCCGATGCCGGTGATCACGCGCCACACCTCGGCCACCGGCGCCGTCGTGTTCACCGATCTCTCGTCAGTGAACACCGTGCGCCCGGCCCAATCAGGGTCGCTCGGCAGCGGATCGCTCGGCGCGCCAGACACCTCGGCATCCTGCCAACTGGTCTCGACGCCGTCGGCATCCACCCGGCCGAGCGCCATCGCGACCGCCTTCCGGTAGGGCGTCAGGCCGCCCTCGGGGCGGGGGATCAGGTCGTCGATCGCATGATTCTTCATCACGCATTCGTTCTGCAGCGATTCGACCAGCGGGCGGGCGATCGACCGCGGCACCGGCGTGACCAGATTCACCCAGTGCGACGCCAGCCGCGGAGTCAGCACCGGCAGCGACGCGATCGCGCGCTGCCGCAACCCGGCCTCGAGGGCGTAGCCGTTCATCATCTGCCCGTAGCGCAGTACGTCGGGGCCGCCGACGTCGACCGCCGTGTTCACTGACTCGTCGACGCGTGCGGCGGCCAGCAGGTAGTGCAGCACGTCGCGGATCGCGATCGGCTGGATGCGGTTGCGCACCCACTTCGGCGCGGGCATGTACGGCAGCACATCGGTCAGGTGCCGGATCATCTCGAACGACGCCGACCCCGACCCGATCACCACACCCGCCTGCAGCACGAGCGTCGGCACACCGGACTCGAGGAAGATCTCGCCCACCCGCACCCGCGAGCGCAGGTGCGGCGAGAGCTCGACGTCGTCCGGATGCAGCCCGCCGAGGTACACGATCCGGCTCACGCCGGCCGCGGCCGCGGCATCCGCCACCGACTCGGCAGCCGCCGTGTCCTTCTCCTCGAAGTCCTTCCCGCCGGTCATCGAGTGCACCAGGTAGTAGACGACGTCGACATCGCGCATGGCCTCGGCGACGGCATCCCGATCCTGCGCCTCGCCCTCGACGATCTCGACGTCGGGACCCCACGCGAACGACTGCGCGCGAGCCGCGTCGCGGGCCAGCACCCGCACCCGGTATCCGGCGTTCAGCAGTCGCGGGGTGAGGCGCCCGCCGATGTATCCGGTCGCGCCGAACACCAGCACGCGCGGTGCCGAGCCGTCGTCTCGGGGGATGGCGCGCAGCGCCGGTTCGCGTCCGGTCGGGGCGGTGAGCTCGCTCATGAGAAGAGAGTAGGTCGGATGCCCGGGCCGGCGGAATGGGTTGACGCCGGGCGCCGCGTCTGCCATCCCACCGGTCGGCTGCGCTCGCCGCCCGCCCGGGGGCGCCGAACGACCCGGGCGCCGCTCACCCGAGGCGCCGCTCACCCGAATTAGCCGCCCATCCCCCTAGAGCGAACCGACCTCAGCCCGAGGCCTGCTCGGCCTTCTTCTCACGACGCAGGCCGTGCAGCAGCGGCTCGGTGTATCCGCTGGGCTGCGCGGCGCCCTCGACGATCAGGCGACGGGCCGCGGTATACGCGATGCCCGGCTTCTCGCCCTCGGCGAAGGCGAGCTTCTCGTAGTTCGGGTCGCCGGCGTTCTGCTCGTCGACGACGACGGCCAGGCGGCGCAGGCTGTCGTCGATCTGCTCTTCGGTGATCACGGCGTGGGTGAGCCAGTTGGCCAGCAGCTGGCTCGAGATGCGCAGGGTGGCGCGATCTTCCATCAGTCCGACGTCGTGGATGTCGGGCACCTTCGAGACACCGATGCCCTGATCGATCCAGCGCACCACGTAGCCGAGGATCGACTGCACGTTGTTGTCGATCTCCTGCGCGACGACCTCGGGCGTGAGGTCGCCCTCGCCGGCCAGCGGCGGCACCAGCAGCGCGTCGAGCGCCTTGTCACCGGTGGGGGCGAGCGTCGCCCGCACGGCGATCGGGTCGACCTGGTGGTAGTGCAGCGCGTGCAAGGTTCCGGCGGTCGGCGAGGGCACCCACGCCGTGGAGGCGCCGGACTGCACGTGGGCGATCTTCTTCTCGAGCATGTCGTGCATGAGGTCGGGCTCTGCCCACATGCCCTTGCCGATCTGCGCGTGCCCGCCCAGCCCGCACTCCAGACCGATCGAGACGTTGCGGTCTTCATACGCCTTCATGAACGGCTGCTGCTTGATCAGCGCCTTCGGCAGGAACGGCCCGGCATGCATCGAGGTGTGGATCTCGTCGCCGGTGCGGTCGAGGAATCCGGTGTTGATGAAGGCGACGCGGTCGGATGCCGCAGCGATGGCAGCCTTGAGGTTCGCCGACGTGCGGCGCTCCTCGTCCATGATGCCGATCTTCATGGTGCGCGCAGGCAGGCCCAGCAGCTGCTCGGCGCGACCGAACAGCTCGACGGCGAAGGCCACCTCTTCGGGGCCGTGCATCTTCGGCTTCACGATATACATCGATCCGGTGCGCGAGTTGGTGCCCTTGTTCGGGCCCTCGAGCTCGGGCAGCGAGCCGAGCGACGTCATGATCGCGTCGAGGATGCCCTCGAACACCTCCTCGCCGTGGCGGTCGAGCACGGCGGGCGTGCGCATGAGGTGGCCGACGTTGCGGATGAACAGCACCGCGCGACCCGGCAGGGTGATCTCGCCGCCGTCCGCGGTCGTGTAGACGCGGTCGGCGTTCGGCACGCGGGTGAAGGTGCGGCCGTTCTTGGTCACCGATTCGCTGATCGAGCCGTCCATGAACGCATGCCAGTTGCGGTAGCCGAGCGCCTTGTCCTCGCCGTCGACGGCCGCGACCGAGTCCTCGAGGTCGAGGATCGTCGTGATAGCCGATTCCAGGATGATGTCCTGCACACCGGCGGCATCCGTCGCGCCGATGCGGCCCGAGCGGTCGATGACGATCTCGGCGTGCAGACCGTGGTGCACCAGCAGCACGGCCGCCGGGGCATCCGCCTCACCGGTGTACCCGACGAATCCCGACGGGTCGGTCGGGCGGCGGTCGCCGTCGGCGGTGCGCACGATCAGACCGTCGGCGTCGACGGCGTAGCCGGTGGCGTCGCGGTGCGATCCCTCGGCGAGCGGAGCGATCTGGTCGAGCAGTTCGCGGCCGCGCTCGACGACCGCGGCGGCGCGGGCGAAGTTGAACTCCTTGCCGGGCGCGAGCTCGCCGGACTGGTCGATGGCGTCGGTGCCGTAGAGGGCGTCGTACAGCGAACCCCAGCGGGCGTTGGCGGCGTTGATCGCGAAGCGGGCGTTCAGCAGCGGCACGACCAGCTGGGGGCCGGCCATCGTCGCGATCTCGGGGTCGACGTTCTCAGTGGTGACGGTGACGTCGGCGGGCTCTGGAACCAGGTACCCGATGTCGGTGAGCAGGGCGCGATACGCGTCCTTCTCGGGCATGCCGGGGTTGGCGCGGTGGAACTCGTCGATCTTCTGCTGCAGCTCATCGCGCTTCGCCAGCAGCTCTGCATTGCGGGGGCCGAGGTCGTGGATGATCGCACTGGCGCCGGCCCAGAACTCGTCGATGTCGCGCCCGCTCTCGGCGAGCGCCGCCTCGGCGAACTCGACGATGGGGGCGGCGACCGACAGATCGGCGCGACTGAGGTGCGAGGTCATAATTCCATTCCTTCTGTTCGAGCGCCGATCCGGCGCAGGGTCTCCAGGGCGATCTCCGCGTCCTGCGCGGGGGTGCCGCCGGCGACCCCGAGGCCACCGGCGTGCTCGTCGCCGAAGTAGATGGGCAGACCGCCGTCGATCGTCGTCAGCAGCCCTCCCGTGCCCAGGGGCAGGGCCACGGCGAACACGTCGGGGATGAGGGCGGTGCGCGTGGTCGTCATGTCGTTCCCCTCCAAAAGTGCAGTTCCAGATTAGGCACCGGCGCATCTTTCGGAGCGGCGATTTCATATGATGGAACTCATGGAGGGAACAGCTGCAACCCCAGGGCCCCGCACCCCATCGAGCGGCACCGCCCCGGCCGGAATGGTGCAGTCCGTGGCGCGTGCGTTCTCGCTGCTGGAGGCCCTGTCGGCATCCGGAGGGGAGGCGTCGCTGGCATCCATCGCCGCTCGCACCGGACTCGCGGTGCCCACCGCGCATCGCCTGCTCGGCACGTTGTACCACCTCGGTTACGTGCGCCAGCTCGAAGACCGCCGCTACGCGCTCGGCGCGAGCCTGATCTCGCTCGGCAGGCACGCCGTGCCGCCGCTCGCCGATGCCGCGCAGCCGCTGCTGCGCCGGCTCGAAGACAGATTCCACGAGACGGCCAACTTCGCCGTGCTCGACGGCGACCTCGTGCTGTACGCCGGGCAGGTCGCCTCGCGCCAGCGCATGCGCATGTTCACCGAGATCGGCCGCCGCGTGCTGCCGCACTCCACCGGCGTGGGCAAAGCGATGCTCTCGACCATGCCCGAGCGGCAGGTGCGCGCGCTGATCACCCGCACCGGCCTGCCGCGTTTCACGCCACAGACGATCACCGACGAAGAGGCGTTCATCACCGACCTGCGCCGGGCGCGCAGGCGCGGGTTCGCCGCCGACGACAGCGAGCAGGAGGTCGGCGTGCGCTGCATCGCCGTCTCGGTGCAGGGGCTGGGTCAGCCTGCTGCCGTGTCGGTCTCGGGGCCTGCGGCGCGGATCACCGATGCGACGGTCGTCGAGGTCGTACGGGCGCTGCACGAGGCCGCGGCGGAGCTCACCGAGCTCGCGGCCGAACGGGCCGGAGCCGACGGCGTTTAATCGGGTGAACAACCTCTTGCCGAACGACACTCAACGACATATCGTTAAGCATCGTTCAACAACAGGAGGTCATCATGAACGGATCGTTCCCCTCCAGTGGGTTCAACTTCGGCTCGAGCAACGGTGCGGGCAATCCGCTCGCCGGCGTGTGGGAGGCCGTCGAGCAGCTGCGCAGCGGATTCGAGCAGCGCACCGGCGGCTCGCGCATGGCGCGCGGTGACGTGCGCGCGGCGGTCATCTCGCTGCTCGCCGAGCGGCCGATGCACGGCTACCAGATCATCAGCGAGATCAGCGAGCGCTCGGGCGGGGCGTGGAAGCCCAGCGCGGGCTCGGTCTACCCGACCCTGCAGCTGCTCGCCGACGAGGGTCTCATCAGCGCCGACGAGCAGGGCGGTCGCAAGACCTACTCGCTCACCGACGCCGGGATCGCCGAATCCGAGGCGCTGGCCGCGAGGCCGGCCCCCTGGGAGGGCGCCGGTCAGCGCGGCGGAAGCGGGTCGAGCCCTCTCGGCGGCCTTCCCAAGGCGGGCATGGAGCTCGCCAGCGCGGCCGCGCAGCTGGGCCGCACCGGCACCCCGGATCAGGTGAAGCAGGGCGTCGAGATCCTCGAAGACGCCCGGCGTAGGCTGTACGCGATCCTCGCCGAGGGGTGACCGCGCCAGAAGGGGGTTCGGCAGCAGTGCATCGGGCTCGCTATCGCCGCATCCTGCGCTTCGCGGCACGCGCGTTCGCGCAGATCTGGTGGTTCGAGCTCGTGCTGCCGCGCTTCGGGCTGGGCCGCGTAGCCGATCGCACGCGGGATGCCCGGATGCTGCGGCTCGCTCGACGCTTCCGCGCGCTCGCCGTCGAGCTCGGCGGGCTCATGATCAAGGTCGGGCAGTTCATGTCGTCACGTCTCGACGTGCTGCCGCCCGAGATCACCGCCGAGCTCGCCGACCTGCAGGACGAGGTTCCCGCCGAGCGGTTCGACGACATCCGTGCCGCCGCCGAAGCGGAACTCGGGATGCCACTCGCACAGGCGTTCGCGTCGTTCGACCCGGAGCCGGTGGCCGCGGCATCCCTCGGTCAAGCGCACCGCGCCACACTGTCGGCTGCCGACGCGGCCGACACCGGTCTCGAGCGCGTGATCGTCAAGGTGCAGCGCCCCGGCATCGACGAGATCGTCGCGGTCGATCTCGCGGCGCTGCGCCGGGTGTCGCGCTGGGCGTCGCGCGTGCGTGCGGTGTCGTCGCGCGTCGACGCACCCGCGCTCGTCGAGGAGTTCGCCGCGACCTGCCACGAGGAGATCGACTACCTGCACGAGGCGGCCAGCGCCGAGCGCTTCGCGTCGGATTTCGCTGCGGATGCCCGAGTCGGCGCGCCCGCGGTGGTCTGGGAGCGTTCGACGCGCCGCGTGCTCACGCTCGAAGACGTCACTGCGATCAAGATCAGCGACACGGCGGCGCTGCGCGCGGCCGGAATCCACCCCGCCGACGTCGCCCACGTGTTCGCCCAGGTGATGCTCGACCAGGTCTTCACCCACTCGTTCGTGCACGCCGACCCCCACCCCGGCAACGTCTTCGTGACGCCCCTCGACGGCGACGACTGGCGTCTCACCTTCATCGACTTCGGGATGATGGCGGAGGTGCCGGACGGCATCCGGGCGGGCCTGCGCACCCTCGTCATCGCCGTCGCCGCGCGCGACAGTCACGGCATGATCGTCGCCGCGCAGCAGATCGGCGTGCTGCTGCCCTCGACGAACACCGTCGAGCTCGAGCGCGCCCTCTCAGTGCTCTTCGCACGCTTCGGCGGCATGGGCTTCAACGAGCTGCGCGATGTCGACCCGCGTGAGCTGCAGAGGTTCGGGATGGAGTTCGGCGAGACGGTGCGCTCGCTGCCCGTGCAGTTCCCCGAGAAGCTGCTGCTGCTCCTTCGCGCCGTGTCGCTCACGTCGGGCATGTGCAGCGCGCTCGATTCGGCATTCAACATCTGGGAGCCGGTCGAGCCGTACGCCACCAAGCTGCTGCGGGACGAGGGCGGCAACCTCATGCAGGACATGCGCGATCAGACGATGGCGAACGCCGCCACGCTCTGGCGCCTGCCGGCCCGCGTCGACTCCGTCCTCAACAGACTCGACTCCGGGTCGCTGACCTTCGACATCTCCAGCCTCGAGCTGCGCCTCGACCGGATCATCCGGGTCGCGTATCGCGCGGTGTCCGCCGTGCTCTTCGGCGGGATGCTGATCGGCGGCGTGCTGCTGCTCGAGCCCGCATCGGGGTGGGGCGTCGGGCTGATGTGCGCGTCGGCAGTGCCGCTGCTGCACGCCATCTTCGGCAAGCGGTAGGCGGGCCGAAGACGGCGTGCGGCGCGGTCGCAGCCGTGTCAGGCGGGCAGAACCTCCTGCAGCAGATCGTCGAGGGTGACCACGCCCAGCAGGCGGCCCTCGTCGACCACGGTCGCCAACTGCACGCGATCGCGGCGCATCTGCGCCAGCGCGTCGTACGCCGACGCGGACGGCGCGAGCACGAGCGCGTCACGAGCGATGGCATCGGCGCTCGTGAGCGCGGGCGCGGAGAGGGTGTCGCGGACGTGCACGACCCGGGACGACGGCCCCTCGCCCACCAGGATGCGCAGGTGGCCGGACTCGGCCGCCACGGCCTGCACCTCGGCGACGGTCGCCGTCGCGGGGACGGACGTCGGTGCGCGGTCGGATCGGACGACGTCGCCGACGCGCCGGGCGCTCAGGTCGATCACGCTGGCGATCGACTCGGAGTAGTGACCCTCCAGTGTCCCCGCGGCCTGCGAGTGAGTGACCAACTTGCGGATGGTGTCGGCATCCTGGCCTCCGGCGGCGGCCTTTTCGACATCGACGGGCTGGGAATCGGGATCGCAAGAAAAGTTCTTGACAGCAGCCTCCGGTCGTTCTAACGTACAACCAAATGGTTGTACAAACAGAACTCAGCGAAGCGGAGATCGACCGTGTTTTCCATGCGCTCGCGATCTCCACCCGGCGTGACATCCTGCGCCGGACGATCGAGCGCGAGCATTCCGTCTCCACCCTCGCGAGCGACTACGAGATGTCGTTCGCGGCGGTGCAGAAGCATGTCGCCGTCCTCGAAGAGGCCGGCCTCATCGTCAAGCGCGCCGAGGGACGCGAGCGGCTCGTCCGCGCGAACCCCGAGATGATCGCCCGTGCGCGGGCGCTTCTCGCCCGATACGAAGAGCTGTGGCGGGCACGCATCGCCCGGCTCGACGACCTGCTGGCGAGCGGTTCGACAGGCTCACCGGCCCAGGAAGACCCCGAAAACCACGTCAAAGGAGACTGACATGCCTGTCACCGACATCATCACCGACCACGAGAACCTGACCATGACGGTGATCGCCGATCTCGCCGCTCCGATCGAGCGCGTCTGGGGCGTCTACAGCGACCCCGAGCAGCTCGGCCGCTTCTGGGGCCCGCCGAGCTGGCCGGCGACCTTCACCTCGTGGGACCACCAGGTGGGCGGCTGCGCCACCTACACGATGCACGGACCGCGAGGTGAGAAGGCATCCGGGTACTGGGAGTTCCTCGCCATCGAGCAGCCACACCGCTTCGAGGTGCTCGACGGGTTCGCCGACGAGCAGGGCAACGCCAACGACGACCTGCCCGCGATGCGCATGGAGTTCACCTTCGAACCCACCCCCACCGGCACGCGCATGCGCAACACCAGCCACTTCGCCTCGCTCGAGGCGCTCGAGCAGATCGTCGCGATGGGCGCCGTCGAGGGCACCCGCATGGCGATGTCGCAGCTCGACGCCGTGCTGCAGGATCTGCGCGACTACGCCCAGGGCAAGGGCACGCGCGTCGAACTGCTCGACGACACGCACGTGCGCATCACCCGGCTCGTCGAGGGCCCGCGCGAGCTGGTCTGGCGCGCGTACACCGAACCCGAGCTGATCAAGCGATGGATGCTCGGACCCGACGGATGGGCGATGACCGAGTGCGTCGTCGGCAACGAGCCAGGCGAGAGCTTCCGCAACTCGTGGGCGCCCGTCGGCGACACCGAGGGCGAGCCGTTCGGCTTCGAGGGCGAGACGCTGCTCGTCGACGCCCCGCGTCGCGCGGTGACGACCGAGCGGATGCAGGGCACAGACGGCCCCGAGACGCTGAACGACCTGAACCTCTACGAGGAGGACGGCGCGACGCTCGTCACCGTGCTCATCGAGTACCCCGACAAAGAGACCCGCGACATGATCCTCGCCACCGGCATGGCCGACGGCATGGAGGCCTCGTACCGGCGGCTCGAGTCGGCGGTGCTCACCGTCTGACCGACACGGGTCCGCTCAGCCGCGGCGGGTGCTCCACAGCGCGAGCCACACGAGCACGGGCTGGAAGAACAGTCGCGCGAAGCGCTTCATGTCGGTGTCGAGCCCGAACCCGTCGCGGTGATGCGTCCACTGCGACACGTTGCCGGGGAAGATCGCGAGGAAGAACAGCGCGGTCAGCACCCCGACCAGCCGGCGCCGGCGCCAGGCGAACAGCAGCGCGGTGCCGAGGCCGATCTCGACCGCACCCGACGCCACCACCGTGGTGTCGGGGTCGAGCGGCACCCAGTCGGGCACCTGCGCCTGGAACTCCTTGCGCGCGACGGTGAGGTGGCTGACCCCGGCGAAGGTGAGGAATCCGCCGAGGGCGATACGGGCGAGCATGCGAGCGGGAGACGTCATGCCCCGATGGTACGCGCCGTGCGGAAGCCGAGGCCGGCCCGCCGCCGGTCACCGGGCACACAGCTTCGCGCCCGGGCTGCGCCTACCGTGGAGGGATGCTCGATTGGACCTCGTGGACCGGAACCGCCGTCGCCGTCGCCATCGCCCTGGCGGCCGCGATCGCCGCCGTGCTCGCCCCGCATGCCATCACCTCGCTGGTCGGGCGCAGGGCCGCCTGGACGCGCGACCTCTATCGTCGTGCCCGCCGCCCGTGGGCGGTGGTCGTGCTCATCGTCGCGCTCTGGATCGCCGCATCCGTCACTCAGCCGGCGCGGGAGGACTGGTGGCCGGGCGTCTCGCACCTGCTGCTGATCGGCACGATCCTCGCCGGCGCCTGGCTGCTCGGCACCGTCGCCTCGTTCGCATTCGAAGGCCTGCTCACCCGCGAGAAGGCGACCTTCACCGGCGCCGACCTGCGTCGCCGCCGCACCCAGATCCTCATCATCCAGCGGCTCACCGTCGTCCTCATCGCGGTGATCGCGGTCGGCATGGCGCTGTTCTCGTTCCCGGCGCTGCGAGTGGTGGGCACGAGCGTGCTGGCCTCGGCGGGCATCGTCTCGGTGATCGCGGGACTCGCGGCGCAGTCGATCTTCGGCAACCTCATCGCCGGCATCCAGATCGCCTTCACCGACTCGATCCGCGTGGGCGACGTCGTCGTCATCGAAGAGCAGTTCGGCCGGATCGGCGAGATCAACCTGTCGTACATCGTCGTGTATCTCTGGGACGAGCGCCGCCTGGTCATCCCCTGCAGCTACTTCACGACCAACGTCATCGAGACGTGGACCCGCCGCTCGGACGCCATCCTCGGCACCGTCTACCTCGACCTCGACTGGCGGGTGCCGATGGATGCCGTGCGCGCCAAGTTCGACGAGATCGTGGCGGCCTCCGAGGCCTGGGACCGCCGCAGCAGCGGCGTGGTCGTCACCGACTCGCAGGGCGGCTTCGTCACCGTGCGCTGCACGGTCTCGGCCAAGGACTCCGATGACCTGTGGACCCTGCGCTGCGACGTCCGCGAGCAGATGATGACCTGGCTGCAGCAGGAGCATCCGGATGCCCTGCCGCGCACACGCGTCTCGCTCGAGAGCTGAGCGTCAGTCGCGGGTCGACCACAGGGCCAGCAGCACCAGCACCGGCTGCAGGAACAGGCGCCCGAACCGCTTCATCTCGGTGTCGAGGCCCGGGGCGCTGCGGTGATGCGTCCACTGCGACACGTTTCCGGGCAGCACGGCGATGAAGAACAGCGCGATGAGGCGGCCGATGCCGCGCCGGCGCCGCCGCGCGAGCAGCAGTGCCGAGCCCAGTGCGATCTCAGCCCATCCTGACGCCACCACCGTCGTGTCCGGATCGCCGGGCACCCAATCGGGCACCGCGACGCGGAACCCGCGTCGGCCGAAGGTGAGATGCGCCACTCCGGTGAACAGCAGCAGCCCGCCGAGAGCGGTGCGGGTGATCGTCTGCGGAACGGATGCCATTCCGCGAGTGTACGCAGGCAGCGTCCGCTGTCGGGTCGCGCGAGCTCAGATCAGTCGGCGCAGCGCCTCTTCGAGGGAGACACCCTGCGCGTCGGCGCGGTCGCGCAGACGCGCGTGCTCGGCCCCGGTCAGCGAGATGGTCAGCTCGAGGGGAGCGGATGCGGCTGCGTCGAACTCGTCGAGCCCGTCGAGAAGATCGGCGGGCTCGGCCCACAGCAGCGCGGCATCGGGAGTGGCACGCGCCGAGCTGGAGCCCGACACCGCCATCGCCCCGGCGAGAGCGGCACCGGCATCGGCGGCGGAGGCGAAGCCGGGTCCCCGACGCGGCTCCTGCTTCTGCTGATACGCCTTCGCGGCGGCGTTCGCGCGCTCGTCGGCAGCTTCGTTGAGCGGATGCCCGGCGTGCCCCTTCACCCACGAGAACTCCACGTCGCGGCCGCGCATCGCCTCGTCGATGCCCTCGAGCAGGTCGCGGTTCAGCACCGGAGCGCCGTCGGCCTTGCGCCAGCCGCGGCGCTTCCATCCCGGCATCCACTTCGTCACCGAGTCGATGACATAGCGCGAATCGCACTCGATGACGAGCTTCTCGTCGACGCCGGCGGTCGCGCGCAGCAGCTCGAGCACCGCCTGCAGCTCGCCCTGGTTGTTGGTGCCGTGCGGTGAACCGCCGGCGGCCCAGCGGTCGTCGTCGATGTACCAGGCCCAGCCACTGGGGCCCGGATTGCCGAGGGCGGAGCCGTCGGCGGCGGCGGTGATCGTCATCCTTCAACCGTAGGGCGTCGGTGAGACACCGCCCGCAGTGGGTACCCTCGAGGAGTGACCGGATTCGCGCTGAAGACCGCGATCATCGTGGTCGTGATCGCGCTGGTCGTGATCGTCATCGCGCGCATGTTCCACCGGCCGAGCCCCGGCAGCGGCCGACAGCAGGGCGCTGCGCGGCGGATGCCGCTGCGCACCTGGCTGGGATCAGCGGTGCTGCTCGCAGCCGGGTTCTTCCTGGCGCTTGTGTCGTTCACCTCGCGCTACACCGAAGACCTGCTGCCCATGCGGATCGCGGCCGTGGCGGCGCTGCTGGCCGGCGGCGCGGTGCTGTTCGTCGCGTCCCGACGCGCCCGCAAGCGCTGACCGCTACGCGGGCGTCACTCGCCCGCGTCGGCGACGTCGGCCGCCTCCGGCGCAGGCGCCTTCACGGGGAAGACGATGGTGGAGTACTGCGCGCTGAGGCCCACATCCAGCAGGTCGAGCGAGGGGGCCTCGTCGAGCTGCTCGGTCGGGTTCGTCTCGTCGATCGGCTCACCGGGCAGCGCGGCCCACGCACTGGGCTCCTGCGGCTTCTGTGTGAACAATCCCATGTCTACATTCTCCTCCGCGCCTGCGCTGTCGGGCTCACCGCGTGGGTTCGTCGGCGTGGGTGTCGGCGTCGCGCACCGCATCGACGAGCTCGCGCCAGGCACCCTCGAGACGTGTGTCGGGAATGACCTGCTCGCGCTGCTCGTCGCGCACTCGCGCATGGATGCTCCACACATAGCGGTCGGCGCCACGGGCATCCGGATCCAGGTGCTCGTCCCACGGGCAGCGGTCGACGAGCTCGATCCAGCTCGGCGTCTGCTCGGGTGCCGGCTCCGCCCGCCACCGGCGGCGGAGTCCGGCGATGCCGCCGGTGCGCACCACGGCGACGACGATGCGATCCTGCGCATCACCGGTTCCGGCCCCGTCAGCGGGGGGTTCGATCTCGTGCACCATCGATGACTCCGACCGCGGTCCACGCGTCGCGGACCGCTGACTCCACGGTAGCCCCGATGCCGGCCGCCGCGGTGATGGTCTTCTCGGCGAACTCGCTGAAATCCGCCGTCGACGACAGGTCGCCCGTGAGCGCGCGGTACCAGGCGAGACCTGCGCCCTCCCACGCGTGCCCGCCGAGGGCTGTCGCCGCAAGTGCGAAGGCCCGGTTCGGGATGCCGGAGTTGATGTGCACGCCACCGTTGTCCTCCACGGTCTGCACGTAGTCGCGCATATGCGCGGGCTGCGGATCCTTGCCCAGCTCATCGTCGTCATAGGCGGTGCCGGGCTCGAGCATCGAGCGCAGAGCCCGGCCCTGCACGGCGTCGGTGAAGATGCCCTCGCCGACAAGCCACGACGCCTGATCGGCCGTCTGTCCGAGCAGATGCTGCTCGGTCAGAGCCCCCAGCACGTCGGCGATCGATTCGTTGAGCGCGCCGGACTGGTCGCGGTAGACGAGCCCGGCCGTGCTCTGGATCACCCCGTGACCCAGCTCGTGACCGATCACCGAGATTGAGCGGGTGAAGCCCACGAACACCTCGCCGTCGCCGTCGCCGAACACCATGCGCGAGCCGTCCCAGAAGGCGTTGTCGTAGTCCTCGCCGTAGTGCACGGTGGCGTGCAGCGGAGCTCCCGCACCGTCGAGCGAATCGCGCTCGAACGCGTCGAGCAGCATCTGGAAGGTCGCCCCCAGCCCCTCGAACGCCTCGTTCACCGTGTCGTCTGCCACCGGCTCGTCGTCTTCGGCGCGCACGACCAGCCCCGGCAGGGTCTCGGTGTTCTGCGCATCGAAGATCGTGCGGGTCGGCGCCGAGGTCACCTCGGCGACCAGTGCTCCGTTCGCGTCGATCGACAGCTCGAGCGCCGCATGGAAGGCCGGGCGGCCCGCGATGAGCGTCTGCCGTGCGGCCTGGGCGGCGCGCGGATAGCGCTCGGAACGCGCCAGCCGGGCCAGCAGATAGCCGGGTACGATTCCCTGGCGGATGGTCGTGTGCGCAGCATCGGAGGTGCTCATGTGCCGACCATACGCCGGGGTGCCGACAGCGCCCAGGGGGTCTCAGCCGGGCCGCGTAGAATCGGCCCAATGACCGATGCCCCCTCACTGCCTGCCTCCGGCATCGACCCCGACGACCTCGCCACCACCCTTCGGGTGCTCGCATCGCTCGATGAGGTCGATCAGCAGCATCCGGACTACCTCGCCGTCCGCCGCGCCACCGCCAACATGTTCAAGGCCGTCAAGCGCGCGCGCCGCAAGGAGATCCGGGATGCCATCGCTGAGGCCGACAAGGCCGTCGTCGCGCGCACCGCGACCGGGGCGCCCGACCGCATCGACGACGAGACCCGCGGGCTCGACCTCAGCTCGCGGGTGACCGACGCGCCCAGCGCCGGTGAACTGCTCAAGCCCCGCAACTGCTACATCTGCAAGCAGCCGTACACCCGGGTGGATGCGTTCTACCACCAGCTCTGCCCGGAGTGCGCGCTGTTCAGCCACGGCAAGCGCGACGCCCGCACCGACCTCACCGGCCGACGCGCCCTGCTCACCGGCGGGCGCGCGAAGATCGGCATGCACATCGCGCTGCGCCTGCTGCGCGACGGGGCGCACCTGACCATCACGACTCGTTTCCCGCGCGACGCCGTGCGGCGATTCTCGTCGCTGCCCGACGCGTCGGACTGGCTGCACCGGCTGCGCGTCGTGGGCATCGACCTGCGCGACCCGGCGCAGGTGATCGGCCTCGCCGACTCGGTCGCGGCCCAGGGGCCGCTCGACATCCTCATCAACAACGCGGCGCAGACCGTGCGGCGCTCGCCGGGTGCGTACTCGCTGCTGGCGGATGCCGAACTGCAGCCGCTCCCCGACGGGCCGCTGCCCGAGATGGAGACCTTCGGGCACACCGCCGACCCCCACCCGCAGGCGCTGCAGGCGTCGGTCGACGCGCATCCGCTGCTCTCGGTGGCCGCCCTCGGCGGCACGGTCGCCGAGCAGGGCGGGCAGGCGCTCACGGCGGAAGACCTCGCACGCCTCGCCATGGCGCCAGGCTCGTCGTCGCTCGTCAAGCACGCCGACGGCACGGCGATCGACGCGGGCGGGCTGGTGCCCGACGTGAACCGCGTGAACAGCTGGGTGCAGTCGGTCGAGCAGGTCGACCCGCTCGAGATGCTCGAGGTGCAGCTGTGCAACACCACGGCGCCCTTCCTGCTGATCAGCCGGCTGCGGGCGTCGATGGCGGCGTCGACCGCGCGGCGCAAGTACATCGTCAACGTCTCGGCGATGGAGGGGCAGTTCTCGCGCCGGTACAAGGGCCCGGGGCATCCGCACACCAACATGGCCAAGGCTGCGCTGAACATGCTGACCCGCACGAGTGCCGGCGAGATGCTCGAGACCGACGGCATCCTGATGACAGCCGTCGACACCGGCTGGATCACCGACGAGCGCCCGCACTTCACGAAGGTGCGCCTGGCGGAAGAGGGCTTCCACGCCCCGCTCGACCTCGTCGACGGAGCCGCGCGCGTGTACGACCCGATCGTGCAGGGAGAGGCCGGCGTCGACCTGCAGGGCGTGTTCTTGAAGGACTACCGGCCCAGCCCCTGGTGACCCGACCGGCCCGGCGGCTCGGCGGCCCGTGCGCCGTTACGTTCTGGGGGCCGACACGCCAGATGTCGGACGTTCTCGCGGGATGTGTCCGACACCTGGAGTGTCGGCCCCCGAAACGCACCGCATCGCATCGCGCACAGCGCGGCCGTCGCCCGCCCGCAGCCGGGCGCGGGTCAGGACGACTGGGCGAGCACGCGCTGCAGGGGCGCGTAATGCTCGATGACGGCTCGGCGATACGCCTCGACGTCTCCGGCGCGCACCGCGTCGAGCATGTCGCCGTGCGCCTTCGCGGTGCGGGCATCCGGGTGCAGGGCATCGCCGACATCCGCGCCGTCGCCGACCTCGACGTGCCGATCATCGGCCTCTGGAAGGACGGCGACGACGACGTGTTCATCACGCCGACCCTCGACCACGCACGGGCCGTGATGGATGCCGGTGCCGACATCATCGCCATCGACGGCACCCGCCGCACGCGTCCCGACGGGCTGACCCTCGCCGAGACGATCCGCGGCCTCCGCGTGCACGGCGACGTGCTGGTGATGGCCGACTGCGGTTCACTCGACGACGCGATCGCCGCCGAGGCCGCAGGCGCCGACTTCCTCGGCACGACGCTGTCGGGGTACACCGGCGAGCGGACGAAGACCGACGGCCCCGATCTCGAGCTCATCTCGCTGATCTCGGCGGCCTGCGAGCGTCCGGTCATCGCCGAGGGCCGCCTGCACACGCCCGCGCAAGCCGCCGCGGCCATCGCCGCCGGAGCCTTCGCCGTGTGCGTGGGCACGGCGATCACCCATCCCGCGACGATCACCTCGTGGTTCGCCGGCGCGGTCGACGACGCATCGCGCACGGCGCGCTGATGACCCGCCCCGTCGTCGTCAGCGCGTATCCGCTGTCGCCCGCCTTCGCGAACTGGGACCCCGCCGTCGAGCACGAGGTGCTGTGCGGGCTCACCGAGCTGCCGGGCGTCGCGGCGCTCGAGGTGCCGTGGATCGACGGCATCCATCCGCACGACTCCGCATGGTTCCTCGCGAACGCGCCCGCCGTCGCGCTCGCTCTCACGCCGCTGCCTTTCGTCATGCGCCGCCTGGCGACCCCCGGATACGGCATCGCCTCCACCGACGCCGACGGCCGGCGGGCGGCCATCGCCGATCTGCGCCGTGTGGCCGCGGATGCGGCCGAGATCGGCGAGCACAGCGCCGCGCACGTCGCCGTCGTCGAGCTGCACACCGCGCCGCGCGGTGAGGCGGATGCCGACGCGCTGGCGCGCTCGCTCGCCGAGCTGGGCGCGCTCGACTGGTCGGGTGCCCGCCTGGTGATCGAGCACTGCGATGCGCACGTGCCGGGTCAGACCCCCGAGAAGGGCTTCCTGCCGTTGCACGGCGAGATCTCGGCGATCCGGGCATCCGGCGCCGACGTCGGACTCTGGATGAACTGGGGCCGTTCGGCGATCGAGCTGCGTGACCCGGATGCCGTCGCCGAGCAGATCGCGGCCGCTGCAAACAGCGGACTCCTCGATGCGCTCGTGCTCTCCGGAGCGTCCGACCGGGAGGGCCCGTACAGCGGGCCGTGGATCGACGCCCACCACCCCTTCGCATCCCTCGACCCCGACGCCGAATCGCTGCTCACCGACGACCGCCTGCACGCCGCCGTGCGCGCGGCCGGTGACGCGCCGTCGCTGGGACTCAAGGTGAGCCGGCGCCCCGACGCGACCACCGCAGCCGAGGTGCTGCGCGTCGCCGAGCGCCACCTGCAGGTGCTCTCGGCCGCCGCGCCCTGACCAGACCCCGCTCCCCGCACGAACAGAAAGGCCTGTCCATGCAATGCCGTACCGAGTCCTCATTCCGCCGCTCCCGGCGGGGCAGGATGCTCTTCACCTCCGTCGTCGGAGCGCTGGCGCTCGCGCTCAGCATCCCGGCGCAGGCCGCCTTCGCGGCACCCGCCCCCGGCTATCTCACCGATCCCACCCTGCCTCCGGGCAGCTACCAGGAGCAGAACCTCGGCGCCGACCGCACGGCCGAGAACTTCTTCTACCGCATCCCTGCGCTCGCCCACCTCGGCGACGGCGTAATCCTCGCCTCATGGGATGCGCGCCCCGGCAGCGCGGCCGACGCCCCCAACCCCAACTCGATCATTCAGCGCCGCTCCACCGACAACGGCAAGACGTGGAGCGATCTGCAGATCATCGCCGCGGGCGACGCCGCCGCGCCGAAGTACGGCTACTCCGACCCCAGCTACGTCATCGACCACGAGACCGGCCGGGTGTTCGCCTTCTTCGTCTACTCGAAGGACGTCAGCTTCCAGGGCAGCCGCTACGGCAACGACGACGCCGACCGCAACATCATCAGCGCCGCCGTCATCCACTCCGACGATCAGGGCGTCACCTGGAGCGAGCCCGAGCTGATCACCGACGTCGTCAAGCCCGCCAGCGGCACGGTCGTGAACGGGACGTACCAGCCCGTCGCGGGTGACGTGCGCGGCGTGTTCGCGACCTCGGGCGAGGGCATCCAGCTGCGCTACGGTGCACACGCCGGGCGTCTCATCCAGCAGTACGCCGCGCACGTGCGCCAGGCCGACGGCAGCGAGGCCATCCAGGCGTACTCGGTGTACTCCGACGACCACGGCGCGACCTGGCAGCGCGGCGCCTTCGTCGGCAAGGGCATGGACGAGAACAAGACCGTCGAGCTCTCGGACGGCCGCGTCATGCTCAACTCGCGAGACAGCTCGAACGGGCGCCAGCGCAAGGTCGCTATCTCGACCGACGGCGGCGCGACGTACGGCGCGGTGACGCGCGACGCCGAACTGCCCGACCCGACCAACAACGCCTCGATCACGCGGCTGCACCCGGATGCCCCGCAGGGCAGCGCGGATGCCCGCAAGCTGATCTTCACGAACTCGAACAACGGCGCCAACGGCGACCGGGTGAACGGCGCCGTGCGCCTCTCGTGCGACGACGGCGAGACGTGGCCGGGCCTGCGCACGCTGAAGCCGGGCTTCTTCGGCTACTCGTCGGCCACGGCGATCGGCGACGGACGCGTCGGCGTGCTGTGGGAGGGCAACTACACCGACCAGATCCGGTTCTCGTCCTTCGACCAGGCATGGCTCAACGCGGTCTGCGCACCGGTCTCGGTGCCCGAGACGGCGCTGCAGCCGGGCGTCGCCAAGACCGTGCCTGTGACGGTCACGAACCAGGAGGACGCAGCGCTCACCGGCACCGTGTCATTCCACACACCGGCCGGCTGGACGGCATCCGACGCCGCGGTCACCGCCCTCGCACCCGGCGCCAGCGTCACGGTCGACGTGACGGTCACCGCGCCCGCCGGCGCCGAGGGCGCGCAGCGCCTGCAGGCCGCCTTCACCGCCGGGGACGGCCGGGTCAGCCAGGGCACGGCCACGCTGCAGCTGCCGCTGAACGCGAAGCTCGGGGCGACCCTCAGCGTGACGAGCACCTCGCCCGCCCGTGACGTGGTGGCCGACCCGTACACGGCGGGCGAGCAGCTCGCGTTCACCGTGCGCGTCGTCGGCACCTCGAACGTGGTCAGCACGCTCACCCCGGCTGCGAACACGTTCACGACCGGTTTCGCGCCGACCGCGTGCCGCTGGCAGAACCTGGCCGTGGGCGGTTCGTACAACTGCACCACTCCGCGCCGCACGCTGACCCAGGAGGACATCGACCGCGGCTGGTTCGCTCCCGAGTTCTCGTTCACGATCACGGGCGGCTCCCTCGCGCCCGTCACGGTGAGCCACACCGGCGCGGCGGTTCTGCTGCGCGACGGCCTGCTCTCGGCCGAGATCAGCGGACAGCGCACCGACACCGGCCGCGACCTGACCGCCGACCCGTACGCCGTCGGCGAGCAGGTGCCGTACTCGTTCCGGGTCGACAACGCGACTCCCGGCACGGTCACCGTGGCGCCCGTCGCCGGTCCGTTCGCGCCGTTCGTGGCGCCGGGAGCCGGAAACTGCCGCTACCAGAACCTGCCGAAGGATGGCGGGTACACCTGCGCCACCCCGCGTCACACCGTGACGCAGGACGACGTGGACCGTGGCTACTTCACCGCCGACACCACCTGGCGGCTGGAGGCCGCGGGTCAGACCGCGAGGGACATCGCGGTCACCGGCGGAGAGGTCGACGTGATCACGCGCGCCCCGGCGCTCGCCGGCTCGGTCAGCGGCGAGTGGACGGATGCCAACGGCACCGGCGTCGCCGATGCCGGCGACACCGTCACCTGGACGCGCTCGGTGCGCAACACCGGCAACGTCGTGCTCGACGACGTCGTGGCCGACGGCGACGAGCTGGGCGGCCTCGCGAAGGGCGCGACCGGGCAGCTCGAGCCCGAGGTGGTGACGCTGACCGTCGACGACATCGCCGCAGGCAAGGTCTCGGCCGACGGGTTCGCCGCAACAGCATCCAACGGCAGCCTCGACGCCACCGCTCAGGCAGAGGCGAGCGAGCTGACCCTGCCGATCGCACCGCTCTGGGCATCCGGATCGGTGTACCTCACGGGCGACCGGGTCACCCACCAGGGCAGGCTCTGGCAGGCGGGCTGGTGGACGCGCGGCGAGAAGCCGGGCTCGAAGCCCACCGGCGCCTGGCAGGAGATCGCGGTGAACACCGACGGCGACGTGCTGTGGACATCGACGCGCGTGTTCCTCGCCGGCGACGTGGTCGTGCACGACGGACACCGCTACGAGGCGCGCTGGTGGACCCGCGGCGACGAGCCGGTCGCGAAGACCTCGGGCAAGCGCCCGGGCGCCTGGAAGCTGCTCGGCTGACACCCTGACGGCGCGTCGCCCACAGCGTGCGCAGGCACCCCGTGCCGCCCCCGGATCCACAGGATCCCGCGGCGGCACGGGGTGCTTTTCGTGCGGCGGCGGTCAAGCAGCCGTCCGGCGGTAGCCGCCGCCGTGGGGTTCGACCGCGCCCGCGGCGACGAACTCGTCGATCCAGCCGCCCATCGGCCATTCGGCCCATCGCTCGGCGAACAGGGCGCCGTTGCGCAGGATGTCGTCGAGATGGCGCCACGGGGGAGTGCCGGCGGGATGCCACTGGTGGTACGCATGCGCTCCGCCCACCCAGTGCAACGGGATGCCCGCCGCGCGCGCACGTCGGCCGAGGTCGGTGTCTTCGGCGCCGTAGCCCTCGTACCGTTCGTCGAAGCCGCCCAGCCGCGCCCACGTCGCCGGCGTCACCGCGAACGACAGCGACCAGAACAGGTCGTACTCGTCCGCCTCGGCGGTCGACACGACGCCGGTCGCCGGGTTCGGACGCACCGGATGCGGCCGGGTCATCGCCTCGAGCTGGTCGGGAGCTGAGGGTCGCTGCACGCTCTCGAGGTAGGTGACCGGGCCGCAGAGCAGGCCGTCCGGATGCGAGCGAGCCGCTGCCACGTATCCATCGAGCAGCTCGGGCCCCGGCAGGCAGTCCACGTCGAGGAACACGAGCAGATCGACGTCACGAGAGAGGGCGATCTCGGCGGCGGCGTTGCGCCCCGCGCCGACACGCATCCCGTCGCGCCCCGGTGGCACGTGCACGTGAACGGCGCCGTCGAACGGCGGCGGTGGCTCGCTGTCGAGCCAGGCTTCGATGCGCACCACATCGTGATGGGGCCCAAGCACCTCGCGAAGAAAGCGGCGCTGACGGTGCAGATGCGCGAGGCGGTTCTGCGACACCGGCGTGATCACGGCGATCCGTGTCATGAGGTGACCTCCTGTATGGCGTGGGCTGCGCGCGCGGCGGCGCCGGTGGCGCCCCATCGACTCCAGTCGGCGGGCACCGTCGCCGCAGCACGCTCCACGAGCTCGACCACCTTCGCTGGTGACGATCCGGCGGGCGCCGTCGAGGCGAGGCCCGCGGCCTGCAGGACGCGAGCCGTGTGCTCCTGCTCTCCGAACGGCCGGTCCTGAGGCAGCACGACCGCGCGGGCCCCCGCGGTCGCGAGGTCGGCCACACCGTTCAAGCCGGCGGCGCTGATCACGACGTTCGCGCGACAGAGCAGCGGCCAGACGTCGTCGACGCGATCGTCGTCGCGAGCGCCAGCCGTATCGACCACCCAGCCCCGAGCGGTCAGCAGATCGATAGTCTCGGCGAGTCGCGACGCGTCGAGCGTGCGGCTGAGGAACAGCGCCCGACGGGCGGCATCGTCAGCTGGGCGGCGGGTGCGCCCGTCGTGCCGCGAGATCGCGCCGACATGACGGACGCGCTCGTGGTGGTCGGACAGCTCGTCGGCCTCGAACAGACCCTCTGTCCATGGCGCCACGATCCGATTGGCGAGCGCATGGCCGAGCCGGTGCGGCCGGTCGGACCGGTCACCCGGCTGCGCGAACACGACGGTGGGAACACCGAGAAGGCGAACGAACGCGGTGACCTCGACGCTGACGTCGACCACGAACGCCGCGACGGGATGGCGGGCGATCCAGTCGGCGATCGTCGCGAGTCGCCTCTGATGGCCGGGATGCCCGATCGGCGCCCAGTGCAGTGCCCCGCCCGCGGTGACGTCGCCCAGCTCGTGGGCGGGGCAGAGGGCGCCGTCCGCAGTAGGCACCGGATCGGCGTCCGCAGGCAGGCGGATCCAGGTGGTGTCGTCGCCGAGATCGGCGGGAGCGGGAAGCGACGAGAACACGGTGACCTCGTCGTCGAGATGAGGGCGGATCGCCTGCATCCGCGTCAGATGACCCCATCCGTGATGGTGCACGTACCAGCCGATCATGCGCCGACCGCCGCCTCATCTGGCGTTCTCGTGCCGACCTCAGCCGCCCGACTGTGCGCGGCGACGGTGAGCACGCGCTCCACCTCGCGTTGGCGGTGGGCGAGCGAGTGGCGGGCGGAGGCCGCCGCGCGAACCCGATCCCGGAACACGGGCGACGCCGACCGCGCGGCGAGGGATGCGGCGGCTTCGGCGAGGGCACGTACATCGCGGGCGGGCACGACCGTGCACCCGGGCAGCCCCGCCAGCACTTCGCTCGCTCCGCCTGCGTCGAACGCGACCACCGGGGTGCCCGTCATCAGCGCCTCGGCCAGCACCAGGCCGAACGGCTCCGACCAGACCGGAGTGACCAGCGCGACCGACGAGGCTCCGACCAGATCGCACAGCTCGGGCTGGCGCAGCGGCCCGACGTACTCCACGCCGTCTCCGAGAAGAGGTTCGACCTCACTGGCGAAGTACCGCGGGTCGCCGATGCGGCCGGCGATCCGCAGGCGCGCGCCTGCCAGCCGGGCCGCCCGGATGGCCAGATGAGGAGCCTTCTCGGGCACGATCCGGCCGAACCACACCCACTGCTCGCCGCCGCGCCCTCGTCGCCACTCGCTGCTGTCGACACCGTTGGGGAAGACGAACGCGTCGACGCCCTCGTCTGACCACGATCGCGCGGTGTACTGGCTGACGGCCAGAAAGCGGTGCGGCGCGGCCGGGGGCAGGGAGCGGGCCGCGTTCACCATGTCGGGAAGGGGCGGCGTGTGCAGGGTCGTCACGACCGGGATGCCCGCGTCGCGGCTCCACAGGATCGGATCGCCGTGCAGGCTGTGGTTGTCGACCACATCGACGCCGTCGAGCGGATCGGTCAGTCGTCGACGCACGCGGGCGAAGGCATCCGACATCCGTTCGCGGTGCCCTGACGGATTCTCGGTGTCGGAGGTCTCTTGCACGCGACGCCAGCGAGGACTGGGCAGCTGCAGGTCGGGGCACGAGCCGAGGAAGTCCGATCCGGCGGCGGCGCACAGCTCGACGTGGTGTCCGCGGCGCCTCAGCCACCGCACGCGATTCCACACCACCGCCTCGAGCCCGCCGGCGTGGGGCTGCCGCAGAGGATGCCGCTCGGGGGCGACGACGAGTACGCGAAGGCGCTGCGCGGCCCTCATGCCGGAACTCCCGCAGCGGCATCCGACGCGACTCCCGCGGCGGCATCCGACGGCGCACCAGCGGCATCCGACGGCACACCAGCGGCATCCGACGGAACGCCTGCCACGGCATCCGCATAGAGGCGGGCGTGCGCCTGCCGGATCTCACGTCGCTGCTCCTCGCGCTCGGCGCGGCGGTTCATCAGGCGCGTCGCCTTCGACGAAGACGGCTCCTGCGCGCGCTGGGCCCATGACACCGCGGCGGCCAGCGTGCGGGGGTCGTCAAGATCGATGACGTAGAACTCGGACGGATGCTGCGACCGGATGTGGCCGACGTCGACTCCCGCCACCGGCACACCCAGGTCGTAGCACAGCTCCACCCAACCCGAGTGCGTTCCGTGTCGGTACGGCAGCACGAACAGGTCCAGGCCGCCGAGCCACTCCTCGATCTGGGCGTCGCTGAGATACGGGGCTCGACGCACCCGCACAGCCGCATGCCCGTCGGCGGCGTCGATCACACGCTCCGCTGCGCGATCGTCGCGTACGCGGTCGTTCATCAGCACCTCGATCTCGACCGCCTGGCCCGCCGTGTCGAGCAGCCGGGCTGCCCGCACGGCTGCTCGCACCGCGCTCTCCGCGTCGATGTTCGGACGCAGGTCGCGCAGCGCGATGCCGACGCGCATGGCGTCTGCACCGCTCCCCCGGCTGTCTGCGGCGGTCCGCTCGAGCAGCGTCGGATGGGCGAGCACCGTGCTCGTTCGACGCCACCGGTGCTCGATCTCCGCCGCCGCGGAGGGGGTGAGCGTGATCAGGTGATCGGCCGACGGGACGATCACATCGAGCAGCTCGCGATAGGGCTCCTGGTCGACGATCTGCGGATTGTCGAGGTCGTGCACCGTGAAGATGACCGGGCGGCCGGCGAGGCGAGCAGCGTCGAGGCCCGCGCGCAGCTCTTCAGGGGTGAACGATTCGAGCCCGAAGTGCACATGCAGCAGGTCGTACTCGTGGGCGTTCTCGCTGAGCCACTGCGCAGTCATCGCCACCGGCGGCCACCACTGCTCGGCTGGTGCGCCCGGCACGGGCGGGTCTGCCAGGAGTGTGACGCGCTGGGGATCGGTGATCGCCCGCACGTACGGGTGTGCGGAGGGGACGGAGGCGACGCGGATGCGCGCAGAGGTTGCGGCGATGGAATCCTCCTCGTATAGACGGGCGCTGCGCGCGCATCGAAGTGATGGATCTCGGGAAAAGCAACGGGGTCAGACGAACAAATCCAGAGGTATACGTTCGAAGCATGACTCCCACCCCGCCTGACGTCACCACCGTTGCGCCCGCCGAGTCGGCGGTGCTAGGACGACGTCGGCACTACGGGGAGTTCTATGGCATCGCCCCGCTGCCCGAGAGCTTCGGCGTGGTGCTCGGGAACTGTCAGGCAGAATCGCTGCGACTGGTGATGGATGCGGAGGATCGTCGATTCGTCCGGGTTCCGCCGGTGCACGAGATGACGGCCGACGATGCGCGGCGCCTGCACGAGGTGGTGGCCGCCGCCCACACGGTCGTCACGCAGCCGGTGCGCGACGACTACCACGACCTTCCGCTCGGCACACGCCAGGTGGCTGCCGCGACCACGGCAAGGGTGCTCACGGTGCCGCCCGTGCGGTTCGCGGGGCTGCATCCGTTCCAGGCCGCCATCCGCGTTCCCGGCGTCGACGAGGATCCACCGCTCGTCGCGTACCACGACGTGCGCACGCTCGCGGCGGCCGCGGGGCTCCCGGTGGCGTCTGCGCTGGCGCCGGATGCCGTGCGGGCCGTCGGCCGGGCCTCGGTCGACATCCTGCGTGAGCGTGAGCGGTCCACCGACATCCCGGTGTCCGACCTGTTCGAGACCGTGACGGCCGATCACATGCGCACCGTGAACCACCCCGGCAACGCGATCTGGCTGCCGCTCGGTGCCCGCATCCTCGACGCGCTGGGGCCGGGGGAGGCGCCCGTCGACCCCAGGCGTCCGCTGCTCGACTCGGTGCGCGCCCCGCTCGTTCCCGAGGTGATCGAGGCGTGGGCGCTGAGCGACGAACCGCAGGAGCACTGGAGCGTCGAGGGGAAGCTTGTGAGCGACGCGGCGGTGCGCGAGGCGCACCTGGCCTGGTACGCCGAGCATCCGGGGTTCGTCGCCGCGGCGACCGAGCGGCTCGCCGCGCTTCTGGCCGTCTGGCGCGCGGCATGACCGGTGCGCCCCTGCTGCTCGTTCACCCCGGTGATCACGGCGTCGCCGTCTACGCCCGTGACATGGCGGAGGCCGCTCGCGACGTCGCCGAGGTGCGCACCGTCGACGCGGACGGGCTCGCGCGGCTGCCCGCCGGGACCAGTGTGCATGCCCATTTCACCGACCGGCTCTGGGGTGACTCGCCCGAGCAGGCATCCCGCACGTTCGCCGAGCTCGCATCACGCCTGCGGGTGAGCGTCACCCTGCACGATGTGCCCCAGGCATCCGACGGTGAGCAGAATCGGCCTCGCCGCCGCGCCGCGTACGCGCGCGTGGCGGAGGCCTCGAGCGCAGTGGTGGTGAACAGCGAACACGAGCGCGAGCTGCTGCGCGAGGAGGACGTCTGGTCTGGCGCGGTCGAGGTCATCCCGCTGCCGGTGGAACTGGAGAAGAACGCCGGGCGAGGGCGACCGGATGGGTCGGTCGGGGTGCTCGGGTTCTTCTACCCGGGCAAGGGCCACGACGAAGTGGCGGAGGCGGCGGCCGCCGCGGGGATCGGCGCGCTCACGGTGCTGGGACGCGCGTCTGACGGGCATGCGGCCGAGCTCGAGACCTTCGTGCGGCGCTCGGCGGCGCTCGGCGTCGAGGTCGACGTGACCGGGTGGCTGGACGACACCGAGATCGCCCGCCGCGGGCGCGCGGTGAGCGTTCCGGTGATCGCGCACCGGCACATCTCGGCATCCGGATCCCTCGCCTCGTGGATCGGCTGGGGCCGGCGCCCGGTCGCCGTGCGCAACCGCTACGTCGATGAGATGGCCGCCCTGCGTCCGGGCACGCTCCACCCCGTCGGGGAGAGCGACCTGGTCGGCGCGCTGCGTCATGCGTGCACGAACCCCGACGCTACCTGGCACGGGCTCTCACGCCTGCCCCTGTCGCGCGCCGACGTGGCACAGGCATACCTCCGCCTGTGGGCGGGGAGGGCTTCGTGACCGCCGGGTGGGTCGTCGGCAATCGGTGGGATTCGCTCGACGGCATCCACCCCGATCCGCTCCCCACCGTGTCGGTGATCGTCGCGCACTACGACCAGCCAGAGCAGCTCGCTCGCACCCTGCACGCCCTGGCCGCGCAGGACTATCCATCGGAGCTGCTGCAGATCATCGTCGCCGATGACGGCTCGCCTGCCGCGCCCGACGTGCCCGACGGGGTGGCGCTGGTGCGGCAGGAGGATCGCGGGTTCCGCCTGGCAGCGGTCCGCAACCTCGGGGTGCGGGCGAGCAGCGGCGAGGTGCTGTGCTTCCTCGACGCCGACACCGCGCCCGAGCCCGGCTACGTGCGGTCGCTGAGCAGGCTGCCCGCGCTGCTGCCCGAGGCGGTGGTCGTCGGTCGTCGCCGCCACGCGGATCTCGCTGCGGTCGCGCCGGACGTGCCGATCGTGCAGGCGGCGGCTGGGCGGGAGCTGCCGGAACCCGGCTGGCTGACCGAGGAGTACGCCCGCAGCGGGGATCTGCTCGACTCCGACGACCGGTCGTACCGGTTCGTGATCGGCGCGGTGATCGCCTGCTCGCGACGCATGTTCGACGAGGTCGGCGGTTTCGACGAGACGTTCACGTCATACGGGGGTGAGGACTGGGAGTGGGCGCACCGCATGTGGCAGGCGGGTGCGGTGTTCGCGCACGTTCCGCAGGCGGTGGCATGGCACGACGGCCCGGAGTGGGCCGACCGCGACGGCTCGGGGATCGACCGCGCGAACGCGCAGACGCTGCGGATGCAGTCGAGTATCCCGGTGCCGGGATCGTCTCCGCGGGCGCTGTGGCCCGGCGTGGCGGATCTCGTCGTGCAGGTGCGCGGCGAGCACACGCCGGCGGCGGTGTTCATCATGGCGGATTCGCTGTTCGCGGCGTTTCCCCGGGCGAGGCTGCTGCTCGACGTCGTGCCCGAGGTGCTCGCAGACGATCCTCGGGTCTCGGATGGGCTCGATGCCCCGGACGCTGTCGACGCGCGGGTGCTGTGGGAGGTGCACCGGCCCGTCGTCGTGCTCGATCCGGACTGGCTGGTCGACCTCGTCCTCGGGCTCGGCACGGGCGATCTGGGCGGGGTCGACCTCGTCGACGGCGACGGCTCGCCGATCGGAAGGCTGCGCTCCCGACGGGCGAAGCGACGTGCCGCACGCTGGGGGCACGACGATGCGTTCCAGACGCGGCGGATGACGGCCGTCGGAACCCACGTGCTGCGACCGGATCCTCGAGTCGAGGCCTGGGTCGGCGGGTGGGGCGGTGTCGAGTCGTTCTGCTGACCGGTGAGCGGGTCTAGAGTCGGTCGACCCCCGTCACAGCGACGACCGCCTCGCCGGCCTCGTCGGATGCCGCGAGGTCGACCGTCGCGGAGATCCCCCAGTCGTGGTCGCCGGCGGGGTCGTCGAGGATCTGACGCACCGTCCACTGCTGCGCGCCCTGCTCGATGAGCAGCAGGTGCGGGCTGCGGGCGTCGGCGCCGGTGAAGATCTCATCGTGTTCGGCGAAGTAGGCGTCGAGGGCGTCGTTCCAGCCTTCGGCGCCGAAGTCGGGGTCGAGGGATGCCAGCGACTCGACGTCTTCGCGCGCGGCGAGCAGCACGCGACGGAACATGTCGTTGCGCACCAGCACGCGGAACGCTCGGGTGTTCGAGGTGAGACGCTTCGGGGCGGGCGGCACGACCGGCTCGTCGTGCCGGTCGAAGGCCCCGTTGTCGACGCCGGCGACCAGCTCCTCCCACTCGTCCAGCAGGCTCGAGTCGACCTGGCGCACGAGCTCGCCCAGCCACTCGATGAGGTCGCGCAGCTCGTCGGTCTTCAGCTGCTCGGGGATGGTCTGCGACGCCGCGCGATAGGCATCCGACAGATAGCGCAGCACGACGCCCTCCGAGCGTGCCACCTTGTAGTACGCGACGTATTCCCCGAACGACATGGCGCGCTCGTACATGTCGCGCACCACTGACTTCGGGTGCAGCTCGAAGTCGCGGATCCACGGCTGCGACGAGCTGAACGTCTCGAACGCCGCGCTGAGAAGCTCGTCGAGGGGCTGGGGGTACGTGATCTGCTCGAGCAGCTCCATGCGCTCGTCGTACTCGATCCCCTCGGCCTTCATCGCGCCGACGGCCTCGCCCCGAGCCTGGAACTCCTGCTGGCTGAGGATGGCCCGCGGGTCGTCGAGCGTCGCCTCGACGATCGAGATCATGTCGAGCGCGAAGGTCGGGGACTCGGGGTCGAGCAGCTCGAAGGCCGCCAGCGCGAACGGCGAGAGCGGCTGATTGAGCGCGAAGTCGGGCTGCAGATCGACGGTGAGGCGCACGGTGCCGTCCACGCGCTCCACGACGCCGGACTGCAGCAGCGTGCGGTAGATGCCGATCGCGCGAAGCGCCAGCAGTCGCTGGACCGCGCGCGACTCGTGATTGTCATATACCAGTGAGCGCATATTCGCGAACACGTCGCCGCCGCGGGCGATCACGTTGAGCATCATCGCGCTGGTGATCTGCATGTGGGGGGTCAGCGTCTCGGGCTCGGACGCGATGAGCTTCTGGAACGACGGCTCGCCCCACGACACGAACCCGTCTGGCGCCTTCTTGCGGATGATCTTGCGCTTCTTCTTCGGGTCATCGCCGGCCTTCTTCACGGCCGCGATGTTCTCGGTCTCGTGCTCCGGCGCCTGCGCCACGACAGTCCCGGCGGTGTCGTATCCCGCGCGGCCGGCGCGGCCGGCGATCTGATGGAACTCGCGGGCGTTCAGCTGCCGCATCCGGGTGCCGTCGAACTTCGTCAGAGCGGTGAGCAGCACGGTGCGGATCGGCACGTTGATGCCGACGCCGAGCGTATCGGTCCCGCAGATCACCCGCAGCATGCCGCGCTGCGCGAGCTGCTCGACGAGGCGGCGGTACTTCGGCAGCATCCCTGCGTGATGCACGCCGATGCCGAGTCGCAGCAGCCGTGAGAGGGTCTTGCCGAACGCGGTCGTGAAGCGGAATCCGCCGATGAGCTCGGTGATGGCATCCCGCTGCTCACGGGTCGCGACCTTCGCACTCGCCAGAGCCTGTGCGCGCTCCAGCGCCGCGGCCTGCGAGAAGTGCACGATGTAGACCGGCGCCTGTCCGGTCGAGAGCAGCTCGTCGATCGTCTCGTGGATCGGCGTCGTCTCGTAGTAGAAGTGCAGCGGTACCGGGCGTTCGACGCCCGTGACCACGGCCGTCTCACGGCTCGTCCGACGGGTGAGGTCGGCCGCCAGCTCGCTCACCTCGCCGAGCGTGGCCGACATGAGCACGAACTGCGCCTGCGGCAGCTCGAGCAGCGGAACCTGCCACGCCCAGCCCCGGTCGGGATCGCCGTAGAAGTGGAACTCGTCCATGACGACCTGGCCGACATCGGCTTCCGAGCCCTCGCGCAGCGCACGATTGGCGAGGATCTCGGCGGTGCAGCAGATGATCGGCGCGTCGCCGTTCACGGACGAGTCACCGGTGATCATGCCGACGTTCTCGGCGCCGAACACATCGACCAGGGCGAAGAACTTCTCGCTGACCAGCGCCTTGATCGGGGCGGTGTAGAAGGTGCGGCGTCCGTCGGCGAGGGCCGCGAAGTGCGCGCCGATGGCGACGAGCGACTTGCCGGTGCCGGTCGGGGTGGAGAGGATCAGGTTCTTGCCCGACACGATCTCGATGACCGCCTCGTCCTGCGCGGGGTAGAGGCTGATGCCGGTCGACTCGGCCCACTCGACGAACGCGAGATAGACGGAATCCGGATCGGCGCCGCGCACCGCGGTCGGGTCGAGGGCAGTCATCCGTCGATCCTTTCACGCGCGGTCAGCGTGCACCGCCCGCGCCGGGCCGGCACCGTCTCAGGTCTCGTCGCGCAGCTCGCCGTGGATGCGCCGCAGGTCCTCCATCAGCGACCCGACGAGGATCCAGTGATCGGATGCCGGAGGGCGCACCACCAGAGGAGTCGTGAGGGCGGGGACGGGTGCCGTACGGGCATCCGGAACGCCTTCCGCGGCCCGCACCGCGAGCCGCACGTCGTGACCCGCTCGGTGCAGCTGCTCGGCGATCGCCCGCACCGTCGGATCCGCAGCGAGCGAGTCCTCGTAGTGGTCGATGTACGCGCGGGTCATGCCGATCACCTGCGTGACGACCGGTGAGAGCCGGTCGACCACGTCGCGCAGCTGGTCGAGGTCGTCGCGGTGACGGCCGCGGCGGGGGTTGAGCGAGAGCGACTCCTGGGCTGCCGTGAGGGATGCCTCGGCGGCGTCCTTCATGGGCCGAAGCAGCCGCGCCTCGAGCATCAGCTCCTGCAGCTGCGCGGGCGTGCGGGTGGTCGGCAGGGCGTCGGCGAGGCGGTCGAGGGATGCGGCCAGCTCGCGGCCGAGCATCCCGATGTCGCGCCGAGCCGGGCCGGACAGGACGGGCGGGACGACCGCGACGTTCACGACGAAACCGATGGCCGCGCCGATGAGCGTCTCGAGGATCCGGTCGAGCGCGTAATCGGGATTCGACGACCCGAGAGCCAGCACCAGCACGGCCGAGATCGCGACCTGATTGCCCGTGCCGGTCGAGGCGCGCAGCGCCCACGCGATCAGCAGCGCGACGACCACGGCGGCCAGCACCACCCAGCTCTGCCCGCCCAGCAGCAGGCTCAGCAGCACGGCGATCACGACCCCGAGGATCACCCCTGCGCTGCGCTCGAGCGCCTTCGACAGCGACTGGTTGACGCTGGGCTGCACGACCAGCAGCGCGGCGATGGCGGCGAACACCGGCAGCGGGCCGGGGATCAGCCAGCCGGCGATCAGCCACGCCGCGATCGTCGCCGCGGCAGATTTCAGCACCTGCAGCAGGGGAGCCCGGCGTGCGGCGCGGATCGCGGCGGGAAAGCGCATGGCTCAACGGTAGCGTCGGCGCGGGGTCGGCGGCGGTGTCGGCCGGGAGTGGTTCGATGAGGGTATGAAGAGCGGAGTGCGCGAGCTGGAGCGAATGCTGTGGGCCACCGCGATCTGCTTCGCTGTCGGCGCTCTCGCGGGCGCAGTCGTGCTGTGGGGCGCCGCCCGTCCGTTCAGCGGAGACGGCTCGGTCGTCATCCCGATCGCGCTGGTGGCGGCGGTGATCGCCGCGGCGGCCTTCATCGTCAGCACGCGGATGCACAGGGCCGGCGAGACGGCGCCCATGCCGCCGTGGCAGGCCTCCGTCTCGCACATCAGCGCGGTCGCCGTGACGGTCGCCGTCGCCGGCGTGACGGGCCTGGGCGTCCTGCTCGCCGGAGAGGTGCTCGCGACCGGGCTGGAGGGACTGACCCTGCCTGCCGTCGCCGGCGGAGTGTTCACCGGGGTCGCGTCAGCCATCGGCGGGCGACTGGCATTCCGGATCGGCCTGCGGCTCGGCACGCAGGACATCGCGCGTCTGCTGACGTCGTTCCTGGTGATCGGAACGCTGTTCGCCATGCTCACCGCCGCAGACCCCGCCTGGTGGGAGCGCAGCTTCTCAGACCTCGGCATCGGGGCGGGCGGATGGGCGTTCAACGGCACGGTGGTCGTCGCAGGGCTGCTGATCGCGACGACCGGCTCGTACCTCGGCCGCGATCTGCACCGGATGCTCGGCGACGCAGCGCTGCCGCGGATCGCCGCGATCGTGCTCACCTGGGCGGGGGCGGGGCTCGCGCTCGCTGCCGTCGGGCTGCTGCCTCTCGATCGCGTGCCGGTCGCGCATGCGGTCGCAGCGTTCTCGATGCTCGCACTGATCCTGGTCGCGGCTGTGCTGACGACCCTGCTGCTGCGGGATGTCGGCTTGCTGCGGGGGCTGACCATCGCTCTCGTGGTCAGCGTCGTGGTCGCGGCGGTGCTCGCTTTCGTGTTCAGGGTGCTGTCGGTCACGGCGCTCGAGGGCGTGGTCGTCGGCGTCGTGCTGCTCTGGCTGACGACTCTCGTGCAGCTGCTCGCCGTGCTCGCGCCCGAGGCCTCGCGCCCGTCGACCCGCCGGTCGCCGCTGCGCGCCTGAGCCACGTCATCGTGCTGCTCGACTGGTCCCAGACGGTCGCTTCGCGGGCGGCGAGGCGGCCATTCGGGCCACTGGGTGCGGGGGTGCGTCGCGAGCGCGGAACGGCCGCTCAGCCCTGGCGACGCACCATCTCCGCGATCCAGGCCGGGGCGAAGGGCGAGGTGCAGTTCGGCGGCACGGGATAGTCGGCGAGCACCTGCAGGCGCTCCCCGATCGACACGGCGCGCTCGCGCAGCGCCGGGTGATGGATGCCGATGTACGCCAGCGTCTCGTTCATCGCCCACTGCTCGCGGCCGGGCGCGTCGCGCAGCTCGCGCTCGATGCGGTCGAGCAGGGCATCCAGATCCAGCCCATCGGGCGTCTTCTGCACCCGCACCGAGGTCAGCGACCACGCGGCCGCGCGGGCGTTGCCATCCGGATCGTCGATCCAGCGCATCCGCAGCTCCTCCGCGAGGGGCGACTTCTTCGCGATGTAGTTCACCAGCCAGTCGTGGGCCTTGGCGCTGCGCGTCGAGCGCAGCATGGCATCGATCTCATCGGCGGCGAGTTCGCGCGGCTTGGCGACGAGCAGCGCGACCAGCTGCGCGGCGACCTCGTCGGTCGCCCAGAGTGAGCGCGCCAGGTCGGTCGAGAGCCCTGCGCTCTTGGCAACTCCGCGCAGCTTCGAGAGGTTGACGCCGTGCGCGTCGCCGTGGCGCTCATTCACCGCGCGCGCCTTCGGATCCTCCAGCGCGGCCAGCGTTGAGCGTATCTCGTCGACGGTGGGGTTCGGCATCCGCAAATCGTACCCGCGAGCACCTAAGGCGAGTGCATGACTGCTCACGTCGGATGTGATCTCACGCAAGTGAGGGCGGATGCCAGTGAGCCGGCGTGCTGCACGCGCGGCCGCCCGCTGGGATGATGGGCGGGTGAGTTCAACCTCCGATGCCGCCGACGTGGCCGATGCCTCACGCGCCGATGTCGTCCGCGCCGATGCCGTCCGCGGCGATGCCGTCAGAGCCGCTGCCGAGTCCCGCGCGATCGTCGCTGCCGGCCTCGGCGGCCTGAGCGGGCTGATCGGCGGACTGATCGTCTTCGCCGGACGCCTGGTCGGGCTCGCCGACGGGGCGCTGCCGGTCGGCTCGTTCGCGGCGCTGGTGGCCGGCATCGTCGGCATCCCCGTCTTCGCGATCACGTACGTGCGCGCCGATCGGCGCCGAGGGGGAGGCCGAGAAGTCGTGCGCCGCTCCCGACTGCGGCGCGCGATCGACGTGATCGGACTCACGCTGACGGCCTCCGCGATGGTGATGCTGCTGATCGCCGCCCTCTTCTCCATCGCTCAGCTGGCGTTCCGCTACCTGGAGATCGAGGCGTTCGCGGCGGCGGTGCTCACCGCCGGCGCGGTCGCTGCGAGCACGTACGCGCTGTCGCTGCTCGCATCCGACATCACCACGCAGCGTGTGGCGACCCTGCTGGCCCTGTTCCTCGCCGCGGGCACACTCTCGAGCATGCTCTCCGCCGAAGACGAGCTCTGGTGGCAGAACAACTTCTCGGCGCTGGGGATGCGGGGGGTGAGCGGATCGTACTCGTTCAACGTGACCGTGATCCTGTCCGGTCTGGTGCTGATCACCCTCTCGGGGTACCTCACCCGGGATCTGCGGGTGCGCAGCATCCGCTACGCGGTGCCGGCGCGCGGGGTGGGCATCGTGCGCACCCTGCTGGTCATCGTCGGCGTGGCCTTCATGGGCGTCGGCGCGGTGCCGGTCGATGTCAGCCAGCTGCTGCACAACACCTTCTCCATCGGCCTGATCATCGCCTTCGTCGCGCTGATCGCGGCCTGTCCGACCCTGATCGCGGGGCTGCCGCGTGCCTTCATCGCGGCCAGCGCGGTGTTCGTCGCCGGAATGGTGCTGATCGTGCTTCTCTGGGTGCCGTTCGGCTACTACAACCTGACGGCGGTCGAGCTGCTCGCCGTGGTGGTCGTCTTCACGTGGCTGGTGCTCTTCACGCGAAACGTCTCCACCGGGCAGATGCCCGACGGAGACGCTCGACTCGATGCGTGAGGGGGTCAGCCCGCCGGAAATACCCCAGGGGGGTACGCCGTAGTACTCTGGTGTGAGTACCCCTCAGGGGTACCCGGACGAAGGAGGAACCATGAGCACCACCGAATTCCACGTCACCGGCATGACATGCGGTCACTGTGAGATGTCCGTGCGTGAAGAGGTCGAGAAGATCGCCGGAGTCGAGAGCATCGAGGTCAGCGCGCAGACCGGTCGCCTCGTCGTCACCTCGGTCGCCGCTGTCGACGCCGACGCCGTGATCGCGGCAGTCGACGAGGCGGGGTACCACGCGGTCACGGCCTGACGCGTCACGGGGTGACCAGATCGTGAGAGACGACGCAGCGCCGTCCGGCGCCGAGCAGACCCGCATCGACCTCGAGATCGGCGGGATGACCTGTGCATCGTGTGCGATGCGCATCGAGAAGAAGCTGAACCGCCTCGACGGCGTCTCAGCGAGCGTGAACTATGCGACCGAGAAGGCCCAGGTGGTCGTCGACGGACCCGTCGACGCGGCAGTGCTGATCGCCGAGATCGAGAACGCGGGGTACTCGGCCGTGGTTCCCGCGCCGCCCGCCGGCCCCGGGGCGGACGGGCCGGATGCCGAGCCCGCCGCCGACCAGGAGCTGCGCTCGCTGCGTCAGCGCCTGATCGGCTCGGTCGTGCTGTCGATCCCGGTCATCCTGCTCGCGATGATCCCCGCGCTGCAGTTCACGTACTGGCAGTGGGCGTCTCTCGCGCTCGCCGCCCCGGTGATCGTGTGGGCCGCGTGGCCCTTCCACCGGGCGGCGTGGGTGAACCTGCGGCATGGCGCCGCCACCATGGACACCCTGATCAGTCTCGGCACGTCGGCCGCGTTCCTCTGGTCGCTCTACGCGCTGTTCCTCGGCACAGCGGGCATGCCGGGCATGACGCACGGCTTCTCGCTCGCGATCACGCGCAGCGACGGTGCCGGCAACATCTATCTCGAGGTGGCCGCGGGTGTGACGATGTTCGTGCTCGCCGGCCGCTACTTCGAGAAGCGCGCCAAGCGTCAGGCGGGGGCAGCGCTTCGCGCCCTGATGGAGCTCGGCGCCAAGGACGTCGGGGTGCTCGACGAGGGCCGCGAGAAGCGCATCCCGATCGACGACCTGCGTGTCGGCGACGAGTTCGTCGTGCGCCCGGGCGAGAAGATCGCCACCGACGGCGTGGTCGTCTCGGGCACCTCGGCGGTGGACCAGTCGATGATCACCGGGGAGTCGGTCCCCGTCGAGGTCGCGGCGGGCGATGCGGTGACCGGCGCGACGGTGAACGCGGGCGGGCGACTCGTCGTGCGCGCGACGCGCGTCGGCGCCGACACGCAGCTCGCGCAGATGGCACGCATGGTCGAGGATGCGCAGACCGGCAAGGCGGAGGTGCAGCGCCTCGCCGATCGCATCTCGGGGGTGTTCGTGCCGATCGTCATCGGCATCGCCCTCGTCACGCTCGCCGTCTGGCTGGTGCTCGGCTTCCCGGCATCCGTCGCCTTCACCGCCGCTGTCGCGGTGCTCATCATCGCCTGCCCGTGCGCCCTCGGCCTCGCGACCCCCACGGCTCTGCTCGTGGGAACGGGGCGCGGTGCGCAGCTGGGCATCCTGATCAAAGGACCGGAGGTGCTCGAATCGACCCGTCGGGTCGACACCGTCGTGCTCGACAAGACGGGAACGGTCACCGAGGGACGGATGTCGGTCGCAGCCGTCGTGCCCGAGCAGGGCGTGGATGCCGCCGATCTGCTGCTCCTGGCGGGAGCCGTCGAGCACGCCAGCGAGCATCCGATCGCGCGTACCATCGCATCCGCCGCGTCGGAGATCTCAGCTGATCCGGATGCCCGGCGGCGAGCCGCCGCGCCACCCGCCGGCACCGGTCCGGATGCTCCGACGACTCCGGCGTCGCAGCGTGTGCTGCCATCGGTCGACTCGTTCCGCAGTCACGACGGCCGCGGTGTCACGGGTGTCGTCGACGGCCGCGCCATGGTGGTCGGTCGCCTCTCGCTGCTGGAGGACTGGTCGATCCACCCCTCCGCCGGGCTGCTCGCGGCGAAGGCGGATGCCGAGGCCGCAGGGCAGACGGCGATCCTGGTCGGCTGGGACGGCGCCGCTGCCGGCGTGATCGTCGTCGCAGACGAGGTCAAGGCGTCGAGTGCCGAGGCGGTCGCGTCTCTCGTCGCGCTCGGACTGCGCCCCGTGCTGCTGACCGGAGACAACGGGTCCGCTGCGCGGCACATCGCCGCGCAGGTCGGTATCGAGGAGGTCATCGCGGAGGTGCTGCCGGCAGACAAGGTCGCTGTCGTGTCGCGCCTGCAGGCCGAGGGGCGGGTCGTGGCGATGGTCGGCGACGGCGTGAACGATGCCCCGGCGCTGGCTCAGGCCGATCTCGGCATGGCTATGGGCACCGGCACCGACGTCGCGATCGAGGCATCCGACATCACTCTCGTGCGCGGCGACCTGCGCGCCGCGGCCGACGCGATCCGCCTCTCACGACGCACGCTCGGCACCATCAAGGGCAACCTGTTCTGGGCGTTCGCGTACAACGTCGCAGCGATCCCGCTCGCTGCGCTCGGACTGCTGAACCCCATGCTCGCCGGGGCTGCGATGGCGTTCTCGAGCGTGTTCGTCGTGGGCAACAGTCTGCGGCTGCGGGCGTTCCGCTGATCAGGAGGATCCGTCATGAATGCGCACGAGACACACCCCGGGAGCCACGACCACGGCGACCACACCGCCGGATCCGGCGGCCATGTCGCCCACGCCGGCCACGGTGACCACCACGCCGGGCACGGCGGCCACGCCGGCCACGGTGACCACGTCGGGCAGTTCCGCCGACTGTTCTGGATCAACCTCCTGATCGCCGTCCCCGTGGTCGCGACGAGCGGCATGTTCGCCATGATCATCGGGTACGAGGTTCCCGGCTGGGCTCGATGGGTCGCGCCCCTGCTCGGCACGGTCATGTACGTGTGGGGCGGCCGCCCGTTCCTCACCGGCGCGATCGCGGAGCTCAAGAGCCGCACGCCGGGGATGATGTTGCTGATCGGCCTGGCGATCACCGTCGCGTTCCTCGCATCGTGGGGTGCGAGCCTCGGCATCCTGCATCACGAACTCGAGTTCTGGTGGGAGCTCGCGCTGCTCATCGTGATCATGCTGCTGGGGCACTGGCTCGAGATGCGCTCCCTCGCGCAGACCACCTCGGCGCTCGACTCACTCGCCGCACTCCTGCCCGACGAGGCCGAGCGGGTCGACGGCGACGCGATCACCACCGTCAGCCCCGCTGACCTGCAGCAGGGCGACATCGTCATCGTGCGCCCCGGGGCGAGCATCCCGGCCGACGGCAGGATCGTCGACGGACGCGCCGACGTCGACGAGTCGATGCTCACCGGCGAGTCGCGCGCGGTCAGCCGCGGCGAGGGCGATCAGGTGACCGCCGGCACGGTCGCGACTGACTCGGGGCTGCGCATCGAGGTCACCGCGACCGGCGACGACACGGCGCTCGCCGGCATCCGCAAGCTCGTCGCCGACGCGCAGGCGTCGAGTTCGCGCGCGCAGCGCCTCGCCGACCGCGCCGCCGCGTGGCTGTTCTGGTTCGCGCTGGGTGCCGCCGTGATCACCGCTCTCGTCTGGACACTGGTGGGGATGCCCGACGATGCCGTGATCCGCACCGTCACCGTGCTCGTGATCGCCTGCCCGCACGCCCTGGGACTCGCGATCCCGCTGGTCGTCTCGATCGCAACCGAGCGCGCGGCGCGCGCCGGGGTGCTGGTGAAGGACCGCCTGGCGCTCGAGAGCATGCGCGACATCGACGCCGTGCTGTTCGACAAGACCGGCACGCTCACCAAGGGCGAGCCGACCGTCACGGGCGTCGCCCCCGCCGACGGCTGGGACGAGGACGACGTGCTCGCGCTCGCGGCCTCGGCGGAGTCCGACAGCGAGCATCCGCTCGCGCGGGCGATCGTGCGCGCGGCGCGCCAGCCCCTGGCCGGCGCGACCGGGTTCAGCTCGTCTCCGGCGGTCGGCGTGACCGCGACGGTCGACGGGCACGAGATCCGGGTGGGCGGGCCGCGGCTGCTCGACGAGATCGGTGCGGACGAGATCCCGGATGCCCGCGACTGGCGCTCGGAGGGAGCGATCATCCTGCACGTCGTGCGTGACGGACAGGTGATCGGCGGACTGAAGCTGGCCGACGAGGTGCGCACCGAATCGCGCGCGGCGGTCGACGCCCTGCGCGATCGGGGCGTGGAGGTCGTGATGATCACCGGCGACGCCGAGGCCGTGGCGCACGCTGTCGCCGCAGAGCTCGGCATCGAGCGCGTGTTCGCCGGCGTGCGCCCGGAGGACAAATCAGCCAAGGTCGCCGAGCTTCAGACCGAGGGCAAGAAGGTCGCGATGGTCGGAGACGGCGTGAACGACGCCCCGGCTCTCGCACAGGCCGACGTCGGCATCGCGATCGGCGCCGGCACCGACGTCGCGATCGCGTCGGCCGGGGTGATCCTGGCATCCGACGATCCGCGTTCGGTCGTCTCGGTGATCGAGCTCTCGCGGGCGACCTATCGCAAGATGACGCAGAACCTGTGGTGGGCTGCGGGCTACAACCTCATGTCGGTGCCGCTCGCGGCGGGCGTGCTCGCGCCCGTCGGCTTCGTGCTGCCGATGTCGGTCGGGGCCGTGCTGATGAGCCTGTCGACCATCGTCGTCGCGCTCAATGCGCAGGCGCTGCGCCGACTCGACCTGCGACCCGACCGCGTCTCCTGACGCTGCGACGCGGCCGGCCACGCCGCGATCTCCTCCGTAATCAGTGCATGGTGTCTGGGTCGGAGTCGCCCATGTGGCCGGGCAGCGTGCTCGAGAGCACGCGTTCGACGAAGGCCGCGTACTCGTCCATGTAGTGACGGAGGAACTTCGCCGTCGACTCGTCCTTCACTTCGCCGTCGGGACCGTATGACTCCGGCTGGAACGTGATGTACGCCTCCGGTGCGTTCAGCTGCGGCGCATCGAGGAAGCTCAGCACGCTGCGCATGGACGCCTGCATGACCGCGGTGCCGATCGCGCCGGTCGATGCGCCGATGATGCCGGTCGGCTTGCGTGCGAAGGAGTTCTGCCCCCAGGGGCGCGAGCCCCAGTCGATCGCGTTCTTCAGCGCGCCGGGGATCGAGCGGTTGTACTCGGGAGAGACGATCAGCAGGCCGTCCGCGCGCTCGATCGCCTGCTTGAACTCGGTGACCGCCGAGACCGGCGAGTGCTCGTCGTCGCGGTTGTACAGCGGCAGGTCGCGGATGGGGATCTCGGCGAGTTCGAGGCTCTCGGGCGCTGTGCGCGCCAGAGCGCCTGCGAGCACGCGATTGATCGAGTCGCTCGCGAGACTGCCGATGATGTAGCCGATGCGGTGGACCATGTCGTTCTCCGATCTTCTGAGGTGACTCAGGTCTACCCGTTCGACGGCAGCGGGACAACGGGGGTTGCGCGCCGCCTCAGCCTGCGTCGGGCGGTCCCGCCGGGCGCTGCGCGCGTCGGCCTCGAGGCACCTCGCCGTACAGCGCCACCGGACGCCCCGCCCGCTCCTGTCCGGGCATCGGCCGCGAGCGGCGACCGTAGATCAGCTCGGACGAGTCGAGCAGCCACGGCACGAGGGTGATCGTCACGCCGTGCACCATCATCAGCTGCGTGGCGATGCGCCTCGCGCGCCGGTTGTGCAGCAGGCTCTCCCACCAGTGCCCGACGATGTACTGGGGCAGGTAGACCGTGACGACCGACGGGCCGTGCTTCTCGCGATACTCGCGGATGAAGTGCTCGATGGGCTGCGCGAAGGTGCGGTACGGCGAATCGACGATCACCAGCGGCACCGGGATGCCGTGCTGCTCCCACTCGCGCTGCAGCACCTTCCCGTCTTCGGGCGTCAGGGCGATGTGCACGGCGATGGTCTTCTCGTGCTGCGCGGCGATCGCGTAGTCGAGCGCCTTGATCACCGGCTTCTGCAGGCGGCTGACGAGCACGATGGCGACGTCGCCCTGCGAGCCGAAATGCGTCGTGTCGGCGATGCTGATCTCGTGCTCGACGTCGCGGTAGTACCGCTTCACCCCCAGCATCAGCACGGCGAGCAGCGGGATCGCGAAGAACACCATCCAGGCGCCGTGCGTGAACTTGGTGATGGTCACGATGACGAGCACGGCGACGGTCATGCTCGCGCCGAGCGAGTTGATCACCAGCCCCACATGCGCCGAGCGCCGTTCGGCTGCGACCTCCGACAGTCGCCGGTGAGTCGTCTCGCGCAGCGTGCGTCGCCAGTGCCGCACCATGCCGATCTGTCCCAGCGAGAACGACACGAACACCCCGATGATGTACAGCTGGATCAGCGCCGTGAGGTTCGCCTGGAACGCCACCAGCACCGTGACGGCGCCGATGCCGAGCAGGATCATCCCGTTCGAGAACACGAGCCGGTCGCCGCGGGTGTTCAGTGCCTTCGGCGCGTAGCCGTCGCGGGCGAGCACGGCTCCGAGCAGCGGGAAGCCGTTGAACGCGGTGTTGGCGGCGAGCAGCAGCACGCAGGCGGTGGCCGCCTGGATGACGAAGAACAGGATGCTGCCGCCGCCGAACGTCGCGGCGGCGATCTGCGCCATCAGGCTCGGCTGCGGGCCCGAGCAGTCGAAGCCCTGCAGGTCGCACGGGTTCTCGGCGTAGCGCACGCCGGCGATCAGCGCCATCGCGGTGAGGCCGGTGAACAGCACCGCCGCGACCCCGCCCATCATCGTCAGGGTCAGCTGCGCGTTGCGGATCTTCGGGCTGCGGAACGCCTGCACGCCGTTCGACACCGCCTCGACGCCGGTCAGTGCCGAGCATCCGCTCGAGAAGGCGCGCAGCACGAGCAGCACGATCGCCGCCTGCGAGATGCTCTCGGCCTCGACGGTGTAGCCGGCGCTGGCCGCGACCGGCGCATCGCCGAGGAAGGTGCGGATGAGCCCGGTGCCGATCATCAGCACGACCGACCCGATGAACACATACGTCGGGATGGCGAACACGGTCGACGCCTCACGCACGCCGCGCAGGTTGACGACCACGATGAGGATGACGAAGCCGACGGCCAGCTCGACTCGCCACGGGTCGAGCTGGGGCACGGCGGAGATGATGTTGTCGACGCCGGAGGCGATCGACACGGCCACGGTGAGCACGTAGTCGACGAGCAGCGCCGCGGCCACGACGACGCCGGGCACCTCGCCGAGATTGGTCGACGCGACCTCGTAGTCGCCGCCGCCCGACGGGTAGGCCTTGATGAGCTGCCGGTAGCTGAGCACCACGACGATCAGCAGCAGCACCACGGCCGCTGCGACCCACGGGCTGAGGATCAGGAACGAGACCCCGCCGATGAGCATGATCATGAGCATCTCCTGCGGGCCGTAGGCCACCGAGCTCAGTGCGTCGGATGCGAAGATCGGCAGGGCCATGCGCTTGGGGAGCAGCTGGTCGTCGACCTGCTGTGTGGTGAGTGGTTCGCCGAGGAGGATGCGTTTCGCGAGTTGCGGGGCGTCCGCGTTCTCACGCATTTCATTTGCCACGAGCGGCGACACTACGCCTGCCGCCCGCACTGCGCAACAACGGCGCGCGAGGCGAATCCGGTCAGGCGTCCGCGGTGTCGCGCAGGTAGTCGCCGAGGCGGCCGAGGCGCGGGCGCGAGGAGGGATCTTCCACGGCGGCGGCGCCGACCGCGTTGGCCGCGTGCAGGGCATCCTCGTGGCTCAGCCCGGAGCGCAGCGCGATCGTCAGTGCGGCGCAGAACGCATCGCCGGCGCCCACGGTGTTCACGGGGCGGGCGCGCTTCGCCGGGGCGAACGCCAGACGCTCACCTCGCGCGAACAGCGCCGAGCCCTCGGCACCGTACGTGACCGCGACGAGTGCGGCGTCGGCGAGCTCGGGGATGAGCGCGTACTCGGTCTCGTTGACGATGACGAGGTCGGCTCGGTGCAGCAGCTCGTCGGGCAGCGGCGTCGCCGGGGCGGCGTTGAGCACGAAGAATCCGCGGCAGCGGCGGGCGAGCTCGGTCACGGTGTCGATCGAGATCTCCAGCTGCGCCATCACCGTCTCATCGTCGGTGAACTCGATGCCGTCGAGGGTGACCTCGGCGTTCGCGCCCTCGCACACCGAGATCTGGTTCTCACCCTGGGCGTCGACCATGATCAGGGCCGTGCCGGTCTCGCGCTCGGCGGTGATCACACCCGAGACGTCGACCCCTGCATCCGCCAGCGCTCGCCGCATCTCGTCGCCGGAGGCATCGGCGCCGACCGCTCCGATCATCCGCGTGCGCGCGCCGAGACGGGCGGCCGCGGCCGCCTGATTGGCGCCCTTGCCGCCGGCGTCGCGCGTGAGCACACCACCGCCGACGGTCTCGCCGGCGCCCGGCAGCCGGCTCGTCGTCGCGGTGATGTCGCTGTTGATGCTGCCCACGACGGTGAGTGGGATGTCGACGGTCATGTGCGATCTGCCTTTCCGGGGATCTCATTCAATCACGCGCGTAGCCGCGTGCCGGGCGGTCGAGCGCGCCTCCGCGGCGGCGATCCCAGCCGATTCCGAACGCGGGCGCGTAGCGTCGGGAGTATGACGATTCTCCCGGTCGACGACGCCGCGCTCGCCGAGGCGAAACAGCTGAGGGATGCGTTCCAGCGGTTCCTGCGCGAGTACGAGTTCGGGATGCGCGAGGTCGAGACGAAGATCTCGATTCTGCGGGACGAGTTCACGCACATGCATGCGTACAACCCGATCGAGCACGTCAAGAGCCGCGTGAAGACACCGGACAGCATCGTCGAGAAGGTCGCCCGCAAGGGCATCGACGCCGACTTCGAGGTGATCCGCCGCGAGATCACCGACATCGCCGGAGTGCGCGTGACGTGCAGCTTCGTCAGCGACGTGTACCGGCTGTTCGATCTGCTCACACAGCAGGACGATGTGACGGTGCGCAGGGTCAAGGACTACATCGCCGAGCCCAAGGCCAACGGCTATCGCAGTCTGCACGCGATCGTCGAGGTGCCGGTCTTCCTCTCGACCGGACCGGTGGCGATCCCGGTCGAGGTGCAGTTCCGCACCATCGCGATGGATTTCTGGGCCAGCCTCGAGCACAAGATCCACTACAAGTTCGCCGGCCGGGTGCCGGCGCACCTCGTGCAGAGCCTCACCGACGCCGCCGGTGCGGCCGGCGAGCTCGACCTGCGCATGGAGCGGCTGCACCGCGAGGCTCACGAGAGCAATCAGCGGGCGATCCAGGTCTGACGGATTCAGGACGAGCGCGATTCTGAAGATGCCGCGGGCGGCAGCATCCTTCAGAATCGCGATCGTCCTTCAGGGGTGAAGCGGGTCTTACTTCGCGAGGAACGAGGTCAGTGCGGCGTTGACCTCGCCGGCGTGGGTCCAGAGCAGTCCGTGCGGGGCGCCCTCGATCTCGACGTAGTCGGCGGCGGGCACAGCCTGGTGGAACCGCCGGGCGGTGGCGTCGATCGGCAGGATGTTGTCGTTCGTGCCGTGCAGGATCAGCGTGGGCTTGCCGGCCTCGCGCACGGCGTCGACATCGCCGCGGAAGTCCTCGATCCAGGCGGGCACGACCGCGTAGGCGGCGACCGGCGCGCTGGTGACCGAGAGGTTCCAGTTCGCGTCGACGACCTGCTGGCTGATGCGCGAGCCGAGGTTTTCGTCGAGGTTGTAGAAGTCCTTGTAGAAGTCGGTGAACCAGGCGTAGCGGTCGCCCCTCGCCGCGGCCGCGATGCCGTCGAAGACCGACTGCGGCACACCCTCGGGGTTGTCGTCGCGCTGCACGAGGAAGGGCTCGAGCGAGGCGAGGAAGGCGAGCTTCGCGACGCGGTCGTGACCGTAGCGGGCGACGTAGCGGGCGAGCTCGCCGGTGCCCATCGAGAAGCCCACCAGCACGACGTCGCGCAGGTCGAGCGTCTCGAGCACGGTGTTGAGGTCGGCGGCGAAGGTGTCGTAGTCGTAGCCGGTGTCGACCTTGGACGACTGGCCGAAGCCACGGCGGTCGTAGGTGATGACGCGGTAGCCCTGGTCGAGCAGCTCGCGGGTCTGGCGCTCCCAGCTGTGGCCGTTGAGCGGGTAGCCGTGGATGAGCACGACGGGCTGACCCTGTCCCTGGTCTTCGTAGTAGAGCTCGATGGGGGTGCTGTTCTCGGTGCCAACGGTGATGGTGCCCATGATGAGATCCTTTCCAGTGGGAGTGAGAACGGTCGTTCTCGCTGCTGTGCTCAACCATAGGGGAACGATCGTTCTCGTGTCAACTAGACTCGTCACATGACCGCAGATGACGCACGCGAGCAGGTTCTCTCCGCCGCCGAACGGCTCTACTACCGCAAGGGATACGCGGCCGTGGGCATGGACGAGCTGCGGGCCGCCGCCGGCGTGTCGCTGCGCCGGCTGTACGCGCTCTTCCCGTCGAAAGACGACATCATCGCGGCCGTGCTGCAGCGCAAGCACGAGGAGTGGGAGACGACACTCGCCGCCGCGGTGGCCGATGCGGGCGACGACCCGCGCGCCCGGCTGCTCGCGGTCTACACCTACCTCGAGAACTGGTTCTGCGCCGACGACTTCCGCGGCTGCGCGTTCATCAACGCCTTCGGCGAGCTGGGCGGTACGAACCCTGTCGTGGCCCGGCTGGTCAGAGAGCACAAGGCGTCGTTCCAGAGTCAGATGGCGACCCTCGCGGCCGAATCCGGTGGCAGCGCCGCGCTCGCCGCTCAGCTCTCGATCCTCGCCGAGGGCGCGCAGAGCACCGCGGCGATCTCCGCAGACCCGCAGGTCGCAGCTCAGGCGCGAGCCGCAGCAGAGGTGCTCATCAACGCCGCTCTCAGCTCGTCGAGCGCGCGGGCCTGACGGAAGTCGTCAGTCGAGGAACTCCCGAGCCGCGGTCACCAGCGCCGAGACGCCCACCTCGATCGTGGGGTGGATCACCGGGGCGTAGAACGGCGAGTGATTCGTGGGGACGTCCTTGTCGACCGTGCCGCCGGCCAGGGCATCCGCGTACACCTTCGGGTCGACGCCGCCCCAGAACCAGAACACCAGAGGCACGCCGGCGTCGCGGGCGAACCACGACACGTCCTCGCTGCCCGTGAACAGCCCCGGATCGATCACCGACTGCTCGCCGAAGACGCCCTGGAACGCCGAGACCACCCGGGCGGTGGCGTCGGCGTCGTTGATGGTCGCCGGCAGCCGGTGCAGGGTCGAGATCTCGGGCTCGCGTTCGGCCCCGGATGCCATCGCCTCGGCGCGGATGACGCGTTCGACCCGCTCGAGGACCTTCTCGCGCAGCTGCTCGTCGGGATAGCGCAGGCTGAGCTGCAGCGTGGCGTCGGCCGGGATGATGTTGTTCTTGGTGCCGGCGTGTATCGCGCCGACCGTCACGACGGCGAGGTCGCGGGGATCGACCTCGCGCGAGACGACGGTCTGCAGCCGCATGATCGTCGCCGCGGCCATGACGATCGGATCGACCGTCGAGTGCGGGCGCGACCCGTGGCCGCCGCGACCGTGCAGCACCACCTGGATGCCGTCGGATGCCGACATCTGCGGCCCCGGTCGTACCCCGATCGTGCCTGCGGGCAGGGGAGTGACGTGCTGACCGAGCACCACGTCGGGCCGCGGAAAGCGGTCGAGGGCCCCGTCGTCGAGCATCGCGCGGGCGCCGGCACCGTACTCCTCGGCGGGCTGGATCACCACGACGACCGTCCCGTTCCACTGCTCGCGCTCGGCGACCAGACGCTCGACCGCGCCGATCATCGCGGTCACGTGCATGTCGTGGCCGCACGCGTGCATGACGCCGACGGTGTTGCCGTCCGGGTCGACGCCGGTCGCGGTCGACGCGTACGCGAGCCCGGTCTCCTCGACGACCGGCAGTGCATCCATGTCGGCGCGCAGCCACACCACGGGACCCCCCTCGCCCGAGCCCGTCGAAGGGTTGGAGAGCACGCCGACCACGCCGGTCATGCCGACGCCCTCTGTGACGTCGAGACCGAGCTCGCGCAGGTGAGCTGCGGCGATGCCGGCCGTGCGCGTCTCCTGGAACGACAGCTCCGGATGCCTGTGCAGATCCATGTAGAGGGCTTCGAGGTCGACGGTCATGCGATGAGCCTAGCCCCGGGGCGCAGCCGGGCGAGCCGTCGGGCGTGGTACGGTTGGGTGTCCCTCCGCCGGAGGGCCCACTCTCACAAGGCTCGCGAATCTCGCTGCAGCCCATCACCCCGATCCCATCCCGCGTGTGAGTTCCGCGGAACAGGATCCCCACGATCCCGTCGGGTCGCACGCATTGCGTCACCTCATCGGCATCGTCGTAACGTACCCGCCGGACAATTCAGCGGGGGCACTTCGGCTGCGACAGCGGCCACATCGAAAGAAGGCAGAAGCACATGGCCACTGGCACTGTGAAATGGTTCAACTCCGAGAAGGGCTTCGGCTTCATCGCACCCGATGACGGCTCCGACGACCTGTTCGCGCACTTCTCGGCGATCGAGGGCTCCGGCTACAAGGAGCTCACCGAGAACCAGAAGGTGGAGTTCGAGCCCGAGCGCGGCCCCAAGGGCATGCAGGCGGCGAAGATCCGCGCGCTCTGATCTGAGCGTCTACAGAACCGGCCGGGACCCACGTGGTTCCCGGCCGGTTCTTTTGCGTCTGGTCAGGTCGCCGCGTTCTTCCGGTAGCGGCGGTTGCGCAGCCCCAGCAGGGCGGACGCCAGCACGGCGGCGCCCACCGATGCAGTGAGGATCGCCACCTTCGCCTGATCGTGGTGGGGGTCGGCGACGTCGAAGCTCAGCTCGGCCACGAGGAGCGAGACCGTGAAGCCGATGCCGGCGAGCAGCCCCACGCCGATGATGTCGATCCACTGCAGCGAGGGATCGAGATCGATCCGCCGCACCCGGGTGACGGCCCACGTGGCGACGGCGATGCCGATCGGCTTCCCCACGATCAGGCCGAGGATGATGCCGAGCACCACCGGGTCGCCGAGCGCCGAGAGCCACCCCTCGAGACCGCCGATGGCCACGCCGGCTGAGAAGAAGGCGAAGACAGGCACCGCGATGGCGCTGGAGAGCGGACGGAACCGGTGCTCGAAGATCTCGGCCAGACCAGGGCCGCTCTCGTCTTCGTGCGCCGCACGACGGTGCAGCACGGGGATCGTGAAGCCGAGCAGCACGCCCGCGATCGTCGCATGCACACCAGACGCGTGCACGAGCGCCCAGGCGACGAAGCCGATCGGCAGCAGGATGAGCCACGCCGCCGACGCGTGCAGGCGGAACAGCCTCCGGTAGCGCTGCGCGATGACGCCGTACGCGACGATCACGAGCGCCGCCAGCAGCAGCGGGATGACGTCGATGCTGTCGGTGTAGAAGATCGCGATGATCGCGATCGCGACGAGATCGTCGACCACGGCCAGCGTCAGCAGGAAGATGCGCAGCGCGCTGGGCAGATGCGAGCCGATGATCGCGAGCACCGCGACCGCGAACGCGATGTCGGTGGCTGTGGGGATGGCCCACCCCCTGGCAGCATCCGGCGTGCCGCTCGTGACAGCGACGTAGACCAGCGCGGGCACCGCCACGCCGCCGAGCGCCGCGACGACCGGGACGATCGCGGTGCTGAATCGCCGCAGATCCCCGGCGACGAACTCGCGCTTGAGCTCGAGGCCGACCATGAAGAAGAAGACCGCCAGCAGACCGTCCGCCGCCCACTGCCCGAGCGTGAGGTCGAGGTGCCACGGCTCGTAGCCGACTCGCACATCGCGAAGGGCGAAGTAGCCGTCGGCCCACGGCGAGTTCGCCCACAGCAGCGCGACGGCCGCGGCGACGACGAGCAGGACGCCACCGGTCGTCTCGGTGCGGAGGATCTCGCCGACGCGGCGCGACTCCGCGCGCGACGACGTGGGGAACAGCGGGCGGAAGAGGGAGGAGGAGCGCACCATTCGGGGCCTTCCGGGTCGACGGACGATGACGTCGACCAGGCTTCCCGACACTCCTCCTCCACCCTATCGGGGCGTATGCGCCGAAGCAGGGTGCCGCCTGAGCGGCACCGCGCTCAGCGTCTGCGGCCGGCGACGGGGATCGGTCCGGTGACGCTCAGCTCGTCCTCCCAGCACTGGATGCCCGTGACCTCGGGCATCCGCTCCCGGGTGAAGACCGGGTCGAGGCCCGCGCGGCGCTGGTCGAGGTAGTCGCGCAGCAGTTTGAAGGCGACGCCGGATAGCAGCGCGATCGCGATGAGGTTCACGATCGCCATGACGCCCATGATGCTGTCGGCGGTGTTCCAGATGAGGTCTGCCGACGCGATCGAGCCGAGGAAGACGACCAGCACCACCAGGGCGCGGTAGGTCTGCAGCACGCCGCGCCTGGCGCGGATGAACTCGATGTTCGACTCGCCGTAGTAGTAGTTGCCGAGGATCGAGCTGAACGCCAGCAGGAAGATGATCACGCTCAGTACGATGTTCGACCACGAGCCGAGCGAGCTGACCAGGGCGTTCTGCGTGAGCACGATGCCTTGCTCGGCGTTCGCCAGGTCGGGGGTCGCGACGAGCACGATGAACGCGGTGATCGAGCAGACCAGGAACGTGTCGAAGTAGACGCCGAGCGTCTGCACCAGGCCCTGCTTGACCGGGTGCGTGACGGCGGCGGTCGCGCCGGCGTTCGGCGCCGAGCCGAGTCCCGCTTCGTTCGAGAACATGCCGCGCTTCGCGCCGATCATGATGATGGTGCCCAGGGCGCCGCCGGCGACCTCCTTCGTGCCCCACGCCTGCGTGTAGATCGAGGCGAAGACCTCGGGCAGGCGGTCGATGTGGATCGCGACGATCACCAGACCCAGCAGCAGGTAGATCAGCGCCATCAGCGGGACGACCGCAGACGAGACGCTGGCGATGCGGCGCACGCCGCCGAAGATCACGAGCGCGGTGAGCGTCGCGAGGACCGCGCCGACCACCCACGGGATCCATGTGACCTCGCCGCCGAAGCTGCCCGACACGGTCGCGCTGATCGTGTTGGCCTGCAGCGAGTTGAACGAGAACGGGAAGCACAGGATGAGGATGACCGCGAAGACGATGCCCATCCAGCGGGCCTTCAGCCCGTTCTGCATGTAGTACGCGGGCCCCCCGCGGAAGCCGTCCTGGTCGCGCACCTTGAAGGTCTGCCCCAGGGTCGACTCGATGAAGCTCGACGCGCCGCCGATGAACGCCATCGTCCACATCCAGAACACCGCGCCCGGACCGCCGAGCGCGATCGCGGTGCCGACGCCGGCGATGTTGCCGACGCCGACTCGGGATGCCGCCGAGATCGTGAACGCCTGGAACGCCGACACCGACTGCGGCCTGCCGTCGGCATCCGTCGGGGTGCGGTCGGTGAGCGTGCGGAACATCTCGGGGATGAGGCGGAACTGCACGACGCCCGAGCGGAAGGTGAAGTAGAGGCCGAGCAGCAGCAGGATGGGCAGCACCGCCCACGTCCAGAGCTTGTCGCCAAAGAAGAGCACGAAGTCGTTGAGTGCGTCCATCCGACCAGTATTCAGGCAGCGGTCCGCCAACCGAGCCAGCGCCGGGCCGAATCGCCCGGATGGATGTGTTTGTGAAGTCAACCGCGAGACTTGCGCTCCAGCACGAAACCGACGTCGGGGCGCCCTGTCTCGTGCTGAAACTCAAGTCTCGCGGGGGTGCAGGTCGCGGGTCGCCGGATGCCGGATGCCGGATGCCGGACGCTTACGGCCGCGGCCGCGGCGGCGCGGTCGTGCGGCGCACGATCAGCTCGTAGGGCAGGTCGGCGGGCGCGGCATCCGCAGCGCTCTCGAGCTGCGCGAGGATCGCCGCCGCCGCGCGCTCGCCCTGCGCGAGCGGGAACTGATCGACCGTCGTGAGCTCGAAGAACTCGCCCAGTTCGTAGCCGTCGATGCCGACGATCGACACGTCCTCCGGCACATCGATGCCGAGCTCTCGCGCCGCGAGCAGGGCGCCGATCGCCATCTCGTCCGACGCGGCGAAGATCGCGGACGGCCGCGGTCCCGGGCCGCTGAGCAGCCGAGTGGCGGCGCGGTGCCCGCCGTCGACGGTGAAGTCGGCGGGTTCGAACAGTGCGGGATCTGCGGGGATGTTCGCATCCGACAGCGCCTGCTCGAAGCCGAGACGCCGGCGGGAGGGCACCCGGAAGTCGGCCTCGAACTCCGCGGCGGCGCCGATGTGCGCGATGTCGCGGTGTCCGAGCCCGATCAGGTGCTCGGTGGCCAGGCGCGCGACGGCGGTGTCGTCGAACGTCAGCGTGCGCAGCCGCGGATTCGGGCCGCCGACGCCGATCACCGGCAGGCCGAGATCGAGCAGCTGGGCGGTCTCGTCGCCGTCGAGCTCGATGGCGACGGCGATCACGGCATCCACCCGCTGGCGACGCAGGAAGGTCGAGAACACCTCTCGGCGCACGGCGGCGTCGGCCGTGATGTTGTACAGCGTGACGTCGTAGCCGGCGCGCATGAGCGCGCTGGTCGCGCCCGAGAGCACGGTGCTGAAGAACCAGCGGTCGAGGAAGGGGACGATGACCCCGACGTTCTGCGTGCGTCCGGATGCCAGGCTCGACGCGCGCGACGACACGACGTACCCAAGGGAGTCGGCCGCGGAGCGCACGCGCTCTCGTGCGCGCTCCGACACGTGCCCGCGCCCGCTGAGCGCGCGCGAGACGGTCGCCGTCGACACTCCGGCGAGCCTTGCGACCTCGTCGATGCTCACCACGACGTCAGCCTATCCCGACCGCCGACCCGCTCAGGCGCGTGTGAACCAGGCGGCCGTGTTCGGCGGCAGCGCGGTGCCTGTGAACGGCTCGCTCTGCACGACGAAGGTGACGTCATCGCCGAGCTCGATCGGCTCGTCGCCGAGGTTCGCGACCACGTGCAGCTCGCCGCGGTGGAAGGCCACGGCCGAATCGGCCACATCGTCCCAGACGAGCGAGCCGCTGCCCAGACCGCGCGCGGCGCGCTCGCGAAGCAGGCTCTTGTAGAGGTTCAGCGTCGAATCCGGCTCGCGCTCCTCGGCATCGCGCGCGAAGCTCGCCCACTCCGCCGGCTGCGGCAGCCACGAGGCGCCGGTGTCGTTGAATCCGAACGCGGGGCCCTCGGCCGTCCACGGCAGCGGAACGCGGCAGCCGTCGCGACCGTAGCGCTCGCCGTTCGTGCGGAACCACGTCGGGTCCTGTCGGAACTCGTCGGGGATCTCCATCGCCTCGGGAAGGCCGAGCTCCTCGCCCTGGTAGACGTAGGCCGAGCCGGGCAGCGAGAGCATCACGGTGGTCGCCGCGCGACCGCGGGACAGACCGATGGCCGGGTCGGGCTTGCCCTGCGAGTTCGGGCCGATGCCGTCGCCCTGCGGGCTGTCGGCGGTCAGTGCGAGTCGCGAGGCGTGTCGGATCACGTCGTGATTCGACAGCACCCAGGTGCTGGGTGCGCCCACCGCTCCGAACGCATCGAGCGATTCGCGGATGACGAGGCGCAGCTCCTGGGCATCCCACGGCGTCATCAGGTAGGGGAAGTTGAAGGTCTGGTGCATCTCGTCGGGACGCACCCAGAGGGCGGTCTTCTTCAGCGTCGGCAGCCAGGCCTCGCCGCACAGCGCGCGATCGCCGTCGTATTCAGCGAGCACGTTGTGCCAGTCGCGGTAGATGTCGTGCACCTCGTCCTGGCCCCAGTACGGCACGTTCTCCTCGCCGCCGCCCATCGAGTCGGCGTCGGCGACGGGCGCGTAGTCGGGCAGCCCCGCCTCCTTCATCATCCCGTGCGCCACGTCGACGCGGAATCCGTCGACGCCGCGGTCGAGCCAGAAGCGCAGGATGCTGCGGAACTCCTCGCGCACCTCGTCGTTCGTCCAGTCGAAGTCGGGCTGGGTGGCGTCGAAGATGTGCAGATACCACTGGCCGGGAGTGCCGTCGGGCTCGGTCACGCGCTCCCACATGCCGCCGCCGAACACGCTCTGCCAGTTGTTCGGGGGCAGCTCGCCGTTCTCGCCTCGGCCGTCGCGGAACACGTAGCGGGCGCGCTCGGGGCTGCCGGGGCCCGCCTTCAGCGCCTCCTGGAACCAGACGTGCTGGTCTGAGGAGTGGTTGGGCACGAGATCGACGATGACCCGGATGCCGCGGGCGTGCGCCGCGTTCAGCATGACGTCGAAATCGTCGAGCGTGCCGAACAGCGGGTCGACGTCGCGATAGTCGGCTACGTCGTATCCGGCGTCGCGCTGCGGGCTCGTCATGAACGGGCTCAGCCAGATGGCGTCGATACCGAGGCTCTTCAGATCGTCTAGCCGGCTGGTGATGCCGGGCAGGTCGCCGATTCCGTCGCCCGAGGCGTCGGAGAAGGACCGGGGGTAGATCTGGTAGATGACGGCGGTGCGCCACCACTCAGAGCCGGGTGCTGCCATCTGCTCACGCTGTGCCATGATCCCCACCCTAGTGCAAGCGCTTACAGGACGATGTTCACGGGCGGCTCGCCCGCGAGCATTCGATCGATCTGGCGGCGGATGAGCCGGGCCATGCGCGGATTCATCGCCGTCGACGCCCCTCCGCCGTGCGGCGTAATCAGCAGGTTCGGCGTACTCCAGAGCGGATGCCCGGCGGGCAGCGGCTCCTCTTCGAAGACGTCGGATGCTGCGCGGATCGCGCCTGAGTTCAGCGCGGCGACCAGGGCATCCGTTTCGACCAGAGGCCCCCGCCCGACGTTCACGAGCAGCGCGCCCGGTGCCATGCGCGCGATGCGCGCGGCGTCGAACAGGTGATGCGTCTCGTCGGTGGACGGCAGGCTCAGCACGACGATCTCGGCACCGGGCAGCAGGGCGTCGAGATCGTCCATGCCGTGCACGCTCACCTCGCCGATCCCGTCGATCTGCTCGGTGCGGGCGGTGCGCGCGACCGCGGTCAGCTCGACCTCGAACGGCGCGAGGCGCCGGGCGATCGCCGTGCCCACTCCGCCGAAGCCCACCAGCAGCACCCGCCGGTCGGCGAGACTCTCGGCGAACACGGGTGCCCACTCGCCGCGCTCCTGCGCGGCCACGAAGCGCGGTAGCTGCCGCTGCGCGGCGATCATCATGCCCACCGCGAGCTCAGCGGTCGATGCCTCGTGCACGCTCGCGGCGTTCGCGAACGGGATGCCGGCCGGCAGCGTCTCGGCGACGCCGTCGTAGCCGATCGACTGACCCTGCACGAGCCGGACGTCGAGCCCGTCGAGGGCCGACAGCACGCTGCTGCCGCCCATGTACGGTGGCACGACGATGTCGATGCGGTCTGCGGGTGCGGGCGAGCGCAGATCCCAGATCCGCAGGTCGACCCCCTCCGGCAGCGCGCCCAGATTCGCGGCGAGGCGTTCGGTCGGCACGGTAACGAGCAGGGTCACGCTACGACCCTACCGGCGTGCGCCCTCCGAGGTTCGCGTGCTACCTTAGGCAAGCCTTACCAAAGTGCACACCGGATCTCGGTGCCGCAGCCACCCACTCGAAGGAACGCCCGTGCGATCTTCCCGCCTCCTCGCCCTCGCAGCCGCCGCGGCCCTCGCCGTCGGTCTCGCCGGCTGCGCGTCCGCAGCCGATGACAGCACCGACTCGAATGCCTCCACGGGGTCGTCCGGCGAGTCGTTCCCCGTCACCATCGAGCACGCCTTCGGCGAGACGGTGATCGACGCCAAGCCCGAGCGGGTCGCCAGCGTCGCATGGGCGAACCACGAGGTCCCCCTGGCGCTCGGCATCGTCCCGGTGGGCATGAGCAAGGCCACCTGGGGAGACGACGACAACGACGGCATCCTGCCCTGGGTCGAGGAGAAGCTCGACGAGCTCGGTGGTGAGAAGCCGGTGTTGTTCGACGAGACCGACGGGATCGACTACGAGGCCGTCGCCGACACCGCCCCCGACGTGATCCTCGCCGCGTACTCCGGGCTCACGCAGGAGGAGTACGACACGCTGTCGAAGATCGCTCCCGTCGTCGCCTACCCCGAGGTCGCGTGGGGCACCTCGGTCGAGGACATGATCGAGATGAACTCCGAGGCGCTCGGCCTCGAGAAGGAGGGCGACGCCCTCATCGAGCAGCTCGATGCCGACGCAGAGGCCGCACTGGCCCAGCATCCGGAGCTGAAAGAGGCGAAGGTGCTGTTCGGCTACTTCGATATGAGCGACCTGTCGAAGATCGGCTACTACACCGCCGCCGACACCCGCCCCGGCTACCTGCACGAGCTCGGCCTGCCGCTGCCGCAGATCGTCGCCGACAGCGAAGACAGCGACCAGTTCTACCTCGAGGTGTCGGCCGAGGAGGCGCAGCGCTTCGACGACGTCGACCTGTTCGTCACCTACGGCGACGACTCCACCGTGGCGACCCTGCAGGCCGATCCGCTGCTGTCGAAGATCCCCGCGATCGCCGAGGGGCGCATCGCGATCCTGCCCGACGCGACGCCGATCGCCGCATCCGCCAACCCGTCGCCGCTGTCGATTCCGTGGGGCCTGAACGACTACTTCGACATCCTCGCCGCGCCGCTGGCGAAGTAAGTCCCTTCCGCCTGCGGAGACCCGTTCGTGACCTCCACCACCGCCGCACCAGCACCGGCCGCCGCGCACCTGCGCCGTCCGGCGCTGGTGCGCGCGTCGTGGCTGATGGCGGGCGTCGCGGCGCTGGTCGTGCTCAGCATCCTGTCGATCTCGTTCGGTGTGCGCGCGGTGACGATCGACGATCTGTTCGCCGCCCTGTCGGGGCAGAGCGACACGATCGAGCAGGCCGCGATCATCAAGCGGATGCCGCGCACGGCGCTGGCCCTGCTGATCGGCGCCGCGCTCGCCATGGCGGGCGCGGCCATGCAGGCCGTCACCCGCAACCCGATCGCCGAACCCGGCATTCTCGGCGTCTCCAACGGCGCCTCCCTCGCTGTGGTCGTCGGCATCGCCTCGTTCGGGTTGAGCGACCCGTTCGGGCAGATGGCCTTCGCGATCTCGGGCGCCGCGGTGGCAGCGGTCTTCGTGTACGCGGTCGGCTCGCTGGGCCGTGGCGGTGCCACCCCGCTCAAGCTCGCCCTCGCGGGTGCGGCGACCTCGGCCGCCTTCGCCTCCCTGATCAGTGCGATCATGCTGCCGCGGGTCGATCTGCTGCAGGCGTTCCAGTCGTGGCAGGTGGGCGGCGTCGGCGGTGCGGAATGGCCGCGCATCGCGGTCACCGCGCCCGTGCTGGCGCTCGGCGCCCTCATCTGCCTGCTGAGCGCACGGGGGATGAACTCGCTCGCGCTCGGTGACGACATGGCCAGGGGCCTCGGCGAGAACGTCGCTCGCACGCGGATGCTCGCAGCGCTCGGCGCCGTGATCCTCGCCGGCGCCGCCACCGCGATCGCCGGGCCGATCGGCTTCGTCGGTCTGGTCGTGCCGCACGTGTGCCGGATGCTGATCGGCACCGACCATCGCTGGCTGATGCCGTTCTCGGCGATGGCGGGAGCGGTGCTGCTGACCGCGAGCGACGTCATCGGCCGCGTCATCGCCCCGTCCGGGGAGGAGATCCAGGTCGGCATCATCACGGCGATCGTCGGTGCGCCCTTCTTCATCTGGATCGTACGCAGGCAGAAGGTGCGCGAGCTGTGAGCACACGCGAGCGCACGGCAGGCGCACATGCCCCGATCGAGACCAGCATCCCGACCGCGCACACGCTCGAGCGGTCGGCCGACACCGGCGCGCAGCGCGTCGTGCGCATCATCGCCGGCCGCCGCGCGCGACACCGTCGCCACGCCGTCGCCACGATCCTGCTGGGCGCTCTGGTGTGCGTGCTCTTCGCCGTCGCGCTCATGGTCGGCGACCGGTTCTACAGTCCCGATCAGATCGTGCGGGTCGTGCTCGGCGAATCGGTGCCGGGGGCCTCGTTCACGGTGGGCGAGCTGCGGCTGCCCCGGGCCGTGCTGGCGGTGCTGACCGGACTCGGCTTCGGGATGGCCGGCGTGACGTTCCAGACGCTGCTGCGCAATCCGCTCGCCTCTCCCGACATCATCGGCATCTCGCACGGCGCCGGTGCCGCAGCGGTGATCGGCATCATCGTGCTCTCGCTCGACGGCCCGGCGGTGTCGCTGCTCGCACTCGGCGGTGCGCTCGCCACGGCCGCGCTCATCTACGCCCTCTCGATCAGAGGCGGCTTCGCCGGCACCCGGCTGATCCTCATCGGCATCGGGGTCGCCGCGGTGCTGCAGAGCGTGATCTCGTACCTTCTCTCGCGCGCGGCGAGCTGGGACATCCAGACCGCCATGCAGTGGCTCAGCGGCAGCCTCAACAACGCCTCGTGGGAGCGCGTGCTGCCGATGGCGACCGCCGCCGTGGTCGTGATGCCGTTGATGCTGTCGCAGGGGCGCTCGCTCGGTGCCATGCAGCTGGGCGACGACTCCGCCGCCGGCCTCGGGGTGCGGGTCAACGCGACGCGCATGCTGTTCATCCTCGGGGCGGTCGCGCTGCTCGCCTTCGCGACTGCAGCCGCCGGACCCATCGCCTTCGCCGCGTTCATGGCCGGGCCGATCGCCGCGCGCATCACCGGCCCCGGCGCGAACCTGCTGCTGCCCAGCGCCTTCGTCGGCGCGGCGCTCGTGCTCGGCAGCGACCTGCTCGCCCAGTTCGCCCTCGGCGCCCGCTATCCGGTCGGAGTCGTCACCGGCGTGCTGGGCGCGCCCTTCCTGATCTACCTGCTCATCCGCACCAACCGCTCGGGAGGCTCCCTGTGACCGCGGCGCACACTCTCGCGGCCGAATCCGTCACGCTCGCGTACGGCGACCGCACGGTGATCGAGGCGCTCGATCTGTCGATCGCGCCCGGCCGGATCACCTCGATCGTCGGGGCGAACGGATGCGGCAAGTCGACGCTGCTTCGGGCGCTGGCGCGCCTGCTCAGCCCCGCCGGCGGCCAGATCGTGCTCGACGGCACCTCGGTGCACGCGCGCCCGTCGAAGGAGGTCGCGCGCGTTCTCGGGCTGCTGCCGCAATCGCCCGTCGCACCCGAGGGGATCGCTGTGGCCGACCTCGTGGGCCGGGGGCGACACCCGCATCAGCGGATGCTCGCGCGCTGGAGCGCCCAGGACTACGCGGTCGTCGCCGATGCTCTCGACGCGACCGGCATCAGCGATCTCGCCGATCGCAGCGTGGACGAGCTGTCGGGCGGCCAGCGCCAGCGGGTGTGGATCGCGATGGCGCTCGCGCAGCAGACCGACATCCTGCTGCTCGACGAGCCGACCACGTTCCTCGACGTCGCCCACCAGGTCGAGGTGCTCGATCTGCTCACCGACCTGAGCGCCTCGCGCGGCACCACCATCGTGATGGTGCTGCACGACCTCAACCTCGCCGCTCGGTACAGCGACGAGCTGGTGGCCATGAAAGACGGCCGGGTGCACGCCGTCGGCGCCCCGGAGGAGATCGTCACCGCAGAACTCGTCCAGGAGGTCTTCGGCCTCGCCAATCAGATCACCGTCGACCCCGTCTCGGGCAAGCCGATGGTCACCCCCATCGGGAGGCATCATGTCCGCTGACACCACGACGAAGACCCGGCCCAGCTACCTGCTGGCGCTCGCCGAGGTGCGCGCGGTCGAGCGCGTCTCGCCGAACTTCGTGCGGATCACCTTGGGTGGCGACGACCTCGACGAGCTCGGCACCCCGGGCGACACGTTCGACTCGCGCATCAAGCTGATCTTCCCGCCCCGACCGGATGCCGTGCCGCCGATCGACCGTGACGGCGATGACTGGTGGGGATCCTACCTGGCCGTGCCGGAGACCGAGAGAGGCTCGATGCGCACGTACTCGCTGCGCGAGCTCACCGTGACGGATGCGGGCACCGAGATCGTCATCGACTTCGTGCTGCATCTGAGCCCCGGCCTCACCGGCCCGGCCTCGCGATGGGCGGCCGACGCACGCGTGGGGCAGCCGATCTTCATCGTGGGCCCGCGCCGCGGGGTGTCGGCCCGGGAGCACGGCGGCGCGGAGTTCGCGCCCGGCGAAGCGCGCTCGGTGCTCCTCGCCGGTGACGAGACGGCGGCGCCGGCGATCGCGCGCATCCTCGAGGACGCCCCGCGCGACCTGCGGGGCACCGCGTTCATCGAGGTGCCCGAGCCGGCCGACGTGCTCGAGATCGCAGCACCGGCGGGCGTGGAGATCACCTGGCTGCCCCGCGCCGACGGCGACGCCCACGGATCGGCGCTCATCCCGGCGGTGCTCGCCCATCTCGGCGACGCGCACACGCACGTCGACGTGCGCGATGTCGACACCGAGGACCTTCTCTGGGAGACCCCGGCGTACTCCAGCCTCGGCGAGCAGATCGCCGCGACCCACGCGCCCGCCGACCGGTACTTCTGGATCGCCGGCGAGAGCGGAGTGGTGACCACGCTGCGTCGTCACCTCGTCAAGGACATCGGGGTCGACCGTGCGCAGGTGGCGTTCATGGGGTACTGGCGACACGGCGTCGCCATGCGCGGCTGAACGACCTCGAACGCCACGGCGTCCGGGAGTAGTCTGAGCCGCATCCGATGAAGGAGGCGTCATGACGGTTCCCGAGATCAACTACTGGGCGGTGCTGGTGGCGACCGCGTCGAGCATGGTGGTGGGCGCTGTCTGGTACGCCCGCGGCGTGATGGGCGAGCGGTGGGCTCGGCTCGCGGGCGTCGACCTCGAGCATCCCTCCCGCCGCCCGCTGTGGCCGATGATCACGACGGTGCTGGTCGGCTTCATCACCGCGTGGGTTCTCGCCGGCGCAGCCACGATCGCCTGGCACTTCTACGAGGGCTCGTACTTCTGGGCCTCGCTCGTCACCGCGGTCACCCTGTGGGCCGGGTTCACCGCGGCGCGCTTCATCACGCACGACGCGTTCGAGGGGCGCTCGACCCGGCTGACCACCGTCAACATCGGTCACGAGCTCGTGACGGTGCTCGTGATGGCCGTGATCATCGGCGTCTGGCCGCCCGCGGGTCTCTGAGTCGGTCGCGTGCCCACGCGGCGTCAGGCGGCGGTGCGTCAGGCCGCGGTGAGTCTGCGACGCCGCGTCAGGCGGCGGTGAGTCAGGCCGCGACGCGCGCGACGGCGGCGATGGCGCTCTCGAAGAAGCCCAGCCCATCCACGCCCGAGCGCATGGCGGCCCGGGTGTCGGGGCCGAAGCCGGCCTCGGTGGCGTGCTCGGGGTGCGGCATCAGGCCGACCACGTTGCCGCGGTCGTTCGTGATGCCGGCGATGTCGCGCAGCGAGCCGTTCGGGTTCACCCCGGCGTAGCGGAAAGCCACGAGACCCTCGCTCTCGAGGCGGTCGAGGGTGTCGTCGGCGGCGATGTAGCCGCCCTCGCCGTTCTTGAGCGGGATGACGATCTCCTGACCCTTCGCGAACGCGTTCGTCCACGCGGTGTCGTTGTTCTCCACCGTCAGACGCTGGTCGCGGCGCACGAAGTGCTGGTGGTCGTTGCGGATCAGGCCGCCCGGCAGCAGGTGCGCCTCGACGAGCATCTGGAAGCCGTTGCAGATGCCCAGCACGGGCATCCCCTTCGCCGCGGCGTCCTTCACCTCGGCCATGATCGGCGACAGGGCCGCGATCGCGCCCGAGCGCAGGTAGTCGCCGTAGCTGAATCCGCCGGGCAGCACCAGAGCATCCACGCCCTCGAGATCGTGCGAGCCGTGCCACAGGGCGACGGGCTCAGCGCCGGCGATGCGCACCGCGCGCTGGGCGTCGCGGTCGTCGAGCGAGCCCGGGAAGGTGATGACGCCGATGCGCACGCTCACTGCGCGACCTCGACTCCCACGACATCCTCGATGACGGAGTTCGACAGCACGTCCTCTGCCAGGCGCCGCGCTTCGGCCAGCACGTCGTCGGTGATCTCGCCGTCGACGGTGAGCTCGAAGCGCTTCCCGATGCGGACCTGGCTGAAGTTCTCGACACCCAGGCGGGCGAAGGCGCCGGAGACGGCCTTCCCCTGCGGGTCGAGCAGTTCGGCCTTGGGCATGACGTCGACGACGATGGTGGGCATACCCCCGATTCTAGGCGATGCGGCCGCACCCCACGCCGCGTGAGTCGGGACGAGAAAGCGCGGCCTGAACGTTGTCAAGGGGGCGCCTGAAAGTGGTCGCCGCCCAGGCGCTTCGCTATGGTCGGCGCCATGAGAAGACGTCGGACGACGGGTGCGGCAGCGCTCGTGCTGCTCGTCGCGCTGACGGGCTGCGGGCTGCGGATCCCCGCTGATCCGCACGGCAGCATCGAGCGGATCGAGGGCGGGACGCTGCGCGCGGGCGCCACCGAGCAGCCGCCCTGGGTCGACGTGCACGACAACGGGGAGCCCACCGGCTCCGAGCCCGAGCTGGTGCAGGAGTTCGCCGAGCAGCTCGACGCCACGGTGGAGTGGACGACGGGCAGCGAGGCCGATCTGCTCACGGCGCTCGAGCGCGGCGAGCTCGATGTGGTCGTCGGCGGTTTCCTCGACGACACACCGTGGACCGATCGCGGCGCGGTGACGCGGCCGTACGCCGAGCGCAGCACGGAGCACGGCACGCAGAAGCACGTGATGATCGTGCGGATGGGTGAGAACGCCCTGCTCACCGAGCTCGAGACGTTCCTGCACGAGGAGGTCGGATCATGACCACCCGGTTCGGGCGCGCCGAGCTGCCCCCGCGGCAGGAGCAGGCGCTGCGCAAGGCGATCCGCTTCGAGTGGTACACGCTGATCTTCCTCGCCGTGGCCATCACGATGGTCTATCTGGTGATGGGCAGCTCACAGGCGATGAAGGCGGCATGGATCGAGGATCTGCTGTCGCTCGCCCCGCCGATCGCCTTCCTCATCGCGGTGCGCATCGTCAACCGGCCGCCCAGCGGACGCTATCCGTACGGCTTCCACCGCGCGGTCGGCGTGGCCCACCTCGTGGCTGCCGTGGCGCTGATGGCCATGGGCGTGTTCCTCGTCATCGACTCGCTCACCGGACTGATCGGCGGCGAGCATCCGCCCATCGGCACGGTCGTGCTGCTCGGGCAGCCGATCTGGCTGGGCTGGCTGATGGTCATCGTGATGGCGCTCACCATCCCGCTCCCGATCTACTTCGGCCGGGTGAAGATGCGCCTCGCGAAAGAGCTGCACGACAAGGTGCTCTACGCCGATGCCGACATGAACAAGGCCGACTGGCAGACTGCCGTCGGATCCATCGTCGGCGTGCTCGGCATCGGCATCGGATGGTGGTGGACGGATGCCGTGGCGGCGCTGCTCATCGCCGGCAGCATCCTCTGGGACGGCATCCGCAATATGCGGGCGGCCATCACCGATCTGATGGACACCGCCGCGACGACGTTCGACGACGGGCGGGTGCATCCCCTGACCGGCGAGATCGACGAGCTGCTGCGCCGATTGCCGTGGACCGAGCAGGTCGGATCGCGGGTGCGCGACCAGGGCCACGTGCTGCACGTGGAGTCGTTCGTCGTGCCGCACCGGGGACGCACACCGAAGCTGAAGGATCTGATCGAGGCTCGCGATGCCTGCCTCGACCTGGACTGGAAGGTGCAGGACATCGTCATCGTGCCGATCGATCAACTGCCCGAGGAGGTCGGCGGAAGCCGCGAGCACCAATCGGAGCGCAGCGAGTGAGAGGCGCCGCTCAGGCCGAGCGGAAGACGGTGTGCAGCTCGCCGATCACGTCGCGGCCGCCGAGGCCGTCGATCTCGAACAGCACGGCGATGCCGGCGACGGTGTAGCCGAGGCTCTTCACGATCTCCCGTCCCGCGGCGAGCGTGCCGCCGGTGGCGAGCACGTCGTCGATCAGCAGGATGCGCGTGCCGGCCGGCAGATCATCGTGCATCTCGACGGTGGCCGTGCCGTACTCGAGGGCGTAGTCGACGGCCGCCGCCGGGCGCGGCAGCTTGCCGGCCTTGCGGATCGGGGCGAAGCCGACGCCGGCGGCGATCGCCGCGGCACCGGCGAGGATGAATCCGCGCGCCTCGATGCCGGCGACGACGTCGAACGAGCCGGCGAAGGGCTCGATCAGCGCCTCGGTCGTGGCGCGCAGCGCCCTGGCATCCGCAAGCAGCGGCATGATGTCGCGGAACAGGATGCCCGATTGCGGGTAGTCGGGGATCGAGGCGATCAGGGACTCGGCGCGCGCCAGTTCGGGACTCACCTGGCAAGGTTACCGAATCGACTCGATGCCGACCCGTGGGAGCGCTCCCAGCAAGTCATGGCATCATGAGTTGCATGACGCGAACCTTCCCCGACGGCTTCCTCTTCGGCGCGGCCACCGCGGCCTACCAGATCGAGGGCGCTGCCTTCGAAGACGGACGCACGGCATCGATCTGGGACGCCTTCGCGCGCGTGCCCGGAGCCGTCGTCGGCGCCGAGAACGGCGATGTCGCCTGCGATCACTATCACCGCTATGCCGACGACGTCGCGCTGATGAAGCGGCTCGGCCTGCAGACCTACCGGTTCTCGACCTCGTGGTCGCGCGTGCGTCCCGACGGCGGGCCGGTCAACGGGAAGGGCCTGGACTTCTACAGCCGCCTCGTCGACGAGCTGCTGGCCGCCGACATCGTGCCCTGGCTCACCCTGCACCACTGGGACATGCCGCAGGCGCTCGAAGAGCAGGGCGGCTGGACCAGTCGCGACATCGTCGCGCGCTTCACCGACTACGCACTCAGCGTGCACGACGTGCTCGGCGACCGCGTGCAGCACTGGACCACCATGAACGAGCCGTGGTGCTCGTCGTTCCTGTCGTACACGGCCGGCGTGCACGCGCCGGGGCGCACGAGCATCCGCGACGGTCTGCTCGCCTCGCACCACCTGCTGCTCTCGCACGGCAGCGCCGTGCGGGCGCTGCGCGAGCGCGACTCCTCGCTCGATCTCGGCATCACCCTCAACCTGACCGTCGCCGACCCGGCCGATGTCGACGACCCGCTCGACGTCGACGCCGCGCGCCGCATCGACGGCCAGTTCAACGGCTGGTTCCTCAGCCCGATCTTCCACGGCGAGTATCCCGCCGACATCGTCCGTGACTTCCGCGAGGTCGACTCGGCCGCGGTCGCCCAGTGGCAGGCCGCCGTGCAGCCCGGCGACCTCGAGATCATCTCCGCGCCGCTCGACGCGCTGGGCGTGAACTACTACCACGGCGAGCTGCTCTCGGGGCATCCGCAGCCCGGCGGGGGCGACCCGCACCAGACCGAGGGCCAGCAGCGTGAGACGCGCTCGCCGTTCCCCTCCAAAGAGGGCATCTACTGGGTCGAGCGCGGCCTGCCGCGCACGGGGATGGACTGGGAGGTGCAGCCCGAGGGGCTCACCCGGCTGCTCGTGCGCGTCGCGAACGACTACGCCGGCGACGTGCCGCTGTACGTGACAGAGAACGGCGCCGCATACGACGACGAGGTGGGCGCCGACGGCGAGGTGGCAGACGTCGAGCGCACGGAGTTCCTGCGCGCGCACGTCGCGGCGACGCTGGACGCCATCGAGCAGGGCGTCGACGTGCGTGGCTACTTCTACTGGTCGCTGATGGACAACTACGAGTGGGCCTGGGGGTACGCCAAGCGCTTCGGGATCGTGCGCGTCGACTACGAGACGCAGCAGCGCACGATCAAGCAGAGCGGTGCGGAGTACGCTCGGATCATCGCCGCCCACAGCGGTCGTTGAGCGAAGCAGCCCAGCGACTGAGGCGAAACGCAGCCCGCATCACCGAAAGCACGCACAGGATGCTCCGAGCCACGATCGAAGAGGTCGCCGCACTCGCCGGCGTGTCCCGCTCGACGGTGTCACGCGTCGTCAACGGCTCGACCTCGGTCAGCGCCGAGGCGCTCGCCGCCGTGCAGAATGCGATCGCCGAGCTCGGCTACGCGCCCAATCGCGCCGCGCGCTCGCTCGCGAGCCGGCAGACGCACGCGATCGGCCTGGTCGTGCCCGAAGACACCACGCGATTCTTCGGCGATCCGTTCCTGGCATCCGTCGTCGCGGGGATCAGCTCGCGCCTGTCTGAGTCGGAGTACATCCTCAACCTGCTCATCGCCAGCGACGACCCCGACGGCAAGATGACGCGGTTCGTGCGCAACGGCGGGGTCGATGCCGCGATCATCGTGTCGCACCACGCCAGCGACTCGTTCATCGAGCGCATCGCCGAGGCGGTGCCCGTCGTCTTCGGCGGGCGGCCGGCGAGGGTGCGCGAGAGCGACATCATCGTCGACGTCGACAACGTGGCGGCGGCCCGCGCCGCTGCCGAGCACCTCATCGCGCTCGGCCGCCGGCGCATCGCGACCATAACCGGCACGATGACGATGGCCGTGAGTGTCGACCGTCGTGACGGCTTCGTCGCGGCGCTGGCGGATGCCGGACTGCAGCCCGCCGGCGAGATCGACGGCGACTTCAGCGAGCACGGCGGTGCGGAGGCGGCGCGTCTGCTGCTGCAGGGCGGGAAGCACCCGGATGCGATCTTCGTGGCGAGCGACCTGATGGCCCGAGGAGCGATGGGCGTGCTGCGCGCCGCCGGGCTGCGGGTGCCCGAAGACGTCGCGATCGTCGCCTTCGACGACTCGCGGGTCGCCGAGTCGTCGGACCTCACGAGCGTGCGCCAGCCCATGTTCACGCAGGGGGAGATGCTCGGCGGCATGGTGATCGACCTGCTCGCGGGGACGCGGCCGGATCCGCTCACGATCCTGCCGACCGAGCTGGTCGTGCGCGGGTCGGCGCCGGCGGTCTGACACGGTCGATCGTCGGTAGCATCCGAGGCATGGCATCCGATCATCGGCGTCGTGATCGGTGCGCATCCGCTTCCGCGTGGCGACGATTCGTGACGCAGGGGAGGTGACGGGCGACTGACTTATCCTGACGCAGGAGGGGTGACGGGCGCGACGATTCTTGACGCAGGCGGGGTGACCGGCGACGATCTCTGACGCAGCCGGCGTGACGGGCGAAGATCCCACCGCGGGTGCGCGATCCCGTCAGCGGCTCCCGGCGCTATCTGCCCGACCGGAGCCATCCGCCCCGCCGAAGCCTTCCGCCGTGCCGGCGCGCGAGATCAGCAGCTCGACAGCCGCCTCGACGGTCGAGTCGAGCACGTCCTCTGGCTCGCCGTCCAGGTCGAGCCTGCGGTGCCCGGCCTCGTCGCGCGTCGCCCATCCGAGGAACACGGTCCCTGCGGGATGCCCGTCTTCGGCATCCGGACCGCCGACCCCGGTCGTCGAGACGCACAGGTCGGCGTCGAAGAGCTCGCGGGCGCCGCGGGCGAGCTGCTCCGCGCATTCGGCCGAGGTCGGATCACCGTCGGAAGGGAACCCGAGCACCCGCTCCTTCACCTCCGGCAGGTAGGCGACGATGCCGCCGCCGAACCAGGTGCTCGCCTCCGTGCCGGCGCCGATGGTGCTGGCGAGAGCCCCCGATGTCAGTGATTCGGCGACCGCGACGCGCAGCTCTCGGCGTCGGGCGAGGTCAGCGAGAGGTGTGACGTCGAGCATGCGCCGACGATACCGCTCAGACCGGATGCCGCGGCGGGGCCTTGACAGACCCGGGTGGCGGGGCGATCAGCCGCCGCGACGGATGCCCGAGCGGGTACCGGAAGCCCCAGCCGGATGCTCCAGAGCGTGCCGGAAGCCCGTGCCGGATTCCCGAGAACAGGAGAACACGCGGGAACAGGACGGATTGCGGGAAATCCACCTGCGCTCGCGTGTTCTCCTGCGCTGGATGAGGACGGCTGTCCGAATCAGGCCGGGTCGCCGCCCGGAGCGCCGACGCCGGCGAGCGGCTTCGGGTCGTCGGCCCCCGAGCCGCGCAGCCGCGCCACGAGGTTGCCGAGGTGGTAGATGAGGATCGCGCCGACGGTAGCGAGCACGATGCCGCCCAACTCGAAGCCCGACTCCGGATCCTTGATCATGAACCCGCCGACGGCGACGATCAGGCCGACTGCGGCGGTGTACTGGTTGACCGGGCGCGAGAAGTCGACGCGGTTGTCGACCCAGATCTTGATGCCGATGACGCCGATCAGGCCGTACAGCGCCGTGGTGATGCCGCCGAGCACGCCCGCGGGCACCGAGTTGATGACCGCGCCGAACTTGGGCGACATGCTGAGCAGGATGGCGGTGATGCCGGCCACCCAGTACGCGGCGGTCGAGTAGACGCGGGTGGATGCCATGACGCCGATGTTCTCGCCGTAGGTGGTGGTTCCCGAGCCGCCGAAGAAGCCGGCGAGCGAGGTCGAGATGCCGTCGGCGATGAGCGCCTTGCCGGTCTGCTTGTTGATCGTCGGATCCTCGACCATGGTGGCGACTCCGCGCACGTGCCCCACGTTCTCGGCGATCAGCACGAGCACGACGGGAAGGAACATCGCCATCGCCGACCAGGTGCCCGGGGTCGCGAAGTCGGGCAGGTGGAAGGTCGGAAAGCCGATCCAGTCGGCGGCCTCGACCTTGTCGAATTTCAGCTCGCCCCGGATGCCCGCGAAGACGTACCCGGCGATCACGCCGAGGAAGATCGAGATGCGGCCGAGGAAGCCGCGGAACACCACGGCGAACAGGATGGTGATCGTGAGGGTGAAGGTCGCCGTGATCGGCGCCTGCTCGTAGTTGCCGCGCGCAGCGCCGGCGAGGTTGAACCCGATCAGCGCCACGATCGTGCCGGCGAGCACCGGCGGCAGGAAGCGGTCGACCCAGTGCACGCCCACCGTGTGCACCACGACGCCGATGAGGGCCAGCAGCACGCCGACCGCGACGATGCCGGCGAGCGCCGAGCCCATGCCCGCCGATGCGGTCGCCGCGGTGACGGGCGCGATGAACGCGAACGACGAGCCGAGGTAGCTGGGCAGCCTGTTGCGCGTGACCAACAGGAAGAGGATCGTGCCGATGCCGCTGAACAGCAGCGTGGTCGGCACGGGGAAGCCGGTGATGATCGGCACGAGGAACGTCGCGCCGAACATCGCGACGACGTGCTGCACGCCGATCGCAATGGTCGCCGGCCAGTTCAGGCGCTCTTCGGGTCGAACGACGGCGCCGGGCGCGACAGTGCGACCGTTGCCGTGGATGGTCCACAGCGGCATGGGGGCTCCTCGGGAGTCGGGATCAGGGCCGAGGAAACACTACCGCCCCGGATGCCCGGCATCCGGCGTGCAACGCGTGCGACGAAACGGGGGCCGACATTCCAGATGTCGGACACTTCGCGTGAATCGGTCCGACATCTGGAGTGTCGGCCCCCAAGGGGGTGGCGGGGTGGCGGGCGCCGCGCGGGGTGGCGGGGCCTGGGGTCAGCCCCTGAGCCGCGCGATGAGCTCGCGGTACCGGTCGGCGGTCTGCTCGACGATCTCGGCGGGCAGCGCCGGCGGCTCGCCCTGCCGGTCCCAGTTCGTCGCCAGCCAGTCGCGCACGATCTGCTTGTCGAAGCTCGCCATGCGCTCTTCCGGCGTCGTGCCGGATGCCCACGCCGCCGCGTCCCAGTACCGCGACGAGTCGCTGGTGAGCACCTCGTCGGCGAGGCGCAGGGTGCCGTCGGCGTCGACGCCGAACTCGAACTTCGTGTCGGCGAGGATCAGGCCCTTCTGTTCCGCGATCTCCGCGGCACGTCGGTACAGCGACAGCGAGGCGTCGCGCAGCTGAGCGGCGCGGTCAGCGCCGACCAGCTCGACGACCCGCTCGAAGGTGATGTTCTCGTCGTGCTCGCCGAGCGGCGCCTTGTAGGCGGGGGTGAACAGCGGCTCGGGAAGCCGGTCGCCGTTCTGCAGCCCGGCCGGCAGCGGGATGCCGCACACCGTCCCGTGCGCGGAGTACTCCGCCCAGCCGGTGCCGGTGATGTACCCGCGAACGACGCACTCGATCGGCAGGATCTCCAGCGCCATCGCGAGCATGGCGCGCCCGGCCACGGCATCCGGGATCTCACCCTCGGCGAGATGATTCGGCACGTCGGAGAGCTGCTCGAACCACCAGTCGCTCAGCTGGGTGAGCAGCTCGCCCTTGTGCGGGATGCCCGGCGAGAGCACGAAGTCGAAGGCGCTCACCCGGTCGCTCGCCACGACGAGGATGCGCGTGTCCGCCGGATCCTCCGAGGCGTACAGGTCGCGGACCTTGCCCGAGTAGAGGTGCCGCCAGCCGGGGATGCTCTGTGCTTCGCTCACGCACCCATCTTCCCACCACGCAGGAGCGGATGACGGAGGTGCGCCGAGGTCGGCGGGCAGGAGTAGCGTTGCCGGGTGACTTCGACTGAGACACCCCGCACCGAGACCCGCAGCCCGTGGCCCGCGCTGTGGGCGCTGGTCATCGGCTTCTTCATGCTGCTCGTCGACACGACCATCGTCTCGGTCGCGAACCCCGCCATCAAGGCGGCGCTCGACCCCGATACGAACAACCTCGACAACGTCGTATGGGTGACGAGCGCGTACCTGCTCGCCTACGCAGTTCCGCTGCTGATCACGGGGCGCCTCGGCGACCGGTTCGGGCCGAAGAACATCTACCTGATCGGTCTCGCCATCTTCACCCTGGCGTCGCTGTGGTGCGGGCTGTCGACCAGCCTCGACGGACTCATCGCCGCGCGAGCAGCGCAGGGCCTGGGTGCCGCGTTCATGACGCCGCAGACGATGGCCGTCATCACCCGCACCTTCCCCCCGCAGCGACGGGGCGCGGCGATGGGACTGTGGGGTGCGACCGCGGGCGTGGCGACGCTGGTGGGTCCGCTGCTGGGCGGCGTGCTGGTCGACGCGTTCGGGTGGGAGGCGATCTTCTTCGTCAACATCCCGGTCGGGATCGTCGGATTCGTGCTGGCCTGGACGCTCGTGCCGAAGCTCGAGACGCATCCGCACCGCTTCGATCTCGTCGGCGTCGTGCTCAGCGCGCTCGCCCTGTTCCTCATCGTGTTCGGACTGCAGGAGGGCGAGGCCTACGACTGGGGCACGATCGTCGGTCCCATCTCGGTGTGGGGGCTGATCATCGCGGGCGTGATCGTGCTGGTGCTGTTCATCGTGCAGCAGGCGGTGACCAAGACCGAGCCGCTGGTGCCGCTGGAGCTGTTCCGCGATCGCAACTTCTCGGGGTCGAACGCGGCGATCGCTGTCGTCGGGTTCGCGGTGACCGGCATGTCGCTGCCGTTCATGTTCTTCCTGCAGCTCGCCCGGGGCCTGTCGCCGACCGAGGCGGCGCTGCTGATGATCCCGATGGCGGTGCTCTCGGGCGTGCTCGCGCCGGCCGCGGGCAGGCTGCTCGACCGGGTCGACCCGCGGTGGATCCTCATCCCCGGGCTGCTCTGCGTCGCGGGCGGACAGCTGTGGAACGCGTCGTTGATGAACGTGGACACCCCCACCTGGATGTTCCTGCTGCCGTCGGCCGTGCTCGGCATCGGCAACGCGGGCATGTGGGGGCCGCTGGCCACCACGGCGACCCGCAACCTGCCACCCCGCCAGGCCGGTGCGGGTGCGGGCATCTACAACACCACGCGCACGATCGGCTCGGTGGTCGGCTCGGCCGCCATCGCCGCGTTCATGCAGTCGCGGCTCGAAGCGAACCTGCCGGGTCTGTCCGAGGCCCCAGCGGGCCTCGCCGGTGACGGCGAGATGCCCCTGCAGATCGCGGAGGGCTTCTCAGCAGGCATGGCGCAGGCGATGCTGCTGCCGGCCTGCGTGCTGGGCATCGCACTCGTCGCCGCACTCTTCCTCCGGCGCCACCGGGTGGATGAGGCGCAGCCCGAGCACTGACGTGGCGGCGCCGGGGCGCGCCGTGCATCCGACTCAGCGGAAGAGGGCGATGCCCGCCTGGCCGATGAGTGCGAAGATGATCGCCCAGATGATGATCGAGATGATCTGCCAGACGATCACCGCGTTGCGGCTCGCGCCGAACGACACCATCATCCCCGAGGTGATCTGGCTGGGCAGCACGGTCTGACCGAGCAGACTGACCCCGGGAACACCGAACCGGTCGAACATGCGCTTCACCTTCTCGCGTCGCGGCGAGGGGGCATCCGTCGCGGCATCCGCACCCCGTCGGGCGAGCACCTTCTGCCGGGCGGCGGCGGCGATGAAGACGAAGACCAGCATGGAGACCACGTTGCCGACGACGGCGGCGAGCACGGCGATCGGGAGCGGCACCCCCGCGATCGCACCGATGAGCGTGCCGAAGTAGGACTCGATGAACGGGATCGCCGCGGCGAGCATCACCCCGGCCCACTGCAGCCACAGGGGAAGGGACTGGGTGAAGTCGACGAGTGCGTCCTGCATGATGGCCTCCGGGTATGTAAAGCGTGTTTGACATGACAAGCATGCTTGACATTGATCCGTGCTGTCAAGTCGGCTTTACATTGCGATGTCTGCGGCCTACCTTTGAAGCGTGCAGAGCAGGGTCAAAGAGCTGAGAACCGCGCGTGGTCTCTCGCAGCAGGCGCTCGCGACCGCGGTCGGTGTCTCTCGCCAGACCATCAATGCGATCGAGACCGGCCGATACGACCCCTCGCTGATACTCGCCGTGCACCTGGCTCGGCATTTCGGCTCGACCGTTGAGGAGGTCTTCGATGTCGACTCATGACGACGCTGCGGTCGAGCCCGCGCGCCGCCGCTGGCCCATGTCGCGCACCAACACCGTGCTGGTGGCGGTGCTGGCGGTGGGTGCGCTGGTCTGCTTCGTGCTCGGTCAGACGATCGCTGCGGTGACGCTGCTGATGGGGGCGGTCGGCGGTGCGCTCGGCGCGATCTTCGCCCGGCGTGGCACGTCGGGCGACCTCGAGCGCGTGAACGCGCTGGAGTACGCCGATGAGCGCGACCGCACGGCGGCCACGAAGGGGCTCGCCGCAGTCGGCGTCGTCGCGCTCGTGCTGTGCACGGTGCAGCTGGTCGTGCACGCGGTCGTCGACACCGACCCGGTCTCGCGGTGGACAGCCATCGCCCTGTACTTCGCCCTGGTGATCAGCTGGTTCGGGGCGAACTGGTACTTCGTGCGCCGCGGCTGAACGCGCTCCGGATGCCCGGCAACCCGCGGTCATGGTGTGATGGGACGATGCCCGTCTCTCTTGCCTCGCCCTCGCTCTCGCTACTCGACTCCTGGTCCGAGGCCGTCACCGAGTTCGGAGATGTGCACATCGACGGCGCGGGTCTCGACCGCGGTCAGGCGGCCGATCGCGCCGCATGCGAGTCGTTCATCGCGAAGGCTCAGATGTACGCCGACCCCGGGGCCACGCTGCCGGAGGGGCACGTCGCCTGCGACTACTTCTGGATCGTCGACGACGGAGAGGTCGTCGGCTTCATCGCGTTCCGCCGCGAGCTGAACGAGTGGCTGCGCGGCTATGGGGGCCACATCGGGTACTCGGTGCGCCCCTCGCGGCGTCGGCAGGGCATCGCCCGAGCGGCCCTCGACCTCGTGCTCGACCGGGCCCGCGCACAGGGATACGACCGCGTGATGCTGACCTGCGACGACACCAACATCGGCTCGTACCGCACCATCGAGAGCGCCGGCGGCTCGCTCGATGACGTCATCGACGGATCCGCGGCCGGTATCAACCGCATGCGCCGGTACTGGGTGAGCCTCTGATCCGGATTCCGTCCACGGGGCGGCGTCCGGCAGAGTGAGTCCATGAGACTTCTGCCGCTCGCGCAGCGCTATCCGGTGCTCACCGGGGGCCTTGTCGCCACAGTCACCGTGGCGCTGCTCTCAGTGGCAGATCAGCACGAGGTCGCACGATGGACCGCGACCCTGACGGTGGGCGTGGTGATCGCGATCACCGCGTGGGGAATGGTCGGAGACATCCTCCGCGCGCACTTCGGTCTCGACATCCTCGCCCTGGTGGCGATGGTCGCGACGCTGCTCGTGGGCGAGTACATCGCATCACTCGTGATCGTGCTGATGCTGTCCGGCGGAGAGGCGCTCGAAGACTACGCATCACGCCGGGCGGCCCGCGACCTGACCGCCCTGCTCGACCGCTCGCCGCAGACCGCGCACGTCATCGAGAACGGCACCGACGCGTCGACGCGCGACGTCCCCGTCGGCGAGGTCGTGCCCGACATGGAGCTGCTGGTGCGACCGTCCGAGATCGTCCCGGTCGATGCCGTGCTGCTCAGCGAGCGTGCGAGCTTCGACGAGTCGTCGCTGACCGGGGAGAGCCTGCCCGTCTCGCGCGCGGCCGGCGAGGAGGTGCTCTCGGGGGCGGTGAACGGCTCGAACGCCGTGCGCGTCCGCGCCCTTCGACCCAGCGCAGACAGTCAGTATCAGCAGATCGTCGCTCTGGTGCACGAGGCGCAGCAGAGCAAGTCGCCGACGGTGCGCCTCGCCCACCGCTTCGCGGTGCCGTTCACGCTGGTGTCGCTGCTGATCGCGGGCATCGCGTGGTGGATCGCCGGTGATCCGCTGCGCTTCGCGCAGGTGCTCGTGCTGGCGACGCCGTGCCCGCTGCTCATCGCCGCGCCGGTCGCGTTCCTCGGCGGGCTGTCGCGCACGGCGAAGGAGGGGGTGATCGTCAAGGGCGGTGGCGTGATCGAGCAGCTCGCGCGGGTGCGCTCGGCGGCCTTCGACAAGACCGGCACCCTGACGCAGGGGCGGCCCGACCTCGTTGAGGTGCGCGCGGCGGAGGGGATGGATGCCGATGAGCTGCTGCGTCTGTCGGCATCCGCTGAGCAGTACTCGAGCCACGTGCTCGCCGACGGTGTGCGCCGTGCCGCGATCGAGCGCGGGTTGCGACTCGCGCCCGCCTCGCACGCCGAGGAAGTCGCGACGAACGGCGTATCGGCCACGATCGAGGGGCGCGCCGTCGTGGTCGGCAAACCTGCGTACGTCGCCTCGCTCGCGCCCGACACCCGCCGCACCGAGCTCGCATCCGGGCAGCTGGCCGCCTACGTCGCCGTCGACGGACGGTTCGCCGGGGCACTGGTGCTGGCGGACGCCGTGCGCCCGGAGGCCGCCGCGGTCGTGGCCGGTCTGCGCGCGAGCGGTGTCGAGCGGGTCGCCATGCTCACCGGCGACGCCGACGCGACGGCGCAGTCGATCGCATCGCCGCTGGGCGTGACCGAGGTGCATGCCGAGCTGCTGCCCGCGCAGAAGGTCTCGCTCGCCGCCGAGATGACGCCGCGTCCGCTGCTGATGATCGGCGACGGGGTGAACGACGCGCCGGTGCTGGCCGCGGCCGACGTCGGCGTCGCGATGGGCGCACGCGGATCGACGGCGGCCGGCGAGGCCGCGGATGCCGTCGTGCTGAAGGACTCGCTGCTGCCCGTGCTGCGCGCGACCGAGATCGGCAGGCACACCCTACGGGTCGCCTACACGGCGATCTGGATCGGCATCGTGCTCAGCGTCGGCCTGATGCTCATCGCCACGACAGGCGCGATCCCCGCGGTGGCCGGCGCGTTCATCCAGGAGCTCGTCGACCTCGCCACGATCCTGTACGCGCTGCGCGCGCTGACCGGCCCGCGGTCGCGCTGATCGGCTCTCGGCGACACGTGCGGCCCGCACGGATGCCGGCGAGGAAGACGGATGTCGGCAGGAATCAGCTGATTCCGCCGACATCCGTTCATGTCGCCGACAGGTGTGCGACGGGGGGAGTCTGCTACTCGGCGACGCGTGCGGCGATGTCGTGCCGGTAGTGGGCGCCGTCCAGAGAGATCCAGCCGATGGCCTCGTAAGCCCGCGCGCGGGCATCCGCGAAGTCCGACCCGGTCGCGACGACGTTGAGCACCCGCCCGCCGGTCGCGACGAGCGACCCGCCAGGGGCGTCGGAAGCGCCGGTCGCGGCATGCACGATCGAGACGCCGTCGACGGATGCCGCCTCCGCCAGCCCCTCGATCATCCGGCCGGTCTGCGGCGCCTCGGGGTAGCCCTCGCTGGCGAGCACGACGGTGATCGCGACGTCTGACGAGAACTCGGGCTGCGGCTCGTCTTCGAGGGTTCCGGCTGCCGCCGCCAGAAGCAGCCGCGACAGGGGCGTGCGCAGGCGCGGCAGCACGACCTGAGTCTCGGGGTCGCCGAAGCGCGCGTTGAACTCGATCACGCGCACACCGGCAGGGGTGAGGATGAGGCCTGCGTAGAGCAGGCCGATGAACGGGGTGCCCTCGGTGTCGAGCTGTCGCACCACGGGCATGGCGACCGTCTCGGTCACCTCGGCGACGAACGCATCGACGCTGCCGAAGTCGTCGGCCAGCCAGGGCAGCGGCGAGTACGCCCCCATACCGCCCGTGTTCGGTCCGCCGTCGCCGTTGAGCGCCCGCTTGAAGTCCTGCGCGGGGCTGAGGGCGCGCACCGTATCTCCGTCGCTGAGGAAGAACAGCGACACCTCGGGGCCGCTGAGGAACTCCTCGACCAGCACCGGGCCTGCGGGCAGGTAGTGCTCGGCGTGGGCCAGCGCCTCTGCGCGGTCGGCTGTGACGATGACGCCCTTGCCGGCGGCCAGGCCGTCGGCCTTCACCACGTGCGGGGCGCCGAGTTCGTCGAAGGCCGCCTCGACCTCTGCGGTCGTTGCCGCGCGCACCGCGCGCCCGGTGGGCACGCCGGCGGCATCCATGATCCGCTTCGCGAACGCCTTCGACCCTTCAAGCTGCGCGGCGGCGCGGCCCGGGCCGAACACAGGGATGCCGCGCTCGCGCAGCACGTCGGCGACCCCGGCGACGAGCGGCGCCTCGGGGCCGATCACCACCAGGTCGATGCCGCGCTCGTTGGCGAACGCCGCGATCGCAGGTCCGTCGAGCTGGTCGAGGTCGACGAGTGTGGCGTCCTGGGCGATTCCGGCGTTGCCGGGGGCGGCGAAGATCTCGTGGTCGGCCTGTTCGGACCGCAGGGAGAGGATGATCGCGTGCTCGCGCGCGCCCGAGCCGAGGACGAGGATCTTCATGCCGCCAGCCTACCGGCGCCGCATCCGGCGGCTCAGACGATGACGGCTCACACCATGACGGCGCTCAGACCGAGACGGGGCGCTCGACGGCCCGATCCCAGGGCAGCGCCCAGCCGGTCGCGTCGAACAGCGCATCGAGGATGCCGGCCGTGAAGCCCCACACGATCGTTCCGTCGACGTCGAACGCCGGACCCCGGTACGTGAAGCCGTCGCGGCGCAGCACCGAGGTGAAGCGATTGACCGGATCGACGAGCTGCGCGATCGGCACGCGGAAGACCTCGACCGTCTCGGCGTGATCCACGGCGGCGACGCGCGAAGGCTCACGCCACCAGCCGAGCACCGGCGTGACCAGAAAGCCACTCACCGCGAGCTGGATCTCGGGCAGTGCCGCGAGCACCTCGACGCCCTGGGGGTCGAGCCCGGTCTCCTCTTGGGCCTCGCGCAGCGCCGTGGCGACGGGATCGGCATCCTGCTCTTCGTAACCGCCGCCGGGGAACGACACCTGGCCCGGGTGCGACGACAGCGTCGCCGCCCGGCGCTGCAGCAGCACGTCGAGGTCGCCCGACACTGTCTCGTCGTCGGCGCGGGCGGGGATGCTGTCGAGCCGGCCGAACAGGATCAGCACGGATGCGGGCCATGCATCGTCGACCGACATCGGGAAGCGGGGTGTCCACTCGTCGGCGCGGGCGGCTGCGGCGAGCAGCTCGGCGCGTGCGCCGCGCATGTCGTCAGCAGAACCAGTCATCGATCTCGAGCCTATGCCCGCCGCAGGGCGCGATCACTGAGCGCGGCTTAGCCTTGTGACATGCCCGCACGCAGGATCGACACCGCAGCCGGACGCGACGCCCTCTCCGCCGTCTCCGCCGGAGGCGCTGCCCGGACGGTCACGGCGACGGCCGTGCGCTACCTGCTGCAGCTGCTCGATGAGAAGGCGCCGGGCAACAGCGTCGAGGTGCGCGTGCCGCCGTTCGGCGCGGTGCAGGTCGTGCAGGGGCCGCGGCACACCCGCGGCACCCCGCCGAACGTCGTCGAGATGGATGCCTCGACGTGGATCGCGCTGGCCACCGGCGCCGAGCAGTGGACGGATGCCGTGGCCGCGGGCCGCGTGACGGCATCCGGAACGCGAGCGGATCTCTCCGACCTGCTGCCGCTGCGCCCCTGAACCGAGCCGGATGCGGGCCCGTCCACAGCATGCGCGTGGGAGAATAGGGGCATGTCCGCAACAGCCAGGCACTCGACCGTCGAAGCGACGATCCGCCCCGTCCCCCGCTACGGCGTTTTCATGGTGACGGGTGCCGTTCTGGGGATCATCGTCGCGGGCATCCTGACGCTGCTCGGGTCGTATGAGCCGTCCGACGTGCTGGGCGTGGTCTACCCGCCCGGGCAGGTGTTCGGGTTCGCGCTGCTGTGGACCGTGCCGATCGGCGTCGCGCTCGGCGGCATCATCGCGGTCGGTCTTGACCGCGCCGCACGCAAGCACGCCCGTGTCGTCACGGTCGAGCACGAGCGAGTCGTCGAGGACGACGATCGGGCCTAGGCGAGTTCGGCGATCACCGGTCGCATCGCCGCATCGAACGCCACGATGTCGCGACGCAGCCCGTCGGTGACGGCGACCGTCAACGCGCCGATCCACCAGATGCCGCGCTGCGTGAACGGCAGCACCTGCACGTTCAACTCGAACGAGTGCGCTCGGCGGCCGATCTCGCGCTCGAACTCGGCGATCGCGCTGGCGTAGGCGCGGTAGGAGCCGCCGGACGAGCTCACCGACTCGACATATCGGTTGTGCGCACGCTGCGCGTAGTGCAGCACGGTCTGCGCGTGGGGCACGATCGCCGCACGCAGGTCCTCCGCGCCGGTGGTGGGCAGGGCGATGAGCGTGTCGAAGCCCTCGACCAGATCGAGCGGCACCTCCGATCGGTGCGCGCGCGGCTCGACGGTCATGTCCCAGTACTCGCGCCACTGCTTCTCGAGTGCGTCGTCGACCTCGGTCGCGTCGGGACGGCGCACCTCGAGTCCGCGCAGTGCCGGCAGATCCTCGGGGGCGCGGATGCCGAGCAGCTGACGCAGCGCGAGCGCGACCAGCACCGAGGTGCCGGCGTCTTCGCGGATCAGCCACTGCGGCTTGTCGACCATGGCCCCATCGTAGGGTCCTTCATGATCTTGCGCGCGGGCCTTGCGGCCCGCCACGCTGCTGCCCTCACGAGCCGCACGCCGGACGCGGGATACGGCTGGTCGGATGCGCGTCAGCGGCGGCGCGAGAGGATGCGGCGTCGCAGGCGCTCGCGGCTGCGAGAGGGCGGACGGGTGGCATCCACCAGCGCCTGTCTGGCCGCCGCGAGGCTCGGGTAGCTGCCGATGCGGCGGCTGTGCCGATCGTGCACCACGTGGGCGGCGTCGTCGACGGTCACGAAGCCGGCGAACTCGCCGCGGCTCGTGGCGACATAGACGTCGTGGTCGGCCTGACTCCAGGCGAGCTCGGCGGGTGCAGTCGTGTTCTGTGCGGGGGTGGGCGTGTTGTGGTCGGGAGTGGGCGCGCCGGAGCGCGCGGAAGTGTCGGTACTGCTCATGATCTCTGGTCTGTCTGCGGGCGACATGCTGCCGCCTGTGGGTGGCTCGGGGCGCCAGGATCCGCATCGGTGCGGATCGGCCACTCATGCCCGGCCTTGATGTGTGCGCTGCGCCGGTGAGATACGGCGGAACTTCGCGCAACCATTCATGCTAGCAGATCGGCTGACCGGGCGTCTCGATCGCCCTGTCACGAGGGGGCGGGCGTCGCCGCGGGCCGGTACGCTGTAAAGGTGGCAGACTCCCCCACCAATCCCTATGCTCAGGCCGGTGTCGACACCGCCGCCGGTGATCTCGCCGTCGAACTCATGAAGGCCTCCGTGCGCGCGACGCACGGGCCCGAGGTGCTCGGGGGTGTAGGCGGCTTCGCCGGCATGTTCGACGCCAGCGCGCTGCTCGGCTACCGGCGCCCGCTGCTGGCCAGCAGCACCGACGGCGTGGGCACGAAGGTCGCCATCGCGCAGGCCATCGACAAGCACGACACGATCGGGCAGGACCTGGTCGGCATGGTCGTCGACGACATCGTCGTGGTCGGCGCCAAGCCGCTGTTCATGACCGACTACATCGCGTGCGGCAAGGTCGTTCCCGAGCGCATCGCCGATATCGTGCGCGGCATCGCCGAGGCGTGCTCGGTCACCGGAACCGCGCTCGTCGGCGGCGAGACCGCCGAGCATCCGGGTCTGCTCGGACCGCGCGACTACGACGTCGCGGGTGCGGCGACCGGAGTGGTCGAGGCGGATGCCCTGCTCGGCGCGCACCTCGTGCAGGACGGCGATGCGGTGATCGCACTCGGATCGAGCGGCCTGCACTCGAACGGCTATTCGCTCGTGCGGCACATCGTCGCAAACGCGGGCATCGGCTACGGCGACAACGCCGCCGACCTCGGGGGCACCTGGGGCGAGGCGCTGCTCGAGCCGACGCGCCTGTACACGACGCCGCTGCTGAAGCTGATCGAGACGCTGCCGGGGGCGGTGCACTCGCTGAGCCATGTGACCGGCGGCGGAATCGCCGCGAACCTCGCCCGCGTTCTGCCGCAGGGCAGCTGGGCCGAGGTCGACCGATCGACCTGGACGCCCAGCCCGGTGTTCCAGGTGCTGGCCGACATCGCCGGCACCCCGATCGTCGACACCGAGGGCACCTGGAACCTCGGCATCGGCTTCCTCGCTGTCGTCGCAGCGGAGCAGAAGGATGCCGCGATCGCCGCCATCGGCTCGCAGGGCATCGCCGCCTGGCAGGTCGCGACCGTGCACACCGGTGCACGCCCCGAGGGGCATTTCGAAGAAGGCGCCAAGGGCGTCGACGGCGGAGCGGTGCGCCTGGTGGGCGCATACGCGGATGGAGCGAAGTAACACCCATGTGCGGCATCGTCGGAATGGTCGGCAACGGACCGGTCAACCAGGACATCTACGACGCGCTGCTGCTGCTGCAGCACCGCGGGCAGGATGCCACGGGTATCGCCACCGCGGAGCCGAACGGCGTCATGCACATGGCGAAGGCCGAGGGCATGGTGCGCGAGGCGTTCCGCACCCGAGACATGCGCTCGCTGCTGGGCAGCATCGGCCTCGGCCACGTGCGCTACGCGACCAAGGGGACGGCCTCCAGCGAAGAGGAGATGCAGCCCTTCTACGTGAACGCGCCGTACGGCATCGTGCTCATCCACAACGGCAACCTGACCAATACGCGTGAGCTGACCGCCGACATGGCCGAGCGCTATCGCCGGCACCTGAACTCGTCGAGCGACACCGAGCTGCTGCTGAACGTGCTCGCGGGCGAGCTCCAGACCACCACCTCGACGGTCGATCTGGACGCCGATCGCATCTTCGACGCAGTCGAGCGCACCCATGCGCGCATCGAGGGCGCGTACGCGGTGATCGCGATCATCGCCGGGTACGGTCTTCTCGCGTTCCGTGACCCGTTCGGCATCCGTCCGCTCATCCTCGGCCGCCGCGCGGCGACATCCGCCGACGGTCACGACGAGTGGGTCGTCACCAGCGAGTCGCTCGTGCTCGAGAACGCCGACTACGACATCGTGCGCGAGGTCGCACCGGGCGAAGCGGTCTTCATCTCCAACGACGGCGAGCTGTTCACGCGCCAGTGCGCCGAGAAGGCCCAGCTCGTGCCGTGCGCGTTCGAGTACGTCTATCTCGCCCGCCCCGACTCCGTGATGAACGGCGTGTCGGTGTACGAGTCCCGTCTGCGCATGGGCGACAGGCTCGCCGACACGATCGCCGAGCACGTGCCGCTCGATGAGATCGACGTGGTCATGCCGATCCCCGACTCTTCGCGCCCGTCGGCGATGGAGGTGGCCCGCAAACTCGGTAAGGAGTACCGCGAGGGCTTCTACAAGAACCGGTACGTCGGACGCACGTTCATCATGCCCGGGCAGGCGGTGCGCAAGAAGAGCGTGCGCCAGAAGCTCAACGCCATGTCTGCGGAGTTCCGCGGCAAGAACGTGCTGCTCATCGACGACTCGATCGTGCGCGGCACCACCAGCAAGCAGATCATCCAGATGGCTCGGGATGCCGGTGCGAAGTCGGTCATCTTCGCATCCGCCGCGCCCCCGGTGCGGCACCCTCACGTGTACGGCATCAACATGCCGTCGCGTCACGAGCTCGTCGCGCACGGGCGCACGATCCCCGAGATCGCGGAAGAGCTCGGCTGCGATCGCATCGTCTATCAGAAGGTCGACGACCTCAAGGCCGCGATCATCGAGGGTTCCGACCTGACCGACCTCGACATGAGCTGCTTCGACGGACGATACGTCACCGGCACGGTCACGCCCGAGTACCTGGCCTGGGTCGAGCAGTCGCAGACCTCGTGACGGCGGCGCAGGCGCTCTGGCGCGGCCGGGTGCTCGCGCTTCTCGGCATCCTGCTCTGCGCCTTCTCGCTGCGTTCGGCCGTCGCCTCGCTCTCACCCGTCGTCGACCTGATCGGCGAGGACTTCGCGGTCTCATCGGCGGTTCTCGGCGTGATCGGCACGCTGCCGCCGGCGTGCTTCGCGGTCTTCGGCATCCTCACGCCGGTGCTCGAGCATCGGCTCGGCATCGAGCGGCTGACGGTCATCGCCCTGACCGCCATCACGGCGGGACTCGTCGGGCGCAGCCTCGCGGCCGATTCGATCGGCCTGCTGGTCGGCACTGCGGTGGTCTTCGCGGGGGTCGGCATGGCGAACATCCTGCTGCCGCCCCTGGTGAAGAAGTACTTCCCCGACCGCATCGGCGTGATGATGACCGTCTACACCGCGACCATGGCGTTCTCGACCTTCGTCCCCCCGCTGGTGGCCGTGCCGCTGGCGGATGCCGCGGGCTGGCGTTTCTCGATGGCGGTCTGGGCGGCATTCGCCTTCGCCGGGCTCATTCCGTGGAGCGTGATGGTGCTGCGCCCCGCCACCCCGACCGTCGCGGACCGTCCCGCACCCGGGCATACGGTCGCTGCGGAGAGGGCGGAATCCGACGATTCCCAGGCCGTCTTCGCCGCCACCGGCCCGATCGCCACCGCTCCGACGAACCTCCGTCTGTTCGCGCGCCTCGCGCGCATCCCGCTGGTGTGGGCGCTGGCGCTGACGTTCGCGACGTCGTCGACGATGGCGTACGTCTCGTTCGCCTGGCTGCCGTCGATCCTCATCGACACCGCCGGGGTGGATGCCGCGACCGCCGGCTTCCTGCTGTCGCTGTGGGCGTTCATCGGCCTGCCCGCATCCCTGATCGCCCCGGTGCTCGTGGTCCGATTCCAGGCGACACGTCTTCTGTTCGTCGTCGGCTCGCTGACGGCTCTGACCGGTCTCGTCGGCCTGATGCTCGCGCCCCTGCCCGAGCTCCTGTGGCTCTGGATGACCCTGTTCGGCATGGTGGGGCTGCTCTTCCCCCTCGCGCTGGTGCTGATCAGCATCCGCTCGCGCACCCCCGAGAGCGCTGTGCTGCTGTCGAGTTTCGTGCAGAGCTCCGGCTACGTTCTGGCAGCGATCTTCCCGCTGCTCGTCGGCATCCTGCACGACGCGACGGGAGGCTGGACGGTGCCGCTCATCGCGGTCGTGTCGGTGCTGGTGATCACCTTCCCGGCGGGTCTCGTCGCCGGCCGCCGGGTCACCGTCGAAGACGAGTGGGAGCGCCGGCACGGGCGCTGGTGAGCGGGCTCAGGGGCTGGTGCGCGGGCACGCAAACGCCCCCCGAGCACGACGAAACCCTGGTCGACGCGGCGTCTGCCGGTCGCCAGGGTTCGCCCTTCGGCAAGCTCAGGGACCCAGATGAGCAGCCCCGATGGAGCGGTCAGGCTCGCTCGAGCTCGTCTTCGTCTTCGTCCGCGTACATGTCGGCCCACTTGTCGACGTACTGGTCGTCTGACGTCGGGTGCCCGAGCTCACTCTCCAGCGCAGAGAAGTTCACGTCGGGACTGTACGACTTGAGTTCGCGGGCGATCTTGGTGTGCTTCGCCTTCTGACGGCCACGGCCCATGCGCGAGACCCCCTTTTACGAGTTCAGCAGCGGGCTCGTGACGGGCCCGATGATATTCACGGCACCGGCGTGAAGCCGGTAAGAGTAGCATTCAGGATAGCACGCACGCCAGAGCATCCGGCCGTCCTGCGGCCGCCCCGCGGAAGGATCGAAATGACGGACTCCACGCCCCGAGCAGCTGAGGAAGCGGCACAGAACGCGGCCCTGCAGAAAGCGGTGATCGTCGGCATTCAGCCCGGCCAGCCACCGCATGTCCTCGACGAGGCCCTGCGCTACGCGCGGCTGCTCAGCGCGCCGCTCGTCGTCGTGCACGTCGATGTGACCCGCTTCGTCACCTACGAGGATCCCGACGGCTACGTGCACTCGGCGCCGATCGACCTCAACCTCGACGCGGGCGCCGCCGAGTTCGAGGACGTGCAGCGGGCAGCCGAGGAGGCGCTCGCCGACGCCGACGTGCCCTGGACGGCCCGCCAGCTGGTCGGCGACCCGGCTCTGGCGATCAAGCAGCTGGCCGAGAAGCTCGATGCGCAGCTGATCGTGGTCGGCACGCGCAAACGCGGACTCGGCGAGTCGATCCGCGAGTTCTTCACCGGCTCGGTCGCTGCCCGCCTCGCACACCGGCAGCACCGCTCGGTGCTCGTCGTCCCGCAGGGCGAGACGGTTCCCGACGACCAGAAGGACATCTGGACGGAGTGAGCCCGGGCTGGTGCTGGCATCCGCTCCGAAGACGAGCGCTCGCGCGCACTGACGCGACGATGCCCCCTCCGCCAGAGGCGGGAGGGGGCATCGATCGTCGGGCTACTTCTCGGTCGGCAGTGCGCTCAGCGCGCGGGTCACCGCACGAGCCGCTTCGTCCATCGCGTGCTCGAGCTCGGTGACGACGGATGCCGGAAGCGATCCTCCGCGAGCGACATGCGTGCGCAGGTCGGTGCGCAGCTGGGCACGGAACGCGTTGATCGAGGCATCCGCCCGCTGCAGATGCTCACGACTGGTGGCCCGCTCGTCGCTCATCCCATCGAATCGCGGACGCGACTTCGCCACACGCTTCTCGTCGTGCGCCGCGGTGGCGAGGTCGGCGCGAAGGCTGCGCATCGCATCCTGCACGCTCTGGCGCACCTCGTTCGCGATGAGCCGCACCGAATCGGCGAGACCCTGCTCGATGCCGGCGAGGTCGCCCTCCCGAGCGGTGAGCTCTGCGCGGCCGGCGTCGGTGATGGCGTAGATCGTGGTGCGCCCGTCGGCGGTCTTGGTGACCAGGCCCTCCTCCTCGAGCTTCGCCAGCCGCGGATAGATCGTTCCGGCGCTCGGAGTGTACGTGCCGCCGGTGCGGTCGGTGAGCGCCTGGATGATGCCGTAGCCGTGCTGCGGTGCCTCGGCGAGCAGCGACAGCAGGTACAGGCGCAGATCACCGTGCGAGAAGACCGCCGCGCTCATGATTCCCACTCCGCGTCATCCGCGACCGACACCTGCGGGCGGCGCAGCACCGTGACCCCGCCGGAGACGGAGTTCGCGCGCACGTCGACGAAGCTGCCGGCGAGCTCGCCCGCCTGGCCGGTGTAGCTGCTGGGCCCGCCGCTCGAGCGTTCGACGCCGTCGACCGTGATGCGCCCGGTCATGCTGCGCAGCACGTAGTTCGCGGGCAGCGTCTCATCGAGCCGCACCGTCGTGCCGCCCGAGACGGTGTTGAGGTTGATGGTGTTCATGTCGCCGACGGCGTCGACCAGGATCGAACCGGACACGGTGTCTACGGTCGCCTTGCGCAGGCTGCCGGTCACCGCGACGTCGCCGGAGACGCTGTTGGCGTTGATGGATCCGGTCAGCCCTCGCACCTGCACGTCGCCCGACACGGAGTTGGCGGTGAGGTCGCCGGTGATGCCGTCGGCGATCAGGTCGCCGGAGACGGTGTTGAGCTTGGCATCGTTGCGGATGCCCGAGACGAGCGCACCTGCACTGACGACCCCGAGCGTGAGTGCGATGGCGCGCGGGACGGCGATGCTGACCTCGGCCTTCGGCCCGCCGGCTCCGAAGTTGCGGAACACGTCGAGGAAGTTGTCCCAGCCGATCTGGGGGTGGTCGATCTCGACCTGGGTGCCGTCGGATTCGACGCGCAGATCCTTCACGGTGACGCCGCTCACCTCGATGCGGATGCCCGGTTCATCGTGCGCGATCACATCGACCTGACCGCCGACGAGCCCGACTTTGAGGCGGGACGCGGAGACGATGTCGATGACGCGTTCTTCGCCGGGGGCGATGAGCCACTTCTCGGTCATGTCAGTTCTCCTTGGTGAACGGATATCGAGATATATCGCGTTGGAGCGAGAGTAACACGATATATCTCGATCGCTGCCTGGAAATGTGCTGAATTCGGATTGACCTTGACGCGACGTCAACTTCTACCGTGAAGTCATCGACAGAGAGGAGCGCCATGGACTGGTCGATCCAGGAGATCGCCCGCCTGGCCGGCACGACGAGCCGCGCCCTGCGCCACTACGACGACATCGGCCTGCTGCCGCCGTCCCGCATCGCCCGCAACGGATACCGCCACTACGACCAGGCGGCCCTCGTGCGCCTGCAGCGCATCCTGCTGCTGCGCGAGCTCGGGCTCGGACTGCCGCAGATCGCCGAGGTGCTCGGCTCGTCGGCAGGATCGGGGGCCGACGCGAGAGCGGCGGAGGCATCCGCGCTCGAGACGCACCTCGCCTGGCTGCGGCAGGAGCAGCAGCGCATGCAGCGGCAGATCGCGTCTGTCGAGAACACCATCCACGCATTGAGAGAAGGACAGCAGATCATGGCGAAGAACATGTTGGACGGGTTCGACCACACCCAGTACAAGGAAGAGGTCGAGCAGCGATGGGGAGAGAAGGCATACGCCGACGGCGACAGGTGGTGGCGCGGCATGAGCTCCGGCGAGCGCAGCGCCTGGCAGCAGCGCGCCGCCGAGCTCGGCGCCGACTGGGTCGCCGCCGCGGAGAGCGGGATCGATCCGGGGTCGGACGAGGCGCAGCAGATCGCGCGCCGTCACGTCGAGTGGCTCAGGGGCATCCCCGGCACGCCGGCATCCGCCCCTGGCGGAGATGCACGGGGCTACGTGATCGGACTCGGCGAGATGTACGTCGCCGACCCGCGCTTCGGAGCGAACTACGCCACGAGCGCAGGCGGCACCACGGGCGCGGAGTTCGTGCGCGACGCGCTGCGCGTCTACGCCGAGGCGAACCTGTAGCCCTCCCGGAACGCAGGAGTTCACGCGAAACGCGGGAGCGGATGCCGCAGGGCATCCTGCGTTCCGTGTGAACCCCTGTATTCCGCGCGGACGGTGGGGACGAGATCGCCGAACGCCGAGGGTAGTCTGGCAAGCACGATGAGCATCACGCGCCGCACTCTGCTCGTCGGCGCCGGGGCGGGCGCCGTCGGGCTGCTGCTCGCCGCCTGCACGCCCGAGCCGCAGCCTGCGCCGACGCGCACGAAGACGCCCGTGCCGCGGCCGACCGCACCCGAGGCGGTGCCGGCGCCGGCCGGCTGGCTGCGAAGCGCCTGGGCCAGCGACCCGTACTCGTTCGGATCGACCAGCTACCTGCCCGCCGGTGCGGATCCCACTGAGCGCGAGCGCCTCGCCGAGTCCGTGCTCGACCGGGTGTTCTTCGCCGGTGAGGCCACCGACACCACGCGCCCCGGCACCGTCGTCGGAGCCGTCGACGATGCCCGCCGTGCCTCCCTCGAGATCGTCAGCGTCGCCGAAGACACCGAGCGCCTCGCCGTCGTCGGCGCGGGTGCGGCCGGAGTGATCGCCGCCCGGATGCTCGCGGACGCCGGCCACGAGGTCACCCTGTTCGAAGCGCGCGAGCGCATCGGGGGTCGCATCCGCAGCGTCGCCGACGACGAGCAGTGGCCGATCCCGCCGCAGCTCGGCGCCTGGCTGCTGAGCGAAGACGATCTCGCGTCGCTGGATGATCGCCTGGTCGACATGGGTGACCACACGGTCACCCTCGACGTCCCGACGGCATGGAACGCTGATGGTGAGGCGCCGGGCCTCGACCGTGCACCGATCGCGCAGGCCGTCGAGAAGGCCCAGGCGCAGGCATCCGACGCACCGATAGCCGAGGCGCTCAGCGCGAACGGCGCAGACCTCGATGATCCCGCGCTCGCAGCCTCGCTCGCCTGGATGGCCGCGATCACCGGCGCCGACCCCTCTCGGGCCTCGAGCTGGTACCCGCCCCGGTTTCCAGAAGGGGCGGTGCACGGTGTCATCGGCGACCTCGACGGGTTCCTCGAGAAGCAGCTCGAGGATGTCAGGGTGGCGACGGCGTCGCCCGTCTCCCGCATCGCGTACGACGAACGCGGCGTGAGCCTGCGACTCGGCACGGGCGAAGCCCTCTCGTTCGATCGCGTCATCGTCACCGCGCCGGTCGGTGTGCTGCAGAAGCAGGGCATCGAGTTCGCGCCCGCCCTGCCCTTCTCCCACCGCGGTGCGATCGCAGCCCTGACATCCGGCTTCATCGAGACGGTCTGGATGCGCTTCGACAAGGCGTTCTGGGCGACCGAGGCGACCATCTGGCATGTCGTCGGCGGCGACGCGATGATCCGCACCTGGCTGAACCTTCAGCCGTTCACCGGTGAGCCGGTGCTCGTCGGCCTCGTCGGCGCAGCGGACGCCCAGCAGTTCGCGGAGCTCAGCGAGCGCGACGCGGCGCTCGCCGCTCGCGCCTCACTCGCGTTCTTCGCAGAGCCGGAAGCGGACGAGGGCTGATCTCGCCCCACGGCGGCACCGTCGGGCGCACCCTGCTCAGCAGCACGAGCGCGACCGCGACGGCGGCGAAGATCGCCAGCGCGAGCGCGCAGCTGAGCGCCATCTCGGTGAGGCCCGACACCTGCCGCAGGTCGAGGAAGTAGTACGGGTACCAGCCGATCGCGCTGCCGCGCCAGATCGTGAAGACGCCCCACAGCACCGGATACAGCAGCACGAAGGGCACCACGCGCCACGACGCGGCACGACGGCCGGGGCCGAACACCCAGGCGACGACCGACCACGCCGGCAGCACGAAGTGCAACACGACATCCGACCAGGGCACCGTGATCGGGATGCCGTGCTCGCCGGCCTGCCACACGATGAGAGCGAACGCGAGACCGGCTGTGATCGTCCAGCTGAGCACGAGAGCGCGAGCGGTGGTCAGCCACGCCGGATCCTCCGCGCGCCGCAGGGCGATCACCCCGGCGACGACCGCCAGAACGGCGAACGCCGTGTTCGACTGGATCGTCAGGTAAGCGAAGAAGTTCGACCCGGCCAGGGTCTGAGAACCCATGCCCCACAGCATCCGATGCACGAGCGCCGCGATGCACACGGCGGCGGTCGCCAGACGCGACCAGCCGAAGATCCTTCGCGTGAGCACTCGAGCGTCGTCCTCCCGGCGGTCCGGCGGCATCGGGAGCGGAGCCGCACCGCCGCCTCGAGTCTATGCAACTCCGGGCCGACCACCGCTGCGAGAGCGCGCCGCTAGAGTGGCGCAGTGACCACCCCGACCCCCGTGCGCACCGTGACCCGGCGGGCAGCGCTCGCCGCGGCGGGCGGCGCGGTCGGCACCGCGGCACGGCTCGGGATCAGCATGCTGATCCTCGACGCCCCGGGCGCTGTACTGGCGGCGAATCTCGTCGGGGCGCTGATGCTCGGCGTCCTCACCGCCCGCATCCCCGCATCGGACGCGCGCGTGTTCCTCGGCACCGGGATGCTCGGCGGCTTCACCACGTACAGCGCGTTCGCGCTCGACAGCGTCGAGCTGTGGGCGACCTCATCCGCGCTCGCCGGGGGATACATCGCCGCGAGCATCGTGGGCGGCCTGCTCGCCGCGTTGCTCGGGCTGCGGATCGGCGGGGCGTTCGGCCGTCGGAGCGCGTCGTGAGTCCGCTCGTGTTCGCGCTCGCCGCCGCCTGCGGCGGGCTGGGCGCGGCCGTGCGGTATCTGATCGACATCGGCATCGCCCACGTGACCCGCTCGCGCTTCCCGTGGGGTGTGCTGGTGATCAACATCACGGGCTCGCTGCTGCTGGGACTGGTGGTCGGGATGCTTCCGGGCGCCGCGTTCGTGATCGGCGCGGGCTTCCTCGGCGGGTACACCACCTTCAGCACGGCGATGATCGACGCGATCTCGCTGTGGCGCGCCGGGGAGCGGCTCGCGGCCGTCGTCGACGTCATCGGCATGCTCGTGCTCTCGCTCGCGGCGGCGCTCTTCGGACTCGGCGCGGGGAGTGCGCTGGCCTGAGGCTGCCAGTCGAGCCACAGGTTGCCGCGCGCATAATGTACAGACGTACATCTGCGATGCCCGGGAGGGGTCATGAGCGAGCCGTCACGACGACGCCGTGACCCTGAGGCGCGCCGGATCGCGATCCTCGACGCCACCGCCGAGCTGATCCTCGAGATCGGGGTGAGCGCGGTGACGCACCGTCTCATCGCCGCCCGCGCGGGCGTGCCGCTCGGCGCCACCACACAGTACTTCACGACGCTCGACGAGCTGCGCTCGCAGGCGCTGCACCATCTGGTCACCGAGGTCGACGCTCGCGTCGACGGCATCCGCTCGACGCTCGCGTCGACGGCATCCGCTCGGCGCTCGAGCAGCGCGGCGCGACGCCGCGGGTGCTCGCAGAGCTCATCGTGCAGGGACTCGCCGACGCGCGCGCACTCGAAGCCGATCGAGCCGTCGTCACCGCCGCCGTCGACGACCCTCAGCTGCGCGCCATCGCGCGGCGCTGGTCGGAGCGGATGACTGCCTTCCTCGTTCCCGCGTACGGTGACGAGCGGGCGACCGCGGCGGCCGTCTTCATCGACGGCGTGCTCTGGCACGCCCGCATCCACGACGAGACGCTGAACGCCTCCCTGATCGAGAAGGCCCTCGCGGGCATCCTCGGCACCGACCCCACGACCACGAGCGACTGAAAGAGCACCGCGTGTCGAACCTCGCCATCCTCAGCCTGCGCAACCGAGCGCTCATCGCGCTGATCACCATCGTGTCCGCCGTCTTCGGCGGACTGGCGCTCACCAATCTGAAGCAGGAGCTCATCCCCTCGCTCGAGCTGCCCGCGCTGGTGGTCATGAGCACCTACCCCGGCGCGTCGCCCGAGGTCGTCGAGAACGACGTCTCCACGCCCGTCGAGAACGCCATCCAGGGCGTGCCGGGCCTGGAGTCGAGCAGCGCCACGAGCACGACCAACGCCTCGATCGTCCAGGCGATGTTCGCGTACGGCACGAACCTCGCGACCGCCGAGCAGAAGATGCAGCAGGCGATCAACCGCATCTCGCAGCAGCTGCCCGACGATGTGAGCCCGCAGGTGCTCAGCGTGTCGATCGACGACTTCCCCGTCATCCAGATCGCGGTCACCGGGTTCGACGACTCCGAGACCGCGCAGCAGGATCTCGAGAGCACCGTCATCCCCGACCTCGAAGACGTCGACGGCGTCAACGCCGCCGAGATCGTCGGCGGCGTCGGCCAGCGCGTCACGATCACCCCGGATCGGGCGAAGCTGTTCGCCGCGGGCCAGACGACCCAGTCGATCAGTCAGGCGCTCGAGCAGAACGGAGTGCTGCTGCCCGGCGGCGACATCACCGAGGGCGACGAGACGCTCACGGTGCAGTCGGGTGCGAAGCTCACGTCGGCCGCGGATGTCGCGGCGCTGCCGCTGAGCGGCACGGAGCTCACGATCGGCGAGGTCGCCGAGGTCGCGCAGGTCTCCGACCCGGTCACGTCGATCTCGCGCGTAGACGGTGAGGACGCGCTCTCGATCGCCGTCACCAAGCTGCCCGCCGCGAACACCGTGGAGGTCTCGCAGGGCGTGCTGGCGGCGCTCGACGAGCTCGGCGACACGTTCCCGGATGCCGAGTTCACCGTGATCTTCGACCAGGCGCCCTACATCCAGCAGTCGATCGAGACACTCGCCACCGAGGGGCTTCTGGGCCTCGCCTTCGCCGTGATCGTGATCCTCGTCTTCCTGCTGTCGATCCGCTCGACGCTGGTGACCGCGATCTCGATCCCCACCAGCGTGCTGATCACCTTCATCGGGCTGCAGGCGTTCGGCTACTCGCTCAACGTGCTCACCCTCGGAGCGCTGACCATCGCGATCGGCCGCGTCGTCGACGACTCGATCGTGGTGATCGAGAACATCAAGCGCCACTACGTCGAGGGCGCCGACAAGGGCGCCGCGATCCGTCTCGCCGTGCGCGAGGTGGCATCCGCCATCACCGCCTCGACGATCACCACCGTCGCGGTGTTCCTGCCGATCGTGTTCGTCGGCGACATGGTCGGCGAGCTGTTCCGCCCCTTCGCGATGACCGTGACGATCGCGATGGTCGCCTCGCTGCTCGTCGCGCTGACGATCGTGCCTGTTCTGGCGTACTGGTTCCTGCGTCCGGGCAAGCCGCTCGTCGGTGCGGACGGCTCGCGGATCGATCCGGAGCATCCGGATGCCCCGCCCACGCCGCTGCAGCGGATGTACCGGCCGATCCTCGGCTGGACGCTGAAGCACTCCGTCGTCACCGTCGTGCTCGCCGTGCTCGTGCTCGCGGGCACGCTCGCCGCGGCGCCGCTGATGAAGATCAACTTCCTCAGCGACTCCGGCCAGAACACCATGACCGTCACGCAGGACATCGGCCAGACCGCGAGCCTCGAGGCGAAGTCCGAGGCGGCGAAGAAGGTCGAGCAGGCGCTGGACGGCATCGACGGGATCACGCACGTGCAGGCGTCGATCGGATCGAGCGGCTCGCCCCTGCGCGACGCGTTCTCGGGCGGGGCGGGCATCACGTACTCGATCCAGACGAGCGACGACGCCGACCAGGAGCAGCTGCGGGCCGAGGTGCAGAAGAAGGTCGACGACCTCGACGGCGCCGGTGAGATCACCGTCGCGGCGACCGGCGGCGGGTTCGGCTCGAGCGACATCGAGGTCACCGTGACGGCGCCGAACGCCGACGACCTGCAGACCGGCACCGACGCGCTCATGAAGGAGCTCGACGGACGAGACGGCATCGGGCAGGTGACGAACAACCTGTCGGCCTCGCTGCCGTACATCGCCGTGATCGTCGATCGTAAGGCGGCCGCCGCGCGCGGCCTCTCGGAGGTCGCGGTCGGCTCGATCGTGTCGGGCACGATGCGTCCGCAGCAGATCGGCTCGGTCGAGGTCGACGACAGTGCGCTCACGGTGTACCTCGTCGACCCCGAGCCGCCGACGTCCGTCGACGCGCTGAAGCAGCTCTCGATCCCCACCGCGACGGGACCGGTGCCGCTCGAGCAGCTCGCCACCGTCGAGCAGCGCGAGGGCCCCACCTCGATCTCCACCGAGCAGGGACGCCGCACCGCCACGATCACCGTGCCGCCGGCATCCGACGACCTCGCCGTCGCCACTGCATCGGTGACCGCGGCACTCGACGCGGTCGACCTGCCCGACGGCGCCCGCGCCGAGGTCGGCGGCGTCGCCGAGCAGCAGGCCGAGTCGTTCTCGCAGCTCGGGCTCGCGATGCTCGCGGCGATCCTCATCGTGTACGTCGTGATGGTGGCGACGTTCAAGTCGCTGCGACAGCCGCTGCTGCTGCTCGTGTCGGTGCCGTTCGCGGCGACCGGGGCGATCCTGCTGCAGATCGTCACGGGCGTTCCGCTCGGCGTCGCGTCGCTGATCGGCGTGCTGATGCTGATCGGAATCGTGGTGACGAACGCGATCGTGCTCGTCGACCTCGTCAACCAGTACCGGGCGAAGGGGCTCACGACACCCGAGGCGGTGATGGCGGGAGGCGAGAAGCGTCTGCGACCGATCCTCATGACGGCCCTCGCGACGATCTTCGCGCTCACCCCGATGGCGCTGGGCATCACCGGGCACGGCGGGTTCATCTCGCAGCCGCTCGCGATCGTGGTGATCGGCGGTCTCGTGTCGTCGACCGTGCTCACGCTCATCGTGCTGCCGACGCTCTACAACCTCGTGGAGGGGGCCAAGGAGCGCCGGCACGCGAAGCGGGCGGCGCGACGCGACGGCGACGATCCGGGATTCGGCCCGGGCAGCGACGACCCGCGAGGACCGGTGCCGGGAGACAGCGGCGCGGCGGCGGGTCCGGCGCCCGCGGCTGCCGCGACGTCGTCGGCCGATCCGGCGATCGCGGCGCCTGCCGGCGCTCCGGCAACGGCAACGGCGACGGAGGCACGATCCGAGCATCCGGCCGCTCCCGCCACCGTCATGGTGCCCGACGAGAACCGGCCATCCGACTCGATGATGGCCGCGGCAGCTGCTGCGTCCGCGGCGGCGGCTGCAGCCTCTGCCGCTGCGGCCGCGGCATCCGTCTTCGCCACGTCGGTCGCGGCGGAGCATCACCCGACCCGTCGCGAGCTGCGCTCACGCGGCCTGCCGCCCGCGAACGACGTCTGAGCCGCCTCCGACGTCTCGCGAAACGCAGGACCTCACACGAAACGCAGGGCGATCCGTCCGATCGGCTCCTGCGTTTCGTGTGAAGTCCGGATATTCAGGCGAAGCGGATGCCCCACTGCAGCGTCCACGACTCGCCTTCCGCGAGCCGGCGCAGCCCGCGACCCGAGTTGAAGGCGTCGGCGGGGGCCGTCATCGGCTCGATCGCCACGGCGAGCGGCTGTCCGGGATACTTGTCGGTCGTGAAGGCCTGAACATAGTCGAAGCCGGCACCCTGCTGCAGGGTCACAGTGCGGCCATCCGGTGCGGTGAGCGTGGTGCGCACCAACCCGTCGGCATCTCGGTGCAGGTTCGCGTACCCGGTGTCGAGCTGCACCTCTCCGAGTCGGCGACCGTAGCGAAGGTCGGTTGCCGACGAGACCGGGCTCTCGCCGACGGGCAGCATCCGGTCGTCGGTCTCGAAGTACGTCTCCGCCGGCAGTGCCAACACCAGATCGCGGGCGTCGACGCCGTCGATGGCGAAGAACGGGTGCGTGCCGAGCGCGACCGGTGCGGGGTCGGGTGAATGGTTGGTGAGGGTGTGCGTGACGTCGATCCCGGCATCCGTCAGCGCGTACGTCACCGACGTCGCGACGAGGTACGGGTACCCGGTCTGCGGCACGACCTTCGCGACGAGCGTGACCGACTCGTCAGTGTGATCGGCGATCTCGTACGCGGTGTAGCGCAGCAGTCCGTGGCTCGCGTTGCGGAACTTCGGCTCGCTGACCGCGAGGGTGCGCTCGGTGTCGCCGTCCTGCCACACGCCGTCGCGGATGCGGTTCGGCCAGGGGGCCAGCACGACCCCGGAGCACGACGGTGTCGGCTGGTCGGCCGGGTAGGGCGGCACGATCTCGACGCCGCCCACCGTCAGGTGACGAAGGGAGGCGCCGACCTGGGCGATCTGCGCCGTCACCTCTCCGCGTCGCAGGTGGATCTGGATGCCGGTGGGGGACCCGATCACATCGTCAAGAAGCATGAGGTCATCGTACGGCGGGCAGTCTCTCAGCAAACCCCGGTATCGTGGATGCAGTCGGCTTCGAGCACCCGCGTCACGCGGTTCTTCCGAGCACCACTCATGCTCATTGTGAGCTCAGGGGCCGATGGTTCATAACCATCACATGAATGGCCCCGGCCGACGAATGCCCGGGTATGTCCCACGCGCGCTGATCTCTGTGCCCGCGGAGCGGACGCTGTTCTCGTGTCAGAGACAGTCAGGAAACACCATGCCCAAGAATGGCAAGCCCAAGGGCGGACGCCCGTCGCGCAACTTCGAGCCGCGGTACGCGAAGAGCGGCCCGTCGTTCCACGAGCGCCACTCCGGCGGACGCCCGTCGCGAGACGGCGACCGTCGGACGGATGGCGCGGAGCGCCGCTCGTTCTCGTCAGACGCCCGTGGCGACCGCCGCCCCGGCAGCGTCAGCCCGAAGCACCGGGGCTATCGCCCCGCCGACGCCGAGGGATCGGCGCCGAAGGGACGCTGGTCGGACACGCAGCGCGCCGGTCGGGACGAGGCCCGCTCGATCCGCAACCGCGCCGAGTCGGGACGCCGCGAGGCGCCGCATCACCGGGGCGACCGCGACGACCGCCAGGGTGGTCGCGGCTTCGACCGCAACGAACGGTTCGGCCGGGATGCCCGCCCCGCCCGCGATGACCGTGGCGGTTACGAGCGGCGCGACCGCTTCGACCGCGATGCGCGCCCGTCGCGCGACGACCGGTACGGCAGGGATGCCCGCCCCGCCCGCGATGACCGCGGCGGTCACGCCCGTTTCGACCGCGACGACCGCAACGATCGCGGCGGTTTCGACCGTCGTGGCGGGTTCGAGCGTGACGCGCGTCCGGCGCGTGACGACCGCGGCGGATACGGTCGGAACGATCGCTTCGACCGCGACGCCCGGCCTGGCCGCTTCGACCGCGACGCGCGTCCGGCGCGTGACGACCGCGGCGGATACGGACGCGCCGACCGCGATGCCCGTCCCGCGCGCGATGACCGTCGTGGTGGTTTCGAGCGCAGCGAGCGCCCTCGTTTCGACCGCGATGCGCGCCCCGAGCGCGGCGGCCGTTTCGACCGTGAAGCTCGTCCGACACGCACCGATCGCTTCGACCGTGACGCGCGCCCGGCTCGTGACGACCGCCGTGGTGGTTCCGACCGCACCGAGCGCCCCCGTTTCGACCGTGACGCCCGTCCGGCGCGGCAGAACCGGGACGACCGCCCGAACCGCAGCGACTGGAACGCTACGTCTACAGCCAAGGCGCACGAGGAGCAGATCGACGTCGTGCACGAGCGGCTCGAGGCCGAGGCCGTGCAGGCCACCGAGGTCGCAGATGTGACCTTCGGCGACCTCGGCATCGGCTCGAACATCGTCGAGATCCTGAAGAACATGGGTGCTGCAACGCCCTTCCCGATCCAGGCCGCGACGATCCCCAGCATCCTGCAGGGTCGCGACGTGCTCGGCCGGGGCCGCACCGGTTCGGGCAAGACGATCGCGTTCGGCGCGCCGCTCGTCGAGAGCATCCTGCTGTCGCAGAAGGGCAAGCGCCGTGAGTTCGGCCGCAAGCCGCGCGCGATCATCCTCGCGCCGACGCGCGAGCTGGCGCTGCAGATCGACCGCACCGTGCAGCCGATCGCCCGAAGCGTGGGCCTGTTCACCACGCAGATCTACGGCGGTGTGCCGCAGGCGCGCCAGGTGGGTGCGCTGAACAAGGGTGTCGACATCATCATCGGCACGCCCGGGCGCATCGAAGACCTCATCGAGCAGCGCAAGCTCGACCTCTCCGAGGTGCGCATCGCCGTGCTCGACGAGGCCGACCACATGGCCGAGCTCGGTTTCGCCGAGCCGGTGCAGCGCATCCTGCGCAAGACCGGCACGGCGCTCGACGACGGAGCCACGAGCCAGAAGCTGCTGTTCTCGGCCACGCTCGACCGCGAGGTCGCCGCGATCGTCGACGAGTTCCTCGTCGATCCGGCCGTGTACGAGGTCGCCGGAGAAGACCAGGACTCGAGCACGATCGACCACCGCGTGCTCGTCATCGAGCACCGCGACAAGGCCGACGTGCTCACCTCGCTCGTCGACCGCGACGGGCAGACCCTGGTCTTCGCCCGCACCCGCGCGTACGCCGAGATGCTCGCCGAGCAGTTCGAAGATGCCGGCATCGCCGCTGTCTCGCTGCACGGCGACCTCAACCAGGCCAAGCGCACGCGCAACCTGCAGAAGCTGACGGCGGGCAAGGTGCAGGTGCTCGTCGCCACGGATGTCGCCGCTCGCGGCATCCACGTCGACGACATCGATCTGGTCGTGCAGGCCGACGCTCCCGACGAGTACAAGACGTACCTGCACCGCGCCGGGCGCACTGGTCGCGCCGGTCGCTCGGGTCGCGTGGTCACGCTGATCACCCGCCAGCGCCGCCGCCGCATGGAGGATCTGCTGGGGCGCGCCGAGATCGACGCGCCGTTCGAGCAGGCAGCCCCCGGCGACGACCTGATCGAGGAGATCTCCGGCCGCATGCCCAGCGAGGCCGAGCTCACCGCCTGAGCCGGTTCACAACTCAGGAGAGACCGTCGGGATCCGCGCCCTCAGGGTCGGATCCCGGCGGTCTCTGCGTATTCGTCCTGAGTGGTGAACGCCACATAGTGTGGACCCGTGGGTTGGAACGAGTGGGCGACAGCCGGGGGCACGGTATGGTTCAGCATCGCTCTGGTGATCAGTGCGCTCGCCGGCATGCAGGGGCGCACGAAGCTCGGGTGGTTCGTGCTCGGGATGATCTTCGGCCCTCTTGCGCTGCTCTTGCTGGTGTTCCTCATTCAGCCGCCGGCTGCGCGTGAGGAGCTGCCCGCCGGCAGCGCCGTACGAGCTCAGAAGAGCATGTCGGACTGAGTCGTCGTGCGGACGGATGCCGGCGCGGGACGCTGCCGCATCCGCCGGCCGCGCATGCTGTCGTTCTCCTCTTCGGAGCGAGCGTCGAGCCCGTGCACTCGCATGAGCGGGCGGATGCGCTTCGCCAGCCACTGACGGTACGCCTTCGGCGCTTCGACCGAGACGCCGGGGTAGAGCCCGCGGTACGACGACAGCAGCTCCGGATGCTCGCGCTCGAGCCACTGGAAGAACCACGGCTTTACCCCGGGGCGCAGGTGCAGCGCGCCGTACACGACATGGTCGGCGCCGGACTGTTTGATGCGCCGCAGCGCCCCGTCGATCGCCGCTAGCGAATCGGTGAGGTGCGGCAGCACCGGCATGAGGAAGACGCCGACGCGGAAACCGGCGTCGCTCAGCGCGCGCACCGTGTCGAGGCGCGCGTGCGTGGTGGGGGTGCCGGGTTCGATCGCGTGCTGCAGGTCGTCGTCGTACATCGCGATCGACATCTGGATGTCGATCGGCACCCGCTTCGCCGCCTCGACGAGCAGGGGGATGTCGCGGCGGATCAGCGTGCCCTTGGTGAGGATCGACATCGGCGTGCCCGAGTCGGCAAGAGCCTGCACGATCCCGGGCATGAGCTTGTACCGGCCCTCGGCGCGCTGGTACGGGTCGGTGTTCGTGCCGAGCGCGACGGTCTCGTGCTTCCACGATCCGCGGCGCAGCTCGCGCTGCAGCACTTCGACGACGTTCGTCTTGACGACGATCTGCGAATCGAAGTCGGCGCCTCCGTCGAGGTCGAGGTACTCGTGCGTCCCCCGAGCGAAGCAGTTGTGACTGATCACTCCATTGGCGATGAAGTCGCCCGTACCCGTCGTGATATCGACGAGGTCACGGAGGCCGGGGAGCGGATCGATGCTCACGATTCGAAGGTCGGAGCGGGTCTTCACCGCGACGCCGTCGATGGCCATCTTCCGAGTGATGGCAGGCTGCGTAAGCGCAAAGAATCGCATGCGAGCAGGCAATCCACCCGTGACGCGCACGGCTCGGACGCCGTTGGATCGAAGTGGCTCGAGAACGTGCGGAACACCGAGGGCGTCCATCGCCGCTGTGGTGGTCTCAAGCAGGAGCGGATCCGTGTTGCTTATCCGCAGCACGCCACGCGAACAGCCTCCCTCGGCGTCGAATATCCCCGCCAAGAACCCCTGCTGCCACTCGAGGGTGGGTGTCTGGGGGATGGCGATCAGATCGTTCTCAATCCGCTCTACGCCGGCCTTCGCAGCGGTGTGAATAGCTGCCATCGCTGCGCGAGTCTCGCTGGCCGGAGCAAACGCTCGCGTGTTTGTCGGCACTCCTGCCCACGCGAGGTATTCCCGGCTCCGATCCAGGGCTTCTGCATCCTTCAGCGCCAGCCGAAAACGATGGATGCTGCGCACTCGGTCCGCGGACGGATAGAGCCCATTGAAGATCATGCCATCGCCACGGATCATGCCGGCGAGGTAGCCGTGGCGGTAGTCGGAACCATCTATGTCGACCACGGAGCGGGGGTGCCCGATTCCAAAACCCATCAACCTGTTGTTGACGGTCAGATGGGGGCGTTGCCCTGCGTGCGCGTCTGCCACATGCTTCCAGCCCCTGTCGGTGAGGAATCGGTGGTCCCCACTCGCGATCAGTTCCGTTCCGTGGGCAAGCACGACGCGGTACGCGGGCTTCTGTGTGGACCACTTCGCTTCGATCCGCGTCTTCACATAGCGGCGGTACCTGCCTCGACGCTCGGTGCCCATGATCTCGTCACCAACAGCCAGCTCGATGAGCGGGCGTTGCCGGCCATCGGCGCACAACACAAGTGTGCTGGGGTCCAGGCAATAGACACATGCATGGCTGCATCCGCGGTACGGGTTTACGGTCCAGGCGAACGGCATGCGAGACGCGCCCGGCACCGCGTTGAGGGCGGACCTGGCAAGCACCTCGTGAAAGGTCATCCCAGCGAACTCAGGGGTGGTCACCGAACGGACTATTCCCGCGCGGCTCTCCATGCCCGGGAGCGCGTCGGCGTCGACATCCGCGACCGCCTGCCCCTGCCATCTCATTCATTCATTCGAACAAAAAGACGCATCGGTGTCAAGCCTTCATCGCATCTCTGTTCGATGCACGCTGTCCCTTCAGGTGGGGGACAATGGATCGGTGAACGCCGCGCAGTCCCGACATGTCGCGCGTGAACCGCTCGCCGTGAGGGTCGCACTGCCGCTCGGTGTGCTGTTCACGGCGATGGCCTCGCTGGCGACCCTGTGCGGCGTGATCGCCGAGAGCCCTGCGACGCGCGTCGAACTGCCCGCGCCGGCGGCGGCGATGTCGATCCCCGCCGTCGAGGTCGATGCCCGGCTCGCGGCGAATCCCTGTGCCGACGACGCCGTCCGCGCAGCGCTCGACGCGGGTGATGACGCGGCCGCCATCGCCGCGTTCGGCGGGGGCGTCGCATTCCGCGAGGCGATCGTGAAGGGCAACGCGCCGTGCATCTCGCTCTCCGATCCGAACCGGTCGTGGGTGGTCGTCAACAAGCAGCGCCCCCTCGAACCGGTGAGCTTCGCCCCGGCATCCCTCGCCGACATCGGGCTCAGCGCCACCACCCGCTCGAACGAGCTGCGGCCCGAGCCGAAGGACGCGCTCGAGGCGATGGCTGCGGAGGCGAGCGACGCCGGCGCAGGCACGCTCGGGATCAACAACGGCTATCGCTCGTTCGGGCTGCAGGAGGCCACGTACGGCGGCCACGTGCGAGACCGGGGTCAGAGTGGGGCGGATGCCGTGTCGGCCCGCCCGGGCTTCAGCGAGCACCAGAGCGGACTCGCCTTCGACCTCGTCGCCTGCGACCCGCGCTGCGGCACCATCGAGGCTTTCGGGGCGACGACGCAGGGGCGATGGGTGGCGGAGAACGGCTGGCGCCACGGTTTCATCGTGCGCTATGAACCCGGGCAGACCGGCACGACCGGGTACGCGCCCGAACCGTGGCACATCCGCTACATCGGGCCCGAGCTCGCCCGGGCCTACCACGACGGCGGATTCCACACCCTCGAGGAGTTCTTCGGACTGCCTCCGGCGCCCGATTACAGCCACTGAGACGCTGATCCGCGTCTTCCCACAAACGCGGAACGCAGTGTCATCGTGTGTGAGACTTGTTCCCACAAGCGACTGTCCGGCGACGTCATTGCGACCTAGACTCGCCGTGCGAGGACGCACACGATTTCGAGGAGGACGCCATGGAGCGCGACATCTACGAAGAGGACCACGAGGCCTTCCGCGACCTGGTCAAGGATTTCGTCAAGCGGCACGTCACGAACGAGTCGATCGAGCGGTGGGATGCCGCGGGCGAGGTCGACCGTGAGACTATGCGCGCGGCCGGTGAGGCCGGCATCATCGGACTCTCGGTGCCGGAGGAGTTCGGCGGCGCCGGCATGCTGCAGGACTACCGCTTCCGCGCCATAGTGAACGAAGAGGTCATCGGCGCCGGCGCCGGCTCGCTGGCGGGCGCCCTCGGCATCCAGGACGACCTCGCCGTGCCGTACCTCGTGCACATGGGCACGCAGGAGCAGAAGGAGAAGTGGCTGCCGCGCATGGCCACCGGCGAGATCCTCGGCGCGCTCGCCATGACCGATCCGGGCGCGGGCAGCGACCTGCGCGGCATCAAGACGAACGCGAAGAAGGTCGACGGCGGGTACATCCTCAACGGCGCCAAGACGTTCATCTCGTCGGGCACCACCGCCGACATCGTGGTCACCTTCGTCAAGACCGGCGAGGGCAACCGGCCCGACGCGTTCAGCCTGCTGATCGTCGAGAAGGGCATGGAGGGCTTCGACCAGGGCAAGAAGCTCAGCAAGATGGGCTTCCACGGCTGGGACACCGCCGAGCTCAGCTTCACCGACGTCTTCGTGCCCGACGAGAACCTCATCAGCGGCAAGGAGGGGCAGGGCTTCATCCAGCTGATGATGAACCTGCCGCTCGAGCGTCTCTCGATCGCCGTGTCTGCCGCCGCGGTCATCCAGGCCGCCGTGAAGTGGACCGTCGACTACACGAAGAGCCGCGACGCGTTCGGCGAGCGGGTCATCGACTTCCAGAACACCCGCTTCCGCATCGCCGACATGGCGACCACCGCCGACGCGGTCTGGGCCTACGTCGACCGCGGTCTCAAGGCCTACGCGGCCTCGCAGCTCACCGCCGAAGAGGCCGCGCAGCTGAAGTTCTGGGTCACCGAGCGCGAGTGGGAGGTGCTCGACACGGGAGTGCAGCTGCACGGCGGCTACGGCTACATCATGGAGTACCCGATCGCCCGGGCCTTCACCGACGCCCGCGTGCACCGCATCTACGGCGGCACCAACGAGATCATGCGCGAGATCGTCGGCCGTCAGATCGCCGGCAAGCGCTGAGCGCGGACTGAGCGCGCCGACGCCGCGGCTCAGAGATGGAAAGTGCGGGTTCCCGTCGTCGGGAACCCGCACTTTCCATCTCTGAGCGGGGTTGTCTGAGCGGGGAGGCCCTCGGCGGTCAGGTCGGCTGCCAGGGGAAGGTCAGGGCGAACACGACGGCGGATGCCAGCAGCACCGCCACCATGAACACCGTGTCGCGGGTGCGCCACGGCACGACGTGCCGTTCGGTGCGGGTCGCATAAGCGCCGAAGGCGCGGGCATCCATCGACAGCGCCACCCGCTCGGCATGACGGATCCCCGACGCCAGCAGCGGCACGATGTACCCCCACCCTCGCGCGATGCGCGCCACGGGGCCGCGACCGCCGCCCTGACCGCGCACGCGATGCGCGGCGCGGATGATCGACAGCTCGTACGCGAATCGCGGCACGAACCGGTAGGCGGCGAGGGCGGTGTAGCCGATCCGATACGGCACCCGCAGCTGCTGCACGCTCGCCCGCACGAGGTCGGGCCCGCGAGTGGTGAGCCCGCCGATGAGGGCGAGGGTGAGGATTCCCGCCAGGCGCAGCGCGGTGGCCAGGCCGCTGAGCAGAGCGCCCGCGTGCAGCGTCCAGTCGCCGATCCGCATGACGGCGCCGGTGCCGGCGACCTGCTCCGCGTCGACCCACACGCCGAAGCCGACGCTCAGCACGGCGATGGCGAGCGGCACGCCGAGCAGCAGCACCGCGGCGGTGCGCCGCGTGAGGCGTGCGCCGGTGAGGATCACCGCGTACGCGGCAGCGAGCAGGATCGCCGGGGTGAGCAGGTCGCGGGTGAACGCCAGCAGCGCCATCGCGGGGATGACGGCGCCGAACTTGGCGAGCGGGTTGATGCCGTGCAGCCAGAACCGCGCAGGGGCGGGAGCGTCGGCGTAGGGGTCGATCGGTGTGGGCTCGGTCACCGGGGCCGCCGGGCCGACTGCGGGGCCGGATGCCAGGGCATCCGGTTCCGTCTGCGCGAGCAGTTCTGCCGCCGGGCCCACGGCGATCACCTCGCCGTCTCCGATCAGCACGGCGTCGGTCGCGTATTCGGCGATCAGCCGTCGATCGTGCGAGACGATGACGACGGTCGTGCCCGACCGCTGCAGCTCCTGCAGCAGGCCGAGCAGCTCGGCCGCGCGCGCGCGGTCCTGCCCGAAGGTCGGCTCGTCGAGCGCGATCACCGACGGACGGGCGATCAGGGCGGTGCCGACCGACAGCCGCCGCTTCTCGCCGCCGGAGAGCAGGAACGGATGCATGTGGGCCTTGGCCGTGAGGCCGAAGCGGGCCAGCATATCGTCGACGCGCTCGTCGATCTCTGCGGCGCCGATCCGCTGCAGCCGCAGACCGTGCGCCAGCTCGTCGCGCACGGTCGCCGCGATGAACTGGTGCTCGGGGTTCTGGAAGACGAAGCCGACGTGCGCGGCCAGCGCGCGGGGGGAGGCGCGACCGGCATCGAGGCCGTCGACGATCACCGTGCCGTGCGTCGGCGGCACCACGCCGCCGAGTGTCTGCAGCAGCGTCGTCTTGCCTGCGCCGTTGGCTCCCATGATCACGGTGAACGAGCCGCGCGCGATGTCGAGGTGCGGCACGTCGAGCAGGCGTGCGCCGCGCTTGTCGACGACGAGGCCGCGGGCGGTGATCGCCGGGTCGGAGATCGCCGGGTAGGGGGCGGCGTCGGTGTCGAGCGGCGAGAGGATCATCTGACGTGCACGGCCCTCAGCGCCGGTGCCGGGCATCCGGTCGACGGTGGCGGGTAGCCGGTCGCCGGAAGCGAGCACGCCCAGCTCGCGCAGAGCATGGGCGTGCTGCCGCAGCGTCTGTCTCGCGGGGCCGTCGAGCTGCACCCGTCCGTCGTGGTCCAGCACGATCACGCGGGTCGCGAGGTCGACGGCCGCATCGACGTCGTGCTCGACGAGCACGATCGCGCGCTCCTCGGCATCCTGAATCAGCTCGCCCAGGGCGGAGTAGACGTCGTGCACACCCTGCGGGTCGAGGTTGGCGGTCGGCTCGTCGAGCACGATGACGCGCGAACGCAGGGCCAGGGCGCACGCGATCGCGAGGCGCTGGCGGCCCCCGCCGGAGAGCAGGTCGGGGTTCCAGCGGCGACGCCCCCAGAGTCCCATGCGACGCAGCGCCTGCTCGGCGCGCGCGAGTACCTCCGATGGCGGCATCCGCAGGTTCTCGAGCGCGAACGCGACCTCGTCGAGCACCGTTCCGGTCACCAGCTGCGAGTCCGGGTCCTGGAAGACCATCGAGACCTCGGTGCTCAGCTGCGCCACGGCCGTGGTGCGGGTGTCGAGACCCGAGACCTGCACGGATCCGGTCATGGCCGCGTTCTCGACCGACTGCGGGATCAGGCCGTTCAGCGTGAGGGTGAGAGTCGACTTCCCCGATCCGCTCGGGCCGAGCAGCAGCACCACCTCGCCCGGATGCACGTCGAACGAGACGTCCCGCAGCGCGGGGTGCGCGGCGCCCTCGTGCGTGACGCTCAGGTCGCGCACGCGGAGCAGGGGCGCGGAAGGGCGCACGGTCGGGTCCTCTGTAAGCGGGCGGTTCACCCTAATTTAGCCCGACCCGACCGTCATGGCGCGGTGCGCGGCGTCGTTCAGCGCGGGGCGATGCCGGCTCGGCGCAGCGCATTGCCGATGGCGATGCCGATCGCCGTCCACACCACCGGTCCGAGCACCGAGACGATCAGATAGCTCAGCTGCACCCACGGTGCGAACTGCGCGAGATCGACGATGAATCCGACTACGATCGCCACCAGCACGCCGATGATCGCCGCCGACACGAAGAAGCGCCAGCGACCCCAGGCGCGGTAGCGGGTGAGGGCGGCCACGCCCTCCTGGATCGCGCCGAAGAGCAGCGCCGTGCCGATGTAGCGCATCGCCCACATCGGGGTGAAGGCGCTCGAGATGAGTGCCGCGATCACGTGCGTGATCAGCGCGACCATGGGCTTGCGCAGCACCTCCTGCGCGATGATGCCCGGCAGCACATGCACACCGAGCACGAGTCCGTACACGTAGGGCGCGAGAGCGATGACGCCGAGGGTGACGAGTCCGGCCACACCACCGAGGATGCCCGTGGCCACGCCGATCGCAGCGCAGACGAGGAGAGTGCGCGTGCTCAGCGCCGGTCGGAATGCCACCCTCCCAGGCTATCGGGCGCCGCCCACGGCGGCCGGGCTACGGGCCGGACAAACAGGCGGGCTCCAAGGTCGACGTGCGGGGCCGGGTCTGGGCTCGACATGCAGCACGGCACTGGGGTCGACATGCAGCCCGGCATCCTGCTCGTGGCCGGTCCGTGGCGCAATCCGGCACCCGGCCCGTGGCCCGGCCTGGTACCCGGCCCGTGGCCCGGTCCGGCACCCGGCCCGTGGCCCGGTCCGGCACCCGGCCCGTGGCGCGGTGCAGCGCCCCGCCCGTGCTCGGGCGCAGTCCGCCTCGTGCCGGACGGTACAGTCCGGGGGCCGACACGCCAGATGTCGGACGTTTCCCGCCAAAACGTCCGACATCTGGCGTGTCGGCCCCCGAAGCGTAACGGCCAGAGGTCCACGCCCAGGGGCAGGCCCACCCCATGCCCCGTGCATGCCCGGAGGCACAGGCCCGGCGGTCCAGGCCGCAGGTGCAGGCCCGGGGGTCCAGGCCGCAGGTGCAGCCGTAACTCCCGGGGCGGGCGGCTGTGGACAGCCGGCGACGATGTCGGCACCGGTGGTTACGCTGGAGGGATGCGTCCACCGAACCGGGTTCCCGAGCCTGTCGAGGGGCCGTACGAGGACGTGCCGTACCCCGACGATCCCTACGACGGCCTCCCGCCCGAAGACCTCGACTGGGTGCCGCCGGAAGACGGCTGGGAGCCGCCGCTCGACTGGGGCTCCGGGCCGATGACGCCGGCTGCGACGGTCGGCCGCGCCCAGGCATCCGGCATCACGCCGTCGAGGTTCCCGACGCCGATCGAGGCGCTGCGCGCGGTCTTCGGGTACGACGCATTCCGCGGCGATCAGGCGGCGATCGTCGAACACGTCATCGGCGGGGGAGACGCCGTCGTGCTCATGCCCACCGGCGGCGGCAAGTCGATCACCTATCAGGTGCCCGCACTCGTGCGCGAGGGTACTGGACTCGTGATCAGCCCGCTCATCGCCCTCATGCACGATCAGGTCGACGCGCTGCGCGCCAATGGTGTGCGTGCCGCCTATCTGAATTCGACGCAGGCGCCCGATGAGCGTCGCGAGGTCGAGCGCGCGTATGTCGCCGGCGAGCTCGATCTGATCTACGTCGCCCCTGAACGGCTGTCGTCGCCGCAGACCACGCAGCTGCTGCAGCGCGGCACGCTCAGCGTGATCGCCATCGACGAGGCGCACTGCGTGTCGCAGTGGGGTCACGACTTCCGACCCGACTACCTCGCCCTCGGCGACCTCGCCGAGCGGTTCCCGGGAGTGCCGCGCATGGCGCTCACCGCAACGGCGACGCGCGCAACGCACCAGGAGCTCACCGAGCGCCTGGGCCTGGGACGCGCCGAGCACTTCGTGGCGAGCTTCGACCGCCCGAACATCCAGTACCGCATCGTGCCCAAGGTCGAGGTGCGCCGGCAGCTCGTCGAGTTCATCAGGTCTCAGCCCGAGGGAGCCGCAGGAATCGTCTACGCCCTCAGTCGCAAGTCGGTCGAGCAGACCGCCGAGCATCTGGCAGCCAAGGGCTTCGAGGCGCTGCCGTATCACGCCGGCCTTCCCGCCGAGGTGCGTGCGGCGAACCAGGCCCGCTTCCTGCGCGAGGACGGCGTGGTGATGGTCGCGACGATCGCCTTCGGCATGGGTATCGACAAGCCCGACGTGCGCTTCGTCGCGCACATCGACCTGCCGAAGTCGGTCGAGGGCTACTACCAGGAGACCGGTCGTGCCGGACGTGACGGCGAGCCGTCGGTCGCCTGGATGGCGTACGGACTGGGAGACGTCGTGCAGCAGCGCCGGCTGATCGACCAGAGCCCCGGCGATCGCACGTTCAAGATGCGGATGGGGCAGCACCTCGACGCGATGCTCGCTCTGTGCGAGACCGTCGCCTGCCGGAGGCAGAACCTGCTGCGCTACTTCGGGCAGGACAGCGCCGCGTGCGGCAACTGCGACACCTGCCTCGATCAGCCCGACACCTTCGACGGGCTGATCCCCGCCCAGAAGCTGCTCTCGACGATCGTGCGCCTGAAGCGCGAGCGCAACCAGGCATTCGGTGCCGGGCACCTGATCGACATCCTGCGGGGAGCCTCGAACGAGCGCATCCGCAAGATGCGCCACGAGCAGATCGCCACGTACGGCATCGGTGCAGACCTGTCCGACCAGGATTGGCGCAGCGTTGTGCGGCAGCTGCTGGCGAGGGGCATCCTCGTCGCGCAGGGCGAGTACGGCACGCTCGCGCCGGGAGAGGCGGCGGCCGGGGTGCTGCGCGGCGAGACGGCCGTGCCGCTGCGCAGAGACATCATGGGGCGCGAGGGTGGTTCGTCGCGAGCGCGCAAGGCGCCGGCATCCGCCGCCCTGGATGCCGGAGACCTCGGCCTCTTCGAGGCGCTGCGCGCATGGCGCGCCGCCACCGCTCGCGAGCAGGGCGTGCCGGCGTACATCGTGTTCGGCGACGCGACGCTGCGCGCACTCGCCGAGCATCGCCCGACGACGGTGGCTGGCCTGGGTGGCATCAGCGGCATCGGCGAGAAGAAGCGGGATGCCTACGGCTCCGCCGTGCTCGAGGTGATCGCGGCGCACTGACGTTGACGCCCCCGCGCTCCGGCGCCCCGCCCCCTGGCGCTGTCGGCGCTCCGCTCGTTCGCGCTGCCGGCGCTCCGGCGCTCCGCCCCTTGGCGCTGCTGGCGCTCCGGCGCCACCGGCGTTCCGGCGCGCCGCGCTGCCCGACGCAGAAAGTAGGACCTCTCGCGAATGCAATTCGCGGGGTCCTGCATCCACCCGGAAGGCAACGCGCCATCCCGCTACGACCCCGCGCCGCACTCGCCGCCGCCTGGGCGGGCATCGACCCGCCGCCGCCACCTTCTCGACCCGCTGTCGCGTGATGTGACCCGCATCGCGGACGGTGCTCCTCAACCTGCGCGACTTGTCGGAGCGCGCGGCCGCGCAAGCGGAAGTCGACCCACCCCGCAGAATCAGTTCCGATCCCTCGCAGTGTGAGACCGCGCGCTCAGCCGGCGTACTCCTCCGCGTGCACCTGCACCGTCGTCGCGCCCTGCAGCAGCTTCGACACCGGGCAGCGCGCATGCGCGCTGGCCAGCAGATCGGCCGTCTCCTCCAGGGTCAGCCCCTCCGCAGACAGGTACGTGTCGACGTGGAACTCGTACCCCGGACCCTCGGAGGCATCGTGCAGCTCGACCTCGATGCGCACCGCCGTGCGACGCTCGCGCTTCACCAGCGCCTGAGCCGTCGCGTTCAGGCACGTCGACCACGCCAGCGCCAGAAGCTGCTCGGGGTTCGAGGCATCCGGGTCGCGATTCTGACTCAGGGGTGAGGCCACCGACACCTCCATGCCATCCGTCACGCGAGCCGTGCCCGTGCCGCCGTCGCCGTTGATCGCTTCCGTCCGGTACCTGAGGGTCATACCGCAACTATAATTTGGATCACGTACAGAAAAGGCCGCTCGGCCGCTTGCCGCGGCAAGGCTCACCCACACCACACGAAAGACACGATGGCCACCGACCTGCCTGCGATCGTGGAGTTCCGCCGCGTGACCAAACGGTTCCGCCCCGGCGCCGACGAGCGTCCGGCGCTCGACGACGTGACCCTCAGCATCCGCCGCGGTGAGATCTTCGGCATCATCGGCGAGAGCGGGGCCGGCAAGTCGACCCTGCTCGAGCTGATCAACGGCCTCACGCGTCCGACCGAGGGTGACGTGCTCGTCGGCGGAGACCGCGTCGCCGAACTCGACCCCGCCGCCCTGCGCGCTCTGCGACGCGACATCGGCGTGGTCTTCCAGGGCGTCCACCTGCTCAGCAACAGCACGGTGCGCGACAACGTGCGGCTTCCGCTCCGTCTCCCGGGCCGCGGCGCGAAGCGCCTGTCGGCGGCTCGACAGCGGGCCGCTGTCGACGAGATCCTCTCTTTCGTCGGCCTTTCGCACCGCGACGAACACTTCCCCGCCCAGCTCTCCGGTGGCGAGCGGCAGCGAGTCGGCCTCGCCCGGGCCCTGGTCTCCAGGCCGCCACTGCTGCTCTGCGACGAGCCCACCTCATCCCTCGACGCGTCGACCACCGCCGACGTGCTGCGCGTGCTCGCCGACGCCCGCGACGAGCTCGGCACCACCGTCATCGTCATCACCCACGACCTCGACGTGGTGAAGGCGATCTGCGACCGCGCCGCGCTGCTCGAGAAGGGGCGCCTGCGCGAGGTCTTCGAGATCGCCGCCGCTGGTCCCCGCTCGCTGCCGAGCTACTACGAGCAGGTCAAGCGGGAGCTGACGGCATGACCTGGCTGATCGACCTGCTCTCCGAATACGGCGCCGACCTCGCCGAGTCGATGGCCGAGACCGGGTACATGATGCTCGTCTCGCTGCTCGCCGCCGTGCTGATCGGCCTGCCGCTCGGCACCGTCGTGTACCTGACCGAGCGCGGCGGCATCGCCGAGCACCGTGCCGTCAACACCATCTCGAACCTGTACATCAACATCGTCCGCTCGTTCCCCTTCCTGCTGCTCGTCGTCTTCCTCATCCCGTTCACGCGCGCGGTCATCGGCACGAGCTTCGGCACCCAGGCTGCGACCCTGCCGCTCTGCTTCGTCGCCGTGGCGATCTACGCCCGCCTCACCGAGCAGATCCTGCGCGAGATCCCCGCCGGCATCTCGAAGGTCGCCGTCGCGTCGGGCGCGACGGTGCCGCAGGCGGTGTTCCGGATGCTGCTGCCCGAGGCCCGCTCGGGCCTCGTCTACGCCCTGACCTCGGCCGCGATCAGCCTGCTCTCGTACTCGACCGTGCTCGGCGTGGTGGGCGGCGGCGGCATCGGCGACTTCGCGATGCGCTACGGCTACCAGGTCTACAACGACAACCTCATGTACCTCACGATCGTCATCATCATCGTCTGCGTGCTCGCCATTCAGGCCGTCGGGCACCGCACCTCGGTGCGCCTCGACCACCGCTGACCCCTCGCACCCGGAAGCCTCACCGCACCCGGAAACCCCATCGAAACGGAAGACACCCATGAAGAAGTCACGCCTCGCCCTCGCCGCAGCCGGTCTCGGCCTCGCGCTTGCCGTCACCGCCTGCGCGCCCGCAGAGCAAGAGAAGCCGGATGCCGGTGCCGGCGAGCCCACCGTGCTGAAGGTGGCCGCTGTGCAGGCGCCCATGACCGACGTCGTGAAGGCCGCCGGCGAGGCGATCGGCGACGGCTATGAGGTGCAGCTCGTCGAGGTCGCCGACTACATCACGGCCAACACCATCCTCGACAGCGGCGACGTGTACGCGAACTTCTCGCAGCACGTCCCCTACATGGAGACGTTCAACGAGGGCAACGACGCAGAGCTCGTCGGCGTGCAGCCGGTGTACAACTTCGTCATCGCGTTCTACTCCAAGACGCTCGACGACATCGCCGACCTCCCCGACGGCGGCAAGGTCGCCATTCCCGATGACCCGTCCAACACCGGGCGCGCGCTCAAGCTGCTCGCCGCGAACGACGTCATCACGCTCGACCCCGAGGTCGACCCGTACGAGGCCACCGTGAAGGACATCGTCGAGAACCCGAAGAACCTCGAGTTCGTGCAGGTGCCCATCTCGTCGCTGAACGCCGCGTACGAAGAGGCCGACCTCGTCTTCCAGTGGCCGTCGCACATCAAGGCTCTCGGCCTCACGCCCGACGAAGACGGCTTGATCACCGAGCTCGACGACCGGTTCGCACTGAACCTCGTCGTGCAGAAGAACGACGTGGACTCTGAGGCGACCAAGGCCCTCGCGAAGGCGTTCACGAGCGACGAGGTGCGCGAGGTCATCGAGGGCAACGGCACCATCAAGACCGCCTGGTGACCTGGCGCGACGGTCGCTGACTGTCGCGAGGTGACAACGGGAGGCGCGGCCGACGCCGGATGCTCTTGTGCATTGGGCACAGTCGGCTTCGCCTCCCGTTGTCGGACTCCTACGGTTGAGGGATACCTGCTCCTTTCTGAGAGGAACCGCCATGGTCGACGCCGCCATCCGTCCCACCACCGCTGCCGCCACATCCTCCGCGGCGCAGCGCACCCACTCGATCGATGTCGAACGAGTGAACGAGCTTCTCCTCGGCACCTGGGCCGACACCCGTCGCGAGGCCCGCGAGATGATCAAGGACCCGGCCTTCTGGCGCGACGACAGCCTCGCGAAAGACGAGCACCGCGAGCGCGTGCTCTCGCAGCTGCACCTGCTCGTCGAGAACCGTGCCGTGCACCGCGCCTTCCCGAAGCGCTTCGGCGGCGAGGAGAACAACGGCGCCAACATCGCCGGATTCGAAGAGCTCGTCGCGGCCGATCCGAGCCTGCAGATCAAGTCGGGTGTGCAGTGGGGCCTGTTCGGATCGGCCATCCTGCAGCTGGGCACCGAGCAGCACCACGAGAAGTGGCTGCCCGGCGTGATGGACCTGTCGATCCCCGGCGCTTTCGCGATGACCGAGATCGGCCACGGGTCCGACGTCGCCGCCGTCGGCACCACCGCGACGTACGACCCCGAGACCGAGGAGTTCGTGATCAACACGCCGTTCCGCGCGGCGACGAAGGAGTACCTCGGCAACGCCGCCCTGCACGGCATCGCTGCGACGGTGTTCGCGCAGCTGATCACCAACGGCGTCAACCACGGCGTGCACTGCTTCTACGTCCCACTCCGCGGCGAAGACGGCAACGACCTGCCCGGCATCGGCCGCGAGGACGACGGACTCAAGGGCGGGCTGAACGGCATCGACAACGGCCGCCTCAGCTTCGACCACGTGCGCATCCCGCGCACCAACCTGCTCAACCGCTACGGTGACGTCGCCGCCGACGGCACCTACTCGAGCGAGATCGAGAGCCCCGGCCGCCGCTTCTTCACCATGCTCGGCACCCTCGTGCAGGGCCGCGTCTCGCTCGACGGCGCGGCATCGTGGGCATCCGCCCTCGGCCTGCACATCGCGATCACCTACGCCACGCAGCGCCGCCAGTTCGACGGTGCGAACGGCGAGGAGACCGTGCTGCTCGACTACGGCAAGCACCAGCGCCGGCTGCTGCCGCGCCTCGCGTCGACGTACGCGCACATCTTCGCGCACGACGAGTTCCTGCAGAAGTTCGACGGCGTCTTCTCGGGCCGCACCGACACCCCCGAAGACCGCGAAGACCTCGAGACCCTGGCCGCCGCACTCAAGCCGCTGTCGACCTGGCACGCGCTCGACACCCTGCAGGAGGCACGCGAGGCCTGTGGCGGCGCCGGCTTCATGTTCGAGAATCGTCTTGTCGGCCTGCGCGCCGACCTCGACATCTACGTCACTTTCGAGGGCGACAACAACATCCTGCTGCAGCTGGTCGGCAAGCGCCTGCTGCAGGACTTCGCCCGCCAGTTCAAGGGTGCGGATGCCAGGACGCTCGCGAAGTACGCCGTCGGGCAGACGGCCGGCAAGGTGTTCCACGGCGCCGGTCTCCGCGCCCTCGGCCAGTCCGTCGCCGACCTCGGCCAGGTCGCCCGCTCGGTCGAGCTCGGCCTGCGTGAAGAGCAGCAGCACGAGCTGCTCACCGAGCGCGTGCAGCAGATGGTCGCCGACATCGCCGGCCGCCTCCGCGCCGCGGGCAAGGACAAGGTACTCGGCGAGAAGCTGTTCAACGAGAACCAGGCCGAGCTGATCGAAGCGGCCCGCGCGCACGGCGAACTGCTGCAGTGGGAGGCCTTCACCGACGCCATCCGAAAGATCGACGACGCCGACACGCGGCAGGTGCTCACCTGGCTGCGCGACCTGTTCGGACTGTCCCTGATCGAGAAGCACCTGGCCTGGCACCTGATCAACGGGCGCCTGTCGATGCAGCGCGCCGGCGCCGTCTCGAGCTACATCGACCGCCTCTGCGCGCGGCTTCGTCCGCACGCGCTCGAGCTGGTGCAGGCCTTCGGCTACGAGCCCGAGCACGTGCGCGCGCCCATCGCGAGCGGCGTCGAGCAGCAGCGTCAGGACGAGGCGCGCGCGTATTACGCGGCTCTCGAGGCATCCGGCGAGGCGCCGGTGTCGGAGAAGGCCCTCAAGCAGAAGAAGCGCTGACTTCGGCGCCCCTTCTGCTGTCGAGGCCCCCGCGCAGTCGCACGACTGCGTGGGGGCTTCGGTGCTGTGCGGGGTGCCGGTGCTGGGCGTCCGACCCCGCCGGTAACGTGGCGGCATGGCATCCCTCCTCACTGCGTCCGACGGACGCGCCCGCTGCGCCTGGGTGGGCGACGACGCCGAGTACCGGCGCTATCACGACGAGGAGTGGGGTCGCCCGCTGCACGGCGATCGGGCGCTGTTCGAGAAGATGGCGCTCGAGGGGTTCCAGGCCGGGCTCAGCTGGATCACCATCCTGCGAAAGCGCCCGCGCTTCCGCGAGGTGTTCGCCGGCTTCGACCCCGCTGCGGTCGCCGCGTTCGGCGCCGACGACGTCGAACGGCTGATGACGGATGCCGGGATCATCCGCAACCGGGCGAAGATCGACGCCACCATCTCGAACGCCGCGCTGGTGCGCGACATGGCAGACGGTGAACTGGATGCGCTGATGTGGTCGTTCGCGCCGCAGGCATCCCGCCCCCGCCCTCGCGAGTTCGCAGACGTGCCCGCGGTCACGGCCGAATCGATGGCGCTCAGCAAGGCGCTGCGCGCCCGGGGCTTCCGCTTCGTCGGGCCGACGACCATGTACGCGCTGATGCAGTCATCCGGCATGGTCGACGACCACGTCGAAGGATGCTGGCGAGCGGCGTGACCGGGCTGGGCTCAGAACCCGTGCCCGCTGAGCGCGGAGCCAGTGCCAGTCCCAGTGCGGGTGCGCGTGCGGGTGCCCGGTGCCGGTGTGGGGGCCAGTGCCGTCGACGGGGCATGGCCGCGCCCGAGCCAGCCGATATACTCCTGACAAGGGGGAGCATCCCGCGCGCGCAGACGACGCGACCCGAGTGATCAGTCGCCCCGGGACATCGTGAGGAGGACTCGTGGCGAAGCGCATCACGTCGCCGCCTCCCACGCTGGCCGGCTACAGCTACGTGCGGCCGCTCGGCTCGGGCGGGTTCGCCGACGTCTTCCTGTACGAGCAGGACATGCCTCGCCGCGTCGCCGCGGTGAAGGTGCTGCTCGCCGACGCGGTGAACCCCGAGGTGCTCCGCGCGTTCAACGCCGAAGCCGACATCTCGGCGCGGCTCAGCGCGCATCCCTCGATCGTCACGATCTATCAGGCATCGATCTCGGCCGACGGTCGCCCGTACTTCGCGATGGAGTACTGCCCCGACACGATGAGCGCCCGCTATCGGAAGGGGCCGCTGCCCCTCGCCGAGGTGCTCGACACGGGGGTGCGCATCGCCGGCGCGCTCGAGACCGTGCACCGCGCGGGACTGCTGCACCGCGACATCAAGCCGTCGAACGTGCTGATCAACTCGCTCGGCTCCCCCGTGCTCGCCGACTTCGGCATCGCCGCCGCTGTGGTGGATGCCGGTGAGAGCGACGTCTTCGCGATGTCGGTGCCGTGGAGCTCACCCGAGGTGCTGCAGGAGCGGGTGACCGGGTCGGTGCCCAGCGAGGTGTGGAGCCTTGCGGCGACTCTGTACACCCTGCTCGCCGGACGCAGCCCGTTCGAACTGCCCGACCGGGAGTCCAACGCCCGCGATCAGCTGCGACAGCGCATCATCCGTGCGCGCTACACGCCGATCCCGGTCGCAGGCATGCCCCCGATCATCGATCAGCTGCTCGCGACGGCCATGCATCGTGACCCGGCGCAGCGGTTCGGGTCGATGTCAGCCTTCGCCGATCGTCTGCGCTGGGCGCAGTACGAGCTCGGCATCGCACCGACCGCGTTCGAAGCGGCATCCGCCGAGTGGGCGGCGGCCGCTCCGGTCAGCTTCGCGGATGCCGGTCATCGCGGCCCCGTGATCACCACCGTCGCCCCCGATTCCCGTCGTGCCGCTCGCGCTGAGAAGCAGCGTGCGAGCCTGCGCGAGCGAGACGATCTCCCGTCCGGCCCGCGAGCGCGCTCGCCATGGGTGGCCGGTGTCATCGGAGCGCTCGTCGGGGCGGCGGCGATCGCGGCGGTGGGGGTCGTCATGCTCACCCTGACCGGGATCCTCTGATGGCGCGGGGGCAGGCGCAGCCGACCGCGCCCGCACGCTCTCGTGGGCGCCTGATCGCGGGCATCGCCGGCGCCGTCTCCGTGCTCGTCGTCATCGTGCTCGCCGTCACCGCGCAGGGATACCAGGCGCAGGAAGTCCCCCGGCTCGAGTCGTCGGTGTGGGTGCTGCGCGAGGCAGGGCAGTACGCCCGGGTCAACACCGAGCTCGCCGAGATCGACACGGTCCGCTCGGCGGAATCCCCCGAGGCGGTGTGGCAGAGCGGGCAGTCGGCGGTGCTGTTCAGCCAGGGCAGCAGGCAGCGGTGGGACATCGACCCTGCGAGCCCCGGCGATCTGCTCTCGGATGCCGGAGAGGACGGCGCTCCGTCGGCATCCGTCCCCACCCCGACCGGCACTCGACAGATCGTCTCTGCCGGATCCTTCGTCGCCTACCGCGCCGACACCGGCCAGGTGTCGGTGTCGTCACTCGACCGCGGAGCGGCCACGGCCCTCGTCGACCCGTTCGCCGAGGTCGAGGTGGAGGACGGGGAGGAGCGTCCGACCTACGTCGCTGACGCGATCGGCCTGTCACCTCGCGGCCTGCTTGCGATGTACTCGGCCGATGAGCGCGCCGTGCGCCTCTTCGACATCGACCGGCACCGCTTCATCGGCGATGCGTCCGCGCTCACGCGGGCGCCGGAGGGCGACGCCGACCTGGCTCTCACCGTCGTCGGCGAGCGCTGGGCGCTGCTGCAGCCCGGCGAGAGCCGCCTGTGGATCGCCGGCCGCGGCGACCCCGTCGAACTCGACATCGCCGACGACGCGGTGATGCAGGGCGGTGCCGCGCGCGGCGACGACGTGCTGATCGCCGACTCGATGGGGCTCGTGTCGGTCGCCTTGCGCGACGGCGACGTCGATCGCCTCGCTCAGGCGGAGGGCGTGCCCGCCCCTCCCGTCGTGGTCGGCTCGGCGCGACACGCGGCATGGGTCGGCGCGGAGTCGGGAACGCTGTGGTCCGACGGTGACGTCACCGCGCTGACCGTGCCGGACGGGGTTCTGGAGTCCGCCGACATCCAGCCTGTATTCCGGGCGAACGGCGACCGCGCGGTGCTCACCGAGGTCGCCACCGGGCTCATCTGGACGGCCCCGGACGGTCGACCTGTGCCGCTCGAACAGTGGGATGTCGACGACGAGACGCAGGAGCAGGAAGGGCGCGTCGTCGTCGAAGACGTCACCGAGCAGCTGCCCCCGGTGGCCGTGGACGACGCGTTCGGGGTGCGGCCGGGGGAGCAGGTCGTGCTCCCCGTCCTGCTGAACGATCACGACCCGAACCGCAAGGACGTGCTGACGATCGACGCGTCGTCCGTCGAGGGCGGGCTGGCCGACCCGGCCTTCGGCGAGCTGTCGCTGGTGGGCGACGGACAGTCGCTGGTGGTCGACGTGCGGGCGACGTCCGGACAGACGACCTTCAGCTATGCGGTGACCGACGGGGCGGCCGTGTCGCAGCCCGCCACCGTCACGCTCACTGTGGCAGCAGACGATGCGAACACGGCGCCGGTCTGGTGCGGCGTCGACGCCTGCCGGCAGGAGTGGCCGTCGCCCGAGCTGCTGCCCGGCGGCAGCACCATCGTGCCGGTGCTGTCGGGATGGGTCGATCCCGAGGGCGACCCCTTCGTTCTGAGCGACGCGTTCGAGGTCGATCCGGCCGCGCCCGTCATGGTCGTGCCCACAGCCGACGGGCGTGTGGCGATCCGCCACACCGACCCGAACGCGACGGATGCCGTGATCGCCGTGACCGTCGTCGTCGCCGATGCCCGCGGCGCCGCAGCCGACAAGACGCTCGAGGTGCGGGTGAGCGGCAGCCCTGCCATGCGGGCGATGCCGGTGGCGATCACCGCGCGCATCGGCGAGCCGCAGACCGTGCGCATCGGCGATCATGTCACCGGAGGATCCGGCTCGTACCGGCTCGTCGACGCCGTGCAGACCGCCGCAACCGCCGAGGGCATGACGGTGGTGCCGAACACGGCATCCGGCGAGGTCGAGGTGATCGTTCCGGAAGCCGGTCAGTACGTCGTCACCTACACCGCGCAGGACACGACGACCCAGGCCGAGCAGTCGGCGGTGATCCGGATCACCGCCGTCGACGGATCCGCCTCGCTGACGATGGCACCGCTCACCGTCTTCGTCCGTGAGGGTGAGGACACGACCGTCGACGTGCTGGGCGCCGTGCAGAACACGAGCGGGCGCGTGCTGATCCTCGCGGAAGCGGTCAGCTCGACCCCGCAGCTCACGGCGAACGTGGTCGGCAACGAGCGTCTCCGCGTCAGCGGCACGACCGCCGACGGTGAACCCGGCGTCATCGGAAAGGCCACGGTGACGGTGGCCGACGGATCGGGCGCGGCCGTCGAGGGAGCGGTCACGGTGTTCCTCGCTCCGCCGTCGACCGTCACCCGGCCGATCGCGTTCCCCGATGCGGTCACCGTGCGCGCCGGCGCCCTGACCCGTATCGACGTCACCGCGAACGACGTCGCGCCACGCGGCGAACCGCTGCTCGTGCGCCCCGACGTCAGCGGATCCGGTCAGGAGGGCGAGCTCGTCTTCGCCGACGGCGGCGCGCTGCGCTACCTCGCACCCGCCACACCGGGGACGTACCGGCTGACCTACGCGGTCTCGCTCGAACGCAGCCCCGACCTCTTCGACAGCGGCGCGGTGATGGTGACCGTCGTCCCCTCCGGCACCAACCGTGCACCGAATCCGCCGGCACTCACCGGACGCGTGCTCAGCGGACAGACCGTCTCACTCACCGTGCCGACGAACGGCGTCGATCCCGACGGCGACCGGGTCATCCTCGCGGCGGTGGAGCAGCCGGAGCGCGGTCGCGGGACGGCCACGATCTCGGCGGCGGGTGACGCGATCGTCTATCGGGCTCCTGCCGGCGGAGTCGAGGGCGGCCAGGTGACGTTCCGGTACTCGGTCCGCGACTCCCAGGGCGACGAGGGCTCGGGGCGGATCCGGATCGGCGTCCTCGACGCGCGGGTGACGGATGCCGCGCCGGTCGCCTACAGCGACTATGTCCGCGTCGAGGCCGACTCGGCGACGCCGGTGGTGATCCATCCGGCGGCGAACGACTCCGATCCCGCGCAGGGAGAGCTCGAGATCGTCGATCTCGTGCCCAACGCCCCCTCCGTGGCCGGCAACCCGCTGTACGCGCGACTCGACGCGCTCATCGATCGTGACACGTCGCTCGGCGACGGCCGGATCGTGCTGCGTGCGGGCGAGGTGGCGGGCACGAATTCGTACTTCTACACGGTGCGCTCGACCCGCACGGGCAGCACCGCGCAGGGACTCATCGTCGTGTCGGTCACCGACGGCGCCGTCGTCGACCAGCCGATCGTCTCCGACACGGTGCTCACCGCGCGCGACAGAGCGGAGCTCGCGTCGGGCGGAATCGACGTGCTCCGTGACCGTGTGCAGTGGGCGTCGGGAGAGGTGCGGTCGCTGAAGCTGAGCCTGTGGGGCGACGCCGACGGCTTCACCGTGAAGGGCAGTCGCATCGTCGGGACGGCGCCGGAGCGCGGCGCGCTCGTGCCGTTCCAGGTCTCCGGCACATCCCCCGCCGGTCGCGACGTCGCCGGATACGGATTTCTGCACATCCCCGCCTTCGACGACATGCGCGTGCAGCTGAAGCAGGGCATAGCACCCGTGATGGTCGACGAGGACGCGTCGAAGACCTTCGATGTGCGCGAGATGCTCGATCTGCCGGCATCCGACGAGGTCAGGATCGACGACGGACCGTTCCTCGCCCAGCGCAGGGCGGCCACCTGCACCGCCGGCTCGGGCACCTCAGCGACCTACACGGCCGGTCGCGAGGCCCCCTGGGCGGACACCTGCCTTGTGGCGGTGCGTCTCGACGGGCAGCGCACCTGGTCGTACGTCGACGTGCCGGTGGGCATCCGCCCGTCGGCACCGCAGCTGGTGCTGTCGTCGATCTCGCACACGGTCGCGCCCGGCGCCACGACCGACATCGACCTGTACGCCGGGATGGCCTCGTGGGAGGGCGGGCGCGAGGGCGATCGCTCATCGCTGGAGTACCGGATCGCCTACTCGGGGTCATCGTTCATCGTCAGCCAGAAGGGGGCCGTGCTGAGTGTCGAGGCGCGAGCGGACGCCCGCTCCGGCTCCGTCGAGCCGGTGACAGTGACCGTCGCCTCGGACGGCGAGCCGACGGCAGTGCTGCGCCTCGTCGTCGGGGCAGCACCCCCCGACGCCCCGCGCGGGGCGACCATCACCCGTCAGTGCGTGGTGACCAGCGGCGGATGCTCGATCGACGTCGTCGACGTGGCCGGCGAGTACGACCCGTTCGCAGGCAAGCCCGGCGCAGGGCTGAAGCTGGTCTCGCTGAGCGCGGGCGCCCGCTGCGACATCGCCGCGCTCTCGGCGGCAGGCGACCGCGCTGTCGCCGTCAGCTGGCCCGCCGGCGGGCAGGCGCCCGGCGGTCAGTGCACGGTGCCGTTCACGGTCGCGGATGCTCAGGGTCGCACCGGCGGCGGCACGCTCACACTCGACCTGCAGGGCTACCCCCAGGCACCGGCGAGCCTCACGACCATCGGGTTCGGTCGGTCGAGCGTCGAGCTGGAAGTCGCGCTCGGCGAAGCCGCGCGCGCGCATCCCGCTCTGACCGGGGTGACGATCCTTCGCGACGGCGCGCCGGCCGGCGCCGCCTGCCGCGCGGCGGGCAGTGCGTTCCGATGCACGGTGAACGGCCTGGTGAACGGGGTGCCGCACTCCTTCACCGCAGCGGCCGTCAACGCCGTCGGCACATCCGCCGTCACCTCGGCGCACACCAGCTGGGCGTACGAGGCGCCCGAGATCTCGAACGCCACCGCGACCCCCGTGTACCGGCACGGCGGCAATGACCGCGGCAGAGGGATCGTCTCCCTGGCCATCACCGCCGCGAACGACGCCAGGGCTTTCCGCGTCGCAGAGACCGGTGACGTGATCGCGCGCACCGGAGCCACGACCACTGCGGAGCTGAAGCTGGCGCCAGGAGCGCAGACCATCACGCTCGTGCCGGTCAGCCAGTTCCAGCCGCCCACCGGCGGTGGCAACGAAGGGGCCTCGTACCCGGTGTCGGTGACCGTGGCCGGCGCGCCGTACTTCGACCCCGCCCAGACCCAGGCGACCGCCGTGTCGAACACCGCGGTGAACGTGTCGGGCATCTCGCCGCAGGCCAACGGCAGCACCGAGCCGCTCGAGGTCACGTACCTGGCGTGGCGATCGGGCCGGGCGACCTGCAGCGCCGACGACTCCGGCGACCTGACGGTCTTCGGGGCCGAGGTCGCGTCGCCCTCCCCGTCGCTGCAGGGGCTCGAGGCATACCAGGCCTACAACGTGAAGGCCTGCGTGTCGAACGGGTACGGCGTCGCCGAGTCGAGCACCGCGCGGGTGTTCACCTTCACCTTCGTCGACGGCCCCGGCGGCGACACCACCTACCGGATCAGCGAGCAGCCCACCCGTCAGGGCGACCGTTACACCTACCCGCTCGCCTCGGCGCCCTCGATCGACGTCGAGCCCGGCTTCGTGGCGCAGTACCAGATGTACGGATCGTGGCGCGGCGACTTCACGCTCAGCGCCGCCGCCTCCCCGGGCCAGGTTCGCGCGCGCGCATGCCACGCGACCGAGACCGACCGGTGCTCGAACACCGTGAACATCACCGCCACGACCGCGCCGACCATCGTCGAGGTCGACTTCGCGCCGTGCCTGTCGCCCACCGACCCGTCCGAGGCCGTGAGTGTCTCTGCTGCCGCGCGGGGCTCGTACCGTGTCACGGCGGCCGAGGCGGCCGACGCACCGGGCTCGTTCGACGTGACCCTCTCGTGGAACGGCGCCTACGCGACGCTGTCGCCGATCACCCGGAGGATGCCCGGATGCCCGTGACCTTCGGCGGCGCACCCGCCGCCAGCCCACTCCGAGAGGATGCTGCATGACCATCGCCCCCGAACAGGCCTCCTGGTTCTCCGAGACGTTCTCGCTCCTCTCCGAGAACGTCGAGCAGGCGATCCTCGGCAAGCGGCACGTGATCGAGCTCGTCCTCGCGACGGCGGTGACCGGCGGCCACGTGCTGCTCGAGGACTTCCCCGGCACGGGGAAGACGGCACTCGCGCGATCGATCGCGCAGACGGTCACCGGCACGAGCGCCCGGATCCAGTTCACGCCCGACCTGCTGCCGGGCGATGTGACCGGCATCACGGTGTACGACCAGAAGGAGGGCGAGTTCGAGTTCCACGCCGGGCCGGTGTTCGCCAACATCGTGCTCGCCGACGAGATCAACCGCGCGAGCCCGAAGACGCAGTCCGCGCTGCTCGAGGTGATGGAGGAGGGAACGGTCACGGTCGACGGTGTCAGCCGCGCCGTCGGCTCGCCGTTCCTCGTGCTCGCGACGCAGAACCCGATCGAGCAGGGCGGCACGTACCGTTTGCCTGAGGCGCAGCTCGACCGCTTCATGATCAAGACATCGATCGGGTACCCGGACGACGCGGCCACGATGCGGATCCTGCAGGCGGCACCCGAGCCGCAGAAGAAGCTCGCCCCGCTCGTCGGCACCGACACCCTGCTGACCATGGGTGAGATCGCCAGGAGCGTCTACGTCAACCCGCTGATCTCGGACTACATCATGCGCATCGTCGACGCGACCCGACGGGCATCCGAGGTGCGTCTCGGCGTCAGCGTGCGCGGCGCGCTCGCCCTCTCCCGGCTCGTGATGACCTGGGCGGCGAAGAACGGGCGCACCTTCGTCACCCCCGACGACGTGCGGGAGCTCGCCGTCGTCGCGCTCGCCCACCGCCTCGTGCTCGAACCCGAAGCGGAGTTCGACGGGGTCACGGCGATCGCGGTCATCGGGCAGATCCTGCTCGACGTCGACCCGCCGAGCGAGAACGGAACTGCGTGAGCTTCAGCACCGAATCGCGGATCACGAGGGCGGCGGCTCGCACGAGCACGTCCACTCGCACCTCCACGGTCACGCGGTACGCCACCACGACGCAGCGCGGCACCGTCCGAGGTGCGGTGTCCGGCGCGCGCCGCGCGCTGCGGGCCCTCGGCCGCGCGGGGCGTCTGGCGGGCGCATGGGCGCAGGAGACGGTCACGGCGGCCGGCGCGCTCGTCGTCGCCGCAGTCGTGCTCGGGGCAGTCGCGGGCCTCGCGGTCGGCTGGGTGGAGGCGTGGGCGGTCGCCGCCATCGCCCTCACTCTGCTCGTGCTGTGCGTGCCGTTCGTGCTCGGCGCGCACGACTACCGCATCGGGCTCGTGCTCGACCGGGATCGCGTGGTGGCCGGATCCGAGATCGCAGCGACCCTCGATGTGCAGAACCACGGCTCGCGCCTGTCGTTGCCCGGCGTCGTCGACGTGCCGGTCGGCGACGGGCTGATCGAGGCGCACGTGCCGCTGCTGCGGCCCGGCGCACAGCACGGCGAGGAGCTGACGATCGCCGCGCACCATCGCGGGGTGATCGACGTCGGTCCGATGACCATCACCCGCGGAGACCCGATCGGGCTGCTGCGCCGGGAGCTCAGCTGGCCGGAGGTGCAGCGCATTCACGTGCATCCGGTCACCGTCGCCATCCCGAGCACCGCCGCGGGTCTCATCCGCGATCTCGAGGGCACTCCCAGCAGCACCCTCACCGATGCGGATCTGTCGTTCCACGCCGTGCGCGAGTACGTGGTCGGCGATTCGCAGCGCCACGTGCACTGGAAGTCGACCGCGAAGACCGGTCGGCTCATGGTGCGCCAGTACGAGGAGTCGCGCCACGCGCGCATCGCCGTTCTGCTCGATCTCGCTGCCGACTCGTACGACGGCGACGACGAGTTCGAGAACACGGTCAGCGCGGCGGCGTCGCTCGCCCTGCAGGGCGTCTTCGAGGGCCGTGACGTGCTGTTCGCCGTCAGCGGGGTCATCTCAGATCACGGCGCGACGACGACCCAGTCGATCAGGACCCTCTCGACGCTCACGCCGCGGACGCTGCTCGACGGCACCTCGACGCTCGATCTCGCTGACGACGTGATGCGCCTCGAGGCCGTCGCCGCCCTGACCGCGCAGGCCTACCCCGACCTCTCGATCGCCTTCCTGCTCACCGGATCGCAGGTGCCCACCGGCCGGCTCCGGCACGCCGCCGTGCGGCTGCCCGCCGCAGCCTCGGCCGTCGCGGTGCGCAGCGAACTCGGCGCGGAGCCGACGCTGCGCAATGCCCGCGAGCTCTCCGTGCTGACCCTCGGCGCGCTGGGCGACCTGCCGAGGATGCTGGCCAGGGGAGCGCTGCGATGAGCGGGAAGGATGCCGCCGCACGAGCTCATCGCCGCCCGCTGCGTTCACGGGCCCTGACGCTGTGGAGTCTCGGCTATCTGCTCATCGGCGTGGCTCTGACGGCCGCGGCCGCGTGGCCGGTGTACGAGACTCCGCGGGCGATCATCGTAGCCGCGGTGGGCGGGCTCACCGGCATCGCGCTGGGAGCGCTCGTGCGTGCGCGTCGCCTGGGTGCGGTGCTCGGCACCGTGGCGGCGTTCGCCGCGTACCTCGTGCTCGCCGTGCCCCTCGCGGTGCCGTCCGGCCTGGCCTCCGCCTCGGCGTTCACCGCGGCGCTGCGCGACGCGGTGCTGGGCGTCGTCGTCGGCTGGAAGCAGATCCTCACGCTCGCCCCACCGCTCGGCGAGTACCAGGCCGTGCTCGTTCCCCTGTTGATCGTCAGTCTGTTCGGCGCATTCCTCGCCACTCTCTTCGCGCTGCACCCCGGGCGCGGCGCTGCAGCCGCGGTCGTCGTGGTCGCGGCGATGTGCGTCTTCGGCGTCGCCTTCGGCCTCTCGGCACCGAGCCGCACCCTGACCCTGGGCCCCGTGTCGATCGCGGCACCCCGTGAGCTGGCCATCGGGGTGGCGCTCTTCATGGCATCCCTCGCCTGGCTGATCGGACGAACCAGGCTGCAGCGGGCGGCCGCTCTGCGCGCGGTGGCCGCTCACGGCATCGCCCGTCGCGGCACTCCGGTCTGGGCCGCCGTGCGCCGTCGTCTGCTCGCCGGCTCTCTCGTGGTCGCCGCGCTCGTCGCCGGCGCACTCGTGGCACCTGCGGCGGCGGGCTGGTCGGACCGCTCGGTGCTGCGCGATGCGGTGGAGCCGATGGTCGTGGTGCGTGAGCAGCCGAGTCCGCTCGCGTCGTACCGGTCGTGGTTCGCGCAGGATCGTCTCGACGAGACCGTGCTGAGCATCGACGGCGACACGGGCGCGATCGACCGCATCCGGCTGGTCACGCTCGACCGGTACGACGGTCAGGACTTCCACGTCTCGCCCGACACCCGCTTCAGCCGCCTGCCGCGCACGAGCGCGGCGGGGTCGGAACGCGCCGAGCTGGAGATCACGATCGGCGACGGCTATCGCGGCATCTGGATGCCGGTGCCCGGCGCCCTCGTCGCCGCGCCGCAGTTCGCGGGGGAGCGAGCCGACGCGCTGGCCGACGGATTCCACGTCGACGACGCAGGAGACACGGCGATCACGATCGCGGAGGCGCCCGGCGGCGGCAGGGGCCTGGTGGCCGGTGATCGCTATGCGGTGGTCGCTGCGCCCTCCGCGGATGGCCGGGACGACCTCTCGGCGACAGAGGGCGGGCAGTCGCTGCTGGATGCCGAGGCACACCCCGAGCTCGTCGACTGGGCGCAGCTGCAAGGGCAGTCACGCACCGGAGCGGGATATCTCCAGCTGGTCGACCGGCTGCGCTCGAGAGGCTACCTGAGCCACGCGCTGCTCGACGACGCGGCCGCGTCCGGATGGATCTCGGCGCTGGAGTCGGAGGGGTACTCCTTCGCCGCGAGCTACGCGGGGCACTCCTCGGCTCGAGTCGAGGAGGTGTTCGCCTCACTGCGCCGGCAGGAGGTGAAGGTCGGATCCGATGCGCCCCCCGAGATGCTCGTCTCGGCGGTCGGCGACGACGAGCAGTTCGCTGCGGCGGCGGCTCTGCTGGCCAGGTACTGGGGCTTCGAATCACGGGTCGTCATCGGCGCGCGCCTCGCCGCCGCGGAGGATGTTCCCGGCGTCGCCGCGTGCACCGACGTCTGCACCGGCGGAAGCATGAGCGCCTGGGTCGAGGTGCGCGCTCCTGACGCCGAGTGGGTCGCCGTCGACGTGACGCCGCAGTTCGCTATGCTGCCCAGCACGATCACCGAGGGCGAGCAGCTTCCCGAGCATCCGACGATCCCCGAGCAGCCGCGCAGCGAGGCGCTCGATCCGCCCCAGGCGCAGAACGACTCGCAGGCCGACGCTGCACCGCTCGATGAGAGCGAGCAGCCCCTGCTCGCGGAGTTCCTGCCCGTGATCCGCACGGTCGCGATCAGCCTGCTCGTCGCGCTGCTGCTGATCCTGCCCCTGCTGACGCTGCTCATCGCCAAGATGCTCCGTCGGCGTCGCCGCGCGTCCGGCGACGCCGAACTCCGTCTCGTCGGCGCCTGGGAGGAACTGGTCGACCTCTACCTCGACCACGGTGTGACGATGCCCGGCGACGGCACGCGCGTTCAGCGGGCCGAGGCGGCGACCCGTCTGGCGGCCGGACAGCTGGCCCGACTCGTCGACACGGCAGTCTTCTCCCCGCAACCCCCGGCCGATGCCGATGCCGCGGTGGCGTGGGAGATCGTCGATCGCGAGCGGTCGGAGCTCGACCGCGGCAGCCGACGGTGGCGACGGCTGCGCAGCCGGCTGCGGATGCGATCGTTCCTCGAACGGATCCGCTCGCCTCGAAAGCCTGCGCTTTCCGCGCGCAAGCCGGTGCTCGATACGCTCACAGTGGCCGGCGCGCGCCGGCAGGAGGAGGACGCATGAATGCGCTCGCAGATCCGCGCCCGTTCGAGACGGCGGCCGGGGGCGGGATGCCGTCGGCGATGCTCGTCGCGATAGCGGCGTATCTCATCGTGGGTCTGGGCTTGTACATCTGGTACGCCATCGCCCTGTCGAAGCTGTTCACGCGCCTGGGCGAGGAGGGCTGGAAGGGCTGGATTCCCGTCCTCAACGAGGCGACGATCCTCACCCTCGGCGGCATGCCCGCATGGAACGCCGTCCTGCTGTTCATCCCCGTCGTGCAGCTGTACGGACTGTACGTGAAGATCGTCGCGGTGCACCGCATCGATCAGCGGTTCAACCGGGGAGCCGGCATGACCGTGCTGGCCGTGCTGCTCCCGCCCGTCTGGGCGACGGTGCTGGTCGTCGGACCGCCGCCCTACCCCGAGGGCGATCGGCTCGCGGGCATCCGCCCCGGACCGCTTCGCAAGCCTGCGGACGCTCCGGCGACCGACGCACATGGCTACCTGGCCCCGCCGATCCTGCCCCCCGGATCGGTCGCGCCGTCGGCACCGACGTCAGCGGCGGGCAGCGGCACGGCGACTCGCACCGCCGATGCGCACCCGGCGTCGGTCGTGCCGCCGCTGGCTCCCCCGCTCGAGACCGCGGCTCCGGCCGCTCCGGCGCATGCTCCGCAGCGCGGCGACTCGGCACCGTTGATCGAGGCGGTTCCATGGACGTCGGGGCAGGCGACGGCGTCCGCGCCGCCCCCGCCCCCTCCGGCGCCCGCTCCGCCTGCCGCGCCTGCTCCTGCGGATGCGCCGCAGACTCGCGCATCGGCGCGTCTCCTGCATCAGCCTCCCGTGCCATCCACTCAACCGGAAGTGACCCCCGAGGCTCCGCCGGCTGCCGCCCCGGCGACTCCGCCGGCCGCCGCGCCGGCGATTCCGCCGATCGTCCCGCCGGCTGCCGCCCCGGCGATTCCGCCGATCGTCCCGCCGGCTGCCGCCCCGGCGACTCCGCCGGCGAGTTCACCGGCCGCTCCGCCGGCCGCGCCGCTCACGCGTCCCGCCCCCGCGACTCCGGCCGATCCGGCGACGGATCACTCGCCCTCCTCCGACTTCGCGACGGCCGACACGGTGGACGCGCCGCCGGCGGCGCTGCGCGCCAGCGGTGCCGGCTCGCCGTTCGCACCGCCCTCGGACGCTCCGGCGGCTCCCCCCGTGACCCGAGCCGACCTGGTCGCGCAGGTCCGTCCGGTGCCGTCGCTGAACACGCCCGCGTCGACCGTCCCGTCCGGAGCGGTCGCGGGCCCCGCCACCGGCACCCAGGACGAAGACGAGGAATTCGACGCGACAGTGGTCGTATCCCGCCGACGCGGGGCGCGACGCGTTCTCGTGCTCGACGACGGACGCCGCTTCGCGCTCTCGGCGACGAGCATCGTCATCGGCCGCAACCCCGAGGGACAGCCGGGCGAGCAGCGCCTGCCCATCCCCGATCGCACGCGCACGCTGTCGAAGACCCACGCCCGGCTCGTCGTCCAGGGCGACGAGTGGCGTCTCACCGATCTGCGTTCGACGAACGGCGTCGTCGTCGTGGCGGACGACGGCGCCGAGACCCTGCTCGATCCGGGCGAGAGCGTGATCGGTGCCGGACGCTTCATTCTCGGCGAGGTCGGGATGCACGTGGCCGTGGAGTCCGGTTCGTGACGACAGACGTCGTGCTCAACGTCGCGGCTCTCACCGACGTCGGCCTGAGACGCGAGATCAACGAAGACGCGATGCTGGCGCAGTCACCGGTGTTCCTCGTGGCCGACGGTATGGGAGGGCACGACGCCGGAGACAAGGCGAGCGCCGCCGTGGTCGAGGCGTTCGCGCCACTGGCGGGACACCCCGTCTCTATGGAGGAGATCGGCGCCGCGCTGGCGCGCGCGAATGAGAGGGTGTCGGCGATCTCGGCGCAGCACGCCCGCGGCGCGGGGAGTACGGTCGCGGCCGTCGCGCTGGTGGAGCACGAGAGCGCCCCGCACTGGCTGGTCTTCAACGTCGGCGACTCGCGCGTGTACCGGCATCGCGGCTCGAGCCTCGAGCAGCTGACCGTCGACCATTCGCTCGGACAGGAGCTGGTGGATGCCGGCGAGCTGCGCCCCGAGAATCTGGCCGACTTCTCGCAGCGCAACGTGATCACCCGAGCGGTGGGCGCCGCGGACAGCATCGCGGACAGCTGGCTTGTGCCGGTCGTCGACGGCGAGCGCCTCCTGATCTGCTCGGACGGGCTCAGTGGAGAGATCAGCGACGAGAGCATCCGTGCCACGCTGACCATGTGCGGTCGGCCGGAGACGGCGACCGAGGCCCTCGTGCGCCGTGCCAAAGAGGCGGGCGGGCGCGACAACATCTCGGTGATCGTGATCGACGTGGTCGCCGGTGGAGCGATGCGGGCTTCGGACGACGCGACCGACAATCGCATGCCCTCGGAGTCGCGAACCGACTCCATGCTCGAGAGCACCACGGTGCCTGTGCGCAGGCGAGGCTGACATGGGCGGACACCGACCCGACTCCGAGGCGGGGGAGCCGACGCGACGCTCGCGTCGCCGACGCGACGTCGGCTCCGACGCCTCCGACGCCTCCGACGCCTCCGACGGATCGGTCGGATCGGTCCGGCACTCCGACGCTGACGAACTCGATGAGCGCACGGTCGTGATCGACCGCGGGGGTGCGGATGAGCGCACGGTCGTGATCGATCGCAGCGGTGCCGACGCGTCGACTGCCGACGCGTCGATCGCCGACACGATCGTCGTCCGATCCCGGGAAGCCGCCGCCGACGCCGAGTCGTCGATCGCCGACACCGTCGTCGCGCCGCCCCGGCGAAGCGGGTCCGAGCCGACACCCGCGATCTACAAGCCGCGTCCGGCGCCGATCGTGCCGTCGCGACCTCCGACGGTCACCGCCGGCGCAGCCCCGACCCGCGACACTGCGGTCGTCAAGACCTCGATCGTGCGCAGAGACAGGCGAGCGGGCGTCGTCGTCGTCGCCTCCGTCGCGGTCGCCTGCCTGATCTCGGTCGTGGGCCTCGTGACTCTGGGCGTCGCACTGCTGGGCTGACGCCGAGACGCCCCGATGGGTAACTCTCCCCATCGGGAGCGGAACACGCCCGAGTTAGGATGAACCGGTATGCCCGCCACGCGGTGACGCGGAGCGGACCAGCTGTGATTCCGGGGGAAATGCATGAGGGCACTGTCGTGGGTGCGGTCTCGACCGAAGACCGCAGCATCGATCGCCGGTGTGGCGATCGGTGCGGTGGCACTGACGACCATGGCGGTGGCGTATGACGGCCTGCCCACGACGAAGGTCGACCTCAACGATGCCGGCGTCTGGCTGACGAAGTCGTCGAGCTTCCTCGTGGGGCATTTCAACCACGAGTCCACCGTGCTCGACGGCGGCATGCGCGCGGCAAGCGAGGACTACGACATCCTGCAGGACGGCGCCACCGTGCTGGTCGACGACAGCGGAGCGGGCACCCTCACGGCGGTCGATCCGGCGCGGATGGCATTGACCGACAGCGCGTCGGTGCCCGGGAGCGCCAAGGTGGCGCTCGGAGCGAAGACGGTGGCGATCCTCGACCAGAAGTCGGGAGATCTGTGGGTGACCGCGGCGAAGGCGCTGGCGGGCTTCGACATCAAGGCGTCCGATCCGACCGCCGAGCTCGGCAAGGGCGCCGACGTGACGGTCGGTCGCGACGGCACGGTGTTCGCCCTCTCGGGTGAGCGCGGCGAGATCGTCGAGGTCCCGGTCGACCCGGACGGGCTTCCCCAGGAGCCGAAGTCCGAATCGGTCGGCGAGATCGACATCAGCGAGACGCCGAGCATCACCGCTGTCGGCTCGACGCCTGTCGTGCTCGACGCCGCGGCGGGTGTCCTGACGACACCGGGCGGATTCCGCACCGAGATCGATCAGGCCGCTGACGCCGTGCTGCAGCGGGCGTCGGAGCAGTCCGACGCGGTCGCTCTCGCCACGCCCACCGCGCTCGTGCGCGTGCCGCTCGACGGCGGCGAACCGGTCCAGACCCAGGCCGACGGCACGGGCAACCCCGCCGTCCCCGTGCAGCTGCGCGGCTGCACCTACGGCGCATGGGCCGTCTCGGCGACCTTCATCCGGGACTGCTCCGGCGACTCCCTCGACGTGAAGGAGACCATTCCGGGTGCAGAGGATGCCGCGTCGCTCACCTTCCGCGTGAACCGCGACGTGATCGTGCTCAACGACATCGTCGGCGGCGCCGCGTGGCTGGCGAACAAGAGCCTGCAGCGCGTCGACGACTGGAGCGTGCTGGTTCCGCCGGAGGGCGACAGCGAAGACGACGAGAACACCACCCAGGAGACGGTCGAGACCTCTCTGCCCGACCGCAAGGAGGAGAACACCCCTCCGACGGCTGAGGACGACCCCGATCTCGGCGTGCGTCCCGGCGGCACGACTCTGCTGCCCGTGCTCGACAACGACAACGACCCCGACGGCGACGTGCTCGTCGCATCGCTGGTGGGCAAGCAGCCGTCGGTGGGCGAGGTGCGTCCGATCCTCAACGGAGCGGCCCTGCAGATCTCCGTCCCCGAGGATGCGACGGGATCGGCGTCGTTCGAGTACCAGATCGACGATGGTCGCGGCGGCAAGGACACCGCGATCGTCACGCTCTCCGTGCACGACGAGAAGACCAACGGCGCGCCTCAGCCGAAGCGGGCCAGCAAGCTCGCCGTCGAAGCCGGCGGCACCGTCTCGTACAACGTGCTGCCCGACTGGAGCGATCCCGACGGCGACGACCTCTACCTGAGCGGCGTCGTCGCGGCCGAGGGCGACGAGGTCGAGTTCACCACCGACGGCAAGATCACCTACCGCGCCGTGGCCAGCCTGCAGGGGCGCAAGGAGATCACCGTTCTGGTGTCGGATGCCATGGGCAAGGGCACCGAGGGCAAGATCCTGCTCGACGTCAAGCCCGAGGGCTCGACGAACCCGGTCACCAACGCCGATCACGTGGTCACCCGCGTGGGCGAGTCGGTGACCGTGTCGCCCCTGGCGAACGACACGAGCGCGGGCCGGGAGCAGCTGCGTCTGGCCCGCGTCGAAGACACCCCGGGGGCCGAGATCGATCGCGACTACGCCAACCGCAAGTTCTCGTTCAAGGCGCAGGCCGCCGGCACCTATTACGTGCAGTATCTGGCGACGGCGGGCCCGAAGCCGGCGAAGGGGATCGTGCGCGTCGACGTGCTCGACAAGCAGCAGAGCGAGCTGCCGCCCGTGGCGGTGCGCGACGTCGCCATGCTGCCCAGCGGCAGCGAGGCGCTGGTCGGCGTGCTGGGCAACGACAGCGATCCGGCCGGCGGCGTGCTGGTCGTGCAGTCCGTCACCGTCCCGCCCAGCAGCGGCCTCAACGTCTCCGTCCTGAACCACGAGACCTTGCGCATCAGTGATCAGGGCGGGCTCGAAGAGCCGGTGCGCATCACCTACCGGATCTCGAACGGCACCGCCTCGGCGGAGGCCGATGTGGTCGTCATCCCGATTCCCGCGCCGACCAAGCTGCTCGCCCCGGTCGCCAAAGACGACGAGGCCGTGGTGCGTGCCGGCGACGTCGTGACGATCCCCGTTCTCGACAACGACGTGCATCCGAGCGGCGACAAGCTGCACGTCGCTCCCGACCTGGTCGAGCCGCTGATCGACCCGGAAGACGGTGAGGCCTTCGTCTCGCAGGATGCTGTGCGCTTCCGCGCGAGCGAGAAGCCGGGCACCGTGTACCTCACCTACGAGGCCGTGGACTCCCGGGGCCAGAAGGCCGGAGCGCACATCGCCGTGCAGGTGCTGCCGGTCGACGAGGACGGCACCAACGCCGCGCCGCGGCCGCGCGATCTGACGGCCCGCACCCTCGCCGGCTCGAAGATCAACATCCCCGTGCCGCTCGACGGTCTCGACACCGACGGCGACTCGGTCGAGCTGATCGGCGTCGACAGCGCGCCCGCCAAGGGTCGCATCGTCGAGCAGGGCGCGAACTATCTGACCTATGAGGCGTACGACGACGCCAAGGGCGTCGACACCCTCAGCTACCGGGTGCGCGATCGCCTCGGGGCGGAGGGACGTGCGACCATCCGCGTGGGCATCGCACCGCCCGAGGCGACGAACCAGGCGCCGTACGCGGTGAACGACTCGGTCGTGGTGCGACCCGGTCGTTCGGTCGCCGTGCCCGTGCTCGCGAACGACTCCGACCCCGAGGGCGATCAGATCGGTCTGGTCAAGTCGGGTTTGACGCTGCCGCCTGACGTCGAGGGGATGTCGGCCAAGATCTCGGGCGACAGGGTCATCATCTCGGTGCCGGACAGGGCTCTGGAGACGTCGCTGCAGTACACGATCAGCGACGCGAAGGGTGCGCGGGCGACCGCTGCGATCTTCGTGAAGGTCGACGAGGACGTCCCGCTGATGAACCCGATCGCACGCGACGACCGCGTGCAGGTCGAGGACGTCGAGGAGGACCTCACGGTCGACCTCGACATCCTCCGCAACGACGAGGACCCGGACGGCACGATCGAGGGCGTCGACGTGACGCTCGAGGACGGCGCGCGGATGCTCGGCGACGGCAAGGTCCGGGTGACCGTGGGGGAGCAGCGGCAGCTGATCCGCTACGTGATCACCGACCAGGACGAGCTCAGCGCGTCGGCATTCATCTTCGTTCCCGCGCTGAGCGAGCTGCGCCCGCGGCTGAAGTCGACGAAGCCGCTCGAGGTGAAGAGCGGCGAGACGAAGGAGATCCCGCTCGACAAGTACGTCGTCGTCGCGGGCGGTGGCGATGTGCGTCTGACGGAGGCATCGAAGGTGAGCGCCTCGTTCACGAACGGCGACTCTCTCATCAAGGACACCACGACCCTGGTGTACACATCGAAGGACCGCTTCTTCGGTGAGGACGCGCTGACGTTCGAGGTGACCGACGGAGAGGGGCCGGACGATCCGAACGGGCGCAAGTCGACCCTGACCATCCCCATCACCGTGCTGCCGCCCGACAATCAGCCGCCGACCATGAACAGCGCCGAGATGCAGATCGCGCCTGGCGAGGAGGCGACGGCGCTCGACCTGGCCGGCCTGGCGACCGATCCTGATCCGAAGGATGCGGGCAAGCTGCGCTTCTCGGTGACGTCGAAGCCGGGCAAGGGAATCGATGCGCGCATCGACGGCACCACGCTGTACGCAGAGACCGGCTCCGACACGCCCAAGGGCACGACGGCCACGATCGGCATCAGCGTGACCGACGGCACCACCGAGCCGGTGCAGGGCACCGTGCAGGTGGCCGTGACCGCGTCAACGCGCTCGCTCGCCGTGGCGAGCCCCGACTCGGTCGACGAGGCCGACCAGGGCGAGACGATCACCGTTCCTGCGCTGGCCAATGACATCAACCCGTTCCAGGCTGAGGGCAAGGCGCTGAAGATCCTCTCGGCGACCGTCGAGAGCGGCGAGGGCCAGGCCAAGGTCGCCGGGGAGGGGGTCGAGGTCACGTCGAGCAAGTCGTTCGTCGGCGTGATGGTGGTGCGCTACCGCGTGCAGGACGCCACGAAAGACCCCGACCGCGAGGTCGACGGCCGCATCACGGTGACCGTGCAGGGCATTCCGGATGCCCCGGGTCGGCCCACTGTGACGACCGTGGAAGACCGCACGGTGGTGCTCAACTGGTCGGCGCCGTCGAACAACGGCGCCGAGATCAGCGGCTACACCGTGAAGTCGGTCTCGGGCAATCCGTACACGAAGACCTGCACGTCGACGACGTGCACCCTCGACGGACTCACCAACAACGTCGAGTACACCTTCGCGGTGACGGCGACGAACCGCGTCGGTGACGGACCGGCATCGCCGGCATCCGAAGTCGCCCGACCTGACACCCGACCCGACACTCCGCTGCCGCCGAAGCTGAAGTTCGGCGACCGGGCGCTCGACGTGACCTGGACGACCCCGACGTCGAGCGGCTCGCCGGTGGAGTCGTACACGCTCGAGATCTCGCCCACTCCGCCGTCGGGGATGGGGCAGAAGACCGGCGTGACCGGCAACTCGCTGCGCTGGGAGGGGCTCGAGAACGGCACGAGCTACAGCGTGCGCATCCAGGCGCACAACCGTGCTCCGGACCCCTCGGGGTGGAGCATCTACTCGGCAGCCGAGATCCCCGCCGGCCCGCCGGCCGCCGTCGCGGCGCCCAGGGTCAGCAGCGCTCCCTCGGTCGGCAGCGAGGCGCAGATGACAGTCAGCTGGGATCAGCCCGACACGAACGGCGCGCCCATCGAGCAGTACGAGCTCGTGACGTATCGCGGCGGCGCCGAGGTGTCTCGCACGTCGACCGGCACGGCGACCTCGCAGACGGTGCGGGTGCCCACGAGCACCGCCGACTACACCTACGCCGTGCGCGCGAAGAACAAGGCCCCGCAGTGGGGTCAGCTGGGGCCGCGCTCGGCTCCCCAGCGCGCGTTCGGCCAGCCTGGCGCACCCTCGAGCGTCACGGCGACCCCCAAGGATCGTGCGATCGCCGTCAGCTTCACGATGACGGACGCCGCCCGCAACGGCGCCTCCCCCGGCGAGATGCGCTACCAGTACCAGCTGAACTCGCAGGCGTGGCAGGCGTGGGACGGGAGCTCCAACATCCCGGCGAGCAACGGCACACCCTACACGGTGCGCGTGCGCGCGTACTCCGTGGTCGGCGGGCAGCAGTCCAACACCGGCCCGTCGACCGCGTCGAACTCCGTGACCCCGTTCGGTGCGCCGTTCGCGCCGACCGGGAACGCAACCCCGTCGGGCGACAGGTCGGTCCAGGTCACCTGGAATGCCAAGGGGTCGTACAACGGCCGTCCCATCACCACGTACATCAGCGTGGACGGCGGCGGCTGGGAGAAGGTCGGCGAGAGCGGCAGCAGGATCGTCGGCGACACGTACAGCACGAAGCACACCATCAGAGTGCGCGCGACCGCCTCGGAGGGCGGCTCCGCGGAGTCCGGCACCTACGGCGCGACCTCGGGCCCGAAGCCGGACACCACGCCGAAGGCGTGGCTCTCGGCCGGTTCCGTCGTGCCGGGATGCAGCGCCGTCGGCGGTGGGTCGTGCCACTACTACAAGGTGACGACCAACCAGTACTTCAAGGCCGGCAGCTACAACATCGAGTGCCGGGTGGGCGGCAAGATGCTCGGCAACAACGCCGGATTCCCCCTCGACATCCCTTCTGGCGGCAGCAAGCAGCTGCAGTGCTACTCGGGATACTCGAACGACAAGCAGCTCGTGATCAAGGGCGGCGACCCGGGTAACGCCTACGGCACGTTCTACTGACCGGCGACGACCTCGCCCGGCCAGACCTCGACACGACGCACGAACAGAAGGACATTCACGCAATGAGCATGACCCCCGAACAGGCCGCCTGGTTCCACGGCACCTTCCACCGCCTCGTCGAGAACGTCGACAAGGCTCTGCAGGGCAAGAGCGAGGTCGTCAGCCTCGTCGTCGCAGCCATGCTCGCCGAGGGGCACGTGCTGCTCGAAGACGCGCCCGGCACGGGCAAGACCAGCCTCGCCAAGGCACTCGCCGCCACCGTGCAGGGCACCAGCTCGCGCATCCAGTTCACCCCCGACCTGCTGCCGTCTGACGTCACCGGTGTGACGATCTACGATCAGCGCGAGCACCGCTTCGAGTTCCACAAGGGGCCGATCTTCGCGTCGATCGTGCTCGCCGACGAGATCAACCGAGCATCCCCCAAGACCCAGTCGGCGCTGCTCGAGGTCATGGAGGAGTCGCGGGTCACCGTCGACGGGGTGACCCACGAGGCCGGGCGCCCGTTCCTCGTCATCGCCACCCAGAACCCCGTCGAGCAGGCCGGGACGTACAAGCTCCCCGAGGCGCAGCTCGACCGGTTCCTGATTAAGACGTCGATCGGGTACCCCGACCTCGATGTCGCCGAGCGGATCCTCGCCGGCGCGTCGCAGCGCAACCCCTCGGCCGGACTGGCGGCGGTGATCACGACCAGCGCGGTCGCCGACATGGCCGACCTCGGCGCCAGCGTGCACGTCGAGCCGGCGGTGCTGCGGTACACGGCCGAGCTCGCCGAGGCGACACGCGCCGATTCCGCCATCCGTCTGGGCGTGTCCGTGCGTGGTGCGATCGCGATGATCCGCATCGCGAAGGTGTGGGCCGCCGCTCACGGCAGGCACTACGTCCTTCCCGACGACATCAAGGCGCTCGCCCGCCCCGTCTGGCAGCACCGTCTGCTGCTCGACGCCGAGGCGGAGTTCGCCGGCACGACGGCCGACAGCGTCATCGGTCGCGTTCTCGAGAACGTCGCAGCTCCCCAGGCCCGCGCCGCGGTCTGATGGCGCAGGCGACGGTGGCGGAGGCAGGGGCCTCCGCAGGGCAGCAGGCGGGCTGGCGCGACGTCGTCGCCGTGCTCGGCGGACGCGCGCTGCGGCGCCTCCAGTCGGCCGCACGAGTCGTGCGTCCTCTCGGATGGATGCTGGTGGCGCTGACCGTGCTGTTCTGGATCGTCGGCGCGGTGCAGGGATGGCGTGAGCTGGTCGTCGCCGCGTGGGTGCTGGCGTTCGTGCTGGTCATCTGCGCGCTCTTCCTCATCGGCCGCACGCAGTACGACGTGTCGCTCGATCTGGCGCGCACCCGGGTCGTCGTGGGTGAACGCGCGATCGGGGCGCTCAAGCTCGAGAACCGCGGCACCAGGGCAATCCTCCCGTCGCGGGTCGTGCTGCCCGTCGGCGCCGGCCGCGGCGAGTTCTCGATCCAGCGCCTGGCCGCCGGGCAGAGCGCGGAGGAGCTGTTCGCCATCCCCACCCAGCGCCGCGGCGTGGTCGAGGTGGGCCCGGTGAGCGTCGTGCGCGGCGACCCCCTCGGCGTCTTCGAGCGCGCCCACCGTCGCGACGATCCCGTCGATCTGTTCGTGCATCCCCGCACGGTGCTGTTCGGCGGTCAGTCGCTCGGCTTCCTGCGCGATCTCGAGGGGCTGCCCGCCGCCGATCTCTCGCGCGACGACGTCTCGTTCCACGCCCTGCTCGAGTACCAGCCGGGTGACGACCTGCGTCACGTCCACTGGCGCTCCACGGCGCGCACCGGCACCATGATGGTGCGCCAGTTCGAGGAGACGCGTCGGTCGCATTTCGTGATCGGGCTCTCGCGCTCGCGCGGCGACTACCGCGACGAGGAGGAGTTCGAGCTGGGCGTCTCGATCGCCGGCTCCATCGGCCTGCGCGCGCTGCAGGACTCGCAGCGCGTGGACGTGCGCGTGCAGGGCCGGGAGCTGGCATCCGGAACCGGCAAGCAGCTGCTCGACTCGCTGTCGACCGTCGAGCAGTCCAAAGCGCGCGAGGGCGGCATCGCCGAGCTCGCGGGCGTGGTGTCGGCTGCGATGCCGCTCGCCAGCGTGGTCGTGCTGGTGTGCGGCGCCACCGTCGACGTCGAGGACCTGCGTCGCGCCTGCGCCCGGCTCCCGTTCGGGGCACGCGCGCTCGCCGTCGTCGCGCGCTCGGGCCTTGACACCCCCGAGCTGCGCCGCATCGGCGAAGCGGATGTCGTGACCGTCGGCGCCCTCGACCAGCTCCCCGTCGCTCTGCAGAGGGTTCTCGCATGACCGCTCCGATCACCGCCTCCTCCCGGCTGCGCCGCGGCTGGATCCTCGATCTGGCCGCCGTCGGGCTGCTTCTGCTCGCCGCGCTCGCCGGCTTCTGGACGACGTTCGCCGGCCCCGGCTTCGTGCCGGCCGCCGTCGGCGGGGTCGCCCTGGGACTCGCCGTCGCAGGCGTCTGCGCGTGGCGCGGCTGGGGCATCCTCATCATCACCGCTGCGACGGTCGCGGTGTACTTCCTCTTCGGCGGCGCCCTCGCGCTGCCGCACACGACGCTGCTCGGCGTCATCCCCACCGTCGACACCCTGGCGGGCCTGGCGACGGGCGTGGTCACGTCGTGGAAGCAGCTGCTGACCACGGTCGCCCCGGTCTCGCCCGCCGACGGTCACCTGCTCGTGCCCTTCCTGATCGGCCTGGTGGCGAGCGTGCTCGCGGCGTCGCTCGCGCTGCGTCTGCGTCACCTGGCGTGGTCGCTGCTGCCCATCGTCGGCGCGCTGTTCCTGGTGATCGCGCTCGGCGTGCCCACCGCCGCCTTCCCGCTCGTGCAGGGCATCGTGATCGCCGGTGCGGCCGCGGGCTGGCTGTCGCTGCGCTCGTGGTGGGCACCGCAGTCGTCGGCGGTGAACGTCAGCGAAGCCGATCCCGCCAGGGCGAGGTACATGCGCACCCGCCGACTCGTGGGCGCTCTGGCGGTCGTCGCCGTGGCGGCCGGCGCCGGCGCCGGAGTGAACGCGGTGACGGCGGATGCCGGCCCCCGCCACGTCTTCCGCGACGCCATCATCCCGCCGTTCAACATCCGCGACTACGCGAGCCCGATGCAGAGCTTCCGCAAGACGGTGCGCGACCAGAAGACCAAGACGCTGTTCACAGTGACCGGATTGCCCGAAGACGGCCGGGTGCGCCTGGCGGCGATGGACGGCTGGGACGGCGTGGTCTACAACGTCACCGACGGCGGGCCGGGTTCGTCCAGCGCGTTCCTGCCCCTGCGCAGCGACATGGCCACCGGAGTCGACGGGGTCCCCGCACAGCTTCACTTCGAGATCGCCGACTACTCGGGGGTGTGGCTGCCGGGCACCACGGTCGTCGACGACGTCGAGTTCGAGGGAGCGCGGGCCGACGAGCTGCGCCGCAGCGCCTACAGCAACCCGGCGACCGACACGACCGTCGTCACCGCGAAGCTCAAGAAGGGCGACGCGTACACGGTCGACGCCGTCATCGCGCCGAAGGCCGGCGACGAGCAGCTCAAAGACGCGAAGTTCGCCAGCATCAAGCAGAAGGTGTCGTCGTACTCGCCGGAGGACCTCTCGGCGAAGGCGGCCGACATCGTGACCGACGCCGAGACTCCCATCGAGCAGGCCAGGGCGCTCGAGACGTACTTCGCCGAAGGCGGGTTCTTCAGCCACGGGCTCGAGGGAGAGGTGCTCTCGCGGGCGGGGCACACCGCCGAGCGGATCAGCACGCTTCTCGGTGGCGACCAGATGATCGGCGACGACGAGCAGTACGCCGTCGCGATGGCTCTGGCCGCGCAGGAGGTCGGCATTCCCGTGCGGGTCGTCATGGGCTACTACCCGGATGCCGATCGCAAGAAGGAGCCGGTGTTCGCCGCCACCGGCGACGACGTGCACGCCTGGGTCGAGATCGCCTTCGAGGGATTCGGCTGGATCCCGTTTGACCCAACCCCACCCGAGGACAAGGTCCCTCAGGATCAGAACACGAAGCCGCGCGTCGACCCCAAGCCGCAGGTGCTGCAGCCGCCGCCTCCGCCCCAGGAGCCGGTCGATCTGCCGCCGACGGTGCCCGATGACCGCAAGCCCGAGGACGACAGCCTCAACGTCCTCGGCATCATCGGCATCATCCTCGCGATCGCGGGAGTCTCGCTCGGCGTGCTTCTGCTGCTCGCGTCGCCGTTCATCGTGATCGGAGCATGGAAGGCCGCCAGGCGCCGAGCGCGTCGCAACGCCGAGCGCCACTCCGATCGGATCAGCGGCGGGTGGGATGAGCTGACCGACCGCGCGATCGATCACGGCGCTCGCATCCCCCCTGGCGGCACCCGGGTCGAAGAGGCCGGTGTCGTGGCATCCGCCCTCACGCTCCCGGCGGCCACCGCGCTGGCGGAGCGGGCGGACGGCCAGGTCTTCGGACCCGGCGAGCCGACCACCGAGGAGGTCGAGGCCTTCTGGCGCGAGGTCGACGAGGCCGTGATCGGGATGCGCGGTGCAACAACGTTCTGGGGCCGGGTCAAAGCCAGACTCAGCGTGCGCTCGCTGACCGGGAACGGCCGGATGAGCGAACGCCTCCAAGAGCTGAGGGACGCGGCCGCCGCGCGCGTGCGCCGTGAACCTGGCAACATCGACAGGAACAGCCCGACGTCCGAGAGCGAGACCCCATGACGACGATTCCCCTCGGCGACGTCGCGCCGATCTCGCGACGGGTGATCGCCTACATCATCGATGCGCTGATCGCCGCCGTGCTGCCGATGCTCGCCCTGGTCGTCACCGTGACCATGACGGTCGGCGCGCTGCAGAACCCCGAGTCGGCCGCCGGCGCGATGATCTCCGTGGCGGTCGCCTCGGGTGTGTTCGGGCTTCTGATGCTCGCGTGGTTCGTCATCTATACGCTCATGCAGACCGGACGCGGGTCGATCGGCATGCGTGCGCAGCGCATCAGGCTGGTCGGCGCTGCCGACCTCGCTCCGATCTCCTTCTGGCGGGCCCTGCTACGCAACATCGTCTTCGCCGTGACCGGCGCGTTCGTCGTGGGAATGTTCTCCCCGCTGTTCGACGGCTCCGGCCGCTACCAGGGCTGGCATGACAAAGTCGGCGGCGCGGTGCTGATGGATGCCGCAGCCGTGCCCGCACGGGATGCCGCAGCGCCCGTGGTGCCGACGACCACCGCCGTCGCCGCGCCGCCCGCCCCGCCGGCGACCGCTGGACGACTCGGTTCCGCGACGCCTCCTGCCGCGCCTGCGCCGTACGCGTCAGCGCAGCCGGATGCCGTCGGCGAGACGGTCGTCGCGCCCCGGCCCGCCCCGGCCGGACCGGGGTCGGGCTCGGGTGCCGCAGCGCCCGACCAGACCGTCTCGGCTCCGCGTGCCGGGCGCGAAGCGGCCGGAGACCCCCTGATCTCGTTCGTCCCCGGTGTCACGCAGCCCGGCCGGCCCGCGGCTCCGCCGGCTGCGGCTGCTCCGGCTGCTCCTGCTGCTCCTGCTCCGCCGGCTCCCGCTGCCCGGGCTGCTACTCCGGCTGCCCCCGCTGTTCCGGCTGCTGCGCCGGCCGGCCCCGCTGTTCCGGCTGCTGCGCCGGCCGGCCCCGCTGCTCCCGCCGATCCCGCCGCCGTCGCACCGGCCCCCGCTCCCGACGAACCTGCGCCACTCGCACCGTCGGCTGTCGTCGCGCCCACCACGATGCCCGCCGACGACGACCTCGAGTCGACGCGGATCAGCATCCCCGGCCACCGCCTCGTGTTCACGTGGGACGACGGACAACGCGTGACTGTGTCTGGTCGCACGGTGTTCGGGCGCAACCCCGAGCAGGAGCCCGGTGCTGTGGTGATCTCCGTGCGCGATGAGACCCTGTCGCTGTCGAAGACGCACTTCGAGGCGGCATCAGAGCCGTCGGGTGGCTGGATCATGGACCGGCAGTCGACCAACGGCACCGTGGTCGTGCGCGATGGCGTGCGCATCGCGTGCCCGCCAGGGCAGCGCGTGCCGCTGCGATTGGGAGACGCTGTCGAGATCGGCGACCGCATCCTCACGATCGGCGGCTTCGCATGACCGCGCCCGTGCTCGTCAACTCCGGCGCGGCGACGCACACCGGCCGGCGTCGCGTGCTCAACGAGGACGCGCAACTGGCATCCGCACCCGTCTTCATCGTCGCCGACGGAATGGGCGGTCACGAGGCGGGGGAGCGTGCGAGCGCGGCCGTCGTCGACGAGTTCGCGACCCTCGTCGGCCGGGAGGCTCTGAGCCTCGACGATGTCCGTCAGACCCTGGCCAGGGCGCGCGAGGTGGTCGAGCATCTCGCGACATCCGGCGACTCGCGTGCCGGCACCACGCTCAGCGGTGTCGTCATCTCCTCGGTGGACGGGCTCGGGTACTGGCTCGCCGTCAACATCGGCGACTCGCGCACATACCGCTTCGCCGACGGCGAGATGGAGCGCATCACCGTCGACCACTCGGTCATCCAGGAGCTGCTCGACTCGGGCGAGTTGAGCCCGCAAGACGCACCGAACGACGCCAGGCGCAACATCATCACCCGGGCGATCGGGGCCGGCAGCACCGGCGACGCCGACTTCTGGCTGTTCCCCGCCGAGCGCGGCGATCGGATGCTCGTCTGCTCGGACGGCCTGACATCCGAGATCGGCGAAGCGCGCATCCGGGAGGTGCTGCAGAGCGAGCCCGATCCGCAGCGTGCAGCCGCGCAGCTCACCGCCGAGGCGGTGCAGGCGGGCGGTCGCGACAACGTCACCGTCGTGGTCGTCGACGCCGTCTCGGTCGCCTCCCGACCCGGGACGATCGTGCTCTCGGACGTCGACGACGACACCCGGCCGCGGGAATCAGGGAATGGAGGGGCTCGATGAACCAGTTCGCGTACCGACCCGGCAGCTGGCAGGTGGTCGCCGAAGAGCACGGGATGATCGCCGTTCCGGGCGACACTCCGACGGAGCGACTCGCAGCCCTCACCGAGATGATGCGCTCGGGTGCTCCGCAGCTCACCGAGGTCATCGATGTGCTCGGTGGGGGGACGATGGCGACGCTCGGCTCGTTCGCCGTCGCGCTGCTGGGTGAGGACTCCGCCCGTCTCGCCGTGCGCGGCGACATTCGCGTCACCGTGACCGGGGTGGACGGCGATGAGGTCGTGTCGGGCGCTGAGATCAGCACCTGGACCGAGCGCTACTTCACTCACCCGCGCTCCTTCACCGTGTCTCTGGAGGAGGCGCACTCGGACACGTCGCTGGTCGTGCGGTCGGGTACGGTGCTGGCGTCGTCGGTCGCGTTCCCCCACGGCGACCAGCCCGCCGCATCCGCCACCGCGGCGCCGGGAGTGGCCGAACCGGTCGAGGCAGGAGCGGGTGACGTCGCACCCCCGGAGGACGCGGCGCCCGCAGAGAAGACGGATCAGCAGCCGGCGGATGCCGGTAACGCGGCGTTCCCCGCCCAGGCCGGCGTGCTCGCGACGGCGGCTCAGGCCGAAGGAACGCCGGTCGACGAAGTGCCGGCCGACGAAGTGCCGGCCGACGAAGTACCGGCCGCTGAAGCGCCGGCCGCTGAAGCGCCGGCCGCCACCGAGTCTGCGGACGAAGCGCCGGCCGCCACCGAGTCTGCGGACGAAGCGCCGGCCGCCACCGAGTCTGCGGACGAGGCGCCGGCTGATGCCCCGGGTGCCGAACAGGGCGACGCGGCAGAGGAGGCGAGCGGCAGCGGCGCGGAGCACCCCGAGCTCGTGCAGACCGAGGCGATGCCCGTGACAACCGCATCCGATCCCTCCGGCGTCGACGCCGGCTTCCCGACCCTGATCCCGACGGAGTACACCTTCGCGCCCGCCCCGCCGTCGATCGCGGAGGACGACGTGCTCGACGCCACCGTCCATTCCGCGCCCCGGGGGCCCGCAGCCCCGCCCGCTGAGCTCGCGGGCGACCACGACGGCTCGACGATCTCGCTCGCCGAGCTGCGGCGCATGCGCGAAGCGGCAGGCGACGCGCCTCAGCAGACGACGGGAACCTCGGGGCCCGACACCCCGACCGAGGTGCTGCCGGCCGTCGGAGCACCCGCTGCCGGCCACGGCTCCGCGCGCCTGTCGAGCGGCCAGGTCGTCACGCTCGACCGCACCGTGATCATCGGTCGCCGTCCGCGCGCCACGCGTGCGAGCGGCGACAGCCTGCCGCACCTCGTCGCCGTCGAGAGCCCCCAGCAGGACATCTCGCGCAGTCATCTCGAGATCCGTCCCGAGGGCGACTCGGTGGTGGTCATCGACCTGCACACCACGAACGGCTCGACCCTGATGCGCCCCGGCGCCGACCCCGTGCGGCTGCACCCCGGCGAGCACACGCTCGTGCTCAGCGGCGACGTCGTCGATCTCGGCGACGGGGTCACCGTCTCATTCGAGGGACTCACATGAATCGCACGCCGTCGCCTCCGCCGCAGCTGCCCGGCTTCACGTATCTGCAGCCGCTGGGAGCGGGCGGGTTCGCCGACGTCTTCCTGTACGAGCAGGAGATGCCCCGCCGAAAGGTCGCGGTCAAGGTGCTTCTCGCCGACCGCATCACCACGGGAGCCGCGCAGGAGTTCACCGACGAGGCCAACGTGATGGCCATGCTGTCGACCCACCCCGCGATCGTCACCATCTACCAGGCAGGGGTGGCCGGTGACGGCCGGCCGTACCTCGTGATGGAGTACTGTCCTCGACCGAACCTGCAGGCCCGGGCGCGACGCGAACCGTTCTCGGTCGCCGAAGCGCTGCGTGTCGGCATCCAGGTGGCCGGAGCCGTCGAGACCGCGCATCGCGCAGGAGTGCTGCACCGCGACATCAAGCCGGCGAACATCCTCGTCACCGAGTACAACCGGCCCGCGCTCACCGACTTCGGAATCGCATCGACCACCGGTGCCGTCACCGAGGCCGCGGGCATGTCGATCCCGTGGTCGCCGCCGGAGTCTTTCGCCGAGCCGCCGCGCAGCGGGCCTCGCACCGACGTGTACGCCCTCGGCGCCACGGTGTACACGCTGCTCGCCGGTCGTTCGCCGTTCGAACGCCCCGCCGAGCGCAACACGAGCGCCGATCTCATTGAGCGCATCGAGCGCATGGCCCTGCCCGTGCTGGCGCGCGCCGACTCCCCGGCCAGTCTCCAGGCGACGCTCGAGCGATCGATGGCGAAGAACCCCGACGACCGCTACCCGAGCGCGGTGGCTTTCGCGCGGGCTCTGCAGAAGGTGCAGATCGAGCTCGCGCACTCCGTCACCCCGATCGACATCGTCGACGAGCATCCGTCCTCCGACGAGCTGCGCGACGACGACGACGGACTCACCCGCGTGCGGGAGGTGCAGTCCATCAGTCCAGACACACCCGCGGCGACCCGGCCGTCGGCGGCGACCGAGCCCCGTCTCGCCGGGGGCGGGATGCTCGGGGTGCCGCGATTCGAAGCCCCAGCGCCGCAGGCCGCCGAAGAGCACACCGTGCGGCGTGGTGCCGCGCCCGAGGCCCCGGCTGACGACGACGATCGCACTCTGCTGCGCCCTCCGACGATCCTCACTCCCAGCGCGCCGAGCGCACCCGGAGCGCCCGGCACGTCTTCGCCGGCGCCGCCCGAGCACACCACCCCTGCGCTCGCGGACGAGACCCCCTCGTCGAACCGGCGCGGGGTGGGGCCGTGGCTGTGGGCGGCCGCAGCCGCGGTGGTCATCGTGGTCGGCGGAGGAATCTGGCTGGGCGGCAGTCTCAGCACGGCTCGGCCGACGGCCGCGCCGGTCGATGACGAGCCGGCGCCGCAGGACGTCATCTCGGGCATCGTCCCTCCCGTCGACGACCTGACCGGCACGCGCAGTGGCGACACGGTGACCTTCACATGGAGCAACCCCAGCCCCGAAGAGGGTGATTCGTACATCTGGGCCGAGGTGACGCTCGACGGCACGATGCAGGCGCAGACCACCGAGAAGACGACCGTGACCCTCGAGGGGTCGCATCCCGGCCGCACGTGCATCGAGGTCAGCCTGGTGCGTGCAGATCGCCGCTCCGCGCAGGAAGTGAGGGAGTGCGTCGAATGACCACCGTGACCGTGGAGTTCGCAGGAGAGTATTTCCCCGTCGACACGTCGACGTCGTTCACCGTCGGCAGGGAGGGGGATCTCGAACTCGACGACAACCTCTTCCTGCACCGTCACTTCCTCGAGATCGCACATGACGACGGTCTGTGGTGGCTCACGAACATCGGCAGCCGCCTCTCGGCCACCGTGACCGATTCGGCCGGCGGCGTGCAGGCGTGGCTTGCCCCCGGCGCACGGCTGCCTCTGGTGTTCGAGCGGACGACGATCGTCTTCACCGCGGGACCGACCACCTACGAGATGACCGTGCACTCCGACGAGCCGGCGTTCCGCGCCATCCGCCGCGAGACCGAGGGCGACGGCGCGTCGACCATCGGCGCCGTTCCGCTGACCGAGAGTCAGAAGCTGCTCATCCTCGCACTGGCCGAGCCGCAGCTGCGTCGCGACGGAACGGGGATGAGCGAGATCCCCAGCTCGGCGAAGGCGGCCGAGCGCCTGGGCTGGACGGTGACGCGCTTCAACCGCAAGCTCGACAACGTGTGCGACAAGCTCGACCGGATCGGCGTGCCCGGCATGCGCGGCGGGCAGCGCAGCTTCGCCACCAACCGGCGCGCCCGCCTCGTGGAGCACGCGGTGGCCTCACGGCTGGTGACGCGAGACGACCTCGCCATGCTGGACGCGCCCCAGAGCGAACCCGAAGGAGAGCTGGATTGATCTGGGAGATCGACGACGGCGAGAAGCAGATCGAAGGGCTCGACGCCTCCGGGCATCCCGACCCCGCGTACGCCGCCTCGCTCGGCCTGCTGCCCGCGCCTTTCGGGCGCCGGACGCTTGCCACCCTGATCGAGCTGCTCATCCTCGTGCTGTTCGCCCTGCCGGCGCTGCTGGTGGCGACGCCCGCACTCGGCGAGATCGTCGCCGGCGACGCTGATGCGGCGACCATGCTGGCCGACGGGGCACTGGTCTGGCCGATCGTCGCACTCGCGATCGGCAACGTGCTCGCCACCGTGTTCATCGTCGTGCAGCTCGTGCTGCTCGGTCGCAAGGGTGTGACCACGGGCAAGGCCATCTTCGGTCTGCGGACGGTCAACGTGCGCACCCTCGAGCGCCCCGGCTTCTGGCGCGGAGCGGTCGTGCGCTACCTCGTGCTGTCACTGACCTTCCTGCTGCCGCTGCTCGGCCCGCTTCTGGTGATCGCGCTCTCGCCGTTCTTCGACTCCGAACGCCGCGGCCGCAGCTGGGTCGACCAGGCCGGTGCGACGTGGATGGTCGACGTGCGCCGCGGACTCAACCCGTACGACGTGAAGCGCATGCGCATCGCCCGCAAGTCGGTGCGGATCACCGAGCACGCGCGCGGCCCCGCGCTTCCCTCCCTGGCCACGCCTGTCGAGCGCGACGCCCCCGCCGAGTACACGCCGTCGGGGCGGCTGTCGGGTGGGGTGATCGGCGCGCACCGCAGGACGTCGGCGCCCCAGCCCGCGGCCGGTGCGTCGCCGGCCGCGCCCGCCGTCCCGGCCACGCCATCGCGTGAGACGCCGTTCGCTCCCGTCGTCGCGCCTGGCGCGATGGTGGATGCTGTGCCGCCCCCTCTCGTGGCCGGTCAGCTGCTCGATTCCTTCGCCCCGAGAGGCGCATCCCCCGCGACGCCGGGCGCGGCCCGCTCCGCGGAACCGGCGCCGAGCCCCGCCGCGCCCGCATCCCCCGCGCCCGTCGCATCCTCCGCGCCCGCCGCGCCCGCTGCGCCGACCGCGTCCGCGCCGGCTGCACCTGCACCGGCTGCACCTGCACCGGCTGCGTCGGCACCCGCAGCGGCGCCTGCTCAACCCGCGGCGCCTGAGCCCGCCGCGTCCGCAGCCGCGACCCCGGCGGTGCGCGCGGTGCTGCGACTCGACGACGGCAGCCGGGTCGAGGTGCGCGGCGCCACACTCATCGGCCGGGCGCCGGCGCCGGTCGCCGGTGAGGGCGCCGTGCAGCTCGTCGCCGTGGCCGACGACACCCGATCCGTCTCGAAGACCCACCTGGCGATCCTCCCGGCACGCCGAGGGGTGCTCGTCATCGATCGCGGATCCACGAACGGCAGTGCCATCGCCCGCGACGGCTCCGAACTGCCCTTGACACCCGGCGACCCGGCACCCGTGCAGGTCGGCGACGTGGTGCGCTTCGGCGACCGCACGCTGACCGTCGAGCGGGTGTGACAGTCGACAATCAGGAGAACCGATGAGAATCAAGCTGACGCTGCGGCGCCCGGGTGCCCCCCTGACCGACATCGTGGTCATGGCGGACTCCACGGCGACGGTCGCCGATGTGGCTGGGCAGATCGCCGGCACCGACCCGCTGCGCTCCGTGGCGGCATCCGGCGGCGACGTGCTGAGCCTCTCCGTCGCCCCGCCGACCAGCGATGAGCTCGTCACGCTCAACCCCGACCTGCTGATCGGCGACGCGCCGGTCGGCTCGGGGTTCCTCGCCGAGGTCGTGAACCTCGGCCCCAACCGCGCCGCCACGACCATGCTGTCGAGCCGCGCGGCTGCCCTGCTGACCGTCGTCTCGGGGCCGGCCGCCGGGCAGGAGTTCCCTCTGCCGGTGGGGCACTTCTTCATCGGCCGCGACACCGCGAACGACGTGGTGCTCTCCGACCCGCTGGTCTCGAAGCGGCATGCGCGCATCGAGGTGGCAGCCACGTTCGTCGAGATCGTCGACCTGAACTCCGCGAACGGCATCCTCGTCGACGGCGGTCTCGTGCAGCGACTGCGCGTCATCCCCGGTCAGAAGTTCACGCTCGGCGACTGCGAGCTGGTCGTGCACCTGGTCAGCGACTACGACGGCTCGGCTGCCGCCGATCCCGTGCTCGAGCGCGGCGGGGCGCTGCTGTTCAACCGCAGCCCGCGCGTCGAGGAGCGCTACACCGGTGCCGACCTCGACGAGCCGCGCTATCCGAAGGATCAGGTGCAGCGGCTCTTCCCCTGGCCGATGCTGATCGCGCCGATTCTGCTCGGCGCGGCGATGTTCTTCATCTTCGACAACCCGCGTTCGCTGCTGATCATGGTCATGTCGCCGATGATGATGTTCGGCAACTTCATCTCGCAGAAGACCAACCTCGGTCAGCGCCTGCGCAAAGAGGTGGAGTCGTTCGAAGAGCAGTTCGAGCGCCTCGAAGAGAAGCTCTACCACGCCCAGCCGCGCGAACGCGAGGTGCGTCAGGCGGAGGTGCCGGCCGTGGCGATCGTCTTCGACGAGTCGATGCGCCTGGGGCCCATGCTGTGGACCCGGCGACCCGAGCACTGGAACTTCCTCGCCGTCCGCCTTGGCACCTGCGAAGACGAATCGCGCACCAAGGTCAAACGCGCGGAGGTGCCCGAGGCGCTGGTCGAGTACGTCGAGCGCGTCGACCGGCTCGAAGACCGGTACCGGATGATCAGCGACGTGCCGATCCTCGAGTCGCTGCAGAGCGTCGGCTCGATCGGTGTGGCAGGTCCCACCTCGTCGGCGAGCGACGCCCTGCGCGGTCTCGCCGTGCAGCTGTTCGGCATGCACTCGCCCAACGAGCTCGTCACGGTGGCGATCACCGAGCCGGGCTGGGCGAACGAGCTGGACTGGCTGAAGTGGCTGCCGCACACCTCCAGTGAGCGCAACCCGTTCAAGGACGTGCCGCTGGCCGACTCGGCGTCGACGGGCGCCGCGCTGCTGAACGGGCTGGAAGAGCTCGTCATGCGACGGGCGAAGGCGGCATCCGCTCCTCGCCCTCCCTACGGCGACGACTGGGATCCGACCCTGTTCGGCACGGACGTGAAGAGAGCAGCCGAAGAGGCGAGCTTCCCCGGTCAGACCGCGGTGCTCGTCATCATCACCGACGACGCGCCCGTCGACCGGGCCCGGCTCACCCAGATCCTCGAAGGGGGCGCCGACGTCGGTGTCTACGGGCTCTTCGTCGCACCGGTGGTCGAAGCGCTGCCGGCTGCGTGCCGCAGCTTCGTCGACGTCACCGGCGGACTCGAGAACGCGCGCGTCGGCACCGTCCGCAACGGCGTCTCGTACACCGGCGTGCAGGTCGAGGGCGTCTCGCACGCGTACATGACCATGTTCGCGAAGCGCCTCGCGCCTGTCGTCGACTCGAGCACGGTCGTCGAGGATTCCTCCGACATCCCGAACTCGGTGATGTTCCTCTCCCTGGTCGGCGGCGAGGTGGCATCCGACCCGACCGCGGTCATCGACCGCTGGCGGCAGAACAACACGATCATCGACCGCTCGGGCGCCCCGCAGTCGCGGCTGAAGAAGGCGGGCAACCTTCGCGCGATCATCGGCCAGGCGCAGACGGATGCCATGACGCTCGACCTGCGCACGCAGGGCCCGCACGCCCTCGTCGGCGGCACCACGGGCGCGGGGAAGAGCGAGTTCCTGCAGGCGTGGGTGCTCGGCATGGCCGCCGCGCACAGCCCCGATCGCGTCACCTTCCTGTTCGTGGACTACAAGGGCGGTTCGGCGTTCGCCGACTGCGTCGACCTGCCGCACACGGTCGGCCTGGTCACCGACCTCAGCCCGCACCTCGTGCGGCGGGCGCTCACCAGCCTGCGCGCCGAGCTGCACCACCGCGAGCACCTCTTCAACCGCAAGAAGGCGAAGGACCTGCTCGAGCTCGAGAAGCGCCGCGACCCCGACACCCCGCCCGCACTCGTGCTCGTGATCGACGAGTTCGCTGCGCTCGCCGGAGAGGTGCCCGAGTTCGTGGACGGCGTGGTCGACATCGCCCAGCGCGGGCGCTCGCTCGGCATCCACCTGATCATGGCCACCCAGCGGCCCGCCGGCGTCATCAAAGACAACCTGCGCGCCAACACGAACCTGCGCGTCGCGCTGCGCATGGCTGACGAGTCCGACTCCAAGGACGTCGTCGACGACCCGATCGCGGCATCCTTCCCGCCGTCGATCCCCGGTCGCGGCATCGCCAAGACCGGGCCGGGGCGTCTCGTGCCCTTCCAGTCGGCGTACGCTGGCGGCTGGACGACCGATGAGGTGCAGGTCGCCGAGGTGAAGGTCGCCGAGCTGCGCTTCGGATCGACCCAGCTCTGGGAGGCCGAGCAGGCCCCCGAGTCCGACTCCCACGACGAGGACCTCGGACCCACCGATCAGAAGCGCATCGTCGCGACCCTGGTGAAGGCGTCCGCGCAGGCGGGCATCCCGGCGCCGCGCCGACCCTGGCTCGACGACCTCGAGCAGGCCGTCGACCTGCGCGACCTGCCGCTGCGCGGCGACGGCGAGATCCTGCTCGGCAAGATGGACGTGCCCGCGCGCCAGCTGCAGGAGCCGACCTACTTCGTGCCCGATAAGGACGGCTCGCTGCTGGTCTACGGTACGAGCGGCTCGGGCAAGTCGACCGTGCTGCGCACTCTGGCCATCGCCGCCGGGCACGATCCGAAGAGCAGCGTCGAGGTGTACGGCCTCGACTTCGGCTCGGGGTCGTTGCGCAGCCTCGAGGTGCTGCCGCATGTCGGGTCGATCATCGCGGGCGATGATGCCGAGCGCGTGCAGCGCATCCTGCGCTCGCTGGCGCGGGTGCTCGATGACCGGGGCAAGCGCTTCAGCGCCGCGAACGCGGCGAGCCTCACCGAGTACCGGGAGATCACCGGACGCGACGAGTCGCGCATCCTCTTCCTCATCGACGGGTTCCCGCAGTTCCGCTCGGAGTGGGAGTCGACGACCGCGCGGATGCCGTTCTACCAGACGTTCATGCGGATCCTCGGCGAGGGTCGCCCGCTGGGCGTGCATGTGGTCGCAACCGCCGACCGGTCAGGATCGGTCCCGACGGCAGTGAGCGCGAACGTGTCGCGACGCGTGGTGCTTCGTCTTGCCGACGAGTCGGCGTATGCGATGCTCAACGCGCCGAAGGACGTGCTCGACGAGCGCTCCGCTCCGGGACGCGCCATCGTGGACGGGCTGGAGACGCAGATCGCGACACTGGGCGGAACCCCCAACGTCGCCGAGCAGACCAAGCTGCTCGAGAAGCTGGCGGCGGACCTGCGCGCGGCGGGGGCTCGCGAGGTCGCCGAGATCGGCGCCCTGCCGACCCGGCTGTCGGTTCGCGACCTCCCCGAGCGCGTGGGCGAGTTCCCCGTGCTCGGCGTCGCCGAGGATACCCTGTCGGCGCGCGATTTCGACCCGGTCGGCACCTTCGTGGTGGCGGGGCCGCCGCTGGCGGGGAAGACGAACGCGCTCAAGGCGATGGTCACCTCGATGCGGCGTTTCGACCCGGCCGTGAAGCTGTTCCACTTCGGAGGACGCCGCTCGCAGCTCAAGGAGTACGCCGACTGGACGCGCAGCGCCGTGACACCCGACGATGCCAAGGAGCTCGCCAAGGAGATCACCGAGCTGGTCGCCGATGACACCCTTCCCGTGCGCGTGATGATCGTCGTGGAGGACGTGCCGCAGTTCGCCGACAGCCCCGCCGAGCGCGAGATGAAGGCGCTGTTCCAGGCCATCAACCGCAGCGATCACTTCCTCGTCGGCGATGCCGACGTGACGCAGGTCACCAGCGGCTTCGGGTTCATCGGCGACTTCAAGGCGGGCCGCAAGGGCATCATCCTCAAGCCCGACTCGTTCGACGGCGACGCCGTGTTCAAGGTGCCCTTCCCCAAGGTCAAGCGCACCGACTTCTCCGAGGGCCGAGGCATCTTCGTGCAGGCGGGGCGCCAGGTGACGGTGCAGCTGCCACTGGTCGAAGGGGAGGTGCTGGGGTGAGAGAAGCCGAACTTCGGCGTGCGGCGGGTCGGTCTTGCACGTGCGGATATTTGGAGAGCGGCATCGCGCCTGCGAGCCTCTGCTTCGACTGCGGCGAGCTTTTCCCTGGCCGACTGGCTCACAGAAGAGAAGTCGTTGCTGGCACGCGCTGAGGTGCCGCGACCGGCTGCATGCTCGACCCCGGCGGACGGATCATCCGCTGGCACGAGCGGAGGCCCGGCCTCGACGACGAGACGCACCGCGCGCAGAGCATCTACGTCACACCCGTGCCTGGAACGAACCGACGACGCGCGCTCATGCTCACGGGCAGCACCGTCATCGGCGCGGACTCTCCCGACGACGACGAGTACGCCGTGGCCGTGCGGATGATCTTCGACGCGATGGCTTCCACCGTCACCTGGATCATCGATGATGCGGAGGCCCAGTCATGAAGCCGGTCGTGCGTCTGCAGGGGGAGGACACGGACGTCAGAGAGATCGGGCAGGCAGCGGTCAACGCCATGGAGGTGCGTCCGCAGGCGGCGTCCGCGCTGTTCGCGAGGCTGTGGTCGATCCATCAGCGCCGCAGATCCGCCGTCTCGGCGATGAGCGCTCAGCAGCCGGCATCCGCAACTCCCCCGGTGCTGCGGGAAACCGGATCCGCGCTCCGGGCTGTCTGGGGAACGCTGCTCGGAATCGGCCTGACCGCCGCGCTCGTCTCGGCGGTCATGTTCGGGCCGTCAGACCGGAAGAACGCCTTCCTGAACCCCGAGCTGGGCGGAACGGTGGCGCTGGCCGCCGGAGCGATCGCCGTTCCCGCCCTGATGATCGTGCTGCTCCTGCGGGTGCCCGATCATCAGAGCGCACGTGTCGGAGAAACCCTGTCTGTGCTGGTCGGGCTCGTCTGCGTCGGCATGCTGGTGTTCCGCCTCGCGGCGGGATCGGCCGATGAGCGCGGATTCTCGTCTGAGGCGATCGCGTGGTGGGTGCCGATGACCGCCGTCATCGAGCTGCTGATCATCGGGCTCGCCGTGCGCAGCGACGGCGTGCGCCGCGGCCCCGCCGATCCGGCAGACCGTGCGGCGAAGCGCTCGGGTGCAGACGATCGGCATCAGATGCGCCGCGACGCGGAATGGGCATCGTCCGTGAAGTCGGAACCCGCCGTGGCGACCGCGTGGACCGCGGGGCTGGACGACCTCCGAGAGCGAGTCGATCCGGACGCCCTCGCTCAGGCGCGCGCCATGACGCCTGCCGCGTGGCTCGCATGGATGAGCTACGACGGCGAGATCGACATCTCGGGCGTCGTGCCCCGCCGCTGATCCCCCGCCCCCTTCTCTGTCGAAACCTGCACCTGTTGCCGGTTTCGGCGTCCGGGCGGGGATGGGGAGTTGTCCCCATCGACGGGCGTTTGTGGGGGCTTGTAGGTTTGTGGTGTCGGGCCGGGGTGGTCCGGTTCGATCGATTTAGCGGAGGTGTGGACGATGGCCGATTTCGGTGCGTCTTATGCGGAGATGGAGCAGGTGGCGTCGTCGCTGTCGCAGGCTCGTGATGACATTCAGGGTCAGCTGGACACTCTGAAGGGGCAGGTGGACACGCTGCTGGGTGAGGACTTCAAGACGCAGCACGCGTCGGGCAAGTTCGGTGAGGGCTACGGTGAGCTGACCACGGGTCTGAAGACCGCGGTGGACGGCATCAACGACATGTCCGAGTCGCTGCTGGGCATGATGCGCGCGATCCAGGACCTCGACCAGCAGCTCGCCGGCGGCTGAACCCGCACGAACCACGCGGAGGGGCCGGGCGACGTCCGGTCCCTCGTTCGAATGACACGGAGGGACTGCAGAAGTGGTCGACATCATGCTGGACCTGGAGAGGCTCCGGAAGACCAAGAGTGGTTTGAAGGAGTCCGTCGACGCGTTCGAGGCCGCAGCCGCCACCAACGACCAGCTCGAACAGGCCATCGGCAAGCCCGACGGCCGCTCCGAGCTGAGAAGCCGCGTCTCGGATTTCGAGTCCGACTGGAAGTCGAACCGCGGCAAGCTGCAGAAGAACCTCGATGAGATCCTCAAGCAGCTCACCGGCATCATCGACGGCTGGGACGAATGGGATACGAACACCGCTGCTGACTTGGAGACGCCGACAAGCACGACCGGGGTCTCTGTCGGAAAGGCGACGGCGCAATGAGGTCACCTTTCACTTCGAATGAGCTGCGTCCGCTGGAGGGCGAACCCGGCACGATCTGGGCCGACGGTCAGGCATTCGTCGAGCTCGCCACCACGATGGACGAGACCGCGGAGATGCTCGTCGAGGTGGGTGATTCCAGCATCCACAAGAGCAAGGGCACCGACAAGCTCGCGGAAATGGCCAAGGACTCCTCCGCAGACCTCTCCGACGCCGCTGTCCGCTACGAAGGAACCGGAAAGGCGCTGCGCACCTACGCCGACGCCCTGAGGAAGGCCCAGAACTGGCTCTCGCTGCACCAGGATGAGGTCGAGAGGGCCGAGAACGAATATCAGACCGCTCTGGAGGCCAAGGAATCTGCTGACCGCCAGCTGGCGTCGGTGGAGCACCAGTGGCCCTGGGAGGACGAGCCGAGCCAGGAGGACAAGGATGCGGCTTCCGGCGCCGCGTCGTCCGCGCAGACCTCGCTGAACAGCGCCGAAAACGAGCGGAACAGTCAGTGGCGCAGCTTCGACCACGTGTTCGAGGAGTGGTCGGACGCCTACGACGACGCCGTCGCGGGCGTGCAGAAGGCGATGGATGCCGCCGACAACGGCGACGGATTCTGGGGCGTCGTCGACGACCTGCTCACGGTCATCTCCGTGGTTCTCGTCGTGCTCACCGTCGTGGCACTGATCATCGGCGCGCCGTTCACCGGTCTGCTGGCGGCGGTGGTCCTCGGGCTCACGCTTCTCAGCCTCGGGCTCACCGCCCTCAAGTGGGCCGACGGCCGTGCCACCCTCGGCGATGTGGGGCTCGCGGCTCTCGGGCTGCTGCCGTTCGGCATCGGCAGAGCGCTCTCGAAGGGCGTTCCCGCGCTGAGCGCAGTCGTCAAAGGCGGGCGGGGCGTAGTGACCTCGGTGATCCGCTCGGGACTGCCGCGTGTTCGACTGCTGCATCCGTCGACCTGGGGAACACCGTTCCAGTGGCTCGCCGCGCCCATCCGCTCGATGAGCGGACTGCCCAAGCCGGGCATGTTCGTCAACCCGCTGCGCACCATCGCCAACGGCGGCCCCGAAGTCCAGCAGATCCAGCGGTTCCTGACGACCATGAAGGGCTCGGGGTGGGGCTCCAATCCTGCCGTGCAGCAGTTCGTGACGCAGACCGCCACTCAGCTGCCGGGAAAGTTCACTCAGTTCCTCAACGCGGTGTCCTGGACCGGGGCTGCCGGATTGACCGGATACGGCGCTGCCACGGCACCGTGGTGAGAGGCCGTAGGTTAGGGGATATGTCTTCAGCCCGCGCCCGTCTGCAGAAGAGAATCACTACGCTCTACCTGCTGCTGAGGATGCTGCAGGCCGCTGTGCTCATCGTGTATCTGCTCGGCTCCCTTCTGCTCGCCGGGGGTCAGGTCAGTGTTCACGGTTCGCCCATCTGGGACGCCGCCGTGGACTTCCCGCTGTTCTCCCTTCCGGGGTGGCTGATGCTGACGCTCTCGGTCATCGGCGTCCTGCTCGCGGTGGTCGTCCTCATGCTGTCGCGTGTGGACGACGCCGGTCGCGTCGTCGGCGCCTTCTCGGCGACCGCCGCGGCCACCATCGCCTCGTTCTTCTTCGCGTGGGCGCTGCCCGAGGGGTCGGGAGCGGACCTTTCGCTGCGGTGGGCAGCGGCGTTCACCGACGCTGCGGTTCTGCTCGCCCTGCTCGTCACAGCCGGCACCCTCGCCCTGATGTCGGATCGCCGACGTGCACGGCAGGGTCTGCCGCTGTGGTCGGGGATGGACGACGAAGCATGACCGACGAGCAGCCCGGGGGGTTCAGCATCCTCTTCCCGCCGGGCTGGACCCGGTACTTCGTCGATGACGAAGGTCGCAAGGCGCTCACATCGCGCCTGTCCGCACAGATCCGCGCCCTCGGACGACCAGACCTCGACGTCGAGGCGCGGATGCTCATCAACCAGCAGTGGAAGCAGCTGCAGGGCCGCCGGGTCGGAGCCATCTACCTTCCCGACACGACTCACGACGATTCCGCCCCGCTGCCGATGTCGTTCGCGCTGATCCAGCATGTGGCGCAGGCGGGAAGCGATTTCGAGTCGTCGTTCCGCGGGATGGCCCACGGCCGCGTCGAGGCCTTCGACACGGTCATCGGGCGAATCCTGCGCGCAGACAGCGAGCGGCGCGGCAAGGAGGAGCTCGCCGAGGTCATCGGGCGCCAGATCGACTACGGCATCCCGCTGCCCGGGCAGGGCGAGGGGCGCGGGATGATCATCTCGGTCTCGATCACCACGCTCGACGAGACCGATCCCGCTCTCGTCGCGGGTCTGGCGGAACTCAGCGACACGATCGTGGAGACGTTCCGATGGCGGCAGTGAGCGGCTTCAGAGTGCAGCCGGACCAGGAAGCCTGGCTGACTCTGCCGGTGGCCTTCCCCTTCAACGATCTCGCTGACGATCTGGCCTGGGCAGCCGAGGTCGCGCAGGACCGGGCCGCCGAGGGCGCGCCCGCCGCAGTGCGCACCGCCATCGCCGAGAGCGCGCTCGCCCTGGTGCGCGCGGACCCCCCGCTTCCGGGCGTGCAGGAGCGGTTCTGGTGGATGCCGTCGATCGGGCGTACCGCCGTGGTCGCGCACCTGACTGCCGTCGAGCTCGACGACTCCCTCAGTGCAGAGCCGCTCGAATCCTTCGCGCAGCTGGGGGTGGGTGGGTTGGTGCAGGGGATCGCGCCGATCGCGGGCTCCCCGTTCGAGGAGGCGCTCGACTGCGTGCTCATCCTCCCCCTGGGGGAGGAGAGCATCGCGCTGCGACGGCAGATCGGACGGCGGGCCGGGACGCTCGTGCTCATGGACGTGTTCGTCGAGGACGGCGTTGCGCTGTACCAGGCGGAGCAGGATATCTCCGCGCTCTTCGCCTCTGTTCAGCTGCGTTGAGACGGCAGCTCGACGGGCGGTGCGGTGATGGGGAGTTGTCCCCATCGACTGCGGCTTGTGGGGGCTTGTAGTTTGGTGGTGTCGGGCCGGGGTGGTCCGGTTCGATCGATTTAGCGGAGGTGTGGACGATGGCCGATTTCGGTGCGTCTTATGCGGAGATGGAGCAGGTGGCGTCGTCGCTGTCGCAGGCTCGTGATGACATTCAGGGTCAGCTGGACACCCTGAAGGGGCAGGTGGACACGCTGCTGGGTGAGGACTTCAAGACGCAGCACGCGTCGGGCAAGTTCGGTGAGGGCTACGGTGAGCTGACCACGGGTCTGAAGACCGCGGTGGACGGCATCAATGACATGTCGGAGTCACTGCTGGGCATGATGCGCGCGATCCAGGACCTGGATCAGCAGCTCGCCGGCGGCTGAGTTCTGCTTTCCGGGGAGGGGTCGACGGTTCGCCGTCGGCCCCTCCTTCGGGTCTGCGGCCCCTACTCTGTGTGCATGGGACACGCCGACACGTGGGTCGGTAGCCTGACCGCATCATGACGCTCACTCATGCGGATGCACGATCCTGGGCACGCGCGCGCTCGGCCGCCGAGGAGCCGAGGCTCGGGATGCTCGAGGCGGTGGCCTTCCCGGAGCATCCCGACCTCGCGGCGACGTTCGGCAGCGACGGCGCGGCGGTCGCCGAGATCCTCACCCGGCGCAGGTCGAGCCCAGCACGGCAGGGCTCCACCGCGGTGCTGGCGGTGCTGGCGATCCTCGGCGTGAGCGCTCCGGTGGAGCAGGCGCTTACAGCACCGTTGGGCACCCTGTTCACGCTCGACCCGATCCGGAGAGCACGCCGTGACCGACGCCCCTCAGGGCTCCGCGATGCGTGTGGGCCTGCGCGAGCTGCTCGAGCGGTGAACCCGACCTGCCGGAGTGGGGAGTAATGCCCATCGACTGCCGGATGCTCGCTCCAGTAGCGTCGAGGCGCGAAGTGAGGACCGATGCCGGAGGGGGCGAGATGTCTGAAGACGACCTGCGGACGGCGCTGGCCGGACTGCGCGTGCGCATTCCGCGAACAGCGCAGGATGCCGTTGCTCTGCGCGCCGAGGTGCGCGCGGCCGATGCCGCACTCGGGCGTCACCTGCGTGCCGCGGCGGCGCAAAGCCAGGCCGGCCGGGACGAGCGCCGGGGCGGTGACGCGCGATGACCGACGTCAGGATGGACCTCGCGCGGCTGGAATCGACCGCGCACACGGCGAAGACGCTTGCGACCACGTTCGACGAGGCCGAGCGCTTCGCCGGTGACATCGGCGGCCTCACCGGTCACGGCGGCCTCGCCAGCACCATCGACGACTTCGGAGGCAAGTGGGACATCGCCCGTGAGGATCTGCGCGACAACCTGCGCTCGCAGGCCGAGTTCATGCAGGCCATCGTCGACACCTTCCGGGATCTCGACGCGAAGATGGCTCAGGAAGGGGAGGGGTAGGTCATGAGTGTTCTTCCCGGGCATCCGGCCGAGCTCACCTCACGCGCGGCCGACCTCGTCTCCTCCGCCGAGGTGATCCTCGACGTCATCCAGGAGCTGCGCGGCATCGTCGCGGACGATGAAGGGGAGGCCGTTCGCGCTCTGCACGAGCAGAACGAGGAGATCTCGTCGCAGCTCGAGCGGATCCATCCGCGGTACAAGGGCACGGCAGACGCCATCACCGAATACGCCGTCGCACTCACCGCCGCGCACGACGATGCAGAGCGAGCCCAGAACGACCTCGACGATGCCCTGCTCGCTCAGGGACGCGCCGACCGCGCGCTGGCGGATCTCTCCGACCAGGTGAGCGCGGCCGATGACCCCGCGCCGTCCCTCACCGACCGGGTGCCGGGCGCGCAGCGCGCGGCCGACGACGCAGCCGCCGCGGTCGGCGCGGCGCGGGCTCGGATCGACGCCGCCCGCGAGGCGATGAACGAGGCCGCGGAGAGAGCGATCAGTCGGATCGATGCGGCGATCGCCGCCACGAACGAGGGATTCTGGGACGGCGTCGGCGACTTCTTCTCCGACATCGGCGACTTCCTCGCCGGGATCGGGGAGTGGATCGGCGACTTCCTGCAGGACGTCGTCGACCTGCTCAAGAGCATCGCCGACACGGTCGTCGCCATCCTCGGCGCGCTCGTCGTGCTGCTGCTCGTCGTGGCCATCGGAGCGCTGTTCGGCACCATCGGTCTCATCATCGGCGCCGTCATCGCCGGCGTGCTCGCAGCCTTCCTGATCTGGAGCGTCCTGTCGGATGTGGTCAAGGGCACGCCGGACGTGAGCCGCACCGACCCGTACCGGCATGCGAAGAAGAAGGTGATCCCTGATCACCCGACCCTCGCGAACGTCCTCGACGGAACCGGCGAGGTCGACCGGCTGGGCGGCGAGACCGATTCGGTGATCAAGATCACGAAGGTTCTCGGTCCCGACGGCTGGTACTACACGGTGACACTGCCCAGCACGCAGGAGTGGCTCTCACGATTCGGCGACCAGGGCGCGGTGAACGATCTCGACAGCAACCTGGCGCTGATGCTCACCCCGGCGCTGCAGACCCAGTACGAGCGGGCCGTGCTCGAGGCGATGGACCAGGCCGGAGTCGGTCCGGATGACCCTGTCATGCTCGTCGGGTTCAGCCAGGGCGGAATCATGGCCGGTCATCTGGCGGCGTACAACTCGGACTACAACTGGCGGGCCGTCGTGGCATCCGGCGCACCGATCGACCACATGCCCATACCGAGCGACATCGACGTCGTCTCCGTCCAGCACAACGGCGACCCCGTGCCGCGCCTGGATGCCATCGCCGGAGACTTCGACAGCGTCGAGCACGGGTCGAACTGGACGTCGATCCGTGTGGACCCACCCGTGCCCAACCCGGTTCTCGGAGTCGACACCGAAGCACACAGCGCGGCGAAGTACTCCGCCACCTACCAGCAGCATCTCGCGCAGGTTCAGGCGGATCATCCCGGCCTCGGAGACTTCTTCAACCAGGATGGCTACACAGACATCTCCTACTACCACTGGAGTGAATGATGCGTTCGAGCGTTGGCGCACGACGCCTGCTGGCGGTCGTGCTGGCAGGTGCGGTGCTCGGCGGTGGGATGACCGGGTGCAGAGCAGAGCTTCCGGGAACAGGACAGACAGAGGAGGCGACCGTGAATTACGGTGACGTGGCGGATGCGCTGACCTCGGCGGTGCCGAGAATCACCGAGGTCGATTCCCTCGAGCGGTCCCGCGACGGGTTCGGGTACCGGCTCAGCGTGGGATTGGTGACCGATTCCGTGCAGCCCTTCTCGAGCGACGAGCTGGACAGGGTGATCGAGACCATCTGGCAGACGCTCCCGTGGGAGCCGGCGACGATCGAACTCGTCGCCGGTGCTCCGACGGCGGAGGACGAGGAACCCGTCGATCTGCGAGCCGCCGCCGCGGGCCTCGAACCGCTCACCGTCACCGACGCCGGACAAGGCGGAGTGAGCCTCACCGACATGCGCGCTCGCTACGGGGAGTGGACGGAACCGGAGTGAGCGTGCCGGAACTGCGATTCCGGCTGCCAGGGCGGTGGTACTCGGTCGATCTGTCGAGCGCTGCGGCAGCCACGGCATCCATCCGCCGCATAGCGAAGGAGTCCGTCGGCCCGGCCGACGACCGCGCGCCCGAGCGGGCGCGGGTGCGACAGCAGCTGCAGGATGCCGTGGCCGCGGGCTCCCGTGGTGACATCCGGGCGATCATGTTCTCGACCGAGATCGCGCTCGGTGCGCCGCTGCCGGTCACACTGCTCGTCTTCGAGCCCACCGACCTGCGGATGAGCCCGGCGATCGGCACCGCACCGGAAGCCGTTCTCGCGGTCATGGCCGAGGGCCTGAAAGAGCTCGATCCCGCGGCGCACGCGTCGATGGCCGAGGTGCGCGGTCCCGGTGTTCCGGCACTGCGCACGCACCGCACCGAGTCCGTCGCCGACGGCAGCGAGGCCGACGGCACGCTCCGACTGATCGCGGACTACTGGATCCCCGTTCCCGGGACGAAGCAGATGCTGCTCGCGCGTTTCTCGACCCCGCTCGGCGAGCTGGAGAACATGATGTGCGCCCTGTTCGACGAGTTCGTGGCGGCCGCGTGCTTCGCGAGCGAGCGTGCGCCGTCGCTGCGCGAGCAGCTGCTGGCCGCGAAGGGCTGACAGCGACCCGTTCAGTGGGGCGCGTCGGCCAGGTGCCGGGCGTGATGCCCGAGCACCTTGACCATGATCCCGCGCCGACGCAGCTCGGAGATCGTGCGCGACTCTTCGTCGCGATCGCGGCCCAGCGCGTGCACGTTCGCGACCACGAGCACGTCCCCCGGTCGCAGCGTGTCGATCAGGCGTGCCAGGCGGTCGCCCCAGGTCTCCAGGATCTCGGGAGCGGGGTGGCGGAACCCCTCGATCGGCACACCGAAGCGCGTGAGGTCGTCGCGCTGCTGGGTCACCGACGGCATGCCGTCGCGCGCGACGACGAGCCCGACCAGACGCGTCCCCTCCGGCCGCGCCGACCACCAGCCGTGATCGTCGTTCGCCAGGCACTTCGGGCAGTTCGCGGCCGCATGCGGCAGATGCAGCGGACTGGTCAGCGCAATCTCGGCCTCGCCGCCGTTCGGGTTCATCGCATCGGTCATCGCCGCACCTCCGGCATCCATTCTGCCCGAGCACCGCGTCTGGGGCCGCCTGACTCCGGGGTGCGGAGCCGGCGCTCAGATCAGCCCGAGCGAACGCACCGTCTCGCGCTCGTCGACCAGCTCGGCCACCGAGGCGTCGATGCGTGCCCGAGCCCAGGCATCCAGCTCGAGCCCTTCGACGATGCGCCACTCGCCGGCGATCGACTGCACCGGGAACGACGAGACCAGCCCCTCCGGCACGCCGTACTCGCCGTGCGAGACGACGCCGGCACTGGTCCACTCCTCGGTGCCGTGCACCCAGTCGCGCACGTGATCGATCGTCGCGCTCGCCGCGGACGCCACCGACGACGAACCGCGCACCTCGATGATCTCTGCGCCGCGCTTGGCCACCCGGGGGATGAAGGTCTGCTCCTGCCAGGCGCGCACATCACCCACCGCGGCGGTCAGGCGCTCGGCGACCGGCTCGCCGTCGATCGTCGCGTGCGAGATGTCGGGGAACTGCGTGGCCGAGTGGTTGCCCCAGATCGGCACCCGGCGCACGCGGGCGACGGGAGCGTCGAGCGTCTGCGCGAGCTGCGCCCGGGCGCGGTTCTCATCGAGCCGGGTGAGGGCGGTGAACCGCTCGGCGGGAACGCCGTCGGCCGACGAGGCCGCGATCAGCGCGTTCGTGTTGGCGGGGTTGCCGACGACCGTGACGCGGATGTCGGATGCCGCGGCCGCGGCGATCGCGCGCCCCTGCGGGCCGAAGATGCCGCCGTTCGCAGCGAGCAGGTCGCCGCGCTCCATGCCGGGCCCGCGCGGACGGGCGCCGACGAGAAGCGCGAGGTTCGCCCCGTCGAATGCGATCTCGGCGTCATCGGTGACCTCGACGTCGTCGAGCAGCCCGAACGCGCCGTCCTGCAGCTCGAGCGCCGCCCCCTCGGCGGCACGCAGCCCCTGCGGGATCTCGAGCAGACGCAGCCTGACGTGCTCGTCCGGCCCGAGCATGTCTCCCGCCGCGATGCGGAACAGCAGCGCGTAGCCGATCTGTCCGCCGGCACCTGTGATCGTGATCGTCGTCGCCATGCCCTGAGCTTATGCCCCGCCTCCAGGCCGGATGAGGGGTGCGCGCCGATTCGTCAAGCCCTCGTCGTCGGATCCCGCGGAGCGCTACCTTTTCAGCATGACTTTCAATCCGGATGCCGACATCTCGGGCAACACCACGCGCCGCCGCGGGCGGGGCGCCGCGATCGCTGGTGGTGGCGTGGGCGTGCTCGGCCTGGTCGCGCTGGTCGTCGCCATGCTCGGCGGTCCCGATCTCACCGGGCTGGTCGGCGGAGCGCCCGGTGGCGGGAACGAGCCCGCCTCCAGCGGCGAGGCGCTCTCAGAGTGCGACACCGGTCAGGACGCGAACACCAGCGACGACTGCCGCATGGCAGGTGCCCAGGTGCTGCTCGACGACTACTGGACGCAGAAATTCGACGGCTACCAGGCGCCAACGATGACCGTGGTCGACGGTGCGACCTCCACCCAGTGCGGCACGGCCTCGAACGCCGTCGGACCGTTCTACTGCCCGCCCGAGCAGGGCGTCTACATCGACCCGACGTTCTTCCAGCTGATGCGGGATCAGTTCGGCGCCTCTGCCGGTGAGCTCGCCCAGCTGTACATCGTGGGTCACGAATGGGGTCACCACATCCAGAACATCACCGGCACGATGGACAAGTACCCGAACAACGGCACCGGCCCCGACAGCAACGGCGTGCGCACCGAGCTGCAGGCCGACTGCTACGCCGGCGCCTGGCTCGGAGACGTGACGAAGCTGAAGGACGACAACGGCGTCACCTACCTGAAGAAGCCGACCGAGGCGCAGATCACGGATGCCCTGAACGCGGCGTTCACCGTCGGCGACGACCACATCCAAGAGCAGCAGGCCGGCCGGGTCAACCCGGAGAGCTTCACCCACGGCACCAGCGAGCAGCGCCAGGCCTGGTTCGCGAACGGCTACAAGAACGGCCTCGGCGTCTGCGACACCTTCGCCGTCCCCGGCGACCAGCTCTGACCGCCGCAGCACCCCTGCCTATCGCCGAGACCCCCACCTATCGCCGAGACCCCCACCTATCGCCGAGACCCCCAGCTGCGCGCGTCTGCAGATGGGGGTCTCGGCGGCAACTGGGGGTGTCGGGGAACGAGGGGAGGCCGCGTCAGGCGCGCAGCGCCAGGAGCAGGGTGCGGATGAGCCCAGGGATGCCGCCGTGCGCGCGGAACCGGGTGAGCCCTTCGCTCACCGCGGAGCCGGTGCGGGAGGAGACGAACCACGGCGGCTTCGGCAGGATCGTCAGACGGCCCCCGCCGTTCAGCAGGGGCAGCGACCGGGGGAAGGGGCGGAACGGCCCGCGCACCACCGAGCGCTCCACGCCGTCGAGCAGCAGGGCGTTGTGCACCACGCCGATGCCGCTGCCGACGTCGTCGAGGGTGCTGCCCGGGAACGCGCCCCAGGTCAGCGTCGGGGTGATGAAGCCGAAGGCCGTCCACGAGTTGATCGCGATCGATCCATAGCGCAGCTCGGTGATCGCACGCTCGAATCCGTTGCCGAGGGACTTCTCGGTGGCCGGATCGATGATGAGGTTGGCGCCCAGAGTGCCCTGCAGCTCTTCGTTCGCGTGCGCGATCGCGGCATCGAGGAACTGCTGACCGGCGCCTGGCAGCTCCACGACGCCGAGCACCGGGGCGAAGTACTCGGTGGACTGCAGTGCCGCAGCATCCTGGCCATCGTCGATCTCGACCAGCAGGCGGTCGGCCAGCACCAGGGCATCCGGATAGTCCTCCGCGGCCTGCCGCATGCGCGACGCCGAGCCGGGATACCAGATCGGCCGCTCGGGGGCGGCCGCATACGCGCGCCGCAGCGCGGCGCGGAACTGCTCGGCCTGCGCCCACTCCGACGAGATGATCACGACCTGCCCGGCGATGCAGTTGTGACCGCAGTTCTGCAGGCGCATGGTGACGACGTGCTCGGCCTGGAAGGCGATGTCGGCGGCGCTCCACTCGCCGGGCACGATGATTATCGGCGAGACTCCGCCGAGCTCAGCAGTGATCGGCTTCTTCAGCAGCGGACGGTTCTCGCGCCGACGTCGTGCGGTCGCCTCCCGCTGGGCTGCTGAGCCCGTCGAAGGGCCCCACACGATGGCGTCGAAGGTCGCCGCCGAGCCGGTGATGTGCACGTGCATCAGGTCACGATGAGCCGTGAGGTACGCGCCGACGGCAGGGCCGCCGCGCACGATCCGCAGGAAGCCGGGGGCGATCAGCGGCGCCAGCGCGCGCTCGTACACGGGCACGAGGGCGTCTTGGGTGGGGTTCACCTTGAGCAGCACCACGCGGTTGTGCGCGAGAAGCTCGTACAGCACGTCGAGGACGGGGATCGAGGTGACGTTGCCCGCGCCCAGCACCAGGCCGACGCCGCCGGGCGCATTCGACGAGCGCTGCGCCAGCCCTGCGCTCGCCCGGGCCGTGTGGGGGGTGATGCCTGGCCGCAGCCACACCTCACCGCTGAAGCCGGAGAGCAGGAGCCGGTCGAGTCCCGTCAGCGGGAACGCGCTCACCCTCGTGCGGCCGCCGGGCGCGCGGCCGACAGCCACCCCGTCGAGCGGCGAGCGCCCGTGGTCCAGTTTCGCAAGCGTGTCGATGTAGGCGTCGAGAGCGCCGAGCACCGAGTACGGCCCGCTCAGCCACTCCTCGCCGCGCAGCGGATGCCTGCGCTCGAGGCCCTTGGAGTCGGCGGCGGTGTTCGCCCACTCGTCCGCTGCGGCGGCGACGCTCGTGCGCAGCGCGCGCAGCAGGGTCGCGCGCTGGCCCACGGTGAGATGCGCCCACGTGCGCGACCCCTGCTGCAGAGCGTCGACGTCGGCATCCAGCGCGCTGCGCTGCGCCTCGTCCAGCTCGCCGTCGAGAGCCGTCTCCTGAGTCATCGTCGTCTCCTGGGGCGGTGGGGAAAGCGGAATGGCGTCAGATCAGCGAGAGCTCGCGCAGCTTCGCCTCGACGTCGGCGTTGCTCGGCTCGACGTGGTGGCTTGCGTCGGGGTAGACGACGACGGGAATGTTCATGCGGCCCGAGATCTCCTTGGCGACGTCCGCTGCCGCGGGATCCGCGACGAGGTCGACGTAGGTGTACTCGACGCCCAGCTGGTCGAGCTGCCTCTTGGTGCGGACGCAGTCTCGGCACCAATCGGCGCCGAACATGGTGATCGTGTCGAATGCGGGAGTGCTCATGCTCCCAGCCTACGGGGACGCACCCGAGCGGGCGCCGTGTGCGCCTCACCGGGAGCGAGCCGTGAAACGATGGATGCTGCATCGCTGCGGCACCCCGCCGACGCACTTCAGAGGACACCGTGGAGGAGAACCCGTGAGCGCCCCCTCCCTTCCTCCCGTGACCGTCATCGTGCCCACGTTCAACGAGCGCGACAACGTCGCCGAACTCGTCGCCCGCGTCTCCGCCGCGCTCGCCGGGATCGCCGCCGAGATCCTGTTCATCGACGACAGCTCCGATGGCACGATCGACGAGATCGCCCGCGTCGGGGCATCCGCCGCCCTCGCCGTGCGCGGCATCCACCGCGACCGCAACACCGGCGGGCTCGGCGGCGCCGTCGCGCTGGGGCTGGCCGAGGCCGCGCACGACGTGTGCGTCGTCATGGACGGTGATCTGCAGCACCCGCCCGAACTGCTGGGGGCCATGCTCACGCGCTACGCCGAGGGCGGCGTAGACGTCGTCGCGGCCTCCCGCTACATCGGCGGGGGTGATTCCGCAGGCCTCGGCACCGCCGTGCGCTACGCGGTGTCGAAGGCGGCGACCGCCGTCACGAAGGCGATGTTCCTGCGGCGGCTCTGGCACAGCACCGATCCGATGACCGGATTCTTCCTCATCGACCGCTCGCACATCGACCTCGACGAGCTGCGACCGCAGGGCTTCAAGATCCTGCTCGAGATCCTCGTGCGCGGCGGCGAGCGGCGCGAGCTGCGCATCGCCGAGGTGCCGCTGGAGTTCGGCGCACGCCGGCACGGCGACTCGAAGGCGAGCCTGCGACAGGGCGCGACCTTCCTCGCGCACCTCGCTCGCCTGCGGTTCGGCAAGATGGGGCGCTTCGCCGTGATCGGCGGCCTCGGGGCACTTGTGAACATCGGCATCATGTGGGCCCTCACCCACCTGGGCGTCGACTACGTGCTCGCCGCGATCGTCGGAGCGGCGGTCACCATCATCGGCAACTTCGTGCTGCAGGAGCTGTTCGTGTTCCGCGACGAGCGAGAGGATGCCCGAAAGCTGTGGGTGCGTTTCGCCGCGTCGGTGTCGTTCAACGCCGTCGAGGCGGCCCTGCGCATCCCGGTCATGGCGCTGATGGTCGAGACCTGGCACATCTCCAGCGTGATCGCCACGGCGATATCCCTGGTGGTCGCCTTCTTCGCGCGGTTCCTGTTCCACGCCCTGGTCGTCTACGCGCCGCGGCGGCGGGCGGATGCCACCGACGAGCCGGCGGCAGACACCGCGACGCTGCGGGTCATGCGTGCCATCGACGCCGAGGCGATGCGACCGGGAGAGCTCTGAGGATCAGGCGTTCTCGGCGGTCGCCGCGTCGTCGGCGGGCGCGGCATCCTGCTGCTCTTCGTGACCGATGCTGCGGGCCTCGAGGTACGAGCACAGCTCCGCCGCGACCGCGAGCTCGCTGGCGAGCGCATGCAGCTGATGGCTGGTGAGGACGGTGTCCTCACTGCTCGGCTCGAGGGTGACGTTCCACCGAGCCTCGCCCATGTGGATCGGCTGCATGAAGATGCTGACCGCCGAGTGCTTCACCGGCACGATCACCAGTCCCGTGTCGGAGCCGTCGGAGCCGTCCTGGATGATCACCCGGATGAGATCACCCGCCTCGCGCTCGGAGCGGAACTCCGCGAGCCACGTCTCCAACGTCTCCTTGCTTCGAAAACTCACAGATGTCCTCCGTCACTGCTTCGTGCGGTCGGCTCGACCGCCTGGGTCCCCTTGCCCTCTTCTATCATTGCTCATGCGGGCTGTGCAGGCGCTCGCTGAAGGAGTGAGCGTGACGGATACACAGACGGACGGCTACTGGTACGAAGAGCGTAGCGAGCGAGATCGCGCCCGAGAAGTGCTCGAGGCTCTCCGCACGTACCGCGCGGCCGAGCGGGCCATGCGGCGCCGGACCCGCGATGAGATGTCGATGGGTGAGAACGAGCTGCTGGCGTTGCGCTACCTGTTCCGCCAGCCGGGTCACGCCGCTGCGCCGGCGGCCCTCGTCGCGTACCTCGGCATCTCGCCGGCGGCGACGTCGGTGCTGATCGACCGCCTGGAGCGCTCCGGGCACGTCCAGCGCGACCTCGACGCCTCCGGGCATCCGACCGCCGTCCGCGCCACCGAGCATGCCGACGTGGAGGTACGGCACACTCTGAGCCGCATGCACGAGCTGATGTACTCCGTGGCCTCGGGGATGGATGCCCAGGCGCAGGCGAACGTCGCGGACTTCCTCCGCGCGATGGCCGACGCGGTCGACGGCCTCGAGCCCTCGGACGCGGCCGACCAGCAGCAGAGCTGAGCCCGATCCCGAATCGCGTCGGTGTTGTCAACCCCATTCTTCGGGGGGCTCCCGCTTGGGATTCTGGGCATCAGGCAGGCCGGATGGCCCGCCCTATCGAAGGGAGCAAGAGATGACCATCGGCACCGGAGTCGTTCTGTTCGTCATCGGAGCGATCCTCGCTTTCGCACTCAACATCGACGTCGGCTGGGCCGACCTCACGATGATCGGCTACATCCTGATGGGTGCAGGCGTCGTCGCGTTCATCGTCGGTCTGCTGCTCATGGCGCGCCGTCGTCGCACCGACGTGGTCACCCGCACCGAGGCCGCTCCCGGCGCGTACGAGACGCGTCGCTCCACGCGCGCGGCGGGAGACGAAGAGGTCTTCTGACCGGAGGAACGTTCGCGCCCGGGTCCCGAGTGAGGCCCGGGCGCGAACTCTGTCTGCGGGCGGCCGGCCGGGGCGCGGACCGCGCGGTCAGGGGACGATGACGAGCTTGCCGCGGGTGTGGCCGCTCTGGCTGGCCGCGAACGCGTCGGCCACTCCGTCGAGCGGGAACGTCTCGGCGATCTCCACTCTCAAGAGCCCCTCGTCTGCGAGAGCCCCGAGACGAGTGGTCTGCGTGCCGTCGGGGCGCACCCAGATGTACCTGCCGCCGTGCTGGATGACCGAGGGATCAGCCGTCGAGACGTGCACACCGTCATCGCTGAGCACGTCGAGGGTCACCTCGAGCTGGCCGCCGACGAAGTCCGCGACCGCATCGACGAGCCCGCCGCTGAGCTCGCGCACGCGCCCGGCCAGTCCCTCGCCGTAGCTGGTCGGCTCGCCTCCCAGCGATCGAATGTAGTCGTGATTGCGCTCGGACCCCGTCGCGATGACCTTCGCGCCGCGGGCCGCGGCGATCTGCACCGCGAAGCCGCCCACACCGCCCGCGGCCCCGTGGATCAGCACGGTGCGGCCGGCCAGATCGCCGAGCGCGTCGATCGACCGCAGCGCTGTGCCGCCGGCCAGAGGCAGAGCGCCGGCCTCCTCCCAGGAGAGGGATGCCGGCTTGCGAGCCACCGCGGAGATCGGAACGGCGACCCGCTTGGCGAACGTGCCGGCGCTCACCGTGTCCTTTCGGGCGTAGGCCATGACCTCGTCGCCGACTGCGAACTCCGGCGTGTCCAGGCCGACCGCCACGACGACGCCGGCGACGTCCCATCCCGGGATCACCGGGAACTGCGTGGGCATGAGAGCGTCGAGCCCGCCCGTCATGACCTTCCAGTCGACGGGGTTCACGCCCGCGGCGCGCACCTCGACCAGCACCGACGCCGGCGGGAGTTTCGGCTCCGGCACCTCTCGCACCTCGAGGGCATCGAGGTCCTGGGAATACCGGTCGTACACGACAGCGCGCATGGTGCCTCCTCGGAGCGGGTGCGAATAGCATCCACTCTTCCACGTGCCGCGGCGCCCGGGGTCGGATCCGGCTCACCCGGCCTGCACATCTTCTCTCGGCGCTTACAGTCCCTGCCCGGCGTCCCACAGTCGTTCGGTGCGGCCGGCGAGCAGGGCATCGAGCGAGATCGCCTGGGCATCGGTGAGCGAGGCGACGTAGTCGATGATGCCGCGACCCCGGCCCAGCGTCTCGACATCGGCGTGGTCGGCAGGGTCACCCAGGCGACGGTGGTCGTCGGTGGCGAGGTCGACGAGGTCGATCAGGCGGCGCGGCGCACGGCGCGCATCGCGCGGATCATCGAGCCAGGCGGTGAATCCGTCGACCAGACGCTCGAGCACGCTCGCCTGCCCACGCTGGTAGACGGCGAGATCGGGCCGCTCGAGGATGAACCGCTCGTGCAGGAACTTGAGCACGGCGACCTCGTGCCACGCCTGCCGGTTGAGGCTGACGTGCCCGGAGCGGATGTCGGGATCCCGATGCACCTCGATCGAGGACTGCAGCCGGCCGATCCACGCGGTGGTGAACCGGGCGAGTGCGCGCTCGCTGGCGAGGGACCCGTCGAAGGGCTCGGCGACCAGGCCGTCGATCACCTCGGACGACACCTTCGCGACGGCTTCGCTGAACGCGTCGGGGTCGGCGATCCAGCTGTCTTTCGACTGCATCCGACGCCACAGCAGCTCCAGCGAATGACCCGGCGTGCGAGTGTCGGCGGCGAGCGTGGCGTGATCGGCGGCACGCAGCTGCGCGAGGTCTCGGCGCCATGAGCGGAACTCGGCCGACAGGGTCGCCGGGTTCAGCAGCCCGGCGCGGTAGAAGTCGTCGAGGTCGTGCAGCGAGTAAGCGATGTCGTCGGAGATGTCCATGATCGAGCACTCGACGGTCTGCTGGCCCGCGGCGATGGAGGGGTACGCGGAGAGCGCCTGACGGGCATCCGGTTCGTCGATCGCGTAGAAGCTGAACTTGCTGCCGCCGCCGCGTCGTGCGCCGCCCGCGCTGCGGCGCCACGGGTACTTCAGCACCGCCGCGCGCACGGCCGCGGTGAGGTTCAGCCCGACGCCGGGGCGGTCGTGCTCGTCGAGGCGGGTGAGGATGCGGTACGTCTGCGCGTTCCCCTCGAATCCCTCGGCCAGCCCGAACCGGGTTCGGGCGAGGCGGTCGAGCGTCTGCTCACCGAGGTGGCCGAAGGGCGGATGCCCGAGATCGTGCGCCGCGGCGGCCGCCTGGACGACGACCGGGTGCGCCCCTCCGAGCTCGGTGACGATGCGGTTCGCCTCGTCTGTGCGGGTGGAGAGGTGGGTCGCGATCGCCCGCGCGACGGCTGCGACCTTGATCGAGTGCGTGAGCCTGTTGTGCACCGCGAGGCCGGCGCCGGCCTGCGAAATGACCTGCGTCACCGCCGACAGACGCGAGTAGTACGGCGAGAAGCGGATGCGCTCGACGTCGACCCGGAACTGCGGATGCCCTTCCGCCCGCTGGAATTCGTCGAGCGTCTCGGGCAGTCGTCGCGTCTGGCGGGGATCATCCGGCTGCTGAGGCATGACTGTCAGTGTGCCATGGGCGATCGCCCGCTCCGGCTCACAGACGCGCGGCGATGCGGTGCAGCGCCTCGTGCGGCACGAGTCCCGCGGTCACCGTAGCGATCTGCAGCAGCGACATGCCCATCGCCTCCTCGGGCAGCGGCCCGTCGACGATGGAGCCGAGCTCGTCGCGCAGCACGCTGCGGGCGTGCTCGTCGGCGAGCAGCTCGCGCACCGAGCGCATCGCCACCGCCGAGTCGCCGAGCGCCGACAGATCGGCACCGCCGGCCGTTCGGGCCGCACGGTCGGCGTGTACGCCGGGTGAGACCGGGGTCAGTCCAGCCGCGCGGAGATTTCGTCGATCATCTGCGTGACCCGGTGGCGGGCCTCGAGCAGCCGACGGACGTCGGTCTCGAGGCTCGCCAGCCGTGCTCGCGCCGCGTCGTGCCTGCCGGCGATCTGTAGGTTCGCGCGGATGCTCATCGCCGCCCCCGACAGCCCGGCGCTCAGCGCTTCCATCGCGACGGCGAGATCGACCGCGATGTGCGGATTGCCGGCTTCGGCGAGCACCTGCGCATCGGAGGTGAGCAGGATGCCGATCGCGCCGAGCCGCGCCACTGATTCGGCTGCGTTGACGGCGGCCGCGCTGACCTGCTCATCGCGCCGCGGGTCGTCGGATGGCAGCGCCAGTGCGGCGCCGAACCGCACCGACAGCACGCCGTCCGCCTCGACGGCCTGCAGCACGTCCGCGCGGTTGCGCTCGAGTCGCGCCGCGCAGGCCGATGCGGCGGCGCTGTCGGGCGTGTACGCCGCGACCATGCCCATCAGGGCGGCGGCGACGCCGAGCAGCACGCCCGTCGCCGCCCCGCCGCCAGGGGAGCCGCCCGGCTGACTGAGGGCGTCGAGCCAGGCATCCATCGGACGGGATGTCGGAACGTGTGCGGAATCGGGATCGGCCATGCGCGCCAGGGTATCGGGCAGTTCGAGCGTCGATCTCGATGCGCGAGAGGAATATCCGCCCGCGTGACGGGTTGTGTCCGATATGACGACTCTCGGAATCATCGGTGCAGGACACATCGGCAGCCAGATCGCTCGGGCTGCCATCGGTGCAGGCTACGACGTCGTGATCGCGAACTCGCGCGGGCCGGAGACCCTCGCTGATCTCGTCGCCGAGCTCGGCGACCGCGCTCGCGCAGCGACCGCCGAGGAGGCCGGTGCAGCCGGCGACGTCGTGGTCGTGACCGTGCCGCTGCATGCGCTGCAGCAGATCCCCGTCGAGCCGCTCGCCGGGAAGATCGTGCTCGACACCAACAACTACTACTTCGAACGAGACGGCCACATCGACGCCCTCGACAGGGGACTGACCACGACCTCCGAGATGCTGCAGGAGCACCTGCCGACGTCTCGCGTCGCCAAGGCGTTCAACCACATCCAGGCCGAGCAGATCACCGCGGGCGGCATGCCCGCCGGCACCCCGAATCGTCGAGCGCTGGCGACGGCGAGTGACCATGCGGATGCCGCGGAGTTCGTCACCCACCTGTACGACCAGCTGGGATTCGACACGGTCAACATCGGCCCGCTGAGCGAGTCGTGGCGCGTCGAGCGAGACCGCCCGGCATACGTCGTGCGGCAGAACGCCGAGGAGCTGACTCAGAACCTGGCGATCGCCAATCGGCTGCCCCGATGACCGCGAAGACGATCGTGCTGACAGGCGCCAGCGATGGCATCGGGGCGGCAGCGTCACGCAAGCTGGTCGCCGACGGGCATATGGTCGTCCTCGTCGGCCGCTCGCCGCAGAAGACCGCAGCGCTTGCGGGGGAGCTCGGCGCGGAGCACTTCTCCGCAGACTTCGCGGATCTGTCTCAGGTGCGTGCATTGGCGGAGGAACTGAAGCGAGCCCACCCGCGCATCGACGTCCTCGTCAACAACGCCGGTGGCATCTTCGGCGACAGGACCAGAACCGTCGACGGCTTCGAGAAGACGCTGCAGGTGAACCATCTCGCGCCGTTCCTGCTCACCAATCTCCTTCTCGACACCCTGATCGCGAGCAGCGCGTCGGTCGTCAATACGTCCAGCGCGGCCGCGCGCCTGTTCGGATCCATCGACATCGACGACCTGAACAACGAGCGGGGCTACTCGCCGAACAAGGCGTACGGCGACGCGAAGCTCAGCAACATCCTCTTCACCAAGGAGCTTCAGCGTCGTTTCGGCCGACGCGGGCTGTCGGCTGTCGCCTTCCACCCCGGCGTCGTGCGCACGAGCTTCGCCTCGGACACCACCAGCGTCATGCGGTTCCTGTATCAGACGCCTCTGGCGCGCCTGCTAGGTCTTCTCAGCCCGGAACAGGGCGCCCGACCGCTGGTATGGCTGGCAGGAGGTGAGCCGGGCACGGACTGGATGCCGGGGGAGTACTACGAGAAGCAGAAGGTCGCGGCGACCAGCCCGCAGGCACTCGACGAGCAGCTCGCCGCCGAACTGTGGCGTCGCAGCGCGGAGTACGTCGGATTGCCGGACGACGGGGCGTGACGCTGAGCCGCATCGCCGAGAAGATGGGGCTCAGCAAGGCCACCGACGCCGGCACGACCTCGCAGAGGCTCGACCGAGAGCGCGGCATCATCGATCGCGGACGCCTGTACTCATTCCGCCACCGCGCGCTGGAGGCCTTCTTGACCACCAGCTGGCCGGAGGTCTGAGCGTGTCAGCGGCGGTTCGGCGCGGAGAGGCAGACGTGCCCGCAGGGTCTCGTGGCCGGCACAAAAAGAACCCCCGCAAGTAGAAGCCTTGCGAGGGTTCGGCAGCGGTGTAATCTCCGCTACGTGGCTCCGACCGGCATCGATCCGGTGACCTTTCGATTTTCAGTCGAACGCTCTACCAACTGAGCTACAGAGCCGTGCGGCACATCATGATCTGCCGCACCCTAGACGAAGAGCCTCCTCGAAAGAAGGCTCAACGCTCGGAGCGACCCTGACGGGACTTGAACCCGCGACCTCCGCCGTGACAGGGCGGCACGCTAACCAACTGCGCTACAGGGCCATAACTTTTCAATTGTATCGGAAGAGTGACCCCAACGGGATTCGAACCCGTGCTACCGCCGTGAAAGGGCGGCGTCCTAGGCCGCTAAACGATGGGGCCGAAGAGATTCCCTGGGGTTTCCCTTGCCGACGCTCAAGCATAAGGGCTGGCGGCGGCAAAAACGAAATCGAGGGCGAGTCGGCTTACATCCCGGGCGTTTCGGGAGGACGATGGGATGACGAGAAGTACACCTCGCGTCTCCCCGCACGCCCGCGGAGAGGCCGGCCTCTGGTGTGACTGTGACGAATGTTGTTACTGTTGCAGCTGTGAATCCGGCGAAAGGAGCCGAGTGAACGAGGACATTACTGCGGATGCCCGATCCGCAGGGGCCGACTGCGGCTGCGCCCCGACGGCCGCGGAACGCGAGGCCCTCTGGTCGCGCTCGAAGCTCACCCGCCGTGGTGCGCTCACCGCCGGAGCCCTGAGTGTCATCGCTCTCTCGGCCTTCGGTGTGTCGGCTGCCACGCAGACGGCCCAGGCCGCCGGCTACCCGAGCTGGGACGACGTGCAGCGCGCCAAGGCGAACGAGGCGGCGAAGGCGTCGGAGATCACGCGCATCGAGGCGCTGATCAAGCAGCTCACCGATGAGGCCGCAGCGGCCGAGGCCGCCGCCCGCAAGGCCGGCGAGGAGTTCTACGCCGCGCAGCAGGCCTACTTCGACCAGGCCGCCAAGGCCGACGACCTGCAGGCGCAGGCCGACGAGCAGGCGAAGATCGCCGCCGACAGTGCCCGCAAGGCCGGCCAGGTCGCCAATCAGCTCTATCGCAGTGGCGGCGATGAGGCGGCGCTCGAGCTCTTCCTCTCCGAGTCCTCAAACGGCGCCGACGACCTTCTCGCTCGCCTCGGCAGCATGGACAAGCTCGTCGAGTACAACCGCACGGTCGCCGACCGTGCGGCATCCGCTCGCGACACCGCGCAGTCGCTCAGCAATCAGGCGTCCACCGCCCGCGACGAGCGCGACCGGCTGCAGAAGATCGCCGAAGAGAAGATGCAGGCCGCGCAGCGCGCCGCCGACGCGGCTCAGGCTGCGCTCGAGGAGCGCCAGGCCAACCTCGTGACGCTGCAGGCGCAGCTCGCCGCTCTCAAGGACAACACCACCGCGACGGTCGCCGGCTACCAGGAGGGCGAGCGCATCCGGAAGGAAGAGGAGGCGCGTCGCCGCGCCGAGGAGGCCGAGCGTGCGCGTCGGGCCGCGGAGGAAGCCGCCAAGAACAACCAGAGCGGCGGCGGTGGAAGCGGTGGCGGCGGTGGTGGCGGTGGCGGCGGCGGCGGCGGCGGGTCCGGATCCGGTGCATGGCGACGTCCGCACGGCGGGTACATCTCGTCCCACTTCGGCCCGCGCCCGCCGGTGTGCACCGGCGGCGTCTGCCGCTCGACCAACCACGGCGGCACCGATTTCGCTAACGGATGCGGCGCGCCGATCTACGCGGCGTCGTCAGGGCGGGTGGATGCCGCGTTCTACAACGGTGGCTTCGGCAACTGGGTGCGCATCCAGCACGGCAACGGCATCTCGACCAGCTACGCCCACATGTCGGGCTACGCCGTCTCGCACGGCCAGCAGGTCAGCGCCGGGCAGGTCGTCGGATATGCCGGCAACACCGGCGCCTCCCAGGGGTGCCACCTGCACTTCGAGGTGTACATCAACGGCGGCCGAACCAACCCCTACAACTTCCTGGCGGCCCGCGGCGCGATCTGAGCCGCAGCGCAGCTGAGAACGACAGAACCCCCGGCCGCGCGGCCGGGGGTTCTCGCTTCGACAGGCTCACCGACCCATGGGAAGGTCACCGACCCATGGGAAGGTCACCGATCCGGGTGAGGGTCAGTGACCGTGGTGAGGGTCAGTGACCGTCGTTCGCGAAGCGCTCGATGGCCTCGTCGAGGATGCGCTGCGCCTCCGCGGCGTCGCCCCACGCGTCGACCTTGACCCACTTGTTGGGCTCGAGGTCCTTGTAGTGCTCGAAGAAGTGCGCGATCTCCTTTTTCGTGTACTCGGGCAGGTCGTCGATGTCCTGAACGTGCGCCCAGCGCGGGTCCTTCGACAGCACGGCCACGAGCTTGTCGTCGCCGCCCGCCTCGTCGCTCATCTTCAGCACGGCGACGGGGCGCACGTTCACGACGACGCCGGGGAAGATCGCGTGGTCGAGCAGCACCAGCACGTCGAGCGGGTCGCCGTCCTCGCCGAGCGTGTTGTCGAAGTAGCCGTAGTCGGCCGGATAGCCGAACGTGGTGTACAGGACGCGGTCGAGGTGGACACGACCGGTCTCGTGGTCGACCTCGTACTTCACGCGGCTGCCGCGCGGGATCTCGATGACGGCGTCGTGTGCGCCCATGTTCTGTTCTCCTTGGAATGACGGTCGGATGCCGGGCACCAGCCTACTGGGCGACGTTCCGGGGAGAGCTGACGGCTACCGTGGAGTCGTGCCCTCGCTCGATCCCGCCATCGCCGAAGTCCGACGCGCCGTGCGCGCCGCCCTCGGAGCGCTGCCCGACGGTGCCACGGTCATCGTCGCCCTCTCCGGCGGTGCGGATTCGCTTGCGCTGACCGCCGCCACCGTCTTCGAGGCGCGCGCCCGTCACATCACCGTGCTGAGCCTGACCGTCGACCACCAGTTGCAGGAGGGATCGGATATGGCTGCCGCATCCGCAGCCGTCGCCGCCGAGAGCATCGGCGTGCACGATGCGCTGCAGACGAAGGTCTCGGTCATCAGCGGCGGCGCGGGCATCGAGGCCGCCGCGCGTGAAGCCCGCTATGCGGCGATCGGCAGCATCGCCCGCGCGGAGGGCGCCGCCGCCGTGCTGCTCGGCCACACCCTCGACGACCAGGCCGAGACCGTGCTGCTCGGCCTCGCACGCGGCTCGGGGGCGGCGAGCCTGCAGGGCATGGCGCCGGTGCGCACGAGCGACGACGGGATGCTGTGGATGCGCCCGCTGCTCGGCGTGCGCCGCGAGATCACGCGCCGGGCGTGCACGGCATCCGGGATCGAGGTCTGGGACGACCCGCACAATCTCGACAGCCGCTACGCCCGCGTCCGCACCCGCCAGCGCGTGCTGCCGGTGCTGGAGGCCGAGCTCGGCCCCGGCATCGCCGAGGCGCTCGCGCGTACGGCCGAGCAGCTGCGCGAGGATGCCGAGGCGTTCGAGGAGATGATCCACGAGACCATCGAAGACATCGTCGAGCACGCCGAGGCGGGCATCGCCGTGAGCGTCGCGGCGCTTGCCGCGAATCCCGCGGCGCTGCGCAACCGAATCATCCGCCTCGTCGTCGACAGCGAGTTCGGCGTCAGCCTGACCCGCACGCAGACGCTCGAGGTGGCGCGTCTGGTCACCGACTGGTCGGGTCAGGGGCCGATCGATCTGCCCGCGTGCACCGCGCGACGGGCAGGCGGGCAGATCGTCTTCAGCGCGCGGTAGCCGCTACTTCCGGCCGCCGAGCAGTCCGCCGAGGATGTCGCCCAGGCCACCGAGCCCGCCGCCGGATGATCCGCCGCTCGCGCCACCCGAGCTGCGGCCACCGCCGAGCAGACCGCCGAGGATGTCGCCCAGGCCACCCCCGCCCGAGCCACCCTTGGTCTTGTTAGCGATGATGCCCATGATGATCGGCGCGAGGATCGGCAGCAGCTTGCCGAAGTCGATGCCGCCCGCCGTCTTCTCGCTCTTGTTGAGCTTCTCGGCGACCTCGCCCTTGCGTTCGCCGAAGACGTGCTTCACGATCTTCTCGCCGTCGGCCTGATCGACGTCGTCGACCGTGGACGCGCCGGAGAACCCGCCGTGCCGATTAAGCGCCTTCTCGATCGCAGCCGAGCCCTCTCCGCTCTCGGCGTTCTTCGCCAGACCGCCGAGCAGAGTCGCGCCGCCCTCCTTCACCGCCTGCCTCGCGACCTCGGGGCTGACGCCGAAGCGCTTCGCGATGTCATCCACCGGCACCTGGTTGAGAATCTCGTCGACGTTCATGTCTTCCCTCCCTGCAGGACGGATGCCCCGCTTCACCGCTCACAGTAGTGGGGACGCATAAGCGGATCGACCTAAGATCGATCCATGCGCGCTGCCGACATCCAGGACGACCTCAGCCAGATCCTCGTCACCGAGGAGGAGATCCTCGCGAAGCTCGATGAGCTCGCAGCCCGGGTCGCCGAGGATTACGCGGGCAAGGACCTCATCCTCGTCGGCGTGCTCAAGGGCGCCGTGATGGTGATGGCCGACTTCTCGCGCGCGCTGCCGATGGACGCCCCGATGGACTGGATGGCGGTGTCGAGCTACGGCGCGAGCACGAAGTCGAGCGGCGTGGTGCAGATTCGCAAGGACCTCGACACCGACCTGCACGGCAAGCACGTGCTCATCGTCGAGGACATCATCGACTCGGGCCTGACGCTCAGCTGGCTGCTCGAGAACTTCGAGTCGCGGGGTGCGGAGTCGATCGAGGTGCTCGCTCTGCTGCGCAAGCCCGAGGCGGCGAAGGTGCAGATCGACTGCCGCTACGTCGGGTTCGACATCCCGAACGAGTTCGTCGTCGGCTACGGGCTGGACTACGCCGAGAGCTACCGCAACCTGCGCGACGTCGCCGTGCTGGCGCCGCACGTGTACAGCTGATCCTGCGGGTGGGCTGGCCGTTCGACAGGCTCAGGGCCCCAGAGGCTCGGGGTGGGTACGCCCGTGGTGAACGTTCAGCGGACCCCTGAGCGCCGAGCGGTACGCTGAACGCATCATGGACGTCAAGAAGGTCTCCCGCAATCCGCTGATCTATGTCGCGTTGATCGGCGCGCTGCTCTTCGCCGGTTTCCTGCTGATCTCGAACCTCGCGGCCCCCACGCAGGTGACCGTGCAGCAGGGGCTCCAGCTGCTCAAGGGCGACACGGTGACGAAGGTGGTCAACACCGACGGCGACCAGCGGGTCGACCTGACGCTCTCGAAGGAGTTCGAGGGCGCCAAGAACGTGCAGTTTTACTACGTCGAGGCGCGCGCCGATCAGGTCGTCGAGGCCATCGACGCCGCTGAGATCAAGGCTAAGGACGTCACCGACGTCGTGCCCCGTGCGACCTGGTTCGACGGTTTCATCTCCCTCCTGCTGCCGCTCGTGCTGCTGGGGCTGCTGTTCTGGTGGCTGCTCTCGTCGATGCAGGGCGGCGGCAGCAAGGTCATGCAGTTCGGCAAGTCCAAGGCCAAGCTCGTCAACAAGGAGACCCCGACCGTCACCTTCGCCGACGTCGCCGGAGCGGAGGAGGCCATCGAGGAGCTGCACGAGATCAAGGAGTTCCTGCAGGATCCGGCCAAGTTCCAGGCCATCGGCGCGCGCATCCCGAAGGGCGTGCTGCTGTACGGCCCTCCCGGAACCGGCAAGACGCTGCTCGCTCGCGCCGTGGCGGGCGAGGCCGGCGCGCCGTTCTACTCGATCTCCGGTTCGGACTTCGTCGAGATGTTCGTCGGCGTCGGCGCATCCCGCGTGCGCGATCTGTTCACCCAGGCCAAGGAGAACGCTCCGGCCATCATCTTCATCGACGAGATCGACGCCGTCGGCCGTCACCGCGGTGCCGGCATGGGCGGCGGCAACGACGAGCGCGAGCAGACCCTGAACCAGATGCTCGTCGAGATGGACGGCTTCGACCCGAACGCGAACGTCATCGTCATCGCGGCGACGAACCGCCCCGACATCCTCGACCCCGCGCTGCTGCGCCCCGGCCGCTTCGACCGGCAGATCGGCGTCGACGCGCCTGACATGAAGGGCCGCCAGCAGATCCTCGAGGTGCACTCCAAGGGCAAGCCCCTCGCGCAGTCGGTCGACCTCGAGGTCGTCGCGCGCAAGACCCCTGGCTTCACGGGTGCCGACCTCGCCAACGTCCTCAACGAGGCTGCTCTGCTGACCGCGCGCTCGAACGCGCAGCTGATCGACAACCGCGCGCTCGATGAGGCCATCGACCGCGTCATCGCCGGCCCGCAGCGCCGCACCCGTGTCATGAAGGACAAGGAGAAGCTGATCACCGCCTATCACGAGGGCGGGCACGCCCTCGCCGCGGCGGCGATGAACTACACCGACCCCGTCACGAAGATCACGATCCTGCCGCGCGGCAAGGCGCTCGGATACACGATGGTCATGCCGCTCGACGACAAGTACTCCGTCACCCGCAATGAGCTGCAGGATCAGCTGACCTACGCCATGGGCGGTCGCGTCGCCGAAGAGCTGGTCTTCCACGACCCCACCACCGGCGCCTCGAACGACATCGAGAAGGCCACCAGCATCGCGCGCAAGATGGTCATCGAGTACGGCATGACCACGCAGCTCGGCCCGGTCAAGCTCGGCTCCGAAGGCGGCGAGCCGTTCGCCGGTCGCGACATGGGGCGCGGACGCGAGTACTCCGAGACGATCGCCGAGCGCGTCGACGCCGAGGTGCGCGCGCTGATCGAGCAGGCCCACAACGAGGCCTACAAGGTGATCAGCGAGAACCGCGACATCCTCGACCGTCTCGCCCTGGCGCTGCTCGAGGAGGAGACCCTCGACCACAACCAGATCGCCGAGATCTTCACCGAGGTGCGAAAGCTCCCCGAGCGCCCGCAGTGGCTCTCGAGCGAGGAGCGCCCGGTGTCGACGCTGCCTCCCATCGCGGTGCCCCGTCGCGTGGAGGAGGGCGTCGCCGCGCAGACTGCGCAGCAGACCGGCCAGGCACGCCCGTCGACCTCACCCGCGACCGGTGGGCAGGCCCGACCGGCGACGGCGTGACGTGAGCGTCGACAGGGCGCGCGTCGAGCGGCTGACCCGCGAACTGCTCGACGCGATCGGGGAGGACCCGGATCGGCCAGGGCTCACGCACACGCCGAGTCGCATGGCAGAGCTGTACGCCGAGTTCTTCGCCGGTGTCGGAGAGGATCCGGCGTCGCACCTCGCACGCACCATCAGCGTCGCGCGCGGGCCGGCGCCGGACACCCTGCCCTCCGGGGCGGTGCTGCTGCGCGACATCCGCTTCCGCTCGGTGTGCGAGCACCACCTGCTGCCCTTCGCCGGCGTCGCGCACATCGCGTACCTGCCGGGCGAGCAGGTGGTGGGCCTGGGCGCACTGGTGAAGGTCGTCGAGACACTCGCCACCCGCCCGCAGGTGCAGGAGCGGCTCGGCGAGCAGGTGGCGGATGCCATCGCCGAGAACCTCGACACCCGTGGCGTGCTCGTGGTGCTCGACGCCTCGCACGGCTGCGTCACCATGCGCGGCGGCCGGCAGCCGATCGCCACCACCGTGACCATCGCCGCCCGCGGCGCCTACACCGATCCTGCTGCCCGCGCCGAGCTGATCGCCCTGATCGGCGGCCCTTCGGCAGGCTCAGTGGCCCAGGGCGTGGGGGAGCAGTTCTCATGACGGGCATCTGGGGCATCCTGAACATCACTCCCGATTCGTTCAGCGACGGCGGCAGCTACGTCGAGCTCGACATCGCCGTCGCCCGCGCGCGCACGATGCGCGCCCAGGGGGCGAGCATCGTCGACGTCGGCGGCGAGTCCACCCGGCCGGGCGCCGAGCGCATCAGCAGCGCCGAGGAGCAGCGCCGAGTGCTTCCGGTGATCGAGGCGCTCGCCGCCGAGGGCATCCCGACGTCGATCGACACCCTCAACGCCGACACCGCGGCGGCCGCCGTTCGCGCGGGAGCGCGCATCGTGAACGACGTGTCTGGCGGACTCGCGGATGACCGGATGCTCGCGACGGTCGCCGAACTCGATGCCGACATCGCCATCGGCCACTGGCGCGGACCGTCGAGCGACATGTACGCCCGAGCGCAGTACGTGCGGATCGCCCGGGAGGTGGCGTCCGAGCTGCGCGAGCGCGTCACCGCCGCCGCGGTGGCCGGCATCGCACCGTCGCGCGTCATCCTCGACCCGGGCATCGGCTTCGCGAAGTCGGGGCCGCAGAACTGGGAGGTGCTGCGCGGGCTCGACGAGATCGTCGCGTTGGGGCATCGCGTCCTCGTCGGCACGTCGCGCAAGCGCTTCCTCGCCGAGACGCTCGAGGGAGATCCCGACCGGTCGCGTCGCGATCTCGCCACGGCCGTGACGAGCGCGCTCGCCGCCCGAGCGGGCGCGTGGGCGGTGCGGGTGCACGACGTGGCCGCCACCCGCGATGCCCTTGCCGTCGCGAGCGCATGGGATGGTGTCTGACATGAGCGCAGTCGACGAGATCACCCTCACCGGGCTGACGGTTTTCGGGTACCACGGCATCTTCGACTTCGAGCGTCGTCAGGGCCAGGAGTTCACGATCGACCTGACGCTGCAGCTGTCGCTCGCGGCGGCCGCCCGGTCGGATGACGTCACCGACACCGTGCACTACGGCGAACTGGCCGACACGGTCGCCGCGATCGTCGCCGGCGAGCCGGTGAATCTCATCGAGACCCTGGCGGAGCGGATCGCGGATGCCGCTCTCGACGACGTGCGCGTGCAGAACGTGACGGTCACCGTGCACAAGCCGCACGCGCCGATCGAGCAGACCTTCGCCGACGTCTCGGTCACCGTCCGGCGGGGGAGGCAGTGATGGACCGTCGCCTCACCCACCTGCCGGATCTGCCCGACCCGCGGCCCGGCCGCGAGCCTCAAGTGGCCGTGATCGCACTCGGATCGAACGAGGGTGACCGCGGCGAGATGCTGCGCGCCGCGGCCGAGCGGCTGCGCCGCCTACCCCTGGTCGACGATCTCGTGATGTCCGAGCCCATCGAGACGGTGGCGCTGAAGCCCGACGGCCCGGACCCCGACGCGCCGCCCTACCTCAACGCGGTCGCGCTGATGACGACCCGCCTCGCACCGCAGGTTCTGCTGGGCATGCTGCACGCGGTTGAGGAGGAGCAGGGCCGGGTGCGTGTGGAGCGCTGGGGCGACCGCACGCTCGACCTCGACCTCATCGCCTACGGCGACGTGGCAAGCGACGCGCCGCACCTGCAGGTGCCGCACCCCCGTGCGGCCGAGCGACTCTTCGTGCTCGAGCCCTGGCTCAGCATCGACCCCGACGCGGTGCTCCCCGGAGCGGGCCGCGTCGACGAGCTGGTGCGCCGACTGCGCGACGCGGGCGAGCGATGAGACGCACCTCCCCAGCAGTGCTGTTCGTGCTCGCGCTGCTCGCGACAGGCGCGGGCTTCGCCTTCGATCACCTGCTGACCGTCACCGGACGGGCGACGTTCACGCCGTCCGGCCTCCTGCCCGTGCTGCTCGTGCTCATCGCCGTGGCCGTGCTGCTGCTGGCCCTGCCGGTGCGGCGCAGCACGCGCGGCGGGCGGCGGATTGACCCGTTCCGTGCGCTGCGCGCCGCCACGCTCGCGCGCGCATCCAGCCTGCTCGGCGCGATCATGGCGGGTTTCGGCGCGGGTCTGCTGCTCTTCCTCTCCACCCGGCCGGTGCCTGCGCCGGTAGGGTCGGTGGTGGCGATGATCGCCCTCGTCATCTGCGCAGCGCTGCTGGTCGGGGTGGCTCTCATCGCGGAACAGTTCTGCACACTGCCGAAGGATCCTGATGAGCGACAGCCAGACGAACCCGCCTCGTGAACCGAGCCTGATACCCGCTGCTCCGGCCGCGGCCGATGTGCTCGATGAGGGGACGTACACGGGCATCCGCATCCCGCGCGGCACGGGCGCCCTCGCTCTCGACGGGCAGTGGCACCAGATCTCGCCGCGCTACGTGACGTCGCAGTTCGTGCAGAACGCGATCATCATCGTGCTCGTCGCGATCGCCGCAGCCGTCGCCGCCATCGTGCTCGAGATGACCTGGGTCTGGATCCCCGCCGGCGCTCTCATCGCCATCGACGTGATCACGCTGGCCATCCTGCCCCGCCAGGCCAGGGCGCTGGGATACATGCTGCGCGCCGACGACATCGTCTTCCGTCGCGGCATCCTGTGGCAGCGGATGGTGGCGGTGCCGTATGGGCGCATGCAGCTCGTCGACATCACCCAGGGTCCGCTCGACCGCGTCTTCGGGCTCTCCCAGCTGAAGATGGTGACGGCCGCCGCCGCCACCGGCGTGCAGATCCCCGGGCTCACGCAGGCCGCCGCCGAGGCGCTGCGCGACACTCTCATCGAGGTGGCCGAGACCCGACGGACCGGTCTGTGAGCACCCCCGAGCACTCCACCCCGGCCCCCGCCACTCTGCCGCAGGGCGGCTCATCGTCGCTGGCCGACGGCGAGTGGCACCGGATGCACCCGCTCACCCCTCTGTTCAAGGGGGGCTTCGCGCTGATCGTCGTCGCGGGCATCATCATCACCAACATGCGCGACAAGCTGATCGACTGGGTCGTGCGGCTCTTCGCTCCCGACTCGCGCTTCCGCACCAGCGGGGGTGACCCCGTCGACTGGGTGCTCGAGAACAACCTGGTGCTGCTGGCACTGCTCGCCGTGCTCGGGCTGGTGGTGCTGCTCATCGCCGTCTTCTGGTTCCTCTGGCGCTTCCAGCAGTTCCGCATCACGGGCGAGCACGTCGAGATGCGCAAAGGGCTGCTGTTCCGGTCGCACCGGCGCGCCCCGCTCGACCGTGTGCAGGGCGTCAACCTCACCCGTCCGTTCCCCGCGCGACTGATCGGGCTGGCGAAGCTCGAGGTCGTCGGCGCGGGCAACGACGCCAACGTGCCGCTCGAGTACCTGTCGACCGGGATCGCCGAGGCCGTGCGCGCCGACATCCTGCGGCTGGCGGCCGGTGCCCGCAGCGCGCGCCTGCAGGCATCGGGAGCGACGCCGGCCCCCACCGCTCGCGAAGCGCTGATCGGGTCGATGAACGCGGGAGTCTCGGGACTGATCGAGGGCGTCGACCTCGCCGACGTCGCACCCGAGAGCGTCGTGAAGATCCCCGCGGGGCGGCTGATCGGATCGCAGCTCGTCTCGGCGGTGCTGTGGGTGCTCTTCTTCGGCGCCATCTACGTCGTCTCGATCATCGCGATGTACCTGGGCATGACGGCCGACGGCGAGAATCCCGCCGACATCGCGCTCGCGATCGTCGCGCTCAGCCTCGGCATGGGCATCCCGCTGATCATCGCCGTGGTCGGCATCACCTGGGCCCAGATCTCGAAATCCCTGCGCTACTCGATCGCGTCGACGCCCGACGGCGTGCGCATCACCTTCGGTCTGCTGACGACCATCACCGAGACCCTGCCGCCCGGACGGATCTTCGCCGTCGAGGTGTCGCAGTCGCTGCTGTGGCGACCGTTCGGCTGGTGGACGGTGAAGATCAACCGCATGACCGGCAAGAGCGCCGCGCAGCAGACCTCGGGAAACACGCAGCAGTTCAACACCGTGCTGCCCGTGGGGCGCCGGGCCGACGTGGAGCGGGTGCTCGCTCTGGTGCTGCCCGGCATCACTCCCGCCGAGATCGGCGCCATGTGGGAGAACGGCGTTGTCGGCCCCGCCGCAGACGACCCGTACCGGACGATACCGGCGCGGGCAGCCTGGCGCCGACCTCTGTCGTGGAAGCGGCACGGCTATCGCCTCACCGAGCACGCGGTGCTGGTGCGCCGCGGCTTCCTCTGGCGGCGCCTCGCTGTGTTCCCCCTCGCCCGGCTGCAGAGCGTGTCGATCTCGCAGGGCCCGATCGACCGGCTGCAGCGGGTCTCGCACGGGCAGATCCACTCGGTCGCGGGTCCGGTCACCGGCACCATGTCCGGCCTCGAACGCGATGACGCGATCGCGCTGCTCGACGGCGTCAGCAGGGCGGCCGCACTCGCCGCTTCGAGCGACCGCACTCACCGCTGGGCCGAGCACGCGTCGGACCCCGTGCAACCCGACACGGTGCACCCCGACCCCGTGCGCTCCGACACCGTGCACCCAGACCCCGTGCGTTCCGACCCCGTGCATCCGCCCCGATGGACGCAGCGATGACGCGTGAGGGACGCCTCGGGATCGGCATCATCGGCGCGGGCCGGGTCGGGCCGATCGTCGGCGCCGCGCTGGCCGGCGCAGGGCACGCGATCACCGGCATCACCTCGGGCTCCGACGACGACCGCGCAGCCGCCGTCCTGCCGGGCGTTCCCGTGCTGGACGCGCAGGAGGTGACCCGGCGCAGCGAGCTCGTCATCGTCGCCGTGCCGCACGACGAGCTGCCGCGGCTCATCAGCGGCCTGGCAGAGCTCGGCGCCTGGCAGATGGGCCAGCTCGTGCTGCACACCGACCCCGCCTACGGCATCGAGGTGCTGCGCCCGGCGGCCGAGCGGGGGGCGATACCGCTCGCCGTGCATCCGGCCATCTCCTTCACCGGAACCACCATCGACCTGCGCCAGCTGCAGGCGGCGTTCGCTGCGGTCACCGCGCCGGCGGCCGTGCTGCCGATCGCACAGGCGCTCGCGGTCGAGATGGGCTGCGAACCGGTCGTCATCGCCGAGCAGGATCGCCCGGCGTACGCCGAGGCGATCGCCACCGCATCCGAGTTCTCCCGCTCGATCGTGCAGCAGGCCACCGGCCTGCTGCGAGGCGTCGGAATCGATAATCCCGGCGGCTACCTCTCCGCCCTGGTCGGGTCGACCGTCGAGCAGGCGCTGCGCGCCGCATCCGACCCGCTCACCCCGCCCGCCGAGCAGTGACCCGCGGGGCGGAGCACGTCAGCGTCCGCCCGAGAACCCGCCGCCTCCGCCACCACCCGAGAACCCGCCGCCGGTCGACCCGCCAGACGAGCTCGAGGCCGGTGTGTACGTTGCGGCGGTGTTCATAGAGGTCGAGTAGCTCGAAAGGCGCGAGGCGAGGGAGACTCCGACGTATGTGCTGACCCAGTCGGGACCGCGGCCGGTGTCGGCGTACGAGGTCTCGAGAACCTTCGACCAGCTGCCCTCCTGCCGGAACAGCATCGCGTAGGGCAGCAGCTTCTCGTACAGGTGCACCACATCGATGGAGCCGTCGGCACGACGCTCGGCGCCCTCGACAGACTGCAGCATGCGCAGTCGATCGGCCTCGGCCACCCGGATGAACTCTCGCACGCCGAGCAGATACTCGGCCCGCTCGGCGCCCTGCGGGGTGAGCACGGTGTGCCTGCTGAAGGCCACGATCGCCGTGACGCCGACGCCGACGGCGGTGAGAACGAAGGCGATGATCGACAGCGGCAGCAGGTCGCGGTCTTTCGTGGCCGTCCAGATCAGCAGAGCGAGGGTGGCCGCCAGCATTCCGAGCGACACCCAGCCGAGCGTCATCGCCGCGCGGCTGCGCTCGGATGTGGTCCAGCCGCGGCTCTTCGCCTCGTCGGCGCCCCTCTTGACGAGCTTCTGCATGCGCTTGGCGAACTTCGTGCTCGTGCGCGGGATGCGGCGCACCGCAGCGCCTGCGGGGAACAAGGCGTCCAGCATCGCCGCATCGAGCGGGTGCCCGGATCGCGTTCTGTCGAGCAGGCGCATGACCGGCCGCGCGTCGCCATCATCCTCCAGGCGCAGCGCACCCTGCACGGCCAGGTGCACCATCTGCGCGGGAGCGGGGTTCGGCGCATTCTCGATGAGCGCAGCGGCGATGAGAGGAGGCAGATCCGCAGGCACATCGAACTGCGCGACGACGATGCCGGTCGCGGTGCGGCGTCGACGACGCATGCCCGCGACCGCGATCCACGCGCCCGCGGCGGTGGCGAGCGTCACCCCGCCGGCGACGACCGGCGCGAAGTCGGCCACCGGATCGGGCTCGCGGGCCGCCGGCTGGGTGACCGTGCCGCCGGCGAACCCGATGGCCACCGTGACGCCTTCGCCGGCCTCGCGCCCGCCGGAGGCGACCTGGAACGTCGAGCCGTCGTCCGACTTCTCGATGTCGCAGGGGCGACGCTCGCCCTGGTGACCTGCGTAACAGGCGGTGTCGCCGGTGGCCGCGGCCGCGAGCTCGGGGGCGAAGCGGATCCGGGCGTCGAAGCGCCCGATGGCCTGCGTGCTGTTCAGTGGCAGCAGGTTCCAGTAGAACTCGTCGTTGCCCGACTCGGTGCTGTGCATCATGAAGTCGCGCATGGTCGACCTGATCACGTAGGTGGTCGAACCGTGCACGTAGTCGTCGGTGCCGGTGAGCACGAGCACCATGTCGTCCTCCGTCTCGACCTCGAAGGGCACATCACGGCCCTCGGCATCCGTCACCGAGATGATGTCGATGTCGAGCCCCGCACCCAGATACCGCTGCGGGTAGCCGCGGATGATGCCCTTGTTCTGATCGTGCTGCGGGAATTCGGCGACCAGCGTCTCGGTTACCTCAGCGATCGCTCTGCCGTCGGCGTCGAGTGAGACGTCGTACTCGGCCGACCAGGACGAATACGAGAAGTCGTCCACATCGGCGGCGGCCGGGGTGACAGGCAGCAGCGCGGCGAGCAGTCCGATCGCGAGCGCGAGCGCGACGAGCGCGCTCCGGGCGTCGAGCGGGGCGGGGGTTCGCTGAGCACGCATGCCCAGAGGCTATCCGGTCGCCGGCGACGGCTCGGGGTCGAGGGGCGCGCGCCGGTAGACTCGAGGGGACTTTCCCAAGGAGCCCCACCCATGACTGACGCGTCCGCGCCGACCACCGCATCCGCCGAGCTCGAAGACGATGTCTTCGAGCAGAAGGCGGTTCGCCTCGCGAAGCGCGAGCGGCTGATCGAGAAGCGGATGGATGCCGGCGGCGGTGCGTTCCCCGTGTCGGTGCCCGTCACTCACACCATCCCGTCGCTGCGCGCCGAATACGGCGAGCTCGAACCCGACACGGCGACGGGAGTCACCGCCGGCGTCGCCGGACGCGTCGTGTTCAGCCGCAACACCGGAAAGCTCTGCTTCGCGACGCTGCAGGCCGGTGACGGCTCGCGCATCCAGGCCATGGTCTCGCTGGCGAACGTCGGCGAGGAGTCGCTGGCCGACTGGAAGGCGCTCGTCGACCTCGGCGATCACGTCTTCGTGCGCGGCGAGGTCATCTCCAGCCGCCGCGGAGAGCTGTCGATCATGGCGGATGCCTGGCAGATCGCGTCGAAGGCGATCCTGCCGCTGCCGAACGCGTACTCCGAACTCAGCGAGGAGGGCCGCGTGCGCAGCCGCTTCCTCGACCTCATCGTGCGCGACCAGGCCCGCATGACCGTGCGCGCCCGCGCTGCCGTGAACGCCAGCCTGCGCGCGACGTTCACCTCGCACGAGTTCCTCGAGGTCGAGACGCCCATGCTGCAGGTGCAGCACGGCGGCGCCTCGGCGCGCCCGTTCATCACCCACTCGAACGCGTTCGACACCGAGCTGTACCTGCGCATCGCCCCCGAGCTGTACCTGAAGCGCGCGGTCGTCGGCGGCATCGAGCGGGTCTACGAGATCAACCGCAACTTCCGCAACGAGGGCGCCGATTCGACGCACAGCCCCGAGTTCGCGATGCTCGAGGCGTACCAGGCGTACAGCGACTACAACGGCATCGCCGACCTGACCCAGGAGCTCATCCAGAACGCGGCGGTCGCCGTCGCCGGCTCCACCACCGTCACCTGGGCCGACGGCACAGAGTACGACCTCGGCGGCGAATGGGACCGCATCTCGATGTACGGCTCGCTGTCGGCGGCCGTCGGCCGCGAGTTCACCCCGCAGGACGACGTGGCAGATCTCATCGCCTTCGCCGAGGCGAACGGCGTCGACATCCCGCCGCACCCCACCCACGGCAAGCTGATCGAAGAGCTCTGGGAGCATTTCGTGAAGGTCGATCTCGTGCGCCCGACCTTCGTGATGGACTTCCCCGTCGACACTTCGCCCCTCGTGCGCGAGCACCGCTCGATCGCCGGCGTGGTCGAGAAGTGGGACCTGTACGTGCGCGGCTTCGAGCTCGCCACGGGATACTCCGAGCTGGTCGACCCTGTCATCCAGCGCGAGCGCTTCGTCGAGCAGGCCAAGCTCGCCGCGGGCGGCGATGACGAGGCCATGCGCGTGGACGAGGAGTTCCTGCGTGCGCTCGAGCACGGCATGCCGCCGTCGGGAGGCATGGGCATGGGCATCGACCGTCTGCTGATGGCCATCACCGGCCTCGGCATCCGCGAGACCATCCTGTTCCCGCTCGTGAAGTGACCCGGGCATGACCCCGAACGTCGTCGACCTGCTGATCGCCGTACTGCTGATCGCGTCGGTCGCGACCGGCCTCGGGGCGGGCCTGTTCGCCGTGCTCGGCTCGGTGTGCGGCCTGGTGCTCGGCGCACTCGCCGCGCCGTGGGTGCTGCCGCTCGTGGCGCGTGCGGTGCCCGAAAGCGGGCCGAAGGGGCTGCTGCTCGTGCTCGCCGCGGTCGTGCTGCTCGCCGTCGGCGCGAGCATCGGCGGGGCGATCGGTCGAGTCGTGCGCCGCGGCGCCGATCGGCTGCGCCTGCGGCTGGTGGAGCGGATGCTGGGTGGGCTCGCCGCGCTGGTCGCGGGCGCCCTGGCGATCACCATGGTCGGCTCGGCGATAGCCGCCGCGGGTGTTCCCGTGCTCTCGGCCACCGTCGCGTCGTCGAGCGTGCTGCGCACCGTCGAGCGGTACATCCCGCCACCCCTGGCTGAGGCCGCAGCGCGCCTGAACGCCTTCGCGTTCGGCGAGACGGTGCTCCCCACCCTCGAAGGGCTGCTGCAGCCGGGCCAGCTGGAGGCGGCCCCCGAGGCGACGCCGATCGAGCTCGCCACGCCCGAGCTCGAGCGGGCGGCAGCGTCGGTCGTCAAGGTCTCCGGCGCGGCGGACGGGTGCGGGGTCATCTCGACCGGGACCGGGTTCGTGATCGCCGAGGACCGCATCATGACGAACGCACACGTGCTGGCCGGCGTGTCCGCCCCGATCGTCGAGGTGCCCGGCGAGCCGGCGCGCGACGCCACGGTGGTGTACTTCGACCCGATCGACGACATCGCCGTGATCGCCGCCGACGTGCAGGCCGCCCCGCTCGGCCTGGCCGACGCGCTCGCGCCCGGCGAGAGCGGCGCGGTCATGGGATACCCGTTCGGCGGGCCGTTCCGGGTGACGGCCGCCGGGGTGGTCTCGTCGTCGAGCGCCCCCGTGCGCGACATCTACGGCGACAGCGCGGCTCCGCGCGGTGTCTACGCACTGCGGGCGCAGGTCGAACCAGGGAACTCCGGCGGCCCGCTGCTCACCGCCAGCGGGCAGGTGGCCGGGATGGTGTTCGCGAAGGACGCCACCACGCCGAACGTCGGGTACGCCATGACGAATGACGAGCTGCTCCCCGTCATCGCGCAGCTCGGCGCTGCCGGCGCCCCCGTGCCCGTGGGGGCCTGCATCCGCTGACCCGCCGGCGGTCACGGCCGCCGCAGCGCCCACTCCGGCAGCATCGCCGCCGCGAGGATGCTGGAGATGAGCGAGGCCATGCTGTGGCCGGGCTCGAGACGCAGCGCCTCGTCGACGTACGCTCCCGCGTGAGATGAGCGACCCATCGCCCATGCCAGCCATGCAGCGGCGGTGAGCGCCCCGACCTTCGCGTGGCGCGGTGCGCGGGCGGCGGCCGCGCGCACCACCTGCAGCGCACAGCCGAGCCTGTCGAGATCTGGGCGGGGGCCGCGGCCCATGAACACCTCGCCGATGGCATCCGGCACCGAGGTGCGATCACTCGAGAAGGCGAGCTGCGCATCGAACGCGCGGTACCCGAAGTCGAGATCGGTTGCCCACTGCACGAGGATCGCATCACGCAGCGGCGGGCGGCTCAGACACCACAGCAGGGCGGCGCAGGCGAACGGGTCGTCATCGAGCGGCGAGTCGAGCAGATGCTCGATGAAATGGGGCAGATCGTCGAGCATCACCTCGGCGGCCATGATCGCGATGGGGTTCTCGGAGCGGGCTCCTGTGCCGTGCATGCTGTGCTCGATCGCGTCACCGAGGTCGCGCAGCGCACGGCCGACGATCTCGCGCTCGGCGAGATCGCTGCGCGGCAGCTGGGCGCCCGCCAGCTGATCTCCGCTGACGTCGCCGATGCCCGGCACGGCAGGAGCCGCGGGGATGTCGCCGAGCGGATGCACGAGGGGGACGTCGTCGAGGTAGTCGCCCCAGCCGTCAGGCGTGACGCACAGCGCCTCGACCACTCTCAGCCCGGCGTGGCTGCACACGTCCACGATCGCCTCGGCGAGCGAGAGATGAGGAAGCAGCACGCCGTCGGGCACCTGCGCCGCCTGGTGGTCGGTGTAGGCGACGACGGCGACCGCGTCGGTGTCAGGCACCTGCAGCAGCGCGCGCAGCGCGACGTCGGCGAACTCGTCGGGATCGACGTCGGCCGCCGGCAGATCGATGCGCATCGCGCCCTGCGTGCGGGTGCCGTGGAACGGCAGCAGGACGATGCTCTGCCGCGGTGTGAAGCCGGCGAGTGCCGGCACGAGGCCGAGGAATTCGGCGGGGTCTGTGGCGTGGATGATCGTGGTCATGAAGGGGAGTGTGCGGGACGCCGCCGACCGCGCGAGCGGCGTCCGGCGCGCTCTCCACGGCGACGGTGCACGGAAGTCCGCAGATCCCGTGCTGTGCAGGATCAGTGCTCGCACCTGCCGCCTCGACGGCTGCCTCACAGATGCGCGCGGTACCATGGATGGGTGGAGAGCTTCTGGGTTGCTGCGGCGTGGTCACTTCTGCCGACCATCGCGGTGAGCGTGGTCTTCGTGATCGTGCTGCGCGGCATCCTCCGCTTCGATCGCACCGAGCGCAAGGTGCACGCGCAGATCGAGGCCGAAGAGCGCGCTGCTCGCGGCCTGCCGCCGCGCGTCTGACGCACCGGATACGCTGAGCCGAGACCATCGGCAGGGGAGGCTCTGTGCTCGACGTGAACACCTGGCCCTGGTGGGCGGTGCTCGGCTATGTCGTCATCGACCTCAGCGTGCGTGTCTTCGCGATCATCGTCGTCCCCCGCAATCGCCGCCCCACCGCGGCGATGGCGTGGCTGCTGGCGATCTTCTTCATCCCCGTGCTCGGCATCCTCCTCTTCCTCCTGATCGGGAACCCGAGACTGCCCCGTCTGCGCCGACGCAAGCAGGAGCGGATCAACCACTACATCGCCGAGACCGCCAGCAACCTCCGGCTCGGCTCGCTGCGCCCAGACCCTCCGGAGTGGTTCCCGCCGCTGGTCACGATGAGCCAGGCGATGGGGGCACTGCCGCTGTCGGGCGACAACGGCGCGCACCTCATCAGCGACTACCAGGCCTCGCTCGATGCCATGGCCGAGGCCATCCGAGGTGCGCAGGACTACGTCCACGTGGAGTTCTACATCCTTCAGGCCGACTCCTCGACCGACAACTTCTTCCGGGCGATGGAAGAGACGGCGGCCCGCGGGATCCCGGTGCGGGTGCTGCTGGACTACTGGGCCAACCGCTGGAAGCCGAAATACCGCGAGACCGTGCGGCGTCTGGAGAGGATGGGCGCCGACTGGCATCTCATGCTGCCTGTGCAGCCCCTGCGCGGACGCATCCAGCGACCCGACCTGCGCAACCACCGCAAGCTGCTCGTGATCGACGGCACGGTCGGCTTCCTGGGGTCGCAGAACATCACCGACTCCTCGTACAACCTGCCCAAGAACATCCGCCTGGGGCTGCACTGGGTCGACCTCATGGTGCGCGTCGACGGGCCGGTCGTCGCCAGCCTCAACGCCGTGTTCCTCAGCGACTACTACGCCGAGACCGACAGCGTGCCGGAGGGCATCGACATCACCCGCATCGAGACCGGGCACGGCGATCTGGACTGTCAGATCGTGCCGTCCGGCCCTGGATTCGAGGTCGAGAACAACCTCCGCCTGTTCCTCGGGCTGCTCTACGCCGCCCGGGAGCGGATCATGATCGTCAGCCCGTACTTCGTTCCCGATGAGGCACTGCTCGCGGCGGTCACCTCGGCCGTCGATCGCGGAGTGCAGGTCGAGCTGTTCGTCTCCGAGCAGGGCGACCAGGCGATGGTCTACCACGCGCAGCGCAGCTACTACGAGGCGCTGCTGCGCGCCGGCATCCGGATCTGGATGTACCCGAAGCCGTACATCCTGCACACCAAGAGCCTCACCATCGACGATCAGGTCGCCGTGATCGGCTCGAGCAACATGGACATGCGCTCGTTCGGTCTGAACATGGAGGTCTCGATGCTCGTGCGCGGTGAGGAGTTCGTCGACGAGATGCGGGTGGTCGAAGACGACTATCGCTCGCTCAGCCGCGAGCTGACACTGGAAGAGTGGATGCAGCAGCCGCTGCGCTCGACCGTGCTCGACAACCTCGCACGGCTCACCTCCGCGCTGCAGTGAGCCCCAGGGCACGCCCGCTTTGGGACGATCGTCGCGGGCGTGACACCATCAAGGCATGAGACCCCTCCGCGCATCCTCCGCCGTCGCGGCGCTCGCCGCCGTCGCCCTGCTCGCGGCGGCGTGCGCCGGCACCCCCGGTTCGGACGTGCCGACGAGCTCCCGCACGCCGAACGAGGTCTCGACCCCGCCGATCGCCGACGGAGTGAGCGAGGTCGAGGTGGCGTGGCTCGACGGGGGTCGCGCCATCGCCGTGCTGACCTGGGGATCGTCGTCCTGCGCCCCGACGCTGGGCGACGTCGCGAAGATCGACCAGGGCATCCGCGTGACCCTCGCCGCGAGCGGCGAAAAGGCGTGCACCGACGACCTGGCCCCGCGAGCGCTGACGGTGCCGGTTCCCGAGGGTGTGGATGTCACCGCAGACGTCGAGGTCGAGATCGTGCACGGACGGCGCACTGACACGGCCGGCCTCGGGGCGCTCGCCGCGGCGCCGCAGGGGCAGACCGACTATCAGCCGTCGGCGAGCTGGTTCGATGACGACGGCATCGTGCTGCTGACCTGGGGGTCGGGCTCGTGCCCGCCGATCGTGGACGATGTTCAGGCGACGGATGCCGGCGCGACCGTCACGTTCCAGGACATCGATCGCCCCTGCACGATGGACATGGCTCCGCGCCTGACGCCCCTCGCGGTTCCCGAAGGCCGCGCCGACGGACCCTTCGAGCTGACTCTGGTCGGCGGCGGTCTCGACGGCAAGGTCACCGTGGAAGGCTGACGGCCCGGGCTCAGAACCCGGAGGTGTCGTGGCCCTCGGGCAGCACGATCGTCAGACCGCCGCGCTGCACCCGGCACACCATCCGCACGGCGACGCCGAGCTCGTCGCCGTCGAGCTCGATCGAGGTCGGACCGATCATGGCCGCATCGGCCTCGGCGCCGCGCAGGTACCGGATCGATGCGTCTCTGCCGCGCCGTTCGAGCACGCGTCGCCCGGCGCGGGTGCGCCTGAGCACCGAGTTGTCCCACCACACCTTGCGCCAGATGCCCAGCCAACCCAGCGGTCCCGCGGCCTGGATGAGGGCGATGTCCATCGCGCCGTCGTCGAGTGAGGCATCCGGAAGCAGCGCGATACCCGCAGGTAGAGCACCGCAGTTGGCGAACAGCATGCTGTGCACCTTGGTCGAGTGCAGTCGGCCGTCGTCGACCTGATAGACGACGCGGAACGGCTTCGCGCCAGGGAGAGAGCGGGCGGCGCCGTCGAGATAGGCGACCCAGCCCACCGAGCGCTTGAGGTCGGGGCGCGTGTTGGCGATCATGTCGGCGTCGAGGCCCATGCCGGCGAGCACGACGAAGCCGTGCTCGCTGATCGTGCCGTCGGGCCGGTTCAGGCGTGCCCATCCCATGTCGACCGGGTAGGTGAAGCCCGTGAAGACGGCCTGCATCACCTTCTCGACGTCGAGCAGCGGCAGGCCCAGGTTGCGGGCGAAGAGGTTGCCCGTGCCGCCGGGAAGGACGGCGAACGGGATGCCCGTTCCCGCCATGCTCTCGGCCACCGCACGGATCGTGCCGTCGCCTCCCGCAGCGAGGACGGCGGCGGCACCCTCATCGATTGCGGCGCGCGTGATCCCCTGGCCGGGATCTTCGATGCTCGTCTCGTAGAAGCGCGGGGGAGCCCACCCGTGCGCCCGGGAGAGCGAGAGCAGACCGGAGCGCAGCCGCTCGGCGTCGACCTTCACCGGGTTGAGGATGAGAGCCGCGTGCGCGCGCTCGCTCCTCGATTCCGACATGCCGCCACTCTACGACCTGCGTGCAGGTGGGTGATCGCCGCCCGAGCGCGCCCGGGGCCGTCGATAGACTTGCCCCATGATCGATCTCGCCCTCCTCCGCGACGAGCCCGAGCTCGTCCGACGCTCACAGATCGCGCGCGGCAACGCGCCCGAAACCGTCGATGCGGCGATCGAGGCGGATCGATCGCGTCGTGACGCGCTGAGCGCCTTCGAGTCGCTGCGCGCCGAGCAGAACGCCTTCGGCAAGACGGTCGCGAAGGCGCCGAAGGACGAGAAGGCGGCACTGGTCGCGCAGGTCAGAGAGCTGGCCGATCGCGTCAAGGCCGCGCAGCAGGCCGCGAACGAGGCGGCGGATGCTGCGGCGTCAGCCCTAGAGCGCATCGAGAACGTCATCATCGACGGAGTCCCCGCCGGAGGCGAGGAGGACTTCGTCGAGCTGCGCCGCGTGGGCGATGTACCCACCTACGACTTCGAGCCGCGCGACCACCTCGAGCTCGGCGAGATGCTCGGCGCCATCGATATGGAGCGCGGCGTCAAGGTCTCGGGCTCGCGCTTCTACTTCCTGAAGGGCATCGGTGCGCGACTCGAGATCGCCCTGATGAACCTCGCGCTGGACAAGGCGCTCGCGAACGGCTTCACGCCGATGATCGTGCCGACGCTCGTGCGCCCCGAGATCATGCAGGGCACCGGATTCCTCGGCGAGCACGCCGACGAGGTCTACCACCTCGACAAGGAGGACCTCTTCCTCGTCGGCACCAGCGAGGTGCCCCTCGCCGGCTACCACAAAGACGAGATCCTCGACCTCGCCCAGGGCCCGCACCGGTACGCCGGCTGGTCGACGTGCTACCGCAGCGAGGCCGGCTCATACGGCAAGGACACCCGCGGCATCATCCGGGTGCACCAGTTCAACAAGCTCGAGATGTTCGTCTACACGACTCCCGAAGACGCCGAGGCCGAGCACGAACGCCTCGTCGCGCTGCAGGAGGAGATGCTCACCGCTCTCGGCCTCGCCTACCGGGTGATCGACGTGGCCGCAGGCGACCTCGGGTCGAGCGCGGCCCGCAAGTTCGACATCGAGGCGTGGGTGCCCACGCAGGGTGCGTTCCGCGAGCTCACCTCGACCTCGAACTGCACGACCTACCAGGCGCGGCGCCTGGACATCCGGTACCGCCCCGAGTCGGACGACGCGGCGCCGGCGAAGACGCGCACCGTCGCGACGCTGAACGGCACGCTCGCCACCACTCGCTGGATCGTCGCGATCCTCGAGACCCACCAGCAGGCCGACGGCTCGGTGACCGTCCCGGAGGTGCTGCGCCCGTATCTCGGCGGCATCGACGTGCTGCGGCCGACCGGCTGGTCGGAGCAGCCCGGCGTCACGCAGGGCGCCGAGTGAGGTCGCGCGGCCTGGTCGGGCTCGACGTCGACGGCACCATCCTGCTGCAGGACGAGACGCTCAGCCCCGGCGTCGCCGCTGCGGTCGCCGAGGTGCGCGATGCCGGCTACGAGGTCATGATCGCGACCGGGCGCAGCTGGGGCGGCACGAAGCGCTTCGTCGACGAGCTCGGGATGACGGCCGAATACGTCGTGTGCTCGAACGGCGCGGTCGTGATGCGCCGGACCGTCGACGGGTGGGAGCGCTGGCGCGTCGAGGTCTTCGACCCCGCCCCCGTGCTCACGCTGCTGCGCGAGACCCTGCCCGAAGCCCGGTACATGGTCGAGCTCGCCTCCGGCGAGCGGCTCTACACCGAAGTGCTCGACGATTGGACGCTCGACGCCGGCCGTCGGGTCGAGTTCGACGAGCTCATGCAGCAGCCGGTGTCGCGCATCGTGGTGGTCTCGCCCGAGCACGACGAGGCCGACTTCCAGCGGATCGTCGCCGAGGTCGGGCTGAACGAGGTGTCATACGCCGTCGGCTGGACGGCGTGGCTCGACATCGCGCCGAAGGGCGTCGACAAGGGGAGCGCGCTCGAGCGCGTGCGCGCGAAGCTCGGCGTGCCGCGCGAGAGGGTTCTCGTGGCCGGTGACGGTCGCAACGATCTGGGCATGTTCGCCTGGGCACTCGCCGGCGGCGGGCGCGCGGTGGCCATGGGGCAGGCGGTCGGGGAGGTGCAGGATGCCGCCGGCGAGCTCACTCACGCCGTGGAGGACGGCGGTCTGGCATCCGCCCTGCGCACCCTCCTCTGAGCCCGCCCGCGCGAGTGCCCCGCCCAGAAGATCCCCAGGCGGCCGCGAAAGAATGAGTCGTCCTGATCGGCTTCCGCGAAACCGATAGACTCGACGACTGACCGTCCGGTGCGAACCGGCGTCGGGAGGGTTGTCCGAGCGGCCGATGGACCTGGTCTTGAAAACCAGTGGGCAGCAATGTCCCGTGGGTTCGAATCCCACACCCTCCGCTTCATGTCGAAAGGCCCCCGAGTGAGCACGTCCGTCAAACGGCGCCAGCCCGTGGCGCGCCATGGTCAGCTGCGGTCTCCGAGTGCGGTGGGGCAGCTGCTCAAGATCGTCGGCGTCGTGCTCGCCGTCGTGCTCGTGAGCGGCGTGGGCGTCGCGGGGTACGTGCTCAGCAGCTTCACGAACACCGTGACGGCCAACGCGGTCGAGCTGGACGACACGAAGGAGCTCCCGCCCGACATCGGGGCGTATCCGGGCGGATTCGACATCCTCCTCGCCGGCGTCGACACCTGCGAGGAGAAGTACGCCTATCTCTTCGGAGAGCGCTGCACGGGCAAGGACGCCGCTGGGACGCTCAACGACGTGAACCTGCTGGTGCACGTCTCGGCCGAGCCGCGTCGGGTGACCGCCGTCAGCTTCCCGCGCGACCTGATGCTGCCCATCCCCGAGTGCACCGATGCAGACGGCAACACGAAGTCGGCCATGAGCAAGCAGCCGCTCAACGTCGCCTACGAGCACGGCGGCGAAGGCGGCGGACTGAACTGCGTCGCCCAGACGATCTCGAAGCTCACCGGAGAAGACATCGAGTTCGCCGCGAAGGTCACCTTCGGCGGCGTGATCGAGATCACCGACGCCATCGGCGGCGTCGAGGTCTGCCTGGCGAACCCCATCAAAGACAAGTACACCGGCCTCGACATGCCCGCGGGTACGCACACCATTCAGGGCATGCAGGCGCTGCAGTTCCTGCGCACGCGCCACGGCGTCGGCGACGGGTCGGACCTGGGCCGCATCGGCAATCAGCAGCAGTACATGTCGAGCCTGGCCCGCAAGATGATCAGCGGAGAGGTGCTCGGCAACGTGCCCACGATGCTGCGTCTCGCCGACACAGGACTGAACAACCTCGAGGCCTCGACCTCGCTCGCCGACCCGATGAAGATCGTGCAGATCGCCCTCGCCGTCAAGAGCGTGCCGTTCGAGGACATCGTCTTCGTGCAGTATCCGACCGCCACCGATCCCAGCGACCCCAACAAGGTCGTGCCGGACAAGCAGGCGGCCACGGCCCTGTGGGATGCCATCGCCGCGAACAAGCAGCTGCAGATCACGCACCAGAACACCAAGGACGACGGTGTGGTCGTGCAGGAGCCGCAGACTCCGGCGACCCCCGAGGCGCCCGCGACCGAGGCTCCCGATCCAGGTGCGACGGAGTCGACTGCTCCGGTGCCCGACGATGTCGCACAGCTGCCCAGCTCGATCAGGGGCAACTCGGCCGCAGTGCAGACCTGCTCCAACGGCAACGTCCGTCGCTGATCGCGCGGAGGTGCCTCGGGACTCGGCCCGGCAGCATCAGTCGGTAGCATCGTCTGGTGACCACCCTCCAGATCGCGCGCCGCGGCGAGGGCGGGTACGCGCAGTACCGCATTCCCGCGCTCGCCGTGACCGCCCGCGGAACTCTGCTCGCCGCCTACGACGGCCGTCCGAACCTCGACGACCTGCCCAGCCCGATCGACCTGCTGGTGCGGCGCAGCGCTGACAATGGCGTGACGTGGGGGTCGCAGCAAGTCGTGCGCACCGGCACCGGGCTGCAGGGCTTCGGCGACCCGTCGCTGCTGGTCGACAGCGAGACCGAGCGCATCTTCATGTTCCACGCCGCCGGCACGCGGGCCGGCTTCTTCGAAGCCGTCGAGGGCACCGAGCCCGTCGACGAGGTGCAGCACGTCGACGTGTCGGTGTCGGACGACGACGGCCTCACCTGGACGCACCGGCGCCTCACCGCGCAGCTCAAGCGGCCGGGCATCACGGGCATCTTCGCCGCATCCGGCACGGGCGTGCGCGTCGACGAGGGCCGGTACGCTGGGCGTCTCGTGCAGCCCATGGTGCTGCTGGATGGCGGGGAGATCACCGCGGCCGCGGCGTACAGCGATGATCACGGCGACACCTGGACGCTGGGAGCCGCCGTGGGCGGAGGCACGAACGAGTCGTCGATCGCCGTCATGCCCGATGGGTCTCTGCTGCTGCACTCGCGCGGCACGCCGCGCCGGCTGGCCTCGCGCTCGACCGACGGCGGCGTGACGTGGAGCGCCGTCGAGCAGGTCGCCGGACTTCCCGATCCCAGCGACAACGGGTCGCTGCTCGCCCTCGCGGGTGCGCAGACGCCACCCGGAACACTGCTCGTCACCTCGAACCTCGACCCCGAGATGCGCCGCAACACGGCGGTGAGCCTGTCGTTCGACGGTGGGGCGACCTGGCCGCATCAGCACGTGATCTGCGAAGGCAGCTCGGGTTACTCGTGCGCGGCCGCCCTGCCCGACGGCCGCATCGGCGTGCTGTACGAGCGGGAGGGATACTCCGAGATCGTCTTCACCACCGTGAGCCTGCCGCAGATCCAGGATGCCGGCCCGATCGACCCCGAGGCCGCCCGGGTCGGCGCACCGCCCGTGCCCACCCTCGAGGTCATCCTGCGTTCGATCACGCCCGGACTGCCCGACGAGTGGGTGCACGTCGGCGAACACCACGTCTACCCCGTCGACGCGGGAGGCGTCGCCGCGAGTGCGTGGAAGGAAGTCGGCCAGGCCTACGGGGCGGCAGGGGGCATGATCCTCGGCACCCGCGAGGCGCAGCTGCGCAACTACGGGCCTCCGCAGCCGGGGCTGCGCGCAGGAGACATCCTCGCCTTCCACGTGCGCGTGCGCGTGCCCGCGGCTGCGGGCGCGTGGGGAGTCGTGCTCGAGCATCCGGGCGGTAGCGCCCCGCCGCAGGACATCCCCGCCGGAGGGCGGCTGCTGTTCTCTCAGCCCTACCCCGCACTCACCGTCGACGATGCCGATATCGCCGCGGGCGTCGTCACGGCGCGATTCGCCGTGCCCGAGCTCGGGCTCGAGCGTGAGCTGCGCTTCGACTGCGCGACGGGCCGCCCGATCGGCTGAACACGCGCTCGATTCGTAGGAGCCCCGCAGAACCGTTATGATTGCAAGGCGCATCCAGTGGAAACCGGGTGCCTGGAGACGTCGCATAGTCAGGCCTAGTGCACCACCCTGCTAAGGTGGAGTCCTCGCAAGGGGACCGAGGGTTCAAATCCCTCCGTCTCCGCTCTCAGATCCTGGCTCGAAACCCGCGGAATTCCGCGGGTTTTCTGCTTCCTGCGGGGTGTGAGGGGCGTTTCTGCCACGTCTCTGCCACGAATCGCGCAACTCAGACGAAGTGTGATGTCCCAGAACTGTCACCCATGTCCTGAGACGTCATCACATCCCCTCCCCGCTTCGCGTGGCATCGATGTGGTGTCCAGTCCTCCGCCACTTCGTAGTCCCACAGGGGCGGTTCCGTGGACTCCACGCTTGGCTATTCGCAGACGGCCAAGCGATGAATCTCGCACAGCACATCCCGAAGCCTGTCCCGAGAGACTGGAATCGTCAGCGTCCCGTCGTCCGTGGGCGGTATGTCAGTCGTCTCTAGACGGACGGTCGCAACGCCTGCACCGGCGCTCGCCTCGAGGTATGCCACCCGCTCGACAGGCAGTTTTCCGCGTACGAGTGTGCGCAACGTGTTCGCCTCGATGATCTTGAAGTCCCCGCTGTAGCCGACGCCAAACAAGAGTCCCTCATCGAGGAAAGCGACGCCCTGGAGCATGAAGATCTGCCAGTTCAACTGCGTCGGTTCCCTCCAACCGTTGTCCTCGGCGTGCAAGACGACTTCGCCTTCGCTGTAGGCAAGCCAGTCTCCGCTACGGCTCCAGACTGGCTGACCGGCCTGGGAGACTGAACCGGGTTCTGGTATCGGGGAATCTTCGCTCGGAGAGTACACACTCACCGCTGGTGCTTGATCGTTGGTCCATCCGATGTGGACGTACCCGCGATTGGGATCGCGCAGCGTGATTACTCCGCCCTGCTCGTCGATCGAGTAGGTGCTCACCCATCGGGGGTCTACACCCTCCCAACGCAGGCCCGTGAGACACTCGACAACCTTTGTTGAGTTGAGTTCGCCGTCAGCCTCAAGCACCCCAACCGCCGCGTAGTCCTCTGCATCGGACCGGGTCGATTCGAAGTCGCCGGAGGGTACGTACGTGACGGACATGGCGTCGTTGCAGGCGGGGACCTCGCGGACCCCATCTGGCGTGACAAGTTGGGCGGGCAATTCGGACCAATTCGCGGAGTAGAGGACTGCCGATTGAGCATCAGGCGCAGTGGCGAGCCGCGCCTCCTCAACCATCGCCTCGACAAACGCAATCTGCTTCCCGGCGTCGAGGAACCTAACGCCGTCATTGGTCACGGCGACACCGTCACCGTAGCCGCCGCGGTAGCTGACTCGGTCTGAGTCGGGCGCCCACTTCCACGCATGAGATCCGCTCGCGCGGGAGTAGATGAGTAGCTGCCCGTTTGCGGACGCGCGCACGAGGTACTCCTGACTGGCAATTGTCGTGCCAGCTACTTCACCCTCGGTGGATGTGATGTCGTCGGAGACGTCGTGGCCGACCCACATCGCCTCTGGGCCCGCTTGAGAGATAGCGCAGTCAGTCGAGAATCCGACGGTCCAAGACTCGATCAAACGATAGTCTCCTTCGGCTGAAACAATTAGGTTGCCGAAGGCGCCAGATGACGCCTCCCCACGCAGAATGACTCTGTCGTCGCATACATCCAGCACCGGGTCTCGGAGTTCTGACGTAGCCTGGGCCACCGGTGCGCCAACAACGAGATACGCCCAACCGTTCGGCGCAGTGGTCCAGCCACTCGCGGACACATCGTCCGGCGCCAGATCTATGACAGCTGCTGTGCTGGCGAACACTGCGACATAGATTGACGGACCAACTCGCACTAGTCGAGGTCGATTCGCCGTCGCGGGGTCGTAACCGGCGGGAACGGCGAAGCTGATACTTGACGACGCAGTCGTCGCTCGAATCTCGCCCAGCTCAGATATTGTCACGACGTCACCGGTGAATCGCGACGCGCTGCCCGACTCGGGTGGGGCAACGATTGCGGCTACGTCGCGGACGGCGCTGTCGATCTCGATGGGCTCCAGCGAGTAGCCCTCTCCATCGTCTCGCATGAATGCCCAACCACGGTGAGCATCCACAGGACCAGTGACCGCGAGGAAAGTCCCATCAGAATCCACGTCGCGCACCGCGTCAATCGACAGCGCGTCGCCGAAGTCGAACCACTCTCGCGTGTCGAGGTCGAAGATCCCCGTCCGAAGCCCGACGCTTAGCGCCAGCACATCCGGTGTCTGAGACGTGAGCAAGGCGAGCTCATCCATAATCTGCAAGGTCTGGTCTTCGGCCACCCACTCCGTGCCAGCGACCCATCCATCCTGGGACGCTGAGCTGTAGCTGACCACTAGCCCGTCGGTGGCGGGATCCACCGTGCATGTTGAGAAGGGACCTTCGCCTCCCGTGTCGGGAGGCGTTGACTGGCGCGTCTGCAGGGCTTCAAGTGCGATTGATCCCTCCTTGACACGCACGGAGAACGGTAGGTAGTCCTGGCACGCCACGCCGAACGTGGGGGAAAGCAACTGGAAAGAAGTCAGTTGGCCGGCGGCTGGTCCTGATGCAATCAGCCTTCCCGTTTCGGCGTCATACACGCGCAGTTCGTTCCCATCAGGGGTGGTCCCAGTGACCGCGATTAGCCCGTCGAGCAGGGAGAGGCCATCGCTCTTGAAGTTGCCTGTTTCCACGCTGTGGAGAAGCGCGCCCGCGCGATCCGCGGCGTAGAGCATCGCTGCCCGAACGCTAGGTGTATCCGCGCTCGCTGCCGCCGTGAGTGCGAGCTCCGCGGACCGGACGGCCGAAGACTCGCCAGCAAGTATGGCTTGAGCCGCGTCCGCTTCCGCCCGCGCGTTCGCCGCTGACTCCTCCGCGGCGCGTTGGCTAACCGCCGCCCAGATTGCGGCCGCCGTTGTCGCCAGAAGGAGAAGACTCAGCAGCGCCACGACGACAGTAACCAACCGACGTCGCCTGCGCGCCTGCGCAAAGACGTCCCACGCCACATCCTCTGGGTCGGTACTCGGGCCCTTGATCGCGGCATAGAGAGTGATCAGGAGCGAAGGCCCCACCCGCCCCCGCGCTCGGGACAGATTCGTGTAGGTCTGCTGTCCGGAAAATGCCGACCGAAGTGCAGGCGGGAGCGCGGAAGGCGTCGTGAACCCGTGTCCCGTCCAACTCAGGTCTACGTCGTCAAGCCGAACGAGGAAGAGGCGTTCCGCGGATCCGCCGTTCCTCAGCCAGTGGTCGATCTCGTCATTCACCCAGGACGATTCGACCGTATCTGCCGCGAGGAGGACGACTAGAGACCAGCTCCGCTCGAGGGCGGAATGGATCTCACGCGTCAGTTCTCCTTTTCGAAGGGATGTCGAGTCCTGGAAGACGCGGAAACCTCGCTCGGGGTCATCGATTCGGCCGATCGTCTCAAGAGATGCCTTGATGGCGCGCGCTTGCCGCTTGGCAGTTGAGCGGTAGGAAATGAACGCGTCGTAGTCATAGTCGTGGGTTCGAGGATTGATGTTCGCGTCGCGCTCGTCGTGTCGAGGGGAATCGCCCGAGGCTTTGCTCATGTGCCTGGTCCCAACGGCTCCTGCGGTAGACGCACTCCACGAGAAGCGCGCCAAGTCGTGTGTTCACGTGAGATCGCTTCCTCAGCCTCACCTACAAACATTGCCCACTCGGCTTCGCTCTCGATGGCATCTAGGTGGTCCCTGACCGCGGCGAGTTCTTGAGCCGTCAAGCCATATGCCGTTGCCAGCGTTCTGAATTGTTTCGCCTGAACCCAGGCTGTGCCGGCAGCAACTGCCGCAGCGAGAAGTCCGAGGACGTCGACCTCCACAACGCCAGCGACCACCAACGTGCCACCAAGAACTCCCAGGACTTCGAACGCAAGCAACGCGACTGTCCATCGCCGCGCGGCAATGCGATTTGCGTTTGCTCGGTCGGAGTACCACCTCCGCTGTGCCTCTACCCGACCTTCCCGGTAGATCTGCTTTCGCTCGTTGAATGACGCCCCCCGGATTGCCCGCATCGCAGGCGTAATCTGATTGGTTGTGGACGTGGAGGGAAGGAGCAAGTCACCGAGTTCGAGCAGCAGTTCCCTGACACGCTCCACGAACTCTTGATCCGCCGCAGGCGAGGATGCAAATGACTCGCCTCGCACTGCGTATCGCCATGCCAATGTCTTGGCGGACTCGGCGGCAGCGCGACCTTGGTACCATGTGCGATCCGCCTTCTCGATCGCGTTCCATACCTCGGACCCGACCGCGACCAAGAACCCTCCCAGCACGATCCATCCACCCACGGTTGGCGATCCGAGGGACATTACGAGCCCGCCACCGAATGCAGCGACTAGCAGACCGACAAGTCGAGTTCGAAGTGCGAGCAAGTAGTGTCTCTGGGCGTCGCGCGATGCCGCCGCCGCGGACTGCTGAAGCGCCGGGTAGTTTCCGATCAGAGGATCCATCCGCCTGCCCTCCGCGCCAGGGAATCGAAGCAGGGCTGAGGCCGACATCGCTTCGCGCGCTGCGCCAGCCCTTGCTGGTCGCTCGACGATCGAGACCGCGATACCGCTTCGGACATTGCATCCCCCAGAGTGCGCCTGTGGGCACATTATGCCGGACGTTCGACTGAGCCGGGATTCATCGCTGCATTACCCACCCGAACGAGCGATCCTATGCGCCGTCAATCTGGCCGAGTAGTCGATCCAGCCCGTCGTCGAACAGATCCGCATACCGATCGAGCGTCATCGCGGCCGACGCATGGCCGAGCATCCGCTGCACCGACTTCACGTTGCCGCCGGCGTTCACCGCGATCGACGCGGCGGTGTGCCGCAGGTCGTGAAGAACCATCGTCTCGACGCCAGTCGTCGCCAGCGCAGTCTTCCACCACGACTTCGAGCCCGCCGACGCGCGCACGCGCCGCATGTAGTCGCCGGTCGGGCCGGGGAAGACCAGATCGCTCTTGCGTCGCCCCGACAGCTCCGGCCGCAGCGCGTCGACCACGATCGCAGGGAGTGGCACGAGCCGGGTGCCGGCATCCGTCTTGGGCGTGCTGATGTGGAGCTGACCGTGCACCTCGACGGCGGACCGGTGCACGGTGATGCGTCGGCGCTCGAGGTCGACGTCAGCCACCTTCAGCGCGACGGCCTCACCCCAACGTAGGCCGCAATAGCCGAGCGTAAGCACAAGTGATCGGTGCGACCCGCTCGCGTCCGCGACTCGTCGCAGCTCGTCCTGCGTGAGGTACCGCCGCATCCGTCGCGTGCGCCGGCGCGGCAACGAATCGACTCCGGTAGCTGGATTGCGCGACAGTCGCCCGTCCTCCACCGCCTGCCTCAGGATGCCGTTGAGTACGCCGTACGCGCGGTGCACGATCGACGGTGAACGATCGACCTCGCTCAGCCACGCGGCGACGTCGCCGTTGACCACGCGCCGCAGCGGAACGTTCGCCCATCGCGGAGCGACGTGCAGCCGCCAACTCGTCTCGAGCGGCCGGTAGGCGGACGCCTTGAGCGTGCGCCGCTTGATCTCGAGCCACGCCGGAGCAAGCGAGCCGACTGTCACGCTCGCCTTGCGGGGGTCGGTCCAGTCGCCGGTGATCAGCTTGGACTTCTCCGTCGTCAGCCAGGCCTCCGCCTCGGCCTTGGTCAGGAAACCACGCTTCTCGACCACCCGGTTGCTCGCCGACCCGCCGGCGGTGCGGGGGAATCCAGAAAGGGTGTCTGGGTCAGATACAGCGTGAACAACGAAGCCGTCACCGACCTCTACCTGCGCCTCGGAATAGCGATCGGCGAGTTCTGACCCATCCCGTGTCCGCGGCCGGGGGTATGCCTGGGGTGTAGCCCGAGGAGGTGCTCGCGGTGGATGTGTGGATCTGGGTCGTTCTCGCGGTGGTCGCCGCGGTGCTCGTCGCGGCCGTTTGGTGGAGGCGGCGCGCTCGCCGCGTGTACGTGATCAACCACGTACGGGTTGAGATGCATCCGCCGTGTATCGTCGAGGACCGCGTGATCGAGCACGTCTGGCGCGCGGCGATGTCGATGACGAACACGTCTCGCCGACCGCGGGTTCTGCCGGCGTTCGCCGAGCGCGCGACGGTGGGGGCGGGAAGGAGCGATTACCTTGCCACTGTCTATCTCGACTCCGAGCAAACCGAGGTAAGTCCGGGAGAGGTCGCTCTGATGTGGGTGGAGTTCCTGCTCCCCGCTGCTGCCGGCCATGGCTCCGTCTCCCTGGTGCTACTGCGAGGTCGTCGAGGACCATGGCCCTTGCGATTCGGACCTACCCGAGCGCGCGAGGCGAGACGGCCCTATCGGGTGCTGATCGTCAAGCCCGGCTTGTCGGCGAGGCGGGAGGTGTCCCAAGGTGCTTCGTAGCTCTTAGAGACGACCGTGAGGCTTGTCAGTCTCGGCAGTCGCTCCAGCGGGCTCAGATCGCGGACGAGGTTCGAGTTTTCGCGGAGGACAAGGGTCTGCAAACCGGATAGTCCAGCGAGGGGACTCAGGTCTTCGTAGTCAGCTTCAAGATGAAGGTTCTTCAGTTCAAGATGCCTGAGCGACTTGAGCTGTCCGACGTCTTCGAGTAGGCCCCAGCCTCCGCACGTGTCGAGGATGAGCGTACGGAGCATAGGAAGGCTGGCGAGTGACCTGAGATCCCGGAGGCTCGATGGCCCGAACTCGATCCACTCGCCTTCGATCTCCAGCCGCTGAAGCTGCGTAAGCGCGGATAGCGCATCCAGACCGGGCAGGATCGCCGCTGCGATGCTGAGCTCCTCCAAACGGCCGAGGTGTGAGATTGCCTCCATCGGAGCGGTTCGGTCCAGATCGCCCTCAATGGCAAGACTCTTCAAGCTTCGAAGGCTTGAGACCGCCTCCCAGTTCGTGAAGGTCGTGTAGCCATCCCCTTGGATCAGTCGCAGCTTCCTGAGATTCGCCAGCCTTGACAGCGGGCCGAGGTCGAGGCTCCCGCCCTCGTACCGATACTCATCGAGGCGAACCTGAACTAGTTCGAGTTCCTCAAGTTTCCCTAGGGCTGACAAGCCGTCCAGATTGCCGACCCCTGAGACATTTCGCAATGAGAGCGAGGTGAGCGTGGTCAGTCGAGCGACCTGCTTTGCGCCGCTGAGGTGGATGTCATCCAGGGTCAGGCGCTCGAGCCTGTCGAGCTTCGCGAGCGACGACACGTGGTTGAGATCGCCGGTGGAGTAGAGAACCAGCTCCGTGACATGCCGAAGGTGCGAGACTCCACTCAATTCCCCGAAGTGGCTCATGCCGCCCAACACGAGCTTGGTGAGGCTAGGGAGACCGGATATCGAGTCGAACTCCAATGAGTCCGGCAGTGCTGTGAGTTCGAGTTGAGACAGTCGCTCCAAACCTGCCAGCGGCCGGAAGTCTCCAACGTTCGCAAGGTGAGCAAGCGCGAGCCGCTGCAGGCCGTCGAGGGTTGCGATCGCGTCGATGTTTGCGATGCCCCGCCCTCCACGAATCTCGAGACGGCGTAGATTGACGAGTCCGGCGATCGGATCCAAGTCGACTTCGTCGTCAATCGGGTGGATGGAGAGACCCTCCAGACGCGTTGCGTACTGCATACCCTCGAGGTCCAGCACGCGTCGTGGGTTTCGGTAAGTACTGATGTGGAGGTCGCCGGTCAGGGACTCCATCTGTTCAGCCGAGATTGTGGAGCGCTCACTGACGCGAGTCTCAAGCTTGTCCCACACAATGTTGGCGAGGAGTTCGTCGTCCACGACGCCAAACGCAAAGCGACCGAGTCTGTGCGCTGAGTCCCGCCGCTGTTGCTCGCGGCGCAACAGGAGCGATCGCAGGTGGTTCACGCGCTCACGTGCGTCCTGCAGAGCGCCCAACCGCCGTGCATCCTCGAGCTTCCGTGACTCTTCAGTGCGTCGCTGCTTAGCCTCTCTCTCATCGCGTTCCTGTTGCCGTGCCAGTTCAGCTTCATGGCGCTCCATCTCCGCGCGCCTGTTGCTGCTGATCTTGCTGGCGATCACCGAGACCACGATCGTCACGACAATCGTGAAGATGAATCGTCCGCCGGCGTAGCCCAGTCCGCCGGTGCCGGGGTCCGGGAAGATCTGGTAGCTAAGGAACAGCGCGATTATGAAAGCGGCGATGCCGGCAACTGCTGCCATCGGGACAACTCCAATTGCTCGTTCGAGGTGGTCGGGTCGGGGTTGACTTGCTCAGACGTTGGTTCGCGTTCTAGTCCGAGCGAACTTGGGTCAGATCGAGCCGCGGGCAACGTTCGCGGAGGGCCCCGAAGTCTGCGAGGATCGTGCTTCCGAACGGGCTGCTAATCGCGAACGGTGCGTGCATCGTCGTCTTCGTGCTCATCCTCATTAGGTATGTCGAGTACTCGAGGCTGACATCATTGATCACCGCCATGTACAACGGCTGCTCCGACTCGGGGAGCCGGCGAACTTCTATGTTCCCCTGGAGCCCCTTGGGAACTCGCGCGTAGTCCTCGGCGATCGCGAGTAACGTCTCACGGATGCGCGCCGAATAGTCGATGCCTCGCGTGTCGGCGATCCGATCCTGAGCGCTTCCTGAAGGGTCAAGCGTGATCACGCAGACAGATCCGCCGCTTCTCGCAACTCGGTCGATCGCCTCAATGAAGCTCTCTCGGAACTCCGGTTGAACCCAGGTGTCGAGGGCGTGCCCGATCAGGTATAGCCGCTTGCTCGCCTGCGTGGTAACCCGCCTCCAATACTCCGGCTTCCGTCCATACTTCTCGTCGACCAGTGTCGCGCCGTAGCGAGATCGAGCATCCGCGGCCGATTCGAGCTGGAGTAGCTTCTCGGCGGCTTGGTCAACCACCTGTCGGGTCGCGAAGAAGCCCAGAATCAGAGAGGCCGAAAGGGAGCTGCGGATCCCGGCGCCGAGCGAGAACGCAACAGTGTTCGTGGGCTGGGTAATTCCGGCGCCCACGAAGACCGTGCCCACGCCGACGAGCACTGAGACTGTCAGGGTTCCCGGCCAACGGCTATGTCGCGAGGGCATGCACGAATACTTCCACAGCATCGACCATCGCCCGGACATCGGCGGGGCCCAACAGCGTGCCAGGCCTCACCCTTCGTGCGGTGAGGCCGCTGCAAAGGCGTCGTGCCCGAAGCGGACACGATTCGCGTGGTGAGGGCGATGTCGCACCGCTCTGGAAGTATGAAACGCATGCCAGGTTTCACAGATTCTGAGCCCAGTCCAAGCGACCCGGCCACCGTCGCTGATCTTGAGTCGTCTGAGACCGATCCGACCGTCGACGAGATCGCTCACGTTGAGGACGAACGGAATATCCTCCGCGAATTCGTTGAAGGACTCGGGTTCACGGAAATCAAGAATGGCCAATGGTTCCCGAAACTGCTCGCGATCTCCGTGTCGAGCTATGCGAAGAAGGTCGACGCGAAGTACTTCCAGGACAAGTACGCCGGTGTGCCCGCGGACGCGATCGTCGATCAGCGGATCAAGATGGCCGCACGGTACGCGGCGATCGAAGGAGGTCTATCCGCGACCGCATACACGGGTGCCATTGCGGCGACGATCGGGTCGCTGGGTGGGGCCTCGCCGGCGACCGTGCCAGCCGCGGTCGCTACGGTGATGGTCGACATCGCCTACATCTCACAACTGCAGCTTCGCCTTGCCTACGACATCGCAGTGCTCTATCGCGTGCCGCTCGATGTGGATGACCCGGACGACCTGTGGAAGCTGATACGCGTCGCGTTCACGATCAAGAGCGGCGAGGCGGTTCGCGAGGGCGCGATCAAGGCCGTCCCTGTGCTGATGCGACCCCTTATCAAGCGGTTCTACGCGGGACCTGTGCTGGCCGCCGCCAAGAGCCTCCCAGTCGTCGGGAAGTTCTTGCTCCAGCGCAACCTAATAAAGATCGGTATCCCGCTCGTCGGCATCCCGCTCGCCGTGGTGCTGAACCGCTGGACGACCGCGGTCGCCGGTAGGCATGCTCGAGCGATCTTCCGCAACGAGGCCCGTGTGCTCGAGACTGCGGAGCGACTCGTCGAGCGAAGTCGGCACCCGCAGATGCTGCTTTGGGTGGCCTGGTTCGTGGTCAAGGCGGACGACAAGGTCTCCGACGACGAGGCGTTGTTGCTGCGCCATTTGACGCGTATAGCGCACGAGCGCCATGAGATCGTCGACGATCGGCTCGCTGGGGTCGTTGATATCGATCCGGAGGACGTCTGGTCGCTGGTTGCCGCAGCGAAAGATGACCTCGACGACATCGTCGGCGCCTCCGTTGTCATCGCAGAGATCGACGGGGAGGTCAATCCGCGCGAGCGTCTGGTCCTAGAGGAAATCCGTGCACGTTCGGTGGAGGATCAGGCCGCGTGAGGCGCCGTTAGTCATTCGACCCGCGCTCACGCGATAGATCTATGGCGGAAACCTAAACCTATTCGCGAGTGCTTGGCCACGCAGGCTCGTCAAGTCTGCCCCTTCGCCACCGATGTCTCGATGTGATGTCTCGAGACATGACCCTGAGAGATGGCAATCGCCTGGGGCGTTGGCGACGGCTACCGTGTCAGCCTGGAGTCGGTGGCGTGGTGGATGATTGGCGGGTGAAGGATCATGCCGAGCCGGCGCATCAGGAGGACCTGGCGCCGCCCCGGAGGACCACTCGCAAGCGGCGGCTGGCTTGGTTTCTGACGCTGCTCGCTGGCGTCGTGGTCGCTGTAGTTGTGGTCGCGGGGCTGGTGGCGATCCCGCGCGACAGCGATGGCGATGGGCTTGACGATGCAGTCGAGGAATCGGGATGGCGCACTAGCGATGGCACCGTATATGTCACCGATTCGCACAACGCGGACACGGACGGCGACGGCCTTACCGACTCCGAAGAGGCCGGCGAGGCTGTCTCCGAGTCGCCGGGCAGGACGATCTACGCAGGTATCTCCGACCCCACGAAGTCAGACTCCGACGACGACGGGCTTGAGGACAGGACCGAAGTAGAGGGGTGGCGGACGACGGAGGGCGTCCTCTATCGGACCGAGCCGATGAACCCGGATACCGATGGTGACGGGGTCACCGATGCCGAGGAGGCCGGTGGGGTGCTCCTGGAGGCGGGGAGCGCCGCCTATGACGCGATCTCAAGCCCATTGGTTGCGGACTCCGACGGCGACGGCCTGACGGATCTCGATGAGTACGACCTGGGTACCGACTCGTGGGCCCGCGATACGGACGGCGACGGGCGCTCGGACTTCAGCGAAGTGTCTACGTATGACACTGATCCCCGAGCACGAGATTCGGATGGCGATGGCTATGACGACGACTACGAGATCTCGCACGCGGCCGATGGGTTCGATCCCCTCGAGCCGGCCATCCCTCCTGACCCCGCGCGATGGGCTGAGGACTTCTACGCCGGCGCGGTCTTCGGTGCCTGGGACGAGCGGGATTCCGTCGCCTGGCTTGCTGGGAACGTCACCCAAGGTGGCACGATCTTCGTTCCCGGCGTCGGCGAGGCGATAGGGGCCGTCGGAGATTTCAGGGACTCGCTCGCGCAGGCCCTACGTGGCGATTATGCCGATGCGACGCTATCGGCGCTGGGCCTGGTGCCCGTGATCGGGCTGACTGCCATCACACCCAAGGTCGTCAAGTTCGTCAAGCGATTGCCGAATCTCCGCGTCCAGGTCGACAAGTGGGTCGTCAACCTCGACGTCCCCGACAGTTGGCAGCTCACGTTGCGCAAAGCGGTGTGGGGCTCCAATTGGGACAACCTCACGTCGCGCGGCTTCACCGATGCGGATCTCACCCACATGGGCCCGACGCAACGGGCGAACCTGATGGAGGAAGTCCAGCAGCGGCCGTCGTCCATAGGGTCGCGACAGGCGGCGATCACCGGGGACACTCGTAACGAAATCGGCCGAAACGCTGAGTTGGCCCATGCTGCGAAGCCGGACGCTGAAGGTGCCGAGAACGTCAAGGTTCAGGTGGCGGTCGACGTGCCGGACTCGTGCACCGCAGCCTGCGGCCTACGGCCCACGCGGAAGTTCGATGTCTGCTCCGGCGCTGCTACGGAGTTGTCGTGCGCGGAGGTCAAGGCCGGGTACACGCCGTTGAGCACGCACGACCGGGAAGAGATCGCCCGCGACGCCGAGCTTCTCAAGTCCGGAAAGATCAAGAGCGTGTACTACGCCTTCTATGTGAGCAAGAAGTCGGGAACCGTCGGCGCGGACCCCAGGGTGCTCGAACTGCTCAGGGAGAGCGGCATCCCGTACGAGATCCACCCTTCGAACTGACCGGCGCATGCCGAGATCCGCACGCGAGAGCGTTCCCCCGAGCCGAGCTGGGTTCTCGCCGCCGCCCATTTCAGGGTGTACCGGTCGGAACGGCGGGCATTGTGTGCCTCCCGGGGAGTCCGCGATCATTCGAGTTGGATCCTGGAGTGGTTCGCGAGGACAGCGGACCTCGACGCGGTCGATCCTCACATCCTGAGAGGCGAATGGCACGAGGCTGAGGTGTTGGCGTCGGATCTCATTCAGAGCGAGGGGGCGGTAGGACGACACCGATTGGCCGACGGTCTCGTCCGCCTCGCGAGCACTTGGACGCGGCACCGCGCACCCCGGTGCCCCGAACGGGAGCTCGAGAGAAATGGAGCCGGCCGGCGACGCTTCGGCCTAGCCATCGACTGCGCTCTCCGCCTACCTCTACGTGCGGAAAAGGATAAGGGGCCTCGGCTTGCGCCGGGCCCCTTATGAGTAAGCACCGATCCGCGAAGCGTCCGGTGTTTGTGCGTCTAGTCTAGCCTGAGTGTCACTGATTGAGCCTGTGAGTCCTCGATTTGTCGGCGACGCTCGGCTGCGGCGGCTCGTCGCGGACACCGGGGGCGACATCGCTCTCGCGCACGAGTTGTTCGCGTGGAACGTTCGCGCTTCGGGCGCCGCCATGGAGGCGATCCATGTCTTCGAACTCGTCCTGCGCAACGCCATCGATCGCGAGCTAAGCGTCTGGAACGACGGGATCGCAGGGGGGGCGGACTGGCTCTTGCGCCCGCACCCCTACCTGTTGCGCGCGATGAACCAGAGCGAACTGTCGAAAGCGGTAACGCGAGCGAGACGCATCGCCGCAGACCACGACCGGCCGGTGAGTCACGATGATGTGCTGGCGCAGATGTCGTTGGGAGTTTGGCGCTACATACTTCCTTCGAAGGCGAACAAGTCGAAGCAGAAACTGTGGACAGTCGCCATCAGCAACGCGTTCGCGGCCTGGCCCGGCGAATGGTCGGCAGACAGCATCGTCACACGCGTCGCCAACGTCCACGGCCTCCGTAACCGGGTCGCCCATCTCGAACCGCTCCATCGCTACGACCTCCGCAAGGTCCGGCGAGACATGCGAAGCGTCTGTCACGCAATCGGCCCCGATGTGGCTCGATTCTTCGTGCAGACGGAGCGGCTCCTGCCCGTGATCGAGGCGAACCTCGCCATCTGACGACGTTGGCGACGGCGAAATCCCTGCCACGTTATTGCCACGAATTGAACCAAGTCGGCCTGATTGAAACGGTACTCCGCGACGTCAGATCCCGCGGATTGGTGCGGATTCGGTTGACCTCGATTGCCATCGGCGCGATTTCAAATCCCTCCGTCTCCGCCACTGTGATGTCTCAGGACATCGCGAACGACTGAACCCCGGTTTCCGGGGGTTCAGTCGTTTTTGCGTTGGTAGGTGCTGGTGGGGTCGAGGGTGAATTCGGCGATGAGTTCGCCGGTGTTCAGGGTGATGATGGTGGCGTTGCTGTTGTGGTCGAGGCAGATGACCTCGGTGCGGGGGTGGGCCCGGCCGATACCGAGGTGGAGGAGTCGTCCTGAGCGGCGCAGGGTGATCTCTCCGTGGAGCGCAGGGAAGTGCAGCCGACCGCGGCCCTCCTCGCGAAGCTGTCGGACGCGCTGGGTTTGACGCTGTCGGAACTCATTGCTCGTGCCGAAGGTGAGAGCGTGCGGCTGATGCGGCGGGAGGAGCAGCCCTGATGGACTGATCCGCAGACCGGGTACGTCCGACGTGCGATCTCTCCGCCGGCCAGCGCATCGCTGAAGCTCATCGAGGTCGAGCTTCCGGCAGGAGCAGAGGTGACGTACCCCGCGGAGGCCTACCGGTTCATCGATCAGCAGATCTGGGTGCTGGATGGACACCCGCGGTTCATCGAAGGCGCGGACGTGCAGGAACTCGGTCCCGGCGACTGTCTGCAACTCGGTGCTCCGCAAGACGGCTTGTTCGTCAACGAGTCCGACCAGGCCTGCCGGTACCTGGTCGTGCTCGACAAGCTCACTACGCCACGCGGTCCTTCGTAGGCGCGCTTTCCGCCGTGGGCCGGCTTCCTCGCGCCCTCCCTCGCATCCTGACGTCTCATCGAGAACAGCCCGCGACTCATCGATGAGACAGCCGCGCGCGGCATCCTCGACGCCGCGTACTCCCCGGCCACCACCCGTTAGGACTTACTCATGACTGACACGATGACAACAATGGCGACATTCCTCACCCGCTTGCAGATCAACGGCGAGTACCGCGACGGCAGCGCAGGTGCGGAGTTCGCCGTTCACTGCCCTTCCGACGGGCGCGAACTCGCGCAGGTCGCCGACGCCACAGTCGATGACGCTCTGATGGCGGTGGAGGCAGCAGCAGCCGCCGCGGACGGGTGGAAGAACACCTCTCCCCGTGACCGCGCGGAGATGCTCCGGCGCGCGTACGAGATCATGACGGCACGCTCCGAAGAGGTGGCTCTGACGATCTCGTTGGAGAACGGCAAGTCCCTTACGGACGCCCGCAACGAAACTGCCTACGCGGCGGAGTTCTTCCGCTGGTACGCGGAGGAGGCCGTGCGGTTGGAGGGGCACATCCTTCGGGCTCCATCAGGCGCGAACGACATTGTCGCCACGTACGAGCCGGTCGGGGTGGCGATGTTGGTGACGCCTTGGAACTTCCCGGCAGCGATGGCCACCCGCAAGCTCGCTCCCGCCCTCGCAGCCGGTGCACCGCCATCTTGAAGCCTGCGAAGGAAACGCCGCTCACGGCACTGCTCATCGGGCAGATCCTGGCAGAGGCAGGCGCGCCCGCCGGCACCGTGAACATCATCCCGACCACCTCCGCCGGTCGAACAGTCTCACGAATCCTGGCGGACGACCGGGTACGGGTTCTCTCTTTCACCGGCTCCACGGAAGTCGGGCGAGTTCTGCTCGCAGAAGCGGCGAAGACGGTCGTTCGCCCGGCGATGGAGCTCGGAGGCAACGCGCCGTTCGTGGTCCTCGACGATGCGAACCTCGCCGACGCGCTCGACGGGGCCATGGTCGCGAAGTTGCCCAACGGCGGACAAGCCTGCACCGCGGCGAACCGGTTCCTCGTCCACGACAGCATCGCCGAGGCGTTCGCACTCGAACTGGCTGCACGGTTCGATGCGCTCACGGTGGGACCGGGCCATGAGGAAGCCACCGACATCGGGCCCCTGGTCAACCAGGAATCTGTCGACAAGGTGCGAGAGCTGGTCGACGATGCCATCGCCCGCGGCGCACGGCGAATCACGCAACGCACGGAGGTGCCCACCGTCGTGCACTTCTATCCGCCGACGGTGCTGGTGGAAGTCCCCGCAGACGCCAAGATCATCCAGAAAGAGATCTTCGGACCCGTCGCGGCAATCGCCACGTTCGCTGACGAGGCCGAAGCCATCGCGCGAGCGAACGACACAATCTTCGGACTCATCTCGTACGTCTACAGTGCAGATCTCGGCAGAGCCATGAGGGTCGCGCGAGCCTTCGACAGCGGAATGGTCGCCGTGAACCGTGGCATCGCATCCGACGCCGCAGCACCGTTCGGCGGTTCGAAGCAGAGCGGTCTCGGACGAGAAGGAGCGCACGAGGGAGTACTCGAGTACCTCGAGCAGAAGTACATCGCCGTCGACTGGTAGGGGCTAACCGTGGCCAACGTGCGCCGACGACGGTCGTCGGCGCTCATTCGTCGTGCCAAATGGAGGGCACCGGAGATAAGGAACCAAACAATGACGTCTGTTACTCACGACCGCAAGATCCCGTGGAAGGTGTCCATCGCGAGCTTCGTGGGCACCACCATCGAGTGGTGCGACTACTACATCTTCGGCCTCCTCGCCGCGACAGGAGTGTTCGGCCGGTTGTTCTTCCCTGAGCAGGAGCCGGGCATCGCGCTTCTCCTGGCGTTCCTCACGTACGCGGTCGGTTTCGTTGCCCGGCCGTTCGGAGGGCTGTTCGCCGGATACTACGGCGACAAGATCGGACGTAAGCCGATGCTCGTGCTTTCGCTCGTCATCATGGGCGTCGCCACACTCGCGATGGGCTTCCTTCCCACGTTCAACCAGATCGGGATCGCAGCGCCGATCCTTCTCACCGTGCTCCGGCTGTTGTAAGGCTTCGGGGCCGGAGCGGAATGGGCGGGCGCGGCGGTCATCTCCACCGAGCACGCACCAGAAGGACGGCAAGGCTTCTTCGGGAGCTTCACCCAGATGGGCGTTCACCGGTCTCGTCATCCGTGCGAAGCTCGAAGACTCGGAGGAGTTCAAGGAGCTCGCGGAGGCGGGGGAGACGGCATCCAACCCTCTCGCCACAGCGTTGAAGAACGAACAGCGAGGCATCTGGCTAGTTGTCGGCATGCGCCTCGCGGAGAACGCCGCGTTCTACCTCTACACGACGTTCTCCATCGTCTACATCATCCGCGTGTGGGGCGATGAAGGCCGTAGCCAGGGAACGCTCTCGGTTCTCATCGCATCGGCCGTGGGGCTGTTGGCTGTCCCGCTGTGGGCAGCGCTGTCGGACCGTATCGGCCGCCGACCGGTCTACCTATTCGGTGCCATCGGCAGTCTAGTGTTCTTCCCGCTGTACTTCGTGCTCACCGACCTAAAGGTGGCGGGGCTTGCCACTGCGGCAGTCCTCATCGGTGGCCGTCTTCCACAACTCCATGTACGGACCTCAGGCTGCGTTCTTCAGCGAACTGTTCTCCGTCAAGTCTCGATTCAGCGGTGCCTCCATGGGGTATCAGTTCGGATCGATCCTTGCCGGTGGCATTGCGCCGCTGGTCGCGACAGCGCTCCTCGACGCCGGCGGCGGCAGCCCGATCTGGGTCATCGTGTACTTCTCTGGATTGTGCGTGGTGACCATCACCTGCGCGGCCCTCGCTCCGGAGACGGTGAAGCGTGCCATGCGGGAAAGCAGGCGAGAGAAGGCCTCCGTGCGGTGACACGGACGTCACGTCCCCGCTAAGTGAAGCGACCCGGTCTGTTCTCAGGCCGGGTCGCTTTGTGTGGGATGCAACGTACGAGGGCAGACGGACGAATCGACACGTGCCACAGCCATTCGGGCAATAGGCGCTGACATCGCCCGGCGGGAGAGTGGAGAGATCATTCCCATTAACAAAGGAGTACGCAGGACTGCACAGGGCGTGAGGAACGAACTGGTGACAACTGATCGTTAGTGCCGGGAGGCGCTGGCGGGGAGGATGTCATCATGCCCGGTCCCTATCCCAGAGAGTTCCGCGAAGACGTTGTCGCGGTCGCTCGCAGCCGCGAGAGCGGCGTCGCCATCAAACAGATCGCCACCGACTTCGGGATCAGTGAAGCAACCCTGCAGAACTGGCTCCGCCAGGCCGATTTCGAAGACGGCAATCGTCCCGGCCAGACTGCTGGGGACGCGGCCGAGGCTCGGAGCCGAAGAAGCGGATCCGGTTGCTGGAGCAGGAGAACGAGGTCCTCCCCCGTGCGGCGGCGTATCTGTCGCAGGCGAACCTGCACCTTGGTGGCCCCCAAAATGACGAACCCGCTCGTTGCTGAGCTCGCCGAAGCGGGGATTCCCGTGACGGTGTCGTGCCGGGTCCTCAAGCTCGCAAGACAGCCCTACTGCCGGTGGCGCAACGCCGCTGTCCGGGACGCGGACGTGCTCCGCGCGTATCGGATCAACGCGCTGCATGACGCGCATCATGACGACCCGACGTTCGGGTATCGATACCTTGCCGACGAAGCCCGTCGGGCGGGGTAGCGGATGAGGACGAGCCGCACCCGGCGCAGCCCGAGGCGGGGCTGCGCCCATAGCGATGGCGCCGATCGTGGCGCCGCGCCGACGGATCCTGGCCCCTACCACTCCGCCAGTCGACCCGCCAGGGCCTCCTTGCCGCAGCGGCCGAGGGGCATCATCCTGAGCATGTCCGACAGCGCTCACGATCCCGACATGACCCACGAGCAGAAGCTGCGCGACCAGTTCCTGCGCGCGGAGCACTCCACCGAGGCCGATGCGGCACCGCGCATCGAGGTGACCGAGCACGACGGCAATGTGCGCATTGACGTCGCCGACACCGCAGCCGTGCGCCCTGGCCCCGGGCCGGGCGTGGACGGTGCCGACGACCCCGCAGACGCACCTCGCTCCGACTGAGCTCGGCGGCGAGGCCGGCTGTCGTCGTCTCGCCTCTCCGGTAGCCTCGGAGCATGGCGAATGCACCGGCGCAGACCAAGAGACGCGAGGCCTTCGGATCGCGCAACGTCTTCATATTGTCGGCGATCGGATCCGCGGTCGGGCTCGGCAACATCTGGCGGTTCCCGTACGTCGCCTATGAAGGCGGCGGCGGCGCGTTCCTCATCCCTTACCTGTGCGCACTGCTGACCGCGGGCATCCCGCTGCTGTTCTTCGACTACGCGATCGGGCACCGCTTCCGCGGCTCCGCGCCGCTGGCGTTCCGGCGCATGAGCCGCGCGGCTGAGCCGCTGGGCTGGTGGCAGGTGCTGATCTGCGTCGTGATCGCCACCTATTACGCCGTGATCATCGCGTGGGCCGCGATGTACACCTGGTTCTCGGCCCAGATCACCTGGGGCGAGGGCAACGAGCAGGACTACTTCTTCTCCGACTTCCTGCAGATGGGCGACATCGAGAAGGGCGTCTCGCTCGAGTTCGTGCCGCAGGTGGGCATCCCACTCATCGGCGTGTGGCTCGTCGTGATCATCATCATGGCGCTGGGCGTCAAGCGCGGCATCGGCGCCGCGAACATGATCTTGATGCCGCTGCTGACGCTCATGTTCGCCACGCTCGTCGTGCAGGCCCTGTTCCTGCCGGGAGCGATGGACGGGCTCAACGCGTTCTTCACCCCGAACTGGGAGGCGCTCGCCGACCCCGGCGTGTGGGCGTCGGCGTACGGCCACATCTTCTTCTCGCTGTCGGTCGCCTTCGGCATCATGGTCACCTACTCGTCATATCTGAAGCGCAAGACCGACCTCACCGGCTCCGGTCTCGTCGTGGGCTTCGCGAACTCCGGCTTCGAGATCCTCGCCGGCATCGGCGTGTTCGCCGCCCTGGGGTTCATGGCCCAGGCGCAGGGCACCGACGTCTCGGGCGTCGCATCATCGGGCATCGGGCTGGCGTTCATCGCCTTCCCGACCATCGTCTCGCAGGCCACCGGCGGCTCGATCCTCGGGGTGCTCTTCTTCGGCGCCCTCGTTTTCGCGGGAATCACCTCCCTCATCTCCGTGCTCGAGGTGGTGGTCGCCGCCCTGCAGGACAAGCTCGGCTGGGGCCGGGTGCGCACCACGCTCACAGTGGCCATCCCGGTCGCCCTGATCTCGATCGCGTTCTTCTCGACCACCACCGCGCTGCAGGTGCTCGATGCGACCGACGCGTTCATCAACGCCTTCGGCATCATGGTCGTGGCGCTGGTCGCCGTCATCCTCGTCGCCTGGATCCTGCGCAAGCTGCCGGTGCTGCGCGAGCACCTCAACAAGCGCTCCAGCTTCCGGCTCGGGTGGGTCTGGATGCTGCTGGTGGGGGCGCTCGCCCCGGTCGTGCTCGGTTACCTGTTCATCAGCGAGATCATCACCAAGGTCACGACACCGTACGAGGGCTATCCGCTCTGGTTCCTGGCGATCTTCGGGTGGGGGATGGTGGTCGCGATCATCGTGTTCGCGATCATGCTGTCGCTGCTGCCGTGGAGCAGCCGCTCGCACGCGAAGGATGATCCTGAGTACGACGAGTTCCTCGTCGTCGAGGATTACGAACCGGATGCCGAGACCGGGAGCATCGCCGTGGCGGATGCCCGCCAGAAGGGAGCGCGGTCATGACCCCCACCGCCGTCGTCATGATGATCGTCGCGATGGTCACCGTATGGGGCGGGCTCGCCCTCGCCGTCGCGAACCTCGTGCGTCATCCCGAGGCCGTCGAAGACGAACCGGCGCCTCCCGTCGAGCTCTGAGGAGAGCCTGCCGGAATGCCGGAACACTGGCCGAATCGGCCGGGTGGTGGTTGAATCCGATCATGCCGTTGGGTGGAATGTCGGGCCTCGAATCAGAGCGTGTGGCCGATGCGCTCCGGGACGACATCATGTCGGGCCGACGCCCGCCGGGGTCGCGACTGGTCGAGCGCGACATCGCGGCCGAGCTGCAGGTGTCACGGCTGCCGGTGCGTGAGGCCATCAAGGCGCTGGTCGCCGACGGGATCGTCGTGGCACGTCCGCGCAGCGGAGCGACGGTCCGCGAGTTCTCACCGCACGACCTGCAGGGCTTCTTCGAAGTCCGAGAAGCGCTCGAGACGCTGTCGTTCGTGCTCGCCGCCCAGCGCGTCGATGAGGCGGGCATCGCACTGCTCGAGTCGCTCGTCGCGCAGGAGGCCGCAGCAGCCGCGCTCGACGACATCGAATCCGCACGCCAGGCGTCTACGGCGTTCCACATGGCGGTCGTCCGTCTGTCGCAGAACGCGATGCTCGTCGAGCTTGCGGCCTCCCTCGTCACCCGGCTGCGCTGGCTGTTCGGGCAGCATGACGACCTCGCCGACATGGCGTCGACCCACCGCGAGATCCTCGACGCGATCCGCGCGCGTGATGTCGAGGCCCTGCGCCGTCTGGTTCCCGAGCATCTCGCCGAGGGACGGGCGGCCGCTCACGAGCGCATGTTCGGGGCATCCGCTCCGCGCGAATGAAGCCACCCCACCGCTGTGGGTGGGGTGCCGGTACGCTCGATGCGGGAGGTACTCGTGGGACGAACAGCTGATGCCGTCGCCGAGGGCGTCGCGATCGCCACGGCGGCCGTTCGGCTGACCGTGAAGAACCAGATTCTGGTCGGGACGATCGCGCAGGGAGGCACCTTCGAGATCGACCACTACATGGACGAGGCACGGGTCGCGCTGCGCGCGATGGCCGACGAGTCCGAGCAGGCCGCAGAGCACCTCACGGCGCTGCGCAAGCGCGCGCGTGGCCGGCACTCCGACCCGCACGGCACTCACGACTACCGCGACCGGGACGTGCGAAACCTGCGGCGCCGCGCCAAGCAGTCGCTCGGCGTCGCCACACATCTGCGCGAGATGACCGACGATCCCGAGGCGCTGCGAGCGCTCGTGGAGGAGGCGAGGGCCGCGGCGTGGACCGATGTGCGCAGCAATCTCGATCGTCGGCTGCGCGTCGAGGGGATGCGCGCCGATCAGGATCCCGAGTACGAGCAGATGCGCGAGGCTCGGATGCAGGCGCTCAAACTCGTCGATCTGCAGGCGCTGTCGTCGGAGCAGCGCGCCCGCCGCAAACGGGAGAAGGCGGCTGAGAAGGCAGCGGAGAAGGACACATCTCGGGCCGAGCGAGACGGCAAGCGCGCACTCTGGACACGCCGGGCGTGAGCCTGCTCCGACCCGATTTCACTTCTCGCCGAAACGTGTTGTAGGCTGTTCTTCGGCCCGCTGAGCGGGCCGTGCGCCCCTAGCTCAATGGATAGAGCATCTGACTACGGATCAGAAGGTTGGGGGTTCGAGTCCCTCGGGGCGCGCACTGTGTTGAGACAGTATTGAAACCCCCGTCGCGGAAGCGGCGGGGGTTTCGCCTTTCCAATGCAGCTGGGACATGCCGCCGGAAGCTCTGGGGCCGAGCCGGTTGCGCTATGTCTGCGGCCCCGAGAAGACCGGGCGGACGTAGGCTGGAGAGGTGACTGCGTACGTCTCGGCTTTCGACCTGTTCTCCATCGGTGTGGGGCCCTCGAGCTCGCACACCGTCGGTCCGATGCGCGCCGGCGTCGACTTCGCGGATCGGCTGAAGGTCGAAGGCCTGCTCGGCGACGTGTTGCGGGTGCGATGCGAGCTGTTCGGCTCGCTGGGTGCGACCGGGCTCGGACACGGCACGCCGGATGCCGTCGTCGCCGGCCTCCAGGGGCTGCACCCCGAGACCTGCGACCCCGACGACGTGCGCGAGCTGTGGAGCCGCTGGCCGGAGGGGCGCGACCTGCTGCTGGCGGGCGAGCACCGCATCTCGTTCGCGAAGGACGACATCGCGTTCGTGCCTCGCACGCGCCTGCCCGGTCACCCCAACGCGATGACCCTGCACGCCCTCGACGCCGACGGCGCAGTCGTGCTCGAGCAGACCTATTACTCCGTCGGCGGCGGTTTCATCCGTCGCGACGGCGAAGAGGTGCGTGTGACCGCAGCCCCCCAGCCCTATCCGTACGACACCGCCGAGGAGCTGCTCACGCTCTGTGACGAGACGGGGATGTCGATCGCCGAGATCGCCCGCGCGAACGAGATGGCGGTGCGCTCCGAAGAGCAGGTCGCGGCCGGCCTCGACGCAATCTGGGATGCCATGGCCGCCTGCGTCGACGCAGGGCTGCACTCGGAGGGCACGCTGCCGGGCATCCTGAAGGTGAAGCGTCGCGCAGGTGACATCCGCCAGCAGCTCGAGGCGGTCGAAGCCGACGGGCATCCGGCGCTTCCCGGCGAATGGCTCGGTGCCTTCGCCCTCGCGGTGAACGAGGAGAACGCGGCCGGCGGGCGCGTCGTCACCGCCCCGACCAACGGCGCGGCGGGCATCCTGCCAGCCGTCGCGATGTACTGGTGGCGTTTTCTCGCCGACTCCGGTCTGGGAGTCGGCAACGCGGTCACCCCACACGGCGAACTGGTCGGCAGTGCCCTGCTCGGCTTCCGACCGTCGGACGGCTCGACGGCCTCCCCGGCCGGCTCGACGGCCTCCTCTGGGGCCCTGGACACCCCCTCTGGGGCCCTGAGCCTGCCGACGGGCCCGGCCTCCTCTGGGTCCCTGAGTCTGTCGAAGGGCCCGACCTCCCCGGACGGTGAGGTCGACGCGCTGGCCGAGGCGAATCGCCGCCGAGGCATCCGCCGGTTCCTGCTCACCGCCACCGCGCTCGGGTCGCTGTTCAAGGCGAACGCATCGATCTCGGGCGCCGAAGGCGGCTGCCAGGCCGAGGTCGGCTCGGCTTGCGCCATGGCGGCGGGTGGCCTCACTGCGGTGATGGGCGGAACCGTCCGGCAGATCGAGAACGCCGCCGAGATCGCCATGGAGCACCACCTCGGTCTCACCTGCGACCCGATCGGCGGGCTCGTGCAGATTCCGTGCATCGAGCGCAACGCGATCGCCGCGTCCACCGCCGTCACAGCCGCCCGTCTCGCACTGCGCGGCGACGGCCATCACTACGTCTCGCTGGATGCGGTGGTCGAGACGATGCGTCAGACCGGGCTCGACATGTCGACGAAGTACAAGGAGACCAGCGAGGGGGGCCTCGCGGTGAACGTCATCGAGTGCTGATCCGGCGGGTCAGTCCCGCGCAATTCGTCGAGTGGTGTGGCGGGTGGCGGTCGCTGCCCACGGGTCCTCGGGCCAGGGATGCTTGGGATAGCGACCGCGCATCTCCGCTCGCACCGGTGCGTACGGCCCTGACCAGAACGAGGCGAGATCGGCCGTCACCGCGAGCGGTCGCCCGGCGGGCGACAGCAGGTGGAAGAGCACGGGCACACGCCCGGCCACGAGCCGGGGTGTCTCGGCCCAGCCGAAGCACTCCTGCAGCTTCACCGCGACGACGGGTGGGGCGCTGACGTCGTCGAACGAGGGATAGGCGATGCGGATGCGTGAGCCGCTGGGCACCTCGAGCCGTTCCGGCGCCAGGGCGTCGAACTCGGCGGCGGCCGGCCACGGCAGCAGCCGCCGCAGCGGCGAGGCGAGGTCGATCCGCTCGGCTGGAGTCCCGCCTGCGAGGGCGGTGAGCTCGGGATCGAGCCACTCCTCGAGACGGGCCAGCAGCGCATCGTCGCCGACGTCGGGCCACGGGTCGCCGAGCACGCGGTGCAGAAAGGCCAGCCGTCTGCGCAGCTCATCGGCGGCGTCCGTCCAGGTGAAGACGCCGAGACCGTCTGCCTGCACCGCGCGCTGCACGGCGTCCCGGCCCTCCGCCGCAGACGCGCGCACCGGCACGGATGAGCGCACGATCGCCCCGACCCGCCGCTCGCGGCGTGCGCTCACGCGACCGCCGACCAGCTGCGCCTCGACACGATCGGTGATCAGATGGCCTGCGGCGCGCTCGACCTGCTGCTCGGTGATCGCCGCGGCGGCGCGGATGACCGCGCCCGAGCCGGCGGCGACGCGGCCGGACGCGCGAGCCACGTCTGCGACCGCCAGCCACTCGGCGTCTGCGAGGGGTCCGGCGATGCCCGCTCGCGTTCCGGATGCCAACAGGAACGTCGCCCCATCCGACGAGCGTTCGACCCGCTTGGCGATCCGGCGGGGGAAAGCGAGCGCGACGACGAGCCCGATGTCGTCCGCGCGCCCTCGTGCAGAGCGTCCGCGCGGCACGAGCCGCATCAGTCGATCGACCTCGCGCGCCCAGCGCTGCGCGTCGGGACTGCGGCCGTGCCGCAGCGCAGAGAGCGCGGATGCGATGTCGGCGTCGCGCACGCGGACATCACCGCCCACGAGCGCGACGACCTCGGCGGCGGTGCGTGCACCCACGAGGTCGGCGCCGTCGCGCAGAGCCCTGGCGAGGCGCGGATCGGCCGGGATGCGCGCGAGCGCGCGCCCTTCGCCAGTGGCTCGACCGTCGTCGTGGACCGCGCCGAGGGCGAGCAGCGCATCGATCGCCTCGCTCAGACTGTCGGGCGGCAGCGGGTCGATCAATCGCAGGCCCGCGCCGCCGGGCGCACCCCAGCACGCCAGCAGCAGAGCCGCATCGATGAGGTCAGCGGTCGCGATCTCGGGGGCGGGGCGCGCCGGGGCGGCGGCGTACGTGCGCTCGTCGACGCACCGTACGACCGCGCCGGGACCCTGCCGCGTCGCGCGCCCAGCGCGCTGCACGCACGACGAACGCGATGCAGCCCCTGTCACCAGCCCGGTCATGCCCCGGGCGGCATCGCGCTGAGGCTGGCGGGCCAGGCAGCTGTCGACGACGAGACGAACGCCGGGCACGGTCAGCGACGACTCGGCGAGGGAAGTCGTCACGATGAGGCGCGGCCGGTCTCGGACCGCGCGGCCGCGGATCACCGCATCCTGGGCGGCCGAGGGCAGCTGCCCATGCAGCTCGCGGACGTCGAACTCGGGAGCGAGATCCGAGACGCGGCGCGCGATCTCGACGACCTCGCGTGCCCCCGGGGCGAAGACGAGAGTGTCGGCGTCGGGCGCGCCGCTGATCAGGTCGCGGGCGGCGGATGCCGCCGTGCGGGCCACGTGATCGAGGAATGAGCGGGTGACGCCGCGCTCGTCGAGCCGCGACCCCGGGGCGGGGGCCCATCGCTCGGTGAGCGGATGCGCGGCGACGCGATGCTCGACGACCGGTGCGGGCGCGGCCGAGGTGCCGATCACCGACGAGATCCGCTCGGCGTCGACCGTGGCGGACATCGCGATCAGCGTGAGGTCGTCCCGCAGCTCGCGCACCTCGCCGAGCAGCCCGATCAGCAGATCGGTCTCGAGCGCGCGGTCGTGCACCTCGTCGATGACGACGGCGTCGATGCCGTCGAGGCCCGGATCATCGAGCATCCGGCGCAGCAGAACCCCCGCCGTCACGAACTCGACACGCATCTGCGGGCTCGTTCTGCGCTCGCCGCGGACGGTGAAGCCGACGCGGGCGCCGAGCGGTGACCCGTCGAGCTCGGCCAGGCGCCGGGCGCCGGCGCGCGCTGCCACGCGCCGCGGCTGTGTGACGATCACGCGTCCGCTGGTGCGCGCTGCCAGCAGCGGAGGCACGAGCGTGGTCTTGCCCGTGCCCGGCGGCGCACTGATGACCAGCGCGGTGCCCGCGTCGAGTGCGCGCTCGACGTCGCCGAGGGCCGCCGCGAACGACAGGCCCGCGCCGATGCGGGCGAGGTCGAACGCGCGGGAGGTCACCGTTCCAGTCTGCCCGCCCGACAGACCGGGGCCGACACGCCAGGCGCGGGCGAGCGCATCCCGTCGGTGGATCCTCGGACGCTTGCGGGGTGCGGTACGAACCGGGGGCCGACACGCCAGATGTCGGACCGATCCCGCGAATCCGTCCGACATCTGGCGTGTCGGCCCCCGATCTGTGCGCGGGGGAGACGAGAAGAGCCGCCTCGCGGGGGAGGCGGCTCTTCGGCAACGGCGGGTTACGAGAGGCGGGCTACGCGTCGGTGGTGGGCTCCGCTGGGTCGTCGAGGGTGCGCTCGACGATCGCGGTGGCCGAGCCTGCGGCCGAAGGCGATGCGGGCGAGGCATCCGTCGCCTGAGCGACACCCGCACCGAAGCTGCGGCCGACGGCCTGACCCTGGATGATCGCGGCGAGGTCGAGACCGGTTGCGGCGCTCACGCTGTCGAACACCGAGCGCATCGCCTTGGCGTTGTCGCCGCCGACCACGCTGGACGCGCCGTCCTCGCCGGTCCCTCCGATGATCGAGACGTTGCCGATCGCCGAGTAGCCCTTCGCGAACTCCGCCATGATCTGCGGCAGCACCTCGAGCACGCGCTGCGACAGGAACGCCTCCTGGTTGGAAGCGATGGCCTTCGCCTCCGCCTCGACGGCGGCGGCGCGCGCCTCACCCTCGGCGCGGATCGCCTCGGCCTCGGCGTTGGCGCGAAGCCGGCGGGCCTCGGCCTCGGCGTCGGCCTGGGCGCGGAGTGCGTTGGCGTCACCGGTCGCCTTCGCCTCGGCGGCAGCGGCCTCACCGGCAGCACGTGCCTTGTCGGCCTGCGCCTGCTGCTCGGCGATGCGCGTGCGGGCCTCGGCCTGCTTGACCTGCTCGATCGCGGCGGCCTCGGCGGCCTTCTCCCGGGTGAACAGGTCGGCCTGGGCGCGGGTCTCGGCCTCGTACCGCTGCGCGTCGGCGACGCGCTTGACGTCGGCGTCGAGCTGCGCCTGCTTATTCTCAGCCTGCTGCTGCAGCACGGCCTGCTCGGCCTGAGCGCGGGCCAGCTGCTCGGCCTGCTCGGCCTCGGCACGTGCGCGTCCGATGCCGGCGTTGGCATTGGCGGTGTTGGTGTCGAGCGCGGTCTGCTCGATCAGGTTCGCCTCTTGGTTGGCGATGTTCTTCTGGTTGATCGCTCGGTCGGCGTTCGTCTGCGAGATCTCGGCGGCCTGACGCTTCGCCTGGATCTCGGGCGCACCCAGCGACTGGATGTAGCCGACCTTGTCGGTGATGCCCTTGATCTGGAACGAGTCGAGGATGAGACCCTGTTCGGCGAGCTCCTGCGAGACGTCGGCGGCGATCTGGTCGGAGAACTTCTTGCGCTCGCGCATCAGCTCGACGACAGACAGCGTCGCGACGATGCCGCGCAGCGCGCCCTCGAGCTGCTCGGTGGTGAACTGCTCGATCGCCTTGTCCTGCGAGGCGAAGCGCTCGGCTGCTCGGCGAACGTACAGGGGGTCGGAGCCGATCTTGACGATCGCGACGCCGTCGACGTTGAGCGTGACGCTGTCGAGCGACTGCGCCTCGGCGTTCAGCGACACCTGACGCGAGCGCAGCGAGATGATCTCGTGACGCTGCGTGATCGGGTTGACGAGCGACTTGCCGTTGACGATCACCGTGACCGGCGACTCCGCCATCTCGGAGCTCGTGCTGCCGTCGGCATTGATGACGGCGCGCTGCACCTTCTGCTTGCGACCCGAGATGACGAGCGCCTCATCGGCTCGAGCGACCTTGATCCAGCTGCGGGCGAACAGCAGCAGGATCAGCGCGATGACGATCGCGGCGACGACCGCGATTCCGATGACGACCAGGATGCCGATTGCTCCGGCGATCTCCATGGTGACCTTCCTTCCCCCTTGTAGGTTTCAGGTACACCCTGCCAGAGTCTCGGCGGTCACACCCCGCGCAGCTTCTTCGTCAGCTGCAGTAGCGTCGCGAGTTCGGCGTCGTCGAGGGGCGACATCTTCTCGGCGATGGTGCGCCCGTGCACCGTCGCCAGTTGACGGAACGCCTTGGCCCCGGCGTCCGTCGCGGTGATCAGTGCACCGCGCCCGTCGTCGGGATCGATCGCCTTCGTGATGAGCCCGCGCGCCACCATGCGGTCGATGAGCCGCGAGACGCTCGGCTGGCTGATGAGCGACTTGGCGGTGATGTCGCGCAGTCGCGAGGTCATTCCGGGAGCACGAACGACGGTGAGCAGCACGTCGTACTCGCCCTGGGCCAGGTCCGATCCCTCGAAGTCGACGGCCATCTCCGCCAGCAGCTGGTGCTGCGCGCGGAACAGACTCTCCCACGCCTGCAGGGCGAGCTCGCGGTCGGTCATGATCTCAGCGTACTGTCGCGCGCCGACCTCGGGTGGCAGCAGTAAGGGCCGGTCGGAGAGGCTTCCGACCGGCCCTTGTCCCTTGCACCAAAGAGAGTCCTGCAATCACATGCGGTGGATGTCACAGCAAACATTCACCGTGCGATGAGTGTATAACGGCGAGGTAACGAATGCAACGGTTTGGTTACGAAGGTTCCGTGGTGGACGGCCCGACTGTCCGATTGCCCGGTGCCAGTGATTCTGCGCTCCGTGCCATTGATATTGATTCCGCGTCGTTGATCCCGTGTTCCGTGCCAGTGATTCTGCAACACGCGGATGCGGCCTTCCCGGCTGCCAGTGCTCCCGGTCTTACTCTGGCCGCGTCAGGTTCACGTTCTCGTTCCAACTGAACACACGTGGTGAGATCGGAGCGATCATGAAGCTGACCCAACAGCTTGTCGGCGGTTCGGGCGCGGTCGTACACGCGCAGATCGAGTTCGTCCGCGACGGCGATCCGAGTCGTCGCGATGCATCCGATGTCGTGGATGTCGCGTTCGAGTCCGTGGCTCGTGTGCGCACGCCGGCATCGTGGAAGCACAAGCGGAACTACGAGGGCCTCTACTGGGCGGCCACGATCGAGAGCCATGTCTGGTTCGAGTCGTTGTACGAGCGTGCGGCGGTGATGAGACTCGATCGGGGTCGAGATGTCGTCGGCATCGCGGCACAGCCGATGTGGATCCACTGGGCGTCGGGAGGCAAGCACGCGCCGGACTACTTCGTGCGCTACCGCGACGGGCGTGGCGTGCTCATCGATGTGAAGCCCGACAGCAATATCCGCGATGACGATGTGACGACGTTCGCGCTCACGGCGGACCTGTGCGACCGACTGGGCTGGGGATACACGGTGGTCAGTGACATTTCCGTGGAGGAGCACCGGAACCTTCGCTTCCTGTCGGGTTACCGATACCGACGGTGGGCATCCGAGCCGGTGAGGAGTCGACTCGGTGAGCACGCGGGAGAGAGGAACTCGCTGGCGGAGTGGGCGGAGCTGCTCGAGGATGCCTGCGATCAGCCGCTCGGTGCGGTGTACTCCGCGATGTGGTGGGGAGATCTGGACTTCGACGTTCGGACTCCGCTGTCGTTGAGCACCAGGGCGAGGGCGGTGTAGTCATGCGTGCCGGGATCGGGACGCGGTTGACCTGGGGAGACCAGGACTTCGTGGTGATCGCGGTCGACTATCGAGTCGCCGTGCTGCGTTCACTGGCTGAGGACTGCCTCCGCGAGGTGGTGATCGAGGAGTTGCTGCGGATGCCGGATGTGGTCTGGCATGAGCTGCGCCCGCCGGCGACGGCGCCGGCCGACGTTCAGCTCCTGGAGGGCCTCCCAGAGGAAGAGCGGCAGATCATCGAGGCCTGGGCCGAGCAGTTCGAGATCGTGAAGGCGCGTGTCGAGACGGGAGAGGATGCTGGGTCGCTGCTGGAAGATGTTCGTGTCGAGATGTCTCGGTTCGTCGGGGAGGTCTCGATTGCGACCGTGCGTCGCAAGTTCCAGCAGTACCGGCGGGAGGGTCTGCTCGGTCTGATCGACAAGCGTCGATACAACGGTCGTAAGCCGGTGCCTGACCCGCGGATCGCGGCTGCGTTGAGCGAGCTCGGCGCGGCGGGCAAGCTGCGATCGTCGGGCACCCGTCGCCGCACGGTCGATCAGGTGAAGTGGATGCTGGAGGAGGACTACGGCGAGCGGTTGGATCTGCCGAGCGATCGGACACTATACCGGCGGATCGCGGAGCATCCGACCGCGGGCAGGCTGAGCGGTTCGGCGCGGGCGAGGGAGGTCGCGGCGAACAAGCCTGATCGGGCGTTCGGTCTTCATGGGTCGATGCGGCCTGGGGAGCATGTTCAGATCGATTCCACGGCGATCGATGTGCCGTCGCGGCTGCTGGACGGCCGGCTGAACCGGGCGGAGCTGACGATCATCCACGATGTCGCAACCCGCTCGATCCTCGCCGCTGTCGTGCGTGCGGTCGCGACGAACAGCGCGGATCTCGCCGGTGTTCTGGCGCGGGTGCTGGTCCCGTACGAGCACCGTCCGCCTGGTGCGCGAGAGCAGCGGCGCAGGATGTCGGCGACCTGGGCGGGGCAGTTCATGATCGATCAGGAGCGTCTGGACCGGCATCGGCTGGCGCAGCCGCACATCTTCCCGGAGAACATCACCACGGACAACGGCAAGATCTTCCGATCTCGGGCATTCAGCCGCGGGTGCGCCCGTCTGGGGATCTCCCTCACATTCGCGGCGCGACAGACGCCGACGGATAAACCGCACGTCGAGCGCACGTTCGAGACGATCGTGACCCGCTTCGTGCAGTACCTCGAGGGGTTCACGGGCGGGAGCGTCGAGCGGCGCGGGCGGGAGGAGCCCACCGACGACACGCTGGCACTGGCCCAGCTGCAGGAGCTGCTGGAGGACTGGGTCGCTATCGAGTGGCAGAACCGTCCGCATGCCGGACTCATCGACCCGCTGCTCCCCGGCCGGACATTGACGCCGAACGAGATGTTCCGCGCATACCGCCGCGTCGCCCCGGAGATCCACGTCCCCTTCGAGCTGGACGACTTCATCGGCCTGCTGCCGGCGAAGACGTGCACGCTGCAGGATTACGGCATCAACCACGACCGCCGGGTCTACAAGTCGAACCGCCTCACCGAGCTACGCGCCGCCGGCGCCGGGGGAGAAGGCGCGACCCGCCCGTGTGTGATCCGTCACGACCCGCACAATCCGCTGTTCGTCTGGGTCGAGCACGACGGGGAGTTCGTCCCGTTCCGCGCCGCCCCAGACAGGCTCGACGACCCGATGGGCGGCGACGTGTGGCGCGAGGCATGGGCAGGCGACGCGGATGGAGATCGGGAAGCACGCGAGGACGCCGAGTACCTGTCCGATCGGATGAAACGTGCCCAGTGGGTACGCCCCGGCGCGAAGCGCAACCGCGCCGTGCGCGCCGCCGAGGTCGACCTCGACCCGCTGCATCTGACGAGCGTCACGAAGTCGGTGGCTCGCGAGGAGCCGGTGGAGGAACCGGACGATGATGAGGTGATCTGGGAGCGCGGCGGCGGCTTCTCGCTCCTCTCTGACGACGACGGCGTCTGGGACCGGCTGACATGACTCTGGCGATGAACACCAAGCAGGGATGGACCGGATTCGTCGACGAGATCCTCGACCAGCCGGTGCCGATGCGCCGGGAGGAGCTGGAGGCGCTGTCACCGGGAGATAGGGCGCTGAACCGGGAGGCGCGTAAGCAGTTCATGATTCGCGGGAGCGTGGTGCACACGGCGCAGTTCAAGGCGATCGAGACGGAGATCCTGCGTCGGCTGATGTTGAATCGGTACAAGTCGCACGGCAAGCTCGGCGTGATCGTGTCGGGAGAGCCGAACATCGGCAAGACGACCACGATCACGCAGATCGCCCGCCGGTTCGAACGCCGCCGCCGGGACATCGGCGCGGTCGGAAGCAACGCCATCCCGGTGATCTACGTGTCCGTGCCGCCGTCGTGCACGCCGAAGCTGATGCTCGGGGAGTTCGCCCACTTCCTGGGACTGCCCGAGCGTGCCCGGTACAACACGGGCGAACTGATGAACACGATCGCCACGCTGATCGGGACGTGCGGTACGGAGCTGATCGTCGTGGACGAGATCCACAACCTGAATCAGAGGTACCGGCAGATGGCGGAAGCATCCGACACGCTCAAGCAGCTGTCCGAGAAGTGCCCCGGGACCTTCGTCTACGCCGGCGTCGACGTGGAGGCCAGCGGCCTGCTGGATGGAACCCGCGGCCGGCAGATCAGCAGCCGCTTCCAGATCATGAACCTGCAGAAGTTCCCTCGCACCGGGAAGGCGAAACAGGCCTGGGCGAACCTGCTGGTCGCCGTCGAGGGATCCCTCGGACTGCTCGAGCAGCAGCCCGGCGCGATCCTCCGGCACGAGCGTGAGCTGCACGACGCGACCGGCGGGATCATCGGGGATCTGACGAGCACGCTGCACATGCTCGCCATCGACGCGATCGACTCCGGCGCCGAGCGCCTCGACCTGGACGCGGTGTTCGGCACCAAGCAGGCCCCTGCAGCTGCGGCATCGGCATGAGCAGGACGCCGATCCCGCCGGATCAGGTCCGGCCGCTCCCGGTCTCGGTGCGGCCGCTGGCGGGGGAGACGGTCACCGGATACCTCGCGCGCCTGGCGGTCGCGAACGCCCTCACGCCGACGCTGGTGCGGATCCACGTCACCCGGATCTCCGGGATCCCTCCGTACCGGCCCGACCTGGAGCGCGCGGCGGCGTGGGCGGAGCGCCTCGGCGGGCTGCCGGCCGGGCACTTCGACAGGGACGCTCGACGCAACGCGATGTATGTCCGCTGCCACCACCACGAGTGGGCGCCGCACCCATGCCGGCGCTGCGGATACACGCAGCAGCCGCGGGCCGCGTGTCGGCGCTGCGTGCACGGGGAGGAGACGACCGTGCGCAGCCGCGGCGGGGCCGTCTGCAACCGGCACCGCCGCTGGCATCTCGACGGCGCCGACGTCGACCTGACCGGGTTCCCCGAGTACATGCGTGCCGAGCGGTGCCTGTCCGGATCGCTGTGGAAACGCGGCGTCGGCCTGACCACCGGGGAACTGCAGCTGGCCGCGACCCTGATCCGGCACTGGGCCGCCGACGCGGACCTCCCACCCCGGTTCCGCGAGCGCATGGCGGCGTTCGGCCTTGATGCGGTGGACCAGGACAGCGTGTTCCTGATCGCGTACCCGGAGATCGTCCGTCTAGCGACGGTGCTCACCGACCTGTCCTTCGCCAGCTACCTCCTCACCCCGCGGTTCCGGCTGGCACAGCAGGTCTGGGCGCTCGAGGCCGCCGTCATCACGATCATGCACAGCTCCACGACCGACCAACTCCACCAGGTCGCCGAACGCATCGTCACCCAGGGGAAAACAGCTGTAGAGACGGCGAACGGGATGCGGCGGAGCCACACGAGCATGCGGCCGGCGACGCTGGAGAAGGCTCTCGTCGCCTCATCACAACGCCACCGCAGCTGCCTGCTGCGCCACCTCAGCACCGTCCGCATCCAGGTGCAACCCTACGAGCCCGGCGTCGCCGCACCCGCCAACCGGGTGCTCGACCGCCGCCGGCCCATGCCCGACGCCCTCCTCCACTGACGACCCGTCCGGATCAGGCCGGTTCTGCGCCGCCCGTTGAGGTGTCGAGGGCGTCGAGGAGTTCGCCGAGAACGATGCGGAACTCGTTGTATCCCTGCTCGTAGAAGATCGCGCCCATGCCCGGACGCTCCTCGTTGTCGTAGCCGGCGATCACCTGGCGGGCTTCACTGATCGCGGTCTCGAGGCGGGTCTGGATGCCGGGGATGGTGCGGATCCACTCGTCGATGACGGTGAACGGGATCGGGGCGTAGTCGTGCGCGTCGACGCCGACGTGGAACTGGTGCCCGTTCGGGCCGTGGTCGCGGGCGTGGGTGTGCCCGTGCAGCAGCGGCATCCCGTCGTCCCAACGGGGCCGGTGTGCCGTGTGCCGGTCTGCGTCTTGCGAGTCCCCGGCGTAGGGGTAGTGGGACGCCAGCAGCCTGTACCCGCGGCGGGTGCCCTCGATCACCTCGGGAAGGATCGTCCACCCCGTCGCCTCGTACAGCGGCCGGAACCGTTCGATCGCCCGCTTCGACTGCGTCGCAGGCGAGACCCGGTCGTGGTTGCCCGGCACCAGGAACCGGCGCCCGTTCAGCCGTGCCGTCAGAGCGAGGGACTGCTCGATCGGGCCGAGCGCGAGATCCCCGAGATGCAGCACCACATCATCGGGGCCGATCGTGGCGTTCCACCGGGCGATCAGCTCCGCATCCATCTCCTCGACCGTGCCGAACGGGCGGCCGGCGAGCTCGCTGATCCGGGCATGACTGAAGTGCGTGTCGGAGGTGACGTAGTCGACCTGATCGAAGTCGAACCAGGGATACTCACTCATCACGGCCCATCCGCTCCTCAAGGTCGATCCCGAACCGGCGAGCGACATCCGCCAGCGGAACGCTCTCCCCGGACGCCGTGCGCTCCCGCACGATCTGCGCGATCTCCGCCTCCTCGGCCGCATTCGCCTCATCGACGTTCGCGGCGAGCTCGGCCAGCAACACCGCCGGGTCGACACCGTGCTCCTCCGCGCGGCGGCGGATCTCCATAGCTGCAGCATTGAGAGTGTGCATGCGCTCTCACGGATGTTCGCCATGCCGCGTGGCCGCGACCGACTCGCGGGTGTACTCGGCGGGGTCGCCAGGCACCAGCCAGTGCTCGGAGCCGTCCGGGCCGATGTAGAAGTCGACGTAGCACTCCCCGCACGGCAGCCGGTAGATGCCCGGCTCGGTCGGTACGCCGGCAACCCTGCGGTCGATCATCCCGTCGATCACCTGATTCCAGCCCCCAGAATCGTTCTCAGCGCCCATCGAACCTCCTCATGCAGGACAGAGCAGTCTGACACTTCGTCTTGGGCGCTGTCTAGGACATGCGTCGTTCGGCAGGAGGACTGAACCGCGCTGAGTTTGATGCCGCGTTTTTCCGGTTGGAAGGAGGGCGTCATGCCTTAGAAGGCCGATCGCGTGGTCAGAGAGAGCGAGCCGTCAGACTCTCCCTCGACCGCCATGTGATCACCCATCGAAGGCGCATCCCGGTGCGCTGTGCGGCCTCAGTAGGTCGGTTGTTCAGCCCGCCTCCGGAGCCGAACTGATCTCACTCCACGTTCTCCCTGAGCCATGGCATGGGATCGATGGGTCGGCCGTTGATGTGGACCTCGAAGTGCAGGCAGGATCCGAAGACATAGCCGGTGGAGCCGACGTCGCCGAGATACTGGCCGGGAGTGACGCAGTCCCCGACTTCCACCGCGCGGGTCCCACTGTTCAGATGCGAGTAGAGGGTGCTGACCGTCTCTCCGTCGAGCAGGCTCTCGACCTGAATGCTCACGCCGTAGCCGCTGTTGCTCTCGGTTGAGAGCGAAACACAGCCTTCGACAGCCGCATAGATGGGCGTCCCGACCGACGCCGCGAGGTCTTGACCCATGTGCGAGCGACCCGGACGCGAGGCGCCGAACCCGTCGCTGAGGGAGTAGGTGCCGGATGCCAACGGCATGAGAACCTGTTGAGCTGTTGGCAGGTTCACAGCTGTCGAGAGGGGCCGGCCGGATGCGACGGCGGCCGTGATCGCCTGGGCGCGAGACGCGGCGATCTCCTCCTCCGTCGTTGCGGAGAAGTCTCCGCGAGGGAGGACCTCGACGCGGATGTCCTCTCCTGCGGTGTATGACTGTGCGTCAACGGTGACCGCGGCCTCGACCTGCTCCGATTCCGCGTCGGATGTTCCCGGAAGGGCGGCGCCGGTGATCATCACGCTGACGGCGAGGGCGGCTCCGAGCGCCTTCGCTCGTGCCCACGGGCTCCGGGCGCGTGGACGGCGGGGAGGTGTCGCAGACACTGCCGGTACGCGGTTTTCAGGTCCGTGCCGCGGAATGACGGGGGCTTGGCGGGTCGTGGTGGCTTTCTGCGACACCGGGCCGCCTTGGTGACGGAGATCGCGACGAAGGAGGGGGCGATCGGGGGAGCCGGGGTCTGCCGACGACGTCGACGCCTTCTCGGATGCGCGCTCGGGTAGCCCTGAAATGATGGTGGTCCTTCCGGTGGAGCAGAATGCTCATCTCGATCGCAGACCCGATCGTTACCGATTTGTAACGGTAGATAGTCCGATTCGCTCAGGTCAAATCGAGATGCGTCTTCACAGCATCTGCCCAGAGAGCAGGATCCACCTCCGTGGAGGAGGCTCAAAAGGTCGGCGCGGTACCCTTGCAGAGATGATTTCCTCGGCTCGGATGCAGCGCTCAGAAGTGCTTAGCGAGCAATTGTTGATAACGAGGATCATTACTGCGGTTGTGCTGGCTCTGCTTCTGATACTTGGTGCGGCCGGTGCATCGCACTCTGAGAGCGAAGGCCCTTCGACCTCACCGCTCCTGGTGAACACACTCGTCGATCCCCACGTCACCGTGGGGGAGAGCGGCAGCGCCGTCGACGAGCACCTGGCGGGCTCCGCTAGCGACGAGACAACGGGGGTTCTTGTCGGGGCGGCACTGTGCGCTCTTGGCGTGCTGTGCGGGCTCGTCCTCGTGATCTTCGCCCGCATGCTCTCGCGCCGGCGGGGAGTCGTGTATCTCGCTCCTCGGTGGGCGGCCCTCTCGCTCGTCCCGGTACGCATCATCGTTGCCCGGACCGGGGCACTGTCGTTGACACAGCTGGGTCTTTCCCGAACCTGACATTTCGGCATGCCGTCCTGTGCGGACGGCACCTCGCACCCGGGTACCCGCCCGGGGCCTGTTCCATGCCGTTTGATCCTGTTTGGAGTACTTGATGAACCCTTCTGGAAAGCCGCGCGCCACTGGTCGCAGCGCGCGTCCGATCCTGATCACTGCAGCACTCGTTGTCGTCCTCGTGCTGGGAGCGATCATCTACGTGATGATCAACAACCAAGGCTCGACGACTCCGTCACCCGAGGCGCCGGAGGGCCAGACGGCCGAGCCCCCGGCCGTCGTCGACGCCAGCTCGCACATCCTCGACGACGGTGGGGAAGGTGCGGTCGAGGTCGTGGAGTTCCTCGATTTCGAGTGCGAGGCCTGCGGGATGTTCTACCCGATCGTGGAGGATCTTCGCGAGAAGTACGCCGGGGAGATCACCTACGTGGTGCGCTACTTCCCGCTTCCGGGCCACTTCAACTCGACGAACGCGGCTCTCGCCGCAGAGGCCGCCGCCCAGCAGGATCGGCTTGAGGAGATGTACAACCGGCTGTTCGAGACGCAGGCGGAGTGGGGCGAGGCTCGGGAGTCCCGCGCTGATCTCTTCCGTGGTTTCGCCGAGGAGATCGGCCTGGACATGGCTGCCTACGACGCCGCCATCGCGGATCCCGCCACGCTCGAACGAGTCGAGTTCGACTTCAACGCGGGGCAGGAGCTCGGCGTCAACAGCACGCCGACGTTCTTCCTCGAGGGCGAGCAGCTCCAGCTGCAGCAGCTGGACGACCTCGAGAACGCCATCGAAGCAGCGGTGAACGGTGACGAGTGATGCGGGCAGGCCTGTCGCATAGACGAGTGATCGTCGTCGGCAGTGGTCAGGCCGGCCTCGCAGTGGCGGCCGCCCTGGTCGCGAGAGGACTGCATCCCCAGCAGGACTTCGTCGTGATCGACGGGGCCGCGCCAGGCCTGCGCAGCTGGGCTTCCCGGTGGCATTCGATGGTGCTTCTCAGCGACGTCCGTCACAGCGCTCTGCCGAGCCTGCCCTTCCTGGGCGATCAACGACGTCGGCCGCGTGTCGACGAGATGATCGAGTACCTCAGCTACGTCGAAGGCGATCTCGGCGTGAAGACCATCTGGGGTGTGCGCGCGACAGGCGTGGAGCGGCGCGGGTCCGGCTCGGTCCTGCACCTGTCGACCACGGAAGGCGAGGTGCAGACTCGCAACGTCGTGTGTGCGACCGGCGCCGCCGCGCATCCGCGCATCCCGACATGGGCAGCGGAACTTCAGGTGCCCGGAGTCGTGCTGCACAGCAGCGAGTACCTGTATCCGCGGCAGATCTCCACGAACGATGTGCTCATCGTCGGCGGCGGAAACAGCGGTGTACAGCTGGCCCGCGAACTCGCCCCCTCACATGCGGTGACCCTGGCTGTCCGCACGGCTCGTCGGCACCAGCCGGCAACGCGCTATCCGCGCCGGCAGCTCCTTGGTCGAGGATCGCGATCGGAGCCGGTGTTCGGGGATAGCTACGAGCAACTGCGTGACGCTGGGGTGAGGATCTGCCCCGCAGTGGCAAAGGCCGGGAAGAGCACCGTCACCTTCGTCGACGGAACGGTGGCCACGCCGAGCTCTGTGATCCTCGCCACCGGATTCGTTCCCGGAGACGACTGGCTACCGGACAGCGCCCGGATCGATCCTCCCCAGCGGGCCATGACCGGGATACCGGGCTTGTTCGTCGCCGGGATCCCCCAGTACGGCGGCAGAGGCTCCGACACCATCGCGGGGGTCTGGCGGGATGCCACGGCCATCGCCCGCCGCATCATCGAACGCCCGTGAAGAAAGCAGAACTCATGACATCCATCCGCCGCCGAAGGCTCTCGGCCTCTCGAACGTCGAGCAACCGGCGCCGTGGTTTCGCCGCGTCCGCCAGCCTGTCTGCTCTGCTGGTCATCGGCGGAGCCGTTCTCGGCACGGCGAGTCCCGCCGCTGCTCACGACGAGCTGCTCTCCACCTACCCCGAGGCATCCGCGACCGTATCTGGCGCCCCGGCGGAGATCTCCCTCACCTTCACGGGCGAGCTGCAGACGCTCGAGGGTGCCACGGCGATCGAGGTCATCGCAGAAGACGGCAGCAGTCTCGTCGACGGCGCTCCCGAGGTCCTCGAGGCGACGGTCACGCAGAACCTGTCCGACCAGCTGGTCGTCGGAGAGGTCACGGTGAGGTGGCGGGTGGTGTCCAGTGACGGACACCCGATCAGCGACGAGTACACGTTCATGGTGGAGACGACGGGGACGCCGACGAGCAGCCCCACGCCGACGAGCAGCCCCTCCCCATCGGAGGAGAACACGGAGACCGCGGCGCCGGCCGCGACGCCGACCGCCGAGTCCGGCTACGGCGACATCCACAGCCAGCCGAGCACGGATCTCGATGCGCTTCCCGTCCTGGTCGTCGCCGGGGGAGCGGCCCTCCTGGGCAGCGCAGCACTCCTGATGTTCATGGCCGGTCGTGATCGGCGCCGGCGTGATCGGGCGGCACAGCAGAAGAAGGAGAAGGAGAATGCCGATGAGTCCTAATCGGCCAAGACACCTCGCGGTCGCTGCCATTGTGGCGGCGGGGATCGTGGTGATCGATCAGGCCACGAAGGCGGCCGCACTCGCGACGCTGAGCGAGGAGGCGCGGATCCCGCTCCTGGGCGACCTGTTCGGTCTCCAGCTCGCGTTCAACCCGGGTGCGATCCTCTCCCTCGGGTCCGGATTCACCGGTCTGCTCACCCTGGTCGGAGCGGGCGCAGTGGTCTGGCTGATCATCGCCGCGCTCCGCGCACGCACGGCAGGGCTCGCGGTGGCTTTCGGGTTCATCCTGGGCGGCGCGCTCGGGAACCTGATCGACCGGCTGTTCTCACCGCCCGGCTTCGGGGTCGGGCACGTCACCGACTTCCTCGCCTACGGGACCCTGTTCATCGGGAACCTCGCCGACGTCGCGCTCGGCATCGGCGTCGTCCTTCTTCTCGGCATCACTTGGACCCGGCGGCGCAACGTCGAGCTGGCTCCTTCGGCACGAGCGGAAGCAGGTGCCGCATGAGCGCGAAACAACGCACGCCGTCCACGTTCCAGCGCAACGCGCTCGCACCGGGGCTGCTCGCGGGAGCGGTGCTCTTCACCACTCCGCTGTGGACTAACGGCGGCCTGTTCCAGGTGGTGCTGTTCGTCACAGCGATCCTCGCGGCGATCGTGGCCTGGTTCGCGGGACAGGCGCGCCAATGGTGGTGGATCCCGGTATTCGTCGCGGTCCTCGTCCTGTGGAACCCGGTCGTGCCCTTCCCGTTCACGGGGCCGATCTGGGCGGCGGCGCAGCCGGCCGCAGCCATCGTCTTCCTGATCGCGGGAGCACTGATCAAGGTGCGTCGCACATGATCCGCCGGATGATCGCCGCAGTCACAGCGCTGCTCCTGGGCGGCATCGCCCTGACGGGGTGCTCCGCGAACGACTCCCTGGCGCAGCAGTACCAGGAGGGGAACGAGAAGGGGTACATCGCCGGAGACTTCCGCGTCGTGGAGATCTCGGCGGGGGAGCGGGGCGACCCGGTCGTCTTCGAGGGCGTCACCGAGACTGGGGAGACGGTCTCCAGCGACGACTACCGCGGCGAGGTGCTGGTGGTGAACTTCTGGTACGCCGCCTGCGGGCCGTGCATCGTCGAAGCGCCGCTGCTCGAGGAGATGTGGCAGGAGTACCAGGACCAGGGCGTGTCGTTCCTCGGAGTGAACACCTACGATCAGCCCGCCACGGCGCTCTCCTTCGCTCGGGACAACAACGTCACCTACCCCAGCGTGATCGACGTCAACGACGGCAAGGTCAAGCTGGCATTCGCGCAGGTCACCCCGATCCAGGCGACTCCGACGACGCTCGTGGTCGACCGTGAGGGGCGGGTCGCCGCGCGCATCATCGGGCAGCTGCAGAGCGCATCCATCCTGTCGACCCTCGTCCGCGACGCCCTCGGGGAATCGCCGTGAAACCCGGCGATCTCGTCGCTGACGGGGCGCTGTGGGTCGCGATCCCGATCGCGGCCCTTGCGGGTCTGATCTCCTTCTTCTCCCCGTGCGTGCTGCCGCTGGTGCCCGGCTACCTCGGATATCTGGGCGGCGCCTCGACCGCCACCGCTGTCGGGGGCGCATCGACCCGCACGGCGACGGCGGAGCGCACGCGGCTGCTGCTGGGGGTGACGCTGTTCATAGCCGGGTTCACCGTCGTGTTCGTCACCGTGACGATCCTGGGCGGCACGTTCGGGTTGCTGCTGCTGCAGTACGCGAACGCCCTGACCCGTGTGTTCGGCGTCGTGGTGATCATCCTCGGCCTGGTCTTCATCGGGTTCTTCGGCGTCGCGCAGCGCACCCTCCGCCCGCGCATGCAGTCCCGTGCCGGGCTGCTCGGCGCGCCGCTGCTCGGGTTCGCGCTCGGCGTCGGGTGGACACCGTGCATCGGCCCGACGCTCGCGGCGATCCTGTCGGTCTCCTGGAACCTCGGCGACCCGGCCCGTGCGGGCCTGCTGGGCCTGGCCTATTCGCTCGGCCTCGGCCTGCCCTTCCTCGTGCTTGCCCTCGGCTGGGGGTGGGCGTCTCGGTCGGTCGCGTTCCTGCGCCGACACATCCGCACCCTGAACATCGTCGGCGGGGGAGTGCTCGTCCTCCTCGGCATCCTGATGGTGACCGGGCTGTGGACCGCGCTGATGTCCGCCCTCCAGCAGGTGGTGATCAATGTCCCCCTCCCGCTCTGAGACCGACACCGACGCGCCCGTCGACCCCCTGCGGCCCGACGACCACGCCGACGGCGACGGTTCCGCCATCGCCCAGCCGGCGCTGGGGGTCATGGGGTGGGCGAGATGGGCGTGGCGTCAGCTGACCAGCATGCGCACCGCTCTGCTGCTGCTGCTCCTGCTGGCAGTCGCCGCGGTGCCCGGATCGCTGTTCCCGCAGCGCAGCGCCGACCCCAACGGGGTGATCCAGTGGCAGCGTGACAACCCCGAGGCCTATCCGATCGTGGATGCCATCGGGCTGTTCGACGTGTATCAGTCGCCGTGGTTCTCGGCGATCTACCTGCTGCTGTTCGCCTCGCTGATCGGATGCGTCACCCCGCGCACGAAGCACCACTACAAGGCCCTGCGATCCCAGCCGCCCCGCACGCCGGTGCGGCTGTCCCGGCTCGATGACTACGAGGAGCGCACCGTCCCGGCCGCCGATCCCGCGAGCCAGGCGCGAGAGGCCGTCGACGTCGCCGATCGGCAGCTGCGTCGCGCCGGCTACCGGGTGCGCCGCTACGACGGCCGCGGATGGCTCTCCGTGTCCGCCGAACGCGGATACCTGCGCGAGACCGGCAATCTCGTCTTCCACACGGCGCTGATCGGCGTGCTCGTCTCGGTCGGCCTGGGAGGCGGCTTTTCCTACACGGGCCAGCGCGTCGTCGTCGAGGGCACCACCTTCGTCAACGCCCTCAGCGACTACTCCTCGTTCGACGCCGGCCGGTTCATCGACGGGACCGGTCTCGCCCCGTACTCGCTCACCCTCGACGAGTTTCAGGTCACGTATCAGCGGCCCGGCACGCCGGGGGCCGGGCAGGCAGGGGACTTCTCCGCCGATGTCACCGTCCGCATCCCCGGTGAGGAGGATCGGACCGAGAGCGTGATCGTGAACTACCCCATCTCCGTCGCCGGCGACCGCATCCATCTGCTCGGCAACGGCTACGCTCCCACGATCACCGTGCGCGACGCGGCCGGTGAGCTTGTGTACACCGAGTCGCAGCCGTTCCTCCCGCAGGACTCGAACATGACCTCCCTCGGCATCATCAAGATCCCCGACGGGCTGCCCGAGCAGGTCGGCCTGGTCGGGTTCTTCTACCCCACCGCGGGCGTGCTGGACTCCGGCGCCTACACCTCCATCTACGGCGACGTCGTCAACCCGCTGCTCACCTTCAACGTGTACAGCGGCGACCTCGGCATCGACGACGGCACCCCGCGATCGGTGTACACCCTCGAGACCGACGGCCTCACCCAGCACACCGGCGGTCAGACCGGAGTCGACTCCATCGAGCTGACGCCGGGGGAGACCGCGGAGCTGCCGAACGGGTGGGGCACCGTCACCTGGGAGATCGCGTCGCCCGAGGATCCGGTCAAGCGATTCGCGTCGCTGCAGATCCAGCGCGACCCGACCGCCGGATGGGTGCTGGCCTTCTCGATCCTCGCGATGCTCGGCCTCTTCGCCGGGCTCTTCGTGCCCCGTCGCCGCGTCTGGGTCAAAGCCCACCCGACCGACGACGGCGTCCGCCTCGAGTACGCGGGACTTGCCCGCGGCGAAGACCCCACCCTCCGCAAAGCCGTCGTCGACATCGCCGACGCCCACACGGAGGCGCTCACCGGCGTCTCCGACCCATCCCCACAGAAGGAGAGAACCGATGAACTGCCCCGTTGACGGCACGACGCTCCTGGTCACCGACCGTTCCGGCGTCGAGATCGACTACTGCCCGCAATGCCGCGGCGTGTGGCTGGACCGCGGTGAGCTCGACAAGATCATCGACCGCTCATCCGGCTACCAGGCCCCGGACTACCCCGAAGACGAGCACCGCCGCTCCCGGCATGACCGCGGCGGCAAGAGACGACGCGAGGGCTTCCTCGGCGATCTCTTCGACTTCTGAGCCCGCCGACCGATGACACGCCATGAACGACTGGATTCCCGACACACCGCCGACGCTGGAGGCGTTCCTCACGCCGATCCTGCCGCCGGTTCCGGTGCTGCCGGTGCTCGGTCTGCTCATGGCCGTGCTGTACCTGGCCGGCGCCATCCGGCTCTGGCGTCAGGGACGGCGATGGTCGGTCGCCCGCACGGTGTGCTTCCTCCTCGGATGCATCGTCCTGGTTGCCGTGACCGGCCTGGCGGTCGAGGGATACGGGCACCTGCTGTTCTCGGTCTTCATGTTCCAGCAGCTCACCCTGATGATGGCCATCCCGCCGCTGCTCGTGCTCGGCTCCCCAGGCACACTGCTGCTGCGCGCCACCCCGCATCGCGGCCTCGGGCGAGTGATCCTCCGCCTCGCCCTGGCCGGGCTGCGCAGCCGCATCGCACGATGGGCGCTGAGCCCCTGGATCGCGATGCCGCTGTTCCTGATGTCCTTCTACGGCCTCTACCTCGGAGGTCTCGCCGACCCGATCCTGCAGACCCCTGGCGGGCATCCGCTGCTCGAGATCGCCTTCCTGGCAGCCGGCGTGCTATTCACAATCCCGATCCTGTCCAACGACCCGCTCCCGGTGCGGATGACGTACCCCGGCCGGGCGATGGACCTGTTCGCCGAAGCAGCTCTGCACGCGTTCTTCGGCGTGTTCCTGATGATGAGCCCGACGCTGTTCGTCGAGACCTTCGCCGGCCCCACGACGGCGCTGGGCATCGATCCGCTGGAAGATCAGTGGCTCGCCGGCGCCCTGGCCTGGTCCTATGGAGAAGGCCCCACCGTGGTCATGCTCCTCTACGTCATGCACCGGTGGTTCCGTGATGACACCGTCCGTGCCGCCAAAGCCGACAAGTACGCCGACGCCCACGGCGATCCCGAGCTCGACGCCTACAACGCCTATCTCGATGCCCTCCGCAAGAAGGACACCTGACCGATGCACCCGACCTTGACACCAGCCGCGGCCGTCGCCACGCCCGCCGGCGGGGCGTCGTCCTCCCCGCCGAGCGGGCTTCCGCTCTGGGCAGCGGTCCCCGCCGCGATCATCGGAGGACTCGCCCTGAGCCTCGCCTCGCCGCCGGTCGGATGGTGGCCGCTGGCGCTGCTCAGCGTGACTCTGGCGCTGATCACCCTCGTCGGCCGGAGCATCGGCGGGGCACTGCTGGTCGGCGTCGCCTTCGGGGGAGTGTTCTTCTTCACCCACCTGATTTGGGTGGGGGAGTTCCTCGGCCCCCTCCCGTGGATCGCCCTCGCCGGCCTCGAGACGATCCTGTTCGGCACCGGCGCCGTCCTGATCACGCTCGCCTACCGGTGGACGGCGCGGTTCCCGCACCGGGGCGCGGCGCAGCTGGTCGCGGTTCCCCTCCTGGTGGCCGGCCTCTGGGCGGGCAGGGAGGTCGTTCTCGGCTCGTGGCCGTACTCCGGGTTCCCCTGGGCGCGCATCGGGATGACGCTCGTCGACGGCCCGCTGTCCGAGGTCGCATCCTGGACGGGCGTGACGGGACTCTCCTTCCTCTTCGTGACGATGTGCGCCGGCGTCGTGCAATGGGCACGCGCCGGCGGGCCGCGGTTCCTGCGTGGCTGCTTCCCCGCCCTGGCCGTGCTGGTCCTCCTGCTCCTCGTCCCGCAGTTCCCCACATCGCCCGCCGGCACGCTCGAGGTCGGGTGGGTGCAGGGCAACGGACCGGCGGCCTACTTCGACACCCGAGAACGCGGCGACGTGCTCGCCGCACAGGCGGAGGCGACCGCTCCGCTGCTCGGACAGCCGATGGATCTGCTGGCCTGGCCGGAAGGGGGAGTGGACTCCGATCCGCTCGCCGACCCCGCCACCGCCGCCACGCTCGACCGCATCGTCCGCCAAGCCGACGCTCCGCTGCTGATGAACGCCGCGACAGCGAGGGGAGCGGACGTCTTCAACTCGTCCCTGCTCTGGACCCCGGAACCCGACGAACGCCAGCGGCACGACAAGATCAATCCCGTCCCGTTCGGGGAGTACGTGCCGGATCGCTGGCTGTACGAGATGATCGTCCCCGACCTGGTCGGGCTGATCCAGCGCGAGTACACGCCCGGCACCGTCCCGCCCCTGGTCACCGTCGACGACGTCGGGGTCGGCCTGGCTATCTGCTTCGACGTGATCTACGACCAGGTCATCTGGGACGGCGCCCGCGCGGGCGCACAGCTGTACGTCTTCCAGACCAACAACGCCGACTTCCGCGGCACCGCTGAGAACCTGCAGCAGCTCGCCTTCGCCCGCATGCGCGCGATCGAGACCGGCCGCGCCGTCGTCAACGTCTCCACGACCGGCACCAGCCAGGTGATCGCCCCCGACGGCGCGACCATCGCCAGCATCCCCGTCGACACCGCCGCCGCGGCGATCACCACCGTCCCGCTGCGCACCGGCCTCACACCCGCCACGATCCTCGGCCCCTGGATCAGCGCGCTGATCCCGCTCGGGGCACTCGGAGCCCTGACCGCACTCGGGATCCTCCACCGCATCCGCAACCGCTCGTCCGTATGAAGGAGCTCACCATGCCCGGAACAGAAACGCTCTCCCTCGATGGCCTCTCACTGCTGCTGGTGTGGACGGCCATCGCGACCTACGCGCTGGCGTTCGTCGCCTACACCATCGATCTCGCACAGCGTTCCGCCCGCCCCGCCCCGGCTCGGGAGCAGCAGCGCGCACTGGTCCTCGTCGGCGCCGTCAACCAGGCGGCTCCAAGCGCTCCGGCCCCGCCCGACCATGCGCAGCCGGACGACATCCATGCTCCGCCCTCGCAGCGTCCCCGGCTGCTGTGGGCGAGGATCGGCACCGCGCTCACGGTGCTCGCCTTCCTCTTCCAGCTCGGCGGAACCGTCGCCCGCGGCATCGCCGCAGAACGGGTGCCATGGGCCAACATGTACGAGTTCGCTCTCACCGGGACGGTCCTGATCGTCGCCGTCTACCTCCTCGCCCTCCGCTGGTACGACCTGCGCTTCCTCGGCGCGTTCCTGGTGGGCATGATCGTCCTGCTGCTGGGCGGCGCCACGCTCAGCTTCTACGTCGAAGTCGTCCCGCTGATGGACCCGCTCAAGAGCGTCTGGCTCGTCATCCATGTCTTCGTCGCCTCCCTCGCCACCGCCCTGTTCGCCCTCGCCTGTGGTCTCTCCGTCACCCAGCTGCTGCAATCCCGTCGTGAACGTCGCACCAGCGTCTCACCCGATTCCGCAGGGCGCCGCGGCGGGTTCCTGCGCACGCTGCCCGCCGGAGAAGTCCTCGAAACTCTCGCCTACCGGTTCGTGATCGTCGGCTTCATGTTCTGGACGTTCACCCTGATCGCCGGAGCGATCTGGGCCAACGACTCCTGGGGACGCTACTGGGGCTTCGACACCAAAGAGGTCTGGACCTTCGTGATCTGGGTGCTGTACGCGGGCTACATCCACGCCCGCGCCACCCGCGGCTGGCGCGGCAACCGCTCCGCCTGGCTGTGCATCATCGGATTCGCCGCCGTGCTGTTCAACTTCACGGTCGTCAACGTGTACTTTCCCGGCCTGCACTCCTACTCCGGCCTCACCTGACCCCGCGCTCCGGCCGCGCCACGTCCGCGGCCGGAGCCGCCAACGCATGATCGCCTCGATGAAGGGAAATCCGCCATGCCGCCGATCGACCAGTGGGTCGCGTTCGAGCCCCTCGCGGGCTCGCCGGTCGCCATCGCCGCCCTGCTGCTTGCGGCGCTGTACCTGCGAGGAGCGATCTGGATGTGGCGGAACGGCCGGCGCTGGGCAATCGCCCGCACGGCATCGTTCCTGATCGGGTGTGCCCTGATCTTCGCCGTCACGACGTTCGGCGTAAACCGCCTCGCAACAGAGTCCGTCACAGCCCTGGTGTTCCAGCAGATCACCCTGCTCACTGTCGTCCCGCCGCTCCTGATCGCCGGGTCACCGGGACGGCTGCTCCTGCGCAGCACACCGCACACCGGCCTCGGACGTCTCGTGCTCCGCGCAGCACACGCCGGGCTCCGCTCACCGTTCTGGAGCGCCGCGCTGCACCCCGTGGTCGCCATCGTCACCGCGATGCTGCTGTACCCGGTCCTCTACCTGACCGACGCCATCAGCGTCGTCATGCGCGCTCCGTTCGGCCACGACGCCCTGCTCTTCGTCGTCCTCGTCCTCGGCGTCGTCGCGGCGACACCCCTGTGGTCGTCCGACCCGCTGCCGCGCGTCCCCTCCTTCGCCGCGCGATTCGTCGACATCGCCGTCGAGATCCAGATCCACGCCGTGTTCGGCCTGATCCTGCTCCGCACCAGCACGCCCCTGTTCAGCGCGTACGCCAACCCCGCCGGCGGTCATGATCCCATCCTGGACCAGGCGATAGCCGGCGCCCTGGTATGGACCTACGCGGAACTGCCGCTGTTCGTGGTGCTCATCGTCTGCCTCTCCCGCTGGCGTGCCCGCGAGGTGCGCACCTCGCGACAGCGGCAGAAGGTCGAGGACGCCGAGCTCGACTCCTACAACGAGTACCTCGCGAGCCTCTCCCGAGGACGGGATGAGAGCTAGGTACATCTCCTATCAGGCGTACCGGGTCAGGATTTGGCCAGCACATCGGGCCATGTCGAAGCTGATGAGGGTTCCGGATAGGACGTCACCGGTGCGATAGAACCAGGCGGTGCAAGCGCGTGGCGAATTCGGTGCCGGAAGGCATATCGACGATCATCCCGAGCATCATGATCGCGTGGGCTACCTGGTGCACGGCACTGTGCCAGCCGACGGATCCCCGGGTGGGATACGGCGCTGTGCCTGGAACACGGTCGCCGGCATGAACTACATCGTGCTGGCGAAGACGGGCAGCTGCCGGATGACGGGGATCACGGGACACAGTGTCAACGCAAAGCAATCATCACGAGGTGCTAAGAGTCTCCGACGACAAGGAACGGCTTGTCGTCTCGGACGAGCCGGAGCGACGGTCATCGCGTCTTCTTTCAGATCGGCTATCGGGTGCTGCGGACGCGCTGGATTCGGAGACTGTTGTAGACGACGAGGACGGACGAGAGGGACATCGCCGCGGCAGCGATGAGGGGGTTGAGCAGTCCTGCGGCGGCGATGGGGATGGCGGCGATGTTGTATCCGAATGCCCAGCCGAGGTTGGTGCGGATCGTGCGCAGGGTCTTGCGGGAGATGGCGATGGCGTCGGGGATGACGTGGAGGTCGTCGCGGACGAGGATGATGTCGGCGGCTTTGAGGGCGATGTCGGTGCCGGAGACGAGCGCGAGGCCGAGGTCGGCGGTGGCGAGGGCGACGGCGTCGTTGACGCCGTCGCCGACCATCGCGACCTTCTCTCCCGCGACCTGGAGTTCGCGGACCACGTCCGCCTTCTGGGCGGGCGCGACACCGGCATGGACACGTTCGATGCCGAGCTCGGCGGCGATGCGGGCGCCGGCGGCGGGGCTGTCTCCGGTGAGGAGCACGGTGGTGAGGTTCTGGGCGTGGAGAGCGCTGATGGCGTCGGCGGCGCCGGGTTTGATGGTGTCGGCGAGGGCGAGCAGGCCGATCAGGTTCCCATCGCGGGCGACGAGGGCGACGGTGTGCCCCTTCTCGTGGGCGCCTGCGAGCGCGGCGGCTGCGGGGGTGAGGTCGATGTCGTGCTCGCGGAGCAGGTCGGCGTTGCCGATGAGGAGGGTGCTGCCGGCGATGCGGGCGGTGGCGCCGAGACCGGGGAGCGCGGTGAAATCTTCCAGGGAGTGTAGGTCGGTGATGTGGGCGCGGGCGGCTTCCTGGATGGCACGGGCGATGGCGTGTTCTGATCCTTGTTCGACGGATGCGGCCAATCGCCACAGCTCATGTTCTTCGACGCCGTAGGGTGTCGCAGTTTCGACGGTCATGCGGCCGGTGGTGAGGGTTCCGGTCTTGTCGAGGATGACGGTGGTGATGGTGCCGGAGGCTTCGAGGGCGTCGTGGCCTTTGATGAGGATGCCGAGGGTCGCGGCCCTGCCGATGCCGACCATGAGCGCGGTGGGGGTCGCGAGCCCAAGGGCGCAGGGGCAGGCGATGATGAGGACGCTGATTCCGATGCCGAATGCCTGCGCGAACGGGGTTCCGGTGAGCGTCCAGGCGACGGTGACGATGATCGCGAGGGTGATGACGGCGGGGACGAACCAGGTGACGATGCGGTCGACGAGGTTCTGCACGCGGGCTTTGCGGGCTTGGGCCTGCTCGGTGAGGGCCGCCATCTGGGCGAGCTGGGTGTTCGCGCCGACCGACGTGGTGGTCACTTCCAGGCGCCCGTCGGTGCTGATCGTGCCTCCGGTCACGGATGCTCCCGGACCGACGGGAACGGGGACTGGTTCTCCGGTCATCATGCTCGCGTCGACCGCGGCCGTGCCCGCTCGGACGGTGCCGTCGGCGGGGATGGTCTCTCCGGGGAGGACGACGAAAGTGTCGCCGATCCGCAGCGCCGTGGCGGGCTCGATCGCCTCGATGCCGTCGCGGACGACCCGGACGTGAGTGGCGGCGAGGGCGTTGAGGGCTCCGAGCACGTCTCCGGCTTTGCGGCGGGAACGTGTTTCGAAGTAGCGGCCGGCGAGCTGGAATGTCGTCATGCCGGCGGCGACGTCGAGGTAGATGGAGTCGGCGCCTGCGGGGGTGACGCCGAATCCGAGCCAGTAGCCGGCGGCTTCCGTGGTGCCGAAGCCGAGCAGCAGGGTCAGGATCGCCCACCCGAAGGAGGCGGCGATGCCGAGGGAGACGAGGGTGTCCATGCTGACCGCGCCGTGGCGGAGGTTGCGGAGCGTTGCCCGGTGGAACGGCCAGGCCGCCCAGGTCACGATCGGCAGCGCCATCAGCACGCAGACCCACTCCCAGCCGGGGAACCGCCACCCGGGGACGAGGGCGAGGACGATGGTAATGTCCATCAGCGGCACGGTGAGCAGCGCGGAGACGGCGAGGCGGCGGCGCAGGGAGGAGATCCGTACCTCGGTGGCGCGCGCGGACCAGGCGTCGTCGCTGGCGTCGCGCAGGTGGGCGCCGTAGCCGGCGTTCTCGACCTGCCGGATAGCCGTCGCCACCTCGTTGTCCGGGAGACCCGTGACGATGGCGCGTTCGGTGGCGTAGTTGACGCTCGCTGTCACCCCGTCGAGCTTGTTCAGTGCGCGTTCAACGCGTCCTGCACAGGCGGCGCATGTCATCCCAGAGATGTCGAGCTCCACCGGGGTGAGAGTTGCCGGTGTGGTGGTGTCCGTGGTCGTCATGAGTGGGTGTCCTCTCGGACGGTCGGTCGGGGACCGGGGCGACTCGCGTCGCGGTCAGCGAGGCGTTGGAGCATCTGGTTGTAGGCGTCGTATTCGTCGTCGCGCCCGGTGTCGATGTGCCGGTCCTTACGGCGCGCATCCCGCGCGTCCTGTCTGCTCCATTGGATGCCGAGCGCGACGATGACGATCATCAGCGGGATCTCCCCGCCCGCCCAGGCGACTCCGCCGCCGAGGTACTGCTGGGCCTGCAGGTCAGCCCAGGGTAGGCCAAGGCGCAAGTAGAAGTCCTCGGCGATGATGTCGGGGCTGGTCATCAGGATCACGCCGAAGAACGCGTGGAACGGCATTGCCGCCAGCACGTAGCCGAGCTTGCCGATGTGCGGCAGCGGCCGTGGGGGCCGGTCGACGCCGATGATGAGGCTGTAGTACAGGTAGCCGACGATGAGGAAGTGCAGGTTCATGAGCTGGTGCGCCCAGTGGAACCGCATGTAGTCGCCGAAGATGCCGGTGAGGTACAGGCCGTAGTAGGAGCCGATGAAGACGACGAACACGATCAGGGGGTTGTAGAGGAACTGCAGGACCCGCCAGTGCAGCACCCACGTGATCCAGTCGTGCAGGCCTGCGGGCTTGTTCCGGTCCGAGCGGGTCGCGCGCAGCAGCAGAGTGATCACGCCGCCGAGGACGAGGAGCCCGGGGGCGAGCATGTTCAGCGACATGTGCACGATCATGTGCACCCCGAAGTCCGGGGCTGAGTACTTCCCGAACCCGGAACTGGTGGCGACGACCACGACGGTCCACCCGCCGATCCACGCGGCCGTCCGACCGAGAGGCCACCGGTCGCCCCGACGGCGGAGCGTGCGCACCGCGATCAGGTAGACGGTGACCGCAGCTACGGCGATGCCGAGGAACAGCAGGTTCGGACGCCACTGGCCGAACAACACATCGAGTGTCGGAGTGTCAGGGACCTCGAAGCCCATGAACACCTGCTCGATGCTCGTCGGTACGAAGTACTGCGGCGGAGGCTGTCGCGTCATCGCCACGCCGACCCCTGTCCACCCCGCCACCGTCACAGCGCCCAGGGAAAGCAATACGGTCAGGTTCCCCGCGCGTAGCCGTCCTCGCTGGGCGAGAACCACGGCGGCAACGAATGTCACCGCGAAGACGATCAGGCAGGCAAAGCCGGCGAGGATCAGCCACCCGGTCAGCGAGGCGGTGATGGGGCCGCCGGCGAGCTTGAACACCCCGATGATGATGTCTGTGCCCACAATAATCGGGAGTGCGACGGTACCGATCTGGAACAGTCGCCGCAGGGTCGCGGGGGGGACAAGCCGTCCGGAAAGGACACGCAAGACGGCGACCAGGATCGCTCCGAAGAAAGCGTTCACGCCGAGGGTTTGGAAGATGGCGGCATCGCTGCCGAAGTCATGATCGGGCCCGACGAGCACTTGCCCGGTGACGACGGGAGCGAGCACAGCGATCGCAGTCGCCCACAACGGGATGAGGAGCCCGGTCCACCGTTCTGCGAAGAAGGAGGCGAAAAAGACGATCAAAGCCGCCAGGAAACTGACCGTCCAGGCCTTCGGCGCGTCGCTCGCTTCCCACAAGAACGGCAAAGCCCGAGCGACGGTCAGCCGCACGAGCGGGGTGCCGTTGGCATCGAGAGCCTCGAAGACAATCAGCGCGCCGGCGCACACAGACCATGCACCAGAGGAGACACGCAGCACCGAGATCTCGAATCCCTCTGAGAGATATCGCGCCCCGCGGCCCGGGACATCGCGCAAGAACAGCAGATGCACGAGCGCGCCGCTGGTGATCAGCGTGGCGAGCTGCGCGACGGAGAGCAGGATCGTGGTAACCACAGCCACATCGACCCCGGGATACCCGACGAAGATCCGCTCATACGGTTCCTCCCCGAGAGCAACCGCCACGAGAACCGGGAAGAAGATCAGTACAACGACGGCCGCGCCGATCAGGAGCGCGGCCGACGCGATCAAGGGTCTGCGGGCGCGGGGGTCCGCAGCGGTCGCGGATGCTGCTACGGGAGTGGCGGTGTCGGTGTCAGGCATTCGTGGCTTGGGGCCAGGACCGCACCGTGTAGCCGGCGTCCTCGACGGCCGACTCCACCGCGTTCAGATCAACGGCCACTGCATGGCCCAGCTGGACACGGCCTGAGGCGGCGTCGACCCGAACATCGACGATACCGGGAAGGGCGGAGAGTTCAGCGGTGACTGCGCGCTCGCAGTGCTCGCAGGTCATTCCATTCACCCAGAACTCGAACTCGGCCATGACCACTCCTCTTAACGCCGGACCACTCCCTTAACTCTACATCGTGTCGTAGATGAGAGTGGCTGAGAGGACAGGTCAGGCGTGTGCGAGTGCCGTGTCGTGTCGGCGGCGTGGCGTCTTCCAGCGTCGGAGGGTGAGCCGGTCCGCGCGAAGCTCGAGCCCGGGATCGCCTGTGGTGCGCCCCATCGTCGCCAGGGCGTTCGCGAGATGGACGGCACCGGCGCGACGGGCGGCGGCATCGTCTGCGATGAGCTCGATCAGCAACAACGTGGCCCGCTTCAAGGCGCGACCGGCCGGGAACCGGCGAGGGAGGCAAAGGGAATTGATCTCAGCGATCCGCACAGCCCACCCATGATGCTGACGCAGATGGGCGCGCTCGTGTTCGATCACCGCCCGCAACTGCGGGTCGCTGAGCAGTTCCTTGAGGGCCGTGGAGAGGTAGATCTCCGGTTCGCCGGACGGGACGGCACATGCAGCGGGCTCTTCGGATTCGAACCACACGAGGGTGACCCCATTCGAGTCCTCGCGGGATACGGCGACCGGCGCGAAGCGCCCGACGGCTTCCCGCCATGAGTCGGCGAGCGGCTCCGCGGTCGCGGAGACGAAGGCGATCACGGCGGCGAGCACTCCCAGGCTCAACCAGCCCGCGATGGTCAAGAGCAGGCCCTCCGCAGGCGCGTGTGTCTCTCCGACCTCGACGCAGCACATCAGCGCTGTCGTGGCGGAGGCGACCGCGCACCCGATCCCGGCGAAGAGGGCACTGAACCACAGGGACAGTGCGGTGCGCGGGTGGCGCACCTGCCAGCGTCCGGCGGTCAGCACGAGGGGCGCGAGCAGGAGGATCAGCGCTGCTGCGGCGAGGAAGGAGCCGGTGGCGATCAATGGATCACCTACGCTTGCGGGAGGGCTTGCCGGTGATCGCGCTGCGAAGCAGATCGAGGTCTTCCTCGGCGAGGTTGCCGGCGAACTGCAACAGCGCAGCCTGCCGGTCGCCGGCGCCGTCCAGGGCGGTCATCATGGACCGGCCGACATGCTCGTCGCCGCTTCGTGCCGCATGGAAGCGGACTTTGCGCGGGGAGTCTCCAGACCGGACGACATCGCCCTTCTTCTGCAGCCGTTCGAGAGCGGTCATCAATGTCGTGTATGCCGGGACGTGACCGGTGAACACTGCCTGGATGTCGCGGGCGCTCAACGGTTCGGATGCCTCCCAGAGGATGCGCATGACCTCGCCCTCAAGCTCCCCGCGCTCCCGCGTCCGCTCACCTGCCATCTGGCACCTCCGACGCTCAGTCTACCCACGAGTAAATCTACATGATGTCGTAGACTCGCGGTGTTCTGTTTCGCATCGACAGCGAGGATCTTGCGCGTGGCCCTATCCCTCTTCCGATCTCGTCGCTCCGTGGCAAAGAAGCCCGCCACGTCCCCGCTGCCGGCTTCCGTGTCCTCGCCGCGGCGACGTGTCCGAGTGGTCAGGAAGGAACCTGTGTCCGACCGTGCTGTGCTGCTGGAGTTGCGGGACGCCGAGGGTGCGGCCCTGGACTCGTTCGAGGCGGGTGCCCATATCGATCTGCACATCGCTCCCGGGCTCATCCGGCAGTATTCGCTCGTCGATGTCGGTCGAAACGATGGTGCCTATACGATCTGCGTGCAGCGTGAGGAGGATGGGCGTGGGGGTTCCATCGCGGTCCATGATCGCGTCCGCGAGGGCGACACTCTAACGATCTCCTCCCCGCGCAACACGTTTCCGCTCAGGCAGCCGGATGGGGGCGTCCTTCTTTTGTCGGCGGGTGTGGGCGTGACTCCGCTGGTGTCGATGGCCGCCCATCTTCACCGGACTGGCGCCGATTTCGAGTTCCACGCTTACACGCGCTCCCCGAATGCCCTTCCTCTGCGCGAGCACCTCGAATCCGCGGCCTACCGGGACCGCGTGCTTGTGCACGACAGCAGCCGGGGCGACTCGTTCCGCACCTCTGCTCCCAGGCTCCTTCACCAGCCCGTCGAAGGCGGGGCGGTGTACGTCTGCGGGCCGGAGGCTTTCGTGGCGCTCGCGCGCGAGCGTGCGAGCGATGCGGGTTGGGGGCCGGAGCAGGTTCGCAGCGAGCGCTTCGTACCCACGGCGCCACCCGAGCCGGACGGTTCCGCGCCATTCGCGGTCGTCGCTGCATCCACCGGCGAGGAGATGACCGTCGCGCCTGATGAGTCGATCGCGGACGTGCTGGAGCGTCACGGGTATGAGACCTATCGCTCGTGCGGACAGGGCTATTGCGGCTCCTGCGTGACCCGTGTCATCTCCGGCATCCCGGACCATCGCGACGAGACGCAGAGCCCCGAGGAGCACGCTCGTAACTCCCATATCAACGTGTGCTGCTCCCGGTCCCTCAGCGCCGTGCTCGAACTGGACGTGTGACGGAGAGGATCGTGCGGCGAGAGGTCAGAGGTTCATCAGCCAGAGCATCGCCCCCATGCCCGCGGCCATCAGCGCGTGACACAGGGCGTGCATCCGATGACCCCGTGCCACGGCCGCACGGTACAGCCACCACGCGGCCCCCAGGGTACAGGCGACGATGAATGCCGTGTTGACGACGTCGGCCCAGACGGGAGTTGCCATCAGCCCCATCTCGTCACCGCCGCCGTGGTGTCCGGCGTGCGCGGACCCTCCGTCGCCGCCCATGTCCATCCCGGCCATCAGGAGCGGCATCGCGGCGAGCATCCAGATCATCGCCGCGTTCAGCACGACATGCCCGACCAGCTCCACGCGATGCGGGAACCCGTGGGCGCGGGCCAGCGCGGGCAGTAGGGCGAGGGCGAAGATCGCGAACAGGGCGATCTGCGCCCAGGTCACCGCGTCCAGCACTGTCACCCAGGTCATGAGGATCATCGCGGCGCTCATCACCGCGTGGTTGATGTCGATCAGCTCCTCGTCCGCCAGATCCTCCGTGCGCGCGGGGCGGCGGATGCGCCGTGCGATGAGGTCGCCGAGGCAGATGAGGCCGGTGGCGAAGAAGACGACGGTGAGGATGAGGTCCCAGGGCGATGCGATCACACCACCATCTTACTACTACAATATGTAGAGATAATTCGTTTGCTGTTCCGAGAGGCTTCCCGATGACCGCTGTCCAGACCGACACCGCCGGCACGTCGCCCCATGCTGCGCCGGCACCGCGACGACGCAAGACGAACTGGTACGGCGCGTTCTGGCGCTGGCACTTCTACGGCTCCCTGATCGTCATCCCGGTTCTGTTCGTCCTCGCAGTGACCGGCATGACCTACATGTTCCGCGCCGAAGTCGACGCCCTCACCCACCCGGGAGTCCTCACAGTGACGGCGCCGGAGGGAGCAGAGAGGCAGGCGCTGTCCACGCAGGAAGACGCCGTCCGTGACGCGTTCCCCGACAGGCCCATCCTCTCCGTCATCGACCACACCGGCGACCGGGCGACGGTGTTCGTCACCGAACGCGCGGACGGGGTCAACGCGAACGTCTACGTCGACCCGTACACGACAACGGTGACCGGGGAACTCACCGCGGACCAGTTGATCTCCGACTGGGCGGAACGCATCCACGGCGACCTGCTGATCGGCGAGGAAGGCATCGGGGATCGTATCGTCGAGCTCGGCGGCAGCTGGGCGATCGTGCTCACCATCACGGGCTTCATCATCTTCTTCCTCGGCCGCCGGCCCCGCAAAGCCGCACAGGCGAAAGGCGCCAAGGGTGCGCGGCTGCGCGGATGGCATGCGATCGTCGGCCTGCCCGTGGGCCTGGGCATCCTGATGCTCGTCGTCTCCGGCCTGCCCTGGACCGGAGTATGGGGCTCAGTCGCACAGCAGGTCGCATCCGGCAACGGCGTCTCGCTCTGGGGAGAAGACCCCGGCGCCGAATCCACGATCGATCAGCTCATCGAGGACACCAGCGGCACCAACGCCGAAGCGGGCTGGGCCATCGGCAACGGGCCCACCGGCACCAGCACGAGCGCCGGCACGACACCGATCTCCATCGACGACGCCGTCGCCGCGGCACAGGCCGAGGGAGCCCCCGAGCCGTACTCGATCATCTACCCCGACGGCGACACCGGTGTGTTCAGCGTCATGTCCAGCCAGTGGAACGACAACGGCAACCCCGCCGAATCCGAGGTGAGCCTCGAACGCACCATCCACATCGATCAGTACAGCGGAGAGATCGTCGGCACCTACGGGTACGACGACTACAGCATCACCGCGCAGGTCGTCTCACAGGGCATCGCCGTCCACGAGGGACGCCGCCTCGGCCTGGTCAACACGATCCTGTCCACCCTGTTCTGCCTCGCCGTGATGTTCATGTGCGTCTCCGCACCCATCATGTGGTGGAACCGGCGCGGCACCGCATCCGGCATGGCCGCACCCCGCGCGAAACTGCCCGTCTGGGGAAACTGGCTCCTCGTGATCATCATGCTCGGCCTCGGCATCTTCCTGCCCTTGTTCGGCCTGTCCCTCATCGTCATCCTCGCACTCGATCAAGTGCTGATCCGACGCGTGCCACGGATGAAGAAGTTCTTCGGCAGCGTCTGAGCCGCGGAGACCCTACCGCGGATACTCGCGAGACGTCCCCACAGCGCTGATACAGATGCGTCGCGCCAGAGTGAGGGCCTCACCGGTGCCCACGATGAGCAGCCCGGGACAGTTCTCTGCTGCCGCGCAGCGGCGGGGGAGCGAGATTGCGTGATGTCAATACGGACAGGACAGTGCGTCTTCTGTTGAGTAGACCTGCTGCGGCGGTGAGAGGGCGAGCACGTAGCTCTTGACGGTTTGCGAGTAACGCAAGTGGTCTACTTAGAGTTTCCTCGCCAGCGGCTACGCACCCACGCGCCGATCTTTCGAAATCGGTATCCCACGTCGTGCCACTCCTCGGCGAGAGAAGGTGATTCTTCCTCCTCCGGCCGTTGGGGAGCTCCTATTGCGATGAGAAAGATGATCACCAGGAGAGCAGTGGGCAACGCCAGTGCGCCCATCCACCATCCGATCTCCATGAGCATTCTGTCAGCTACTCGACCCGGCATCGATCACGTCTTGACTCGTTCCATGAGGATCAACGCGAGGGGCGGTCTTCGTGGTCGATGCCAGCGTGCTCCTTGCCACGCTCGAAGCCCAGGAGGCGAAGAGCGTTGGCCACGACGATGAGTGTCGAGCCCTCGTGGATGAGCACCACGGCACCGATGTTCAGCCCGATGAAGGTGGCGATCACCAGGAGGACGACGATCGCGAGACTCGCGATGAGGTTCTGACGGATGATCCGGCTGGTCGCGCGGCTCAGACGCACGGCGAACGGGACGCGTCCCAGGTCGTCGCTCATGAGAGCGATGTCACAGGTCTCCAGTGCGACGGTGGAACCGGCAGCCCCCATCGCGATGCCGATGTCCGCGCGAGCCATCGCGGGCGCGTCGTTCACGCCGTCCCCGACCATCGCGATGGGGCGATGCGTCTCGGCAAGACGAGTGATGTGCGCAACCTTGTCCTCCGGCAGCAGCTCACCGATTGCGGTGTCGACGCCGACCTCGCGGCCGACGGCATCCGCGACGCGCTGGTTGTCGCCGGAGATCATCACGAGCTGGCCGACGTTCGCGCTTCGCAACACGCGGAGTACCTGCGCGGACTCGGCGCGAGAGGTGTCCATCACGCCGACGACCCCCAGGAACCGATCACCGTGTCGGACGATCATCAGCGTCTGGCCGGAGTCGCGCGCCTCCGTGTAAGCGTTCTCGACTGACGAGGGAAGGGCGAGGCCCTGCTCGTCGAACATCCGCAGGTTACCGACCTCGACGATCTCTCCGTCGACCGTGGCGCGTACACCGCGGCCGACGACGGCGTTGAGGTCCGACGCCTCGACGCGCTCCGCCTCGGACACCTGACCTGCGAGGTCACGGACGATCGCTGCTGCGAGCGGGTGATCGCTGAGAGACTCCACGCCGACCAGGATGGGGACGAGGAGGCTGCCGTCCACGCCGTCCACGGGAGTGACCGACGTCACCTGCGGGTTGCCCCAGGTGAGGGTGCCGGTCTTGTCGAAGGCCATCGCCCTGACGCGCCCCAGGGTCTCCAGCGGAGCACCGCCCTTGACCAGCACGCCGGCGCGGGCCGCTCGGGCGACTCCAGCGAGAACGGCCGCCGGCGTCGCGATGGCCAGTGCGCACGGGCTCGCGGCCACGAGGACAGTCATTGCGAGATAGAAGGCATCCGTGAACGGCTGCGAGAACACGGACATCGCGACCATCAGGGTGGCGGCCACGCCGAGGATCACCGCGGGCACGTACCACCGCTGGAAACGGTTGATGAACTGCTGCGTCGGTGACGCAGCCTGGTCGGCCGTGCGGACCAGCTCGACGACCTTGCTCAGCGTCGAGTCCGCGGCCGTCGCCGACACCACGACCTCGAGCACTCCGGAGCCGTTCACCGTGCCGGCGAACACGCGATTCGCGGCCGGAAGGGTATCCACGGTGCGCATCGCCCGCTCGCGATCCGCGACCGGCTCCTTCTCGATGGGCATCGACTCACCGGTGACCGCCGACTGATCGACCGCCGAGATCCCGGCGATCACGAACCCGTCCGACGGGATCCTCGAGTTCGGGCGCACCACCACGACATCACCCACCGCGATCTGCTCCACGGGAACCTCGACGGGATCGTCGTCTCCGCGGCGCACCAGGGCACTCCGTGGCGCGAGTTCGGCCAGCGCTTCGATCGACTTGCTGGCGCGGCTCATCGCGTATTCCTCGAGGGAATGGCCGAGGCTGAAGAGGAACAGCAGCACCGCGCCCTCCGCCCACTTCCCGATCAGCGCGGCGCCGATCGCGGCGACGATCATGAGGAAGTCGACCTCGAACTTGCCCCGCAGCGTCGACGAGACCGCCGTGCGCACGGTGAAGAAGCCTCCGAAGAAGTAGGTGGCGATGAACAGGACCAAGGGCAGACCCATGAGCGGCAAGCCGACCGCATACTCTGCGATCATGCCCGCGGCGTAGGTGATTCCCGCGGCGATGGCGAACCACAACTCCCACCGGGCGGAGCCGTGTGCATGTTCCTCTGTGGTGTCGTGCGAGTTCGTGGCAGTCGAGCTGGTCATGCTTCGACAATACATCACAAGAACATGATATGTTGATATATGTGAATGATAATCGTGCTCATAGGGGAGGATGTCAACTATGACCGACTCGGCAGAATCGGCATCTGCTCCGCTGTCAGCGGGGGATGCCGAGCGGCTGGCTGAGATCATGCGGGCACTGGCGTCACCGGTCCGACTCCGCATCCTGAGCGCGCTGCGCATCCGGCCCAGCACGGTGACCGACCTCGGCGCGCAGCTCGGCATCGGACAGACGACGCTCTCCAACCACCTACGGCTTCTCCGGAATCTCAGCGTGGTCCGCGGCGATCGTGAGGGACGGCACATCCACTACGTGCTGTTCGACGACCACGTCGCAGATCTCTTCGACGAGGCCATGGGGCACCTTCGCCACCTTCCCAACGATCGGTGACCGCTCGGTCTCCACCGAGGGGCCGAGCGGTCCTGTGTCCTTCCGCCTTCGCTTCGTCGTGGGTCTTGAAGTCCGCCGCAGCCTCGTTGTCACGAACAGTTCCTCATGAGCCATGTCGCTGTTGCCAACGCCACGTTCGTCGCCGCAGCCTTCGGCTATGCCGATGTGCTGATAGCCGTTCGCCACGGTGTCGCGAGCCGCTCGGGTGATGACGTCGTCCTCGATCATCTGCTGCCACGTCGGTGCGATCTGGGAGTGTCCGGGGCGGCCCGCCCCGGCATCAGGAGCCGCCCCTTGCGACTGCGAACTACAGGATCAATGGCACTGGGCCAGCCTCAGCGCGTGTCGGTATGACGCCGATTGACCGACAATCCGCCGATCTTGGTCACAAGATCACTGGCACGCACTACAGAATCACTGTCGTCGGACACCGATTTCACGAAAGTGGCGGAATCTCAAAAAAGTGGCGGAGCGTCTCAAGAAGTTGGCGGAGTCTCACGAACCTGGCGGACGGACGGCGTGTCGAAGCGGCGCCCCGGCCGGCGGTCTCGACTTTGTCCGCTGTCGGCGCCGGTTGCGGACGCGGCATCAACGGTCGGTAGGCTCACGAGAGGAGGGTTGGGATTGGATCAGAGCTTCTCGCCGAAGAACTTGCGCAGGATCTGGGACTTGGAAGCGCGGCGTGGACGCGATCTCCTCAGTCTCTACCCTGACGTTCGCCGCGCCTATGATGTGGCGCGCGACTCGCGCCATCGCGCTCGGGCAGCGCGCAAGCGGACGGTGCCTTACATCGGTCCATCTGAGCTGGCGCCGGAATCCGTTGCGCATGCGGACCGCCAGGCTGCCGAGGAATTGCTGGAAACATCGATTGCTGCAACTAGCGAGGCACTCATCAGAAGCGTCGAGTCCGACGAGTTCGTGTGGGGTTTGGCCCGCGGCCAAGTAGTTGGTGGGAAGCGTCAGACCTACTCGATCGCGGCTACCCCGGAGGCGTTCTTCGCGGACAAGCACCTTCAACGCGTCGTCGGATCGACGTTGCTGAGCCGTCCGCGAGGACGCCAATCGATCGTCGCGGGGCTGATCCGCACGCTTGATAACAACTTGCCGAAGATTATCGTCCGGGCTGATGTGAAGGACTTCTACGACAGCATCGACCACCGACGACTTCGTTCTCATCTAGACACGACAGCGCTAAGCCCATCGTGCCTGCGACTGATCGACAGGTTGCTCACCGAGATGGAGGCCCTCACCGGGAAGGCGCGCGGCCTCCCCGCAGGTGTGGGTCTGAGCGCGAAGCTAGCCGAGTCGTACATCGCTCAAGCTGATCGCGCTCTGCGGGATACTCGCGGCACACTTTATTTCGCGCGCTACGTCGACGACATCGTCTTGGTGCGCGCGGAGGAACGGAAGGGCGCGATAGCACCGAGCGCCGTGGTCGCGGAGATTGAAACCGAGCTCCAACGGCTCGATCTGGCCCTGAACACAGCGAAGACTCTGCATCGAGAACTCGTCAACAACTCGCTCGGGAAAATTGAGTTCCTTGGCTACGAGATCGAGTATCGGAGCAAGAAGGGCACTGTGGTAAGGCTCACGCGTGACCGTTACAAGACCATCAGAGCTCGCATCGATAGGGCTTTCTCCGCGTGGGACCGCGCGGATCCTGCCAACCACGGACGACGAAGCCTGCTCCTCGATAGGCTTCGCTTCCTGACGGCGAACACTCGCTTATCCCACAATAAGCGGAACGCGTTAGTTGGGATTTACTTCTCAAATCCGCACCTAACCGATCTGCAGTCGCTCGCGGCGTTGGACCGCCATCTTCACGATCGAGCCTCGCGGTCTTCGTTGCCACCTGGCCTCGATCAGAAGATCGCGGCCTTGTCATTCACTGATGGGTTCAGTCGACGAACGATCCATCGCTGGTCAATGCAACGCATGACACGATTGAAGGGGGCATGGCGTGCCTAAGCGTCGGCAGTCTCTTCGGAAGCACCCCGCGCGGGTTGTACTGAGCGACGTCCTGCCCTATGAACTCCCGCCATCGTTCAGCAACCGTGGCCTCTACGATTTTCTTCGCGATGCCGATGTGTGTCTCGGTGCGAAGACTGTGCATGCGAAGCAGCTTGACGACACAACAGAAGTGATACTCGGGGTCATACTCGGCCGGCGTGTCTCGTTCCCCGCAGGTAGCACTCCCGGAAGGCGCGCTGCTCTCAACCTTCCCGCAGATCGGGGAGCCGTGCCCACGATCCCCTTTCAATACACGGTGCGCCACCGGAAGAACGACTACCGCACGCTGACTGTGCCGCACCCTATGGCGCAGTTGGACGTTGCGGACTTCTACGAAAGGTTCGAGGATCTCATCCTCTACCACACATCCAAAAGCCGCTTCTCGTTGAGGCGGCCGGCGCGAGTCGCGCCATACGTTGTCGTGAGGGATTCGCTCTTCGCCTTTCAACGGCGAGCATACGACAGTATCGAACACGATGACCACGAGTACGAATGGTTGCGCTCATACTTTACATACCAGCGATACTCGAACGTCTACAAATTCTACGACTCCGCTGAGTATCGATCCTGTGAGCGCAGGTTCGGGTATCTCGTCAAGGTCGATGTAGCGAAGTGTTTCGACAGTATCTACACCCATTCGATTGCGTGGGCGGCTCACGGCCACGATGTTGTGAAGGCCAATCTGCGATCGGATCTCGATCGCACGTTCGGCGGCGCGTTCGACAAGCTTATGCAACGGCTCAACCACAGCGAGACGAGCGGCATCACGATCGGCTCGGAAGTATCCCGACTGTTCGCGGAGATCATTCTCCAGGCGGTAGATCTCGAGCTTGCAGATCAGCTTGACCAACTGGGAATGAAGTTCGGCGAAGACTACGAGGTCCTGCGCTACGTCGATGACTACTTCATCTTCCTCGCGGACGAAAGCAGGCGTCCTTTTGTAGTCGACGCGTTGTCTAGGGGCCTGCGCAAGTACAAGCTGCACCTGAATGCGTCGAAGGAGGAAGGGGAGTTCACGCCGTGGCTGTCACCGCTGACGGTCGCCAAGAAGCGAGTTCGCCAGCTCATACGGCAGGCGACGAAGCTACGTGATCGAGAGGACGCCGGTATCGCCGTGAGCCGTCCCTATGTCGATGCAGGCGATTTGATCGTGGAGTACAAGGCGATCCTGTTGGACACCGGCGTCAGCCACTTTGAGCTAGCAAACTACGCGTTAGCACGCGTTGAGCGCTCGTTCGAGAAGCTCCTGCGTAGGTCAAGAGAAGTCCTCGACAGTGTTGAACTCAATGGCCAACAACTATCGAGGCACCATCGCGCGCTTACCTCGGCTCTTCTCGCGCTCACGGACTTTGTCTTCTTCGTCTACTCGGGCGCTCCGCGCATGAGCCCCGCGGTCAAGGTGGCCCGAGTTTGCAGTACGTTGCTCCGCTACGCGCGTTCGGAAGGCGTGCCTGCGCACGATCGTGAGCGAGTCGAGATGCGCGTTCGGGACGAGCTGATGCAGCAACTTAGGCGGTCCAAGGGGCCGATGAACCCAGATGCGGTGACAGCGACATTCATCGACTGCGTCTCAGACTTGGGCTCGAACTACTCGATCCGCGAAGACGAACTCGCAGACCTCTGCGGATTCACAAGATCAGGGAGCGACTTCCGTGAGCCCTCGACGATGACCGTACTGCTGCTGTTCAGCCTGCTCCTACACATGAAGCGATCGAAGGCTTACCCGAAGCTACGCCGGGCGTGCGAAGCATGGATCCTCCGGATGCAGGAGCGCTCGCTTATCGATGGAGAGCTTTCGCTTCTCAACCTGAATGTGCTCACCTGCCCGTTTGTCGCGCGATCCGTTCGGGAGGCGATATGCGCCCGATACGTGGGGGCGGTGACTGTACCGGCAACCGTAGACCGTCTGATCGCGAAAACCCGACGATGGAACGTGGACTGGGAGACGTTCGACCTCTATGCCGCGCTCGAGCGGAAGAGGATGCTCGAGGTATATTGACTGGGCGCCCAGGCTCGCCCGACTTGTTTCGAGCTCACACACCAGCGCAGAGCGTGACGCCTGGAGAATCGCCGGAGGTGGTGGGCTGTCTTCGGGCGGCCCACCACCTCGAACCCAGCTCAGAATGCCCGGTGGCTCGTCCCCGTCCGAGCCAGTGATACAGCTGGACGGCTGAGTCGGACTCGGCGATCGAAGCTTGATTTGCCGAGAATGTGCGAGAACCAAGTCCGCACGCTACCGCGGGCGAAACCCGATGCTCAAGCAGCGCCGAAGCTACGGCTGAGCGGGTCCTCGTCAAGCCGCCGTCTCAGAAGGTCCTTCGCGCACCCGAGACGCCCCGCGACCCAGTAGCGGAGGACTAGAGCATTTTCGCGATAGGCGTTGGCTAGGGTCACAATGTCGGGCGTCGGATTGTCTGCATGTTTCACTCCCATGTATGACAGCCGAGATCGATCCTTCCAGGCCTCGACGTCTGGAACAGGCACCACAGGCATGTCTGCGAGGATCGCCTCCATCGCATCGTTGTATGTGATCTGCCCGCGTGTATTCAGTGTGGCACCGTTTGCTCCGTCGCTTGCAAGCTGGAAGCCAAGCGCTTCGATAGCGATACCAGTCTGCGCGACGCGCGTTTCGACGAACAGCCCGCGTTCATCAACGATCCCGATGAGGGGCAGAAGTGCGCGTTCGTACTTAGACCTCAGTCGAACCCAGCGCTGCACGCCAGGTGCACCGATGTCCGCGAACGTAAACAGAAAATGCACGCCCGTGGGAGCAGTATCGGCGAGGCGGAGGCGGCGGGTTACGACTTCTGACCACACCATCATCTTGCTCTCGCCGTCCGCGGGTGTCTCATGCCGATTCGACTGCTCAACAACTCCAACTTCGATGCGAGAGAAGCCGAACGGCTTCCAGGCCGATATTGAGAGGAGGTCCTGAACAGCGCGGTGCGGGGCGAGGAGGCCATCCCAAGCCTCATGCTTCTTGGAAGTCGTAGAGATTTGGATGACATCGTGGGTTGCGATCGTTCCCGGCGCCGGGATGCTAGAACGCCAGGACGGCTGAAGGGTCAGATTCTTGTTCCGCGCCAGAGGCTGCGCCGCGGGGGAGCGCATGGTGATCGTGTATTCGAGCGTGCGATTTGCCTTGTCGTTCTTCACTTCGGTCGTGCGGCTGCTTATCCCCGTCCACTCGGCGAGCCCGGGAATCTCCGTTCGGACGCCGTTGACCTTTTCGAAGTTCGCCCAACTACGGCCTCCGAGGACCGCATACTCGGCGACCACTCGTCCGAAGCCAGCTCCGTTGGAACCAAATGAGGCTGCAGTCTGCCGGCAGCCGATGAGGCTGACGTGGCCGCGGTGGTCGTTGAACAGTAGATTCGACGGTGGGGTGTAGCGGAAACGGGTTCGATCAGGATCGTCTCCAAATTGGATGCCAGAGGAGAACCAGCGGCTGTAGGGGTCGTCATGCCCGAACATGCCTTTCGTAGGGACCGTGAGCTGAATCGCATCCTCGGTGCGTTCCAGCATGACCGCGATCTCTGGGGTAGTTGGATCGCCGTCAACCATCCATCCGATCCTGGGATCACCTTCCACGAGAACATTGCTTGTCACGAGTTCTGTCCTCCGAGTTGTCGATGTCGCGAACACGATCCCGAACGCGACGATGCACGGGTCAGACTGTACTAGCAGCCCAGACGGTGCCGACTTCCGACAGGTCTCTTGAGACAGATCGAGCTTGGGCCCGTTCAAGGTTCCCGCGAGATTGCGCGGTAGTCGTGTCTCACGGCCCGACACCTTTCGTGAGATCGGACACCGACGATCTGAACGACGGGGATCCCAAGAGGGAAGGCCCTAAGGACCGGCCGTGTGCGGCGGGATCTCAGCGGCGTGCGAGTCCGTCGCTACACTCGGGAACCGTGAGCGCAGCACCATCGAACGGTCGAGGATCTCGAACGTCGTCGAAAGCCGTCCGTCGTCTGCTGATCGGCCTCGTCGCGATTCTCGCGATCGCGCTCGTCGCCATCATCGCGGTCCCGTTCGTGCGCGCGCTTGCCGGCGAGGCGCAGGAGCCGCCCGCAGAAATCGATCCAACCATCAGCGTCGCTCCGACCCCGAGTCCCAGCCCGCTGACGCCGGCCCAGCAGCTGCTGGAAGACGCCGCTGACCCGGCAACCGCCTGCGCTGTGACGTTTTTCGGCGAGGGTGTCGAGCTGGCGCCGATGCTGCAGACGGAGGGGATGTTGTACTCCGGGCTGCCGATCCCTGAGCGTGCCGGGGCGGTGTTCGCCGGCTGGTATCCGACGCTCGAGACGGCGCAGGCTCAGGCGCAGACCGACCGGGTCAACGGATCGCGGCCTGCCGTCTGCGTCAACCACGAGAGCGCTCTGTACGCAGCGTGGACCACGCCTGAGCAGAATCTTGCGACCGCCGCAAAGATCCCGATCCTGATGTACCACCAGTTCACCACCAAGCCACAAGGCGAGTCCGGATGGCTGCGCGGCAACTTCGTGTATGTCGAAGACTTCAAGGCGCAGATGGACTACGTGGCAGCGCAGGAGTTCTACCTGCCCACGTGGGACGAGCTGGATGCGTTCATCGACGGCAGGCTGTTCCTGCCGCGGCATTCGCTCATCATCACGGACGATGACGCCGATCCGACGTGGCTCGAACTCGCCGTGCCCGTCGTGACCGAGCGGCAGCTCCTCACGACGTCGTTCGTCATCACATCTGCCCGCCAAGACCCCGCGCCGTCACCGTTCGTCCTGCAGCGGTCGCACACGAACGACATGCATCGAGCGGGAGATGATGGCCGAGGGCGGATGGTGAACCTGTCAGCCGATGAGGTCGCGGCCGACCTGGAGGAATCAGCTCGCATCCTCGGCAGCAGAGAGGTCGTCGCCTACCCTTATGGTCACCACAGCCCGACAGCCGAGCAGGGCGCCACGCAAGCCGGATACCTACTCGCGCGCACGATCGAGCACGGGTACGTGCAGGTGGGGACGAACAAGCTCCAGCTTCCCGTCATCCGCATGAACTACGGGGACACGGTCTCGAAGCTGAAGAAGGACATCGGCTGACGCTGCGGTGGGTGTCTTGGGAAAGTGACCGCCGTGCGGTCGGTGCGCACCTCAGTGCCCGACCACACCCAGCTCGTACGCTCGGATCACCGCATCCACCCGGTTGCGCAGCTCGAGCTTCGCCAGCACCCGTCCGACATGCGCCTTCACGGTCGAGTCGCTCAGGTGAAGCGTCGCGCCGATCTCCCCGTTCGTGAGACCCTGGCCGATCAGCACGAAGATCTCCCGCTCCCTGGCGGTGAGATCTGCCAGCGCCTGTTCGGCGTCGCTGCTCTGCCGGCCACCCAGGTGCGGCGCCGCGGTGGCGATCAGGTGCGCGGTGATCCGCGGCGAGACCACGGCGTCGCCGGCGTGCACGGCCTCGATCGCGGCCACGAGCTGCTCGGGGCGGGTGTCCTTCAGCAGGAAGCCGGCGGCGCCAGCGCGCAGCGCGCCGAAGGCGTAGTCGTCGAGATCGTAGGTCGTGAGCACGAGAACGCGCGTGGCCGGACGTCGGGCGAGAACACGCCTGGTCGCCTCGATGCCGTTCATCCCCGGCATCCGCACGTCCATCAGGATCACGTCCGGCTGCAGCCGCTCGGTCGCCCCGACCGCACGTTCCCCGTCGTCGGCTTCACCGACGACGACGATGCCCGGCGTCGCGTCGAGCATGAGCCGGAAGCCGTATCGCACGAGCTCCTGGTCGTCGACGAGCAGCACGCGGATGTCGTCGCTCAACTCTGGTTCCCTTCGCTCGCGTCCCAATGCAGTCGGGCGGCGACCCGCCACCCGAGGCGCTGCGGACCCGCCTCGAGCGTGCCGTTGTACAGCGCCACTCTCTCCTGCATGCCGAGCAGCCCTCGGCCGACGGAGTCGCCATTCGCCGGCAGGGCGGGCCGGGATGCCGAGGTGTCCTGCACGACGATTGCGACGTCACCATCGAGCCATTCGACGTGCACTTCGACCGACTGGAGGTCGGTCGCGTGGCGGAGGGAGTTGGTGAGCGACTCCTGCACGATCCGGTACACCGTCAGGCCCAGCGCGGCATCGGCGGGTGGCCGCCCCGTGATGGTCAACCGCACCGGCAGGCCCGCGTCGGCGAACTCCTGCACGAGAGCCGGCAGCCTGCCCGCGTCGGGCTGCGGTGCGTGCTGCAGCTGCGTATCCGCTTCGCCCACGGCCACGTCGTCTCCGGCGCGCACCGTGCCGAGCAGCCGCCGCACCTCGCCGAGGGTTCGGCGCCCGGTCTCCGCGACGCGGGCGATGGCGTCCTTCGCCTGTTGCGGGTTCTCGTCGGCCGCCAGCCGCGCGCCGTCGGACACGGCGATCATCACGGTCAGGCTGTGGGCGATAACGTCGTGCATCTCCCTGGCGATGCGCTCCCGCTCGCGGGCACGCGCCGTCTCGGCCTGCTGATCGCGCTCTCGGGCGAGCTGCTCGGCACGATGCTGCAGTTCGCGCAACTGACGTCGACGGTGTCCGGCGTTGATGCCGAGCAGGGTCGCGATCAGCAGAAGCGCGGCGATCAGGCTGAAGAAGTTCAGCCAGTCCAGCAGCGAGTCGCGCGCCTCGACCGGCGGCTGCAGCCCGAGGATGTGCGGCAGTCGGGTGCCGCGCTGAGTGAGCGCGAGTGCAGCTGCGGCCGCGCACGCGAGCGCGGCCGCCAGCGCCGACCAGGCGACGCTCGCTCGGGCGCGCAGCCCCACCAGGTACATCGCGCCGATGGGAAGCATCCCCTCGGCCCCTGAGCCGATCGCGGCCGATACCAGCGCCAGCGCGAGCGCACCGGCGAACGCCGCACGAGGATGCCGGTGGCGCACGACCACCACCACTATCCCGCCGAGGGTGAGTGCGATGAGCGCCCCCAGCGGCGTGACGTACGGCGGCTCCAGCGAGAGCACCGCCATCGCGGCGGCCACCATGACGTACACGCCCAGCAGCACGGCATCCGCCATCCACAGACGGCGCAACCCGCGCGGCGCCTCGGAGGAGGCGCCGCGCGGGGCGGCCGGTGCGCTGTTCAGACGTCCCCCCGCCGTAGGCGCAGAAGACCGAGGAGCAGGAACGTGAGCGCCCACGCGGCGGCGATCGTCCAGCCGGCGCCCCAGCTGATGTATCCGTCGACGAGGTTCACGAACCCTCCCAGGCTCTCCGGGGCATTGCTCATGGCATCGCCCGCCTTCGACATCGTCAGCAGCTGCACGTTGCGCACCGTCTGCGACGCCGGCAGCGCCGACAGCACGATCGGCACGAGCAGAGTCAGGCTGATCGCGCCGGCGATGCTCGGCGCCACCGCACGCAGCAGAGCGCCGATACCCACCCCGAGGATAGCCGACAGGCCGAGGTAGACCGAGGCGCCGATGAGCGCCGGTAGCACGCCGGGGGCGGTGAGCGGCACGGCGAGCCCGAGTGCGTCGAAGAGCGGATAGCTCGACGCCCACGACCCGACTGTGGTGAGCATGCCCGCCCCTGTCGCCGCCGTGAACACCACGCACGCCTTCGCCAGCAGAACCGGGGTGCGAGTGGGGACGGCGGTCATGGTCGACTGGATCGACCCGCTCGCGTACTCGCCGCTGATCGTCAGCACCCCGAGCACCACGGCGATGACATGACCGAACAGCACGGTGCCGACCGTGACCTGGTCGAGCATGAAGCCCGTCGAGGGCTGATCGGGAACGCCCGCATCTGCCATCGTCACAGCGAGCGCCAGGCTGACTCCCACGCCGAGCACGGCGATCGACGCGAGCATCGCTCGGTTCGAGCGCAGGCTCACGAGCTTGATGCACTCCGAGCGGAGCACACCCGAGAAGCTCAGTCCGGCGCGGGAGAGAATGAAGGTCGTGCGCTTGTGATCGATGGCGGTCATCGGACGACTCCTTCGGTCGAGGTCGAGGTCGAGGTCGAGGTCGATGGCGGGGCGGAGCGGTACTCCACGTCGCCGGCGGTGAGGGCGAGATAGGCGTCTTCCAGCGAGCCGGCCGAGCCGATGACGTCGTCGAGGGTGCCGTCCGCGAGGATGCGACCGCGGCCGATCACGATCAGCCGATCAGCCGTCTGCGACATCTCGCTCATCAGGTGCGACGACAGCAGCACCGTGCGGCCCTCTGCCGCGAGCGTGCGCATCAGGGTGCGCACCCACCGCACGCCTTCAGGGTCGAGACCGTTGACCGGCTCGTCGAGGATGACGGTGCCGGGGTCGCCGAGCAGCGCCGCAGCGATGCCGAGCCGCTGGCCCATGCCGAGCGAGAACCCGCCCACCCGCTTGCCGGCGACGGACTCCAGGCCGGCGAGCTCGAGCATCTCGCGCACCCGTGAGGCGCCGATGCCGTGCGTCGCCGCGATGCCGCGCAGGTGCTGGTAGGCCGTTCGGCCACGGTTCGCCGCCTTCGCGTCGAGCAGCACGCCCACCTCGTGCAGCGGTGCCGGGTGACGGGCGTAGGAGCGACCGTTCACGCGCACCGACCCCGAGGTCGCACGATCGAGGCCGACGATCATTCGCATCGTGGTCGACTTGCCGGCCCCGTTCGGGCCGAGGAATCCGGTCACCTGACCGGGTTCGACGGTGAAGTCGATGCTATCGACGGCGGTTCTGGAGCCGTAGCGCTTGACGAGCGCTTCGGCGGAGATCACTGGTTTGCCTTTCGCATGTCATCGACAGTACGAATGGCGCTCCCTCCCTCACATCGGACGTGAGTGCACCCTTTCTGCTCGACCGGTACCTGGGTACCGGTCGCCCAGCGAAGGTGCGCTCAACGCTGGATGATCGCCGCCGACTCCGCGAGCAGAGTCGTGCGCTCTGCGGTCGATGCGGTCTCTCGCGTCGCGAGCAGGACCTCGCCCGCGACGTCGAACGCGACATCGTCGGAGGTCAGATTGATCAGGATGCTCAGCCCGCCGCGGTCGATGCGGAAAGCACGCCGCTGCGGCTCGTCGCTCGGCACGACGAGATGCACCGACGGCTCCCGGATGCCGGGCTCGGTCAGCTCCGGGAGCTCCCGTCGCAGCGCCGCGAGCCGACGGTAGAGATCGAGCAGACGCCCATGGTGGGCGATCGCGAGCTCATCCCAGTCGAGGTGGGATCGCTCGAAGGTCTCCGGATCCTGCGGATCGGGGACCACCGCGGCATCCCACCCCATCCGGGCGAACTCGGCGATGCGCCCCTCGGCCGTCGCGCGGCCGAGCTCGGGCTCGGGATGCGAGGTGAAGAACTGCCACGGCGTGGATGCCCCCCATTCCTCACCCATGAACAGCATCGGCGTGCCGGGCGCGGTGAGCGTCAGCACGGCGGCCACGGCGAGGCGGTCGTCGGACAGGGTCTGGCTGAGCCGGTCGCCGGTGGCGCGGTTGCCGATCTGGTCGTGATCCTGCGCGAAGGTGACCAGCCGCCAGGCGGCCATCTCGTGGGGGATGGGTGAACCGTGCACCCGGTCGCGGAACGACGAGAACGTGCCGTCGTGGAAGAAGCCGCCGTCGGTGACCTTCTCGATGGCATCCGGCGCGGCGAAGTCGGCGTAGTAGCCCGACGTCTCGCCGGTGAGCGCGACGTGCACCGCGTGGTGCCAGTCATCCGACCACTGCGCGGTGAGCCCGTACCCGCCGGCCTCGCGCGGCAGGATCAGCGTCGGATCGTTCAGGTCCGACTCGGCGATGAGGGTGAGCGGCCTGCCCTCATGAGCCGACAGCGCGTCGACGCGCTCGGCCAGCTCCTTCAGGATGTGCACCCGGCTGTCATCGTGCAGCGCGTGAACGGCATCCAGCCGCAGGCCGTCGACGTGCCGGTCGCGCAGCCACATCAGCGCGTTCTCGATGATGTACTCGCGCACGGCGGTCTGGTCGAGGTCGATCGAATCGCCCCAGGTGTTGCGGCTGCCCTCGCGCAGGTAGGGCCCGAACTCGGGCAGATAGTTGCCGCTCGGTCCGAGGTGGTTGTAGACGACGTCCTGGATCACGGCGAGACCGCGCGCATGCGCCGCGTCGACGAAGCGCTGATACCCGCGCGGGCCACCGTACCCCTCGTGCACCGCGTACCAGAGCACGCCGTCGTATCCCCAGTTCCACTGTCCGTTGAACGCGTTCACCGGCAGCAGCTCGACGTGCGTGACGCCGAGGTCGACGAGGTGGTCGAGCCGTTCGATCGCCGCGTCGAACGTGCCTGCCGGGGTGAAGGTGCCCACGTGCAGCTCGTAGATGAGACCGCCGGCGAGCTGGCGACCCGTCCACGCCCGGTCGGTCCAGGTGAAGGCCGTCTCATCGAACACCGCCGACGCGGCGTGCACGCCGTCGGGCTGACGTCGCGAGCGCGGATCCGGCCGCAGCTGATCGCCGTCGTCGATCACGAAGCCGTAGCGCTCGCCGTCGGCGAGCTCGCCGTCGATGCCCCACCAGCCGCCGACTCCCGCCGTCATCTCCCGCTCGTCGAGCGTCGAGCCGTCGTCGCCGACCCGCCGCAGCCGCACGCGCCTCGCGCGCGGTGCCCACACCTGGATCTGCGCACCGGATGTCATCACCGCACCTCCCGCAGCAGCGCGACCGGATAGTGCTCGAGCAGCTCGGCCAGGCGCACGGGACCGCCGCCGAAGCGCCGCCCCGTCAGCACGTCGACCGACGGCATCTCCGACCGCATCAGCGTCGTCTCGCCCCACCCGCCGCGACGCTCCAGCCCGACGGGCAGACGCGTCGCGACCACGGTCAGTCCGCCCCGGTCGACCGCGACGGCGTGCGCGGCGGCAGCGCCGGCTACCGTCTCGGGGCGGTACGCGGTGAACAGCTCGGGGTGATCGCGCCGCAGCCGCAGCGCGCGCGAGGTCAGCAGCAGCTTCGCCGCCCCCGAGTCGTCGATCGCCGGAAGGTCGCCCCCGGCGACGGCGGCGTCGAGCTCCGCCAGCAAGCGCTCGCGCTCGGCGAAGTCCACCGGACGACGGTTGTCGGGGTCGACGAGCGACAGATCCCACAGCTCGGTGCCCTGGTACACGTCCGGCACACCGGGACCGGTGAGCTGCAGCGCCTTCGCCGACAGCGAGTTCGACCGCCCGTAGTCGATGATCTCGGCCACGAACTTCTCGAGCGTGGGCTTCGCGGCGCCGCCTGCGGCATCGGCGATCGCCTCGAGGCCCTTCTCGAAGTCGGCATCCGGATGCTGCCACGTCGTCGACTCCGACGCCTCTCGCGCTGCCTTCTGGGCGTACGCGAGCAGCCGCTCCGACGAGATCGGCCAGGCGCCCACGGCCGCCTGCCACAGCATGCTGTCGAGCGGGCCGTGCCCCGTCGACGCGATGCCGCGCAGCTCGTCGAGCACCTCGCCCCAGCGCTCGGGCATCTCGGCTAGCACGGCGAGGCGGGCGCGCACGTCTTCCGATCGCTTCGTGTCGTGCGTCGACAGGGTCGTCATCGAGCACGGCCAGGCGGCGAGGCGACGCTGCTGGGCGGTGTGGAACTGCGGGATGCTGAGCGATGCGACCGACGGGTCGCCGCCGACCTCGGTCAGCGTGCCTAGTCGGGTGTACCGGTAGAACGCGGTGTCCTCCACGCCCTTCGCCATGATCGCGCCCGACGTCTGCTGGAAGCGCCGGGCGACGGGCAGACCCGGGTCGGCGAGAAGCGGCTCGAGCTCGGCTATCGCGGATGCCAGGTCGGGGCGGCGACGGGTGGCCTCCTCCACCGCATGCCGGAGGTGCTCGCATCCGGCCGGCAGGTAGGAGCGGTAGACGGGGAAGCAGGCGAGCAGCTCGGCGAGGGCATCCCCCGCCCGCACGATGCCGAAGGGCAGGTCGTGCACCAGCCGGCGCACCTCGGACTGCAGCAGCCCGTCGGCCATCGCCCGCTTGGTGTCGTGGATGAGATCGTGCCAGTCCTGCGCGTCGGGAAGACCGCTCTCTGCCCGCAGCCTGGCATCGAGAGCGGTGAGCTCGTCGACTCCGGCCGGGTCGATCAGCACCCGGTCGATCTCGCCGAGGGCGTCGTACCCGGTGGTGCCGTCGGTGCGCCACCACGGCGGCAGCTCCTCGCCGTGCTCGAGGATCTTCTCGATCAGCGTGTACGCGCCGCCGGTGGCATCCGCGAGCCGCTCGAGGTACCCCTCCGGGTCGTCGAGACCGTCGGGATGATCGACCCGGATGCCGTCGGCGAGACCCTCGCGGATCCAGCGCACGATCTCCTCGTGCGACCGGGCGAAGACGTCGGGGAGTTCGACGCGCAGAGCCGCGAGCTCCGAGACGGCGAAGAACCGCCGGTAGTTCAGCTCATCGTTCTGGTCCTGCCAGTGCCGCAGCTCGTAGTGCTGCGCGTCGAGCAGCGCCCTGAGGTCGTCGCGCAGCCCTGCCGTGCCCGGCGCCAGCGGGAGGACGTGCTCGAAGTAGGTGAGCGTGCCGTCGGGGGCATCCGCGACCGCAGTCGTGTCGACCACGATCTCGCCCCGCTCCAGAACCTCGGCCGGTGTCCCGCCGAGGATCGGCAGACGCACCTTCTCGCGCCCGCGCTCCCAGTCGATGTCGAACGCGATCGCGTGCGCCGAGCCGCGTCCGAGGCGCAGCACGTCCCACCACCACGGGTTCTGCCGCGGTGCGGCCACCCCGACGTGGTTCGGCACGATGTCGACCAGGATGCCGAGCCCGTCCGCCCTCGCCGCCGCCGAGAAGGCGGCGAGCCCTGCCGCACCGCCTCGCGATTCGTCGATGCGCGAGTGGTCCACCACGTCGTAGCCGTGGTCGGACCCGTCGGTCGCCGCCAGCAGCGGAGACAGGTATGCCCAGTCCGCACCCAGCCGGTGCAGGTAGCCGGTCAGCTTCGCAGCCTCCTCGAGCGGGAAGCGCGAGGTGATCTGCAGCCGGTAGGTGGAATCGGGGCGACTGGTCATCTCACACCTCGGGCTTCGGGGCCGGGGAACGGGTAGCGGCGTTCTCGATGTGCATCCGCAGCGACGCCTCGACGGAGTCGTCGGTCGGCTCGTCGTCGCCGTCGACCTCTCGCAGCACGAGCATCGATCCGGCCTCGAGCTGCACGTTCGCCGCGGCGCCCAGCGGATCGGCGTGGATGAGCCTGCCCGACGTGTCGACCGCGGCTTCCCAGATGGCGCCGTGCCTGGCATCCGGAAGCACGACGTCGACCGGCTCGTCGCCGCTGTTGAAGTACACCAGGAAGTTCACGTCGTCCACGGGCCGGCCCTGTCGGTCCTTCTCGCGGATGCCGCGGCCGTTGAGGAACATGCCGATCGACAGCCCGAAGCCCGACTCCCAGTCCTCCGGCTGCATCGTGCGCCCGTCCGGGCGCAGCCACTCAATGTCGGGCACCGGCGAGCCCTCTTCGGTGCGCACCGGCTTGCCGTCGAAGAACCGGCTGCGCCGGAACGTCGGGTGCAGAGCGCGCAGCCGGGTGAGCGCCGCGGTGAACTCGATGAGCGGCAGATCGGCTGCCTCCCAATCGATCCACGTGATCTCGTTGTCCTGCGCGTAGCCGTTGTTGTTGCCGTCCTGAGTGCGACCCAGTTCGTCGCCGTGGGAAATCATCGGCACGCCCTGAGACAGCAGCAGCGTCGCCAGCATGTTGCGCTGACGCATCGCGCGGCGGCGGTTCACGTCGGGATCGTCGGTGTGCCCCTCCACGCCCAGGTTGTCGGAGCGGTTGTGCGATTCGCCGTCGTTGTTGTCTTCGCCGTTGGCCTCGTTGTGCTTCTCGGCGTAGCTGACCAGATCGCGCAGCGTGAAGCCGTCGTGGGCGGTGATGAAGTTGACGGATGCCACGGGTCGGCGCCCCGAGTGCTCGTAGAGGTCGGCGGATCCGGTCAGGCGCGAGGCGAACTCGCCCAGCGCCTGCGGCTCGCCGCGCCAGAAGTCGCGGACCGTGTCACGGTACTTGCCGTTCCACTCCGACCACTGCGGCGGGAAGTTGCCCACCTGGTAGCCCCCGGGGCCGATGTCCCACGGCTCGGCGATCAGCTTGACCTGCGACACCACCGGGTCCTGCTGCACCAGCTCGAAGAAGGTCGCCAGACGGTCGACGTCGTAGAACTCCCTCGCGAGGGTCGAGGCGAGATCGAACCGGAACCCGTCGACGTGCATCTCGGTGACCCAGTACCGCAGCGAGTCCATGATCAGCTGCAGCGCGTGCGGGTTGCCGACGTTGAGGCTGTTGCCCGTGCCCGTGTAATCGGTGTAGTACCGGCGATCCTCTTCCAGACGGTAGTAGGCCTCGTTGTCGATGCCGCGCATCGACAGGGTGGGCCCGAGGTGATTGCCCTCGGCGGTGTGGTTGTAGACCACATCGAGGATGACCTCGATGCCCGCGGCGTGCAGCGCGCGCACCATCGCCTTGAACTCCTGCACCTGCTGGCCGTGCTCGCCGCTCGACGAGTAGGTGTTCTGCGGTGCGAAGAACGACAGGGTGTTGTAGCCCCAGTAGTTCGACAGCCCCTTGTCCTGCAGGGTGCTGTCGTTCACGAACTGATGCACCGGCATGAGCTCGATCGCGGTCACGCCGAGGCGCGTGAGGTGGTCGATGATGGCCGGGTGGGCGACGCCGGCGTAGGTGCCGCGCAGCTCTTCCGGCACGTCGGGGTGGCGGATGCTGAGCCCCTTGACATGCGCCTCGTAGATGACCGTCTGCGCGTAAGGGGTCTTCGGCAGGCGGTCGCCGCCCCATTCGAAGAACGGATTGATCACGACGCTCTTCGGCGTGCTGGCCGCCGAGTCGTCTTCGTTGTGCGAGTCCGGGTCGCCGAAGTCGTAGGAGAACGGCGCCTGACCCCACTCGACCTGACCGGCGACGGCCTTCGCGTACGGGTCGAGCAGCAGTTTGCTGGGGTTGAACCGCTTGCCGTTCGCCGGGTCGTACGGCCCGTGCACGCGGTAGCCGTACAGCTGACCGGGCTGCACCGAGGGCAGGTACCCGTGCCACACGTACGCGTCCACCTCGACGAGGTCGACACGCGTCTCTTCGCCGTCATCGTCGAACAGGCACAGCTCGACCCGCTCGGCGCGCTCGCTGAACAGCGCGAAGTTCGTGCCCTGACCGTCGAAGGTCGCGCCGAGAGGATGGGCGGACCCCGGCCACACGTCGACGGTCATGCCGCCGAGCGCCCGTGGTCGTGCGAGCCGCGGGAGTGCAGTGCGGCTTCGCGCACGCGGCGCACAGCCTGCTCGAAGTCGAAGACCTGCGCCACTTCGATCGCCTTCGGGTAGGGGTGACCCGAATAGCAGATGAACAGGGGCGGAATCACCTCGACGTAGCCGACGGGGCCATCGTCGAAAACCTCGTAGCGATCGATGTCGACGAGCTCGTACGCGGGCTCGGACGGAGCCGGCGTCTCGGCGGCCACCGCCGGCTCGGTCGCTGCCGCCGGCTCGGCGGCTTGCGACGGCGTGGTGGGCTCGGCGGGCTGAGGGATCGCCCGTCCGGTGGATCTGGTTGCGGCAGACATGAGGACTCCTGTCTCGACTGCCTTCCGGCGAAGCGCCTCGAGGTCATTGCTGTCGAGGCGAACCTACGGCGGTGACGGCTGCGACGCTACGGGGTTGTCACATGGCGGAGTTCGGGGTAACAGAGCGGCTCCCGCCACTAGGAGGTCTGGCTGTCGTCGTTCTCGCGGTCGGGCTCCGGCTCCGATTCCGGCTCCGGCTCCGGCTCCGGCTCGAGCATGCCGAGGATGCGCTGCAGATGCATCGCGCTGAGCACGCCGGGGCCCGCAACGGCATCCGTTTCGACCGACCGCGTGTGCACGGCGCGCAGCAGGGCATCGACCTCTTCCGATGCCCTGGCGTGCAGCTGCGCGACGTCCTCCTGCGCACCGCCGAGAAGTTCGGCGACCGCCTGACAGGCGGCGGCGAGGGGATCGACCAGTTCGGGATCGAGGGGGAACGCCGAAGGGCGGTCGCGGATCGTGTCGCTGAGACAGCCCGAGACATCGCGGATCTGATGCGCCACCTCGACGAGCACCTCCAGTCGGGCGTGCTCGTCGCTCGTGTCCGCCCGACCGTGCCACGCGCGCGGGTTGCCGCGCCGGCTCTCGTCGGCCTCGGCCAGCGCATCGCGCAACGAGCGGCTGGTCTCCGCCAGCGCTCCGGCATCCTCCATCCATCCCGCGCGCTCCGGAGGCCACGTCTCGGTCAGCGCGGCGGCGATATCGTCGAGATGGGCCGCCAGCCGCTGCTGGAAGGCATCGATGCGGGCGGCTGCGTCCGAGACCAGTGGCGCCGGCGGGATGATCGCGTTCACCAGAAGCCCGACGACCACGCCCACGGCGGTCTGGGTGACGTAGCCGAAGGAGTAGTCCTCGGCATCCGCTCCGCCGATGATCAGCACGAACAGCGCCGCCATCGGGATGTACTCCCGTCCGGCGCCGAACCAGCCCGTGCCCGACACGATCACGCCTACGCCCACCACCGCGGCGATCGACCACACGCTCGGCCCGACGGTCATCAGCACCAGCGTGGCCAGTGCGATGCCCGCCCCCAGGCCGAGGAGCGTCTGCAGGCCGGTCTTCGCCGACGACATCAGCGTCGGGTACATGCTGATCAGCGCGCCGAACGGTGCGTAGTAGGGGTACTCGTCCGCGACGCCGGGCATGTGCGGCGCGATGGTCCATGCGATGCCGACCGCGAGGGCGGTCTTCGCCGCGAAGAGCAGGCGGGCGCGGCTGACCGCGCCGCGCGCCGCCGTTCCGATGCCTGCGCCTCGCAGGCGGATCGGTCTTCTCATTCGCACTCTTCTCGATCACTCCATATGGGTCGCGTCCTGGGCCGCCCCGGCGACCTTCTCGACGATGTTCGGTATGTCGGTCGTGCCGTACAGCCTGGCATCAGGACGCGTGTGCGGGGGCATCGGCGCGCTGGTCGTCGGCCCTTCGTGGTAGCTGAACTCGCCCTTGCCGTCGGGAGCGGGGCCCGATGCCCAGCTGCCTTCGGACGCTGCCGAGCCGTCGCTGAAGTTCAGGTACTGATACGACACCTCGGTGTGCTCCTTCGACTGCGGGAAGTTGCTCGGCACCGGCAGCTCCTCGGCGCCCTCGGCCTTGAGCTCTGCGACCGCGGCCTCCCACTGGTTCTGGTGCATCGTGTCGCGGGCGAGCAGGAAGGCGAGCATGTCGCGCACTCCGTGGTCATCGGTCGTGTGGTACAGCCGCGCGACCTGCAGACGGCCCTGCATCTCGGCATTGGCATTCGAGGTGAAATCGGCCAGCAGATTGCCGCTCGCGGTGACGTACGCGCCCGACCAGGGATTGCCGTTGCTGTCGACCGGCCGGGCTCCGGCACCCGCCACGATCGCGTGCTGCACATCAGTGCCGCCGACGATCGCGGCGACCGTCGGATCGTCCTGCACCGCGTCCTCCGTGATGCCGAGCGGCGACTTCTCGAGCAGCTGCGCGATCATCACCGCGAGCATCTCGACGTGGCCCATCTCCTCGGCGCCGATGCCGAACACCAGGTCACGGTATTTGCCCGGGATGTGCATGTTCCAGGCCTGGAATTGATATTGCATCGCCACAGTTATCTCGCCGTACTGACCGCCGAGGACCTCCTGCAGCTTTCTGGCGTACACCGCATCGGGGGCGTCGGGGGTCGCGGAGAACTGCAGCTCCTGCTTGTGGAAGAACATCGTGTCGTCCTCTGTCTCGTGGGGAATGAACGGTCCACCTAACGCCTCGAGCCGGGTTCCGGGGAGGGGGTTTCGCGGGAGAGGTGCGCCTGCGACAATCGCGATCGGACCAGGCCGGAGACCTACGGCGGAACCAGCTCAGAGGTCAAGCCCCCTGTCTCGCCTTCGACGCGCTCGAGCGGGCTCTCGAGTGCGTTACGACATGCCCCTGCGCGGAGGGATGGGCAACGCGGGCGGCGGGCCTGCCGACCTGCTCACGCGCACCTTCGACGCACCCCTCCTCTCCTCGGCACAGGACTTCCCGAAGACCACTGGCATTCCAGCGACGAGAGCGTCGATCTGCGGATGCTGCAGCGCGGCGCCGCGTCGATCGGTCACCTGTGGCGGGAGCTGGCCGAGGTTCTGTCGGCACGCCGCTGAGCTCTGTCGGTGGGACTCAGATCGACTGCAGCGGGAAGACTCGAGTGAGCTTGTGCGGGTTGGACACCTGCCGGATGCCCCGGATCCGGCCCTCCTTGTCGAACTCGAGGGTCAGCACGTCGGTGCGACCACTGTGGGTGAGCGCGAGGGCGGACTCGCCGTTGACCTCGATGGGGCTGATCGAGAACGGCAGTTCCGGCGCGAACTTCGCCGTCTTCTCCCGAACACCGACGTAGAAGCGATGCACCTTCTCGGCGCCGAAGATGGGATTGCGGGTCGCGGCGACGACACCTCCGCCGTCCGTCCACAGGATCGCCTCGTCGGTCAGCAGATCGAGCAGGGTGTCGAGGTCGCCGTGCTGCACGGCTGACAGCAGCGCGCTGAGCGCCGCAGGGTCGGCTGCCCGTGGTGCAGGGGAGTGCTCGTCGATCTGCAGCCGCCGCTCCGCCCGCGAGATCAGCTGCCGCACCGCCGCCGACGACTTCTCGAGGATCTCGCCGATCTCGCCCGCGGTCATGCCGTACGCGCGATGAAGGACGACGGCGGCGCGCGCCTCGGGCGAGAGCTGCTCGGCGAGGTGCAGCAGAGTCAGCGACAGCAGCTCGCGATCGGCCACCGCATCCTCCGGCAGCCGATCGGTCGACACGGGCTCCGGCAGCCAGTGACCGGCGTACTCCTCGCGCACGGCGACCAGCGATCGCACCCTGTCGATCGACCGGCGCACGCACGTCGTCGTCAGCCACGCAGGCCACGACCGCACCGCGCCGGCATCCGTCCGCTCCGCCTTCAGCGCCTCGATCGCGACCTCCGAGACGACGTCCTCCGCGTGGCCGAAATCGCCGAGCATCCGGTACGCGATGCCGAGAAGCCGGCCGCGCTCTGCGTCCCAGGCCAGCGCGGCGGGGGTGGCGACGGTCACGTCGCTCACGCTACCGTCCCTCGCGCCGGGTCGCTGCCGTGCTCGCCGACTGCTGCCGTGCTCACACGATCGGGTGCTTGTCGTCGACCGGCGGCGCCATCTCGGTCGCGATCGCGATGCGGTTCCACACGTTGATGGTGCAGATCGCCATCACGATCGCGCCGAGCTGCGCATCGTCGAAGTGCGCGGCCGCGGCATCCCAGATCTCGTCGGTCACCGTGTCGGGGCCGAGCTCGGTGATCGCGTCGGTCAGCGCGAGAGCGGCGAGCTCCTTCGGCTCGAAGAGGTTGCGGGCGTGCTGCCAGGCGCCGACCGCGTGCATGGTCCGCTGCGGGATGCCGTGCTTCGCGCCGGCCGTCGCATGCATGTCGACGCAGAACCCGCAGCCGTTCAGGATCGAGGCGCGCAGCTTGATCAGTTCGTACAGACGCTTCTCGACCGCCCTGCTCGAGTACGCCTCCATCCCGATCACGGCGGCGTAGCCGAGCTTGTTCGTGCGAGCCATGTCGATCCTGGTCATGATGATCCTCTCTGCGGGGCATCCGATCGATGCCTTCACCTCTGTGTCGGGAGCGGCGGCCGATGTGTGACAGGCGTCATCCGGCCTCGCCGTCGTGGCGATCCTGCGAGAATGGAGACCCCGACGACCCGAGGAGCCCTCGTGCTGTACATCTCCACCCGCGGCGGCATGCAGCCGCAGCCGTTCAGTGAGACGCTGCTCGAGGGGCTCGCGCCCGACGGCGGGCTGGCGGTGCCCGAGCAGCTGCCGCAGGTCGACGCCGAGACGCTCGAGCGCTGGCGCGCCCTCACCTACCCGCAGCTCGCGACCGAGGTGCTTTCGCTGTTCGCGACCGACATCCCCCGCGAAGACCTCGCGCGCATGACGGCGGCGGCCTACGCCGGCTTCCCGGATGCGGTCGTGCCGCTGCGCTCGATCGGCGGCGGTCTCACGATCGTCGGCCTCTCCGAGGGACCGACGCTGGCGTTCAAGGACATGGCGATGCAGTTCCTCGGCCAGGTGCTCGAGTACGTGCTCGAGAAGAAGGACCGTGTGCTGAACATCGTCGGTGCGACCTCGGGCGACACCGGTTCGGCGGCAGAGCACGCCCTGCGCGGCAAGGAGCGCGTGTCGGTGTTCATGCTCTCGCCCCAGGGGCGGATGAGCTCGTTCCAGCGAGCTCAGATGTATTCGCTGCAGGACGAGAATGTGCACAACATCGCGGTCGACGGGGTCTTCGACGACTGCCAGAACCTCGTGAAGAAGCTCGCAGGCGACCTCGAGTTCAAGCGGGCGCAGAACCTCGGCGCCGTCAACTCGATCAACCTCGGTCGCATCGCGGCCCAGGTCGTCTACTACTTCTGGGCGTGGCTTCGGGTGACGGATGCCGTCGAACCCGAGTTCCGTTCCGGCTTCGAGGTGTCGTTCACGGTGCCGTCGGGCAACTTCGGCAACATCCTCTCCGGCTTCTTCGCCAAGGGCATGGGCGTGCCGATCCGCCGCCTGGTGCTCGCGGCGAACGAGAACAACGTGCTCGACGAGTTCTTCCGCACCGGCGTCTACCGTCCGCGCTCGGCTGCCGACACGCACGCCACGTCGAGCCCGTCGATGGACATCTCGAAGGCGTCGAACCTGGAACGGTTCATCTTCGACCTCGTCGGCCGCGACGCGGCTCGGGTCGTCGCGGCGTGGGATGCCCTCGACGCCGTCGGCGCGATCGACTTCTCGGCCGAGCGGGAGCGCTTCGAGGGCGAGTTCGGCATCGTCAGCGGCACGTCGACGCACGCCGATCGGCTCGCCACGATCCGCTCGGTGTACGACGAGACCGGCGACATCATCGACCCGCACACCGCCGACGGCGTGAAGGTCGCTCGTGAATACGTCGAAGCCGAGGTGCCCATGCTCGTGCTCGAGACGGCGAAACCCGAGAAGTTCGCCGAGACGATCACTGAGGCGATCGGCGTCGAGCTGGACTTCTCGCCCGAGCTGCGCGAGATGATGGCCGCTCCGCAGCGGGTGACCGAGATGGCCGACGACGAGCAGTCGCTGCGGGCGTACGTCGCGGAGCACGCGCTGCGCTGATCAGTCGCGCGGCTGTTCGCGAGGGTGCAGCAGCCCCGAGACCGCGCCGAGGGCAGCGCCGGCCAGCGTGTCGACCACGCGCTCCATCGCGATCGACATGTCGCCCGTGCTTCCCGTCGCGGCGCCGAGAAGAAGAAGCACCAGCGGGGTGATGAGCGTCAGCGCGAGCGCGTAGTGGCGCACGACGACCAGCTCGATCGAGAACTGCAGCACACCCAGCAGCGCCGCCAGCCACAGTCCGCTCGGGTGCAACAGTGCGAGCAGCGCATAGACGCCGGCTCCGGCGACGGTTCCCAGCATCCGGTGCAGCGCGCGCTGCATCGCCGCGCGCCTGCTCGACGCTATGCCGATCACAGCGACAGCCGCGCCGACGATCCAGTATGCACGCGCAGGGTCGAGGAAGAGACTCACGATCACGCCGAGCACGCTCACGAGCACGACGCGCAGCACCAGCATCCGGGCATCCGCATCCCACGACGGGCCGGGGAAGAGGTCGCGCAGCGGACGGGGCTGACGGGCGCGGACCCGCGCCAGCAGCAGCGGCGACACGGCGACCAGGTACGAGAACGCGCATCCCGCGCTGATCGCGGCGATGTATCCGAGGGGCGTGATCGGAGCCGAGCGCACCACCGTGGCCGACAGGCCGAAGACGAGCACAAAGAACAGCGGGCCCGGCGGGCCCAGCCGGTATCCGAAGGCGAGAGCTGCGCTCGCGATCGCCACGAGCACCAGACCGATGCCGATCATCAGGGGAGCATGTGCGGCAGCGACGCCGAGCGCCGCGCAGACGATGAGCCCGGCCGCCACGAAGGGCAGCATGACGGCTCGCTCCACGACCGGCAGCGCTCCCACGAACAGCACCGTGAATGCTCCGGACGCGGCGATGTATCCGAACATCGGTTGCCCCAGCAGCGTCATCACGGCGATAGGCACCACGAGACCGAGGGCCGCCTGCAGTCCGAGCTGCCAGCGTGGGCCACGCGACGGACCGAAGGCGAACAGACTCACCGGTCCATTCTTCCAGGGCGAGCCTGGGCGCAACTGCCGTTCAGGCCGGTGGGTTGTGCATGATCTCGATCCGGATGCCATTGGCCTCTTCCACGAAACCGGCAGGAGCGATTCCAGGCATCCCTCCTGCGTTTCGTGAGATCTCCTGCGTTTCGCGCAGCGCTCAGACCGAGCGCGGGTCGAGAACCCGGAGGATCTCCGGCCATGCCCGCTCGCCGAGCTCGGCATCGGCGTGCGGCGTCCCACCGCGGGCCATCCGCGTTCCGCCGGTCGCGGGCTCCTCGCCGGGCAGCAGCAGCCGGTGTCCGGCATCCGGATGCGAGACGAGCGAGGTGACGAGCCCCGCGACCCTCCTCGCAGCGACTATCTGCTGCGCGAAGCGGCCGGATGGCCAGACCAAGTCATCTTTTCCGACGATCAGCAGCACCTCACCGCCGATCCTCTCGACGGGGATGCGGGCTGCCGCCGCTTTCTCGGGGGAGCGCTGCATGCTCGATTCGTACAGCTCTCGGAACACGGGCGGGTCGCCGTCCGGAATCCAGTCGTGATCGAAGGGCACGTACGGCAGCGGGTCACCGGCGAGTGTCCAGTGCGACGACCAGGCGCCGTCGTGTGCACCCGCCCACACGACCGAGGTCGGAGCTGCGGCGATCACGGCGTCGACCGAGCAGAGTGTCGCCGTCACCAGCGCCGCCTCTGCGCCGAAGGACGTTCCGAACACGATCACGCGGTCGCAGTCCCGGCGCAGAATGCCTATCTGCTCGATGAACAGCTCGATCGGCACCTCATGTGGAGTTGGCCGCTGATCCTCCCCGCCGAACCAACGCATCGCGCGCACTCGCGCGCCGTGCGTCGCCAGCAACTCGGCCCGACCAGTCTCGACGCGACCACTGGAGCCGGCGAGCAGCAGCACACCCGTGCCGCTCGGCTCAGCCGGGTGCGCGTCGAAGCGATCGGCTACGGCGAGCACGGGCTGCACCAGAGAAGTCCGCGCAGGCATGCGTTCAGTCTGTCGCATGCGTTGCGACCTCAGCGGATGCCCGAGACTTGCGCTCCAGCACGAGACTCACGTGCAGAGCATCGGTCTCCTGCTGGAAACCAAGTCTCGCGCAAGATGGAGCGTCAGTGCGGGGCGTGGTGCTCCGCCTCGTCGCGCTTCCAGTAGCCCTTCACGACGGCCTTCGACACGTCGACGCCCCAGCGGGCGAGCAGCGCGCGGCCGGGCTTGACGATCTGCTGCTCGGCGGCGATGAAGACGAAGGGGTCGGCGCCCACGGCATCCGCCTCGCCGAGAGAGTCGAGGAAGGCGATCAGCGATGAGCTCGCCGGCGCGTTGCCGCGATGCAGCCACTCGACGGCGACCGGCGCGTCGATCTCGACCTGGTCGGCATCCGAGACGACCTCGACGACGATGCGTGCCGGCGCGTCCGCAGAGATCATGGCGGCGAATCGCCGGATCGCCGGAATGGCCGTCTCGTCGCCGACGAGAAGCCACGATCCGGGCGTACCGGTCAGCACCGCTGATCCGCGCGGGCCGCCGACGCCGATGAACGAGCCGACGGGAGCGGATGCCGCCCACCGGGTCCCTACGCCCTCGCCCCCGTGCACGGCGAATTCGACGTCGAGCCAGTCCTCACCCCACGCGAGCGGGGTGTACTCGCGGCTCGGCGAGGCGCGCAGCTCGTCAACCGATTCGGTCGGTTCGGATGCGAAGAACAGGCGCATGTGGTCGTCGGCGCCGAGCGACGTGAAGCCGGCGAGCTCGGCTCCGGTCAGGCGGACACGCACGTAGCTCGGCGCGAGCCACTCGCGTGCGGCGAGAGTCGCCGCGCGGAAGCGCAGATCGAGGCCCTGCCGTTCGATCGAGAAACCGGATTTCACATCGCTCATAAAGTAAGGCTAACCTAAGTCGCGAGGAGGACGGACTCGCTTCCGCGCATCTCGCGCACTTTCCCCGCAGAACAGGAGACTCTCCATGTCCATGCCCCGAATCCTCGGCGTGACCGCCCTCGGTCTCATCGGCGTCCTCGCCCTCACCGGCTGCGCCACCCAGCCTGCCGCCGAAGCCGAGAAGGCCACCCCGAAGGCCACGACCGTCACCGTCGAGGACAACAACGGCACGCACAAGATCTCCACCCCGCCGAAGTCGGTCGTCGCCACCGACAACCGCACGTTCCAGACCCTCAGCGACTGGGGCATCGAGCTCAGCGCCGGAGCTGTCGCCCTCATGCCCACGACCGTCGACTACAAGACCGATAAGGACATCATCGATCTCGGCAACCACAACGAGCCCGACCTCGAGTCGGTCGTCGCCGTCGAGCCCGACCTGATCATCAACGGCCAGCGCTTCACCCAGCACCACGACAAGCTTGCGAGCCTCGTGCCGGACGCGACGATCCTCGAGCTCGACCCGCGCGAGGGTGAGCCCTTCGAAGACGAGCTCAAGCGCCAGGTCACCGTGCTCGGCGAGGTGTTCGGCAAGCAGAAGGAGGCCAAGAAGCTCGTTGACGACTTCGACGCCGCGGTCGCCCGTGCCAAGGACGCCTACGACGACGCGGACAAGGTCATGGCCGTCACCACCTCCGGTGGCGAGATCGGCTACATCGCCCCTCAGGTCGGGCGCACGCTCGGACCGATCTTCGACATCCTCGGCCTCACCCCCGCGCTCGAGGTCGAGGGCGCCACTGACGATCACCAGGGCGACGACATCTCGGTCGAGGCCATCGCCGAGTCGAACCCCGACTGGATCCTCGTCATGGACCGCGACGCCGTGTTCGCCGACCAGGAGCCCAACTACAAGCAGGCCGCCGAGATCCTCGAGAGCTCCGAGGCGCTGGCATCCGTCACCGCCGTCAAGGGCGACCAGATCGTCTACATGCCCACCGACACCTACCTCAACGAGAGCATCCAGACCTACACCGAGTTCCTCAACGACTTCGCCGACGCGCTCGAGAAGTCCGAGAAGTGACACCGGCGCGGTGGCATCCGGCAGGTTCCGGATGCCACCGCGCACCGCATCATGACACGCAACGTCCCTACCACTGAGCCCCGCCCCGCCCCTGCCGCGAGGGCGGGCGCGGCGACCCGCGGACGCCTCTTCGACGGCAAGCTGCTGATCGGCATTCTCGTCGTCGCCGCCCTTCTCGTCGCCTCGCTGTTCACCGGCGTCTACGACATCGCGGGCGCCGCCGACGGCGCCGAGATGTTCCAGATCACCCGCATCCCTCGCACCGTCGCGCTCGTGCTCGCCGGCGCCTCGATGGCCATGGCGGGACTGGTCATGCAGCTGCTGACGCAGAACCGCTTCGTCGAGCCGACCACCACGGGCACCACCGAATGGGCCGGGCTCGGCCTGCTGACGGTCATGGTGGTGGTGCCGCAGCCTTCCCTGCCGCTGCGCATGGCCGGCGCTGTCGTGGCCGCGTTCATCGGCACGATGATCTTCTTCCTCTTCCTCAAGCGGGTGTCGCTGCGCTCGTCGCTGATCGTGCCGATCGTGGGCATCATGCTCGGCGCGGTCGTCGGGGCCGTGTCGACCTACCTCGCCCTCGCCACGAACACGCTGCAGAGCCTCGGCGTCTGGTTCGCGGGCAGCTTCACCTCGGTGCTGCGAGGTCAGTACGAGATGCTCTGGATCGTGGCCGTCGTCGGCGTGATCGTGTTCGTCGTCGCGGACAGGCTCACCGTCGCGGGACTGGGGGAGGAGATCGCCACCAACGTCGGACTCGACTATGACCGCATCATGCTGCTCGGCACGGCCCTCATCGCCGTGGTCACCGGCGTGGTCACCGTCGTCGTGGGAAATCTGCCGTTCCTCGGCCTGATCGTGCCCAACATCGTCTCGATGATGCGCGGCGACGACCTGCGCAGCAATCTGCCGTGGGTGTGCCTGCTCGGCATCGGCATCGTCACGCTCTGCGATCTGATCGGCCGCACGATCGTGATGCCGTTCGAGGTGCCGGTCTCGCTCATCCTCGGCATCGTCGGCGCGGTCGTGTTCGTGCTCCTCCTGCTCAGGCAGCGTCGTCGTGCTTAGGCGGGTGGCTGAGACGGTCCCGCCCGTCGCGTCGCGCCGGACGTCGGGTCTGTTCCCGGATGCCGCGAGCCGGCGTCGCTATGCGATCGCGCTCACGATCCTGATCGTGCTCTCTCTCGCGTTCGGTCTGGGCCTGCTCGCCTGGGAGAACCCGATGCCCTTCGGCACCCCAGGCTTCTGGCGCATCGCCGAGCTGCGGTTCACGAACGTGCTCGTCATGATCATCGTCGCGGTGTGCCAGGCGGTCGCGACCGTCAGCTTCCAGACCGTGGCGACGAACCGCATCGTCACGCCCTCGATCCTCGGGTTCGAGTCGCTGTACCGCGCGGTGCAGACATCATCGGTGTACCTGTTCGGCATCGCCGGGCTCGTCGCCATGCAGGGGCTGCTGCAGTTCGGCATCCAGATCGCCGTCATGGTCGCCCTGGCGATGCTGCTCTACGGCTGGCTGCTCACCGGGCGCTACGCCAACCTGCAGATCATGCTGCTCATCGGCATCGTGATCGGCGGGGGTCTCGGTGCGATCGCGACCTTCATGCAGCGGCTGCTGACCCCGAGCGAGTTCGACGTGCTCGCCGCGCGCCTGTTCGGCAACATCTCGAACGCCGATCCGTCGTACCTGCCCGTCGCCGTGCCGCTGTGCGTCACGGCATCCGCTCTGCTGTGGATGCGCGCCCGGCGCCTCAACGTGATGGCGCTGGGCGCCGACACCGCCAACGCCCTCGGCGTGAACCACCGGCGCGAGCTGATGGTTACGCTCTTCCTCGTCGCCGTGCTGATGGCGACCTCGACGGCGCTGGTCGGGCCGATGACCTTCCTCGGCTTCCTCGTCGCGACACTCGCCTACCAGTTCGCCGGCTCCGACGATCACCGCCTCGTGTTCCCGGTCGCCGTGCTGACGGCCTTCACGATCCTGTCGGGCGCGTACTTCGTGATGCGCAACGTCTTCTATGCGCAGGGCGTCGTCTCGATCATCATCGAGCTCGTCGGCGGCGTCGTGTTCCTCATCGTCATCCTCCGGAAGGGCCGCCTGTGATCACCATCTCGGATGTGCGTCGTCACTACTCGAGCGAGGTCGCGATCGGCCCCGTCGACCTCGTCATCCCCGAGGGCGGCATCACCGCCCTCATCGGACCGAACGGCGCCGGCAAGTCGACGCTGCTCACCATGGTCGGACGGCTGATGGGGATGGATGCCGGATCCATCGAGATCGCCGGCTTCGACGTGGCATTGACGAAGTCGGCCGACCTCGCAAAGGTCGTGTCCATCCTGCGGCAGGAGAACCACTTCGTCACCCGGCTGACGGTGCGTCAGCTGGTGGGCTTCGGTCGCTTCCCGCACTCGAAGGGGCGACTGACCCGCGCCGATGAAGAGATCATCAGCCGCTCGATCGACTTCCTCGACCTCGGCCTGCTCGAGCACCGCTACCTCGACGAGCTGTCCGGCGGGCAGCGCCAGCGTGCGTATGTGGCGATGGTGCTCGCTCAGGACACCGACGTCGTGCTGCTCGACGAGCCGCTGAACAACCTCGACATGAAGCATACGGTCACCATGATGGCGCAGCTGCGCCGCGCGGCCGACGAGCTGCGGCGCACGATCGTGATCGTGCTGCACGACATCAACTTCGCCGGTCACTACGCCGACCGCATCTGCGCGATGAAGGACGGCCAGGTCGTCGAGTTCGGCACCCCGGCGGAGATCATGACCGGCGAGGTGCTCACCCGCGTGTTCGAGACTCCGGTGCAGGTGATCGACGGCCCGCACGGGCCACTGGCCGTGTACTACTGAGCGGGCTGTTCCTGCCCCTGGGCACCGCGAGACTTCCGTTCCAGCACGAGACTGGCCCTCCGAAGCGCTGTCTCGTGCTGGAGCACAAGTCTCGCCGGAAGCGGGACGATAGGGTGCTGCGGTCTCTGTCGGCGAGGCGCCGAGCGGCCGCTTCGCGGCGTATCACCGCTGAGGCTCAGTGGCCGCGGTGGTCTTCGGGGGCGAGGCGGGCGCCGCGGCGCGGCTCGCGGGATCCGGATGCCCAGATCAGCCGGATGATGCGCTGCCGGTGCCCGGTCCACGGGGCGAGCAGCTCGAGCATCCCGTCGTCGTCGGTGCGGTGACCGGTGAGCGCGAAGCCGACCTCGTGCGCGAGGTGATAGTCGCCGACGCTGACGGCATCGGGGTCGCCCAGCGCACGGATGCGCGTCTCGGCGGAGGTCCACGCACCGACGCCGTGCAGGCTCGTCAGCACGCGGTCGCGGTCGGCCCCGTCGACTGCGGCGAGAGTCGCGCGCTCGACGCTGGCGCCGCGCCGCGCGGCGGCGACGATCGTGCGCGACTGCGGCGGCTCGACCGCCGCCCGGTGCCATTGCCACGACGGAATCCCCCGCCACACCTCGTGTGAGGGGGAGGCGAACATGGGCCGCGGGGTCGGGCCGGGCGCGCGCTCGCCGAATCGGCTCACGAGGTACCGCCACGCCCCGAACGCCTGCATGCCAGTGACCTTCTGCTCGATGATCGCGCAGACGAGGGCGTCGAAGACACGATCGGTTCGCGCCATCCGGATGCCCGGGTGCCGCCGCGCGACGTCCTCGAGCCTGGCGTGGCCGACGACGAACCCCGAATCGTCGTCGTCCGAGCCGCAGAGCCGCGGAACGGTGTCGAGCGCCTCTGCGGCTCCCGGGCCCCAGGCGGCTGCGTGCACCTCGCCGGAGGCCTGCCGGAGACAGAGGGTGGCGACCCCGGCATCCGTCCGGAAAGCCATCCAGATGCGTCCGCCGTCGATGATCATCGCGGGATCGGACCCGCCGCGGCGGAGCATCCCGACCGTGCGATGCAGGTCGAGCGGATGCCCCGGCCGGTAGACGCTCTCGCGCGCAGGCGCGGGAGCATCCGTCATCAGGGTCATGCCAGAACCCTACGCGGCGCCCCTGACATCGTCTCTCGGCATCGGCCGAAGCGCCGAGACCCCTAACTGTCGCCGACACCCCCTGCTGCGAACGCCCGTACCTGGGGGTATCAGCAGCAAGCGGGGGTCTCGGCGGAAGTGAAGGCGCCGAGGAGAAGCGTCAGAAGCGGTCGGGCGAGGGGGCGCCGTGACCGTAGCGGATCGACACGTCGGCGTGACGGTCGAAGCGGTACCCGACGCCGCGCACGGTGCGCACGATGTCTTCGTGGCGGCCGAGCTTGGCGCGCAGGCGACGCACGTGCACGTCGATGGTGCGCTCGCCGGGCGCCTCTTCGTCGGACGACGCCTGCCACAGGGCCGAGACGAGCTCGCTGCGCTCGATGGTGCGGCCTTCGCGAAGCACGAGGTACTGCAGCAGCTCGAACTCCTTGTAGGTGAACGAGGCGGACTCGCCGTCGAGCAGCACGCGCTTGCGGGAGATGTCGACGACCACGCCGGACTCCTCGTCCTTCTCCTCCTCTACAGCGGCGTTGGCACGGGCGATCGCGCCGGGCTCGTGCAGGGCGAGGCGCACGACGTCGAGGTCGCGGCCGCCGGCCGACTGCGGCGCGAGGGCGACGGTGGCGTGCGTCTCGGCGCCAGGAGCGAGCTCGGCGAGCGTGCGGCGCAGCGCGTCGACGAGCACGGGGAGGCTCACGCCGGCCGATGCGGCCTTGATCTCGTCGATGCCGACGTAGAGCGCGAATCCGCGCGGCGAGCGGACGGAGGGGAGATCGGCGGCGGCGTCTGCGGGGGAGACGACGCGGACGGGGGCGGTGACGGGACGCTCGAGGAGGGCGGTGTTCGACATGATGATGGATCCTTCACGGATATGAGCCGAGGGGCTCGGGATGCGTTGCACGAATGACCGGGCGGAGCCGGTGGGGTGATGAGCGCGAAGGGTGGGCGCTCAGAGACTCGTCCTCAGATCGAGGAGAATTCAGCGAGTCAGGCTGGGTGGTTGCGCCTTAGCAACACATTCGGCAACACATGCCAACGCGACCGGGCATCATCATCCCGGCAGTCCCGTTCGCCTCCTGGGCGGACAGAGGGCTTGCGTTGGTGGTCATGGGGGCGATTATTTCCCACTGAGACCTTCCATGTCAAAACGTGACAATCCTGCCTGTGAAACACGACGTAACGTTGTGGGGTGAGTTCAACCCCGGATGCCGCCGATTTCGTGTTCCTCGACGAGAAGGATGCCTCGCGCTGCACTCTCACGCGCGACGGCGAACTGGTAAGCGTGCTCGACTATCGCGACGACGGCACGACCGTCGCGATGACCCGGGCGTACACGATCCCGACGCACCGCGGGCACGGATATGCCGCCAGGGTGGTGGCGGGCGCCGTCGCCGAGATCGAGGCTCGCGGCGACCGCCGGATCGACCCCGTGTGCTGGTACGTCGCCGACTGGTTCGACGCGCATCCCGACAAGCGGCATCTGCTGCGGCGCCGCTGAGTCGCGGCGGGTGGCAGCTCGCCCGAGCGCCCGGGGTGAGCGGAGCGCGGCACGCCTCGGACGCGATGTCGGAGGCGGTACGTACCGTGTGGGTATGCGCATCCTGCACACCTCCGACTGGCACATCGGCCGCACGTTCCACGGGCATTCGACGCTCGAGGCGCTGGCCGAGGTGCTCGACGCGCTGGTCGCGCAGGTGCGTGAGCACGCGGTCGACGTGGTGATCGTCGCGGGCGATGTGTTCGATTCGGCCACGCCGGCAGCATCCGCGTACACGCTTCTCGACGACGCGCTGCTGGCACTGCATGAGACGGGCGCCACCGTCGTCATGACGAGCGGCAACCACGACTCCGCCGCCCGGCTGGGGTTCCACTCCCGTCTGCTGCGCGACGGCATCCACGTGCTCACCGATCCGCGCGCGATCTCGACCCCCGTCACCGTGCACGACGAGCACGGCCCGGTGCACTTCTTCGGCATCCCGTATCTCGAGCCGGCGATCGTGCGGCAGCACTGGAACGACGACGAGCGCGCGCTGCGCACCCAGGCGCAGGTGATGCAGCACGCCATGGATCTGGTGCGCGAGGGCATGGCGACCAACGCCGGTCGATCGGTCGCGGTCGCCCACTGCTTTGCCGCGGGCGTCGAGGTGACCGCAGGGCTCGAGCGCGAGGTGCGCCAGGGCGGTCTCGACATGGTGCCCCTGGCCGGCTTCGACGGCCCCGATTACGTGGCCCTCGGGCACATCCACGGCCGCCAGCAGCTGAGTGACCGGGTGCGTTACTCGGGCGCGCCGCTGCACTACAGCTTCGGCGAGCAGCACAAGCAGCGCGGCTCGTGGCTGGTCGACCTCGATGCCGATGGCCTCGCGACGGTGGAGTGGCTCGATCTGCCCGTACCGCGCGCCCTCGTGACTCTCACCGGGCCGCTCGACGAGATCCTCAGCGACGACAACGCCGCCCGTCACTTCGATGACTGGGTGTGCGCGATCTACACCGACGCCGTGCCGCAGCACGAGCCGATGCGGCGGCTGCGCAAGCGGTTCCCGTTCTGTGCGCTGGTGCAGCACCAGCCCGAGGGGGCGGATGTCGCCCACGAGCGCTCCTACACGCAGCGACTGCGCGCCGCGGTCAGCGACGCCGACCGCATCGAGGCGTTCCTCGAGCACGTGCGCGCTGGACAGGGAGCGACCGACCGCGAAGCCGAGCTGATCCGCGAGGTGCTCGATGACCGGGTGCGTGCCGAGGCGCTCGTCTGATGCAGCTGCATCGCCTCGAGATCGAGGGGTTCGGGCCATTCCGCGAGCGCCAGAGCATCGACTTCGACGCTTTCGCCGACGACGGCATCTTCCTGATCGCGGGGCGGACGGGCGCCGGCAAGTCGAGCATCCTCGACGCGGTCTGCTTCGGACTGTACGGCGGAGTGCCCCGCTACGAGAAGGGCGGCGAGAGGCGGCTGCGCAGCGACCACTGCGAACCCGACGACATCACCGAGGTCGTCGTCGAGTTCAGCACGGTCGCCGGCCGGTATCGCGTCGCGCGCTCGCCCGAGTACCAGCGACCGGCCAAGCGCGGCGGAGGGCTCACCAAGCAGGCCGCCGCAGTCTCGCTGGAAGAGCTCACGGACGCTGGCTGGGTGGGGATCGCATCTCGCGCCGTCGACGTCGCGAACGAGCTGAATGAGATCCTCCAGCTCACCCAAGAGCAGTTCCTGCAGGTCATCCTGCTCGCGCAGAACAGGTTCGCCGACTTCCTGCTCGCCGACAGTCGCGAACGCCAGGCGCTGCTGCGCCGCCTGTTCGGCACCGAGCGGTTCGCCGACTACCAGGCGCGTTTCGACGAGCATCGGCGCGAGGCCGAGAGCGCGCTCGGCGGCAGCAGAGCGTCGGTCGACGCGCGCCTCGACGAGGCCGAGCGCATCGTCGCCGACGCCGAGCTGTGGGGCGACGATGCGGCTGCCTCGCCTGAGACGACGGATGCCAGGATCGAGCATCTTCGCCTCGCCATCGCCCGCGCCGACTACCGTGTCGAGCGGCTCGGTGCCGAGCGGGATGCTGCCGAGAAGGCGCTGGCGTCGGCCGACGCGGCGCTGACGACACTGAAAGAGCAGCGTCAGGCGCAATCCGAGCGCGAACGTGCGCGCTCGGCGCTGGCGGCGCTGGACGCGCAGGCAGACGAGATCGCGGATGCCACGACTCGGCGTGATCGCGCCCGCGCGGCCGCAGCTCTGCGCCCTCTCATCGTCGCGGCGACCCGGGCATCCGTCGCTCGAGCCGCCGCAGCGCAGACCGAGCAGCGAGCCGTCGCCGCCGCGGATCCCCTTCGCACAGACCAGGAAGCGGTTGCGCAGAAGGCGACCCGACCGGACGCTGCCGCGCACCGCGCGAAACCCGACCGCATACGCGCCGTCGAGTACCGCGAGCTGGCATCCGAGCGCACTCGAGAGTGCGGTGCCTGGCAGCAGGCAGCCGAGCTCGAGGCCGGTGCAGCCCGGCGCGCCGCAGACCTGATGGCGGCGCAGACCGCGGCGACCGCGGCGACCGATGCGCTCGCCGCCCTCGAGGCCGAGCGCGACGCGCTTCCGGCCGAGATCGACGCGCTGACCACCGAGCGCGACGCGGCCCGACGCGACGGCGACCAGCTCGGCAGCGCCACTCAGGCCGTGGCGCTGGCCGAGAAGCAGCACGCGGGCGCCGTCGATGCCGAGCGGCTGCGTGCGGCGGTGGCCGCAGCGGCGTCGACCGAGTCCGACGCGTCCGATGCGCACACCCGCGCTCAAGGCGAGCTCGCGCAGCTGCGCCGGCGCCGTCTCGACGGCTACGCCGGCGAACTCGCCACGGCCCTCGTCGACGGCGAGCCCTGCGCCGTGTGCGGCTCGACCGCGCACCCGGCTCCGGCCGCGCACGCCGACCCGGTGTCGGCCGACGACATCGCCGCCGCCGAGGTCGCGCGAGACGCGGCCACGACCGCCGAGCGCGCCGCATCGCGCGCCCTCGCCGAGCGCACCGCCGAACTCGCCGCCGCCGTCGAGCGCTCCGGCGGACTCGGCGTCGACGACGCGAGCGCACAGCTCGCCCAGGCCCTCGCCGCCCGCGATGCCGCGGCAGCCGCCGCCGCACGCGCCGGGCAGCTCAGCGACAGGCTCGACGGGCTGCAGCGCAGTCTCGCAGACCTTGAACGGCGCCGGACAGCGGCATCCGAGGCGCTCGCCGCATGCCGCACCGAGCTGTCGCTCGCCGAGCAGCGCAGCGCCGACGCCGACGCCGCGATCGAGCGCGCTCGGGGAGATCACGACACGGTCGCCGACCGGCTGGCCGAGGCACGAGAGCAGATCGCGCTCGCCACCGCGGCCGCCGACGCGATCCAGGCGCACGCGGACGCCGCCGAGCACGAGCGCGCCGCAGTCGCCGAGCTCGCCGAAGCGCTCGAAGCCTCCGTCTTCGACGACGCGACCGAGGCTGAGCAGGCCATGCTCGGCGCCTCGGAGCTCTCGGCCCTCGACGAGCGCATCACTGCCTACGCGGTGGACGTGACGAAAGAACGTGCGCTCCTGCTCGACCTCGAGATGCGCATGCTTCCCGACGAGCCGATCGACCTCGCGGCCGCCGAACAGGAGGCGCTGCGTGCCCGCGCCGCCTGGCAGGATGCCGTCGACGCCGACAGTCAGGCGCGCAGCGTGCAGAGGGGCCTCACCGCGACCGTCGACTCCGCCGCTCACGCCCACGAGGCATCGGCCGAGCAGGCCGCCGAGTTCGAGGTGATCCGAGGTCTGGCCGACGCGCTCGCCGGCCGGTCAGGCAACACGCACAAGATGAACCTCGAGACGTTCGTGCTCGCGGCCGAGCTCGAAGAGATCGTCGCCGCCGCCAACCTGCGCCTGCAAGACATGTCCGACGGCCGCTACCAGCTGCGTCACTCCGACGCGCTCGCAGCGCGCGGCGCGGCATCCGGGCTCGGCATCGTCGTGTTCGACGCGTTCACCGGGCAGACGAGGCCCGCGAAGTCCCTCTCCGGGGGTGAGACGTTCCTGTCGTCGCTCGCGCTGGCGCTCGGGCTGGCCGAAGTCGTCACAGCCCGCGCGGGCGGCATCCGGCTCGACACGCTCTTCATCGACGAGGGATTCGGCTCGCTCGACGCCGACACGCTCGAGACGGCGATGCGCACGCTCGACGAGCTGCGCCAGGGCGGGCGCACCGTCGGGGTGATCAGCCACGTCGAGGCGATGCAGGAGCAGATTCCCGCTCAGCTCAGCGTGCGCACGCTGCCCGACGGGCACAGCGTCATCGATGCGCCGCGGCGATCGAGCTGATCAGAGCGGGTACTCGCTGCGCATGTGCTCCCAAAGCTTCGCGCTGCACGCCGCGACGACGTCATCCCACACCTGCGTCGCGCCGTCTTGAGCGCGGTCCGAGACGACGCGCATCACCCGGATCGGCACGTCGAACTTCTGCGCCACCCAGATGAACGAGAACGTCTCCATGTCGACGAGCACGCCGCCGAGTCCACGGATGCGCGCCACGGCGTCGGCGTCGTCCACGAAGATGTCGCCCGTCGCGATGGTCACGCCGTCACGGCCGGTCTCGACCCGCGAGGGCAGCGACACGTGCTGTCCGACCACGCCGTCGAGATCCTGCACGTCGTGCTGGATCGCCGCGCTCACGTCGTAGATCCCCGACTCGACCGAGTCGTCCACCGCGCCGGCGGTGCCGACCACGACGATCTCGTCATAGCGCTTCGCGTCGAGTGCGCGGGTCAGCCCGTAGGCGGCCATGAGCTTGCCGGGGCCGGTCACCAGCCGGTCGAAGCCGGGGAGCTCGGCGGGGAAGGCCTGAAGTTCGGATGCCAGGGCGGCGACGAGAAGTCTCACGCTGCCATCCTCTCAGCTGGGGGAGACTGGTACCGACGAAGGAGGCGCCATGACCATGCAGCAGCAGATCATCGAAGACCTGGGCGTGAAGCCCGAGATCGACCCCGCGGCCGAGAACGAGAAGAGGATCAGATTCCTCGTCGACTACCTGCGCGCGACCGGCGCGAAGGGGTTCGTGCTCGGCATCTCCGGCGGCCAGGACTCGACCCTCGCCGGTCGGCTGGCGCAGCTCGCCGTCGAGCGGGTGCGAGCAGAGGGAGGCGAGGCGACGTTCCTCGCGGTGCGTCTGCCGTTCCGCGTGCAGGCGGATGCCGCGGACGCGGAATCGGCGATCGACTTCGTCGCGGCCGATCGCTCGGTCACGGTCAACATCCAGAACGGCGTCGACGGGCTCGAGCGCGACCTCGAGGAGGGGCTGGGGGCGAGCATCAGCGACTTCAACCGCGGAAACATCAAAGCCCGCATGCGGATGGTGGTGCAGTACGCGCTCGGAGGTCACGACGGGCTGCTCGTGATCGGCACCGACCATGCCGCCGAGGCGGTGACCGGCTTCTACACGAAGTTCGGCGACGGAGCGGCCGACCTCGTCCCGCTCGCCGGGCTCGACAAACGCCAGGGCCGTGCGATGCTCAAACAGCTCGGTGCCCCCGAGCACCTCTACACGAAGGTGCCCACCGCCGATCTGCTCGACGGCATGCCCGGGCGCTCCGACGAGGACGAGCTCGGCCTCACGTACGAGCAGATCGACGACTACCTCGAGGGCCGGGAGATCGAGCCGGCGGCCGCCGCGATCATCGAGCAGAAGTACCTCGCGTCCCGACACAAGCGGCATCTCCCCGTCGCTCCGGCCGACGGGTGGTGGCGCTGAGCACCCGCGCTGAGCACCGGGCGCCCGGTGATGTCCGAGCCTGCGGATAGTGTCGAAGGCAGGCAAGGGAGAGGGGCATCGTGCGGGTCATCGCAGCGGAGAATCGGGTCGTGTGGAGCGCCAGCGACCTGAAGCTGGCGGCGGAGTGCGAGTTCGCGTGGGCGCGCGCGCTCGATGCGAAGCTCGGTCGTGTTCCCGCTGTGGCAGAGCCTGAGGATGCCACGCTCGAACGGGCCGCGCGTCTCGGCGACCGCCATGAGGAGCAGGTTCTCGAGCGGTACATCATCGAACTGGGGGAGTCGGTCGACGGCGGTCCCGGCGTGGTCGTTCTGCCGAAGGTCTCCTCGGCGGATGCCGGTGAGCTGGCCGCCACGGTCGAGGCCACAGCGCGCGCGCTGCGGTCGGATGCCTCGCTGGTGTTCCAGGCAGCCTTCTCGACTCCCGAGTTCGTCGGGTTCGCGGACTTCATCGCGCGCGACGAGCCGCTGCCCGGAGAGAGTGTCGGGCGCTGGCGAGTGCAGGACTCGAAGCTCGCCCGCACGGCGCGCGCGACCGCTCTCATGCAGCTCGGCGCATATGTCGATCAGCTCGATCGGCTGGGCATCCCCCGCTCCGACGAGGTCGATCTGATCCTCGGTGACGGAACGATGAGCACGCACCGAGTCGACGACCTGCTTCCCCTGTTCCATGTGCGCCGGGCACGCCTGCGCAGCCTGATCTCCGACCGGCGCGTCGCCGACGGCGTCGCGGGCGAGCCGCTGGCCTGGGGCGACGACCGCGGCGATCTGCACATCACCGCCTGCGGGCGCTGCGCGACGTGCGACGAGCAGGTGACGGCGCACCGTGACCTGCTGATGGTCGCTCGCATGCGTCCGGTGCAGCGACAGCGACTGCGCACAGCGGGCATCCGTTCGATCGATGATCTCGCCGCCGCGGCAGACGCGCCAGAAGGGATGAACGCCGATACCTTCACCGCGCTGCGCGCACAGGCGCGACTACAGGCGGGGGTGTCAGGCGAGTCCGACGCCATCCCGCCGTTCGAACTCGTCTCTGCCAACGCCATCGGGCTGATGCCGCGCCCCAGTCGGGGCGATCTGTTCTTCGACTTCGAGGGCGACCCGCTCTACACCGAGCCCGCTGCGCCTGGTGAGATCCCGCGGTGGGGCATCGACTACCTGTTCGGGTGGACCGACAACGCCGAGCAGTACTCGGCTCTCTGGGCGCATACGTTCGCCGACGAGAGGGCTGCGCTGCTCGACTTCCTCGAGTTCGTGAAGCTGCGACGGCAGACGCATCCCGACATGCACATCTACCACTACGCGCCGTACGAGACCTCGCACCTCTCGGCGATGGCGGCGCGGCACGGCGTCGGAGAGGCAGACGTCGACCGGCTGCTGCGCGAAGGCGTCTTCGTCGACCTGTACCCGATCGTGCTGCGCTCGGTGCGCATCGGATCGCGCTCGTACTCGATCAAGAAGCTCGAGCCGCTCTACATGGGTAACGAGGTGCGCACGAGCGACGTGCAGAAGGGCGACGACTCGATCGTCCAGTACGTGCAGGCGCGCGAACTGCGCGCATCCGGTCGGGAGGTCGAGGCGCAGGCCATTCTCGATGACCTCGCCGACTACAACCGCTACGACTGCGTGTCGACCAGACGACTGCGCGACTGGCTGATCGGCCTCGCCAGAGAGGCCGGCGTCGTCCCCGCTCCGCCGGATGACCCCGAGACGCGGGCCTACGAGCCGTCGCCGCTGTCGCTCGCGCTGCAGACCGAGGCGGGCCGCGCGGGCGACGAGGCGAGTGCGGCGTCGTACCGGGTCGCGGCTGCGGCGATCGACTACCACCCGCGTGAGGCGAAGAGCTTCTGGCAGGGGCACTTCCAGCGACTGCGTGAACCGGTGTCGATGTGGGAGTCCACGCGCGACGTGCTGCGCATCGATGCGACGGTCAGCCGCGTCGACGCCGACTGGGCGGTCGACGAGGGTCGTCGTGCCCAGACCAGGCTGGTTCGGCTGCGCGGCGAGGTCGCACCCGGCAGCACGCTCGGCGTCGGAGGGCGGCCGTTCGCGCTATACGGGGTGCCGACACCGTTCGACGCGCCCGCACCCGCGCGCGTCATCCACGTGCCGCACGAGGTCGAGATCGTCGAGGTGCTCGACGACGGCTACATCGTGCGCGAGCGCACCGTGCAGGGCCAGGTGTGGGAAGAGCTGCCGCTCGCCCTGGCGCCCGCCGCGCCGCCGAACGTGCTCTCGCAGCAGGGGGCCATCGAGGAGTGGGCGGCCGCTCTGCATCACGCGGCGCCCGTCTTCCCGAACGACGCCGCCACCGACATCCTGCGCCGCGTCGCGCCGCGCACCGTCTCCGGCGGGGTGGTGCCCCCGGTGGAGGAGGACGGCGATGTCGTCGACGCGATCGTGCGCGCCGTGCTCGATCTCGACGACAGCTACCTCGCCGTGCAGGGGCCTCCCGGCACCGGCAAGACGTACACCGGATCGCACGTGATCGCGCGGCTCGTGCGTGAGCATGGCTACCGCATCGGGGTCGTCGCGCAGTCGCATGCCATCGTCGAGAACCTGCTCGAACGCGTCGTCGCAGCCGGGGTCCCGGCAGAGCAGGTCGCGAAGGCGCCTAAGAACCCGGATGCCGCTGCGCCCGCGTTCACGGTCATGCGCAAAGACGGCATGGCGGCCTTCCTCGCTGAGCACGCGCAGCAAGGCGCGGTCGTCGGCGGGACAGCCTGGGACTTCAGCAACACCCGGCGGGTCGACCGGAAGGGTCTCGATCTGCTGGTGATCGACGAGGCCGGCCAGTTCTCCCTCGCCTCCACCATCGCCGTCGCCGCCGGTGCGAAGAGGCTGCTGCTGCTCGGCGACCCGCAGCAGCTTCCGCAGGTCAGTCAGGGCACGCACCCCGAGCCGGTCGACACATCCGCGCTCGGCTGGGTGATGGACGGCTCGTCGGTGATCGACCCGCACTACGGCTACTTCCTTCCTCAGTCGTGGCGCATGCATCCGGCGGTGGCCGCGCCCGTCTCCCGACTGTCGTACGCGAGCCGGCTGGCATCGGCGGCGGGTGCCGAGCAGCGCCTCGTCGACGGCGTCGAACCGGGCCTGCACGTCGTGCCCGTGCGGCACCGCGGCAACGCGACCCAGTCGGCCGAGGAGGCCTCCGAGGTGGTGCGCATCGTGCGCGATCTCATCGGGCGCAGGTACGTCGACGGCATGTGCGACGACCCGCCGCGCCCGCTCGAGCAGCCCGACATCATCGTCGTCGCTCCCTACAACGCGCAGAAGCAGCTCATCCACGACGAGCTGTCCGCGGCTGGGTACGGCGATGTCGCGGTCGGCACGGTCGACAACTTCCAGGGCAAGGAGGCGGTCGTCTCGATCACCTCGCTGGCGGCGTCCAGCGGGCGCGACGCGCCGCGCGGACCGGAGTTCCTGCTGTTGCAGAACCGGCTCAACGTCGCCATCTCGAGGGCGAAGAGCGTCGCCTATCTCGTGCATTCGCCGGCGCTGCTCGACGACCTGCCCTGGACACCCGAGGGCGTCGCGCGACTGAGCGCCTTCGCGCATCTCGTGGGCGCCGATCGCGAATGACCTCGGCGTCGCCCCGTTCGGGTCGCGCTCGGTCAACGATCGCGTGGTCGCCCGCGGATGGATGCGGGAGGCGTGGTCACATCGAGACGTCGTTCTCGATGTCTTCGGCCAGGTCGTCGATCGCCTCGGGCCGCAGCCGCACGCCGGCCTCGTCGAAACGCTCTTCCAGAACGTTGCTGACGTCGTCGTCGACCTGGCCGTGCCTGATGTCGTCGCGAACCTCTTCGACGACCTGCTCCACCGCCTCGGTGTCGTCGTCCGTGCCCGCCGTCTGGTTCTGTTCGACATCCCGTGTCATGACGTGATGATCGTCGGCCGTCGTGGCCGACTCCACCCCCTTGACGCCCAGGATCAGCGCCGACAAAGGCGGACGAGCGCGTCGAGCCGGGCGGGCTTGCCGAGGCGGGATCAGACGGTGCCGTACAGGCGGTCGCCCGCGTCGCCGAGTCCGGGCACGATGTAGCCCTTCTCGTCGAGGCGCTCGTCCAGAGCGCCGAGCACGAGCGTCACCTCGGCGTCGCCGACCATCTTCTCGATCGCCGCGACGCCCTCGGGGGTGCCGAGCAGGCAGATCGCCGTCACGTTCTTCGCACCGCGATCGAAGAGGAACTGGATCGCCGCCGCCAGCGAACCGCCCGTGGCGAGCATAGGGTCGATGGCGAAGCACTGCCGGTCGCTGAGGTCGTCGGGCAGGCGCTCGGCGTAGGTCGTGGGCTCGAAGGTCTCTTCATCGCGCACCATGCCGAGGAATCCGACCTCGGCGGTGGGGATCAGCTTGACGAGGCCCTCGAGCATCCCGAGACCGGCGCGCAGGATCGGCACGACGATCGGACGCGGCTCGGCGATCTTCACCCCCGTCGTCGTCGTGACCGGGGTCTTCACCTCGATCGGTTCGACCTTGACGTCACGCGTCGCCTCGTAGGCGAGCAGCGTCACCAGCTCCTCGGTCAGCTGACGGAAGACCGGAGATGAGGTCCTCTCATCCCGCAGCACGGTGAGCTTGTGAGTGATGAGCGGGTGATCGGCCACATGAACGCGCATGGGTACAGATTACTTGCCGACCGTATGGGCACCAGCACGGGCGGCGCGGCGCTTCTTCTCGGCGGCGTTGATGCGCTTGGCATTCGCCGCCACGACCACCGATCCGATCAGAGCCGGAAGCGTCATCAGCATGATCACGAGCGCGGGGCTGTTGTCCATGTCTTCACGCTACGGGCGCGCGGGCGGTTCATCATCCCTCTCACGGGGGAGATTCCCGGCTCCGCCGGGCGGCGGATGGATGCGGCGGGTGCCGCTCAGCGCCGTGTCTCGAAGAACGCCTGCAGCTGCGCCGTCGCCTCGTCGGCCCGGATGCCCCCGACGACCTCAGCGCGATAGGGCAGGCGCCGGTCGCGCAGCACGTCGTACATCGAACCCGCCGCACCCGCCTTGTCGTCCCAGGCGCCGAACACGACGCGGCCGATGCGGGCCTGCAGGATCGCGCCCGCGCACATGATGCACGGTTCGAGGGTCACCACGAGGGTGTGCTGCTCGAGGTTCCACCCGCCGTGCTTCTCGGCGGCAGCGCGCAGCGCGATGATCTCGGCGTGTGCGGTCGGATCGTGCGTCTGCTCGCGGAGGTTGCGCCCTTCGCCGATGACGGCGCCGCGCGCATCCAGTACCACTGCCCCCACCGGCACGTCGCCGGCTGCACCCGCCTCGGCGGCGAGCACGAGGGCACGACGCATCGCATCGAGGTCCGCGGCGGTCATGGATGCGAGCCTAGCCTCCGGGCGTCGGCAGGTCCCATCTGGTCGCATCGAGCGGGGTGAGGCGGCCATATGGGCCGACTGGCCGAAGCGGCCGACAGGATCAGTCCGACGACGGGAAGACGAACGCGTCGGTCGAGGGCTCGGGATCGAGTGCCGGACGATACACGTCGGGCTCGAGGTAGATCACGCGGGCGGCGGGAACGGCATCCCGGATCCGCACCTCGATCTCGTCGATGTCGGCGGCCGCCTCGCGCACGGTCTTGTCGGCCGTGAACGCCAGCTTCGCCGCGACCATGAGCTCGTCGGGGCCGAGGTACAGGGTCTTGATGTGAATGAGCTTCTCGACGTCGGGTCCGCCGACGATGGCGTCGACGATGCTGTCGTGGTCGGCTCGGTTCGCGCCTTCGCCGATGAGAAGGCTCTTCGTCTCGATCGCCAGGACGATCGCGATCAGGATCAGCAGCAGGCCGATCATCAGCGTGCCCAGCGCGTCGTACAGCGGGTTGCCGGTGACGAGGGTGAGCCCCACGCCGAAGAGGGCGAAGGTCAGGCCGATGAGGGCGCCGGTGTCTTCGAGCAGCACGACGGGCAGCTCGGGAGCCTTCGACCGGCGGATGAACGAGATCCACGACTGGCCGGGCTCACGCACCGCGTTGCTCTCGCGCACCGCGGTGCGAAGCGACGTCGCCTCGAGCACGATCGCGATCAGCAGCACGGCGAGCGGAAGCCACCACCACGTCTGGTCGATCTCGTGCGGGTCGACGATCTTCTCCACGCCCTCGTACACGGCGAACAGTCCGCCGAGCGAGAACAGGATGATCGACACGACGAAGGCCGACACGTACCGTTCACGGCCGTATCCGAACGGGTGCGCTCGGTCGGCATCGCGGTTCGCCTTGCGGTTGCCGAGCATGAGCAGCAGCTGGTTGCCCGAGTCGGCGACCGAGTGGATCGCCTCGGCGAGCATCGACGCCGAGCCCGACAGAGCCCACGCGATGAACTTCGCCAGGGCGATGCCCATGTTCGCCAGGAAAGCCGCGATGATCGCCTTGGTGCCGCCGGATGCGCTCATGGTCCGAGTCTACGACGACGGCGTCTGTCGATCGTGAGGGCACGACGCCCCGCAGGCAGCGCTCGTAGGATGGCGGGTATGGCCGATTCCCTCCCCGCAGTCGCGTTCCTCGGAGCAGGTTCGATGGGAGGTGCGATCCTGCAGGGCGTCGTCGCGTCAGGCGTTCAGGTCGACGGCGGGATCGTCGCGACCAATCGCACCCGCGAGAAGGCGGATGCCCTGGCTTCGCTTCCCGGGGTGACGAGCATCGCCCTCGACGAGAACCCCGCCGGCAACACCGATGCGGCGGCAGCGGCGCGGATCATCCTGGTCGGCGTGAAGCCGGCCATGGTGCCCGACCTGCTGCGCGAGATCGCCCCATCGCTGCGCGACGACGCGATCGTCGTGAGTCTCGCCGCCGGCGTCACCCTGGCGACCTTCACCGAGGCGCTCGGCGAGGGCGTGCGCACCGTGCGATCGATGCCGAACACCCCGGCCACGGTGGGTCGGGCCGTGACGGGCATCGCCGCAGGACCCGCGGCGACGGACGACGACATGGCGCTGGTGCGCGCGCTGTTCGAGAAGGTCGGAGCGGTCATCGAGGTGCCCGAGTCGCAGATCGACGCGCTGTCGACCGTCTCGGGATCGGGTCCCGCCTACGTCTTCCTGCTGATCGAGAAGCTCGCGGAAGCTGCGCGGGGGATGGGCTTCTCGGATGCCGATGCCCGCCTCATGTCGGAGCAGACCTTCATCGGCGCGGCCGCCCTGCTCGCGGCATCGGGCGAGGACCCGGCGGAACTGCGCCGCCGCGTCACCAGCCCCAAGGGCACCACCGAGCGGGCCGTGGCCGTGCTGCAGGACGCCCGTCTCGACGACGTCTTCGCGGAGGCGACGGCCGCTGCACTGGCGCGCGCGAAGGAGCTCGCCGCGGGTTCGTGAGCTGCGGGTCTTCGCATCCGTTCTCGGGGATCCACCGAGGCAGGTGATCAACCGGACGCAGGAGGATCTGCACAGAATCGGCCTGCGCTCGCGTGTTCTCCTACCTCGAAGATCGAGGGGACACGCAGATCCGGCGGCTACCGGTCGAGGCCGGCGAACCGCTCGATGTCGACGTTGGTGCCCGAGACGATGATGAGGTCGTGGTTGGTGACCACGGTGTTCGCCTCCGCATAGCGGAACGGCTTACCGGGGCTCTTCACACCCACGACGGTCACGCTGTACTTGCTGCGCACGCCGGATTCGTTCAGCCGCACGCCGCGGATGAACTTCGGCGGGTACATCTTGGCGAGCACGAAGTCGTCGTCGAAGCGGATGAAGTCGAGCATCCGCCCGCTGACCAGGTGGGCGACGCGCTCGCCGGCCTCCCGCTCGGGGTAGATGACGTGATTCGCGCCGACGCGCGCGAGTATCTTGCCGTGCGACTGCGAGACGGCCTTCGCCCAGATCTGCGGCACCTTCAGGTCGACCAGATTCGCGGTGATCAGCACGGATGCCTCGATGAGCGACCCCACGGCGACGACGGCCACCTGGAAGTCCTGGGCGCCGATCTGCCGCAGCGCGTCGATGTTGCGGGCATCCGCCTGCACGGTGTGGGTGACTCGCTCCGACCACTTCTGCACGAGTCCCAGGTCGCCGTCGATCGCGAGCACTTCGCGATCGAGACGGTCGAGCTCTCCGGCGCAGGCGGCGCCGAAGCGGCCGAGTCCGATCACGAGCACCGGGGCGTCGCCCCGCACCATCTCAACCAACGATCGGCCTTTCGACGGGCAGCGAGTAGAGCTGCGAGCGGGATGTCGCGGCGACCGCCGCGGCGAGTGTCACTGTACCAACGCGCCCCATGAAGATGGTCGCGGCGAGGACGTAGCTGGCGGAGTCCGGAAGCTCGGCGGTGAGACCCGAGCTGAGTCCCACGGTGCCGAAGGCCGAGATCACGTCGAAGAGCACGTCGATGATGTCTGCCTTGGTGATCTGGGCGATGATGACCGTCGAGAGGGCGACGATGGTCGCGCCCCACGCCACGACCGACAGTGCGACGCGCTGCACGTCCGACGGGATGCGACGGCCGAACACCTCGACCGACTGGCGTCCCTTCGCCTCCGACCAGACCGCGATGGCGAGGACGGCGAGCGTGGTCACTTTGATGCCGCCGGCGGTGGATGCCGAGCCGCCGCCGACGAACATGAGCATGCACGCGACGAGCATCGAAGAGCCGTTCAGGTCGGACATCTCGATGACGTTGAACCCGCCCGAGCGGGTCATCGCCGACAGGAAGAGCGCGTTCATGGTCGTCTCGCCGGCGTCCATTGAGCCGAACGTGGCGGGGTTGTCGAACTCCAGCAGGAGGAAGACGGCTGCGCCGAGCAGGAAGAGCAGCCCGGTGGTGATGAGCGTGAGCTTGGAGTGCAGCGACCAGCGCTTCACGTGCCACACGTGCTTGGCGAGGGTGTAGATCACCGGGAAGCCGATGCTGCCCAGGAACATGCTGATCATCAGGATGGTCAGCACGAGATAGTCGTCGGCGAAGACGGTGACCCCGCCCGCGTTGGGGGTGAAGCCGGTGTTCGTGAACGACATGGCCGCGTAGTACGGCGCCTCCCACAGGGCGGCGAACGGGTCGATTCCCGCCCATACGAGCGCGGGGTAGAGCAGCACTGCGACGCTGAGCTCGATCACGAGGGTCGACAGGGCGACCGTGGTGAGCAGCTGGCCGACCTCACCCAGCCGCACGGTCTGGCTCTCGTTGACCGGACCGCCGTGCGCGCGCATCGGGTTGGTGTCGCCGGCCGCGAGCAGCTTGGCGCGCAGGCCGAGCCGCTTCGAGATCACCATGCCCATCACCGACGCCAGCGTCAGCACGCCCATGCCGCCGATGTTCACGCCGATGAACAGCAGCACGTTGCCGAACGGCGACCAGTGGCTGGCCATGTCGACCGTCGCGAGCCCGGTGACGCAGATCGTCGACATCGCGGTGAACAGCGCGTCACTCAGCGGCGTGACCGTGCCGTCGGCCGACGCGATCGGCAGCGAGAGCAGGCCGGTGAAGATGAGGATGAGCGAGGCGAAGATGATGATCGCGAAGCGCGACGGTGATGACGTGACCAGGTGCTTCGTGCGACGGCCGAAACCGCGCATGGTGGTCTGAGGGGAGGATGCCGACCCCATGCCCGACATCGTTCCCCTTCCTTCGTCTGCCGGCGCCGCTCGCCGAGCCCTCGTCATGGTACTCCGCCGCGGCGCCTACTACCCTGAGGGGATGACCGACATCTTCGACGTGATCGCGGACGGCACGAGGCGAGACATCCTCCGGCTGCTGCTGAGCGAGTCGGCCGAGGGCGACGGCGGCACCAGCGTGACGCAGATCGTGAGCCGGCTGGGCATCAGCCAGCCGACCGTGTCGAAGCATCTGAAAGTGCTGCGCGAAGCGAGCCTGGTGACGGTGCGGGAAGAGGGCCAGCGCCGTTTCTACAGTCTCTCCGTCGGTCCTCTCGAAGAGGTCGACGACTGGCTGGTGCCGTTTCTGGTCGATGCCTACGGCGACCAGGCGCCACTGATCGACATCCCGTTCGCGCCGCTGCCGGCCAAGACCGCGCACGCGGCCGAGGTCGTCGGGCGAGCCGCAGCCTCGGCGAAGCACGTCGTGACGTCGGCCCTGAAGAAGCTCGGCACGTAGCCGCGAGTCACATCCGTCTCACGTGTTTACAGCTGTCGCAGCAACCCCATATGCTGTGCTTCAGCAGAAAGGGGTGCTGGGGATGCCCGACGTTCACGACGTTCGATTCCTGACGGTGGCCGAGGTCGCCGAGATCATGCGCGTGTCCAAGATGACCGTGTACCGCCTCGTGCACGCCGGTGAGCTGCCGGCCGTGCGCTTCGGGCGCAGCTACCGCGTGCCGGAGTCCGCCGTGGCCGACGCCATGCGCACGCCGGATGCCGATGTCGGCTGACGGCCGATTCGGGCGGCGTGCGACCGTTTGCTAGAATCGTCCGAGGCATTTTTTCCGTGCCCGTACCCGGGTGCCGTTTCCGTGGCATCCAACCCCTGACTTAGTGAGGTTTCCGTGGGTTCAGTCATCAAGAAGCGCCGCAAGCGCATGGCGAAGAAGAAGCACCGCAAGCTGCTTCGCAAGACTCGCCACCAGCGCCGCAACAAGAAGTAAGCGGCACGACACCGAGCGCCCCTCATGGCTCCTGAGCCGGTCGAAGGGGCGCTTCGTGTCTGCGGCGACAGAAGGAGAACCATGAAGTCGATCACCGTCGACCAGCTCGCGCAGCGTGAGGGCGTGCCGCTCATCGATGTGCGCGAGCGGCACGAGTTCGACGCCGGGCACGTGCCGGGCGCGATCAACCTGCCGATGTCCGAGCTGGGTGGTCGCCTGGACGAGCTGCCCGGTGAGGCGTTCGACGTGATCTGCGAGCTGGGCGGGCGATCGGCGCGGGTGGTCGAGGCGCTCTCGGACCGCGGCCACGACGCCACGAACGTCGAAGGCGGCACCGCGGCCTGGGTCGCCCAGGGGCGTCCGGTCGCGCAGTGACGACGCTCACCATCATCGGCAAGCCCGACTGCCACCTGTGCGAGGTCGCCGGCGAGGTGGTCGACGCCGTCGTCGCCGAGATGCCGGATGCCGCTGCCGAGCGCCTCGAGATCGTCGAGCAGTCCATCGCGGACGATCCTGCGCTGTACGAGCGCTGGTGGGAGAAGATCCCGGTCGTGCTGATCGACGGTGAACTGCACGCGCACTGGCGCGTCTCGCCGGATCGGCTTCGCCACGCACTCGAGGAGGCCATGAAGTGATCCGTCACGTCGTCAGCTGGAAGCTGGCCGCGGAGGATGCCGCCGTGCGCGCCGAACAGGCCGCTGAGGTCGCTCGCCGTCTCAACGCGCTCATGGGCGTCGTCCCCGAGCTGCGCGCGGTGTCTGCCGGCGCGAACGTCGCTCACCCCAACGTCAACTGGGACGTGACGCTGGTCGCCGACGTGGACTCGCTCGACGCGCTCGATGCGTACCAGGTGCACCCGGCGCACAAAGAGGTCGGTGCGTACATCAAATCGGTGGTCGCGTCGCGGGTCGCCGTCGACTTCGAGATCTGACCCCGCCGACAGTGCAACGCAAATGTGATGGCATCGCCGCCCCCGGGCTGCCACGATGCTCGGCACCGCGTGACAAGATGTGTTCAACCCGCCCGTGGGCGCAAGCCCCCGTCACGAAGGAGTGGCCATGAAGCGCCGTCCCCTCATCCTCGGCACCGCCATCGCTGCCGCTGCCGTCCTCGCTCTCTCCGGCTGCGCGAGCAGCTCAGACTCGAACGGTGACGGCGACACGTCGGCATCCGGATCCGAGTACGGCCTGGTGACGCCGGGCACGCTGTCGGTCTGCTCCGACATCCCCTACGCTCCGTTCGAGTTCGAAGGGGGCGACAACGGCACCGGATACACCGGCTTCGACATCGAGCTGCTGGCCGCGGTCGCTAAGAAGCTCGACCTGAAGCTCAACGTGCAGGACGTGGGCTTCGATGCTCTGCAGTCCGGCACGACGCTGGCGGCGGGCACCTGCGACGTCGGCGCGTCCGCGATGACGATCACTGATGAGCGCAAGGCCAACATCGACTTCTCCGAGCCCTACTACGAGTCGCTCCAGTCACTGCTCGTCCGCACCGACTCGGGCATCAAGGGGATCGACGACCTGAAGGGCAAGACGGTCGGCGTCCAGCAGGGCACGACGGGTGAGAGCTACGCCAAGGAGCACGCCGAGGGCGCTGAGCTGCTGCAGATGGGCTCCGACGGCGACCTCTGGCCCGCGATGCAGGCCGGCCAGCTCGACGCGATCCTGCAGGACCAGCCGGTCAACCTCGAGCACGAGAAGGCCGACGAGAGCTACAAGATCGTTGAGGAGTACAAGACCGACGAGCAGTACGGATTCGCCTTCGAGAAGGGCAAGAAGGACGCCCTGCGCAAGGCAGTCGACGACGCGCTCCAGGAGCTGAAGGACGACGGCGACTACCAGAAGATCTACGACCAGTTCTTCACGGCGAAGTGACCCTCGCAGCACCCCGCCGGGGAGGAACGCGACCATGGCGCTGAAGCGCACGCAGAAGCAGAAGCTGTACCGGTACGCCGTCTATGCGGTGCTCATCGCGATCGCGGTGTGGGTCGCGCTGACGGCGAACTGGGCGCGCCTCGGTCCGCTGTTCTTCAATCCCGAGGTCGCGGTCAGAATGCTTCCGGGCATCATCACGACCGGACTTGTCAACACGCTGTGGTTCACCGCAGTCGCGTTCCTCGGCGGTCTGCTGCTCGGCATCGTGTTCGCGCTGATGAAGATGTCGGTCATCGGTCCGTTCCGCTGGATTGCGACGATCTACATCGAGCTGTTCCGCGGGCTGCCGGCGATTCTCACGATCTTCGCCATCGCTTTCATCCTGCCGATCGCGGTCGGCGTGCCCGGAAAAGATCTCGGCGGGCCGGTGGTGCTCGGCCTGATCGGTCTGGTCCTCGTGGCGTCCGCCTACATGGCCGAGACCATCCGGGCGGGCCTGCAGGCGGTTCCCAAGGGGCAGACCGAGGCCGCGCGCTCGCTGGGGATGTCGCCCATGGCGACGACGTTCTGGATCGTGATTCCGCAGGGTTTCCGCATCATCATCCCGCCGCTGACGAATGAGTTCGTGCTGCTGCTGAAGGACACCTCGCTGCTGTTCGTGGCGGGAACCTTCATCTGGTCGAAGGAGCTCACGACCTTCGCCCGCGACGCCTCGACGCAGAACGCGAACGGCACGCCGCTGATCATGGCGGCGCTGCTGTACCTGATCGTGACGATTCCGCTCACGCGCTTCACGGCGTGGTTGGAGCGGCGGATGGCGAGGGAAAGATGAGCACGGACCTGATCGATGTCCACGCACCTGCGATCGATATCCAGGGGCTGGTCAAGTCCTATGGCGACAACGAGGTGCTCAAGGGCATCGACCTGACGGTGCTGGGCGGCGAAGTCGTGTGCATCATCGGGCCGTCGGGATCGGGGAAGTCCACGCTGCTGCGGTCGGTGAACCTGCTCGAGCAGCCGACCGACGGTCACATCCTCATCGAGGGCATCGACGTCACCGATGAGGACACCGACATCGACCGGGTGCGTCAGCGCATCGGCATGGTGTTCCAGAGCTTCAACCTGTTCCCGCACATGTCGGTGCTGGGCAACCTGACGATCGCGCAGCGGCGGGTGAAGAAGCGCAGCAAGGCCGAGGCCGAGCAGGTCGCCCGCGAGATGCTCGGGCGCGTGGGACTGGCCGCGAAGGCGGATGCCTTCCCCAGCCACCTCTCCGGCGGTCAGCAGCAGCGCGTCGCGATCGCGCGGGCGCTGTGCATGAACCCCGACATGATGCTCTTCGACGAGCCGACGTCGGCTCTGGACCCCGAGCTGGTCGGCGAGGTGCTGCAGGTCATGCGCACCCTCGCCGACGAGGGGATGACGATGCTCGTCGTCACGCACGAGATGGGGTTCGCTCGGGAGGTCGGCTCGCGTCTGATCTTCATGGACGGCGGGCACATCCTCGAGCAGGGCGACCCGCGCGAGGTGCTCGCCAACCCGCAGCACCCGCGCACCCAGGACTTCCTCTCTCGCGTGCTCTGAACCGCGGGGGCGCGCCCGTCGTGTCCGGCGAGGGCGCGCCGATCTGGCATCCTGAACTGTGATGGAGATCGGCGCGTTCCTCGGCCTCGAGCAGCTCACCTGGGGCGTGCTCGTCCTCGTGGTCATCGCCGCATTCGGCGCCGGGTGGATAGACGCCGTCGTCGGCGGGGGTGGGCTGCTGCAGCTGCCCGCCGTGCTGCTGATCCCGGGCATCACCCCGGTGCAGGCACTGGCGACGAACAAGCTCGGCTCGATCTTCGGCACGGCGACGAGCAGCGTCACGTACTATCGCCGCGCCAGGCCCGACATCCGCACCGCGCTGCCCATGGCGGCGATCGCGCTGGCGGGATCTTTCGGCGGAGCCGCCGTGGCGACCGTGCTTCCGGCATCCGCCTTCAAACCGATCATCGTGGTCGCGCTGCTGGCGGTCGCTCTGTTCACCGCGTTCAAGCCGCAGCTGGGCGCGGCGACCGCGCTGCGCTTCTCGGGCCATCGCCATCACATCACAGCCGGCATGGCAGGACTGGTGATCGGCTTCTACGACGGTCTCATCGGGCCGGGTACGGGAACGTTCCTCGTGATCACGCTCGTGGCGCTGCTCGGCTACGACTTCCTGCAGTCCAGCGCGAAGGCGAAGATCGTGAACTTCGCCACCAACGCCGGCGCCCTCATCCTGTTCATCCCGCATGGCGAGGTGCTGTGGCTGCTGGGCCTCATCCTCGGCGTCGCCAACACCGCGGGCAGCTACCTCGGCTCCCGGATGGCGATCTCGCGCGGATCGGGTTTCATCCGCGTGGTCTTCCTCGCCGTCGTGATCGTGCTGATCGCGAAGCTCGGGGTCGACGTGTGGAACGAGAACGTCGCGCCCCTGCTCGCGGAGCGATGATGCCGGCAACAGAACCCGGCATCCGGCCAAGCGTCCGGACACGACCCTTGCCACGACCGGTGTCTTCCCGCGTAGACTCCGAATTGCGCTCGCTCGGGCGCGCCAGTGCTCCCACGGAGGAGGGACGATGAGGTCACCAAGCTCGATGCGGATCATGGTCGGATTCGCCGGTCTCACTGCGGCGGCGGTCGCGCTCAGCGGATGCTCGGGATCGGGGGACCCCGGTGACGGCGACAAGATCACGCTCGAAGTGCAGTCGGCGATGGGGGAGGGGACGCCCCGCTACGAGGCGCTCAGCGCGCTCGCCAAGGCGTACGAGAAGGACAACCCCGACGTCAAGATCGACGTCGTCGCGCTGGGCAGCGACTACGAGGGCGACATGAAGGTGCGGATGGGCTCGGGCGACCTGCCCGACATCTGGGCCACGCACGGATGGTCGCTGCTTCGCTACAGCGAGTTCCTCGAGCCGCTCGACGATCAGCCGTGGGCGGATCAGCTCAACCCCGTGCTCGACTCGACGATGAAGAACGAGGACGGCGAGTTCTTCGCGCTTCCGCTGACGACCGACGTCGCCGGCATCCTGTACAACAAGAGCGTGCTCGAGAAGGCGGGAATCGACCCCACGTCACTCGGGACCATCGAGGCGTTCGACGAGGCGCTCGGCACGCTCAAGGGCGCAGGCGTCGTGCCCATCTCGAGTTCTGGCAAGGACGACTGGTTCGCCGGCAACGTCGCCGACTGGCTCGGGTCGGGCTCGTACGACGAGGCGCAGTCCGAGAAGCTGGCCGACGGCGAGTTCGTCGACAGCGGATTCGAGGAGATGTTCACCAAGCTCGACGAGTGGGCCAAGGCAGGCTACTTCAACCCCGACTTCTCATCAGCGACCAGCGATGACATCGCCGCAGCACTGGGACAGGGCACGACCGCGTTCGTGATGATCCAGAACACCCTCGCCCTCAGCGCGAAGGAGTTCGTGCCGGACGCCCAGATCGGGTTCATCCCCGTGCCCGCCATCAACGGCGACGAGGAGTACCTCATCGGCGGCGAGGGCGTCGCGCTCGGCGCGTGGCGCGACGGTGAGAACAAGGAGGAGGCGCTCGACTTCCTCGAGTTCCTCGCTGAACCGGAGAACATCGGTCAGTTCGCCAGCGATGACGGCAACCCCGCTGGTCTCACCGACATCGACGTCGACCTCGGCGACCTCTCCGACAGCTACGAGCAGTTCTTCACCCCGGGAGAGGTGCGCATGGTGCCGTACTTCGACCGCGCGTATCTGCCCAACGGCATGTGGAACACGCTGATCTCGACGACGTCGGGCATCATCACCGGGCAGACCGCGGTCGGCTCGGCCGTGAAGCAGGTCGAGGCCGAGTTCGGCACGCTGTACGGGCAGCAGTAGGTCACGCGAGAGGTGAGTTCACGTTCGACGGGGATCTTCCCGCGCCGACTCAACTGGTTCTACGTGCCGGCGCTCGTGCTGTTCGCCGTGTTCTCGATCTACCCGCTGATCAGCGGCATCAGCCTGTCGCTGACGAACTGGAACGGATACAGCCGCAGCAAGGCGTTCGTGGGCTTCGACAACTACCTGCGCCTGCTCGACGACGAGGTGTTCCGCACAGCGCTGGTCAACACCCTGATCTACGGAGTGGGCAGCACCGTGATCCAGCAGGTGCTGGGTCTGGGCCTCGCCGTCGTGCTCGATCGCGTCGTGCGCGGCGCAGCGTTGCTGCGCGCGGTCATCTACCTGCCGGTGCTGGTCTCGCCCGTGGTGCTCGGCACGATGTACTACCTGATCTTCCGATACAACAACGGCGCCCTGAATGATGTGCGGGCGCTGTTCGGCGCGGAGCAGGTCGCGTGGCTGTCGGATGCCTCATTCGCGATCGCCGCGATCGTCATCGTCAACTCGCTGCAGTTCGTCGGCATCTCGATGGTCATCTACCTGGCCGGTCTGCAGGGCGTGCCGACGGAGTACTACGAGGCGGCGCAGCTCGACGGCGCGACCTGGTGGCAGAGCTTCCGCAGCATCGCCGTGCCGCTGCTGCAGCCGGCCTTCGCGACGAGCATCGTGCTGAACCTGATCGGCGGCCTGAAGCTGTTCGACATCGTGCAGGTGCTCACCGGCGGGGGCCCCGGTCAGTCCACCCACTCGGTGTCGACGCTGATCGGCGAGACGTACTTCTCGAATCAGGCGGCCGGATACTCGGCAGCGATCGGCGTGGTGCTGTTTGTGCTGATCGTAGCGGTCACCTTCGTTCTGAACTCCCTGCTGAATCGGAAGCGGGTCGAGCTGTGAAAGACGCTGCGGCTCCGTCGAAGGCGCTCATCTACATCGGCCTGGCGTTCATCGCCGTGCTGCAGCTGCTGCCGTTCTACTTCGGGCTCACCACGGCGTCCAAACCCAAGACCGATCTGTCGTCGCCGTGGATCTTCCCCGGCGAGATCCACTGGGCCAACTTCGCCACGGCGATGCAGCAGGGCAACATCCTGCAGGCGATCGGCAACAGCGCTCTCGTGACGGCCGTGTCGACACTGCTCGTCTGCGTGCTGGGGGCTCTGACCGCCTACCCCCTCGCGCGGCGGGTCACTCGCGGCAACCGGTTGATCTACGCCTGCATCATCAGCCTGATCATGATCCCGCCGCTGTCGGTGCTCGTGCCGCTCTACACGCTCATGAAAGACCTCGGCGGGCTGAACACCCACTGGGGCATCATCGTGCTGATGGTCACCGGCAACCTGCCCCTCGCGGTGTTCCTGTACACCGCGTTCATGCGCAGCCTGCCCGTGTCGATCGAGGAGGCGGCGACGGTCGACGGGGCTGGTCCGCTGCAGGTGCTGTTCCGGGTCGTGTTCCCCATGCTGCGGCCGGTCACCGCCACCGTCGCGATCCTCGCGGGGGTCGGCATCTGGAACGAGTTCGCGCTGAGCACGTACTTCCTGCGCTCCGACGAGACCCGCACGATCGCCCCGGCCGTCGCCGGGTTCTTCGCGGCGCAGGGCAGCAACCCGGGCGCGGCGGCGGCGGCATCCGTGCTCTCGGTCGTGCCGGTGCTGGTCGCCTACCTGTTCCTGCAGCGCAGCTTCATCAAGGGGATGGTCGCCGGCTCGCTGAAGTGAGCCGGCTCGGAGGCGACGACGTCAGCGCGCCAGGTGGTACTTGAAGCCGACGTGCGAGCCGATGTAGCCGAGGCGTTCGTAGAACCGGTGTGCGTCGGTGCGGGCGGCATCCGAGGTCAGCTGCACCATCGCCGCGCCGAGCGCCGGGGCCGCGTCCTCCGACACCCAGCGCATGAGGGCCGAGCCGATGCCGCCGGAGCGCAGGTCGCTGCGCACCCGCACCGCCTCGACGAGCAGGCGGCGCGCGCCCTGCCTCGCCATGCCGGGGATGGAGGTGAGCTGCAGTGTGCCGACGATCGCTCCGTCGAGGTCGACGATGAGCAGGTCGTTCGAGGGCTCTGCGAGGATCTCGTCGAGAGCGGTCAGATAGGCCGCGCGGTCGTCATCCGATGCCTCGTCCCCGCGGGACGCACTGATGGGGTCGTCGGCGAGCAGCGCGATGATCCCGTCGGCATCATCCCGAGTCGCACGCCGCAGCATCGCGTGCCCGACGCGCGAGTCGACCGGATGGGGAAGGGGAAGGGATGGCAGCATCCGGCCAGTCTTCCAGCATCCGCGCCTCGCCCTGCACGGCGGGCAGCCCGGTCAGGCTTCGGCGCGCACCGCGACGGGTATCGGATCGACAGCGAGGAACACCCGCTCGCCGAACGAGGGGTGCGCGTGCGCATCATGCTGCACGCGCACCAGTTCGCCGCGGTCGGTCCGCACGAGAGTGCGACGGATGCTGCCCAGGAACGTGGTCTCCTCGACGGTGCCGGCGGTCGCGGCATCCGCCTCGCCGGTGAAGCGGAGGTTCTCGGGACGCAGGAGCACATCGACGTCGCCGACAGCAGGCGCGCTCGTCGGAAGCGACCGCCCCCACACCGTGACGGCGTCGCCTGAGGCCACACCCGGGACGACGCTCGAGAGTCCGATGAACGACGCGACATGCGCGGTCGCGGGGCGGCGGTACAGCTCCTCCGGAGTGCCGATCTGGTGGATGCGTCCGGCATCCATCACCACGATCCGGTCGGAGACGGCCAGGGCCTCCTCCTGATCGTGCGTCACGAAGACGGTCGTGATCCCCACGCGCAGCTGGATGCGGCGGATCTCGTCTCGCAGCTGCGCCCGCACCTTGGCGTCCAGCGCCGAGAGCGGCTCGTCGAGCAGCAGCACACGCGGCTCGGTGACGAGAGCCCGGGCGAGCGCGACTCGCTGCTGCTGCCCGCCGGAGAGCTGGTGCGGGAAGCGGTCTGCGAACTCCCCCAGGCCGACCAGGGCGAGGGCGTCGAGCGCCCTGCGCGCGGCGGCAGCCTTGCCCACGCCGCGCCGACGCAGCCCGAATGCGGTGTTGCCGGCGACGTCGAGGTGCGGGAACAGCGAGTATGCCTGGAACACCATGCCGATGTCGCGCTTGTTGGTGGGGACACGCGACACGTCCTGACCGCCCAGCAGCACAGCGCCGGCATCCGCATGCTCCAGACCGGCCAGCACACGCAGGGCGGTGGTCTTGCCGCAGCCCGAGGGCCCGAGCAGCGACACGAATTCGCCGGGCGCGATGTCGAGGTCGACGCCGTGCAGCACCCGATTCGCGCCGTAGCTCTTCTCGATGCCCTGGAACTGCACGCGCGTGCCCTCGCCCGCCTCAGCGAGCAGCAGGTTGTCCGCGGTTGCCGGGAGATGGCTCGGCATGGTCATTGGTCGGCCTTTCGATTGCCGCGCGCAGCGCGGCCGATGATGAGCAGCAGCAGGAAGCAGAACAGCAGTGCGAGCAGCGTGAAGATCGCCGGCGTGTAGGCATCCTGCTTCTGGACGACGATCATCGCGGTCTGGAACACCTGCCGGTTCAGCAGCGACGCGATCGTGAACTCGCCCAGCACGACGGCGATCGAGATGAGGGATGCCGACAGCAGACCTTGACGCAGGTTCGGTGCGAGCACGTTCACGACGACCGTGGGCCAGCTCGCGCCGAGCGAGCGGGCGGCCTCGGAGAGCGTGCGCACGTCGGCCGCGTCGATGGACGCCTGGATCGCGCGGTACGCGAACGGCAGCACGGTGATGCCGTAGGCGAAAGCGAGCGTCCATGTGCCGGTGCCGAGTGTGCGACCGATCTGGAGGTAGATCGGGGAGAGGCCGACGACGAGCACGATCGCGGGGATCGAGATCGGCAGGAGCGACGTGAACTCGAACACCGGCTTCAGTTTCGGCAAGCGAAGATTCACGAGGATCATCGTCGGCGCGACCAGCATGAGCACGATCACCACGGTGACGATCGCGAGGACGAGCGAGTTGCCCAGGCCTGTCCAGATCGGTCTGATCGCAGCCGACGCTGCGGGATCCAGCAGTGCCGCCCATCGCGTGAACGACAGGCCGCCCTCTCGGTCGCGCAGCGTGTACAGGAACGTCGCGATCAGCGGGACCGCGAAGAAGGCGCCGGTCAGGATGCCGATGACCCACCGCGTCGCGCGAGAGGGCGCGATGCGGCTCACGACCGCCACCTCGCCGCGCGTCGCTGGACGAGCGAGTGCAGCCCCATCACGACGCCGACGACGACGATCATGCCGAGCGCGAGCGCTCCGGCGAGGTTATCGCGGCCGAGCAGGGTCTCGCTGGTGAGCGCCGCACGGATCTGCAGCGGGACGACCTGCGAACCCTGGCTGGCGAGCGCCGCGGCGGTCGCGTACGACGAGAAGGCGTTGGCGAACAACAGCAGCAGGCTGGCCAGGAAGGAGGGGGCGAGGACGGGGATGCCGACGCGCAGCCAGAATCCGAGGCGGGTGCCCCCCAGAGTGAGGTTGGCTTCGGCCCACTGCGGCTTCAGTGCTGCGAGGGCCGGCATGAACGTGATCACCATGAGGGGCACCTGGAAGTAGATATAGGGGAGGATGAGGCCGGGGACGTCGTAGAGCCACACGCCGTCCGCGAAGATGTCGACGCCGAAGGCGTCCCTGAGCAGCACCGTGACGACGCCCTGCAGGCCGATCGTCGCGATGAACGCGAAAGCGAGCATGACGCCGCCGAACTGTGCGAGAACGCCGGCCACGGCATCCACCGTCTGGCGCAGAGGGCCGTGGGGGTTCGTCCCCAGCAGGGCATAACAGATCAGAGCGCCCCCCACGGCGCCGATGACGGCGGTCAGCAGCGACAGCGACGCGGAGTTCGCGAACGTGTTCAGGACGACCGGATCGACGAGTGCGGTGACGTTCGTCCAGGTGAAGGCGCCGTCGCCGTCGAAGAAGCCCGATCCGATCGCGAGGATCGTCGGCGCGACCAGGAACAGCACCATGTAGGCGCCGAAGGGGACGAGCCCCAGCCACGCCCAGGACCAGCCCGACCGCCGGGCCGTCTGAGACGACCCGGCGGTGGTGGGGACGGATGCCGTGGCATCCGTCCTCGTGATCAGCAGCGTCACTGAACCGCCACGGCCCACTTCTCGCCGAGCAGCGTGCCGGCATCCGTCGACTGCTTCTCGGTCGGGACGACCGTCTCGGCAGGGGCGTCGGGCAGGGCGGCCGCGAGCTTCGCATCGATCGTGCCCGCTGCGGTCATGGCCTCCATGCGCGCGGGACGGGCACCGCCCTTGAGCCACAGGTTCTGCACCTCGTCGCTGTAGAGGAACTCCTGCCACAGGCGTGCCGCTGCCGGGTGCGGGGCATCCTTGTTGACGGCCTGGTTGTAGTACGAGGCGTAGCCGACGCCGTCGAGCACGACGACCTTCCAGTCGGGGTTGTCCTTGCCGGCAGAAGCGTTGAGGTAGTCCCAGTCGAAGACGACCGGGGTCTCGCCGCTCGTGATGGTGGCGGGAGTCACATCCACCTTGAGGAAGTTGCCCGCCTTCTGCAGCTCGCCGAAGAACTCGATGCCGGGGGTGTAGTCGTCGAGCGTGCCGTCGGACTGCACAGTGGCGAGGCCGACGGCGCCGAAGGCGGAGCCGGCCTGGGTCGGGTCGCCGTTGATCGCGACGGCGCCCGTGAAATCGGCGCCCGTGAGGTCGTCGAGGGAGGTGGGCTCGGGGTACTTCGACGAGTCGTAGCCGATCGACATATATCCGCCGTAGTCGCCGACGAACAGGCCGGTGGGCTCCTTCAGTGCGTCGGGGATCTCGTCGAAGTTCTCGACCTTGTACGGTGCGAAGCTGTCGGTGCTCTGCAGAGCGACGGCGAGTCCGAGGTCGAACACGTCAGGGGCGGTGTCCAGGCCCTTGTTGGTCTCGGCTGCTGTGATCTCCTCGGCGCTGGAAGCATCGGGCGAGGCCTCGTTGATGGTGATCTCGGGGTAGCGCTCGGCGAACAGATCGAGGATCTCCCCGTAGTTGGCCCAGTCGCGGGGTAGGGCGATCACGTTCAGGGCGCCCTCGGCCTTGGCTGCCGCCTCGAGCTCTTCGAGGGTGCCGAAGTCGGCGAGCGACGTCGCGGTCGCGGCGTCGACGGATGAGGCGGCGTCGCTGTCGCTTGCGCTGCTGCTGGCGGCGCAGGAGGTCAGTGCCAGGGCGGCCGTGGCCGCGAGGGCGATGCCGGCGACGAGACGCGCGGGGCGAGTGAGGGTGGTCATCAGGGCTTCCTCTCGGATTTCCTGCGCTGGCGCGCGGGAGTCGGGTTACGAGAGGAAGCTACGGAGCGCGAGTTACCGGGTGGCGCGAGTCGGGTGAACGCGAGGTGTCGTGAGGGCGAATCGGTGAGGGGTCGGCTGTCCGTGCGGTTACGTCGAGACCCCCGGCTGCAGACATCAGCAGCCGAGGGTCTCGACGGTAGGTGGGGCCTCGGTGTCAGGCGTCTTCGGGTTCGAAGTCGACGCCGGCCTCGGCACGCTGCTCGGCCGTGATCGGCGCCGGCGCCTCGGTCAGCGGGTCGAAGCCGCCACCCGACTTCGGGAAGGCGATGACCTCGCGGATCGACTCCGTCTTCGTCAGGTGCTGCATGACGCGGTCCATGCCGAGTGCGATGCCGCCGTGCGGGGGAGCGCCGAACTTGAACGCCTCGAGCAGGAAGCCGAACTTCTCGTCGGCCTGCTCTTCGGTGATGCCCATCACGTTGAACACGCGCTTCTGCACGTCTTCACGGTGGATGCGGATCGATCCGCCGCCGAGCTCGGAGCCGTTGCAGACGATGTCGTACGCATACGCGAGAGCGGAGGCCGGGTCGGTGTCGAATGTGTCGGCGAACTCCGGCTTCGGGCCGGTGAACGCGTGGTGCACGGCAGTCCACGCTCCCGAGCCGACCGCGACATCACCGGATGCCACCGCGTCACCGGCGGGCTCGAACATCGGCGCGTCGACGACCCAGGTGAAGGCGAACACGTTCGGGTCGAGCAGCTCGAGGCGGCGGCCGATCTCGACGCGTGCGGCGCCGAGCAGCGCGCGGCTGGCCTTCGTCTCGCCCGCGGCGAAGAAAGCGCAGTCGCCCGGCTTCGCGCCCACGAGCTCGGCGAGGCCCGCCTGTTCGGTCTCGGAGAGGTTCTTGGCGACGGGGCCGCCGAGCGTGCCGTCCTCGTTGAAGAGCACGTACGCCAGGCCGCGGGCACCGCGCTGCTTGGCCCAGTCCTGCCAGGCATCCAGCGTCTTGCGCGGTTGCGACGCGCCGCCGGGCATCAGCACGGCTCCGACGTACTCCGACTGGAAGACCCGGAACGGCGTGTTCACGAAGTACTCGGTCGCCTCGACGAGCTCGAGACCGAAGCGCAGGTCGGGCTTGTCGGAGCCGTACTTGGCCATCGCGTCGGCGTAGGTCATGCGCGGCAGCGGAGTCTGCACGTCGACGTCGATGGTCTTCCACATCGCGACGATCAGCGACTCCATCATCTCGATGACGTCTTCCTGCTCGACGAACGACATCTCGATGTCGAGCTGGGTGAACTCGGGCTGACGGTCTGCGCGGAAGTCCTCATCGCGGTAGCAGCGCGCGATCTGGAAGTACTTCTCCACACCGCCGACCATCAGCAGCTGCTTGAACAGCTGCGGCGACTGCGGCAGTGCGTACCAGCTGCCCGGGTGCAGGCGGGCCGGCACGAGGAAGTCGCGGGCGCCCTCGGGGGTCGAGCGCGTCAGCGTCGGCGTCTCGACCTCGACGAAGTCGCGACCGTGCAGCTCGTCGCGGATCGCCTTGTAGACGTCGGAGCGCAGGCGCATGGCGGCGGCCGGGTTCGGGCGGCGCAGGTCGAGGTAGCGATGCTTCAGACGCACCTCCTCGCCGATCGGGTCGGACTCGGCCAGGCCGCTCGAGACCTGAAAGGGGAGGGGAGCGGACTCGTTGAGCACGACCACCTCGGCCGCGATCACCTCGATCTCACCGGTCGGCAGATTCGGGTTCTCGTTGCCCTCGGGGCGACGCGACACCTCGCCGGTCACCTGCAGCACGAACTCCGAGCGCAGCGGGTGGGCCACCTCTTCGTCGCGGATGACGACCTGCGCGATGCCCGACGCATCGCGAAGATCGATGAACGCGACGCCTCCGTGATCGCGGCGACGATCGACCCAACCCGAGAGGGTGACGGTCTGACCGATGTGCGAGGCATCGAGTGAGCCTGCCGTGTGTGTGCGAAGCACGGAGATTCCTTCTGATCGGGGAAATACGAACCCGCCCAGTCTACGTGGCGGGTCGCGACGGCCGATTCGTACCGGGCTGGCGCCAGATACCGCGAGACTTCCGTTCCAGCACGAGACCGGATGCATAGAGCGAAGTGTCGTGCTGGAACAGAAGTCTCGCGAAGTGCGATGTCGTGGAACTGCCGCGATACGGTGGGCGGGTGACGGCACGACGACTCCACCTGGTGCGCCATGGCGAAGTGCACAACCCCAAGCGGGTGCTGTACGGCCGCCTCCCCGACTACCACCTGAGCAGGGCAGGGCGCCGGATGGCGCGTGATGCGGCCGAGCACCTGGCATCCACGGGCCGACCGGTGAGCGAACTGCGCTGCTCGCCGCTCGAGCGAACCCAGGAATCGGCCGAGCCGTTCACCGAGCTGTTCGGTCTCGAGGCGACGCACGACGCCCGCATCATCGAACCGGCGAACGTGTTCGAGGGGCAGCGGATGTCGCGCGCCCTGCGCAACCCGTTCAACTGGCGCCACCTGCGCCGGCCTTCGGTGCCCAGCTGGGGTGAGCCGTACACGTCGATCGCGACGCGCATGCGCGCGGCGATGGATGAGTCATGGGATGCCGCCGAGCGGGCAGCCGCGGGGCACGACGGCGACATCGTGTTCGTCTCGCATCAGGCGCCGATCTGGATCACGCACCTGTCGGTGGCCGGCCTCACGCTGCAGCACGACCCGCGCACCCGCCGCTGCGCCCTGTCGAGCATCACCTCGTTCGAGCGGGTCGGCGACGTCTGGCGCGAGGTCGACTACGCCGAGCCGGCGGCCAAGGGCGTCGATCTCGGCGCCGTCTGATTTCCATCTGCGTTCGAATCGCTCGACTGGCAGCTCTCTCGGCTGAGAAGCGGTCCTTCGAGCGATTCGAAAGCCGCCGGGGCAGCTCGGCTCAGAGCGCGCATAGGAACCGCGCGTACGATTCCCAGCGTGTCCGTGCCTGCTCGTTCCCTTCGCGGCGCCTGGCGCATCGGCGCCGCAGCGCTCGCCGCGGCGCTCGCCATCGGTCTGAGCGCGTGCGCGCCCGACCCCATGGTCGAGGCGTACAAGAACGGCGATCAGAAGGCGTACACGACCGCCGACTTCCGGGTCGAGTCGATCCCTGCCGACGAACGCAAGGCGCCCGTCGACTTCGGCGGCGTCACCGAAGACGGCGAGAAGTTCTCGAGTGACGACATCCGCGGCGAGGTCGCCGTCGTCAACTTCTGGTACGCCGGATGCGGACCGTGCCGCATCGAAGCAGAAGACCTCGAGGCCACCTGGCAGAAGCACAAAGACGACGGCGTGCAGTTCATCGGCGTGAACATCTACGACCAGGCCGACACCGCGAAGGCGTTCGCGAAGACCTACGGCGTGACCTACCCGAGCCTGATGGACGCCACCACGGGCGATGCCAAGCTCGCCTTCGCCCGCGTGACGCCTATTCAGGCGCCGCCGACCACCCTCGTGCTCGACCGGCAGGGGCAGGTCGCCGCCCGCATCATCGGACCGATCGATGGCACCTCGATCCTGTCGACGCTCATCAAGGACGCCCTCGAGGAGAAGGTGTGACCCCGGATGCCGTGATCGGAGCCGGCGCGCTCTGGATCGCCATTCCGCTCGCCCTGCTCGCCGGGCTCGTGTCGTTCCTGTCGCCGTGCATCCTGCCGCTCGTACCGGGCTACCTCGGGTTCCTCGGGGGAGCGGCGGGCGCTACGGCGCCCTCGGCACAGGTCGCCGCTCCCGCCTCCCAGCGCCGGCGGATGCTGCTCGGCGTCCTCCTGTTCATCGCCGGGTTCACGGTGGTGTTCGTCGCCTACACGGTGATCGGCGGCGCGGCATCCGTCTTCTTCCTCGAATGGGGCGACCTCATCACCCGCATCCTGGGCGGCGTGGTCGTGCTGATGGGCCTGGTCTTCCTCGGGCTGTTCGGCTTCGCGCAGCGGCAGTACAAGATGCAGGTCGACTCGACGGCCGGCCTCATCGGCGCGCCGCTGCTCGGCTTCACCCTCGCGATCGGCTGGGCGCCGTGCACGGGACCGACGCTCGGCGCCATCATCAGCGTCGGCTGGACGCTGGGCGACCCGTGGCGCGCCGGACTGCTCGGCGTCGCGTACTCGCTCGGCCTCGGCATCCCGTTCCTGCTCGTCGCGCTCGGCTTCGGCTGGGCGACCAGCGCGACCGCCTTCATGCGTCGCCACATCCGCACCGTCAATATCGTCGGCGGCGCGCTGCTGATCGTGCTCGGTGTGCTGATGGTCACCGGCGTATGGACCCAGATCATGTCTCGACTCACGGCGGTGATGAGCAGTGTCATCCTCCCCCTCTGATAACTCAGGGCTCGATGAGGGCGCGGCAGCGGCATCCGATCCGCTCCGCCCCTCCGATCACATCGACTCCGCTCCCGTCGACGACAACGAGATCAACCAGCCCAAGCTGGGCGTCGTCGGCTGGCTGCGTTGGGGCTGGCGTCAGCTGACGTCGATGCGCGTCGCGCTGGTGCTGCTGCTCATCCTCGCCATCGCCGCGATCCCCGGATCGGTGTTCCCGCAGCGCACAGCCGACCCCAACGGTGTCGTGCAGTACAAGCAGAACAACCCCGACATCTTCCCGGTGCTCGACGCGATGCGGATGTTCGACGTGTACTCGTCGCCGTGGTTCTCGGCCATCTACCTGCTGCTGTTCATCTCGCTGATCGGCTGCATCATCCCGCGCATCAAGCACCACGCCAAGGCGCTGCGCGCGCTGCCGCCGCGCACCCCGGCGCGGCTAGGGCGGCTCGAGCACCACCGCTCGGTGACGCGCGAGAACGGCGACCCGGCCGCCGCGATCGACGTCGCCGAGAAGCAGCTGAAATCGCTCGGCTATCGCGTCGCCCGCTACGACCGGGGTCGCACCTGGTCTGTGTCGGCCGAGCGCGGCTACTGGCGCGAGACGGGCAACCTGCTCTTCCACATCGCCCTCGTCGGAGTGCTCGTCACGGTGGGCATCGGCGGCGGCTTCGCGTACACCGGCCAGCGCGTGGTCATCGAGGGCGCCAGCTACGTCAACACCCTGATCGACTACAACTCGATCAACCGAGGGCGTTTCGTCGCCGACGACTCCTTCCAGCCCTACGCGCTGACCCTCGACTCGTTCGACGTCACCTACGAGGACTTCGGCACCCCCGGCGCCGGCCAGGCGGGCAACTTCGCCGCCAACCTCTCGGTGCGTAACGTAGACGGCTCGACGAGCAAGGGAACCGTGCGGGTCAACCACCCGCTGCACGTCGGCGGCGACAGCATCTACCTGCTCGGCAACGGCTACGCGCCGACCATCACGGTGCGCAACGCCGAAGGCGAGAAGGTGTTCAGCGGGCCGGTGGAGTTCCTGCCGCAGGACAGCGCCATGACCTCGCTCGGCGTGGTCAAGATCACCGACGGCATGCCCGAGCAGCTCGGCATGATCGGCTTCCTCTATCCGACACCCTTGAAGATGAAGAGCGGCGCGTACACGTCGGTGCACGGTGCGCTGAATCTCCCGCTGCTGACGCTCGACGTGTACCAGGGCGACCTGGGCGTCGACGGCGGCAAGCCGGTGTCGGTGTTCGAACTCGACACCGACGGTCTCGAGAAGCTCAACGGGCGCACCACCGATACGAAGTCGATCGAGCTGCAGCCCGGCGAGACGGCCGACCTGCCCGACGGGCTCGGCACGGTCACGTTCGAGAACGTGTCGCCGGAGGGCGCGAACGACACCCTGCAGTCGGTCAAGCGCTACGTCTCGCTGCAGATCCACCACGACGCCTCCGCTCCGTGGGTGCTGGCGTTCGCGCTGCTCGCCCTCGGCGGTCTGGGGCTCGCCCTCTTCGTGCCGCGCCGGCGCATGTGGGTGAAGGCCACCGCCGCTGATGACGGCATCCACCTCGAGTACGCCGCCCTCGCCCGCGGCGACGATCCGACCCTCGCCGCCGCCGTGGACGACCTCGTCCGCGGACACGAGCGGCTTCTCGAAGCGGCCGCGCCAGAGAGCTCGACCCCCGCGAAGGGAGCATGACCCATGCCCGACCTCGATTCGATTTCGATCCTCACGCTGTGGACGGCCATCGCCGTCTACGCCGGCTCGTTCGTCGCCTACGCGTTCGACCTCGCCCGACGCTCGTCGGCGACGACCGCCGAGGTCGAGGCGCCGGTGCTGGTCGCGGCGGGGGGAGCGGATGCCCGTGGCGCCGGCTCACCGGCATCCGGAGCCGCCGCAGGCAAGCGGGGGAAGGGCGGGAGCGGCAAGCCGCGCTACATCTTCGCCCGCATCGGCACGGCGCTGGCCATCCTGGGGTGGCTGTTCCATCTCACCTCGACGCTGACCCGCGGCTTCGCCGCCGGCCGCGTGCCGTGGGCGAACCTGTACGAGTTCGCGATGGTCGGCACGCTGCTGATCATGGCCGTGTACCTGGTGGTGCTCACCCGCATCGATCTGCGCTACCTGGGCACGTTCATCTCGGGCCTCGTGGTCGTGCTGCTCGGCGCCGCCGCGGCGAACTTCTACGTCTCGGTCACGCCGCTGGTCGACCCGCTGAAGTCGGTGTGGCTCGTGATCCACGTCTTCGTGGCGTCGCTGTCGACCGCGCTGTTCGCCCTGGCGTTCGCGCTTTCGGTCATGCAGCTGATGCAGTCGCGGCGCGAGCGTCGCATCGCCGAGGGGGTCGAAAACGCCGGCCCGGGCTTCCTGCGCACGCTGCCGAACACGGTGCGCCTCGAGAACATGGCCTACCACTTCACCGTCGTCGGCTTCATCTTCTGGACCTTCACCCTGATCGCCGGCTCGATCTGGGCGCAGGACGCCTGGGGCCGCTACTGGGGCTTCGACGTGAAGGAGACCTGGACCTTCATCATCTGGGTGCTCTACGCCGGGTACATCCACGCCCGCGCGACGCGCGGCTGGCGCGGCAACCCCTCGGCATGGCTGTCGATCACCGGCTTCACCGCCGTCATCTTCAACTTCGCCATCGTGAACGTCTTCTTCAAGGGACTGCACGCGTACTCCGGCCTGAGCTGAGCCTCGCTGCATTTCAGCCTCTAGCTCTCAGCGCCCGCGCGGAGGAAGGCCAACACGCGGAGGTCGGAGTTCACTCCGCTGATTCGTCCTACCTGGGCTTGTTCGTCCTACCTCGGCTTGTTCGCCTACCTCGGCTGAGTGGCCCGGACGTGGTGATGGATGCCTGGGGCCCGCGCCTGATTCGCGACACGGCTCGTGTCCGGCGCCCGCGCCCGCGCGGAGGTAGGCCAACTCGCGGAGGTCGGAGTTCACTCCGCTGATTCGTCCTACCTCGGCTTGTTCGCCTACCTCGGCGCGCTCGACTGTCTCGTGTTGCGCCTACCTCGGCTCGTTCGCCTACTTTCGGGCGGCGCTGTTCGCAGCGCGAGCGCTCTTCCGCCGAGCCCGCTCTCCGACAGCGCCACGCACACGTCGGAGAACAGACGAGGGTAGGACGCGGATCGCCTGATCCGTCCTACCCTTGTCTGTTCGCCTGCGTCCGATGAGCCGGCCGCAGCACCCGATGCTATGCCGCGGCCAGCACCGCCTTGGCAGAGGCCGTGCGCCGGGTGGCCACGGCCACGGTCGCGGCCACCAGAGACAGCACGGCCCACACGACCAGCCCGGCGAAGGCCGCTCCACTCGGCTCGATCAGCCCGCTCAGCGCCGGCGCCGTCGGCATCGCGGCTCCGAGACCGGCGAGCCAGTCGGGCACCGTCGAGATCAGGCTGGTCGCGAACGCCAGCACACCGACCAGGGCGCTGATCCATCGGCCGATGCCGCCGAGCACGGCGACGAGCGCCTGGTTGATCGCCGCGAACGCGATGCCGGCGCTGATCGCGAAACCGGCGAAGCCCCACCATGTCGCCGCGTCGTATTCGACGACGAGCTGCACGACCAGTGCGAGCACCAGGCCCTGGGCCGCGCCGATCGCCGCGGCGGGCCAGAAGCCGCGCAGCACCATGCCCGCCGACGAGCGTCGTGAAGTGAGGGCGCTGCCGGGAACCGCCCGCAGCGCGATGAACGTCGCCAGTGCCCCGAACCACAGCACGACGGCCGACAGCAGCGGGATCGTCGCGGGCCCGAAGAAGTCGTTCGAGTTGGAGTTAGAGGTGACCGGGTCGGCGATCACCGACGCGAGCGAGGTCGACTGCTCGTCGTCGAACGACGGCAGCGAGGTCGAGGCGGTGCGCAGACCCTCGGCGAGATCGCCGGTGCCGGATGCCAGTTCGTCGAGCCCGTTCGAGAGCTCACCCGCACCGTCACCGAGCGCGGAGATGCCGTCTCCCAGCTGCGAGGCGCCGGAGGCGAGGCCCGATGCTCCGGTGCTGATGCCGTCAGCACCGGCCGAGAGGCTACGAGCTCCGTCTGCAGACTGCGCGACGCCGGCTGCCAACTGTCCCAGTCCTGCGCCTAGCTGCGAGGCCACGTCCCCCGCAGCGCGAAGCTGACCGGGCACCGCTGCTACGCCGCGAGCGACTCCACCCGTGTATGCCTGGCTCTCCAAGGCAGGTTGCACAGCTGCGCCAAGGTTGGATGCGGCTCCGCCGAGCTCATCACAGAACTGTCGCGAGGCGCCGGCGGCGATGCATTGCGCTGACAAAGCGCCAATCTCTCCGGCGCTGCTACGCACGATACCCGCGGTCTGCTGGGCCCTATCGGATGCCGCGGCCGCGCTCGACACGAGGCTTGGCGTCTCCCCCTGCGGGTCAGTCAGTGCCGTGGCGCCAGCAGTCAGACCTTGCCCGAGCGTCGTGGCGCCGTTTGCTGCTTCGCGAGCCTTCCCCGCGATGGTGTCCAGCCCAGTTCCAAGCTGCGTTGCCCCGCTGGAGAGCTGACCCGCGCCTCCAGCCAGCTCACCCGCGCCGTCCGCGAGCTTGTTCGCCCCGTCGGCCAGCTGCGTCGCACCGCCTGGGATCTCCGCCGCACCGTCGGCCGCCGAACGTGCACCGTCGGCGAGCTGATCGGCGCCGTCGGCGGCGTCGCCGATCTGGTCGCCGATGGTCTTGAAGCCGATCAGCACGTTGCCGACCGTCGCCTCGCTCAGCATCGTTCCGAGGGTAGATGCGGCCACCGAGGCGATCTGCTGGCTGATCAGCCCGTCGGCCACCCGCCCGTCGGGCGGGGTGGTGACGCTGATCTCCGCCTGTTCGGCAGATCCCTCGCCCTCCTGCAAAGCGACGCCCGCCGAGGTCGCGTCCTTCGAGAACGACTTCGGGATCGTCACGACCGCCTGGTACCGGCCGTCGGCCATGCCCTCGGCGGCGTCGTCCTCGTTCGAGATGACCCAGGTGAGGTTCGAATCGAGTTCGTCCGAGCCCTCCACGAGGCCAGCTGCGAGCTGGCGGCCGAGCGGGGTGTACTGCCCGTCGATAGTGACCGGCTTGTCGAGGTTGACGACCGCGGCCGTCATCTCCTCGAGGCGGTCGGTCGGGTTGTGCAGTGCCGCGACGAGGATCCCGCCGATCATCGCGGGCAGCAGCAGTACACCGATCAGGGTCAGCCAGGTGATCGGCCGCCGCGAGCGTGCGCGTTCGATGGGGAGGGTCATGCGTTCACCTCGGTCGAGTCGGAGGTCGGGAGGGCAGCGCTCTCGCGCAGGTCGGTGACGGATGCCTGGGCCCGGCCGGCATCCACGAGCAGGCGCTGCGCGGCATCCGGGTCGGTCGTGGTGAAGACGACCGCGAGGTCGCCTGCGTCGCGAAGCCGCGCGACGAGCTGGTCGCGATCGGATGCTGGGATGCGCTCGACTCCGTCGAGGATCACCAGTCCGGTCCGCCCGCGCAACGCTTCGCCGAGCTGGGCGCCGATGTCCGGCTCATCGAGCAGGGCCACGCCGACGTGCGCGCGCACCCACGCCGAGCGGCCAGGCAGCAGGTGATCCGTGACGCGCAGCTTCCCGGCATCCGGTTTCACCCGCCCCGCCAGCACGAGAGCCAGCGTCCGCAGTGCGCGAGGGGACGCGCCGGTGACGACCAGCGATGCGCCGGGCGCGAGCCGCAGGTGCGCGCCGTGGATCCCGGCACCGTCGACGACGAGATCGTCGGCGGCCAGGATGCTGTCGTCGCCCGGCCATGCGTCCAGCGCGCGCTCGCGCTCGACCGCCTCGCCCTCGATGTCGACGTGCGGGAGGATGCGCTGCATCCACCGCGGGATGCTCCACGCGCGGTCGCCGAGGATCGCCATCACGGCAGGGATCAGCGTCATGCGCACGAGGAAGGCATCGATCGCGATGCCCGCGGCGAGCCCCAGGGCGATCGGCTTGAGCGACGAGTCGCCTTCGGGCACGAACGCGACGAAGACGGCGAACATGATGAGCGCTGCGGCGGTGACGACGCGGGCGGTGCCGGCGAATCCGGAGCGGACGGCCTCGATCGCGGCGGCTCTGGGACCCTGAGCCTGTCGAAGGGCGCCGGAGTGCACGAAGTCCTCGCGCATCCGCGAGACGAGGAACACCTGGTAGTCCATCGCCAGACCGAACAGCACGCCCATCAGCACGATCGGCATGAAGCTGATGATCGGGCCGGTTCGCGCCACGTGCAGGGCGTCGGCGAACCAGCCCCACTCGAACACGGCGGCGACGACCCCGAAGGCGGCGACGATCGAGAGCAGGTAGCCGATCGCGGCGGTGACCGGCACCCAGATCGAGCGGAACACGACGGCGAGCAGGATCAGCGAGAGGCCGATCACGAACACGCCGAACGGCAGCAGCGCCGCGCCGAGCTGGTCGGAGATGTCGATCGCGACGGCGGTGAAACCGGTGACCTTCAGATCGATCCCGTACTCGTCGAGCCATTCGTCGTGGTGCGAGCGCAGCTCGCGCACCAGGTCGCTGGTCGCCGGGTCGTCTGGTGCCGTCTTCGGGATGATCTGCACGATGCCGGTGTCGGCCATCTCGTTCGGCGTCGCGAGCGCGACCTCGCGCACACCCGGGAGCTTCTCGACCTCGTCGCCGAGATCCTGCATGAGGGTCAGCGGGTCGGTGGAGGTGACGATCGTGCCGGTGAGGATCAGCGGGCCGTTGAAGCCGGGGCCGAACTCCTCGGCGGTGAGGTCGTAGCTGACCCGTGCCTCGGAACCCTTGGGCAGCACGCCCGCGTTGGGAAGGGCGAGATTGAGGCTGAGGGCCGGGATCGCCACGATGCCGAGGCCGACGATGACCGCGGTGGCGACGACGATGGGGCGCTTCGTGATGGCGTCGACCCAACGGCGAGAGAAGGCGGGCCGGGGCGGGGCATCCTTCTTCTGGCGCGCCTGGCGCGCGCGACGCGGGCGTCCCGCGACGCGACCCTTCAGGAAGCCGAGCATCGCAGGGGTGAGGGTGACCGAGATCGCGACGGCGATCGCGACGGCGACCGAGGCGGCGATGCCCATCGTCGTCAGGAACGGGATGCCCGCGAAGCCGAGCCCGATCAGGGCGATCAGCACCGTGACGCCGGCGAACACGACGGCGGAGCCGGCCGTGCCGACCGCGCGCGCCGCCGACTCCTCGGGTGCCATGCCGTCGCGCACCTGGTCCTGATGGCGCGCGACGATGAACAGCGCGTAGTCGATGCCGACCGCGAGACCGAGCATGAGGGCGAGCAAGGGGGTGGTCGACGAGACGGTCGCGAACGCAGTCGCCGCGAAGATGCCGGCCATCGAGATGCCGACGCCGAGCACGGCCGTCAGCAGCGGGAGCCCTGCGACGACGAACGAGCGGAAGGTGACGATCAGCACGAGCAGCGCGATGAGCAGACCGATCGCCTCGGTGATCGTCACGGTGGGGATCGACGACGCGAACAGGTCGCCGCCGAGAGCCGTCTGCGACCCGTCGGGCAGCGCCGCGGCCAGGTCGTCGACCTGCTGCTGCAGGTCGTCTTTCACACTGTCGGGCACGTCGGTGGACTGCCCGTCGAACTGCAGGCGCACGATGGCCGCGGTCTTCTCGGTGTTGACCATGCCCGAGATGTTCTCGTCGTAGGGCGAGGTCACGGCGAGCACGCCGTCGATGCGCTCGAGATCGCGGACGGTGCTCTCGATGCCGTCGCGGTACGCCGAATCGGTCACGTCATCGCCGTCGGCGGCGACGACGATGAACTGCGCGTTCGTGCCGCTCACCTGGGGGAAGGTGCGCTGCAGCTGCTCGAGTCCGGCCTGAGATTCGGTGCCGGGGATGGAGAATGTGTTGTCGGTTCCCGCGCCGAGCCCCAGGGCGCCGCCGCCGGCGACTCCGAGCACGATCAGCCAGGCGACGAGCACGCGCCAGGGGTGGCGGAACGACCAGCGGCCGAGCGAGGAGAGAAGGGTGGACACGCGGCCTCCGCGGAATCTCGATACACAGATGTATTGAATACGTAGATGTATCGTAAGGGCATCGGGGTGCCGGATGCTGTGCACCCGATGTGAAGGAGGAGCCGATGTCGACGACGCGCAGCCGTGAGAACACTCGCGCGCGCCTGCTCGAGGCGGCTGCGCAGGTGTTCGCCGAAGTGGGTCTGGAGGGCGCCACCGTCGAGGCCGTCTGCGAGCGGGCCGGATTCACCCGCGGCGCGTTCTACTCGAACTTCGAGTCGAAGGACGCCCTGTTCCTCGAGCTCGCCGCATCGGTCGGCGAAGCGCGCCTGCAGGCCGTCCGCGAGCGTGTCTCGGCTCTCGTCGGCCAGAACGCCATCGACGACTGCGACCCGGCCGACCTCGTGCAGCAGATCATGGACTCCGGCGCCGACGACCGGGTCGGCGTGATGATGATGAGCGAGATCCGCATCCGCGCACTGCGAGACCCGTCGTTCGGCGCGGCCTACCTCGCGCAGGAGAACGAGATGATGCAGAGCATCGTCGCGATCATCCAGGAGATCGTCGACTCGGGGCAGATCGCCCTGCGCATCGACGCAGAGGAGGCTGCCCGGCTGCTGATGATCGTGTGGGAGGGCATGAGCGTGCGCGCCGCCATGAACGGCGACGACTCCGACCGACTGCGCCGCACGGGCAGCGAGGCTCTCGGCCGAATGGTCGAGCTGATCCGGCTTTAGACGCCGGCCCCGCGCGCCGGCCCTATTCGCCTGCTCCGGTCGCTTGCTCTGCCGCCGGTCCTGGTCGATGGCCTCAGCGTCGGGCGTCCAGCAGCGCGTGGCAGCGCTCGAGACGCGCCAGCCACCAGTCGCGCCGCTCGGCCGGCGCCTCCAGGCGCGACAGCGCACCGGCATCCGGAATCACCCGCGCCGCCGACACCGACCCGCCCACCGGGCGGGCATCGGCGACGTCGTCGGTGAAGAGCGAGGCGGTGCCTAGCCCGCAGTCGAACTCGAGAGAGGGGAGGGACGCCGCGAGCGCCGCCCCCTGCGACAGCCCCACCGCGGTGTCGAGCGCGCTCGAGACGACCGCCGGCAGCCCTGCCTGCGCGACGATGTCGAGCGCTCGCCGGATGCCGCCGAGCGGCTGCGCTTTGATGACGACGAGGTCCGCGGCGCCGGCGCGGGCGACCGCCAGCGGATCATCGGCCTTGCGGATGCTCTCGTCGGCGGCGATCGGGATGCTCATGTGCTTCACCCGACGGCGCAGCTCCGCGAGCTCGTCGACCGATGCGCAGGGCTGCTCGGCGTATTCCAGATCGAACTCGGCGAGAGCGTGGATGGCGTGCTCGGCCTCGTCGACGTTCCAGCCCGCGTTCGCGTCGACGCGGATCCGCCCTTCCGGCCCCATCTGCGCGCGAACGGCGCGCACACGGGCGATGTCGTCGGCCAGCACCTCGCCGCGCTCGGCCACCTTGACCTTGGCGGTGCGGCATCCGTCGAATCGCGCGAGAACCTCCGGCACTCGCGCCGCGTCGACGGCCGGAACGGTGGCGTTGACGGGGATGCGCTCGCGCAGCGCGGCGGGTTGCTCGTGCCAGGCGAAGTCGATCGCCGCAGCGAGCCAGGTGGCGGCCTCGGCGTCGGCGTACTCGACGAACGGCGAGAACTCCGCCCAGCCCTGCGGCCCCTCGAACAGCAGCGCCTCGCGCACGTCGACGCCGCGGAAGCGCGTGTTCATCGGCAGGGCGACCACGCGGGCGGTCGCGAGCAGGTCGGCGAGGGGCGGCGTCATGCGTCCATCATGCCCGCGCACCCGGCCTCGGCGCGCGAGGTCGATCGGCCTTCTTCTGCAGCTCGCCGAGGCGCCCGGTGGGCCGGAAGCCGAGGCGGGTGTTGACCGCGAGCATGTGCGCATTCGACGCGGCGTTGTAGGTGTAGATGCGCGGCGTCTCGGGGGAGTGACGCTGCAGCATTCGCAGGTTCTCGAGCTTCACGCGCAGGCCGAGGCGGTGGCCGCGGTCCTCGCGGCGCACGAGAGTTCCCCACTGGTACGCGTTGCCGTCGTCACCGGAGACGACGAGCTGCGTGTACGCGGCGACCCGGCCGTCGGACGTCAGAGCCACCGTTCCGAACGATGTGCGGCCCTGCAGGGCCTGCATCTGCTCGTCGGCGCGGTAGTCGGCGACGTCGGCTGACGCGGCCTCGATGTCGAGCTCGCCGGTCGGCGCCTCGGTGTCGAGAACGGCGTCGAGAGCCGCCCACTCGGCGACGATCTCGTCGGGCACTGGACCTACCCAGCTGCGGATCGCGTACCCCTCGGCGGGTGCCTCGGCGAGCAGCTCGTCGATGATCGCGTCATCGACCGGCAGCTCGAGGCGGTTCTGCAGGTCGCTGAGGGCGAGCGTGTATCCGTGCCGTCGCGCGAATTCGATCCCCGGCTGCCCGGCGCCGTCGTCGGGCGCGGATGCCGGCCACGCCGTCTCGGCGCGCAGGATCGTGCGATCGGCGGTAGCCGCCTCGGCCTCGATGTGCGCGAGCAGGGCGGAGCCGACACCCCGTCGGCGATGGGCGAGCGGCACGGTCACGCCGACGGCGGCGGAGCGCAGGTTGTCTTTCAAACTGAGGGCGAGCGATCCGCCGCCCACGACCGCGCCGTCGAGCACGGCGACGTAGGTGCGACGCTCGGTGTTCTCGGAGCGCTGCTGCATCTCGGCGCGACTCTCTTCGAGCGTCCAGATCAGCGCGTTCTCGCCCATGTCGGCGCGCTTGGCCTCGGCATAAGCCTGCCACCACTGGTTGTGCTCGACGGTGTCGAACGGATCGACGCGGCGGATCTGCACCGGTGGGCTCATCGCCCCAGACTACGGCGGCGTCGAGACCATCAATGTGTCGTTGACAATGGTGTGCGTCACACAATATAGTGACTCACATGAGCGACAGCGAGTTCGACGTCCACCTGCAGGAGCTGCGGCGAGGCACCATCGTGCTCGCCAGCCTGCAGCTGCTGCGCACCCCGGGTTACGGGTACGGCCTGCTGGAGCAGCTGGCGTCCGCCGGCTTCCCCACCGATGCCAACACGCTCTACCCGCTGCTGCGCCGACTCGAGAAGCAGGGCTATCTCGACAGCGAGTGGAACACAGACGAGGCGAGGCCCCGCAAGTTCTACCGCACCTCCGAGGCGGGCGTCCGCCTCGCGACCGCACTGACTCAGGAGGTCGCGGCAATCGCCGCCGCGACCGCCGCGCTCCGCGACGAGGAGAACTGACATGACCGCCACACTGACCGACCGGTACATCGCCGCCACCGTGCGAAGCCTCCCAGCCGGACTGCAGAAGGAGGTCGGCGACGAGCTGCGCGCCTCGATCGCGGATGCCGTCGACGCCCGCACCGAGAACGGCGAGACCTTCGAGCATGCCGAGCACGCCGTGCTCACCGAACTGGGCGATCCCGCGGCGCTGGCCGCGGGATACGCCGATCGGCCGCTGCATCTGATCGGGCCGAAGTACTACCTGACCTGGTGGCGGCTGCTGAAGATCCTGCTCGCCATCGTGCCGGCCTGCGCATTCGGCGGGGTCGCGATCGCGCAGGCCCTCGCCGGCGCCGGCATCGGCGAGATCATCGGCGAGGCCATCGTCGTCGCTCTGTCGGTGATCGTGCACGTCTCGTTCTGGACGACGCTGGTCTTCTTCATCCTCGAGCGGACGGGGGCCGACACCGGCGTCAGGTGGAGCGTCGATCAGCTGCCCGAAGATGCGCAGAGCGGCGCCGGGCACGCCGATCTGATCGCCTCGCTGATCATGCTCGCGCTGTTCGCCGGGGTGCTCGTATGGGATCAGCTGCGCGGCTGGACGGCCTCCGTTGATGAGCCGCTGTCGATCCTGAACCCGGGGTTGTGGCCGTGGGGCATCGGCGCGCTGCTGGCGCTGCTCGTCGCCGAGGCCGTGCTCTCGGTCGCGGTCTTCGCTCGCGGGCACTGGACGATGACGTTCGCGTGGATCAATGCCGCCCTGGCGGCAGTCGTCATGGTGCTCGCCCTGACCGCGCTGATGAACGGGATGCTGTACAACCCGCGCTTCGTCGACGATGTGTTCCTGAGCAACGGGGCGGGGGATGACGCCGTGACCGTCCTGGCCGTGCTCACCGGCATCGGCATCGTGGGCATCGCCGTCGGCGACATGATCGACGGCTGGCGCAAGGCCGCCCGCGCCCGTCTGGCCCGCTGATCCGCGGCTGCCCTCCCGGCGGCGAGCGCTGACCGGCGAGCTCCCGCCGGCGGGCACCGACGGCCGGCACCGACGGCCGGCACCCACCGCCGAGCGCTGAGACCCCCAGACAACGCCGAGACCCCCACCTGCGGACGTTCCGAGGTGGGGGTCTCGATGCGAAGAGACGTCTCGGCGCAGAAGACGGCGCCGGGGTGCGCGGCGTCAGCCCTTGGTGACGCTCTCGATCATGACCGGGGTCTTCGGAGCCCCGTCGGGGCCGCCGTTCTCGGTGCCGGCGGATGCGACATCCGCGACGATCGCGGTGGACGTCTCGTCGAGGTGGCCGAAAACCGTGTAGCTCGGCGGCAGCTGGCTGTCGGCGTAGACGATGAAGAACTGCGACCCGTTGGTGTCGGGGCCGGCGTTGGCCATCGCGAGCGTGCCGGCCTCGTAGGTCTCGGAGCCGTCGAGTTCGTCGGCGAACGAGTAGCCGGGACCGCCCGTTCCCTTCGCGCTCGGGTCGCCGCACTGCAGCACGAAGATGCCGTCGGTGGTGAGTCGATGGCAGGTGGTGCCGTCGAAGTAGCCCTGCTCGGCGAGCGAGAGGAAGCTGTTCACTGTGCACGGCGTTTTCGAGGCGTCGAGCGTGGTCTTCAGCTCGCCCACGCCCGTCGTGATCGTGACGGGCACCTCGCCTGTCTCGGTGGGCTCGCCAGCGGGTGCGTCGACAGCCTTCGACGCGGGGCGGCCGTCCTGCGGGTAGGAGCAGGTTCCGGGAGCCTGCGTCGCGGACGACGACGGCGCGGGATCCGATGAGCCCGGATCCGCGGCATCCGGATTCGACGCGCAGCCCGCCAGGGCGAGCGCCGCAGCGGCGGTGAGAGCGAGCACGGAACGGCGGAGGTGAGTTGTCAGGCGCACGCCACGATCGTACGCGAGCTGGCCATGCGACCCGGTCGCACCTGTCCGGCGGTTGATTAGGCTGAGTGCCGTGACCGCCGACTTCGTCTCCGACATCTTCGATCCGTCCGAGTGGCAGCTCGCCCCCGGAGCCGAGGACTACACCGACATCACCGCGCACGTGTCGCGCGACGGGGGCGTCGCCCGCATCGCGTTCGACCGGCCCGAGGTGCGCAACGCGTTCCGCCCGCATACGGTCGACGAGCTCTACCGTGCCCTCGACATCGCTCGGCAGGACCCCCGCATCGGCGCCGTGCTGCTCACCGGCAACGGCCCGAGTCCGAAGGACGGCGGCTGGGCGTTCTGCTCGGGCGGCGACCAGCGCATCCGCGGTCGCGACGGCTACAAGTACTCCGACGACGAGGCGACGGTGCACGACACCGCGCGCGCCGGCCGGCTGCACATCCTCGAGGTGCAGCGGCTGATCCGGTTCCTGCCCAAGGTCGTGATCGCCGTCGTCCCGGGCTGGGCGGCCGGCGGCGGGCACTCGCTGCACGTGGTGTGCGACCTGACGATCGCGAGTGCCGAGCACGGTCGGTTCAAGCAGACGGATGCCGACGTGGGCAGCTTCGACGCCGGCTACGGCTCGGCGTACATGGCGCGCCAGACCGGGCAGAAGATCGCCCGCGAGGTGTTCTTCCTCGCCGAGGAGTACTCGGCCCAGCGCGCCTACGAGATGGGTGCGGTCAACCGCGTCGTGCCGCACGCCGAGCTCGAGCGCGAGGCGCTGAAGATGGCGCGCACGGTGCTGACGAAGTCGCCCACCGCGATCCGGATGCTGAAGTTCGCCTTCAATGCTGTGGACGACGGACTGGTCGGCCAGCAGGTGTTCGCCGGCGAGGCGACCCGCCTGGCCTACGGCACCGACGAGGCCGTCGAGGGCCGCGATTCGTTCCTCGAGAAGCGCGACCCGGACTGGTCGCCTTTCCCTTACCACTTCTGAGCTCGTGGCCGTGACGAGTCTGCGGGAGATCGACGGCGCGGATGCGGCCGCGGTGCGGGATGCTCTTCCCGCAGCGCTTGACGGATCGAGCCCTCTGGCCCTCGGCTTCGAGCCGTCGGCGGAGGATGTCGTGCCCGCAGGCACGGCGGTGGTCATCGCGACGTCCGGGTCCAGCGGCATCCCCAAACGCGTCGTGCTCAGCGCCGCTGCCCTGCGCGCGAGTGCTGAGGCGACCGTCCCACGCCTCGGGTCCGGCCAGTGGATGCTCGCCCTGCCCGCCGCATACATCGCCGGTGTGCAGGTGCTGGCGCGCTCGCTGCTCGCCGGCTACGAGCCGGTGCTGCTCGCCGGGCGGTTCACCGTCAACTCGTTCGTCGACGCGACGGAGCGGATGCGCGACGACGTGCACCGCTTCACCTCGTTCGTACCCGCACAGCTGGCCACGCTGCTCGACGCGGCCGAATCACGACCGGAGGTGCGCGACGCGCTCGCGTCGTACCGGGCGATCCTCGTCGGCGGTCAGGCGCTGCCCGAGCAGCAGCGCATGCGCGCCGCGGCCGCGGGCGCGCGGATCGTGCGCACCTACGGCTCCAGCGAGACCGCGGGCGGATGCGTGTACGACGGCATCCCGCTCGACGGAGTCCGCCTCGTCGAGGTCGATGGCGAGATCCGCATCGGCGGGCTGATGCTCGCCGACGGATATCTCGGCGACGCCGAGCGCTCGGAGCAGGTGTTCGTCACCGCACCCGACGGCGCCCGCTGGTACCGCACCGGAGACGCCGGCACGATCGGCGACGACGGACGTCTTTCCATCACCGGCCGCATCGACAACGTGATCGTGTCGGGCGGGATCAACGTGTCGCTCGACCGCGTCGAGCGGATCGTGCGCGGCGTCCCGGGCTTGGAGCAGGCGGTCGTCGTCGGCATGCCCGATGAGCGCTGGGGAGAGGCATCCGTCATCTTCCTCGCCGCCGGCGTCGGCGATGTCGAGGAGATGTTCGAGCAGGCCCGCGCTCTCGTCTCGGCCGAGATCGGCCCGCACGCGCGTCCCGCCCAGCTCGAGGTCTCTCCCGAGCTGCCCACTCTGGCATCCGGCAAACCCGATCGCGAGGCGCTGCGCAGGATGGCTCGCGACTGAGCCCGACGCACGGCGCGAGCGGTGAATCCCGCTGCGACATACTGGCGAGCATGGCCGTCTACACTCACGGGCACCACGACTCGGTGCTGCGCTCGCACAACACTCGCACGGTCGCGAATTCCGCCGCGTACCTCGAAGCGCACCTCGCCCCTGATGCGCACCTGCTCGATGTCGGCGCAGGACCGGGGACGATCACCGTCGACTTCGCCGGTCGGGTCGCCCGGGTCACAGCCACCGAGATCTCCGACGACGCTCTTGCCCTCTCGCAAAGGCTCGCCGCCGAACGAGGCGTGACGAACATCGACTTCTCGGTGGAGGACGTGCACGCGCTGAGCTTCGCCGACGACACCTTCGACATCGTGCACGCCCACCAGGTGCTGCAGCACGTCGGCGACCCGGTGCAGGCGCTGCGTGAGATGCGCCGCGTCGTGAAGCCGGGCGGAACCGTCGCTGCGCGCGATGCAGACTACGCGGGGTTCATCTGGTTCCCCCTGCTGCCCGAGCTCGATGAGTGGCTGCGGCTGTATCGGGCGGCGGCGCGGCTCAACGGCGGCGAGCCGGATGCGGGGCGCCGCCTGCTGTCATGGGCGCGAGCTGCGGGGTTCAGCGACATCACCGCCACCGCGTCGACCTGGTGCTACGCGACGCCCGAGGAACGCAGCTGGTGGGGTGGGATGTGGGCCGACCGCATCCTGCAGTCCGCGCTCGCGATCCAGCTCGAGCGCGAGGGGCTCGCCACCCGTGCGCAGCTGCAGCAGATCAGCGATGCCTGGCACCGGTGGGCATCCGATGACGACGGCTGGTACCTCGTGCCGCACGGCGAGATCGTCTGCCGCGCCTGATCTCTCGACGCCGCGGCGCCACGCACCGGCCGCCGGCGCGCCCGCCGGGACCGAATGGCTGCTTCGGATGCCGGGGAGGGGGCCGTTCGGGCCCACTCGGCATGCCTCGGATGATCGAAGGTGAGGCAGCCGATCGGGCCCCGGCAGGCGACGACCCGGGATACATCTGCAGGCGGACGCGCCTCGCCACGCGCTCTCGTAGCGTGAAAGGGTGATCCGCCGCATCCCGATGACCTGGCTCGCTCTCGACATCCTCGGGGCGCTCGTCGGCCTGCTGATCACGCTGCCGCTCTCGCTGGCTTTCAGCGCCGGGCAGATGAGCTTCTGGCTGCCCGACAGCAGGGCTACGGTGGCGCTCGTCGTCACGTCGCTGCTGGTCTGGGGCGCCGTGGCGATCAGTCGCCTCTCCCCGGCGATTGCGCTGATCGTGGCCTGGGCGGGCGCGCTCCTGCAGATGTCCGCCGGGCTGCCCCCGGCACCGATCGACGTCGCGATCTTCGGGGTGCTGTTCGCGACGTCGGCGTGGGGCTCGAAGCGCGTGCTCTGGCTCGGCGGCGCCTCGGCCGTCGGCGGCGGGGTGGTAGGCGGGCTCTACATCGGCCTTCTGCAGTACGACTTCGGAACGCTCACGGCCACCTCGCCGATCGAGCTGCGACTCGTTCTGCTGAGCGTGACCATGGGCCTGACCATCGTGCTCTCGCTGGCTCTGGCCTGGGGTGCGGGACTGCTGTGGCGGCTGGTGCGGCAGAGCAGGGCGAACCGCGAGGCGCAGCAGCGCGCCGAGGCGGCGGCCGCCGAAGAGCAGGAGCGGGTGCGCATCGCCCGCGACATGCACGACATCGTCGCGCACTCCCTCGCCGTCGTGATCGCGCAGTCCGATGGCGCGCGCTACGCCGCGGCCCAGAAGCCCGAGCTCGCCCAGGAGGCGCTCGCCACGATCGCGCAGACCGCACGATCAGCGCTGTCGGACGTGCGGATGCTGCTGACTCAGCTGCGCCACCGTCAGGGCGACGGACCGCAGCCCGCCCTCGCCGACCTCGAGGCCCTGTTCGCCCAGGTGCGTCAAGCCGGCATCCAGCCGCGGGTCACCGTCGACCCGATGCCGCCCGCCGAGCCGCCGGGGGCGATCCAGCTCGCCGTCTACCGCATCCTGCAGGAGGCCCTCACCAACGCGATCCGTCACGGCGGGGACGATGTCGATGTGCGGCTTTCGTGGTGGGCGGATCGAGTCGACATCGCCGTGCGCAACGGCATCCCCCCGGCGAAACAGCAAAGGCCCGGAGTGCCGCCCGCGCACAGCGGCGGCCACGGGCTCATCGGCATGCGTGAGCGTGCCCAGCTGGTCGGCGGTGCGCTCACCGTGCAACATGAACCGGCCCGGTTCACCGTGCGCGCTACGCTTCCGATCGGCCCCTCGGCGAACTGAGCGGCCGAAGACGACCAGGAGGTCAGGATGATCAGGGTCGTGCTCGTCGACGATCAGGTGCTGTTCCGGGCGGGCGTGCGGATGCTCGTCTCGTCGCAGCCCGACATGGACGTGGTCGGCGAAGCCGGCGACGGCCGGGAGGCGCTCGAGGTCATCGAGCGCACGCGTCCCGACGTCGTGCTGATGGACATCCGGATGCCCGTGATGGACGGCCTGACGGCGACAGCGGAACTGCTCGCCCAGCCCGACCCGCCGCGGGTCGTCATGCTCACCACGTTCGATCTCGACGAGGCCGCGGCGCGGGCGATCCAGAGAGGGGCGAGTGGCTTCCTGCTCAAGGACGCCGATCCCGAGTTCCTGCTCGCCGCCATCCGCACGGTGGAGTCCGGATCGAGTGTGATCGCGGCATCCGCCACCCGCGAGCTGTTCGCGCACTTCACCGCCGAGACCAAGCCGGTGCCGCCGGAGTACGCCGACCTCACCGACCGGGAACGCGAGATCTTCGCGCTCGCCGCGCGAGGGCTGTCGAACTCCGAGATCGCGGCGCGGGAGTTCCTCAGCGAGGCCACCGTGAAGACGCACATCAGCCGCATCCTCACCAAGCTGCGCCTGCGTGATCGCGTGCAGCTGGTCGTCTTCGCCTTCGAGCACGGCCTCGCCTGACGCGACGTACACCGACCGCGGCTGCGGATCATCCTCGCGATGTATCCGGATGCCATCCCGAGGCCGATGCGGCAGGCCGGGCCCGGAAAATAGCGTCGAAGCATGGAGATCACGACCTCGGACCTCGGCCTCGCCGCACGCGTCCAGCACCTCACCAAGACCTACGGGGCCGGAGCCGCCGGCGTCCGCGCCCTCGATGACGTCAGCGTCGGCATCCGTCGCGGTCAGTTCACTGCGATCATGGGCCCGTCCGGATCGGGCAAGTCCACGCTCATGCACATCATGGCCGGCCTCGACGCCCCCACCGAGGGGCGCGCGTGGATCGGAGACACCGAGATCACCGGTCTCGGCGACCTCGAGATGACCGTGCTGCGCCGCCGCCGCGTCGGCTTCATCTTCCAGGCGTTCAATCTGGTGCCCACCCTCGACGCGCTCGGCAACATCCTGCTGCCGTTCGAGCTCGACGGGCGCCGGCCGACGGCCATCGAGCGGGCGCGCATCGACGCTCTCGTCGAGCGCCTCGGCCTGGCATCCCGGCTCACCCACCGGCCGCACGAGCTGTCGGGCGGACAGCAGCAGCGCGTCGCGATCGCCCGCGCGCTCGCTACCGCACCCGACCTCGTGTTCGCCGACGAGCCGACCGGCAACCTCGACTCGCGCAGCGGCCGCGAGGTGCTCGAGCTGCTCGCGAGCGCGAGCCGTGAGCACGGCCAGTCGATCGCCATGGTCACGCACGATGCGATCGCCGCGAGTCACGCCGACCGCGTGCTGTTCCTCGGCGACGGGCGAATCACCGCCGACCATCCGAAGCAGAGCGCCGAGCAGATCGCGGCGCACATGCTCGCCGCGGAGGTGGCGGCGTGAGCGCGCCGGTGACGTCGGCCGTGCCCGGTGCGTCGGCCCCGATGATGTCGCGCCTCGAGCTGAGCCGCCCGCGGGCGAGCCGATTCGGCTGGCTGCGTGAGCGGGGGATGGGCGCCAGCATCCTGGTCTCGGCGCTCGCGGCCGCGTTCGGCGTGATCCTCGTCGAGGTGACCGCCTACATCGGCGCCGTGCTGCAGTCCGACCCGTTCATCGGCGACAGCGAGGTTCTGGCTATCGTCGTGACGATCCTGTCGGTGCTGCTCGTTGCGGTCGCGATGTACGTGGCGGCGATCGTCACCGCGAACACGTTCTCGACGATCATCGCCGGCCGCACCCGGCGCATCGCCCTGCTGCGTCTGATCGGCGCGTCGGCGCGGTCGCAGCGCTCGGAGGTGACAGGCCAGGGGTTCGTCGTCGGCCTGATCGGGGCGGGCATCGGGCTGGTCATCGGAGTCGCCCTCTCCGCACTCGGGGTGCTGCTCGGCGACGCCCTGCTCGACGGCGCATCCGACGGCTTCACCCTCGTGCAGGCGGGTGTGCTCTTCCCTGTCGTCGGCGTCGCCCTGACGACGTGGCTCGCCGCCTGGATCGGATCGCGGCGCGTGCTCACGGTCACTCCGCTGCAGGCGCTCGGCGGCTCCGTCGAGCGCACGCACGACGACGAGGCCGGCCACCGCGGCAAGCACGTGGGCGCTCTGGTGCTCATCGTCGCGGGGGTGGCGCTGCTGGTGGCTGGCGTGCTGCTCGGCCTGATCACCCCGCTCGGCGTGGTGGTGGCGTTCTTCGGGGGACTGTTCTCGTTCACCGGGCTCGCCACCGCGTCGCCGCTGTTCATGCCGCCCGTGCTGCGCCTGGTCGGCCGTCTCTTCGGCACCGGGCCGACCGCCCGGCTTGCCGCCGAGAACGCGCTGCGGCACCCCGAGCGCTCGAGCCGTATGGCGATCGGCGTGGTGATGGGTGTGGCGCTCGTGACGATGTTCGCGGTGGCCCTGGAGTCGGTCAAGGCGCTGCTGATGCGCCAGAGCGAGGGCGAGTTCGTCGACGGCTTCTTCGCCCCGATGGACGCCTTCGCGAGCATCATGATGGTGCTGGTGGCTGTGTCGGCGGTGATCGCCGCGGTCGGCCTGGTCAACCTGCTCACGATCGGGGTGGTGCAGCGTCGCCGTGAGCTGGGGCTGCTGCGCGCGATCGGGCTGACCTCGGCTCAGGTGCGCCGGATGGTGCTGCTCGAGGCCGTGCACATCACGGTGGCTGCGACCCTCACCGGGCTCGTGCTCGGCATCGCGTACGGCTGGATCGCTGCGCAGTCGCTGCTCGGCTCGGTGCCCGTGCTGCCCGACTTCGAGCCGGCCGGGATGGTCTATCCGGCGGTGCCGTGGATCCCGGTGGCGATCATCATCGTCGCCACCGCGGTGCTCACGGTCGTCGCCGCGGTCACCCCGACCCGTTTGGCCACCCGGGTCGCCCCTGTCGAGGCCCTCGCCGCCGACTGACGTCGGCGCCCTGCCCGCCCTGCCGACACCCCGTCGTATCGCCGGGACCCCGTGCTGTTCGCGTTCGCAGCACGGGGTCTCGGCGACAGCACGGGGTCTCGGCGATGAGGGTGGTGGGGATTAGGCTTGACGGATGCCCTCGCAGTTCGACCAGTCCTCGTATCAGGTGCGTCTCGAGTGGGGCGCGCAGGGGCTCGCACGACTGGCTCCCGCCGACGTCGTGATCGTCGTCGACGTGCTGCGTTTCTCCTCCACACTCGCCGACGCGGTCGCCTCCGGCCAGGGGAGAACGCTGGCGGACGCCATGCGGTGGTCGACGAACGGCGCGACGGTCGCCGCTGCCGCGTCGACTCCGACTGTTCCGGATGCCCGTCCCGCGACGGTGCTGATCGGCGCCATCCGCAACGCGGCGGCGACCGCTCGCGCGGTGATGGCCGTGCAGGAGCGCCAGGGCGCCCGCGCCTCGGTCTCGATCGTCGCCGCGGGTGAACTCGCGCCCGGCGGCGAGCTGCGCTTCGCGGTCGAGGATCAGCTCGGTGCCGGAGCGATCGTCGCCGCGCTGTGCGACCTCGGCATCGACCATTCGTCGCCCGAGGCGGCCGCGGCGGCGGAGGCGTTCCGCGCCCTGCGGCCGGGGCTGCGGCACATGCTCGTCGGCAGCGGCTCCGGTCGCGAACTGGCCGATGGTGTGGCATCCACCGCTCGTATGGAGGCCGCGGGGGTGCGCCCGGCGACCACCGCGGAGGCGGCGGAGCTGGACGCCGTCGACGCCGTCCCCGTGCTGAACGAGGGTGTGTTCGAGCGTTTCCGCTGACCTCGCTGTCGGAGGTCTCAGGACATTCCGCCGTGGTCGGTGTGTCGCGGGGACGGCGCGGCGTTGGCATCCGGTTCGGTCTGGTGTGTCCGACGTCGGGGAGCGCTGTCGGCGGCCCGGGATTCCGGCGCTGCCCCGCACCGCGCGGCATCGTCGGCGCCATGATCCGGCGGCATAAGGTCGAAGCATGAGGTTTCTGCCCGCGATCATCGTCGACGCCGTGTTCGTGCTCGTCTTCGCGGCGATCGGCCGCGCATCGCATGATGAGAATCCGCTCGGCTTCCTGCTCACGGCCTGGCCGTTCCTCGTCGCGCTGGTCGTCGGCCACGCTCTCGCGGCACTCGTGCCCGCCAGGCCGCGACGGCCGTGGTCGCTCGGCTGGGGCCTGATCGTCTGGGTCGTGACCGTGGCCGGTGGGATGCTGCTGCGCCTCGCCACCGGCGACAGCGCCGAGACCCCGTTCATCGTCGTCGCCGCGCTCGTGCTCGCCGCGATGCTGCTCGGCTGGCGGCTGATCGCGCTCCTTGCGCGGCGTTATCGGGCCCCGCGCTCCGCGGAGTGAACGGCGCCGCCGCCCGAATCACAGGAGGTCTCTCGAAACGCACGAGGGATGCCTGGCGAAGCTCCTGCATTTCGTGCGAAGTCCTGCGTTTCGCGTGCGGTCCGGTAGAGCAGCGCAGCCCGGACTGAGCTCGGTCAGACGCAGGCGCCCGGCGTATCGCGACCGAGACGTGGAAGGATGCTCAGCGGGGCGACTGCGCGGCGAGCCGGTCGGCGGCGGTGATCTCGCGGCGGTGCCATTCGAACAGGAAGCGCCGGTCGAAGCGCCGAGAGCATTTGGCGCACGACGTCTCGCGTGCGGGTCGACGATGACGGTACGCGATATGACCGGCGGGGCATCGCCCGATCCACGGGGCGAGCTCGGTCGCCGTCTCACCCTGATGGGTGGTTCCGCCGACGTACCCGAGTGCTCGTGCGGTGCGCTTCCACGCCGGCCCGTGGCCCGCGGCGTGCCCGGCCAGGGCATGCGCGACCTCGTGCAGCAGAGTCTGATGGATCTCGTCGTCGTCGAATCGAGCGGCCAGATAACGCGACACCGAGATGCGACGACGCTGATAGTCGCACAGCCCGGCACGGCGCTTGGCGTTGTCGAAGTCGAACGACCACGACTCGTCGAGGTGCATCCGGATCAGCACGTCACCCCAGACGCGGACGCGATTCAGATCGGCCATGTGATCAGAGTAGGACCAGCCGCCGACATCGGCTCCAGACGAGCACGTCGGCGGCGCCGGGCGAGAGGTCGGCGGCTCCAGACGAGCACGTCAGCGGCTCTGGACGCAGGCGGTTCTAGACGAGTACGTCGGCCTGCATGGCGCTGCGCCGCTCGGCGGCCTCGATGGCGCGCAGCGCCTTCTCGAGATCGGAGTCGTCGGCGCCCGCCGCACGGCGCAGGAACAGCGAGCGCTTGAAGCTCTCTCGCGCCTGCTCGAAGTCGCGCATCTCGTACGCGTTCTTGCCGTGGTGCTGATGAGCGAAGGCCGCGATCCCGGCCCATCCCTGGCCCTCAGCCTCGTTCGCGCACGTGGCGAGCTCCTGGGCCGCCGCGGCGTGAGCGCCGCGGTTCTGCAGCACCGTGCCGTGCAGCACGCGAGCGCGCAGCAGATCCTTGCGGGTGCCGGCCATACGGGCCTGGCGCACTGCCTCATCGGCGAGATCGAGCGCCTCGTCGAGCCGGTCGAGCACCTTCAGCAGCCACACCCGCTCGAGCAGCACCGGCAGGCTGCGCTGGTTCTCGATCTCGGTCAACCGGGCCAGGCACTCGCGCGGATCCACCAGTTCTCGGAGGGTTTCTGGGTCGTAACCCTGGATCAAATTCACGACTGCTGGCTCCCTTCTGCGACCGTGGTCCCAGTCTGCCTCGCCTGTCTGAGAACCGGTCGAGGCTCGCCCTGCGATGCCGGGATCGGAGGTGGTGTCGGCGTCTCAGCGCAGGAAGATGCTCGCGTCGGGGCGGGGGGATGCCACGGCATCCGCGTCCGTGACGATCGCCGCCCCTTTCGCGAACGCCGCGACCTCGGCATCCTGAGCGATCTTCGCCGGATGCGGCCCCGCGGCCAGCAGCCGCGGCAGCCACTCGGTCGGCAGCGGAGTGCGCGACGCGGCCAGCACGAGGTTGCCGAATCGGCGGCCCTTCAGCACCTGGGTGTCGGCGAGCAGCGCGACCTCGTCGAACACGCTCATGGCGGTCGCCACCTGGCGGCGGGCGAACGCCAGCCCGGGCCCGTCAGCGACGTTCACCAGCAGCACCCCCGAGGGGGCGAGCAGGTCGGCGATCTCGCGGTAGAACTCGAGACTGGTCAGATGCGCGGGCGTCTGCGCACCCGAGAACACGTCCGAGACGACGAGGTCGCAGCGGCCGGCGAGGGCGGGCGGCAGCCGCCGCAGACCATCGCGCGCATCGCCGATGCGGATGCGGATCGCGGCCGAGCGCGGCAGGGGGAGGTGCTCGCGCACGAGCGCGACCAGCGGTCCCTCCAGCTCGATCACCTGCTGGCGCGATCCCGGCCTGGTCGCCTCGATGTAGCGGGGAACGGTCAGGGCGCCGGCGCCGAGATGCACGACGCTGAGCGGGGAGGATGCCGACGAGCCGAGCTGATCGATCACCGCACCCATCCGCACGATGTACTCGAAGTGCAGATGCGTGGGGTCATCGAGATCGACGTGCGACTGCGGCGTGCCGTCGACGATCAGCTCGAAGCCGCTGCCGAACTCGCTCGGCGCGACCTCTGCGATGCCGCCGTGATCGAGTCGCACCCGCGGGTTCGCGGCATCCCGCGCGCGTGCTCGTCCCATGCCTGTCTCCCGTGTCGAGCGGCCTGTGGAGTGCAAGTCGCGTGCTCGTCCCTGCCCCGAGGGTATCGGTCAGCGCCGCCTGCCGCCCGAGCAGGTCTGCTGGTTCAGGTCGATTCCGCTGATCTGCTCCGACAGCACGACGCCCTGGGTCGCGGAGGGTGCGGGGCTCGGCGCCTGGGATGCCGGGGCGGTGGCTTCGGGCGCGTCGGGCGTCGCCGGTGCGTCTTCCGCGACCACGCCGCCGTGGTTGCTGGCCTCTCCGGTGATCTGCATCGACTCGCCGGTGCGGATCGCCTCCCACATCGGGCCCGCGGCGCTCTCATCGGTCACGACGCGGTTCGGGTCGGACGGCGCCTCGACGGTGGGCAGCTGCAGGAACTTGAACTCCTCGAAGGGCACGTCCTTCAGCGCGAGTGCGAGCTGCGCGAGCCGCACCGGGTTGGCCAGCTCCCTGCTCGGGTCGACGTTGTCGGCGACCACGTTCGCCAGCCGCAGCACCTTCGGCACGTCGGTGAGGGTCTCGCTGCTGAGGATCGTCTTCGCCAGGCGCGACATGTACTGCTGCTGATTCGAGATGCGCGCGAGGTCGCTGCCGTCGCCGATGCCCTTGCGCACCCGGATGAACTGCAGCGCGTCGTAACCGGACACGGTGCGCAGCCCCGGCGGCCAGTCGATTCCGGTGTCGCGGTCGCGGATGCCGGTGCCGCCGATGCAGATCTCCACCCCGCCGATCGCGTCGGTGATCTTCATGACGCCGTCGAAGCTGAGCTTCGCGGCGAAGCCGATGTCGATTCCGCTCAGCGCGGCGACCGACTTCACCACGCACGACAGGCCGGCGCGCTCGAAGACGGTGTTGATCACCGCGGCTGACGATCCGGATGCCACCGAGCCGTCTTCACGTGTGCACTCGGGCACTTCGAGCATCAGGTCGCGCGGCAGCGACACGACGCTCACCTTGCGCGGCTCGGCCGAGACGTGCACGAGCAGGTTCACATCGTTGCGGATGCCGTCTTCACCGACGCACCGCGCGCCGAGCTTCTGCGTCGACACCTCGCCGCATTCGTCGGTTCCGACGAGGAGCACGGCGAACTCGCCGGGGTACGCCGCGAGCGACGGGGGAGCGACCTCGGGCGCATCCTCCAGGTCGACGGCATCCTGACCCACCCTCAGGGTGAGGTCGGCGGCGATGAACCCGCCGACACCGAGGGCCGAGACCGCCACGACGGCGAGGCCGATGCCCAGCATCCGCAGCGCGGACCCCCAGGCGGAGGGGGTGCGGTGCGGGGCGTGCTGAGCGACGGGGGTGCGCGTCATGGCATCCGACCCTACAGCGCCCGCTCCGGGCGCACCCGATATCGGATCGAAACACGCGAAAGGTTGGCGATCGGCGACGTCGCTGAGTAGCGTCAAGACATCATGTGCGGATGCGATGGGGCATCCGATTCATGCGAAGAAGCATTCCACAGAGAGGCACACCATGCTCCACAGCACCCGCAGGCGAGGGTTCGCCCTCGCCGCCGGCGCCGCCGTCGCAGCCATGCTGCTGACGGGCTGCGTCGCCAGCCAGCGTGACGACGACAACGGCTCGGACGCATCCGGCGACGTCGACAGCACCTTCGTGTTCGCCGCATCGTCCGACCCGCAGGGCCTCGACCCGGCGCTCGCACAGGACGGCGAGACCTTCCGCGTCTCGCGCCAGATCTTCGAGGGCCTCGTCGGCACCAAGCCCGGCACCGCCGACCCCGCTCCGCTGCTCGCCGAGTCGTGGGAGTCGTCCGAAGACGGCATGACCCACACCTTCGACCTGAAGACCGGGGTGACGTTCCACGACGGCACGCCGTTCAACGCCGAGGCCGTCTGCTTCAACTTCGACCGCTGGTACAACTGGACCGACCTGCTCGCGTCCGAGGCGCTCGGCTACTACTACAACAAGCTCTTCCGCGGCTATGCGTCCAACCCCGCAGACGCCGTCTACAAGTCGTGCACGCCCGACGGCGACGACAAGGTCACCATCGAGCTGAACAAGCCGTTCGCCGGCTTCGTCGCCTCGCTGTCTCTGCCCGCGTTCAGCATGCAGAGCCCGTCGGCGCTCGAGGAGTTCAAGGCCGACGAGGTCGGCGGAACGGCCGCCGCTCCGACGCTGTCGGAGTACGCCAAGGCGCACCCCGTCGGCACCGGCCCGTTCCAGTTCGATTCGTGGGCGCCCGGCGAGAACGTCACGCTCAAGGCCTACGACGACTACTGGGGCGAGCAGGGGCAGATCCAGGAGGTCATCTTCCGCGTGATCGACGACCCGACGGCGCGCCGTCAGGCACTCGAGGCCGGCGACATCGACGGTTACGACCTGGTCGGCCCGGCCGACACCAAGGCCCTGGAGGAGAAGGGCTTCAACATGGTGTCGCGCAAGCCGTTCACGGTTCTCTACCTCGGCTTCAACCAGGCGGTTCCCGAGCTGCAGGACATCAAGGTGCGCGAGGCGCTCTCGCACGCGATCGACAAGGACGCGCTGATCAAGCAGGTCCTGCCCGAGGGCACCGAGAAGGCCACGCAGTTCGTGCCGCCGGTGGTCAACGGCTACAACAAGGACGTCAAGACCTACGAGTACGACCCCGCCAAGGCGAAGTCGCTGCTCGAAGAGGCCGGCTACACGGCTGACAACCCGCTCACGCTGACGTTCAACTACCCGGTCAACGTGTCGCGTCCGTACATGCCCAACCCCGAGCAGATCTTCACCGTGCTGGCCAAGCAGCTCGAAGAGGCCGGTGTGAAGGTCAACCCGCAGACCGACGCGTGGAGCCCGGACTACCTCGAGAAGATCTCGAGCACGCCCGACCACGGCATCCACCTGCTCGGCTGGACCGGCGACTACAACGACACCGACAACTTCGTAGGCGTCTTCTTCGGGCAGCAGAGCGCGGAGTGGGGCTTCGACAACCCCGAGCTGTTCTCGGAGCTGGCGGATGCCCGTGGCATCTCGAACATCGACGACCAGACGAAGGCGTACGAGAAGATCAACGAGGATGTCGCGGAGTTCATCCCCGGCGTCCCGCTGGCGCACCCGGCACCGACGCTCGCCTTCGCCGAGCGGGTGAAGAGCTACCCAGCCAGCCCGGTGAACGACGAGGTCTTCTCGGAGATCGTCCTCACCAAGTAATGCCCGCCACGTCGTCCGCCTCGGACCAGTGAGGTCCGGGGCGGACGACGTGCCCCGACGGAGAACTTCGTGCTGCGTACTATCGGCAAGCGGCTGCTGCTGCTCATCCCCACACTTTTCGGCCTCAGCATCCTGCTGTTCGCCTGGGTCCGCGCCCTGCCGGGCGGACCGGCCGTCGCCCTGCTCGGTGAGAAGGCGACGCCGGCGGCCATCGAGCAGGTCAACCAGCTCTACGGCTTCGATCGACCCCTGCTCGAGCAGTACGTCACCTGGATCGGCAGGCTGCTGCAGGGCGACTTCGGCTCATCGATCGTCACCTCGCGGCCGGTCGTGGAGGAGTTCTTCCGCCGCTTCCCGGCCACGATCGAGCTCAGCGTCGCGGCGCTGATCTTCGCGGTCGGCGTCGGCATCCCGCTCGGCTACTGGGCGGCGCGCCGGCACGGCAGGTGGACCGACCACGGCGCGGTGATCTTCAGCCTGATCGGCATCACCATCCCGGTGTTCTTCCTGGCGTTCATCCTGAAGTACATCTTCGCCGTGCAGCTGGGCTGGCTGCCGTCAGACGGACGTCAGAGCCCGCGCATCAATGCGACGCACGTCACCGGGTTCTACGTGTGGGACGGCATCATCACCGGCGAGTTCGACGCCGCGTGGGACGCCGTCCTGCATCTGCTGCTTCCGGCTCTCGCCCTCGGCACGATCCCGCTGGCGATCATCGTGCGCATCACGAGGGCGAGTGTGCTCGAGGTGCAGAACGCCGACTACGTCCGCACCGGCAAGGCCAAGGGCGTCGCCTCGTCGACGCTGCGCAACCGGTTCATCCTGCGCAACGCCATGCTGCCGGTGATCACCACGATCGGTCTGCAGACCGGCCTGCTCATCTCGGGCGCGGTGCTCACCGAGACGGTGTTCGCGTATCCCGGCGTCGGGTCGTTCCTCGCGCAGTCGATCTTCGCGCGCGACTTCCCCGTGCTGCAGGGCTTCATCATCTTCATCGCGATCGCGTACGCGTTGATCAACCTGGCCGTCGACGTGTCGTACAGCCTGATCGATCCGAGAGTGAGGGTTCAGTGATGAGCGCAGTGCTCCCACCCGCACAGGGCGGCGGGGTGCTCGACACCGTCGCCGTCGCACAGGCCGATCTGAAGTCCGGCGGCGGCTTCTGGCGGGATGTGCTCCGCCGCCTGCGACGCAACCCGGCCGCCTGGTTCGGCGCCGTGATCGTGCTGCTGTTCCTGCTGGTCGCGGCGCTGGCGCCGCTGCTCGCCCCCTATCCCGAGCGTGCGCTCCCCGGCACCGAGTACATCACCCCCACCAGCATCCCCGGCATCGGCGAGATCGACGGGTTCCCACTCGGCCTCGACCGCTTCGGCGGCGACGTGCTGTCGAAGCTGATCTGGGGAGCGCAGGCCTCGCTGCTCGTCGGCGTGGTCTCGACCGCCCTCGGACTCGTCGGAGGCATGCTGCTGGGGCTGCTCGCCGGCACCTTCGGCGGCTGGGTCGACACGCTGATCATGCGCATCGTTGACATCATCCTCTCGGTGCCCAACCTGCTGCTGGCCGTGTCGATCGCCGCGATCCTCGGGCAGACGCCCTCTGCCGTGATGATCGCCATCGGAGCGTCTCAGGTGCCGATCTTCGCCCGCCTGCTGCGCGCGTCGATGCTGCAGCAGCGCTCGGCGGAGTACGTGCTCTCGGCGCAGACCCTCGGTCTCGGCCGCGGTCGCATCACCATGTCGCACGTGCTGCCGAACGCCATCGGCCCGGTCATCGTGCAGGGCACCTTGACGCTCGCCACCGCCGTGATCGACGCGGCGGCGCTGTCGTTTCTCGGCCTCGGCGGCGGCCGGCCCGAGACGGCCGAATGGGGGCGGATGCTGACCTACGCGCAGAACGAGCTCGCGATCGCCCCGCAGCTGGCCTTCCTGCCCGGCATCTGCATCGCCGTGACCGCGCTGGGCTTCACGCTGTTCGGCGAGGCGCTGCGCGAGGCCATGGACCCGAGGACGCGTGCGCGATGAGGAACGAGAGCATGAACACGAATCCGGATGCCGTGCGCCAGCCGCTGCTGCAGGTGTCGAACCTCGCCGTCGACTTCGGCACGATGGACGGCGTCGTGCACGCGGTCGAGGGCGTCGACCTCGAGATCGCCGCCGGCGAGACCGTCGCGATCGTCGGCGAGTCCGGCTCGGGCAAGTCGACCACCGCCATGGCCGTGATCGGTCTTCTCGCCTCGGGCGGGCGGGTGGCCGGAGGCAGCGTGACCCTCGACGGGCGCGAGCTGGTCGGCATCTCCGAGAACGAGATGCGCAAGATCCGCGGCCGCGACATCGGCATGGTGCCGCAGGACCCGATGTCGAACCTCAACCCGGTCGCCAAGATCGGCACCCAGGTCGCCGAGACGCTGCTCGCGCACGGCCTCGCCAACCGCGGCAACGTGCAGCAGAAGGTCGTCGAGGCGCTCTCGGCAGCCGGCCTGCCCGACCCCGAGCGTCGCGCAAAGCAGTATCCGCACGAGCTGTCGGGCGGTCTGCGTCAGCGTGCCCTCATCGCCATCGGCCTGGCCTGCCGCCCACGCCTGCTCATCGCCGACGAGCCCACCAGCGCCCTCGACGTGACGGTGCAGCAGACGATCCTCGACCAGCTCGACGAGATGACACGCGAGCTGGGCACCGCGGTGCTGCTGATCACCCATGACCTCGGACTCGCCGCCGAACGGGCACAGCGCGTGGTCGTCATGCATCGCGGGCGCGTCGTCGAGCAGGGCCCGGCGCGGCAGATCCTCGAAGACCCGCAGCATCCCTACACGCAGAGCCTCGTCAAGGCGGCGCCCTCGATCGCCGCGGCCCGGCTGCAGCCGGAGGTGTTCGAGGCGAGCCGCGAGACGGATGCCGGTGCGGAGCCCGTCAGCGACACCATCGTCGAGATCGAGGGGCTGCGCAAGGTCTACCCGATCCGCGGTCAGGCTGAGGACTTCGTCGCGGTCGACGACGTCTCGCTCGCGATCCCGCGCGGCAAGACCGTCGCGATCGTGGGGGAGTCGGGTTCGGGCAAGACGACCACGGCCCGCATGCTGCTCAAGCTCATCGAGCCGACCGCCGGCACGATCCGCTTCGAGGGCAACGACATCGCGAAGCTCGACCGCGCGCAGTCGCGCGAGTTCCGTCAGCGCGTGCAGCCGGTCTTCCAGGATCCGTACTCGAGCCTGAACCCGATGTTCACGATCGAGCGTCTGATCGCCGAGCCGCTGGAGTTCTACAAGCGCGGCAACCGCGCCGAGCGTCGCGCGCGCGTGCGAAAGCTGCTCGACGACGTCGCGCTGCCGCAGTCGATGCTGCAGCGTTATCCGTCGGAGCTGTCGGGCGGTCAGCGTCAGCGCGTCGCCATCGCACGCGCCCTCGCGCTCTCGCCCGACCTCATCGTCTGCGATGAGCCGGTCTCCGCGCTCGACGTGCTCGTGCAGGCGCAGATCCTCACGCTGCTCGGCGATCTGCAGAAGGAGTACGGGCTCAGCTATCTGTTCATCTCGCACGACCTCGCGGTGGTGCGCCTGATCAGTGACTACGTGTGCGTCATGAAAGACGGCGCGCTTGTCGAGGCGGCGAGCTCGGAGGAGATCTTCACGAACCCGCGCGATCCGTACACGCGCCGGCTGCTGGCATCCATTCCCGGCAACGAACTCGGCATCGCGTCCTGACGCGAGGCGTCAGTCCCGCAGTCCCGGGTCGCGCGCCCAGCGCCGTGCCAGCGCGCGCACCCGCAGGGCGCGCGCCTGCCACGAGGCCGAGAGCACGGGCCAGAGCAGCAGGGCGCCGGGCCCGTCGAAGGTGAGCCGGTCGCGCCAGAGAGTCCGTCCCGCCCGGCCGGGTGCGGGCGAGACCGCCATCTGGTGATCCCACACGTCGAGGCCGCCCAGCGGCCCGGTGAGCGGGATGCCGCTGTCGCGGAGGATGCGCACGGGGCCTCCTGGCCCGTCGAGCGTGCGGTCGCTGATGTGGATCAGCTGGGTCCCGACCGGGATGCGTCCGAACGCGGCGAGGCGCACGGGCACCTCGTCGCCCGGCATCCACCGCTCGGGCAGACCCTCCGGCAGCAGCGGCTGCATCTGCAGCAGCGGCGCGTACAGCTCGCCGACGATACGGGGCGAATGCAGGGCGCGCCACGCGGTGTCGGCGTCGCAGTCGATGGTGAACTTCAGCACGATGCGCATACTGCAGTGTCGCTCATACCCCAGCATCCGGCATTGGTCAAGGATTCCGCTTGCCATGTCGCGAAATCGTGCGTATAGTTGGTAGTTGCGCTCGCTTCTCCATGCCCTCATATGGTGGTCGGCATCCGTTGAGCTCTCGAGCGCGTACTCCACCGACGTCTAGGAATCGACCAGCCCCTGCACGGGCTCACGGAGGTTACTCCCTTGGCTGCTGCTCGCAACGCATCCACATCCACCACCAACAAGAACGGCCGCGGAGTCTCCCGCCTCTCGTTCGCCAAGATCTCCGACACGCTCGACGTTCCGGATCTGCTTGCTCTGCAGACCGAGTCGTTCGGCTGGCTCGTCGGCAACGACGACTGGAAGGCGCGCGTCGCCGAGGCCAAGAAGTCCGGCCGCAGCGACGTCTCCGAGGTCTCGGGCCTGGGTGAGATCTTCGAGGAGATCTCCCCGATCGAGGACCTCGGCGAGACCATGCAGCTCTCGTTCACGAACCCGTACCTCGAGCCCGAGAAGTACTCGATCGACGAGTGCAAGGAGCGCGGCAAGACCTACGCCGCTCCGCTGTACGTCGAGGCCGAGTTCATGAACCACCTCACCGGTGAGATCAAGACCCAGACGGTCTTCATGGGCGACTTCCCGCTGCAGACCGACAAGGGCACGTTCATCATCAACGGCTCCGAGCGCGTGGTCGTCTCGCAGCTCGTCCGCTCGCCCGGTGTCTACTTCGACAAGACCCCCGACAAGACCAGTGACAAGGACATCGTCACCGCTCGCGTCATCCCCAGCCGCGGTGCGTGGCTCGAGTTCGAGATCGACAAGCGCGACCAGGTCGGCGTGCGCATCGACCGCAAGCGCAAGCAGTCCGTCACCGTCTTCCTGAAGGCGCTGGGCATGTCGAGCGAGCAGATCCTCGCCGAGTTCGCCGGCTACCCCTCGATCGAGGAGACCCTGGCGAAGGACACCATCCTCACCCAGGAAGACGCGCTGCGCGACATCTACCGCAAGCTGCGTCCGGGCGAGCAGGTGGCAGCCGAGGCCGCGCGCTCGCTGCTCGACAACTTCTACTTCAACCCGAAGCGCTACGACCTGGCCAAGGTGGGTCGCTACAAGATCAACCAGAAGCTCGGTCTCGCAGCTCCGCTCACCGACTCGGTGCTGACCGTCGACGACATCGTCGCGACCATCAAGTACCTCGTGCGCGTGCACCGTGGCGACGAGACGTTCGAAGGCATCCGCGGCGGCAAGAAGACCGAGATCCGCATCGCCACCGACGACATCGACAACTTCGGCAACCGTCGCATCCGCGCCGTCGGCGAACTGATCCAGAACCAGGTCCGCACCGGTCTGTCGCGCATGGAGCGCGTCGTCCGCGAGCGCATGACCACGCAGGACATCGAGGCGATCACCCCGCAGACCCTGATCAACGTGCGCCCCGTCGTGGCCGCGATCAAGGAGTTCTTCGGCACCTCGCAGCTGTCGCAGTTCATGGACCAGAACAACCCGCTCGCGGGTCTGACCAACAAGCGCCGCCTGTCGGCCCTCGGCCCCGGTGGTCTCTCGCGTGACCGCGCCGGCGTCGAGGTGCGAGACGTGCACCCCTCGCACTACGGCCGCATGTGCCCGATCGAGACTCCTGAAGGTCCGAACATCGGTCTGATCGGTGCGCTCGCGACCTTCGCGCGCATCAACTCGTTCGGCTTCATCGAGACCCCGTACCGTCGCGTCGTCGACGGTGCCGTCACCGACCAGATCGACTACCTCACGGCAGCCGAGGAGGTCGACTTCAACATCGCCCAGGCGAACGCGCCGCTCGACAAGAACGGCCGCTTCACCGAGAGCCACGTCCTGGCCCGCCCCCGCGGCGGATCGGGTGAGGTCGACCTGTTCCTGCCCGAGGAGATCGGCTACATCGACGTCTCGCCGCGCCAGATGGTGTCGGTCGCGACCTCGCTCGTGCCGTTCCTCGAGCACGACGACGCGCAGCGCGCGCTCATGGGCGCCAACATGCAGCGTCAGGCCGTGCCGCTGCTGCGCTCGGACTCGCCGCTGGTCGGAACCGGTATGGAGGGCTACACCGCCATCGACGCCGGCGACGTGATCACCGCGCAGAAGGCCGGTGTCGTCAGCGAGGTCTCCGCAGACCGCGTCGTCGTCATGCTCGACGAGGGCGGCACGCAGGAGTACCACCTGCGCAAGTTCGACCGCTCGAACCAGGGCACCTCTTACAACCAGCGCGTGATCGTCAGCGCCGGTGAGCGCGTCGAGGTGGGCGAGGTCATCGCCGACGGTCCCGCCACTGAGAACGGCGAGCTCGCGCTCGGCAAGAACCTGCTCGTCGCGTTCATGCCGTGGGAGGGTCACAACTTCGAGGACGCCATCATCCTCAGCCAGGAGCTGGTGAAGGACGACACCCTCTCGTCGATCCACATCGAGGAGTACGAGGTCGACGCCCGCGACACCAAGCTGGGCAAGGAGGAGATCACTCGTGACCTCCCCAACGTCAGCCCCGAGCTGCTGAAGGACCTCGACGAGCGCGGCATCATCCGCATCGGCGCCGAGGTTCGCCCCGGCGACATCCTCGTCGGCAAGGTCACGCCCAAGGGCGAGACCGAGCTGTCGGCCGAGGAGCGCCTGCTGCGCGCCATCTTCAACGAGAAGAGCCGCGAGGTCCGCGACACCTCGCTGAAGGTGCCGCACGGTGAGCAGGGCACGATCATCGCCGTCAAGGAGTTCGACGCCGAGGAGGGCGACGACGAGCTGGGCTCGGGCGTCAACCGCCGCGTCGTGGTCTACATCGCCCAGAAGCGCAAGATCACCGAGGGTGACAAGCTCGCCGGCCGTCACGGCAACAAGGGCGTCATCGCGAAGATCCTGCCCGTCGAGGACATGCCGTTCATGTCGGACGGCACGCCGGTCGACGTCGTGCTGAACCCGCTCGGCATCCCGGGTCGAATGAACTTCGGCCAGGTTCTCGAGACCCACCTCGGCTGGATCGCCAAGACCGGATGGAAGGTGGAGGGTGACCCCGAGTGGGCCGCCAAGCTGCCGGAGAACGGTCGCGACGTCGCTCCGAACACCAAGGTCGCGACCCCGGTGTTCGACGGTGCCAGCGAGTCCGAGATCTCGGGCCTGCTCGACTCGACCCTGCCGACCCGTGACGGCGTGCGCCTGATCGACGCGTCGGGCAAGACGCAGCTGTTCGACGGCCGCTCGGGTGAGCCGTTCCCGGCTCCCGTCTCGGTCGGCTACATGTACATCCTGAAGCTGCACCACCTCGTGGATGACAAGATCCACGCTCGCTCGACGGGCCCCTACTCGATGATCACCCAGCAGCCGCTCGGCGGTAAGGCGCAGTTCGGTGGACAGCGCTTCGGTGAGATGGAGGTGTGGGCTCTCGAGGCCTACGGTGCCGCCTACGCGCTGCAGGAGCTGCTCACGATCAAGTCCGACGACATCCTCGGCCGCGTCAAGGTGTACGAGGCGATCGTCAAGGGCGAGAACATCCAGGAGCCCGGCATCCCCGAGTCCTTCAAGGTGCTCATGAAGGAGATGCAGTCGCTCTGCCTGAACGTCGAGGTGCTCTCGGCCGACGGCACAGCCGTCAACCTGCGGGACACCGACGACGAGGCCTTCCGCGCAGCGGAGGAGCTCGGCATCAACATCTCCAGCCGTTTCGAAGCGGCGTCGATCGACGAGATCTGATCTCGGCCCTCGACAAGCGACAGATTTTTTCTACACAGGAGAACTAGTGCTCGAATCAACCACTTTCGATGAGCTTCGAATCGGCCTGGCCACCGCTGACGACATCCGCGGATGGTCCTTCGGTGAGGTCAAGAAGCCCGAGACGATCAACTACCGCACGCTGAAGCCCGAGAAGGACGGCCTCTTCGGCGAGCAGATCTTCGGCCCCTCCCGCGACTGGGAATGCGCCTGCGGCAAGTACAAGCGTGTCCGCTTCAAGGGCATCGTCTGCGAGCGCTGCGGCGTGGAGGTCACCAAGAGCTCCGTCCGTCGTGAGCGCATGGGTCACATCGAGCTCGCCGCTCCCGTGACGCACATCTGGTACTTCAAGGGTGTTCCCTCGCGCCTCGGCTACCTGCTCGACATGGCGCCGAAGGACCTCGAGAAGGTCATCTACTTCGCCGCCTACATGGTGATCTCGGTCGACGAGGATGCTCGTCACCGCGACCTCGCCACGCAGGAGAACAACATCCGTCTCGAGCTGAAGACGCTCGGCGACCGCCGCGACGCGAAGATCGCGGAGCGGATGGCGAAGCTGGAGGAGGAGCTCGCCGCCCTCGAGGCGGAGGGTGCCAAGGCCGACGCCAAGAAGAAGGTCAAGGACGCCGCCGAGAAGGAGATGACCCTCACCCGCAAGGGTGCCGACGAGGCCATCGCCAAGCTCGAGCGCGTGTGGGAGGACTTCCGCACCCTCGAGGTGGGCGCGCTGCGCCCCGAGGACGACGTGTTCCACGAGCTGCAGGACCGGTTCGGTCAGTACTTCGAGGCGCACATGGGCGCCGAGGCGATCAAGCGCCGCCTCGAGACCTTCGACCTGCAGGCCGAGTCCGAGAGCCTGCACCTGCAGATCTCGGAGGGCAAGGGCCAGCGCAAGATCCGTGCGATCAAGCGCCTGACCGTCGTCAACTCGTTCCTCGAGACCGGCATGAGCCCGGCCGCCATGGTGCTAGACGTCGTGCCGGTGATCCCGCCGGAGCTGCGTCCGATGGTGCAGCTCGACGGTGGCCGCTTCGCGACCAGCGACCTGAACGACCTGTACCGCCGCGTCATCAACCGCAACAACCGTCTTCGTCGTCTGATCGACCTCGGTGCGCCCGAGATCATCGTCAACAACGAGAAGCGGATGCTGCAGGAGGCCGTCGACGCGCTGTTCGACAACGGCCGTCGCGGTCGTCCCGTCACCGGCACCGGCAACCGCGCCCTGAAGTCCCTCAGCGACATGCTGAAGGGAAAGCAGGGTCGCTTCCGCCAGAACCTGCTCGGAAAGCGCGTCGACTACTCGGGCCGTTCGGTCATCGTCGTCGGCCCGCAGCTGAAGCTGCACCAGTGCGGTCTGCCCAAGCAGATGGCTCTGGAGCTGTTCAAGCCGTTCGTGATCAAGCGCCTGATCGACCTCGGTCACTCGCAGAACATCAAGGCCGCCAAGCGTGCCGTCGAGCGCACCCGTCCCGAGGTCTGGGACGTGCTCGAAGAGATCATCCGCGAGCGTCCGGTGCTGCTGAACCGCGCACCCACACTGCACCGTCTCGGCATCCAGGCATTCGAGCCGCAGCTCGTCGAGGGTAAGGCCATCCAGCTGCACCCGCTCGTCTGCGCCGCGTTCAACGCCGACTTCGACGGCGACCAGATGGCTGTGCACCTGCCGCTGTCGGTCGAGGCCCAGGCCGAGGCCCGCGTGCTGATGCTCGCCTCGAACAACATCCTCAAGCCGTCGGACGGCCGTCCGGTCACCCTGCCCTCGCAGGACATGATCATCGGTCTGCACCACCTGACCACGGTCAAGGAGGGCGCTGCCGGTGAGGGTCGTGCGTTCGGCTCGGTCTCCGAGGCGATCCTCGCGAAGGACGAGGGCACCCTCGACCTGCAGGCGAAGGTCCGCATCCGCATCCCGGGTCTGACCTTCCTCGAGGGCGAGGCTCCCGAGGGCTACGAGCGTCACGGTCTCGTCGACGCCTCGCTCGGCCAGGCGATCTTCAACGGCGCGCTGCCGAAGGGCTACCCCTTCGTGCGCGGCCAGGCCGACAAGGGCAAGCTGTCGCAGATCGTGAACAAGCTGGCCGAGGAGTACCCCAAGGTCGAGACGGCCGCCACGCTGGACCGCATCAAGGATGCCGGTTTCCACTGGGCGACCCGCTCGGGCGTCACCGTCGCGCTCAGCGACATCCTCACCCCGCCGAACAAGGCCGAGATCGTCGCCGGCTACGAGAAGCAGGCCGCGAAGGTCCAGTCGCAGTACGACAAGGGCCTGACGACCGACATCGAGCGTCGTCAGGAGCTCATCAAGATCTGGACCGAGGCGACCGACGAGGTGCAGGCCGCGATGCGCGAGCACTTCCCCGAGGACAACACCATCAACCGCATGGTGACCTCCGGTGCGCGTGGTAACTGGCTGCAGATCCGCAACATCGCGGGTATGCGCGGTCTGGTGAACAACCCCAAGGGTGAGATCATCCCGCGTCCGATCATCTCCTCGTACCGCGAGGGTCTGTCGGTGGCGGAGTACTTCATCGCGACGCACGGTACCCGTAAGGGTCTCGCCGACACCGCTCTGCGCACCGCCGACTCGGGTTACCTGACCCGTCGTCTGGTGGACGTCTCGCAGGACGTCATCATCCGCGAGCAGGACTGCGGCACGTCGAAGGGCCTCGAGCTCCCGATCGCCGCTCCGAACTCGCAGGGTGTGCTGACGCGCGACGCGAACGTCGAGAACTCGGTGTTCGCCCGCACGCTGGCATCCGATGTCGTCACCGAGGGCGGCGAGGTCGTCGCCACCGCCGGCGAGGACGTGGGTGACGTGCTGATCGACAAGCTGGTCGAGGCCGGCATCGAGACCATCAAGGTCCGCTCGGTGCTGACCTGCGACTCGGCCGTCGGCGTCTGCGCGCAGTGCTACGGCCGCTCGCTCGCGACGGGCAAGACCGTCGACATCGGCGAGGCCGTCGGCATCATCGCCGCTCAGTCGATCGGTGAGCCCGGCACCCAGCTGACGATGCGTACCTTCCACACGGGTGGTTCGGCCTCGGCCGATGACATCACCCAGGGTCTGCCGCGTGTGCAGGAGCTCTTCGAGGCCCGCACCCCGAAGGGTGCCTCCCCGATCGCCGAGGCCGACGGCCGCATCACGATCGAGGAGACCGAGAAGGCCAAGAAGGTCATCCTCACGCCCGACAACGGCGACGAAGAGGTGGTCTACCCGGTGCTGAAGCGTGCGACGCTTCTCGTCGAGGACGGCCAGCACGTCACCGTCGGTCAGCCGCTGCAGGTCGGCACGCTTGACCCCAAGGAGGTCATGCGAGTCATGGGTGCCCGCGAGGTGCAGAAGTACCTCGTCGGCGGCGTGCAGGGCGTGTACCGCTCGCAGGGTGTGCCGATCCACGACAAGCACATCGAGGTCATCGTCCGTCAGATGCTGCGCAAGGTCACCGTGGTCGACCACGCTGACACCACGCTGCTGCCGGGTGAGATGGTCGACCTGAAGCGCTACCAGCAGATCAACCGCGAGGCCGTGGCAGAGGGCAAGCGCCCCGCGTCGGGTCGCCCGGAGCTGATGGGTATCACGAAGGCGTCGCTCGCGACCGAGTCGTGGCTGTCGGCTGCGTCCTTCCAGGAGACGACCCGCGTGCTCACGCAGGCCGCCATGGAGGGCAAGCGCGACCCGCTGGTCGGTCTCAAGGAGAACGTCATCATCGGAAAGCTCATCCCGGCCGGAACCGGTCTGTCGAAGTACCGCAACATCACGGTCGAGGCGACGGAAGAGGCCAAGAGCGAGCGCTACCCGAACCGGATCTTCGCATCCGACGGTGCGTACGCCGACGGCGACTTCGGCTACGTCGACTTCGACGCGTTCTCGACGGACGACATCACCCCCGGCACCTACAACTGATAGGTCCTGAGTGATTCGAAGGCCCCGGCCCCTCTTCGGAGGGTCGGGGCCTTTCCCATCCCCGCCGCGGGCCGGCCGGCGGGCCGGCGGGTCGGCGGGTCGGCGGGTCGGCGGATCTGCGGGCCGGCGGGTCGGCGGGTCGATCGCGAGACTTACGTTCCAGCACGAGACTTGCGCTCGGGACACCGGTTTCGTGCTGAAAGGTAAGTTTCGCGGGCGGCGGCGGCGCGGGCGGCGGCGCGGGCGGCGGCGCGGGCGGCGAGTGGGCGGCGAGTGGGCGGGCCGGCGGGTGGCGGTCAACCCCAGAGGGCCGCGATGATGCTCGAGGTGTACCCGTCGGGCGCGAGGTTCGAGTAGCGGGTGTCGATCAGCAGGCCGTCGCGCCAGAAGAGCGTGCGTCCGTCGGTGACGGGGTACTGCTCGTTCTGCCAGCTCTTCTCGCAGCGCGTGCCGCCGTCGGGGGTGTAGCAGGTGAACCCCTGGTCGGCGGCCAGGGTGTTGAGCAGGTCGAGCGCGGGGCCGCGGTCCATCCGCGAGATGGTGGTGCTCAGGCCCGTGGTGTCGGCGCGGGGGTCGCCCCAGTTGCAGACGAGCGAGCCGCTGACCAGCCCGCTGTCGCCAAAGGCGGGATCGTTCAGCGGCACGCCCTCGAGCTGCGTCAGCACGTCGTCCGAGAGGATCTCACGGCAGTCACCCGGCAGCGGCACGAGCGTCGGAGTCGGAGTCGGAGTCGGGGTCGGGGTCGCCGACGCCGAGGGGGATCCGGATGCCGATGGCGCGGCGCTCATCGACGGCGTCGCCGCCTGCTCCGGTCCGGCGGAGGCGCACCCCGCCAGAGCAGTGACGGATGCCAGGAGGAGCGCGACCGCCGCGCCGGCGCGGAGCTTCATGACCACACAGTACGACCGCGCGGCGCGCCCCGCGTGCGCCGCGCCGTCACCCGGAACAGGGCGGCCAGCCAGGGCGGGTGCGATCAGGTCATCCGTCCTGTCCTGGGCCGACGAGCCCGTTCTCGCAACGCCCCGGAACTGCCGTCGGCCGACCCGCCCGCGGTACCCTCGCAGAATGAGTGCAGTGGTGATCGGGGATGCCCTGATCGATGAGATCCGTGATGCCTCCGGCGTGCGTGAGCTGGTCGGCGGGGCCGCGCTGAACGTCGCTGTGGGCCTGCGTCGGCTGGGCGTCGAGACGACGCTGATCGCGATGGTCGGCGATGACGAGGCGGGTGCGCACATCCGCGAGTACCTGCGCGATCACGGCGTGCGCCTGATCGAGAGTCCGTCGCCGCGGGGGTCGTCGCGCGCGGTCGTCACGTGGTCGCCGGCGGGCGAGCCGCAGTACGCCTTCAACGAGGCCGCCCGTGGCCGCAGCATCCGGTACGACGAGGCGGAGCGTGCGGCGATCTCTGACGCCGACGTCGTCGCGATCAGCTGCTTCCCGTTCGATCGATCCGACGAGGTGGATGCGCTGGTCGACGCGCTGGGGGATGCCCGAGTCGCCGTCGATCCGAACCCCCGCAGCGGGATGATGGGCGACGTCGTCGAGTTCGTGCGCGGGTTCGAGCGCCTCGCCGCCAGGGCGGAGCTGGTGAAGGTGGGCGCCGACGACGCGACCCTGCTCTACGACGGCGACCTCGACGCGTTGCGCGAGCGGCTGCGCGGGCTCGGCGCGATGGCCGTGCTCGCCACCGCCGGTGCCGAGGGTGCGGTGCTCGAATCGGACGCACGCGTGTTCCGTGCGCCGATCGCCACGCTTCCCGGCCCCGTCGTCGACACCGTCGGCGCGGGAGACGCGACGCTCGCGGCCGTCGTCGCCGGGCTGTCGCGCGGGGAGCCGAAGACGGATGCCGAGTGGCAGCGGCTGATGGACGACGCCATGCTCATCGCCGCGGCAACGTGCCGGGCAGAGGGCGGACTACTGCGCACGCCGGAGTCGCTGCACGAGGCGGAGCGGGGCGTGTTCGGCAGCTGACCGCTCGATTTCTCACCGCCGCCGGCGACCGGTATGCTTGATCTTCGCGCCCCCGGTTGGCTGAGAAAGCCGGACGGGTGTGCACTGGCAAGTTGCCCGAGCGGCCAAAGGGAGCTGACTGTAAATCAGCCGCGTAAGCTTCGGGGGTTCGAATCCCTCACTTGCCACATCCAGACCGAAGGCCCTCGCATTGCGAGGGCCTTCGTCGTTCGCTCCTCTATGAGTCGTCCGCAGGTCCCGAATCGTCGCCTCCATATCGTCCGCAGGTCCCGAATCGTCGCCTCGCGTCGCGGGAGCCGGTCATACGGGGCCACTCGAACGCCCCCACGGCGCGATGCGACGGCAGCGCGTCGCCCTACCGCCCTCAGCCGGCGTTGCGCACCAGGATGCGCCAGCGCTCGGGGCCCTCATCGAGATAGCGGGTGTGGAAGGTGTCGCCGTGCTTGCCGCGCAGCTGGGTCAGCAGCGGCACCGGGTCGTGCGTAGCCGAGATGACCAGGGCGCCGCCCGGCTGCAGCGACTCGATCGCCCCGAAGATCGCCGCGTGGCGCACCGCGTGCGGGATGGCCTGCGCGTCGAGCTCGGGCAGCTGCTCGTCGTGGCCGCCGCAGGCGCAGCCCGTGCCGCCCGGCATCTGGGGAGGTGGCTTCCGAATGTGACCTGTGGATCTCGATGTATCCCATGATTTTCTCCGTCTCCGCGAGGTGGGCGCGTGCGGTCGATTTTATTACACTGGATACCGTGGAAAATGCAGAATCGACCGGAGAAAAGCCGGTCCGCCGCGGTGCAGACGGGGGTCGATACTCTTCGACGCGCGAGCGGATCCTCCGTGAGGTCGAATCGCGTGCCTCGGCATCCACGTCCGACATCGTGGCCGCCACCGGCCTGCACGAGAACACCGTCCGCGAGCATCTCGAGCGGCTGCGCCTCGACGGCCGGCTGCGCCGGGTCCGTGCCGAGGTGCAGGGCCGCGGGCGCCCCGGCTGGCGGTGGCAGGCGCCGCCCGCCGACACCGTGAACCCGTACGCCGGACTCGCGCTTGCGCTCGCCGACACCCTCACGCAGGTTGCGGCCGATCCGGTCGGGCAGGCGCGCGCGTCGGGTGAGCAGTGGGGTGCGCAGATCGCCGCTCAGCATCCGGATGCCGCGGCCACGCCCCGCGCGATGGTCGTCGAGGTCATGCGCGAGCAGGGCTTCGCGCCGATCGACGACGGCGGCGGCATCCGGCTGCACCGCTGCCCGCTGCTGTCGGCCGCGGCTCGCCGTGCCGATGTGGTCTGCGCGGTGCACGAGGGGATGATCGCCGGCATCCTGCGCTCTCGCGATGCGACGGCGGATGCCACGCTGCTGCCCTTCCAGGCCGACGGCGCGTGCGCGCTGCACCTGCGGACCGCATCATGACCGGCGCGCCGCGCCCCGGCGCCGCCGCCGGCCTGCCGCACCCCCGCACCGCCGAGCTGCCGCGCCCCGGCGCCACCGCCGGGAAACCACGTTCTGCGCGGGGAACCACTTCCCGCGTGATTTCTCGCGACGGACGTGGTTTCTCAGCCGGCTCGTCGCGCCGCCGCCCGGGTGTGGCCCTGGTATGGATGCTGCCCGCCGGCCTCGCCCTGCTCGCCGGGCTCGACGCCGGCCTGCTGCTGCTGGGTCTGCCCGCGCCGGTCACCGCCGAGCGTCTTCCCGACGTGCACGGGATGCTGCTCGTGCTGGGCTTCGTGGGCACGCTGATCAGCCTGGAACGAGCCACCGCTCTCGCCCGGCCGCTGGGCTATGTCGCGCCCGCGCTGCTCGGCATCGGCGGCATCCTGCTCATCACTCCGCTCGTGCCGCTGGTCGCGGCGAAGATCGTGCTCGCCGCGGGTGCGGCATCCTTCCTCACCGTCTACATCCCGCTGTGGCGACGACAGTACGACCACGCGCTGCTCACCCAGCTGCTCGCAGCGGGCCTCGCGCTCGCCGGAGCGCTCATCTGGATCGGGCAGGACACGATGACCCGCGTGATCCCGTGGCTCATCGGCTTCGTGGTGCTGACGATCGCGGCCGAGCGGGTCGAGCTCGCGCGCATCACGATGGGGCCGGCAGCGGGCATCCGGCTTCTCGTGCACGGCTGGGCGGCGACGGCGGCGCTGGTTGTCGGACTCGTCTTCCCCGACGCCGGAGCCATCGCGCTCGGTCTCGTGCTGCTGTCGCTGACGGGATGGCTGGTCGTGCACGATGTAGCGCGTCGCACGATCCACGCGACGGGTGCGACGCGGTACATGGCGGCGTGCATCCTCGCCGGATACGTCTGGCTCGCGCTCGCGGGGCTCGTGCTGCTGCTCGGATCGCCCGAGGCGCAACCCGCCTACGACGCGGTGATCCACGCGGTGTTCCTCGGCTACACCTTCTCGATGATCATGGCGCACGCGACGACGATCCTTCCCGCCGTGCTGCGGGTCGCCCTGCCCTACCGCCCCGCCTTCTGGGCGCCGGTCGCGCTGCTGCAGCTGGCGCTGGTCGTGCGCGTGTGGATGGGCGACGGTCTCGGGATGCCGGCGGCCTGGCGCATCGGGGGAGTGCTCGGCGTCATCGCGCTGCTGCTGTTCGTGCTGACCGCCGTCTACAGCGCGGTGCGCGGACCGGCGCGCGCCCCCGCGGCCGCACCCACTCCGGAGGAGAACTCCGCCGAGGGAGGACGGATGCTGCGCGTGGACCGTCCGCGCCGCGCGTTCTCCCGGACCGATGGCGCGCCCTCCCGATCCGATGGCGCGCCGACCGTGGAGGAGGGCTCCGCATGACGAAGAACCGCGGATTCTGGCCGATGCGCGACATCCCGACCGTGCTGTGGCTGCTGCTCACGGTCGCGGCCGCCCTCGCGCACCGTGCGCTGCCGATGCCGGGCTGGCTGATGATCCATCTGCTGCTGCTCGGCGCGGTCACGCACGCGATCCTCGTGTGGAGTCAGTACTTCTCGTTCGCCCTGCTTCGCAGCGCCGCCACAGACGTCGATCGCCGGCGCCAGAGCATCCGGTTGATCCTGTCGAACTCCGCCGCCGCGCTCGTGATCGCGGGTGTGCTCAGCGGCATCTGGGCGATCACCGTCACCGGAGCCGCCGCGCTGATCGTCGCGGTCGGCTGGCACGGGGCGACCCTGCTCGCCCGGATGCGCGGCAGCATGCCGGGCCGCTTCGGCCGCACCATCCGGTACTACGTCGCCTCGGCCGCGCTGCTGACGATCGGCGCAGCCCTCGGTGCCTGGCTCGCGCGCGGCGACTCGGCGCCGAACCTCGTCATCGCGCACGCGCTGATCAACGTGCTGGGCTGGATCGGGCTCACCGTCGGGGGCACGGTCGTCACGCTGTGGCCCACGATCCTGCGCACCCGCGCCGACGAGGGCGCCGCGACCGGGGCATCCCGTGCCCTGCCCGTCCTCGCCGGCGGTGTCGTGGTCGCCGCCACCGGGGCCGCGCTCGCACAGCTGCTCGTCGTCGCCGCCGGGCTCGGTGTGTACCTCGCCGGACTCGGGATCATCTTCGGCTCGCTGATCCGGGCCGCGCGACAGAAGGCTCCGCGCAGCTTCGCCGCGCTGTCTGTGGGTGCGGCGCTGCTGTGGTGGGCGGGCGCCGTCGCCGTGGTCGTGGTGGGTGCGGTTCTGGCCGCGCTCGATGGCAGCGGCTTCCCGGCACTCGACGCCCTCTTCGCACAGGTCGTGCCGTACCTGGCCGCCGGCTTCGCCGCGCAGGTGCTCGTCGGCGCGCTGAGCTACCTCGTCCCCGTGGTGTTGGGCGGCGGCCCCACGCCCGTGCGCGTCGGCACGGCCGGGTTCGATGCGGCCGGTATCCTGCGCGTCACGGTGGCCAACGCCGCGCTCGCCGTCTGCGCCCTGCCGGTGTCGAGCCTCATGCGCGTGGTCGCGTCGATCATGTACCTCGTCGCGATGGCGTCGTTCCTCGTCGTGATGTGGCGCGCGATGCGCGCCCAGCGCCGGGCGAAGGCCGCGAATGACCCGCTGGACGCCAGGTCGAGCGGTCGCCGGGGGCCGATCGTTCCCGAGGGTGAGCACGCGCCGGGACGCCGCTCCGGGCAAGCTGTCGCTGGCGTGCTGGCGGTGGTGCTCGTTGCGGCGGGTCTCGCCGCGGTCGATCCGGCCGGTCTCGGCTGGAGTGCCGCGCCGGTGGGAGCGGCGGATGCCCCGGTGCAGACCGTGCAGGTCGAGGCGGCCAACATGCGCTTCACCCCGAACCGCATCGAGGCGCCGGTGGGCACCCGGCTGGTCGTCGAGGTCACCAACACCGACGACGAGCAGGTGCACGATCTCGTCTTCGCCAACGGGATCGCGGGCGGGCGCCTCGCGCCGGGCGAGAAGGAGACGATCGACGTCGGCGTGATCACCGGCGACCTCGACGGCTGGTGTTCGATCCTCGGGCATCGGCAGATGGGAATGACGCTGCAGATCATCGCCACCGGCGCCGAGGCCGGCAGCGAGACCGGCGGCGACTCGAAACCGGATGCCGCTGGGCACGACATGGGCCATATGGGCGGCGACACCGCGAGCGCCACCGCGACCGCCCCCGACGTGATGGCCGACCCCGGCCCCGGCTTCGAGCCCTACGATGCCGAGCTGCCCGCGCTTCCGGCATCCGCTGCCCCGGTGACCCGCGAGCTCACTCTCACCGTCCGAGACGAGAAGCGCGAGGTCGCGCCGGGCGTGACGCAGACGCTGTGGACGTACAACGGCACCGCCCCCGGGCCGCTGCTGCACGGCCGGGTCGGCGACCGCTTCGTCATCACGCTCGAGAACAAGGGCACGATGGGGCATTCCATCGACTTCCACGCCGGGTCTCTGGCGCCCGATCGCCCGATGCGCACCATCCCGCCCGGCGAGAGCCTCACCTACACGTTCACCGCGACACGGGCCGGGATCTGGATGTACCACTGCTCGACCATGCCGATGACCGCGCACATCGCCAACGGTATGTACGGCGCCGTGATCATCGAGCCCGACGACCTTCCCGCCGTGGACCGCAGCTACGTGCTGGTGCAGGGCGAGTACTACCTCGGCGATCACGACGGCGGCACGGTCGACCCCGACCGCATCGCCACGCGCGACCCCGACCTCGTCACCTTCAACGGCTACGCGAATCAGTACGATCACGCGCCGCTTCAGGCAGCGGTCGGCGAGCGGGTGCGGGTGTGGGTGCTGGATGCCGGGATCGAGCGCCCCAGCAGCTTCCACATCATCGGAGGGCAGTTCGACACGGTCTGGGCCGAGGGCGCATATCTGCTCGACCACTCGGCCGAAACCGGATCGCAGGCTCTGGCGCTGCAGCCCGCGCAGGGCGGGTTCGTCGAGCTGACCTTCCCGGAGAAGGGCACGTATCCGTTCGTGTCGCACCTCATGATCGACGCCGAGCGGGGAGCGCACGGGCTGTTCGCGGTGGGGAAGTAGGGCCGTGCTGCCCCGTACGGCCTCCGAAGCATGACGGCGCGGCCTGCCCGGTCGCCCTTCCGTGACGAATCGGGGGCCGACACGCCAGATGAAGGACGTTTCGTGGTGATCGGTCCGACATCTGGAGTGTCGGCCCCCGGAATGTAACGGTGCGCGGCCCGGTCGGTCCCCCGGCGCATGGAGGTGTGCGGCCTGCCCCGTCGGTGACGAATCGGGGGCCGACACGCCAGATGAAGGACGTTTCGTGGTGATCGGTCCGACATCTGGAGTGTCGGCCCCCGGAATGTAACGGTGCGCGGCCCAGTCGGCCCCCGGAATGCAACAGCCACGGCTCCCGCGGACACAGGGTTCTGGCCTGCGCTTCCCCTGACTCGAGGAGGCAGCATGATCCGGACGGTGCTGGTCGCGCTCGCCGCGGTGTTCACCTGGGGCGCCCTGGTCGGGTGCTCTCCGGCATCCGGCGACCCGCGGCCTGACGCGGCGGAACGGGCGACAGCCGACCTGTGGGCGGCGATCGACGCGGAGGACGCCGACGCGACCATTCGCGCGATCGAAGACGCTACTCGAGGCGGGCGCCGACCCGAACATCACCGACAGTGAGGGGCGCACGTCGCGCGAGCTGGCGGTCGAGCATGGTCACGACGAGATCGCCGCGGTGATCGACGCGGCCGGATGAGAGGGTGGACGCCATGGATGCCACGGACCTGACCCATCTGCGCCGCTGTGTCGAGCTCGCACGGGAGGCGCTCGACGACGGCGACGAGCCGTTCGGCTCTCTGATCGTCTCGGCCGACGGAGACGTGCTCTTCGAGGACCGCAACAGGGTCGCCGGCGGCGATCACACCAGGCATCCGGAGTTCGAGATCGCGCGCTGGGCGGCAGCTCACCTGTCTGCGCAGGAGCGGGCGGATGCCACGGTCTACACCTCGGGTGAGCACTGCCCCATGTGCTCGGCGGCACACGCCTGGGTGGGCCTGGGTCGCATCGTGTACGCGACCTCGTCGGCGCAGCTGTCGCAGTGGCACGAGGAGTGGGGGCTCGGGCCCGGACCTGTGGCCGCGCTGCCGATCCAGACGGTGGCTCCGGGCATCCCGGTCGACGGCCCTGCCGACGAGCTGGTCGACGAGGTGAAAGAGCTGCAGCGCCGCCTCGCCGAGCGTCAGTCTTCCTAGACTGGATCGATGCGACCACTCACCGAGACCCAGGTGCGCGAGGCGATCAAGAACGCCGACGCCGAGGAGATCGACCAGATCGGCATGCCCCACGACTTCATCCTGACCGACTGGGACTACATCGACTTTCTCGCCTGGCGCGATCCCGAGTCGAGCCGGCGGGCCGTCGTGATCGTCGAGCGCGACGGCCAGCCGATGGGCATCGTGCTGCGCTCGACCGACCCGGCGCGGGTGCGCTCGGGCATGTGCAACATCTGCCGCACGATGCAGCCTGGCAACCAGGTCGCGCTGCTGACCGCGCGGCGCGGGGGAGCGAAGGGCCGCCGCGGCGACAGTGCGGGCACGTACATCTGCGCCGACCTGTCGTGCCATGACAACGTGCGACTCGCGCATCCGCTCGCACCGAGCGAGGTGCGCGCCCCCGGTCAGATCGACCAGCGGCTCGACGGCACGAAGCACCGCATGGAGGACTTCGTGGTGCGCGTGCTGTCGGAGGACTGACCGCCGCCGACCCGGGGTTGCGTCTGCGCCTGCGAGCGAGGTCAGGTTCGTACGGTTTCCGGCCCGTGAGCGTACCGAAGTGACCTGGCATGCGGGGCCGACGAGCCGCAGGCGTGACGCTGAGTACCGGGTAGGCTGAAACCCCGTCCTGCGCATCGAAGGAGAGCCATGACCGAGCCGCTGCTGCTCACGATCGACGAGGGCCTCGCTCGGCTCACGCTCAACCGCCCCGCGAGCCTGAACGCCTTCGACGCCGACCTGGCGCACGCCTGGCGGGACGCCACGGCCGAGGCCGTTGCTCGCGACGATGTCGGCGCCATCCTCATCGAGGGTCGCGGCCGCTCGTTCTGCGCAGGCGGCGACGTGCGCGCCATGTCGGCGAGCATGTCGGGCGGGCACGAGATCACCGCACTCGCGCAGGTCATCAACGCGGGCATCCTGTCGCTGACGACCTCGGCCGTCCCGGTCGTCGCGGCCGCGCACGGCACCACGGCGGGGGGCGGCCTCGGCATCCTGATGTGCAGCGACTACGCGGTCATCGGCGCGAGCTCGAAGATCGGCAGCCGCTACGCGAACATCGGACTGACGCCCGACCTGTCGGTCTCTGCGCAGCTGGCACGGGCGGTCGGCGAGCGCCGTGCTCTGCAGCTGCTGCTGCAGGACCGGATGCTGTCGGCTGACGAAGCCGTCGAATGGGGCCTCGTCGCCGAGGCGATCGCCGGCCCGTCGGGCGAGGCGGGATCCGATCCGGATGCCGAGGCGGATGCCGTGCGCGAGCGCGCTGAGGAGGTCGCGCGGTTCTGGCTGGCCGGCGCATCCGGTGCGTACGGGCACGCCAAGCGCCTCGTGCGCTCGCAGCCGTCGCGGTCGTTCGAAGAGCAGCTGAGCGCCGAGGCCGACTCGATCGGCGCGGCGTTCGACACGGACGATGCACAGGCGCGCATCGCCGGATTCGCGGCCGCATCGCGCAAGCGCTGACGTCTCTGCACAGCATCCGATCGTCTTGACCGGTGCATGCGAGGATGAGAGCACCGACCGGGAGGATCTCATCATGTCCGACGTCACACCGTCAGCCGAGCATCCGGTGAACGCCGATGCGCACAAGCCGATGTCGTCGAAGCTGCTGCGCGGCGCGATCTGGATCGCGATCGGCGCGCTGATCGCGGCCGCCCTCGTGTGCGTCGTCTGGGTGCTCGTCGGCGACCAGGACGGCCTCATCGGGCGTGCGTTCCTCACGATCCTGCTGCTTGCCCTGTTCGCCGGCGTCGCGATCGCCGAGGCGCATCTCGCCGAGCGTCGGCCCGACTGGCTCGCCCTGTCGAGCATGATCAGCTGGATCATCGTGCTGCTCGTCGGCGCGGTGAAGATCTGGCTGCCGCGTGACATGTCCGAGACCTTCGGCTGGGCGGGAGCGAGGTTCTTCCAGTTCCTGCTCGTGATCGCGATCCTGCAGCTCGCGCTCGTGCACGTGCGCCTGTTCACGAAGGCATCCCGCCGCTACGTCACCACCTTCACGCGTGTGATCGTCATCGTCACGTTCGCGATGCTCGCGGGCCTCGTCGCGCTGCTGGTGTTCCACCTGACGTTCCCCGAGCAGTTCCGGTACGACGACCTGTACTGGCGCATCGTGGTCGCGCTGGCGATCCTCACCGCCGTCGGCACCACCCTGATCCCGCTGCTGAACGCGCTGTTCGCTCCGCGTGCACCCCGGCCCACGCGGCCGGTCGCCGTCGCGCCGCAGCAGATGTGGCCGACCTACGCCGACGGTCGCACGCCGCTTCCGGCTCTGCCCGACGGCAGCCCCGACCTGAACGCGTATTACACCGGCCGTCCGACCTACGCGCCGCAGCGGGCGTCGAGCTTCCCGACGCTCGAAGCCCCGCAGCATTCGTACGGGCACGCCGCGCCGGCCGGGCCCCAAGCAGGCTCTCCCACGGTCGCGCCGCGAGTCGAGCCGAAGTGGGATGACAGCGCGCCGTTCGCGCACGTGCCTCCGCGCGCGAGCGACGGTTCGGCTGCGGGCGTACCGACTGCTCCCCCTGTGCCGCCGGCGCCGCCCGCCCCGCCGGCACCCCACGCGCCTTCGCGGTCGCACGGTTCGGTCTCGCACGGTTCGGTCTCGCACGGTTCGGTCTCGCACGGTTCGTCGGTGCCGAACGCCCCTTACGGTGGCGCGGCCGCACCCGGCGGCCAGCCGGCACCGCCTGCGCCGCACAATTCCGGCGCCTCGACTCTCCCTCCGGTGCCTCCGGTGCCTCCGGTGCCTCCGGTGCCGCACGATTCCGGCATCCCGACGCCTCCTCCGGTTCCTCCGGCCCTGCACTCCGGCGGCGAGCAGGCACCCGCCCCGCAGCCCGGCACCGCGCAGGCACCGGCCTCGCACCTCGGCGGCGACCAGGCCCCCGCCCCGCACCTCGCCGGCGATCAGGCGCAGGCCCTGCACCGCGACGGAGATCAGCGCTCCCCTTCGGCTGACCAGCGCTCCACGTCGACCGAGCCGTCCCCGCCGCAGCGGACGGATGACCAGTCGTGAGCGCAGCCGACCTCGGCGCGCTGGCCGCTGAGATCGCTCGCGAAGCCGGCGAGCTGGCTCGACGGCGCCGCTCCGAAGGCGTGGCGCTCGCGGCGACCAAGTCCACGATCGCCGACATCGTGACCGAGGCCGACCGCGAGGTCGAGCAGCTCATCCGCGAGCGGCTGCGCGCCGAGCGCCCTGACGACGGCTTCCTCGGGGAGGAGACCGGCGCCGAGCGCGGTTCGAGCGGGCGCACCTGGGTGGTCGACCCGATCGACGGCACGGTGAACTACGCGTACGGCATCCCGGGATATTCGGTGAGCATCGCCGTCGTCGACGGCGAGCCCGATCCCGAGCGCTGGCAGGGCGTCGCGGCGGCCGTGTGCGCTCCGGCACTGGGCGAGCTGTTCACCGCCGTGCGCGGTGAGGGCGCCTGGCTCGACGGCACCCGCCTCGCCGTCACCACCGAGACCCCGGCCGGAGCGCTGCTCGGCACCGGATTCGGCTACGACCCGACGACGCACGACGGCGACCTGGCCACGGTCGGGCGCGCGATGACCATGGCTCGTGACCTTCGCCGCATGGGATCCGCGGCGATCGATCTCGCCTATGTCGCCGCCGGGCGCCTCGACGGGTTCTTCGAGCGCGGTCTGAATCCCTGGGACTTCGCTGCCGGAGCGCTCCTGGTCGAGGAGGCAGGGGGTGTGGTGACGCGCCTCGATCCTTCCGCCGCACGGCCCATGCTGGTCGCCGGCGGACCCGATGTGCATCGTCGGCTGTGCGAGGCGATCGCCGTCCCACATGAGTGAGCGATATGTCGGACTCATGGCTTTTTCAGCCTGAGCACGATAGCGTTTATCCGATCGTTACTTTCGTTGCCCGAACGGCGAGAGTGACCAAGCCCTTCCCCAGCTTGACCCGAAACCCGAGAGATCCGTTTTGCCCCCTGAGCACACTGAGAACGCCGCTGCCCCGACGCGTCGTTCGAATCGACTTCGCGCCGCCACGGTGGTCCCCGCGGATTCGACGACTCCGAACGCAGACCAGGTCGTCCCGACTTCGGCATCCGCTGTCGCCGCCGCTGCGGCCGTGACCGCCGCCGCCGTCTCGGCCGCCGCGACCAGCCGCCGCGCCCGCCGGATGGCCGCCAGCGCGGGCCCCGAGGCGCCGACCGTCGCCGAGCCCGAGGCCGTGATCGCGCCCGCCGCGGTCATCGCCGAGATCGTGGCATCAGTGGCATCCGCCGCGCAGCCTGCGCCCGCACCCGCGGTGCGCGACGAGCCCTCCGCCGTCGAGATCGAGCAGATCGCCGAGCAGGTCGCAGCCGCGGCCGAGCCGGAGGCAGCGCCGGTCGACGCGGATGCCTTCGCCGCGGCGTCGATGGCCTTCGGCTTCCGCCCCGTCGACGACCAGCCCCGGGTCGACGGCTCCGTCGACGACGTGCCCGTCGCCGACGAGCCGGTGTCGGCGGGCGTCGTCGCCTCGCACCTAGCTCCGCGGCGCCCGCGCGTCTCGCGGTTCGTCGCCGCCGGCGCAAGCCTCGGCATCATGGGCGTCGCCGGTCTCATCGCGGTGTCGATGACCCTGCCCGTCTCGGCCGTCGCCGCCGCGCAGGGCGGTGCCTCCGCATCCCTCGTCGCGGGAGCGACTGCCGCCGCGTCATCAGACAAGGTCGACGAGGGCGAGATCCAGGCGTTCGTCGCCCCCGCCGATGTGCAGGGCGAATCGCTCGCACGCTCTGACTCGTACTCGACCATCTCGCTCGCGCAGGTCGCGGCCGAAGAGGGCATCAAGTTCTCCGAGAGCCTGTACACGAACGACCCCGAGGCGGCCATCCAGTGGCCGTTCAAGGTCGGCGTGGCGATGAGCTCGCCCTACGGCCAGCGTTGGGGCCGACTGCACGCCGGCATCGACCTCGTGCCCGGGGAGGGTGCGCCGATCCAGGCGATCGCCGACGGCACGGTGCGCATCGCGACCGAGTCGGGCGGCGCATACGGCGTGACGATCTACATCGACCACGTCATCGACGGCCAGGTGGTGACGAGCCACTACGCGCACATGCAGCATGGCTCGATGCAGGTCAAGGCCGGCGACAAGGTCAAGGTGGGCGACGTCATCGGACACGTCGGCAACACCGGCCGTTCGTACGGCGCGCACCTGCACTTCGAGATCATCATCAACGGCTCGACCGTCGATCCGCTGCCGTGGATGCAGCGGAACGCCGGGCGTTACGAGTACTGATCCTCGATTTCGCGCGAGACACGGTGAGGTGATAATCTCATCTGGTTGCCCGGAAACGGGCAGCACGCCCCGATAGCTCAGTGGCAGAGCACTTCCATGGTAAGGAAGGGGTCGTCAGTTCAATCCTGACTCGGGGCTCGCAGCATTCGCATTTCGATCGGATGCCCTGCGGCAGGGTAGCTCAGTTGGTGAGAGCGCACGACTCATAATCGTGAGGTCGCGGGTTCAAGCCCCGCTCCTGCTACAGAATGAAACCCCCGGTGAAGCCGGGGGTTTTGTCGTATCCGGGATGCGTTGCTGCGGCCGGTTCGGGATTTGCCCACGGTTCCCGAGACTTCCGTTCCAGCACGAGACATGACGCTTGACGGTCGGTCTCATGCTGCAACGCAAGTCTCGCGGAGGCGCCGTGTCGCCGCCATACAGCCCCAGCCGTGCCGCGGCCGTGCCGCCATCGTCGCCGCAGCTGCGGCGACTCGCCGACCGGGCACGAAGGCCGGCCGGGCGCGCCGCCGGGCATGAAGCGCAGGCACCCGACCGATAAACTGGAGCGTGTGACTGGCGCGCGTGCCGAGGCGGCATACTCTCGCTCCCTCGCGGCGTTCCGAACGCCGACGCTGGGGCTGCTTCACGGTCGCCAGGCGCCCTTCGTCATCGCGGCGCTGTCGATGCTGTTCTCGGCCGAGCGCCCGTCCGTGCCCGTGGCCGACGCGCACGCCGAGGTCGCCGAGGCGCTCGACCAGCTGCGCTCTGCAGGACACGACGATGACGACCGGCGCATCCCCGCTGGCAGTGGCCGGGAGGTGTGCCGCACCTGGGCGAAGCAGGGCTGGCTCGTGCAGCAGATCGACGACGACGTCGAGGTCTACCGGCTCTCTGCGCACGCGGTCGAGGCGCTCGAGATCACCGGCCGCACCGGCGGCGGCCGCACCCGGGTGTCGAACTCGCGTGTGCGCACCCTGCTCGACGCGGTGGAACGGCTGGCCGACGAGGCCGAGGCCGACCCCGTCAAGCGCATCGCCCGTCTGACCGCCGAGAGAGATGCCCTCGACGCCGAGATCCTGCGGGTGCAGGCGAACGGCACTGTTCCCGTCGACGACGAGGAGCTGTTTGAAGAGGCCGAGAACATCCTGCACCTGGCGCGCGAGCTGCCCGCCGACTTCACCCGCGTCGCCGAATCGCTCAAGGCGATGCAGCGCGACGTCGTCGCGCACCTGCGCCGTGACGAGCGCCCGACCGGCGAGGTGCTGCGCGAGTACCTGCAGCGCGCGAAAGACGTCATGCAGGCGACTCCCGAAGGCCGCGCGTTCGCCGGAGCGCTGCGGCTGATCGGAGACCCCGAGCGCATCGACGCTCTCGCCGAGCAGCTGCACGACCTGCTCGCGCATCCGTTCGCCCGTCACCTCGATCAGACCCAGCGCGCGGAGTTCGACGCGATTGGCCGCCGGGTCGAGCTGGGCGTCGAGGAGGTGCTCGCTGCGCAGCGCCGTGCTTCGCACGTCATCACCGGGCAGGTGAAGACCCACGACCCGCTGCGCGACCGGCAGATCGACGACCTGCTGCGCGACGTCATCTCGGGCCTGCATCAGTGGGCGCAGTCGGCGCCGTCGAACGCGGTGGTCGATCCGGTGCGCAGCCTGCCGCTCATCGACCTCGGCCGGCTCCGTCAGACCGTCGGCGATGTTCGCCCGCCCGGGGCTCCCGCCCCGCTGACGGATGCCGACGACGTCGAGTACCTCGAAGCCGATTCGCGCTCGTGGGGCGGCCCCCGCTACGCCGAGCTCGAGACGTACGTGGCGGGCCTCGGCGCGGAGTTCGACCTGGCGGATGCCTTCGCCCACGCACCCGAAGACACGCGGCGCCCGGTGGACCTGGTCGGTCTGCTCGAGATCGCGCACCGCAATGGCATGACCGAGACCGAAGGCCTGTCGACCGTCGAGACGATGCGCCCCGACGGCACCACGAGGCGCTTCGCGTTCGTCTCGGTGACCGCCCGCGCAGCCGAGGAGGATCACGATGACTGACGAGACTGCTGCCTCGGGCCCGGCCGCTGCCCCGGCATCCGGGTCGGGGATGGGAAATGCCGGTGCGGATGCCGCGGAACCGGCGTTCGGCATCCCGGAGTCGTCGGCCGCGGGCCGGGCAGCCGGGTCGGGGATGGGAAATGCCGGTGTCGATGCCGCGGAACCGGCGTTCGGCATCCCGGAGTCGCCGGCCGCGGGCCGGGCAGCCGGGTCGGGGATGGGAAATGCCGGTGCGGATGCCGCGGAACCGGCGTTCGGCATCCCTGAGTCGTCGGCCGCGAGCCCGGCATCCGGGTCGGGGATGAAAAGCGCCGGTGCGGATGCCGCGGAACCGGCGTTCGGCATCCCCGAACAGGCCGACGACCGCACGGACGCGCAGCCCGACGCGCCGTTCATCGCCCCCGTCGCGATGGAGGATGACCCCGACGAGCTCTTCCCCGGCGATCGCGGCACCCTCGATCCGGAGGTGCGACGCGTGCTCGTGCACGTGCTGCAGCGCCGGTTCCTCAGCGCCGACAGTCGTTCCGAGTGGGCGCTGCTGCTCGAGCACCAGCAGCTCATCGAGTCGCGCATGCACGACCTGTACCTGCGTCTGGTCGTCGACCTCGGGCGCGGTGTGGCCTACAAGCAGCAGGTGCGCTCCGACGAGTTCGAAGTGCCGATCCTGCTGAAGGATGCCCCATACAACCGCACCGAGACGCTCGTGCTCGTGCACCTGCGCACGGTCTTCCAGCGCGAGTCGGCCGCGGGCGAGCCGGCCCCTCGTATCGACGTCGAAGACATCGAGCAGACGGTGCTCAGCTATCTGACGGATGCCGACGGCAGCACCGCCCGCCAGCAGAAGGCGATCCGCGCCGCGCTCGACCGGCTCGACCGCGAGGGCGTGATCGACGAGGAGACTCTCGGCCGCTATCGGATCAGCCCGCTGGTCGAGGTGGTGCTCAGCGCCGAGAAGCTCGCCGAGCTGCGCGCGTGGCTGCGCGAGCAGGCGGCGCAGCAGGCATCCCGTGCCGAGAGAGCCCAGAAGGAGGCAGCGCTGTGACGATGCTCGAGACGCTCTTCGGGCTGATCCCCGCCGACTCCCGTGGTCAGCAGTGGGTCGCCGAAGACCTGCAGCTGGTCAACTGGGGCGGCTACGACGGCGGCCCGCACCGAGTGCGCTTCTCGCCGACCGCGACCATGCTCTGCGGCGGGTCGGGGTCGGGCAAGTCGACGCTGATGGATGCCTACATCGCCCTGATGATGCCGCACACGACGCCGTTCAACGGCGCCTCCAACGGCGGGATCACCGGTCGCCCAAGGGGCGATGAGCAGCGCAACATCCTCTCGTACGGCCGCGGCAAGATCGACGAGTCGCGCACCGACGAGGGCACCAAGCTGCGCGTGCTGCGCGGCGACGGCGAAGACACCTGGACGGCCATCGCGATGACGTGGCTCGACCACGACGGCTCGCGCTTCACGGCGCTGCGCGCCTGGTACATCCCGGCCGGCGCGCGCATCCTCGAAGACACCGTGCGGGTGCGGGCGACGACCGACGGCTTCTTCGACCTCGCACGCCTCGAAGAGGCAGCTTCTCAGCGCCTCGCCGACTCGGCGCTGCGCGCGCTCGGCCTCGAGACCCTCGGCACCGACCGCGAGTTCTCGGCCCGCCTGCATGCCGTGCTGGGCATCGGTGCGGCGGGGTCGGGTGCGAAGGCGATGAGTCTGCTCGCGCGCATCCAGGCCGGTCAGCAGATCACGACGGTCGACGACCTGTACAAGCGGCTGGTCCTCGAAGAGCCCGAGACGATGGCGACGGCGGATGCCGTGGTCGCGCACTTCGACGAGCTCGAGAGCACCCGGGCGAGCATGATCACCGCGCGTCAGCAGGTGAACGCGCTGGAGCCGATCGCGGGCATCCGGGAGCGGATCACGGCAGCGGCTGAGCAGGTGCGATTGATCGACGAGGTGGGCGACTTCGCATCCCCCGACTCGCGCGCCACCCTGTGGCGGGCCGAACGCCGCCTCGATCTGCTGCGCGAGGTCGAAGACGAGCTGCGCGAGCGCACGCACGCCCTCGACCTGACCCTGCGCGAGAAGAAGGCCCTGGTCGACGCCGCCGAAGCGGAGCGCGACGGTCTGCTCGACCTGCTGCGCCAGTCGGGTGGCGACCGGCTCGAGACCGCACAGCGCGAGCTGCGCGCGGTCGAACGGCGCCTCGCCGAGGTGCGGCGCGAGCGCGACCGGTTCGACACCGTGCTGGCCGAACTCGGGCTGTCGGCCAGCACGGCCGAGGAATTCGCCGAGGTGCAGGCGGCCGCCCGTGCCGCACAGTCCGAGGCATCCGCTCGACGGCAGGCCCGGGCGACGTTCGCCGAGGCCGAATCCGCCAGGCAGGCGCTCGCGAAACGCCGGCGAGCGCTCGCCGAAGAGCGCGCGGAGGCGGATCGGCTGCGCGGCAGCATCCCTCCCGCCCTCGACCGGGCGCGCATGCTGCTGGCCGAGGCCGCCGGTCTCGACACCGACGACCTGCCCTTCGTGGGTGAGCTGATCGAGGTGCGCACCGAGTTCGAGCCGTGGCGCGAGGCATTCAACCTCGCTCTCGGCGGGTTCGCCACGACGCTGCTGCTCGACGACGCGCACATCGACCGGTTCCGCGCCGCGATCGACGAGGTGCGCCTGCCGATCCGGCTGCGCTACGAGGGAGTGCAGACCGGGCTGGCGTCGGCCGATCTCGCCGACGCCCGTACGCTCCCCGGCCGGCTCGACCACCGCCCGACGCCGTTCACGGGCTGGCTGCAGCAGCGCCTCGACGAGCGCTTCGGGTTCGTGTGCGTCGACTCGTCGGCGCAGCTGAGCGCGCACGCGATGGCGCTCACGATCGCGGGGCAGATGTCTCAGGGCAACCGCGGGGCGCACGGCGGGCATGGCCGCGAGAACGTGCTCGGCTTCTCGAACGAGCGGCGTCTGCGTGCGCTCGACGAGCAGGCCGCGGCTCTCGAGGCGGAGGTCGCGGTAGCGACCGCCGCGGTGACCGACGCCGAGGCGGCGATGGATGCCATCGAGCAGCGCTCGACGGCGTTCGCGATGATCCACGACCTGACCTGGGAGCAGGTCGACGTCGCCTCGCTCGCCGCGGAGGTCGAGCGGTGGCAGGCCGTCGAGGCCGAGGTGACGACCGCGAATCCCGAGATCGCTGACCTGCGCGAGCGGGTCGAGAGCCTCAAGGTGCGCGCGGCCGTGCTGCGCGACGAGATCGGGGCGCTCGGCGCGCAGCGCGCGGACACGCAGGAGCGCTGGGGCGCGGTGACCGACGACGTCGACGAGTGCCAGCGCGTGGTCGACGAGGCGGCGGAGATGTCGGTCGGTGACGCGCAGGCGGCGTTCCTCGATGAGCGCTTCATGCTCTCGGCGTCTGACGACGGCGAGGGGTTGTCGGCGAGCGACCGGCTGGCCCGGCTGAACCTGGCGCTGAAGTCGGCGGCGGCGCGTCTGGCATCCGACCGCCGCGCGGCCGAGGAGGCGCACGACGAGCAGCGCGAGCGGATGCGGCAGCTCATGTCGTCGTTCCTCGAGCGGTGGCCGAACCTCAACCTGCTGCCGGATCCGGATGCCTCGGTGCCCGAGTTCCTCGGGATCCTCGAGGCGCTGCGCACGAACGGGCTGCACGAGCTCGAGAGCGAATGGCGCGACAGCCTGCTGGGCCTGTCGGGCAACGACCTGACCAGCCTCGATTCGACCCTCAGCCGATCGGTGCGCGAGATCAGGGAGCGGATCGAGCCGATCAACAGCATCATGCGTGAGCTGCCGTTCTACGACGACCGGCATCGCCTGCAGATCTCGCCGCGCGAGAACCAGTCCGAGGCGCGCAAGCGCTTCCGCCGCGAGCTGCGCGAGGTGCGCGGGCTGATCGAGGCGGCGTCGACCGACGACGAGCGCGAGCACGCGTACAAGCGGATGAGCCGGCTGATCGGGCGCATGCGCCGCACCGCTCCCGACTTCGCCGAGCTGATCGACGTGCGCAACCACGTGCGGGTGTCTGCCGAGCGGGTGCTCGCCGAGACGGGGGAGCACGTCGCGCTGTACGACCACATCGGCGAGAAGTCTGGTGGCGAGTCGCAGGAGCTGGTCGCGTTCATCGTCGGCGCGGCTCTGCGGTACCAGCTGGGGGATGCCGGCGCCTCGCGCCCGCGCTACGCGCCGGTGTTCATGGACGAGGCCCTCATCAAGGCCGACGCCCACTTCACGAAGCGCGCGATCGGCGCGTGGCGGGGGCTGGGGTTCCAGCTCGTGATCGGCGCGCCGAACGACAAGTACAGCGCCATCGAGCCGCACGTCGACGTGGAGTACACGATTCTCAAGGACACCCGTGGGCGATCGTGGGCGAAGCCGAAGGTCGCGGTCTGAGCGAGTGGTCTGAGCGAGCGATGGCGGGGCAATCCGGGTGAGGCGGCACTGCGCGGTCGAGTCGCACGGCAGGTCCGGGCCGCACGGCAGATCCGGGCCGCACGGCAGGTCCGGCTCGCACGGCAGGTCCGGGTCGCACGGCAGGTCCGGGTCGCACGGCAGGTCCGAGTCGCACGGCAGGTCTGGGTCGCACGGCAGGGGCAGAGCTGATGTGCTCAGGCGGCGATGTCGTAGCGGGCTCTGCCGCCGGGGCGTGGTGTCCGGATGGGGTCGATGTGGGGTGGTGGAATGAACCACACTCGTCCCCTGGTGCCGGATCGGGTATCGGTGTTCTCGATCCGGATGTCCCACCCGTTGTCGTGGATGCGGTGGTGGCAGGTGGAGCACAGCAGGATGCCGTTGCTGAGGTCGGTGGGTCCGGTGTCTCGGTTCCACCATCTGATGTGGTGCACTTCGGTCATGTTGGGCGGGAGTCCGCACATCGCGCATCCGCCGTCTCTGTCGACGAGGGCGAGTTTCTGAGTCCGGGTGAAGAGTCGTTTCTCTCGGCCCCAGTCGAGGATCTCGCCGGCGCTGTCGAGCACGCAGGGGATGACGCTGCCGCTGGCGGCCATCCGCCGGATCGCGGTGACGGAGATGGGCTGGTCGATCCCGTCGATGGTTCCGGAGCCGGTTCCCGCTTCGAGATCCGATGCGTTGATGCGGACGATGACGGTGGCGCCGGCGACGGGCATCCGGCTGTCGCAGTCGAGCACGTGGGCGCAGAACAGGGTGAGGGCGTCGGCGCGCATCATGGTGACGGTGCGCTGATCGGCATCCGCCCCACCGGCATCCGCGCCATCGGCATCCGCGATGCCCGCGCCGGCCAGATCTTTGCGGGCCTGGAACTGTGCCGACACGTACCCGTCGATCGCCGCTTTGATCGGTGCGCCTTCTTCGACCGGGGTGACGAGATTGAGGTGCAGCATGCCGTCGCGTTCGAACATGCTCAGCGACCGCGCCGCGCGTCGCTCTTCTTCTCGCGCTTCGAGCTTGTCGGCTTCGAGCACCGTTTCGGCGCGCTTGACGAGGCGGCGCACGTCATCCAGCGACAGTCCCACGGCCCGCTCGACGAGCTGCTGCTCGACATCCGCCACAAGATCTTTGTCGGCCCCGACCCGCGCCCGGTCGAGGAACTCCACGATCACCGCCGCCCCGGCGCCACCCAACCGGCCCGAGGTGACGGCACCCTGCACGGCCGGGTACTTCGCCGGCGCGGGCTCGCCGAGCAGGTTCTGCCGGGGCGCGATCGCCTCGCCGACTTTCACCAGCCGCGCCGCGTCTCCCGCGCTGGTGCCGGTGGTGGTCGCGATGAGCTGGGCGGTGTTGCGGAATCCTTGCTGCTTCGCCAGCGACTCGGCACCGAGTTCCGGTCGGGATTCGTGCGCGATGGCCGCGGCGACGTCGGCCTGCAGGGCATCCAGCGCCCGCCGCGCGGAACCGATGGCGCGGGTCAGCGACACGAGGTCCGACCGGTCGAGGTCGGCCGCGGTCGAGGCATCCGCCCACACCCCGGCGAGAGCCGTGACGGCTTCTCGCAACGGATCCAGAGCGGGTGCTGACATGTGAAAAGCCTAAACGCCGGCCAACCACAAGTCAAGCAAAACTACGAAGAAAACTGTAGAAGTTCTTCACAAGTATCGAAACTATATGCGACTCGATGGAACGAGTCGGTCAGGCATCCTGGGCATCAACCGCCGACATCCGCGGCCGGCGCTCGCGTCTAGGCTGAATACGTGCGCATCCGCCTCGACATCGCCTACGACGGCACCCATTTCCGCGGCTGGGCCAAGCAGCCGGGCCTGCGCACGGTGCAGGGCACGATCGAGGCGGCGCTCGCGCGCATCCTCGGCTCCGAGGCGCAGCTGGTCGTCGCCGGTCGAACCGATGCCGGGGTGCACGCCTCGGATCAGGTCGCGCACGTCGACCTCGGTGACGCCCAGTGGGCTCGGCTGCAAACGCGCCACGGCCATGCGGCGACTGATCCTGCGGGGTCGCTCGCCCGTCGCATCCGGGGCGTGCTCGGCAACTACCCCGACGTGACCGTCACCCGCACGAGCCTTGCCCCCGAGGGATTCGACGCGCGCTTCTCGGCCGTGTGGCGCCGGTACGCCTACCGGCTCGCCGACGCGACGGTCGGCTACGACCCGATGCGCCGCAACGACACGACGACGATCCGCGCCGCACTCGATGTCGAGCGGATGGATGCCGCAGCCCGCACCCTCATCGGCCTGCATGACTTCGCCGCCTACTGCAAGCCGCGTGAGGAGGCCACCACGATCCGCACCCTGCTCGATTACCGGTGGACCCGTGATCGCGACGGCGTGCTGATCGCCGAGGTGACGGCCGACGCGTTCTGCCACAGCATGGTGCGCGCTCTGGTCGGCGCGTGCGCTGCCGTGGGGGAGGGGAAGCTCGAGGTCGCGGACGTCGCTCGGCTGCGCGACGAGCTCACCCGCACCAGCGCCTTCAAGGTGCTGCCGGCCAGGGGGCTCACGCTCGTCGAGGTCGGGTATCCGGCCGACGAGCTGCTGGCATCCCGTGCCGAGCAGACGCGCGCCCGACGTGACCGGGACGAGGAATAGTCTCGCGCGAGTCTCTCGCGCAACCCCGGTCGCGCGCTCGGATGGCGGCGGTAACGTGGCGGGCATGAGAGTGATCTCGTACAACCTTCGCAAGCATCGCGCCGCAACGGAGCTGGCCGCGCTCGTCGCCGAGCACGATCCCGACATCCTCTGTCTGCAGGAGTGCGACACCACGGCCCTTCCGGATGCCATCGGCGGACTCTCCCTTGTGCACACAACCAGCGGCAATCGGCTGGGGCTCGCGATGTACCTGCGCCGCAACACGTTCCAGGTCGAGCAGGTGCGCACGATCGGGCTGAAGAAGTCGCTGCACGATCGGGTGCTGAAGCCCGCGCACGAGCGTGTTCTCGGTGCGCAGCTGCGCGACATCGACACCGGGCGGGGGCTGATCGTCGCGTCGTTCCACGCCGCGCCCCTCACCGCGCTCAACTCGCTGCGCCGCAATCAGATCAGAGCGGGTCTCGACGCTCTGCAGGACCTCGGCCCCGGGATGCCCGTGCTCATGGTCGGCGACTACAACTACCCCGTGTTCAAAGAGAGCCTCGGCCAGACCGTGCGCGACCACGGGTACACGCTCACCCTCAGCGACGACCGCACGTACACCCGCTACCGGGTGTTCAAGGGGCATTACGACTTCGCGACCTCGGTCGGCTTCGACATCTCGAAGATCACGACCCTGCCGCAGGCCACGAGCGACCACCGCCCGATCCTGGTCACCGCTGAGGCCGAGTAGTTCGGCCTCAGCCCCCGGATGCTGTAAGCTTGACCCTTGGTGTGTGATCAACTGCGGTCGCACCCGCGAACGTGAGCCCTCCACTGGCGCGTGTTCCATCTCGGATCCTCGAGAGGGAACCCACCCCGGAGTGGGATTCACGAACCTCTCCGTTCGAATCAAGAAAGCAGCACTATCGTGACGCGCACTTACACCCCGAAGGCCGGGCAGGTCCAGCGTGACTGGATCGTCATCGACGCCACCGACGTCGTTCTCGGTCGCCTCGCCTCGCACGCCGCAGCAATCCTGCGCGGCAAGCACAAGGCCACCTTCGCTCCTCACGTCGACACCGGCGACTTCGTCATCATCGTCAACGCCGACAAGGTCGCCCTCACGGGTCAGAAGCTCCAGAAGAAGATGGCGTACCGCCACTCGGGTTACCCGGGCGGCCTGACCGCCACGAGCTACGCCGAGCTCCTCGAGAAGCACCCGGTTCGCGCCGTGGAGAAGGCCGTCCGCGGCATGCTCCCGAAGAACACCCTGGGTCGTCAGCAGCTGTCGAAGCTCAAGGTCTACGCAGGTGCCGAGCACCCGCACGCCGCTCAGCAGCCCACGCCGTACACCCTCGACCAGGTCGCCCAGTAAGCGCCATAAAGACTTAAGGACATACTCGTGGCTGAAATCCAGGACACCACCGAATTCCCGCAGAACTTCTCGACCTCGAGCCCTGAGGCCGAGGTTCAGGAGTCGGCTCCTCGCCCCGTGCTCTCCGTTCCCGGCGCCGCTGTCGGCCGTCGCAAGCAGGCCATCGCCCGCGTGCGTCTGGTTCCCGGCTCGGGCACCATCACGATCAACGGTCGCACGCTCGAGGACTACTTCCCGAACAAGCTGCACCAGCAGCTGATCAACGACCCCTTCACGGTGCTGAACCTGCAGGGTGCGTACGACGTCATCGCCCGCATCTCGGGTGGCGGCGACTCGGGTCAGGCCGGCGCGCTGCGCCTCGGCATCGCCCGTGCGCTGAACAACATCGACGCCGAGAACAACCGCCCGACCCTCAAGAAGGCCGGCTTCCTCTCGCGCGACGCTCGCGTCATCGAGCGCAAGAAGGCCGGTCTCAAGAAGGCCCGCAAGGCTCCTCAGTACTCGAAGCGCTGATCCGCACAGTTCCTCTTATGGCACTGTTCGGAACGGACGGCGTGCGGGGGCTGGCCAACGGTCAGCTCCTCACCGCCGAGCTTGCGCTCCACCTGGCCCAGGCGACTGCTGTCGTCCTGGGCCAGGGCCGTATTGCCGACGCGCGTCGCACCGTCGGCAAGCGGCTCACCGCCGTCGTCGCGCGTGATCCGCGCATCTCGGGGCACTTCCTCAGCGCCGCTGTCGAGGCGGGTCTCGCCTCGTCTGGCGTGGATGTGCTGGATGCCGGAACCCTGCCCACGCCGGCCGCGGCCTTCCTCATCTCGGATGTCGACGCCGACTTCGGCGTGATGATCTCGGCCTCGCACAACGCGGCTCCCGACAACGGCATCAAGATCTTCGCCCGCGGCGGAGTGAAGCTGCCCGATGTCGTCGAGCAGCGCATCGAGGAGACCATCCACTCCCGCGAGAAGCTGCAGCCCACCGGCGGCGACGTCGGTCGCGTGATCCGATTCGCGGATGCCGAGGACCGCTACGTCATGCACCTGCTGGCGTCCCTCCCGCACCGCCTCGACGGCATCCACGTCGTGCTCGACTGCGCCAACGGCGCGGCATCCGGAGCCTCGCCCGAGGTCTTCGCGGCGGCGGGCGCGAAGGTGACCGTCATCGGCGCCGACCCCGACGGTCTGAACATCAACGACGGCGTCGGATCGACCCACCTCGACAAGCTCGCTGCGGAGGTCATCCGCGTCGGGGCAGACGTCGGCATCGCCCACGACGGCGACGCCGACCGCTGCCTCGCCATCGACGCCGAGGGCAACATCATCGACGGCGACCAGATCATGGCGATCCTCGCGGTGGCGATGAAGAGCCGCGGCAAGCTGGTCGACGATACCCTGGTCGCCACGGTGATGAGCAACCTCGGTCTGCACGTCGCCATGCGCGAGCAGGGCATCACGGTGCGCCAGACCGCGGTCGGCGACCGCTACGTGCTCGAGGACATGACCGCGGGCGGCTATTCGCTCGGCGGCGAGCAGTCGGGTCACGTGATCATGAGCGAGTTCGCCACCACCGGCGACGGCCTGCTCACCGGTCTGCATCTGGTCGCCGAGATGGCGCGTCAGAAGAAGTCGATCGCCGAGCTCGCCTCGATCATGACGGTCTACCCGCAGGTGATGATCAACGTGAAGGACGTCGATAAGGACGCCGTCTCGGATCACGCCGGCGTGCAGGACGCGATCAAAGACGTCGAGTCGAAGCTGGGCACGACCGGCCGGGTGCTGCTGCGCAAGTCGGGCACCGAGCCGCTCGTGCGTGTGATGGTCGAGGCGGCGGATGCCGAGACCGCGCACTCCCACGCCGAGTCGCTCGCGAGCACCGTGCGACAGCACCTCGCGCTCTGAGACAGAACTAGTCGAAGAAGGCGGTCACCTGCGGGTGGCCGCCTTTCTCGTATTCTCGGGCATATGGCGCATTCGCCGGGAAGACGGGCGCGGCCCCGGCGAGTGGGGACTCAGCGGGGGCCGCTGATGCGGGCCGCTGGGGACAGCTCCGCATCTGACGCGTGGCACTGGGGATGCCGTATCGCGCCAGCGACGCGTGTGACAGCGTCGCGCTTCGACTCTAGCGCGCATGCCAGTCGAACCAGCGCTGTCCGCTCAGCAGAACGCGGCCTTCCGTCCACCAGTCGACTCTGCGTATGATCTGATCGTGCACGGCTCTGTGGGGGAGTCGGACTCTTGGGGGAGTCATGAACACAGCGCGATACCTGCTCGAGGCGGCGCCCGACGATGCGACCGCGTTCGTCGACGGTGACACGTCGTACAGCTATGGACGGTTGCGGGCGGCAGTCGCCGGGTTCGTCGGCAGATTCGACGAGCTGCGCTTGCCGCGCGGTGCTCCGGTCGCGCTGGCGGGCGCGAACAGCTTCTATTGGGTGGCCGGCTATCTGGCGACGATGGCAGCCGGGCTGGTATGCGTGCCGATGCCGGCCACACTCACCGCGGACGAGCTCCGGTCCCGCGCGCGCTGGGTCGGCTGCCAGGCCGCTGTGCTGAGCGCAGCTGAGGCACGCCGACACGAGCTGCCGCCGGGTGTCAGCGTTCTGACGGGGAAGGACGCAGAGCAGGATCTGCGTGATCCGTCGCCCGCAGCGCTCACCTTCTGCGACGTCGACGATGACAGTGACGCCGCCTACCTCTTCACCTCGGGCACGACCGCCGCACCGCGAGTCGTGCGCATCACCCACCGCAACATCCGCGCGAACACCGAGTCGATCCTCGACTACGCCGGCATCGGCCCCGACGACCGGATGCTGGTGGTGCTGCCGTTCTCGTATGTGTTCGGCGCCTCGCTGCTGCACACCCACCTTCGCGCGGGCGCCTGCCTGGTCAATCAGCCGACCTTCGTGTACCTCGAAGCGGTGGTGAAGAAGCTCGAATCGGAACGCTGCACCGGCCTGGCCGGGGTGCCCTCGACGTTCTACGCGCTCATGCGCAACAGCTCGTTCGGGTCGCGGTCGCTGCCCGATCTGCGGCAGATCCAGCAGGCGGGCGGGAAGATGTCGCCGGCGATCATCGACGAGATACGGGTCGCGCACCCGAGGGCGCGCCTTCTGATCATGTACGGACAGACTGAGGCGACGGCCCGGCTGTCGTACCTGCCGCCCGAGCAGCTCGATGGGCACACGGGGTCGATCGGGCGCGGTCTGCGCGGTGTGAGTCTGCGTGTGGTCGGCGCTGACGGCGCCGACGTGACGCCAGGGCAGGTGGGAGAGATCTGGGCGGCCGGCGACAGCATCTCGCCGGGCTATCTGAACGACGAGGTGCGCACGGCCGAGAAGATGCCGAACGGGGTGCTGCATACCGGCGACCTGGCCACGGTCGATGACGACGGATACATCTACGTGGTCGATCGGGCTGAGGACTTCATCAAGTCATGGGGGCACCGCATCGCCAGTCAGGATGTCGAGGCGACCGTGATGGAGCTGCCCGAAGTGGTCTCGGTCGCCGCGGTCGGCGTACCGCACCCGGCGGCAGGCGAGGTCGTCGCGGTCGCTGTGGTGTGTCCGGCGGGCGCCACGCTGGATGCCGATGACCTCATTGCCCACTGCCGAGCGCGGCTGCCCAAGCACATGGTTCCTGATCTCGTGCACTTCGTCGACTGGCTTCCGCTGAACAGCAGCGGGAAGGTCGTCAAACGTGAGGTGCGCGAGCAGCTGCGCGCGCTCTCGTCCGCGCGGAGCGTGCCCGCATGAACTGGCCCGCCAAGCGCATATGGCGCTGGATCGTGACATCGGCGGCGCTCGCGGCGCTCGTCGGGATCGGAGTGTGGTTCGTGGCACCCAAACCGACCGATCAGGTCGCCCTCCCCGAGGTGCGAGAGGCGCAGCTCGACACGCTCGCCGGCACCGCGGTGCTGTTCGGGCATCAGTCGGTGGGCATGAACGTGCTCGACGGGATCGCCGCGCTGTATCGCGATGCGGGTCGTGAGCCGCCGGCGATTATCGACGTCGGGGCGGATCCGGATGCCGTGCCCGCGACGCCGGCGATCGAGCACGCCTTCGTCGGTGTGAACGGCGACCCTTCGAGCAAGTTCGCGGCCTTCCGCGAGCTGGTCGAGTCGGCCGCAGGGGCGGGCGCGGATGTGGCGTTCGTCAAGCTCTGCTATCTGGATGTCACCGCCGGTACCGACACGGAGGCGGTGTTCGCCGAATACCATGCCCTCATGACCGAGCTCGAGGCGGAGCATCCCGACATCACCTTCCTGTACACCACTGTGCCGTTGACCACCGACCGCAGCTGGCGTGCGAACCTCAAGGCGCTGGTCGGTATCGATGATCAGATGGGGCCGGCTGACAACCGTGCCCGCGAGCGTTACAACGCCCTGGTCAGAGCGGAGTATGGCGGGAGTCGGCTGTTCGATGTCGCGGCCGTCCAGGCGACGCTGGCGACCGCACCGGAGGTGCGCGATCAGCGCGGTGAGAAGTACCACGTGATGAATGCGGCGCTCAGCGCCGATGCCGGGCATCTCAACGAGGCCGGCGGCCGGATCGCCGCCGTCGAACTCGTTCGGATCATCGCCGGCCTCGATGGTTGAGGCACGGCTGCACGGAGTGGGCGTCGACATCGTCGACGTACCGCGCTTCGCGCACCTCATGCACACCCGTGGCAACTCCTTCACCACGCGCTGGTTCTCATCCGATGAACGGGCGGCTTCCGCTCAGGCACCCCACCCGGCCGGTGCCCTGGCAGAGCGCTTCGCGGTGAAGGAGGCAGCGTGGAAAGCGCTGGGCGTTGCACGGGTCGGCGACGCCGTTCCCTGGGCGGAGATCACCGTGCGTGCGCTCGGGCCGACGCAGGCGTGGGACGTGCAGCTGTCGGGCTGGGTCGGGGCTCGAGTGAGTCCCGACCTCGTCGTGCACGCCCTCTCACGCCGTCTGGGTGAGGTCGCCTTGGCGATCGCGCACGCCGGCGCGCTGCCCGGTGCCGCGCAGATCGCACCGACGGCATCCGGCGGCAGGTCAGACGAGTTCCAGCCGGGACCGCTCCTCGACCGGCTCGATGAGCACCGGTGCCTCATGCAGGTAGGCGGTGCTGCGTCGCTTCTGCTCGATGTCGCGGAAGACGCGCTCGACCTGATCGGGGCGAAGATCCGCGGCTGTCGCCACCGTCTCTGCATCGACGCCGTGGTTCAGTCCGAACAGGCATAGATCCATTAGCGAGTAGGGGAGCGAGAAGTAGAATTCCTCCTGCGACTGCGGCATCGAGTAGGTGTCGGTGGTGGGCTGGCGCGAGCGGATCGACTCTGGCACGCCCAGGTACGCTGCGAGCGCATAGACCTGAGTCTTGTACAGGTGGGCGATGGGCTTTATGTCGGCGGCGCCGTCGCCGAGCTTGACGAAGAATCCCTGGTCGTATTCGAGTCGGTTGGGGGTTCCCGCCACCGCGTAGTTCAGACGATCGGCGTGATAGTACTCGAGCATCTTGCGAGTGCGCTGCTTGAAGTTCGAGGCGGCGACGATCTCGAGGTAAGCGGCAGACGTCAGTCGCGCGGTCACCTGCTCGCCCTGAGGCGATTCGGCGACCACCGAGAACAGCCGCAGAGCATCCGAGTCCACCACGCTCGGCAGCACGATCTTCGACTTCCACCCTTCGCCGAACTGCGGGATCACCGAGCGGATCGCGTCGTCGCGTCGGCGATAGCAGCCGGCGGCCGTGAGGATCGGCGTGATGTTCTCGACGACCGAGTCCACGCCGAGCCAGTCGGTGAGTTCGGTGCTGTACGACAGTGTCTCGCTCGACGACTCCTGCTCGGGCAGGTGCAGGGCGAAGACTCGCTCGGGTCCCAGCGCGCGCGCACTGAGTGCGGCTACGACGCTGGAGTCGATGCCGCCCGACACCGCAACCACCAGCCCACGGCGACGCGCCGCCGACACGTAGCGCCGTAGGCGCTCGCAGATGCGCTCGACCTCCGCGGCCTCGTCGATCGCGAGGCTCTGTGCTCCGAAATCCGTCATGTCATCTCCCCTGGTCAGCCGGCCCCATACCGGACATCCTGTGATCAACCGGCTCTCGGGTGCCGATCGTGGTGCGGTGGAACGCCGCGACCGGTGTGGGCGGCGTCGGCTCGGGCGCACGCCAGTCCTGCACGAGCATCTGGTGCAGCAGCTGCGAGGTCAGCACGGCCATCACCCGCATGTTGTCGGTGTTGCCCATGCCGCGTCCGCCGCTGCGTAGTGCCTTGTCCCAGAGCAGCTGCACGGCACGCGGGTCCCAGATGCCCGCGGCGGTGACCGCGTCGGGCGACGTCGCCTCGGTCAGCCGGCCGGGCGCGTCAGCGACGAAGATACTCGCCGCGTCGGGCGCGCGGTAGGGCTGCTTGGGCCGGTCGATGATCTCCGCCGGCACCAGGTCGGCGAACGCCCGCTTGAGCAGGTGCTTCTCGTCGAGCCCGCGCAGCTTCTGCTCGGCCGGGATGCGCGCGGCGACCTCGAAGACCCGATGATCGAGAAACGGGAAGCGTCCCTCGACCGAGGCGGCCATCAGCATCCGATCGCCCTGCGATGACAGCAGGTAGCCGGGCAGCAGGGTGCGCATCTCGAGCCACTGCGCTCGAGACAGCGGATCCCACCGGTCGGCGCCGGCGGGGATCGCTGCGATCACGCGATCGGCTGCGGCGCTTCCGGATACGCGCAGGTCGGGCGCGAGCATCGACTGGATCGAGGACGTGGTCTGCCAGCGCGGGCGGTGCGAGAGGACGAGATCGTCGGGGTCGAAGGGACGGTTGAAGAACGACTGGGCGAACGCCGGCACCTGAGCGGGCGAGCGCCGCATCCAGGGGTAGAGCTGCTCGACCAGGCGCAGCCTGGCATCCGGATCCGTCTCCTCGGCCATCAGCGCACGCACCTTCGCCTCACGGAAGATGTCGTAGCCCGCGAGCACTTCGTCGGCGCCCTCGCCGGTGACCACCACCTTGTAGCCCTCGGCGTGCACGAGCCGGGAGAGCAGCATCATGGGGGCGGGTGCAGCGCGCAGCAGCGCACTCTCGGCGTGCCACACCACCTCGGGCAGCGCCTCTGCGATGTCGCGGCCGCTGACCACGAGCTCGCGATGGGCCGTGCCCAGTCGCTCGTGCATGAGCTGCTGGTGATGGCCCTCGTCGAACTCGGCGTCGGTGAACCGCAGAGAGAAGGTGTGCACCTCGGTGTCGGCGAATCCGGCGATGACGGCTGCGGTGACCGCTGAATCGATCCCGCCGGACAGATACGCGCCGACCGGCACGTCGCTGCGTTGGAACCGCAGTCTGGTCGCGTCGACGACGGCCTCCCGCAGGCGCTCTGTGTTCTCGTCGATGTCGCGGTCGGGCTCCGAGCCCTGCGGCGGGAACGCGGGCGCCCAGTACTCGCCGGTCGTCATCCCGCGCGCGTCGATCGTCAGCCAGGTGCCTGGCAGCACCTGCCGGATGCCCTCGAACAGCGTTCGCGGAGCGCCGGCCGACCAGGTCGTCAGCAGGTCATCGAGGCCGTCGGGGTCGAGCTCGCGGCGGACGCCCGGATCGCAGAACAGCGCCTTGATCTCGGAGGCGAAGGCGACGCGCCGCCCGGTGGCAGCGTAGAACAGCGGGTGGATGCCGTAACGGTCGCGCGAGAGCACCAGCTGCCGCGCGACCCGGTCCCACAGAGCGAGCGCCCACTGGCCGTTGAAACGGCGGAAGCAGTCGGGCCCCCACTCCTCCCAGGCGTGCACGATCACCTCGGTGTCGCTGGCGGTCCGGAACCGATGCCCGCGGGCGGTCAGCTCGCGTGCCAGCTCGACGTGGTTGAAGATCTCGCCGTTGAAGACCACCCACACCCGCTCCTCCTCGCCAGCCATGGGCTGGGTGCCCCCCGCGAGGTCGACGATCGACAGCCGGGTGTGCCCGAGCGCCATGACGTCGTCGCGGTACCATCCACTGCCGTCGGGCCCCCGGTGGCGGAGCGCGGTCATCATGCGCAGGATCAGCTCGAGCGGGGCAGCCCCATCCGGGTCGTAGACGCCGCACACGCCGCACATGTCAGCACCCGCCCGCGGCGGAGGTCGAAAGAGCAGACATGCAGGGGATCATGGAGTATCCTTCTGGCTGAGCGACGCACGGCATGCAGCCGTGCTAAGCACAATAGAGCACGCGGGTCTGGGGACAAGAGGGTCGTTCTAGGGGGAACGGCAATCGCCGCGTAGGGGACAAAAGGGGAACGACCATGCTCACTGTCGACGCGCGCATCGAGGATTTCATCCTCAGCAGCTTCCTGTTCGGCGATGCCGACCGGATGCCTTTGCGAACGGACTCTCTGCTCGAGACGGGAGTGATCGACTCGACGGGTGTGCTCGAGCTGATCGAGTTCCTCGAAGCGGAATTCAGGCTGCACGTCGACGATGACGAGTCGGTTCCCGAGAATCTCGACTCGATCGAGAACCTTGCGCGCTTCATCGCGGCCAAGACACGCTCCTGACGGCGACACGGCGATGTTCAAGAGCATCGAGGGGCGCCGACGCAACCCGCTCGCCGCTGACCTCGCGCGCATGACCGCATCCTTTCTCGACGGCGAACGCACGTCGCTGCCGCGCCGCATCGGCTTCGTGCTCTCGAACTCCGAGCTGCACTGCGTGGCATGCCACAGGTTCGGGCGGTTCGCTGAGCGGATGCGAGCGCGCGCGCCGCTCGCAGCGCTGCCACTGGTCATCCTCCACAGGGTCTGGAACCGTTGGACGACGCACGTGGATCACTGCGACATTTCTCCGAAGGCAGACATCGGGCCGGGCTTGCTCCTGATGCACCGCCACGGGGTGATCATCGGCGGTGCGAAGATCGGCAGAAACGTGGTGATTCACCAGAACGTGACGATCGGACAGCGCGCGTCGCGCGGCGACCAGGGTCTGCCCGAGATCGGCGACAGTGTATGGATCGGTCCCGGCGCGACGATCGTCGGAGCGATCCGCGTCGGCAACGGCGCGACGATCTCGGCGGGCACGGTGCTGTCGCGCGACGTGCCGCCGCGCGCGCTGGTGGCGGGTGTACCCGGCCGTGTGGTGACGCAGGACTACGACAACCGCGAGATGCTCGGTCATGTCGTTGCGTGAGCGCGCAGGCCGAAGCACCGCGGGCGACGATCGTTCGCTGCGCACACGGGCGGTGCGGGGAGCGGCGTGGAGCGGCGTGAGCTCGATCGTGCTTCGCGCCGGGAGCCTGGTCGTGGGGATCATCCTGGCGCGCATCCTCACCCCCGAGCAGTTCGGCGTGTTCGCGATCGCGCTGGCGGTGCAGTCGATCGTCATGACAGTGGCCGATCTGGGCTTGTCGTCGGATCTGGTGCGCAGCGAGGAGCCCGAGCGGATCGCGCCGACGATCGCGACACTCGGGCTGATCACCGGAGTGGTCACCACCACGCTCACCATGGTGACGAGCACCGGTCTCGCAGAGCTGCTGGGCAGCGTCGAAGCCGCCCCCGCTCTGGCGATCCTCTCGCTGACGCTTTTCCTCGCCGGCGTGAGCATCGTGCCGTACGCCATGATGCTGCGCCGCTTCCAGCAGCGCGAGTTGTTCTGGATCGGCGTCGTCGACTTCGTCGTCTACACTGCCGTGACCCTCACCCTCGTCGGTCTCGGCTTCGGCGTGATCGGCCTGGCGATCGGGCGGGTGACGGCACAGCTGACCGCGTCGACCCTGCAGTTCGTTCTTGCGGGAGTGCGGCCCCGTTTCGGTCTCGACCGCGAACGGCTCCGCCCGATCCTGGCGTTCGGTCTGCCGATCGCCATTGCGAACCTCATCGCCTGGGCGCTGCTGAACGTCGACAACATCGTGCTCGCACGTATGGCCGGCGTCACGGCGCTCGGTTTCTACACCCTGGCGTTCAACATCTCCAGCTGGCCGATGAGCGCGCTCTCGCAGGTCGTGCGCTCGATCTCACTGCCGTATTTCTCTCGTACCGACGATGCCGGCCACGCTGTCTCGAAGCTCATGGCAATCGGCTGGGCGCTCGCGCTGCCGACGTGTGGGCTTCTCGCAACGCTCAGCGCACCGGTGATCAGCGTTCTCTATGGCGAACGGTGGCTGCCCGCGGCGCCGGTGCTCGCAGCGCTGGGCATCTACGGCGCGCTTCGCGTGGTGTTCGATATCGCCACGGGGTTCCTTTACGCGCAGGGCCGGTCGCGGCCGGTGCTTTACATTCAGATCGTCTGGATCGTGCTGCTCACTGCGGGCATGATCATGACCATCCCCGGCTATGGCATCGAAGGCGCTGCCTGGGTGCATGTCGCGGTCTCGGTGATCGTCATCCTGCCGATGCACCTGATCGTGCTGCGCGCATCGGGCGTACGTATCCGACAGGTCCTGCGTGACGCGCTCGCCCCCACGCTGGGCGCGATTCCGGCCATCGCGGTCGCCACCGGGGCGCGGATGCTCATCGATGAGCCGATCGCCGCGCTGCTGGTCGGCGGCGCAGCCGCTGTCGCGGTCTACGGCGCCTCGATGTGGTCATGGGGACGACGGGAGCTTCGTCTTGTGCGCAGTGGAGCGTGATCGTCGCCGAACTCGGCTGCGCGACGGCGCCCCCTGGATCGTGCTGCAGGCGCTGACCATCATCACCGACGTCATCCCGCCGCGTTATCGTTTCGGGCACTGGCGACGCGCGATGAACGCGCTCCGTCTCCCCGGCGGGCTGCCGTGCGTGCCGCGGGATGGCGCCGCGGCCGAAACCGCGGCCTGCGCCGAGGCGGCGCGCTGCGACGCCTCCGCAGCACCGCGCGACGCTGACCTGCGGCGCCTTGCAGTGAGCGGCACGACCTGCATGATCGTCGCGGGGGCGCTCGACTCGGGCGGAGTGGAGACGGTCGTCGCCGCCCTCGCCCTCGGCCTTCCCGCTCATGGCATCGAGGTGGAGGTCGTCTGCACCGCGGGCGGGCGCTGCGCCGACGAGATCCGCGCTCAGGGCGCGCGTGTTTCGCTGGTGCCGAACGAGATGCTGGCCGAGCACGTCCGTCGCAGCAATCCCGATGTGATCCAGGTGCACCGCCTCGAACCGGACTTGCTCGCTGCGCTGGCCCCGTATGCCCGCCGAAGCGTCATGGTGTTCCACGCGATGGAGGCGTACCTGAGCCGGCGCGTCTGGCTGGCGCTCACGGAATTCACCGCGGACGCGGGGCCCAGCATCGCGGTGAGTGCCGCAGTGCGAAACTTCTTCATCGCTCGGCTCGGATCGCGCGATGTGCATGTCGTGGTCAACGGCGTCCCCGGTACGACGTCTCGCCTGCGACCATCCCGCGTCGCGGCGCGCGCGAAGGTGTCGGCCGCCGTCGGCGCCCCGATCGCCGACGACGATGTGCTTGTCCTAGGGCTGCAGCGGTACAGCGATCAGAAGAATGCTGCGGGGCTGGTCGACGCCTTCCTGCTCGCCGCCCAGGCCGATCCGCGACTGCGTCTGATCATCGCCGGAGCGCCCGAAAGCTGGCTCGAGGTGCGCAGAGCGGATGCCGTGCGACGGCGGCATCCGCTCGGGCATCGAGTGCATCTGCTCGCCGATTCCGATCCCGATGCGCTGCTGGCGGGTGCCGACCTCTTCGCGTTGGACTCGTTCGCCGAGGGCGGGCCGATGGTGGCGCTGGAGGCGGTGGCGATGGGCGTGCCCGTCGTGCTCTCGGACGTCGGCTTCGCTGCACAGCTGATCGCGGCCGACGCGCAAATGGGCGAAGTGGTGCCTCGTGCGAGTCGCGACGTCTCGCATTGGGCCGTCGCACGCGAGCGACGCCGCTGGCGCCAGAGCAATCGCACGATATTCGCCGAAGCGCTGAACCGTCAGGCAGAACGCTCGTCACGGCCGCGAGCGGCGCTGCCGGAGGCATTCGCGCTCGAAACGATGCTGTCTGCCCACGCGCGGGTGCTGCGTGAGGTGGCAAGCCACGGTGCGCCCGATGTGCAAGCCAGCGAGCCAGAAACGCCCGCGGCCAGAGGGCGGGCCGTTCGTCGGCTCAGCGGCTGATCGCCGCGAGTTGCCGGAGGAACTCCTCCGCTGCCACCTCAGCTCCGCGCTCGTTCAGATGGCCGCCGTCCCTCGTGTATTCCGGGCAGATCCGGTGGTAGGCCTGGCCTCTCTCGGTGACGTGGAGATTCGCTTCGCCATCGGAACACGTCGAGATCGCGGCGGCGAGGTCGAACAGCAGACCGCCCGCCCCATACTCCGCGCGCATCAGCTGGTTGTACCTCTCGATCGCGGCGTTGTTCTCGGGAACCCAGTCGGTCACGGATACGGTCACGTGCAGAAACGTGAGTTGGGGGTACGCGCTCTCAAGCTCCTCCATCATCGAGCGGTAGGCGTCGAATAGCGCCAGCACGTCGGTGTCGGCGGTCACATCGACGTACCCCAGTTTCATCACGGCGATATCGGCGTGCGCAGGCACGCCTTCATCGCGGATCCACGTCTTGAAGTCGTCGAGTTTGGTGCCGGGATCGTCGGTCTGATCCAGCCAGTGGTTGCCCAGTGACCCCGCGCCGTCGGGCAGCCCGTCGACCACGCGCAGCGGCGGGACATCGTATCGGCGGAAGACCTGCGGCAGACCCATCGTCACTATGTCCTCTCCGACCGAGCGGTGGGCGAAGAAGATGCGCTGCTCGTCAACTCGTTCGAGTGCCTCCGCGCTCAGCGGCGCGTTGACGATGGAGGCCGCAGCCGGCGATGTTCTATCGGTTGGCGTGATGGAAGGCGGCGCGGTGGACGGCGTCGGCGCGCCCGCCGAGGCAGTACAGCCGATCAGCATGACGCCGAACGCGGCGATGAGCGCGCACAGAACGTAGGGCTTGGCCACGATGATCACCCCCAGTAATAGGGAAAGGCTAGGTGAACGGCGCGATCGTCGCCAGCATGGTTCGCATTGTGCGCGAGACGCGCGAGCACTAGAGTCAGTGCAAGCAGTCATCTGGGGTGACTGTCTATGGGATCATCCGCTGCGAGGCGGATGTCGACACGCACTGGGGATCTGCCGTGTTCAGAACAAGGGGACGACTGGCGAGGGCGCTTTCCGCGGCCACCGTGACAGTCATGGCCGCGACGCTCACAGGTCTGGCGGCTCTGCCGGCGCAGGCAGCGGACGCGTGCACGAGCAGATCTCTGACGATCGTCGCCCATCAGGACGACGACCTGCTGTTCATGAACCCGGACATACAGCACGACCTCGACGCCGGTGCCTGCGTCACGACCGTCTTCCTCACTGCCGGTGACGTGGGGATGCCCACGAGCTACTGGCAGGAGCGGGAGGCGGGGCCACGCGCCGCCTACGCGCACATGCTGGGGCTGGCGCCTGAGACGGCGTGGCAGCTGCAGAACCGCACCTACGCAGGCAGATCCGTGGCCACGGCGGCTCTCGCCGGCGGCCGATCCGCCTTCATCTATCTGCGCCTCCCCGACGGGGGGATCCAGGGCAACGGCACGGCCGGCACGGGCAATCAGTCGTTGATGAGACTCTGGACAGGCGCGATCCCTTCGATCTCCGCGGTGGACGCGTCGCAGACGTACACACTGCCGCAGCTCATCGAGACGCTCGCGGCCGTCGTGTCCCAGGTGCAGCCGCAGGTGATCCGCACTCAGGATGCCCGGCCGGAGCAGAACAACCACTCCGATCACACCGCCGGGAGCACGATCGCCCTGCAGGCGCTCTTCGGCTTCACCGGAGAGGTGCGCTCGTACCAGGACTACGGGGTGGTGTCGCAGGCTCCGAACGTGGCCGACGCGGACCTCGTGCGGAAGATCGAGACCCTGCGGAGCTACGCCGCGCACGATCCGGAACTGTGCAACTCCGGCGACGGATGCCCGAGCGGCGTCGTCGCCGACTGGGCCGAGCGACAGTACCGGGCCCCACTCGTCGCCGACGTGCTGCCCGTCGTTGGTCCGGCGCCATATAACGGCCCCGATCTGGCGCGCAACGCCAAAGTGCAGGCGTCGACGCACGCCACTGGTCAGGAGGCCGTCCGCGCGATCGACGGAGTCGTCGGCGGCTACCCGGGCAGTGGCGGGGCGGAGTGGGTGTCGCTGGGACAGCGCGCCGGTGCGTGGATCGCTCTCAACTGGTCGGCAGGCCAGCTGATCGACCGGGTGCACCTGCATGACCGTCCCAATTCCGCCGACCAGGTGACGGGGGGAACGCTGCGGTTCTCCGACGGTTCGACCGTCGAGGTACCTGCATTGAACAACGACGGCACTTCGACCGTCGTCACCTTCACGCCGCGAACCGTCACCTCCGTGAGGTTCACAGCGACGGCGGTATCGTCGACCACGCAGAACGTCGGCCTCGCCGAGTTCGAGGTGTACCACGGCGACCCGTCGCCGGTCGAAGACTCCGGCCCCACGCCCGTAGCTGGTCCGGCCCCGTACGCGGGACCGAACGTTGCACGCAACGCCACCATCGCTGCGTCGTCTGAGGCGGCCGGTCAGGGCGCGACGCGTGCAATCGACTCGATCATCAGCGGCTGGCCCGCGAACGGCCTCGCCGAGTGGTCGTCCGACGGCCAGCGCGCCGGCGCGTGGATCGAGCTGCACTGGCCGGCCGGGCAGCCGATCGATCGCGTGCACCTGTACGATCGCCCCAATCCGGCCGACCACGTGCAGGGCGGAACCCTGCGGTTCTCCGACGGTTCGATCGTGACGGTGTCCGCGCTCAACAATGACGGTTCCACGACAGTTGTGATGTTCCCGGCGCGCACCGTCACCTCGGTGAGGTTCACCGTCACCTCGACGTCGTCGACCACCCAGAACGTCGGGCTCGCCGAGTTCGAAGCGTACAACGGCGATCCCGTCCCAGCGCCCGACCCTGATCCCGATCCCGAGCCGACGCCCGAGCCGACCCCGGTTCCCGGCCCTGCGCAGTACTCTGGCCCGAACACCGCGCGCAACGCCAGCGTGGCGGCGTCTTCCCAGGCGCCCGGTCAGGCGGCGACCGCGGCCATCGACGCCGTGATCGCGGGGTGGCCGGCGAACGGGGGTGCGGAATGGTCATCGAACGGTCAGCGCAGCGGAGCCTGGATCGCTCTATCCTGGGCGGTCCCGCAGCAGGTCGACCGGGTCCGGCTGTACGACCGACCGAACCCCGCAGACCATATTCAAGGCGGAACGCTGCGCTTCTCAGACGGGTCGACGGTCGCGGTGCCCGCGCTGAACAACGATGGCTCGGCGACGCTCATCACCTTCCCCGCGCGGAACACCACCTCCCTGCGTTTCACCGTCGACTCGACATCGTCGGCGACAGAGAACGCGGGCCTCGCCGAGCTCGAGGTCTACCACGGCGATCCCGCAGCAGTCCCGCAGCCGGGTACCGAGCCGGTAGCCGGGCCCGCCCCCTATAACGGGCCCAACCTCGCGCGCAACGCGCGCATCTCCGCGTCCACGCAGGCGGCAGGTCAGCCCATCACCGCGGCGATCGATGCCGTGATCGCCGGATGGCCTGCCAACGCCGGGGCGGAGTGGTCGTCGAACGGACAGCGTGCCGGCGCGTGGGCCGAACTGTCATGGTCGAGCGCTCGACAGGTCGACCGTGTGCGCCTCTTCGACCGCCCGAACCCGGTCGATCACATTCAAGGCGGCACACTGCTGTTCTCGGACGGTTCGAGCGTCGACGTCCCAGCGCTCAACAACGACGGTTCGGCGACGATTGTCACGTTCCCCGCGCGAGCCACCACGACCCTGCGCTTCACGGTCCGCACGACCTCGTCGGCCACCGAGAATGCAGGACTGGCGGAGTTCGAGGCCTACGATGGTGACCCGACGGCGCCTCCGCCGCCACCACCCCCGCCTGCTCCCGAGCCGACGCCGACGGCAGGACCCGACCCGTACTCCGGCCCTAATGTCGCCCGCAATGCGAACATCATGGCCTCGTCGCAGGCGACCGGCCAGGGAGCCACCCGAGCCATCGACGCGGTGATCTCCGGGTGGCCGGCCAATGGCACAGCGGAGTGGTCGTCGAACGGCGAGCGCGCCGGTGCTTGGCTCGATCTGTCGTGGTCGGCCGCGGTGCAGGTTGACCGCATCTACCTCTACGACCGTCCCAACCCGGCCGATCGGGTGACGGGCGGCAAGCTGCGCTTCTCGGACGGCTCGACGGTGGCGGTGCCTGCTCTGAACAATGACGGTTCGGCGACCATCGTCGCCTTCCCCGCGCGATCGATCACCTCGGTGCGGTTCACCGTCGATTCGACCTCGTCCGCGACCGAGAACGTCGGTCTGGCGGAGTTGGAGGCCTACCTCGGCCTGCCGGGCTAGCGTACGTCAGCGACAGCGACGGTCATCTGCGTGGTGAGTCCAGCACGGCGGTGAGAATGCCGGCGAATCGCGCCCCGGTCTCGTCCCACGCGGCCGTCTTCACACTCTGCGCGACCCGCTGGGCGTGATCGTCGCGGTCAAGCCGCGACACCGCCGCACCCAACGCGCCGGCAAGCCCCGCGGGGGTGGCCGGCGCCCAGAGCGCATGGGGGTTCGACAGGTCGGCCCGCGCTTGCGGTGAGTCGTTGACGACCGGCACCGCCCCCGCTGCGAGCATCTCTTCGGCGACGAGCGAGATGTTCGTGAACGACAGTGCGAGACCGGTCACAACGCTGTTGTAGAGCTCATTGAGCTCGGATGGGCGAAGGCTCCCGTGGTCGATGACCGGCACGTCGAGGTCGCCCGCCATGTCTCCGTAGACGTGGATCGGCTCGTCAGGGTGCCGGCGGTGAAATTCGCGCAGGGCGAGGATCGCGAGTCGGTAGCCGCGCCGGTCGTTCCCGCGCTTGGCATAGAACAGCACTCCCGACCTGCGGCGCGTGCCGGGCAGCGCGTGATACACCTCTCGATCCACTCCGAACGGGATCATCGTCGATTCCACGGCGGTGTGCTCGCGGATGCTGTCGCGCACCATGGCGCCGAGCGAGACGATGTGCAGACCCAGGCGGTAGCTGTCCTCAGCCATCGCGTATTCGCCGCCGCGTGGGTAGAAGAACGGCTCGAAGTCCTGCGCGAAGTAGAGCCCCTGGGTGCCCGGCGCCATACGCGTGACCGCGACATGTGCGGTCGACCAGGCCGAGGCGACCACCGCGTCGAACCCCTCGATCCGCTCGGGCACGAAGGCGATTTCGCACTGCAGCCACGGCCAGGCGCGGCGCACGGTCGCGGCGCTCTCGGCGAGGTCATTGCCGTAGCGGTTGTATAGCAGCAACGTGTTCTCGAACCCCGCCGCCCGGCACGCTTCCATCATCCGAAACATCGTGGTGTGCCCGCCCGAGCCCGACTGCGGAGGATAGGCCAGCCACGCGACGCGCCGCCCAGCGCCGCTTGGTACAGTCTGGGCCGAAGCGGGGCCGGGCAGCTCGCTACCGGCAGCCGTCCCACCTTGCGAATCGGCGAGATCACGGTCGAGCAGGGGGAAGGCGAGTTCGTCGAGGTCGAGGCGTTGGGCAACGCGCTGCACGGCACGCTGCACCACCTGTCGTGGGGACTTGCCGATGAGCTTTCGCCACATAGGTCGAAACCCTTTCTTGAAGGCGAGATCGCCGTCGCGATCTTCAATTTAGAGGATGGCCGGCCGACCCGAGCACGACGTCCGAGAACGGGTCAGAGTGGTATTCGGTATATGTGGAAGCTGGACTCTGCGCTGAAGTCGTCGGCGAGCACGCCATCGCGCACCTCGAGCCGACGATCCTCGCCGACGACGTCGGCTCGTGTGCCGCGGATGCCGTCGGGCAGCGTGAGACTGCGCCGGCCATTGCCGCCGTCGGTCATGGCAAACACGTAGGCGTGCCCGTCGTCTACCTTCAGCATCGTGTCGAGCCCCTCGCCGAAGTCCCAGACGTACGACTGGGTGTTGATCACGGGAGCGAGGTCTTGGATTAGCCGGTTGACCTCTCCCATCGCCTCCACCTGCTTCGCACCGCAGAAGGAATCGCCCTCGATCTGCGCCTGGCGGACGACGCCCGAGCTCTCGCAGTCTCCCGAGAAGGACTGGTTGAACCAGAGCAGGCCCCGTGCCTCGTTGATGATCGAGTTCATCGCGGCGCCCTTGAGTTCGTCAGGGGTGATGTAACGGACGTGCTCAGCGCCAGAGAAGCCGTTGAGATTCTCGACCACACCCCAGCGTGGACGCGGTTGGCCGTCAGCTTCGTCACGCACCGCCAGCCCACCGAGAACGCGGCCATAGCTGGAGGCGGTGCGGCAGCTCTCCTGCGGCACGGGGTCGATGTATGTCTCTCCCCGGTACGGCTGCCAGTCGCAGAACGGGATCGTGTACCAGTACATGTCCACCGAGATGACATCCGGGGTGCTCACGTATTGCTCCTGCACCGGCACGTCGAGGTCCTCGCCGATGACGAGTTGCGTGAAGTTCGCCCAGGTGAACTTGTCGGCTCCACCGTGCTCGCGCTGCAGTCCTCGCAGCAGCGCCAGACCCTCGGCGGGGGAGTAGCGCCCATCGACCTCATCGTCGAGGAACACGCCCGGCCAATGCGGTGAGTCCGCGTTGAAGGTGTCGTTCAGCCGCTCGCCGATCCAATAGACGTCGTTTCGTGGAAACAGTGCGAAGTCGGTGCCCTCCCACATTCCCGCGTAGGTGTTGATGCCGTGCGCTTTGTCCCACCGCACTTCGCTGTCGTCAGTGACGCCGTTGAACCAGATCACGATGGGAAAGAACGATGGGGCGGTCCAGTCGACAGCATCCGGGAACTGCGTCCAGTACGCCGATCCCCCCTCCCACGGCACACGCGGCAAGTCGAGCGCCCGCGTCGCACCCTGCGGCGCCGCGCTGTCGGTCGGCACCGACGGCTCACTCTCATGGCGCACCGGCACGCACGCCACCGCTACCGCCCCCACCGCGATCGCGACACTCATCACCATCACTCTTCCGACGTCTCGTCGTCCCATGGCCCGATGCTCCCCAGCTCGAACGGACTCTCCCCGCCCCAGTGAATCACGAGGAGGCATCGGCGTCGAGGGTCAGGGGTGTCGCGGTGACGCGGGCATTGGTACGATCCTCATACAGGGGAAGCTCGGCGACGAGCTGCTCTCAACTCAAAGCGCCAGTGGGGACTGACTGAGTTGGGGAAGGGGATCGCGTGATCATGCGCGATATGCAGGGGATGTTACGGCGACGATGGATCATCGTGGCGCTCATCGCGGTGGCGACGATCGCCGCCAGCTGGCAGCTGCTGTCGTCGTCGGGTGTATACACCACCCGGACGACGATCGCGTTCACCCTGCCCACTGGAGCCGCCCTCGATGAGGGAGGCTCTGCCGAACCCGGCATCATCACCTTTGCCGCGACGGTTGCCAGCGAGGCCGATCAGAACATCACCCGCGTGCGCTACTCGGATGCCGATGCGCGGCCGTACGGCATCGGGGTGCGCGAGGGGGTGTTCGTGGGCGTGCCGGATGTGGGCGGGCAATGGTCAGTGTCGTATCGCCTCGCCGAGGTCGCGATCGACATAGTCGGCACCACTCGCGAATGGGTTCGAGAGCAGCAGGAGCTTACAATCGACCGCGTATTCGCCGCCGCCGACGCTCAGCAGAAGGCGATCGGCATCGACGTCGATGCTCGGGTGCAGTATGAGGTCGAGCCGCTGTCCATGGATATCGAGCACGTCGCACCCAGCCCAGGTATGCAACTGCTCGCCTTGATCGCGCTCGGCGCTGCCGGGGCGATCCTGAGCGGTCTCGTCCTCACCTGGCGCTACGACCGAGGCTCCGATGTGCCTCACCGCGGACAGGGAAGAGCCGGCATCGATCAGTTGCGCGCGAGACGGTCAGTAGTGCGCACAGTGCGTGCAACCGAAGGGGCAGCGAACGTATGAACATCGCCGACATGATGGGTGCGCTGCGCAGGCGCTGGTACGTCCTCGTCGTAGGAGTGCTCGTCGCGGCGGCTGCCGCGTATGGTGTCTGGACAGTCGTCAAGGTCGACTTCACCCGCACGGCGACACAGCTCATGCTGCCCGGACCCGCCACAATCCCCGAAGACGCGAATCCGTTCCTGTACGTGGGGGGTCTCTCGCAAGCCGCCGACGTACTGACGCGCAAGATGGGGGCGCCGGACGTGCTCGCCGATGTGAACGACGCGCATCCGGATGTCGAGATCACCGTCACCCGTGACCCACTCAGCTCAGGCCCCGTGCTGCTGATCACCGCAGTTTCTCAAAGCGACGCAGCGGCTGGTCAGGCGGTGGAGGAGCTGGTGAGACTGACCGACACGACTCTCCGCGACATTCAGAGCACGGAGCGCATCCCGGACGCCGAACGCATCACCCTGGTCACCCTTACGCAGGACAGCGAGGGAGTGGTTGGTACCAAGAACCGGATGGTCGCGGCAGGCGGCGCCGGCCTGGGCGTCGGAGTGCTGACTCTGCTTCTGGTTGCCCTCATCGACGGTCTCGCGCGTTCGCGTTCGCGCCGTCGCGGGCGCAAGCGCCGGGTGCCGCCGGGGATCGTACTGCCCGATGACGGTGACGGACAAGCGCAGGAGGCGAATCGGGCGATTGACGACGAGGACATCATCGACGCCGCGGTCGGAACCGACGTCCAGGAGGATGCTTCGGGTCCGCGCGAGGACCCGAAGACCCGCCGTGTTCCCGAGCCTGCGGCGAGGATGCCGTGAGTCGAGCGGCACAGGCCGCGGTCCCGATCCCGATCTCGGCCAGCACCCACCGTGGCATGCGCAGTCGACGGGGTGTGTCGGCGGTAGCCATGTTGACGGTGTACCTCGTGCTGCTGGTTGCGCTGCCGTCGAACCTCGCTCTCAGCGCTCTCGGCGCATATGGGCGTCCGCAGTTCCTGTGGGGGATCGTCCTCTTCTTATGGTGGGGCTTCACCCGCGTGCAGTCCCCGAGCGTCGATCTCGACCCCGTGCGTCAGCCCGTGCGCGTCGCATTGGCGGTGTTCTTCGTCATCGTCTTGATCGGGTTCGCGGTCGCGCTGCTGCGCGGACAGCCGGCTGATCAGGTCAGTCCTGCGATCTCGTCTGTGCTGAGGTTGCTGTCGTGGAGTGGCGTGGTGCTGGTGGCCATCGACGGCATTCGCTCGATGAACGAGCTGCTGGCGATGGTGCAGCGCATCGTGATCACTTGCTCCTCGCTGGCCGCGCTCGGTATCGCGCAGTTCTTGACTGGTCAGAGCTTTCTCGAGCCCTTCGACGCGCTGCCCGGCTTCTCGGAGTCGGCGGGCGGGGTGGACACGCGAGGAATGTTCCTGAGGTCATCGGCCACCGCGACGCATCCGCTCGAATACGGCACCGCGCTCTCAATCGCGGTGCCGCTTGCCCTTGCGGTGGCGATGCTGCGCGTGAGTCATCGGCAGGAATCGCAGCGGCTACGCTGGTGGCTCTTCCTCGGGCTGCTCGCGGCGGCCTCGTTCCTGGCGGTGTCGCGGTCGACCCTGATCGGATTTGTCGTGGCGATCGTGCTGATGATCCCCGCCCTGCCCAAGCGCTTTCGGGTCGTGGTCGTCGCAGGCGGCGTGTTGCTGGGCGGCGCGGTGATGGTGGCCACACCGGGGCTGTACGGCACGATCGTGGGAATGTTCGCCGGGGTGGGCGCGGACACGAGCACCCTGTCCCGCCAGGTAGGCCTAGAGATGGCGCCTGTGTTCCTCAGTGCCTCCCCGCTGATCGGAGTGGGGGCGGGCACGCTGCTGCCGCGGTATCTCATCTTCGACAATCAGTGGCTGGGCATCCTCATTGAGACTGGCTTGCTCGGCACGCTTGCGTTCGCCGCTCTGTTGCTTGCCGCGATCTGGAGCGGTGCGAGCGCCGGACGCGGTGGCGCGCTCGAAGACACGCGGCTGATCGGTCGCGCTCTTGCAGTGTCGGTGGCGACCGCGGCGCTGCTGCTCGCGTTCTTCGACGGATTCTCCTTCCCCATCGCAACGGGGTTGCTCTTCGTCGCAATCGGCTTGTGCGGCGCGACGCGCAGCATTGCGAGTGCCGACGCGCAGCAGTTCCCGACATCAGCGCAGCCACGTCGGCGTTGGGATCGCTGGCCGCGGAGCGGTCTGGTAGGGAGCGAAGACGCGCCTCAGAGCGCCTCTGGGGCAGTGCGCTGATCAGTGGGCAGCGCGCTGATCAGCCGAGCGGACGGGCCGCGGCGTCCGCCCGCCAGCCCTCTCATCCGAACCGGCGCACCGCCTGCTTGACCCGGTCAAGCGAGTTCTTCCCGCCGATCCGCAGGATCACCCGCTTGCCGATCGCCCGGCTCGAGTCGCGCAGCTCCCGCAGCGGACGCAGCACCGAGCGATCCAGCCAGAGACGCCCGGGTCGGGTGTCGGTGACGCCGTCGAGCTGACCCGGGAACGCTGCGCGGTGCTGCGCGGCCTCGGTGCGCACGCCGCGCACGCGGTTGCTGACGTTCTGCCCATGGATCACCTGCAGCCAGGCCGGGGTTCCGGTCAAGCTGACCACCGGCAGATGCTCGTGCAGCAGGTTGTGCCAGTCCCGCCAGGCCGTGACCGGCGCATCCCAGCTCTCGCTGACGCTGCAGAACGCGTTCTCGGGGTCGTCGCGCAGGTACAGCGCGTCGCCCTGAAGGATCAGCCCGGTGCGCAGATAGATCGCGTGGTCGGGATGCCGGCGAGCGGCTTGCTGCAGGCGTGCGATGAAGTCGACGGCGACGGCATCGTCGTTGTCGAGGTTGGTCGTCAGCAGCAGCTCGCCGTGCGAGTCGCCGAACACCTCGCGAGCATCGGCGACGACGTCGGTCCACTCCACCCGCTCGCGGTACAGCGGCACGAACAGCCCCTCATCGGCGAAGGGCGCAAGCCGCTCGAGCAGCCACCCGGGCGAGTGAGGGTCGAGGTAGACCATCCACGTGTACGAGTTCTCCGTCTGCGCGCGCATGGTGGGCACGGTGTGCCGCTCGAACAGGGCCACGCGATTGCGCAGCCAGCCTTCCTGAGCGCGCACCAAGCTCTCGGGGCCAGGCGTGGGCAGGTTGAATCGGGTGAGCACCAGGTGATCGATGGCGGTCATGAAGTCCTCCTGCAGGGCCGTTGTGCTGTCTTCCTCGAGATGATGCTCACGTCTTCGCTTTCGACCGCGGCGAGATTGAGGCGACGGCACCCGCAGCGCGAGGGGGACTGCTGTCGGGTGCCGTGCCAGTCGGGGGAACCGGTCGTGGTCGCCGGTATGCGTTGTGTCATCGCCACTTCTTCACCGCCTGCCTGATTGGACGCAGCGGCCACAAGCCGGCTGCCCGGTTGGGGGAGTCGAGCAGGCGGCGGATGCTGTCTGCAGTGTCGGTGCGAAGGATGGAGTACCTGTTGCGCAGCCACGGACGCGCGCGCGACCAGCCCTCGTCGAGTGTGTAGACCCGCAAGAAGTCATGTACACGCAGCTCGTCGAGCACCGCCCTGTCGTACAGTCCATGCGGTAACGCGGCGTGCCGCGTCGGCCGCCCTACGATCTGCTGCAGAGTCTGACTGGATTCGATCAACTCACGCCGAAGCTCGCCGGTTCGGGCGAGCTCGGTCCAGGGCCGGTGACTGGCACCATGCGTGCCGATGCCCATTCCAGACTCGGCCAGGTCGAGCATCTGCGTCGAGCTCAGTGAGCCCGGCATGCCGATGCGATCCGTGATGACGAAGAAGCGGGCCCTGGCTTGCCTCGCGAGCAGGGCGGGCAGACCTATGCGGTGATCGGATTCGTTGCCATCGTCGAACGTGAACTCCACGTAGCGCTTATGGGCGATAGCCACGTCGAGGACGCGATGAAAGTTCTCGGGAGTGATCCAGAAGCGCTCCTCTCCCGGTTCGAGGGAGCGCGTCGGCTCGCCTACACCGTGGAAGTTGAGCGTGATCACATGCGGCGCTGAAACGGCTTTAGCGGTCACGGCCCATCCGATGTGAAGGTGGCGGAAGACTGTACAGCAGCGCCGCGACGGAGCTGTATTGAGTCCGGGATTAGGTCACCTGCTGGAAGCTCACTCCAGCGCGAACGATTCAGCACGATCGGAAGCGAGTATCGGTGGCGCGGGTCATGCATGCGCAGTGCGTGCTGCGCCGTCACGGCCAGATGGAACAGCCGGGTGCTGGCGCGGCCATGCAGGCGCTCGTAATAGCGCACCCGATTGACGGATACGAGTGCGACCAACGGCGCAGGTTGGCCTGAGCCGGACCCTTCGTGATGGGCACACGCGCCGGGCTGATACCGAACTCGAAATCCCGCTTCGCGTGCACGACGGGCGTAGTCGGTCTCTTCTGCGTACAAGAAATAGGTCTCGGCGTCCCACTCGCCGATTGCGGCATTGCAGGTGTTCGAGATGAGCAGCGCAGCGCCGCTGCCCCAGGCGATGTCGCGTGGCCGCTCGTACTCAGAATCCGCCCGCATCGTCTCCGCGAGCCAACGCGGACGACTTGTCCACCGGTCGCCGAAGAGGGACTCGCCGAGCGCGCGCGCCACGCTTGGCTCTCTGCGCAGTCCGTTGTATCGCTTGCCGTCGCCCAGACGGCGCAGCTGCGGCACCGCGATGCCGACTTCGGGATCCGCCTCGATGACCTCGAGAAGGCGCTCGAGCATGTCGGGTTCGACGGTGAGGTCAGGATTGAGGATCGCGACGTGCTCGCCGGCGCGCACGTACGATCGGCCGATGTTGATGCCGCCCGAGTAGCCGAGATTAGCTCCGGTGGCGATGGTCAGAGCGCGCGGCTCACCTGCGGCGACTTCGAGCGTGTCGTCGGCGGAGCCGTTGTCGACGACGATGGCGCGCACCCCCACGGTGCTCGCGTCGAGAGAGGCGAGCAGAGACCCGAGCGTTGCTGCGCTGTTGTAGGTGACGATGATGGCGGCGATGCGAGCCGTCTGGTCGTCAGCGTCGAGAAGTGTCATCACGCTCCCAGCGTCGGCTTCGGCGGGGGAGACGCGCGCTGAGCGCGACGGCGATGTACACGAGCGCATCCAGCGCAGTCAGCGGTGACCGCACGGTGCCGAACAGCTCTCGCAGCACTCCACCGGGATCGTGTTCCGTCGTCGCCGCGATGGCTGCGGGCGACGACGATGGGGGAGTATCCTCACGCGCGCCGCTGACGTTGCGACGGCTGATCGCCACCAGTGAGCCGAAGGTGCGCGGCACCTGCACGGCGACCGGCCCCGTGGCCACCACGGTCTTCTCATGAGCGGCGAACAGTCGGTCGACCCAGAGATCGTCGCCTGTGACCTCGGGGAAGCGTCCGAGTCGCCGGTGTCCCTCTTCGGACAGCCCGTACACCCCGGCGCCCCACATGGCCGTGTGCAGAGAGGGGATCCGCGAACGGGCTCGGTAGTACGAGCGCACGATCGGGCCGGTGTCGGTGGTGACGAACTGCGACTGAGGGCGGGCGGCCTGCCAGCGCTGCGCACGGAGAACGGCCGCTGTCTCGCGGATGCTCTGCTCGTCGGCGACGATGTCCGCGTCGAGGTAGATGCGCGGCCACACCGTCGCGCTCGCGTCGCCGAGGTTGAGGGCATGGGTCTTCGAGGCGACGTCTGTCTCGATGACCGATATTCCAGCGAAGCCGCGAGCGATGCCGGCGGTGCCGTCGGTGCACGCGTTGCACACCACGATGAGTTCCAGGTCGCCCCGCTCGGCGGCGCGGGCGAGGGGGGAGAGGGTGCGTCCGATCACCGCCGCCTCGTTGTGCGCAGGGATGATGACGGATGCCGCCGCCGTCGTGACCGGGTTCATGAGTGCGCCTCTCTCGCCTGGCGGTCCGTGTGCGAGACTCGTCGCATGCCGACGCCCGAGCCCCGCCCGCGGTGGGCAGCCTGGGCGCTGGCCGCATACCTGCTCGCCGCCGGTGCGCTGCTGCTCTCGCCGATCGGGCCCGGACGCATTCTCGGCGCGCTGGTGGCGTGGGTGCAGCATGATCTCGGCGTCGAGGACTTCCGCCAGGGGTGGATCGAGGTGCCGGCGAATGTGGTGCTGTTCATTCCGTTGGGCTTTCTGCTTGCGCTTCTGCTGCGTCGCGCCTGGGTTTCGGTGCTGCTCTCAGTGACCGTGTCGTTCGTCGCCGAGCTGCTGCAGCTGCAGCTGTCGGATCGGCTGTCGAGTGTTCGCGATATCGCGGCCAATTCGGCTGGTGCCGTGATCGGTGCGGCAGTGGCGTGGATGCTGATGAAGAGGAGTAGTCGCCTGCACGGTGATCGCTCCGCTGAGACCGCTCGCTCCGACTAGGCGGCGGATCGGCGCACGGCGAGGTAGGCCGGCGGCCCCTCGATGAGGTAGCGCCGGGCGAGTCGCTTCGGTTCGAGCATGAGCCGCCAGGCCCACTCCATGCCGGCATCCGAGATCCACGACGGGGCGCGCGAGACGCGCCCGGCGAGGAAGTCGACGACGGCTCCGAAGGCGAGCAGGGCGCCGGCCCCGGTGGCGGCCCCGTACCGGGCGATCCACTGCTCCTGTCGCGGCTTGCCCAGGCAGACGAGTACGACATCGACGCCGGCTCGACGCATCTCGGCGGCAATCCGCATCGACTCGACGGGTGAGGCGAGCTCTTCGCGACTGGGCGTCCAGTGCCCGGCGAAGCGCAGCTGCGGCCAGTCGACGTCGAGGCGACGCTGAAGCGCATCCGTCACCTCGGGCATCCCGCCGATCACCCCGACCGAGAGCCGCGCATCGGCGGCATCGTCGAGCACCGGACCGATGAGGTCACTGCCCGAGAGCTTCGGGCACGGCACTCCGCTGATGCGCCGGACATGTGCGGCGATCGGCGCACCGTCGATGAGGTTCAGCCACTCCAGCTCAGGTGAGACGGGTTCAGCATCCAGGTGGCGTGCGCGCAACTGCGACAGACCGAAATGATGCACATGGTCGAGGTTGATCGACACCACCGCGAGCGGGCGGGTGCTGAGGTGGCTCGCTGCATCGGCGATGATGCCACGGGCATCTTCGTCGTCGACGATGTGCACCGGTGTGCCGTCGATGTCGATGTAGGGGATGCCGGTGATCAGCGATCCGACGACGGATCCGCTGACGCGGTCGATGAGAGTCATCAGTACGCCCCCTTCGATCCGAACATCACGCGGGCCGTGCGCCACATGATCTGCAGATCGGTGATCACCGACCAGTTCTCGACGTAGCGAAGGTCGAGGCGGATGCTCTCGTCCCAGCTGAGGTCGCTGCGGCCCGAGACCTGCCACAGGCCGGTGATACCGGGCTTGATGTAGAGCCGGCGCGAGATCGTGCCGTCATAGTCGCCGACTTCGCTCGGCAGTGGCGGGCGGGGACCGACGACGCTCATGTCGCCGGCGAGCACGTTCCAGAACTGCGGAAGCTCGTCGAGCGAGAGCTTGCGCAGCACCCGGCCCACGCGGGTGACACGCGGGTCGTTCTTCATCTTGAAGAGCAGGCCGGAGCCCTCGTTCGCGGCCTTCAGCGCGGCGAGCTTCGCCTCGGCATCCGGATGCATCGAGCGGAACTTCACCATCTGGAACCGCCGGCCGTCGCGGCCGACGCGCTCCTGGAAGAAGAACACCGGACCGGGCGAGTCGATCTTGATCAGCAGAGCGAGCAGCGGCGTGATGACGACGATCGGCACGAGCGCGAAAGCGGCGACCACGATGTCGAGCACCCGCTTGAGCGCATGCCTGCCACCCTCGTAGGTCGGGATCTGCATCTTGATGAGAGGCAGCCCGTCGACCGGGGCGAACGACAGTCGCGGGCCGGCGACATCGGCGAGCCGGTTCGAGAGCACCAGCTCGGCCGCAGTTCCCTCGAGCTGCCAGCCCAGGCGCTTGACGAAGTCGGGGTCCCGTTCGGGGCGTCCGGCGACGATGATCGTGTCGGCGCTCAGGTCTGAGGCGACCTGCGCGACGGTGTTGAGGTTGCCCAGCACGGGAACGGGGGCGCCGCCGAAGCTCAGCTCGCGAGCGTTCTCGTCGAGCAGCGTGGCGCCCACCACCTGGTAGCCGGCGGCTGTGCCCAGCGGTGCGAGCACCGAGGCGACGTACTCCACCTCGTCGCGGTTGCCGACGACGAGGGTGCGCGAAGTGAGTCGGCCATGGCGGCGCTGGCTGCGAAGCCAGCGCCGCCACGCCCACCGACTCATCAGCAGGCCGGGCAGCCCGCAGGGGAGGGTGATGAGCACGGTGAGTCGCATCGAGTCCCAGTCGAAGAGCACGGCTGCGACGGCCACCAGGCCGATCGCGAGCCCCGAGGCATGCGCGATGCCGCGGTACTCCTCTGCGCTCGTGCGGAACAGCGCCGCGTGCGGGGTGCGCATCACCAGCAGCATGGCGAACCACGCCACTGCGATGAGCGCACCACGCAACACGACATGCGCGGGCGGTTCACCCAGTTGGAGCTGGGTGCCGGCCGTGATGCCTGCGGCGATCACGATCACGGCGGCATCGGTCGCTCCGAGGCGGACGCGGTACGCCCGTTCCCATTGCAGACGATGCTCCAGCGACGGCGAGACGCGCGGCATGGCCGCGGTGCTCGTCTCGACCCGAACGCGAGGAATCGGCGTCGAGACGACGACCGCTTCTTCTCGCGTGTAGCTCAGGGCGTTCTCCACGGACGTCATGTCCGTGCACCCCGAGCAATGCATGCACGCATACCCCAGTGCGACATTGCTTCCCCAGTTTCATTCCCCAGTAACCGTGTGCGAGCGCACACGGGCATCCGTCATCACAACCCCTTGTGACGTCGTAGAACACGTGATCCCACATCACGCTGTGTTCATCGCCCCAGACGATGTTCACTGTCCTGCAGTTCGGATGTCGCTCACAGTAGCGCACAGTGCAGATGCTGCATAGACGGCTGAGAGCACTTTTTTCGTGCGCGTCGCGCGGCGTCCGCGCAGCACGAAGCGATTGGCGCGCGCGGTGCCACGACGACGTCGGGCACCGCGCGCAGGCTCGTGACTCGGCGCAGGCTCGAGCGCCTGCTCCGCTGCGGGTCGGCGGCGTTCCCGGCTCGGCTGAGCCGGGAACGCGGCGCTGCGAGCCGCTGATGTTCGCATACCCCAGTGCGACATTCTCCCCAGATTTCCTCGGAGCTCACCGCCGCAGACAGCATGCTCGACACAGCGCCGACGGGCCGGCGCTGCTCCGCGACCTTGGTCGCGGTACGGGTGACGCTCCCCAGCGGCACCCGTGGACTGTGCGGGCTGTGTCAGCCGGTGTCAGGCGGGGCGCGGAGCGTGGGGTAGGGACGTGCGAAAGGCGCACGCATTCCCGGATGCTCGACTCGACGGTCGATATCTCGGGCGGCGCAGCCGACGTTCAGCGTCCCCATGATCTCCCCAGATCATCCCCAGTTGAAAGTGGATCCCCACCCACTTGCGGTTCCCATGCCGCGTCTGCAGTCTACCGGGTTACGCGCGTAACGCAATCACTATTTCGCCAGATTGTCTCGCGTCGAACGAACACACGCGCGATGAGGCATCCGATCGCGGTGCCGAGCGCATTCGCGATCACGTCGGAAAGAGTCGGGTACCGGCTGGGCAGCAGAGTCTGCACCAGCTCGATCGTCGCACTGGCCGAGTATCCGATCAGTAGCACGACCCAGGCGTTCGCGCGGGGATAGGCGGCGACGAGAAGCAGGCCGAGCGGCACGAACAGGGCGATGTTCGCGACAAACTCGAACACTGCGTAACTGGTCGTCAGTGAGATGTCGGTGTGTGCGCTCACAAACCGGGCGACTCGGAATACAACGCCGGTGACCTTCGACGCTGCGGTCGCCGGCAGCCAGACGATCAGAGCCAGCGCGATTGTGTAGGGAACAAGCAGCACGCGAGCGAGGATCGTCAGAGGCGACACTGGCGGGCTGGACATGCGCCCGAGTCTAAGAGGTCGTGCTCGAAGGTAGGTCGCGCTCGCGGGGCTCGTGCCGTGACGCCTGTTCAGCGCGCCCCTGCCCCGGCTTTCGCCCGCGCCCGCCGCTTCGGCTTCGCCTGCTTCTTGCTCAGCGTCGGCTTCGCCTGGTCGACGACATGCGTCGCACCATAGGTGTACGCGCCGTAGCCGTAGCTGTCGGGTCCCTTCGTCGGCAGCATGGTCACGACGGTGCCCAGCAGCTCCACGCCGGCGGTGGCGAGACTGCGCACCGCGCCCGTGAGCTCCTGCTTCTTCGTCTTGCCGGATGCCGCCACGAGGATCACTCCACGCGTCTTCTTGCCCAGCACGGCGGCGTCGGTCACGAGCAGCAACGGGGGAGCGTCGATGAGTACGTAGTCGAAGTACTCGCCGAGAGGATCGAGCACCTGGCTCATCGCGGCTGAGCCCAGCAGCTCGCTGGGGTTCGGGGGAACGCGTCCGCTCGTCAGCACGTACAGTTCATTCGTTCCCCACTTCTGCAGCGCATCGGCGACATCCATGCGGCCGATGAGCACGTCGGTGAGGCCGACGCCGCCCTCGAGGCCCATGTAGTCGGCCATGCGCGGCAGACGCAGGTCGCCGTCGATCAGAGCGACGCGCGCGCCGGTCTCGGCGAGCGCGATCGCGAGGTTGGCGGTGGTCGTCGACTTGCCCTCGCCCGGCCCGGCGCTCGAGACGACGAAGGTGCGTGCGCCGCCTTCGACGTCAAGGAACTGCAGGTTGGTGCGCAGCGTGCGGAACGATTCCGAGCGCGGGCTGCGCGGGTCGGCGTGCACGATGAGCGGGCGCTTCTGCGCATCCGGGTCGAACGCGATGCCGCCGAGCATCGGACGATCGGTGATGTCTTCCAGGTCATGCAGCGTGTGGATGCGGTTGTCGAGCACCGTACGCAACATGGCGAGTCCGACGCCGAGCGCCAAGCCGAGCAGACCGCCGAGCAGGATGAGCATGCGCACGTTCGGGCTGGTCGGCTCGACGGGCGCGACCGCAGGCTCGGTGATCGTTATGGTGACCGGGCTGCTCGCCTCCGCGCCGGTGGGCTGCTCGAGGGTGCCCTGCACAACGCTGCCGAAGCTCTCGGCGATTGCGTTGGCGATCACGGCCGCCTCGTCTCGATCGCCCTCGGTGACGGCGATGTCGATCAGCACGGTATTCAGAGGCGTGCTCGCCGAGACCCGTTCGGCCAGCTGCGCGACCGTGAGGTCGAGACCCAGGTCCTCGATCACGGGCTCGAGCACGAGTGCGGTGTCGACGACGTCGACGTAGCTGGTCACCATCTGCCGGGCGAAGGTGGTGCCCTGCACGAGGTCGCCGGTCGCGGCGCCTTCTGTGCGCACGGACACGTACAGCTGCGTTGAGGCCGTGTACTTGGGTGCCTGCATCAGTGCATATCCGGCACCGCCGGCAAGCCCCACGAGCAGCAGGACCACCAGGAGGATCCAGTTCTTGTGCAGGATGCGGACGTAATCGCGAAGCTCCACGCGAATGTTCTCCTTGGTTTTTTTCCCCAGCTCAGTCGATTGTCACACACCGGGGAGGGTGAAAAATCAGGCTTTGGCGTCGGCCCGGTCGCTGTGCGCGCCGTAGCCGTAGGTGCCGTAGGCGGTCTTGTCTGGCCCGCGCACCGGCAGCATGGTGATCACTGTTCCGACGACCTTTGCATCGGCGGCTTCGATGCGGTCGGCGGCCGCGACCAGCTGATCGGTGGTAGTCACCTCGGCGGCGGCGACCAGCAGCACACCGGTGGCGAGCTGGGCGACGACGGCAGCATCGGTGACAGGTAGCACAGGCGGCGCATCGATGAGGATGACATCGAAAGCCGCCTGCAGATCGTCGATGAGCACCTGCATGGCATGCGACCCCAGCATCTCGGCGGGGTTGGGCGGCGTAGTGCCTGCCGGCAACAGGAACAGCGTGTTCCGCCCCCATCGCTGCATGACTTCATGCGCGGAGACCCGACCGATGAGCACCTCGGTGAGGCCGACCGCTCCTTCGATGCCGAACAGCTTCGCAAGGCGCGGCTTGCGAAGGTCGGCGTCGAGAACGGCCACTCGGTAGCCGGCATCGCTGAGCGCGAGAGCGAGGTTGCCGGCGGTGGTCGACTTTCCTTCCGACGGACCGGCGCTGGTCACGACGAACACCGCGCTGGTGCCGTCGGTGGGGAAGAGGAAGCGAAGGTTGGTGCGCAGCGACCGGTAGGCCTCGGCGCGTGGATCGTTCGGCGCCGTGGCGACCAGCAGTGGGCGCTTACGAACCTCGGGGTCGTAGGTGATGCCGCCGATGACGGGTGCCCTGACGGCACGATCGACGTCGTCGAGTGTGCGAATGCGACGGTCGAGCACCGTGCGCAGCACCGCGAGACCCACGCCTGCCGCGATGCCGAGCGCGGCGCCCAGCGCGATCGAGAGCGCGAGGTTGGGGGCCGCGGCAGAGGTGGGAACGACAGCCGGCTGCACGGTGACCATACGGATACTGAACGCGGTCGCCTGCTCGCGACGCTCGAGCTCATCGGTGATCGCACTGCTGAAGCTCTCGGCGATGGCGTTGGCGATGCGCGCAGCCTGACCCGGGTTCGGGTCGCTGACCGTGGTGGTGATGAGCGCGCCCTGTGTGCCGATGCTCGTGCGCACATTAGTGGCCAGCTCGGCAGGACTGACGTCCAGACCGAGGTCGTCGACCACGGGCTGAAGCACGAGCGTGCTGGTGATGATGCTGCGGTAGCTCTCGCTGACCTGCACCGCATAGCTGCTCGCCTGTGCGAGTTCCCACGAGGTCGCCGCGGTTCCGGGGTCGACGGAGACCAGTTGTCGCACCGACGATTCGAAGCGCTGCGGGGTCAGCAGCGCTGTCACTGCCCCGGCGCACACACCGATGACGGTCGCGGCGATCACCACGATCAACTGGCGTCGCAGCGCGCGAACGATGTCATGAAATTCCATGAAGCTCCCGAATGGGCACGAAGAGGCTGTCTCCCCGGGTAACCTAGAGACTATCGGCTCGCCCGCGCCGCTCTGACGCGCGCTCGTCGACGTTTTCACCACCGACCCGAGGCATGCTTCATGGCGACACTGCGCGATCTCTTTCCCGACGGGAAGCGCACGAGCGACTCCGGCGAAAGCCAGCCAGGCGTGGACCATCAGCGTTCGGTAGCGCACAAGCTCGGGGCGCTGCTGGGTGATCGGCGCGGTGATCTCGAGGTGACGCACCGGGCGTCAGACCGCCACGCGCTCTCTGCCCTGGTCGCCGACGCCGTCCGACGCCCAGCAGAGGTCGCGGGCACTGCAGCAAAGTCGGCCGGCGGCTCGCGCGCCCGCCGACGCGTAGATCTGCTGAACGTCGCAGTTGCGGGACTGGCCGCCGTTGCCGTGGCGACGACGGCCGTCGTCGGAGCGGTGCAGGCGGCGACTGCGAGCCCCGCGGACGACGCGCTGCAGGCGCTCGCCGCCGACGAGAAGACGATCGCCAGCGCTGAGGCCACCCTTGCTGACGCTCGACAGCAGATCGCCGGCGACGTGGCCGAGGCGGATGCGCGCGCCGAGGCGCTGCGTGCGGCGCTGCCGCCTGTCGCCACAGCACCCAACCCTGCCGACATCCCGCCTGGCGAGACCGAGGTGCCCGACGCTGCCGGACGCATCGACATCATCGACCCCGCCGCGCTCGAGAAGGTGTCGGCGTCGATCGACACGTATCGGGGCGAGCTGGCTGGGATCGCACTACCTCCGCTCCCCGAGCCTTACGAACACAGCACCGTCGATGACGACTCACTGGTCGATGTCGGCGCCGCCATCGATCGCGCGCAGCAGCACCTGGCAGATGTCGACAGGCTGACCGCTGAGCTACGCGAGACCCGTGCGCAGCTGCGCGATCATGAGGCTGCCTTCGCGGCGCAACTGGGAGTGTTCGCGGGAAGCTTTCGCACCGCGGCGGAGAAGGTGATCGCCGAGCATCCCGACGCTACGTCCAAGTACAAGGATGCTGTCACCACCGCGGTCGGCGCTGTTGCTGCAGCTGATCTGCGAACCGACTCCGGCCGACAGACGCTGGCACAGTACCGTGACGCCGTCTTCGCGCTGGTTGGCTCTCAGGTCTATGCCAATCGCGTCCGCGAAGAGCAGCGTCAGAGGGAAGAACGCGAGCGGGCTGAGAGCGAGCAAGAGCAGCGACCGTCAGTGCCAGGGGGACGGCCCTCACCGACGCAGCCTCCGCCCGAGGAGCCTAAGCCGACCGAACCGGAACCGTCACAGTCGCCTACTGGGCCCGGGGACGGTGGGGGAACTGGCGCCGAGGGCGCCAGCCGTTGACGTCTTGCGTTCTCAATCTGAAGGACACTCGGGGAGTACAACGTGGGGAGAGTGTGATGAGCTCGGGGTCGAGCGCGTGATCGTAGAAGCTGACCGTCTGACCGCGGACGGTAGGTACCAATGAGCGTCGGCACGCCCGCCTGGGAGACCCGGTACGGGCGAAAGCTGCTGCTCACAGACGTGGTCGTTGTCATCGTCGCGGTGTTCGGCGCACAAGCACTGCGATTCGGGTCAACCCTGGCCGAGTTGCAGGTGCCGCTCCCCAGATACAACGAGTTCGCCGTGACATACGCGATAGTGTCTGCTGGCCTCGTCGTCGCATGGTTGTTCGCCCTTGCCGCCGGTGAGACCAGGCATCCGACGGTCTTCGGTATCGGTCCGACGGAATACAAGCGAGTCGTTAACTCGACGCTGTTCGTCTTCGGTGCGCTGGCCATTGTCGCCTACCTGGCGAAGGCAGACATCGGGCGCGGGTACCTGCTGATCGCACTGCCGCTCGGCATGGTGCTGCTGCTGTTCGCTCGCTGGTTCTGGCGGCGCCGTCTCCACACCCAGCGCCAGCGGGGTAGGAACATGTACCGCACGGTGGTCGTCGGCGAACGTAATAAGGTCGCGCACGTCACTTCCTCTCTGACGCGTGACGCCTTCGCAGGGTTCGATATCGCGGGCGTGATAACGGAGCATGGGACGCCGATGGCGCTCTCCAACGGCGCAGAGGTGCTCGGCTCCTACGACGACATCCTCGATGTGGTCCAGGCGGAGAGAGCAGACACCCTCATCATGGTGAATGCGGACCGCATCTCTCCGCGGCGCCTCCGAGAGATTGGGTGGGAACTCGATCAGCGGCGCGTTGATCTGATTGTCGCCGCCTCACTCACGGACGTGGCTGGCCCGCGAATTCACGCGCGTCCAGTGGCGGGCATGCCTCTGATACATGTCGAGCATCCGCGACTGACCGGGCGTCGACGGTTCGTCAAACGCTCAGCTGACGTCATGGTCAGTGCGCTCGGACTGGTGGTATTGAGTCCGCTGTTCTTGGTCCTCGCGATTCTCGTGCGGACTGACAGCCCGGGCGCGGCCTTCTTCCGCCAGCAGAGAATTGGTCTCAACGGTAAGAGCTTCGCCATGCTGAAGTTCCGGTCGATGGTCGCGGACGCAGAAGATCGGCTGCCCGGCCTTCTCGACCAGTCCGACGGAAACGGAGTGCTATTCAAGATGCGCAGCGATCCGCGAGTTACACGCATCGGTGCGTTCCTGCGTAAATACAGCCTGGACGAACTGCCTCAATTGGTGAATGTGTTGCGCGGCGAGATGTCGCTCGTTGGCCCCCGTCCGCCGCTGGCGCACGAAGTTGAGCAATACGACCAGTGGACACGGCGGCGACTGCTTGTCAAACCCGGCATCACCGGACTGTGGCAGGTGAGCGGTCGCAGCGATTTGACATGGGAGGACAGCGTGCGGCTCGATCTGTACTACGTCGAAAATTGGTCCCTCGTCGGCGACATCTTGATCGTGCTTCGCACCGTCGCGGTCGTGATCAGGTCCACCGGATCATATTAAGCGTGCGCCTATGAACTGCATGGTAGCGCGACAACCGTACGACGTGCGTCCAATCCTGCGAAGAAAGCTGCACATCAGGATGAGAATACAATGAAGCGAGTTCTTCACGATTCGACAATCAATGCATGCATCGCGTCGGGAATTCTTCCGAACCGATGGAGGGCACGCTTGTTGGCCCTCTTCGGGCTCAGCATTGGTTCGAGCGTGTCGATAGGGCCAGCCTGCTTCTTTGGCGGCACGAACATCCACATCGGCGACAGGTCTTTCGTTAATCGTGAGTCCTTCTTTGATAACGCCGGGGCAATAGTAATCGGTAAAGACTGCTCCATAGGTTTCCAGACAACGCTAATTACGTCGAGCCATGTGGTCGGCGAAACCGGGCAGAGAGCCGGGCTCGCAACAGGGACGCCGATCGAAATCGGCGACGGCAGCTGGGTGGGCGCGCGAGTGGTTGTGATGCCCGGGGTGACTATTGGGCCGGGCGCGATAGTGGGCGCGGGGTCGGTTGTCACGAAGGATGTGCCTGCTAACAGCGTGTACGCAGGAAACCCGGCGAAACTAATGCGCGAGTTGCCGCCCTTAGAAACGGATGATCGGTAGTTATGAAGGCGCAAAGGATCCTAATTACGGCTTATGCCGCCAATCCTTACCTGCCAGGAGAGTCTGCCGTAGGGGCTTCGATAGTTCGAGTGACAGCACGAATCGCGGCGGAAAGCGGAGTGCAGCTGCTCGTTATCACCAACCACGATTCGGCGGCCGATCTGTCCGAATGGCTAGCACGCGACTTCCTGCCGGACGAAATTGAGGTGCGAGCGGTAGGGTCGCGTCATCAGCGTCTTCCGCATCGATTGCGCTATCTATTCTGGCTCGCAGAGGCGCGGAAAGCTGTGCGGCTCGAACGCCACGACCCTATTTATCATCACCACGTAACCTTCGCTAGCGAACTAACCCCGCCCCCTTTCGTTGCGTCTTCCAGTGCGTTGAAAGTCTGGGGACCTGTGGGTTCCAAGCAGAATCCTCATGTGCACTTGGTCTCGCAACACACTCCCGATAGGTATGGATACTTCATTGCATACGCCCTTCTGGCAAAAGTAAAAAAGATCGCTTTGGCGCTCAATGTGGCCCGCAGTCGTCCGGATATCATTTTTACACAGGCATTGCTTGGCGATACTCGCATCGGCAGCACAGAAGTCGAATATTTCCCCAACACGGTAATACTCGATCGCGATGGTGACGTAGATCCCGTGGATTCTCAAGATCGCGATCCTTCCGCCCCGCGAATACTGGCCGTGGCACGAATAATACCGCTAAAACGGCTTGAAATAGCAGTCGAACTCATGGCCCGGCCAGAAATGTGCAACGCAACGTTAGCAATAATTGGCCAGCCTCCGGCGGGCAAAGAAAATTACCTATCGAGTATAGTGGAAGAGCTCGGAGTTGGGTCACAAGTGGAATTCCTAGGCTCTCTACCGCCGCAAGACGTGTTGAGACACATGACATCGTCTACGGTTCTGCTGCATCCGTCTAGTTCGGAAGGATCCTGTGGCGTCATTGGAGAGGCGGTGTCGGTCGGGCTACCGGTTATTTGCTTCGATGAAACCGGAGCGGCTGACAGCCTGCGTCTGTGCGGAGGGCACGGAGAAATTGTCGACCCGTCCGCGACGGATCCGCTCGGGGCGATAGCTGCCGCCGTGAAAGAAATAAGTGTATCGGTCCGACCAGAACCGAACGACTACTGGGGGCCAAGGCGTATGCATCTGCGACTTACCGAAATGCTTGAGGCCGCCCGTCGTGCAAGGTAGTCCTAAGAACCGCGCTAGATTCAAAAAAGTGACCATAGGCGCGGCGAAGAGTGGCGTGCTGATTCGCATCGTGGACCAAGGGTTTTGGTCCGCCGCGTTCTTCCTTTCAAACTTAGCGATTGCTGCCGACTTAGATGTCCAAGAGTTTGCGTTCTACAGTACAATTTTGGCAATTGTTCTGGTCGCAGTCGCCGTGAATCGATCTGCCGGAGTGGATAGTCAGATCATCGCGAATGCTCGAAACAAGATTTCCTCCGCGACGGGTATCGACCGAAGCTCGGTCTGGATGACTTCCGCCGGACTTTTCCTGTTTCTTTTCGCGGGTATTCTGTTGGTCTCGCTTATTAATCGGGTCCCGTCGTATCCGTTTCTACTTTCAGTATGCGTATGGGCGGGGGCCGTCCTTCTGGGGGACGTTCAGCACTACTACCTCGTGATCATGCGCGCGCGCTTCCATGCCGCATTAGTTAGCATCTTGTATTTTGTTTCAATCTCCACGGCGTTGGGCGTATGCCACTGGCTCGAACTCGACGCTATGCCTTCCGTGGCAGTAGGCGCGGCGGCACATGCGTGCGTTGCAGGCGTCGTTACAGCTAGCGCTCGTTTGCCATCGGCTAAGCGACGGATTCAGGGCCGTTTAGCTCTTGGCCTCGGGCTGGAATCTCTGTACGTCAGCGTGGGGTCTCAGCTGGGCCCACTTATCTTGTTTGCAGCTGGGCTAGCGGCACCGACCGCGGGACTGAGATTGGCATACTCAGCAGTCTACTCACCTGTTTTCGCGGTCATCCAAGCTCTATACCCATTGCTACTGCTTCGTGTGCTTGACGAAAGCGTTTCGGGTTCAAGTTCCAGGCGAACTATGTTGCGTTGGTCCGCTTTTGTGTTTATCTCCACGGGAGCGTTTGCAACGATTGGATGGGTTATCATCCCTCACATCGAACTGATTCCGCTCTTAATAAACTCGCTCGAGTTCCTTGTGCCGGTTGGACTGTCGTTCGTTGGCGCCCAAATGCTGGAAGTCGGCCTCTTGTCCAAAAGGTTGATTTGGAACCCAGTTCGCATGAACATGCTGAGGTTGGCCTCCGTCTCGCTGGAAATGGTACTTCAGGTCTTGGGGGTACTCTTCGCGGGCGTCGACGGCCTCATCGTTTGCATGACGAGCATTGGGGTTTTGAAGCTAGCACTCGCAGCGTGGCTACTCCGCCGTGGAGGCCGTTCCTAGCGGGCAGACTTAAGAGATGGAACTTATGTCGACAGTTGAGGGAAGAAATAAAAGAATGAAATCGGTCGCGATAATTGGCACGAGAGGATACCCCAGCTATTACGGGGGCTTCGAGACGGCCGTTCGAAAGCTTGCTCCGTATTTAGCCGATAAGGGTTGGGACGTCAGTGTGTACTCGCGGCCGGGCCAAACTCGAGCGGACGACATAAACCGGGACTCTCGTGTCCAGGTCGTCGAAACCGTTGGCCTCGACTCTAGCGCTTTGACAACGCTTACCTACGGTCTCACTTCGGTATTGCATGCAAAACGCCGCAGACCGGATGTGGCCTTAGTGATGAATGTTGCGAACGGGTTTTGGCTTAGTTCTCTCCGGCGCGCGGGCATCCCCACGGTCGTCAACGTTGACGGGATTGAGTGGGATCGCGATAAATGGGGTCGCGTCGCCAAAAGGGTGTTCCGCGAGGGCGCCAGGTTGACGGCAAAACACAGTACTGGGTTGATATTCGACTCGGTAGAGATTGCACGGTACTGGAAGTCTGAATTCAACCGGTTCGGCGACTACATCCCCTACGGTGGGGAGGCTGTAGAAGTAACGCTCCCAGTAGAAGAAGGATTGAATGCGGGGAGTTACGTCTTGATGGTTGCGCGTTTCGTGCCTGAAAATTCAGTCCCGCAATTCCTGGAGGCGGCAAGCTCCATTTCGCAACACTTGGATGTTGTCATCGTCGGTTCGAGCGGATTCGGCGGTGCGTTGGACGAGGCGGCTCAAATGCTTGCAGGAAAGAACCCTCGGATTCATTGGCTCAAACACATCAGCGATGATCGCCGGCTATTCAGCCTGTGGCAACATGCATCTGTGTACTTTCACGGGCACACCGTGGGCGGCACAAATCCCGCGCTAGTGCAGGCCATGGCTTTGGGGGTCCCCGTTGTGGCTCGCGACACGGTGTTCAACAGAGAAGTTTTGGGAGACGCCGGACACTTCTGTGACGGGGGTCCTGCTGATATTGCGGAGAAGGTCTTGCAGCTCGCTGCAGACTACGATGCAAGACAGGCTGCCGGTCGACGTGGACAAGAGCGTGCGACCGAATTCTACAACTGGCACCTCGTGTGCGCACGGTATGAACAAAGCCTCAACCGTGCAGTTTCTTTAGGAGTATGAGCATGCGAGTACTATTCGATGCGTATTGGTGGTCATCAGGGCCTCGTTCGAACGCTTCCGTTCAGCGGGGGATCATCCACACTTGGGCGGAAGCTTTTCCCGAGGATGAGCTGGCTATCGCCGTTCGTGGCAACGAGATCCAGGTAGAGGGCAACGCAGGGGGACTAGACTCACGATTCGACGTTCAGCGTACCTATTCTCCATTGCAGGCGTTGACCAACGGGATCGAAGTGCCACGCATCGCTCGGAGGTGGGGAGCTGACGCCGTCGTTGCTCACAACTTCGCCCCCCGATTAAGATCCGGTGTTTCAGCTGTTTTCGTGCATGACTTTCTTTTCTTGGACCATCCAGGGTGGTTCACTCCGATCGAGAACGTGTACTTTCGAAGGATGAGAACAATGGCTCGCCATGCGGACGTCATCGCTACTTCATCCGAGAGTGAGGCTCGCCGCATCAAGACCCACTTGGGTCGAACAGTTTCTGCTATCGGATTAGCAAATTCACCTACTCTGATGGCGGCCGTGCCAGTGTCCCCGTTCCGGTCGCCCCCGCAAACCTTTTTGCTCGCCGTAGCTAGGTTGAATCTGCGCAAGAATTTAAACAATATTGTGGAAGCGGCGATGCTCTCGGGTGTTGTTAGTCCGAAGTTTCCTCTAATCGTGGTCGGCGAGTCGTCGGGAAAAGTGGACCACATTGACGCCGTAAGCGCCGCCGCTGCGGGGAGTGTGGTTTTCCTGGGGAATGTTTCCGATGGAGAACTCCGTTGGCTATATGAGCGTGCGTCGCTGTTCTTGCACCTTTCGTTAGGCGAAGGCTTTGGACTCCCTGGAATCGAGGCACTTGCGTTCGGGACCCCAATTTTGGCGAGCGACATACCGGTGTTCAGAGAGACGCTGCGAGGCAGCGCGACGTTCGTCGACCCGCTGGACGTCCATAGCGTTGCCAAGCACATCGCCAGCGTCCGCTCCGGCGTCGGCATGTCACCCGGAGAGGGTGCATTTCGCAGGGGCCTAGACCTAGTACGGCGAAGCGGGTATTCGTGGTCGGCCATGGTCGATAAGCTTCGTTCGGACCTACTTGCGGCTGGTGCGTGAGCCATGCTGTCTACGGTTATCGTCACATATAATAGCGAGCGCGTCATAGCCAATTGTCTGGCAGCTCTTCCTGAACCATCTGAGGATTTCGAGCTCATTGTTATAGACAATGCCTCGACGGATGAGACGGTATCTGTTGTAAGGCGTTTGCGACCAGATGTGCGGCTGCGCGTCATGAATTCGAACGTCGGATTCGCGGTAGCGGTGAATTTAGGTCTCGAGACAGCAAGAGGCGATACGTTTCTGCTGTTGAATCCTGATGCGAGCATTGATGAAAGCGCGGTGGAGGGTACACTCGATGTCCTTCGGTCGAACACCGATATTGGAGTAGCGGCTCCTCTTGTTCTCGAACGCGGGGGCGAATTCCATACACTCGCGGCTGGCTACTCGCCAACGGTTTGGCACATGTTCACACATATGACCGGAATCTCGCGTTTCAACGTCCGATTTAGGTTGGTGCGGGGTCACTACCTGGTACGAAATAGCGTGGGCAAAAACCAGGTGCTTGACGTGGACTGGACTTCCGGCGGTTGCATGTTTGTGCGTGCATCTCTTTGGCGGGAGCTATCCGGGTTGTCGACCAGGTGGTTCATGTACGCTGAGGATATCGAGTTCTGCTTGCGAGTTCGAAAAGCCGGGCTTCGGGTCGTCATTGACACGCACTTTGGAGCACACCACGCTGTTGGTTCTAGTTCCGGTGACAACCATTCCCTTACTTCCGCCTTGTGGCTTGAGAATCTGTTTGATTTGTTCACGTCCGGTTTGTCTCGGAGCTGGCTCGAGTCGTTCGCGTGGAAATGGATAGTCGTGAGTGGATTTTTTGCCCGCGGTGCCGTCGCTTTTTTATTGGGTGTTGGTCGGCGAAAGAGTTCGAGCCGCGATATGGCTCCCAATGCGAGGCGCTTTATGGTGTACGCGCGGTCTCTGGCACGCCTCCGGGCTCGGCACGGTAGCGGTTATCTGCGTGGTAGGTCGAAGGATAGCGCCAGAAAGACGACCGAGAACTCCGTCGGGCGCGTTGACGCCCGATTTGATTGGAGTGACTAGCATTATGCCGGCGTCAGCTAGGAGTGTAAAGTCCCAGGTAGGAGAGAGGCTGGTGAGCGGCCTCTTTCTAGGCACGTTGTTGATGCACCTTCCAGGTCTCAGTCTTGTCCCTATCTCGATCTTTCCGGCGCTGTTTCTCGTCTTCCCGCTTGTTATAGGAACCGCGGGCCGGGTTCGCACTCTTCTATGTGCGAGTTTGATCGCTTGCGCTTCGGGGATTATCACTCTGATTTTTTCTGCGGCTTCAGGAGTTGTTACGCCCGCATTCGAAACCTGGGGCGCGATACTTCTGTGGCTCTTGGCTATTCCCTTGTTGCTAGGTGTAGCGGAGCGGGCGTTCCGTGCTGTTTCGCCTCGTGCTGGGGTACTGCTCATGTTAGGGGGCGCCACGGTTAGCTCTTTCTTCACCTACCACGGGTCGTGGAAAGGTTCTTTTGGTATTTTCGCCATGGCTTTTGTCTTGGTGCTCCTGGCGCGGCACATCATCCTGGCTCTTTTTGCTGCTGGGGGGGGTATCGCGCTAAGCCTCTGGGCAGACGCCCGCTCTATGGCTGCAGCTATAGGGGCGTCGGTCCTTATTTGGGGTGTAGGTAGGCTGCGCGCGCACCAACGCCTGCGTTTCAAAGACTTGCTCGTGATGTTTGCTGCTCTTGGTCTTTTCGCTGTTCTGAGCGTGTTCGTTTTGGCGTCGGGGTGGGCTGGTCCGAGCGCCCAAGCGCGTACATTGGATCAGCTGCGTCGCGCGAACTTACTGTTTGGATTTCGTGCGGAATGGGCCATAACGTTTGACCTATTCTCTGCTTATCCGGCTGGTCTAGGCATTGGTGCCGGGCTGCCCGATGGCGTCAAAGGCGACGCGATTTTGGCCGTCGAACGAGCTGGTGGCGACTGGTCTGCGGATTATTTCCAGTACACGGTGCTGGGTGACCGAGTCGACCTGCATTCGACGGTGGCTAACCTATGGTTTCATTTCGGGTTAGGGGGCATACTCCTGGCTGCAGTTCTACTACTTCTCCTTCTAGGTGCGCTTCGATCGACGCCGATGTATAGTCGGGACTTCGGGCTCGGTGGGACGCTCATGGTTCTACTCGCCATCTGGGATCTGTTCTTCTCCCCAATGGGGGATGTTGATCGCGTCATCGCCGGACTAGTTGTTGCGATGCTTATGTCGAATGCTGGCGATCGTGGAGCGCAAGTGTCGGCGCGTGATTGCACAGAGCTTTCGACAGCTTCTTGTCTGGAGACAATTTCCCTGTCGGCGCCGGCGAACAGTCCGTGAAGCGGCCCTGGCCTTTGAAAGAATCCTGTTTTCGAGAGCATGGCTATGATTGTGCTGGTAGGAGTACGTGTGAAGGTCGTCGGCACGATTCAGCCCTTGTGGATTCCATGGATCCGGGCTGCGGCGTCATGGCGACGCTCTGATCAAGGGAGAATCCATTGCCTGCGCCCACGTACCGGTACGACGGTGTCCAATCGCTGAGATTCGTTGCCGCTCTGCTTGTGGTCACCAGTCACGCGACGCTCTACACCGCCGAGAGGCTCGACGACTCGCTGGGGATCTGGCGGCCGGGCGGCGTCGGAGTCGACATCTTCTTCGTCATCAGTGGCTTCGTGATGAGCATCTCCACCACGAAGCTGGTAGGTGAGAGCACCGGGTGGCGGACCTTCGCTTTGCGGCGGATCGTTCGAATCGTTCCTCTCTACTGGATCGCGACCACAGCAAAGCTCGCCACAATGCTAGTCCTTCCAGCAGCGGTCCTCCATGCTCAGCTCGACCCGGTGAAAGCCGTTGCTTCGTACCTTTTCATTCCCACTCGCAACGCCGAAGGCGATCTGTCGCCGCTCCTCGCAGTCGGCTGGACGCTAAATTTTGAGATGGCGTTCTACGCGCTATTCACGGTCGCATTGCTGCTCAGGGTTCGCCCGCTGTGGTTCTGCGCCGCTGCGCTCTCGCTTCTCGCCACGGCCAGCCTCGTCCGCCCTGAACATGGGCCGCCCGGGATGTTCTACTTCGATCCTGTGGTTCTTTACTTTGTCGTCGGCATGGTCATCGGTCAGTGGACCGTCAACGGCTCGAAGCCGCAGCTAGCTGCCTGGCTCGGAGCCACGCTCGCGCTCTGGTTCCTGATCGAGGTCGTCGGCTCCGGTTTTGCTCCGCACGGGTTGGGGCTCTTCGCCCAACGCGTGGGTGTGTCAGCAGGCCTCCTGATCGTAGTCTTATGCGAGCCATTCCTGAGCGGGCGACTTCCTAAGCCTCTGCTGTTCCTCGGCGACGCATCGTACTCGCTGTACCTCTTCCACCCGCTCGTCGCACCGATCGTCCCGATCGCCCTCGGCATCGTCGGGATCACGAACCCTGTGGTGTCGATCGTGTTGTGTATCGTTGCTGCAGTGTGCGGCGCCGGCGTCATCTACCGCTTCGTCGAGAAGCCCGTCACCCGGTCACTGCAGGCATGGATGCCTGGTCTCCGACCGCGCCGGACGGGAACTGCCGAGGCGCCGGTTCCCCGGCGATGACTGCTGCGCCCGCAGCGCCAACGAACGTCAACGCACCGGCCGTCGACCGTGAGCGACATCCTCGTGATTGTTCTGATGGGGCGCCGCCGGGGCGGCATATGAGCAGTCGATGGAGACTAGGCGATCGTTTAGGTAGGGTTCGCTCGCTGGTTGACGGATCACCGTCGCGGGCATGGCCCGGTGCGCCTCTAGCAGAACACCCACCCGCTGCTCGAACGGCGTGAACGCCGTTGGCTCAGCCGCCCGTTGTACCTCGGCGGCCGATCCCACGTCACCGCTCAGTCCGTTGTTGACCGACCGATGCCCAGATCCGGAGCGACCTGACGCCGGGGCGCCCTGTTCGCGAAGGCAGCATAGTCAGCAACTCCGCCGCACGCTCAACCAACGCGGCGCGGACATCGTCGTGTTCTTCGACCGCCTCGCCCCAGCAGTGTGCCCACGGAAGCGATCAATGTTCGGCTGGTGGGCCTCTGCGGCTGAGCTCTCGGCCACGGTAACCTCACGCACTACATCGCCAGATCGCTGTTCGATGCCGGGGATTCAGGCCCCCTCCGCCCTCGGATGCGATGAGCCGAACAACGTGAAGTTACTCTACGTCTACGTTCGCGCATGGGCATCGACCACCCTCGAAATTGGCGCGGTAGGCTGATGATTGCTCCACCAGTGTTAGGAAGCCTTGGATGCACCGTTTTCAGCCTGGCGCGACGAACAGAATCGCCTGGATAAGCACGGCCAAAGGCTTTACGATCCTGCTAGTGGTTCTGGGACATGTCGAGATTCAAATCAGAGCAGAAGGAGCTGTGCATCCGCTCTGGGCTGTTGCCGGGCACGCGCTGGCTACTGTTCGCATGCCGACCTTCTTCCTGCTCTCCGGACTGTTCGCGAGCAGGACGTTCCACCGCAGTTGGCGAGAAGTCTTCGACGAGAAGGTCTATCCGTTCGTGTACCTCTACATAGTTTGGAGCCTTATCTACATACCCGTGCAGATTGACTTTTCGCCGTTCTCGGGATTGACGCCCGCAGAAGCCGCTCTTTCATGGATCCAAGAGACTATCAAGGGCAGCGGCTTCCTCTGGTATTTCGCCGCCCTGGCCGTGTTCTTTAGTTTGACGTGGGCACTGCGGCGGGTTCCGGTGGGGATACAAGTCTCACTAAGCGGGGCGCTATCGACAGTTTTCGCGATGCAACTGGTTGGCACCGGCTCGTGGGGGGCTCGATCACATGGCGCAGTACCTCGTCTACTTTCTCGTCGGGTGCCACGCCTCCTCGACGATTCGAAGTCGGGTCGAACAGACGAGCGCTCTCACATGTTTGGGGTGGTTCGTTGCATGGGCATCAGTCGGGACCGCGTCTCTAATGGGCGGGAGGTCGACCCTCAACATCGCCAATGCGGTCTTACCAGTCTTGGCGGTGCCACTTGCTCTCTCCGTTGCCGCGCTCATCACAAGGACGCGGGCATCGAAGCCGTTTGAAACGCTCGGCGAAGACACGATCGGTGTGTACGTGTTTCACCCGGGCATCATGCTTTTCGCCGTGGAAGCACTTACCTTTACCAGGGTCGTAGACCTGCCCGCAACGCAAGCCGTCGCGCCCCTTGCGGTCGCCGTCATCTCGGCAGCGGGTTCAATCATGCTGTACCGCCTCTCGCGCCGTTTCAGGTTCCTTTTCAGGCCGCCCGTTCGTGCAACTTAGCAGGCCCGTGGAGGCTATACGGCCGCCTGACCGCCCACGACGCCGACCGGATGACCGAGGCTACACTGACCATTCGTTCCCTCAGGCGACGACCCCCGGTGGTGCCGGGACCCCGCAACAGCATGCCGACCTCGTGAAGGCCACCGCGCACGCGTCTCGCCTCGCGTTCTTTGGGAGATGCTCGCGGCGTACCTGCCGACGGATCAACTTGCCCCACTGTGCGGAGATCGTCTCGTTTCACGTCATGGACGTCGGCTCGGCTAGCGTCGGGCGCCGCCGATGGCGCCGAACGAGCCGCGAGCTATCAGGCACCCGAGCGCGGTGGCCAAAGCGTTGGCGATCACGTCGGAGATCATCAGGAGCCGGCTCGGCAGCATTTGAACGAGCGCTATCGTGACGCTGATTGCCAAGCCCAGCAGGACCATGCTCCATGGCCGAACACACCGCCATCCGACGGAGGTGAGAAGACCCAGCGGTACGAACAGCACGATGTTGACCAGAAGCTCGAAGACGGTCGAGGTCGTCGGGGGAAAGGTGGCGGGTGAGATCGCTATCCACCGAGCGATAACGAAGACGATGCCCGTTGCTTTCGATGCGTCCGACACCGGTAGCCATACGATCAGCCGAGGGCGACGGCGTAGGCATGAGGAAGAGGCGGGCGCCGAGAGTGAGGTGAGGGTGGGCGGTTGCGGTCTCCGGGGGCTGTGGGCTCACGGCGGGACTCGTTTCGACAAGCTGCGTCCGCTCAACGACCGAGGGTGTTTAGCTGAGCGCCGCGCGGATCGCCCGCGCCGCCTCGCTCACCGCGGGCACGAGCTGCGACGCTGACAGGTCGTATGTCTTCCGCGAGCGGCGGTAGGGGTCGATCACGTCGTCGTTGTCGGGTTCGGCGGGCACCATGCCGCGCTGGCTGCCGATCAGGCGCGCCAGGGCCTGCAGCCGCGCTCCCGCAGCCGGGACGGCCGAAGCGACGCCCTCGCGCACCTCGTCGTCGGTGAGCGTCGCCGCCAGGCGCGCGAACTCGCGCAGAGTGAAGGTGCGGTGCAGCAGTGCGGGCATCATCTGCACTACGTGCGAGCGGTGCTCGCGCGCCATCGTCAGCACGATGTCGGTCTCGGTCAGCAGCGGTCCGGTCAGCAGCCGGGCACGGTGGTCGCCCGAGGCCGCGGGATCCGCCCCATGCCCGATCGCCAGCTGCAGCGCTTGCGCGGTCATGCCCTCGTCAACGAGCGCATGTGTGCCGGCACTGTGCACGCGCACGCCGAGGTCTGCGAGCGCGGAACGCAGCAGCACCTCGCCCATCGGAGAGCGGCAGATGTTGCCCGTGCACACGGTCATGACCGTCCCGCCGTCACCGCCGGGCGCGATCGGCGGGGTGGGACGGGCGGCGGCAGCCGGGGGAACGGCCGGCGCGGGTGACACTGCGCCGGGAACGCCGACCTGGCCTCTCGTCAGAGCCTCGCGCAGGCGTCGGAGATCCGCGCGCCGCAGGCCAGGACGCTTGCTGCTCTCAGAGTCGGACACGGCATTGCCTCTTCGTGAACAGGCTCACGCCTGCGACGCGAAGCCGTTCGGGTTCTTGACCTGCCACGCCCATGAGTCGCGGCACGCGTCGGCCAGCGAGCGGGTGGTGCGCCAGTCGAGCTCCGCGTTCGCCTTCGCCGGGTCGGCGATGGTGGTGGCAAGATCTCCGGCGCGGGCTTCGACGATCTCGTAGGGGATCTCGCGCCCACTCGCCTCGGCGTACGCGCGTACGACCTCGAGCACGCTCGAGCCCTCGCCCGAACCGAGGTTGTACGCCTCGACACCGGGGGAGAGATGAGCGAGAGCGGCGACGTGCCCCTCGGCGAGGTCCATGACGTGGATGTAATCGCGCACACCCGTGCCGTCGGCGGTGGGGTACTGGTCGCCGAACACCGAGAGCTTCTCCCGTCGGCCGACCGCCACCTGCGCCACGAAGGGCATCAGGTTGTTCGGGATGCCGGCGGGGTCCTCACCGATCTCGCCGGACGGGTGCGCACCCACCGGGTTGAAGTAGCGCAGCAGCACCGCCTCGAGCTCGGGCCACGCGACCTGAACGTCGGCGATGATCTGCTCGATGAACGCCTTCGTGCGGCCGTAGGGGTTGGTGATGCCGACGCCGACCGGCTGGTTCTCGTCGAGGCGCTCGACCCCGGCATCCGGGGTGCCGTAGACCGTCGCCGACGAGCTGAAGACGAGCTTGCGCACATTCTTCTCGCGCATGATGTCGAGCAGGTTGAGCGTCGAGTTGAGGTTGGTGCGGAAGTACCGCGACGGCTGCGCCACCGACTCGCCGACGGCCTTGAGCCCGGCGAAGTGGATGACGGCGTCGAAGTCGACGTCGGCGAGCGCGACATCCGCTGCCGCCCGATCGGCGAGATCCGCCTCGATCACCTGCACCGACTTCCCGGTCAGCTTCTCGACCCGCCGCAGCGACTCGGGACTGCTGTTCGAGAAGTCGTCGACGACGATGACGTCGTCGCCGCGCTCGAGCAGCACGAGAGCGACATGGGATCCGATGTAGCCGGCACCGCCGGTGAGGAGTACACGCACGACTCCGATGCTACCGGGCGACCGCGCCGGTCAGTCGGGCAGCCGCAGCTTCGCGATCACTTGGCGGGATGCTCGGCGACGTACTGCGGCACCGTGTCGTTCTTCAGCGCCTGCGACAGGGCGGCGAGGCCGACGAAGTCGGGGCGCACGATCGACTGGTCGCCGACCATGTCGGTGCCGAGGGTCGGCGAGGTGAGGAAGAGAATCTCGCTCTTGTCGACCTCGCGCAGGCTGAAACCGAGGGATGCCACCGAGCCCGCATCCAAGCCCTCGTCGACCGCCAGGTACGGCGCGAGCGCGTCGACCGACGCCGAGATGCGGCCCGGGTCGGTGAGCGTCTCTCGGCTGACCAGCTTGTCGAGCATGCCCTTGATGAACGCCTGCTGGTTGCGCACGCGCTGGTAGTCGCCGTCTGGGAACGGGTAGCGGGCGCGCACGTACTCGAGCGCCTGGTCGCCACGCAACTCGATGGGTCCCTGGGCGAAGGAGTACTTGCCTTCCTTGAAGGCGACGGCGTTGTTCACCGTGACCCCGCCGAGAGCCTCGCTCAGGCCCTTGAATCCCTCGAAGTCGGTGATCGCCACGTGGTCGATGCGCACGTCGGTGATCTCTTCCAGCGTCTGCACGAGCAGTGGCGTGCCGCCGAAGGCCAGCGCCGCGTTCAGCTTGCCGTTGCCGTAGCCCGGGATCGGCACCCAGTTGTCGCGCATGAACGAGATGACCTGAACGCCCGAACGGTCGGCGGGGATGTGCACGAGCAGCATGGTGTCGGCGCGCTGCCCGCGGATGTCGCTCTGCGAGCCGCCCAGACCTGAACGCGAGTCCGAACCGAGCAGCAGGATGTTCATCGCCTCGGGGTTGCTCTGCGTCGGCCTCGCCGCTTCGGTGGGGAATACCTCTGCTGATGGCAGCGTGTCCGCTTTGCCGTATGACGACGCCAGGCTGCCGAGATAGACGGCTCCCGTCACCGCGATCGCGATGAGCACCACGACGAGGCCGAAGACGATGCCCCAGACCCAGCGACGCTTGCGGCGGGAGGGGGTCTGAGTGACGGTGGCCCCATCGGGGTCAGAGATCTGCATGCAGTGATTATCCCGTCTCCGGCTGAAAGCGGCCTACGCGCGTCATCTTGCGGCTTCGAGGGCTCGGGAGTTGCGTACGGCCCTCCAGCCCCCAGCTGATCATCTGAGCCTTCGGGCGGCTCAGCCCCAGGATCATTGCCCCGCCAGAGGGCCGTATCGCACGAGTCACGTTATCCGCCGCTCGGCTTCCGTGGGAGCCGCGGAACGAATGCTTGAGCTTTCTCGCGTAAACGTTGCGCTGATCTTGAGGTTCGGCATCCGGGAAGGTTGCATCGAGCGCATCCTGGCGCGCGGAAATTCGCGCCCTCCGGCCGATTACGATGAATCCGTGACCGCCATCGATCCGACGCTGCCGTTGTCTCCGTACCGCGAGATCGACCGTGCCGATTGGGCGCGCCTCGCAGCGGGGATCGATCAGCCCCTCACCGAGACCGAGGTGGTCGGCATCCGAGGCATCGGCGACCGCCTCGACATCACCGAGGTGCGCGAGGTCTACCTGCCGCTGAGTCGCCTGCTCAGCCTCTACGCCAGCTCGACCCGTCAACTCGGGGCGGCCACCAGCGAGTTCCTGCAGGAGAGCGACACGACGACTCCGTTCGTGGTGGGGGTCGCCGGCTCGGTCGCCGTGGGAAAGTCGACCATCGCCCGCCTGTTGCGTGAGCTGATGAGCCGGTGGCCGGGCACACCCCGCGTCGAGCTGGTGACGACCGACGGCTTCCTCTACCCGAACGCCGAGCTCGAGCGGCGGGGGCTGATGGACCGCAAGGGCTTTCCCGAGTCGTACGACCGTCGAGCACTCATCTCTTTCCTCACCGAGGTGAAGAGCGGTGCCGCCGAGGTGCGTGCGCCGTTCTACTCGCACATGCGCTACGACATCGTGCCCGACGCGCACGTCGTCGTGCGCCGCCCCGACGTGGTGATCGTGGAGGGGCTCAACGTGCTGCAGCCCCCGCCCGCACCCAACGACGTCGCGGTCAGCGACCTGTTCGACTTCTCGATCTTCGTCGATGCCGATGTCGCGCACATCGAGCGCTGGTACATCGACCGCTTCCTCGCGCTGCGGCAGAGCGCATTCAGCAACCCGTCGTCGTACTTCAACGTGTTCGCGCACCTGAGCGACGATGAAGCGGTCACCACCGCGCTAGGGTTCTGGAACGAGATCAACATGCCCAACCTCGTCGAGAACGTGATGCCCACCAAGCACCGCGCCACGCTCGTGCTGCGCAAGGGCGCCGAGCACGCCGTCGAGAGCGTGCAGCTGCGCAAGGTGTGACGAGCGCGGCCCGGGCATATCAGTATGCTGGGGCATCACAAGCAGGGGAGAACATGCGCAAGAGCGGTGTGCGGGGCATCATCGCCTCACTGGCAGTCATCGGCGTTGTCGCACTGACCGGATGCGGTCCGGCCCCCTGGACCGTCGATGATCCCGAGGCGACGCCGTCGGCATCCGCCACCGTCGCACCGCCCGTGCCGAACGACCTCTCCAGCGGCAGCACGCAGCGCGAGCTCGTCGCCGGCGCTGTCACGGCGAAGGTCGACTACTGGTCGACCCTGTCGATGGACCGGTGGACGGCAGGGGCCGTGAAGCCGCTCAGCGTCTCGCTGGTGACCAACGTGACGCCCGACGACGGACAGAAGGTGTACCTGCAGAAGGCCACGGTCACGGCCGTCGCCGCCGCCGGCGACCGCGCGCTTGCTCCGCTGGAGCCACAGACCGATGCGGCGACCGTCGCGCCGGGGTACCTTGTGCTCGCGCCGTACAGCTACTCGCAGACCTTCAACGTCGGACCGGTGGATGAGAAGGCCACCTCGGTGTCGCTGCAGATCACGTTCGACTTCCTCGTGCAGACCACGCCCACGTCGGCCGAGTACGCCAAGCAGACCGCGACCGACAGGCTCACGGTCGCCATCGCGCAGCCCGAATCCGACGACTGAGCGCGCAAGCTCAAGATCAGCGCAAGATCGCCGCAACGGCATCCGAAGCCGCCGAAAACCCCGATACGACGCCGATAGCGTACCGACGGGCGTGCACTCCGGCAGCGGCCCAGGAGGGCGTTCCATGACTCATCGACGTACCCGCGGCGCGGTGCGCGCCGTGGCGGCGATCTCTTCCGTCGCGGCGATCGCGGGCCTCACCGGCTGCAGCCAGCTGATCGACACCATGAACGGTGCTGAGACGATCCAGGCGGTGCTGCCCACCCCGCAGGCGACCGCGGCCGACGCCACCGACGAGAGCGGCTTCGAATCCCAGTTCACGCGCGACGGGTCGGTCTCGCTCTCGAGCGACGTGGCCGACGGGCTCGAGGTGCGCCTCGACGTGTGGGCCTACGACCCCAAGCGCACCATGGAATGGCATCCAGACGGCGAGAAGAGCTTCGGCTTCGCCGTCAACGTCTACGACCACCGGGTCGACGAGAAGGCGGTGCTCGCGCAGAAGCGCCGGGTGTACCTCTCGCAGATCGCGATCACCTCGCAGACCGCGCAGACGTCTAATCAGACCTCAGCGCCGTTCCAGTTCACCGCCGATCCGCGCACGCTCGTGCCGACCGACACGCTGCGCTCCGACCGCGGTTTGCTGCTCAACAGCTTCCAGGGCGGCCTGCTCGTGCCCGAGACGGCGATCCACCAGCTGCCCGCCGACACGTACGGCATCACGCTGCAGTTCGCGCTCACCATCGCGGTCGAGGGTGCGGCCAACGACGACGCCAGCTTCCAGCAGCAGACGGTGTACCAGATGCTTCCCATCCGCATCCATCCGGTCGAGAACTGACCGCAGACATTCCTTGAGCCGATCTTGAGCAGAACCGGCACCTCTCTCGCGGGAATCCGGCGATCGGTCGGTCAGGATCATCCTGTCGGACAGCGCATCAGCGCACCGCAGACCAGGGAGGCCCGTCGTGACGACCGAATACGTGCATTCGCCGCAGGATTTCGACCGCAGCGCAGCCGGCCACAGCGCCGAGCTGACGCCGGTCGAGCACGCGCCGGGCTTCGCCGATGACTTCTCCGCCGTGCTGGAGAGCACCTCCGGGCATCGGTCGACGATCGGATGCGTCATCCCGGCCTACAACGAGGAAGAATCCATCGCCGGGGTGCTCACCTCGCTGCTCGCCCAGACGCGCGTGCCCGACGTCATCCACGTCGTGGTGAACAACAGCACCGACAAGACGGTCAAGATCGCCTCGGAGTTCGCCGGCCCCCATGAGATCACCACCGACCTCGGCGAGCAGTTCACCGAGGTGTTCGTGCACGACATCGGCAAGAACCCCGACAAGAAGGTCGGCGCCCTCAACTACGGCTACTCGCTGGTCGAGGGCTACGACTATCTGCTCGGGGTCGACGGTGACACCATCGGCGACGAGCGCGCGGTCGAGTACCTCGAGACCGAGGCCGTCTCCGACTCGCGCATCGGCGGCATCTCGGCCATCTACTCGATCGACACCGCGCCGATCAAGGGAGCCATCGCGAAGTTCCTGATCGCGGGGCAGCGCACGCAGTTCGCGGCCTTCAACCTGCAGAACCTGCTGCGCGGCCGCAACATGGCGGTTCTGGGCGGGCAGTTCTCGATCTTCTCCACTACGGCGCTGCGCGACGTGATGGTCGCCAACCGGCAGCGCACTCCCTGGGTGCGCGACAGCGAGGTCGAGGACTCGCTGCTGTCGCTGCAGATCAAGAGCGCCGGATACCTCACCAAGATCAGCCCCTACGCCCGCGCCGACGTGGGCGGCATGACCACCATCCGCGCCTATGACGCCCAGCAGGTGAAGTGGACTTTCGGGGCCATCGAGCTGATGTGGCCGGGCCAGCGCGGCGACACGAAGGGGCAGCCGTTCCACCCCAACCTGCGACTGCGCTGGTTCGAGAACTTCGGCATGCTCACCAATCTGCTCGTGCGCATCGGCTTCGTCACTCTGCTCGCCGGCTCGCTGTCGATCGGTGCGTTCGTGTTCTCGCCGTGGTGGCTGCTGCCTCCGCTCGCAGCGGTGCTGCTGAATGTGCGCATCGCGATGACCATGAAAGACCGCACGGCGAGCGACATCCTGTTCGCGGCGCTGGTCGTTCCGGCCGAGATCTTCATGTGGATCAGACTGAGCCACTTCCTGCGCTCGTGGTTCCGCTTCCTCTCGCGCAAGAAGGTCGACAACTGGGCGATGCAGGCTCAGGCCGAGCGCGGCAGCGGCAGCGCGCACTGGATGCCCCTGGTGATGCTGATCGTCGTGCTCGTCGGCCTCGCCGTGGCCTGGAACCTGCTGACCCCGGCCATTCAGTCGGCGATCCTGTGGGTCGGCTGGCCGGTGCTCGGCGTGGTCACCGTGACGCAGACCGTGCTGATGGTGTTCAAGCTGCTGCGTCGCTACCAGGGCTACAAGGTCTGAGCGGAACGGTCAGCTCGTCACATCAGTGGTCAGCCGGTAGCCCACGCCGCGCACGGTCTCGATATAGCGGGGCTGCACAGGGTTATCGCCGAGCTTGCGGCGCAGATTCGTCATGTGCGCCTCGATCGCGCGCTTGTCGGCGTCGCCGACGAAGTAGCTCGTCACATACGACTCGCCGCGCAGCACCAGCGTCAGGTCGGCCTTGCTGCGCACCCGTCGCTTCGACTCCATCAGCGCGCACAGCAGGTCGAACTCGGTGCGGGTCAATTCGACCGTGCTCTCCTGCACGAGCACCGTGCGGGTGTCGGCGTTCAGACGCAGGTCGCGATGCGACACCCAGGTGCCCTCGTCGAGCTCGCCGTGCACCACGTGCGGCACGACGGCGGTGCCCGCCTCGACCGGCTCGACCACGTGCAGGTACTGACCGTTCTGCTGCAGCACGAGGTTCTCGCGACGCCCGTCGCGGGACGGGCCCTGCTGGTTCGGGCTCTGTTCGCTCAGGCGCTGTTCGCCGGCGGGCTGTTCGCCCTGGCGCGCCGGCACAACGCGCGGATCGGACTCGCCCTGCCCGCCGGGGGCTGCTCCGGCCGGGGCGTATCCGGGGGCAGCGTCACGAGTCGCGGGGAACGAGCGCCCGAACTGCTCCTGCCGCGGGGGAGCGACTGCCCCCGCCCGCGGCCGGCGCAGCATGGCCTCGATGCGCGCTCGCAGCTCACGCGGCCGGAACGGCTTGTTCAGGTACTCGTCCGCTCCTGCGCTGAGCCCCAGCACGACATCCGCCTCTTCATCGAGAGCGGTGAGCATGATGATGTACGTGTCGCTCTGGGCCCGGATCCGCCTGGCGGCCTCGATGCCGTCGATGCCGGGCATGTTCACGTCGAGCGTCGTGATCAGCGGCTGGTAGGTGAGCACCGCGCGCACCCCGTCGATGCCATTGCCGACCGACACAGTCGAGAAGCCCGCTGACTCGAGCACCTCTGCCAGCAGGTGCCGCACGTCGGGATCGTCTTCGACGATGACCGCGGTCTTCGGGGGCAGATCGTCATCCAGCATGAAGCGCGCTCGCATTCGGGGGAAGGGGAACCGACTCGGTTCGACTTATGCTAGCGCGCGCGTCCGACATGGTTACCCGTGTCACCGGGCGTCAGTCGTCAGCGTCGCCGCAGCTGAGGGCCACCAGACCCCCGCAGCGGGTCCGCCCTGGCAGGCGCCGTCGCTCTCGCCGGGGGGTTTGATCCACAGGTTGGTGTCTACCACCTCGTCGCCGTAGGTGCCGCCGGCGTCGCCGACTCGTTGCCCGGGCGGATTGCACCACTGCGACCCCGCGCTCGCCGCGCCGTTTCGCGATGTGTCGACGATCGCGTGCATGCCGTCGAGCTCGGCGGCGACCGCGCGCGCGTACTCGAACTCGGCGTGCGTCGACTGGTAGTTCGAGACGTTCGTGGCGAATCCGCGCACCTTGCCGTTCACATCGACCAGCCGGATCAGCTCGGCCATCCGCGACGGAGGCAGCCAGGCGCTGTGCCCGCCGTCGAGGTAGATCCACGAGCGTGGCGCCTGCAGGCGCTCGACAGCGTCGTGCAGCTGCGCAGCTCGTTCGGCGACATTGCCGCATTGGGGCGCGAGGGCAAGGCTGTCGGGCTCGAGTACGACGATCTTCTGCACGTCGGGAGCCGCGCGCAGAGCGGTCGCGATCTCGTCGATCCAGCGCCGGTACTCCATCTCGCCGAGCCCGCCCGCCGAGTGGTTGCCGCAGTCGCGACCGGGCAGGCCGTAGACGACGATGGCGAGGGCGACGCCCTGATCCCGCGCCTGCGAGGTCAGATGCGACACCGTGCGCCCGGCCCGCCCGAGCGGATCCTGCTCGGGAGTCAGCCAGTACGCGGTGGGCTGCTGCGACAGATACTCCGTCGCGGCACGCTGGGCAGGATCCATTTCGCCGGCGTCGAGCGCCGCTCGCGCCTTCGACGTCGAGGGGGCGAGCACCACCGTGCCCACGGCCGGGGGAGTCGCCGTCGCCTCGAAGATCCATCGCTGGGCGGCGCCCACTGCGAGGGCGAGAACGGCGATGAGTGCGATCACGACCGCGATCACCACGACCGTCAGCAGATGCCTGCGTCGAGGCCGTGCGTGCCTCGCGCCGCCGGCGCCCCGCGCGGCGCGCCTCGGGGCGCGGCTGCGCCCGAAGCGTGTCGTCATGGTCTTCAGCTTATCGACGCGCCCGCGCGCGCCCGTGCACCCGCGAGCACGCGACCCGAGTTCGTACGGCGTCCTTTCAAAAGCCGCCGCTTATCCTGGCCTTTATGTGTGGAATCGTCGGATACGTGGGCCCGCGGCCCAGCCAGGACATCCTTCTCGCGGGCCTCGCCCGTCTCGAGTACCGCGGCTACGACTCTGCCGGCATCGCCGTCATCGACGAGCAGGGCGACCTGGGCATGCGCAAGAAGGCCGGCAAGCTCGCCGTGCTGCGCGACTCGCTCGCCGAGCATCCCCTCAACGACGGCACGACGGGCATCGGGCACACGCGCTGGGCGACCCACGGCGGCCCGACCGATGTAAACGCCCACCCGCACCTCGCCGACGACGACAAGCTCGCCGTCATCCACAACGGCATCATCGAGAACTTCAGCGCCCTTCGCGACGAACTCGCGGCCGAGGGCGTCACCTTCCGCAGCGAGACCGACACCGAGGTCGCCGCGGCTCTGCTGGGGCGCGAGTACCGGGCATCCGGCGATCTGGCATCCGCCTTCCGCGCCGTCGTCAACCGACTCGAGGGCGCGTTCACGCTGCTTGCCATGCACCAGGACCAGCCCGGCGTCGTCGTCGGCGCTCGCCGCAACTCTCCGCTGGTGATCGGCCTCGGCGAGGGCGAGAACTTCCTCGGCTCCGACGTCGCCGCGTTCGTCGAGCACACCCGCAAGGCGCTCGCGATCGGGCAGGACCAGATGGTCTCGATCACCCCCTCGTCGGTCGAGGTCACCGACTTCGAGGGCAATCCCGTCGAGGCGCAGCCGTTCGACGTCTCGTGGGACGCCGCTGCCGCCGAGAAGGGCGGCTGGCCGTCGTTCATGGCCAAGGAGGTCGCCGAGCAGCCCGACGCCGTCGCCAACACCATCCGCGGGCGCGTGCAGGGCGACCAGGTCGTCATCCCCGAGCTCGACGGCCTCGACGAGCTGTTCGTCGGCATCGATCGCGTGATCATCACCGCCTGCGGCACCGCCTCGTACGCGGCCCTGGTCGGCAAGTACGCGATCGAGCAGTGGGCGCGCGTGCCCGTCGACGTCGAGCTCGCGCACGAGTTCCGCTACCGCGACCCGGTGATCGGCGACAAGACGCTGGTCATCTCGATCAGTCAGTCGGGCGAGACGATGGACACCCTGATGGCGGTGAAGTACGCCCGCGAGCGCGGCGCGCGCACCCTGTCGGTCTGCAACACGCAGGGCGCGACGATTCCGCGCGAGTCGGATGCCGTCGTCTACACCCACGCCGGTCCCGAGGTCGCCGTCGCGTCGACCAAGGCGTTCTCGGCGCAGATCACCGCGCTGCTGCTGCTCGGCCTGCACATGGGCCGGGTGCGGGGCACCCTCTCGGCTTCTGCCGCTGAGGATGTGGCCGAGCTGCAGGCGCTGCCCGAGAAGATCGCCCAGGTGCTCGCCGAAGAGCAGGAGCACGTCGCGCAGCTGGCGCACTGGATGGCCGACACCCGCTCGGTGCTGTTCCTCGGCCGCCACGTCGGCTACCCGATCGCCCTCGAGGGCGCGCTCAAGCTCAAGGAGATCTCGTACATCCACGCCGAAGGCTTCGCCGCCGGCGAGCTCAAGCACGGCCCGATCGCGCTGATCGAGCCCGGTCAGCCCGTGTTCGTGATCGTGCCGTCGCCGCGGCACTCGGCGCTGGTGCACTCGAAGGTCGTCTCGAACATCCAGGAGATCCGCGCCCGCGGCGCTCGCGTGATCGTCATCGCGGAAGAAGGGGATGCCGCCGTGCTGCCCTTCGCCGACGAGGTCATCCGCATTCCGCTCGCCGGGGCGATGTTCGAGCCCGTGCTCGCGGTCGTGCCGCTGCAGATCTTCGCGATGGCGCTCGCCACGGCGAAGGGCCTCGACGTCGACCAGCCGCGCAACCTCGCGAAGTCCGTCACGGTGGAGTGAGCCCGGCGGCTCTCTCTGAGGCAGCCGACCCGCACCCTGCCACTCCGCCACCCGGCGCGGATGTCGGCAGGATTCACGGATGTCGGCAGAAATGGGCGGATGCTGCTGGCATCCGTCTTTTCTGCCGACATGTGTGCGCGGGGCGAGGCGCGGACACCCGACCTTCGGGCCGAGGTGGGCGTCAGTCGCCGATCCGGCCGATCGCGGCGATGATCGCCGGAACGACCTGGTCCCAGTTGTGCACGACGAGCGCGTAGTCGAAGCGCAGTGTCTCGTACCCGAGGGCGGATGAGGCCGCGTCGCGCACGAGGTCGGTGTGCCGTCGCTCGGCGTTCTGATGGTTCTCGCGGCCGTCCACCTCGAGAATGAGCCGGCCGCCCACGACGAAGTCCACCCGACCCACGTCCGGAATCTCCACTTGGCAGTCGAGCCGGATGCCGAGCAGGTGCAGCCGGAACCGAAGCAGCGACTCCAGCCCGCTCTGCGCGTCGGACCGCGCCATCTGCAGCATCCACTGTGCCGCCTGCGGCAGCTCGTCAGCGATTCGACGCCGATCGGATGCCGTGAGAAGCCGGCGGTTCCAGGCCGACTCGTAGGCGGCGAAGAACTCCTCTGCCGGGAGACAACGGTAGGCGTGAATCAGCGCCGTCGCGACCGAGGCGTATCCGACGCCGGAGGTGCCAGGGGAGTGGTGCACCACGCAGGCGCACCTGTCGTGCGGATGCCGTCGGCCGGCGCGGCCCAGCCACACGTGCACCACGTCGTCGGGGTCCGACAGCACCCATACGCGGTTCGCGCGGAGGGCATCCGCGCAGGTCAGCTCCCCGCCGTGGGCTGCCGCCGTGACGACCTTCCGGTCGGTGGTGGGCAGCGCGAAGACGCCGGGGCGGACGCGCCGGATGGTGCCGCGGGCGGCAGCATCTGCGAGCACGCGCCGGCTGCACCCGTACTGCTGCAGCAGAACGCCGCGCGCGACTCCGCCGAAGCGGGCGAGAAGTTCTGCGGGTGCCAACATCATTCGAGCATGTTCGGATGCCGGGTCGCGCGGGCCCCATTCCGGCTGATTGTGAATGGGCCGGCCGAATCAGGCACCTGTGGAGGAAGAATGCGCGTCGTGTCGACCGCACGGATGTCGGCGCGATGGACGGATGTCGGCGCGGATGAGGGTTTTCCGGCCGAAATCCGTGTTCTACGCCGACATGTGTGCGGGAAGGGTGGGGGATGGATGGCATGCCGGCGACAGGATGAGCGCGGATGCCGCCGAGTAGGCTGAGGGGGTGATCCTCGGAACCGGCATCGACCTCGTCGACATCGCACGGTTCGAGCGCTCGGTGGCGCGCACGCCGAAGCTGCTGCCCCGCCTGTTCACCGACTCCGAGCAGCGGCTCAGACTGCACTCGCTCGCCGCGCGGTTCGCCGCGAAAGAGGCGCTCATCAAGGCGCTCGGCGGCAGCGACGGGGTGCACTGGACCGAGATCGAGATCGGCGCCGAGCCCTCGGGCAAGCCGCTGTTCCTGCTGAGCGGGTCGACCGCGGCGGTCGTCGCCGAGCGCGGCATCACCGCGCTGCACCTGAGCATGACCCACGACGCCGGCCTCGCCATCGCCTATGTCATCGCCGAGGGGACGGACGCATGACCTCCCCTCACTTCTCTTCCGCCGACACCCCCACTTCCTCGCGACACCCCCAGGTGCGAACGTCCGCGAGCAGGGGTGTGGGCGCGAAGTGGGGGTCTCGGCGAGAGAGGGCAGGCGCGAGCAGCAGAGGAGTGCGCAGATGAGCGTTCCGTTCCGTGAGGCATCCGTCGACCTGAGCGCGATCGCGCACAACGTCGCGCGGCTGCGCTCGATCACCGGCGTCGCGGTGATCGGCGTCGTCAAGGCGAACGGGTACGGCCACGGCGCCGCCGAGGTGGCCACCGCGGCCCTCGCCGGTGGCGCGACCCGGCTCGGCACGGCCACGATCGAGGAGTCGCTCGCCCTGCGCCGGGCGGGCATCACCGCGCCGCTGATGGCCTGGCTGCACGCCCCCGACCGGCGCTTCGATGACGCCGTCGAGGCCGGGATCGAGATCGGCATCTCGTCGTACCGGCAGCTGCTCGCGGCATCCGAGGCGGCGAAGCCACCGGCATCCATCCACCTCAAGGTCGACACCGGGCTCTCGCGCAACGGGCTCGCACCGGCCGAGCTCGACCGCGTCTTCGCTGAGGCCGCACGCCTCGAGCGGCTCGGACGCGTCCGCGTGCTCAGCATCTTCAGCCACCTCTCGGGCGCGAGCGGCGACGACGATCGGGCGCAGCTGGCCAGGTACGAGCAGATCGTCGCGCAGGCCCAGGCCCACGGCATCCGCCCCGAGTTCCGCCACCTCGCCGCGACCGCCGGTGCGATCGACATCCCCGAGGCGCGGCTCGACGCGGTGCGCATCGGGATCGGGATGTACGGGCTCTCGCCGTTCGCCGACCGCACCTCCGCCGACCTGGGACTGCGCCCCGCGATGACCCTGCGCGCATCGGTCGCGGCGGTGCGCCGCGTGGCCGCTGGCACGGGGGTCTCGTACGACTACGCGTACCGGTGCGAGAACGACACGACCCTCGCCCTCGTGCCGCTCGGGTACGCCGATGGGGTGCCGCGCCAGGCATCCGGTGCCGGTCCCGTGCTGATCGACGGCCGCCGGTTCACCGTCGCCGGCCGCATCGCGATGGACCAGTTCGTCGTCGACGTCGGCGATGCGCCGGTTCGCGAGGGCGACGAAGTAGTGCTGTTCGGCGACCCGGCGCTGGGCGCGCCGGCCGCGACGGACTGGGCGGATGCCGCCGGCACGATCAACTACGAGATCGTCACCCGCATCGGCGATCGGGTGCCGCGGAGGTGGCACTCATGAGCCTCGATCCCACCCTGCTCGGTCGTCACGAGATCGGCACATCGGATGCCATGGAGAGCCTCGGCGTGCGGATCGGCGAGCAGCTGCAGCCGGGCGACCTGCTGATCCTCACCGGGCCGCTCGGCGCCGGCAAGACGACGTTCACCCGCGGACTCGCTGAAGGCCTCGGCGTGCGCGGACCGGTGCAGAGCCCCACATTCGTGATCGCCCGCACCCATCCGTCACTGGTCGGGGGAGCACCGCTCGTGCACGTCGACGCCTACCGGCTGGGGTCTGCCGCCGAGCTCGACGACCTCGACATCGACTTCGCGCGGTCGGTCGTGGTGATCGAGTGGGGCCGGCCGATGGCATCCGCCGTGGCCGACGCATGGTGGGACATCGAGATCGAGCGGCCCGTCGGGGGCGACGGCGAACTGAGCGACGAAGACCTCGACGCCGACGCGCCGCGTTTCGTGACGGTCACGCGCGTGGAGCGCTGAGCCCGGGCGGTTCGTCCTGTTCGCAGGGCCGATATGGTCGCGTCCTCGGGATCGAGCCGGTCATGCGGGACCTGCGGGGCGTCGTGGGGAGGGCGACGTGTGGGAGGGCGGGCCGGGTGGGGCCGCCCGGCGGGGTCAGGAGTCCGCGTCGCGGCGGCGGGTGAGCACCGCGAGGATGTCGTCTGCGGCGCTCGCTCCGGATGCCGCTGCCGAGACGTTCTCGGCCTCGACGGCCTGCACGATCTCCGAACGCTGGATGCGGGTGGTGCGCGGTGCCTTGATGCCGAGGCGCACGCTGTCGCCCTTGACGTCGAGCAGCGTCACCTCGATCTCGTCGCCGATCAGCACGCTCTCGCCGATACGCCTCGTCAACACCAGCATCCGATCAGCCTACCGGCGCAGGCGGAACCATGCCGCTGACGGCCGGCTGAGCCGCATCGCGCACCACCCCGACCGTCTCGATCGTGAATGAGCCGCTCGCCTCGGTGTACGACAGCACGGGAAGCCCGTCGGTCTGCGCCGACACCAGCCGGCGCACGGCGGAGCGCAGCGACGGCGCGCATACCAGCACGGGCTCGCCGCCGTCTCCGGCCGCGGCGGCGGTGACCGCCTGGCGCACCGAATCGACCACGGCCTCCATGCGCTGCGGGTCGAACACGATCTGCGGACCGTCGTCGCCCATGCGCAGGCTCTCGAGCATCGCCTGCTCGAGCAGCGGGGCGATCATGATCACCCGCAGCACGCCGTCTTCGGCGAACCGGGCGGCGATCGCCGGGCCCAGCGCGGCGCGGGCGGCCTCGATCAGACCCTCCGGGTCGGTCGACGTCTTCGCGCGCAGGGCCAGCGCCTCGTAGATGCGGCTGAGGTCGTTGATCGGCACGCGCTCCGCGAGCAGCCCCTGCAGCACGCGCTGCACTTCGGCGAGCGACAGCAGCGCGGGGGTGAGCTCTTCGACCGCGGCGGGGGAGACCTGCTTGAGCGCGTCGGTGAGCTGCCGCACATCCTCACGGCTGAGCAGTCGGGCGGCTCCGGCGTGGATCACGCTCGACAGGTGGGTGATGACCACGCTCGCCCGATCCACGACCGTCGCGCCGGCGAACTCGGCGCTGTGTCGCATCTCGACCGGGATCCACTTGCCCTCGAGTCCGAAGACCGGATCGTGCACCGCGGTGCCGGGCAGCGTGTCGAGTCCCGCGCCGAGCGCGAGCAGACGACCGGGCGGCACGATGCCGCGCCCCGCCTCGATGCCGGCGATGCGGATCACATATGTCGACGGAGCGAGCTCGATGCTGTCGCGGGTGCGCACGGGAGGCACGACGAGCCCGAGGTCGAGCGCGATGCGCCGGCGCAGCGCCTTCACCCGCGCGAGCAGATCATCCGGGCCGCCGGTGACGAGGTCGACGACATCCGAGGCGAGCTGGATCTCGAGGGCGTGCACGCGCATCCGCTCCATGAGCTCCTCGGTGCTGTCGGACGACACCGGCTGCGTGGCCTGCTCGGCGGCGTCGGCAGCCGCGGCATCCGCCTGCGTGGCCTTGATGCGCTGCGCGGCGAGGATCAGCAGTGCTCCCACGACGATGAACGGCAGCATCGGCATGCCGGGGATGAACGCCATCACGATCGCCGCGCATCCGGCGATGTTCAGCGCGTTGACCGACTGCCCGAGCTGTGCGAAGGCCTCGCTGCCCATCTCGGTCTCGGCGTTCGAGCGGGTGACGATCATGCCCGTCGACACCGCCATGAGCAGGGCGGGGATCTGCGTGACCAGGCCGTCGCCGATCGTCAGCAGGCTGTAGGTGTTCACCGACTCCTCGATCGCCATGCCGTGCGAGACCATGCCGATTGCGATGCCGCCGACGAGGTTGATGATGATGATCACCAGACCAGCGATCGCGTCGCCCTTGACGAACTTCGAGGCCCCGTCCATCGCGCCGTAGAAGTCGGCTTCGGCCGCGACCTCGGCGCGGCGCTCACGCGCCTGCGCGTCGGTGATGAGCCCGGCGTTCAGGTCGGCGTCGATGGCCATCTGCTTGCCGGGCATCGCGTCGAGGGTGAAGCGCGCGCCCACCTCGGCCACGCGCTCGGCGCCCTTGGTGACCACGACGAACTGGATCACGACGAGGATGAGGAAGACGACGGCGCCGATGATCAGCGACCCGCCCACGGCGATCGCACCGAACGCCTCGATCACCTGCCCGGCGTACGCCTCGCCGAGCACGAGACGGGTGGATGCCACATTCAGGCCCAACCGGAACAGCGTCGCCACGAGCAGCAGCGACGGGAACACCGAGAAGTCCAACGGTCGCCGGATGAACATCGTCGTCAGCAGGATCACCAGCGCGAACAGGATGTTCAGGATGATCAGCATGTCGAGCAGCAGCGGCGGCACCGGCACGACCAGCAGCATGATGATGCCCACCACGGCGATGGGCACCGCGATCCGGTTCAGCATTCCGCGCATGCGCGTCTTCTCCTCATCCGACTCATCGCTTGATCTCTCATCAGGCGGTCCTCTCCGGGATGGCGTGCACGCCGCGCGCCGACCCGCGCTTGCGCAGCATGTCGACGAACACGAGCACTCGCGCGACCGCCGTGTACAGCTCTGCGGGGATCTCCTGCCCCAGTTCGCACGCGGCGTGCAGGGCGCGGGTGAGCGCCACGTCGCGCACCATCGGCACACCAGCCTCGGTCGCCCGCTCGCGGATGCGCTCGGCGACGACACCCTTGCCCTTCGCGACGACCTTCGGCGCCGAACGGCCGACCTCGTAGCGTAGCGCGACGGCCACATGCGTGGGGTTCACCAGCACCACGTCTGACCCGGCGACGGCGGCGATCATGCGGTTGCGGCTCATCGCCAGCTGGCGTGAGCGGCGCTGCTGGCGGATCAGCGGGTCGCCCTCGGAGTTCTTGTGCTCATCGCGCACCTCGCGCTTGGTCATGCGAGTGTGCTTCATGTTGCGGCGCATCACCACGAACACGTCGATGGCCGCCAGCCCCAGGCCGACCGCGACGGCCACCTGCAGCAGCGTCGCGGTTCCGCCCGCTGCGGTGCTCAGTAGGCGGGTGATCGAGTGCGCCCCGCTGACCGAGAGCACGGGTATCAGCGATGCGATCACCGCCCACAGGGCGACGGCGATCGCGGCGGTCTTGAGCAGAGCCTTCGCGCCCTCCCACAGCGCCTGCATGCCGAAGAGGCGCTTGGCGCCCGAGACGAGATTGAACTGCTCGTAGCGGCCCGACAGCTTGCGCATCCGCACGCCGCCCTGCACGACCGCGCCGATCAGCGTGACCACCGCCACGCTGACGAGCAGCGTGCCGAGGGTGGGCAGCACCGATCCGAGGCCGCGCCCCAGCACGCTCAGCGCGGCCTGCGGCGACGGGTCGCGCATGATCGACGGCAGAGTGATGAGCTGCTCGGTGCCGGCCGCGGCGCCGGCGGCCATCGCGGCGGGCATCGTGATCCCGGCGGCGGCGATGCCCAGCCACGCGGTGAGATCCTGGCTGCGCGAGAGCTTGCCCTTCTGGCGGGCTTCACGCAGGTGCTTGTCGGTCGCCTTTTCGCTGCGCTCGCCGCTGTCGCTCATCGCCCCACCCCCTGCATCATCCGCAGCGCCTCGGTGGTGAGCGCGTCGATGATCCCGGGAAGGGCGACGAAGGTGAACCCGGCGAGCACCAGCGTGAGCAGGATCTTGATCGGGAAGCCCATCGCGAACGCGTTGAGCGCGGGCGCGACGCGCGTGATGAGGCCGAGACCGGCATCCGCGAGGAAGAGCACCAGCAGCAGAGGACCTGCGATCTGCACCGCCCCGAGGAACATCTGCACCACGCCGTCGACGAGCATCTCTGCGGGCGAGGCGAGGTCGAGCAGGCCGTCGACGGGCACCGCGTCGAAGCTGCGGGCGAGCCCGCCGAGCACGATCTGGTAGCCGCCCGAGGCGAACAGCAGCGCGAAGGCGGTCATGTGCAGCAGGCGGGTGAACTGGGCTCCGTTGACCAGCGACTGCGGGTCGAACGCCTGCGCGAGCTGGAAGCCGCCGAAGATGTCGATCAGACCGCCGGCGGCTTGCACGGCCGAGAAGCAGACGTAGACGAGAAATCCGAGCACGGCGCCGGTGAGCACCTGCACGACGAGCGCGGAGAGGAACGCCGCGGTGTCGAGGGTTTCGTATCCGGGGGAGACGACGCCCGACATGGCCAGGGCCAGCGCCATGGCGAGCATCGCCTTGACGCGCAGCGGGAACCCGCCGTACGAGAAGGGCGGGGCGATCACGACGAACGCCGTGATGCGCACGCCGGCGAGCAGCGTCGCCTCGAGCCACGCGAAGTCGAGCGGGATGTGCACGTCAGCCGCCGCTCAGCAGCTGCGGGATGCGGTCGAACATCATCTCGGTGAACTGCACGATCTCGGAGATCATCCAGTTCCCGGCGATGAGCAGGGCGAGACCCACGGCGACGATCTTCGGCACGAACGACAGGGTCACCTCCTGCACTTGGGTGATCGACTGCAGCAGCGAGATGGCGAACCCCACGACGAGCGCGGTGATCAGCAGGGGCGCGGCGAGCTTGGCGGCGACCAGCAGCCCCTGCGTGCCGATGTCGAGAACGGCCTCCGGACTCATCCGACACCCCCGTAGCTCTCGATCAGGGTGCGGATGATGAGCCCCCACCCGTCGACCAGGATGAACAGCAAGATCTTGAAGGGCAGCGAGATCATGACCGGCGGAAGCATCATCATGCCCATCGACATCAGCGCGGCGGCGACGACGAGGTCGATCACGAGGAACGGCACGAAGATGACGAACCCGATGATGAAGGCGGCACGCAGCTCAGAGATCATGAACGCGGGGATCAGCGTGTACAGCGGCACGCTCTGCGCATCCTCCGGGTTCGGCAGCGACGCGATCCGGGTGAGCAGCGCGAGATCCTCCTCGCGGGTGTATCGCAGCATCCAGTCCCGCAGCGGCGGCTGGCCGAGGTCGACCGCCTGCGCGAAGGTGACCGAGCCGTCGATGTACGGCTGCACGGCGACGGTGTTGATGTCGACCAGCACCGGCCACATGATGAACATCGACAGGAACAGCGCGAGCCCGGCGAGCACCTGGTTGGGCGGGATCGTCGGCAGCGACAGCGCGTTGCGGGTCATCGCGAGCACGACGAAGATCTTCGTGAACGACGACATCATCAGCAGCAGCGCCGGCGCGATCGACAGCAGGGTGATGCCCAGCAGCGTGAGGATCGACGTCGACGGCGACCCGTCGACGCCGTTGATGTCGATGGTGATGCCCTCCTCGTCCGACCCCGGCGGGGTGGGCGGAGTGGGCGCCTCCGGGTCGTCCGGCTCGTCGACCGTAGTCGGGGCGGTGAAGAAGGCGGGCGCGGCCGCCGAAGCGGATGCGGATGCGGCAGCCGAGACGGATGCCGCCGGATGCCCGGTGCCGGCGTGCGCGGCGATACCGGTGCCCAGCACGGAGGCTATGACCAGCGCGGCGCAGATCAGTGCGAGCGCGACGGCGCGCCCCGCGATCCTCAGGGCGGTGCTCATCGCGCGCGTCGCAGGAACTCTGCAGTCTGCCGCCAGGTCTGCGGGGAGAGGATCGATCCGCGGAGCGGATCCGGTGAGCTGGGGCGGCGGTGGCGACGCAGCGAGGGCTGCTCGGACTCCCGCTCCGCGGCCAGCAGCTCGTCGAACGTGCCGTCGGTCGCGTCGCCCGTCGCCCGTTCCTCGGCGCCGATGTGCACGACGGGGCGGGTGACGTGCGCGGGCGCGGCGCGCTCGATGAGGTTCACCCCGTGCTCGGTGACCCCGAGCACATAACGCGCGTCGTCGGTCTCGACCACGACGAGCTGCGCCTTCGAGCCGAGCGCACGACGGGCGACCACCGTGATCTCGGCGCCGTCTCGACGCTGCTGCACCCGCTTGCCGACACGGCGCTGCACGTACCAGAGCAGCCCGAGCACCGCCGCCAGCGAAAGGGCGACGCGCAGCAGCAGGAGCAGCTCGTCCAGATCAGGCCTCGGCGTTCTCGAGGATGCGGGTGATCCGCACCGCGTAGTCCTGGTCGACGACGACGATCTCGCCGTGCGCGATCACACGACCGTTGAGCAGCACGTCTGCGGGAGCGCCGGCCGAGCGGTCGAGTTCGACGATGCGGCCGGGCTCGAGATCGAGCACGTCGCGCACCGCCATCCGCGTGCGTCCCACCTCGACGGTGAGGTCCATCTCGACGCCCGCGATGCGCTGCAGACGGCGCGACGCCGCGGGCGCTGCCTGCGGAGCGTGCGTGATGCGCACGGCGAGGCGGCCGAGAACGTGTCCGGCATCGTCCTGCAGGTCGAACACCTGCGCCGACGGGTGAGCGAAGACCGCAGATGCGTCGCCGAGGACGGGCACATCGAGCCGGCCCGCGCCGAGCGCGCCGACGGCGAGCTCGAGAGGGCCCTGCAGTCGTTCGGTCAGGGGCGCATCCGCGAGACCGTCGATCAGGGCATCCGGTTCGAAGATCTGCACGGCGAGTTGCGCGCTGGCCTCGCCGACGTACCCGACGATCACCGCGTCGCCGGTGTCGCCCGATGCCTGCGACGCCACGGCCGTCGCGGGCGCTGCGGTGGGCAGGCGCGCGGCGAGGGCGGCGGCGACGGCGGATTCGTAGGCGATGCTGCTGGTCACGAAGGCTCCTGAGCGGTGACGGACGTCGTCGCGGTGACGACGCAGGCGAGACGGGCGCCACTGGCGCCCACGGCGGCCGTGGCCACGGGGTGGTCTCCGACCATGAGGTCGAGGGGACGGTCAGCGGCGTGCGGAAGGGTGAGCAGGTCGCCGACCGCGAGATCGAGCACCTCGCGCGGACGTACACGGCGGGGTGTGAGACGCAGCGCGACCTCGACCGGCGTCTGCTCGACCTGACGGTCGATGGCCCCAGGCGAGGCCAGCTCGGGGATGCCCGTGCCGACGGTCGAAAGCGCACGGAGGATGACGGATGCCGGCAGCATCACGCTCGCGCCGAGCGCGCGGCCGCCCGAGCGGATCGAGAGCTGGGCGACGATCACCGGCTCGTTGGCGGCGGCGACCTGCGTGAACTGCGAGCTGTGCTGGATGCCGGCGATCGTGATGCCGTCGGGCAGCAGACCGTCGAGCGAGCGCGTGAGATGCTCGATGGCATCCTTCATCACCGCGCCGACCAGCGCCTGCTCGATATGGGTCAGCGGCCGCGCCTCGGCGGTGTCGACAGGGCGGCCGCCGACCATCTGCACCACCCACGCGGTGGCCAGCGACGCGGGGAACTGGATGACCGCCCGGGCATCGGTGCCCGGCAGCGCGCAGACCACGAGGGTCGTCGCGGGCGGCAGCGAGCCGCCGTACTCGTCGTAGGTCTGCATCGCGACCGCCTCGACGACGACGTGCGAGCGTCCGTGGGTGCGCGCCGACAGCTGCGAACCCCACTGCCTGGCGAAGGTCTCGAACGACATCTCGAGGATGCGGGCGTGCTCGCGCGACAGGGTCGTCGAACGACCGAAGTCGTACAGCTCGACGCTGCTCTGCGCGCGCACGGCTGAACGCGCGCTGTCCTCGATCACCACGACCCCGACTATCGGGCGGTGATCGGCGCGCGTAAGCAGAGCGATCGATCAGCGGGAGGGCGCCTTCGCCTGCAGGCCCGGAAGCAGCTGTCGCACCTCCTCATCCGCATCCGAGAGGACGACGACGTCGACCCGTCTGTTCTGAGCGAGAGCCTCGGGATCCGCGCCCGGCACGACGGGACGCGCGTCGCCGAAGCCGACCGACTGGATGACGGCGGGGTTGATGCCGCACGCTTCGACCAGGTGGCGCAGCACCTGGGTCGAGCGGCCGGACGACAGCTCCCAATTGGTCTCGAACGGTGCGATCGACTGCCGGCTGTCGGCGTGGCCTTCGACCGAGATCTGGTTCGGGATGCTGGTCAGCACCGAGCCGAGCGCGTTGAGGATGTCGACGGCGACGGGGGTGAGCGCCGTGCTGTTCGTGGCGAAGAACGTCTCGGCGCTGACCAGGCTGACCGTCAGCCCTCGAGCGTCGATCGTGAAGGTGGCGGCGTCGGCCAGCCCCCGCTGCGCGAGGGCATCCCGAATGCGCTCGCGCAGCGCCGAGAGGTCGTCGAACTCCTTCTGCGCGGCCGACACCTCGCTGTCGGCGAACCCCTCGCCCTCCTCGTCGAGCAGGTTCGCGGGTACGACCACGCCCTGCGACACATCGATCTCGTCGGTCTTCTCCTGCCCGAATCCGGTCGCCAGCGATGCGCTCAAGGCCGCGAACTTCTCCTGATCGACCGTCGACATGGCGAAGAGCACGATGAACATGCACATCAGAACGGTGATCATGTCGAGGTACGACGCCATCCACCGCTCGTCGGGCCCGGAATGCCCCTCGGGCTCGACCCGCCGCCGGCGCCGGACGCTCACAGCCCGACCTCGGAGAGCGATGGCGTGGCGTCGCTCTCTTCTCGGCCCTTCTTCTCGGCCTTGCCCTTGCTCTTGCCGTCCTTGCCGGGCTTCGCGTCCGACACGAGCGCACCGAGACGCTCCGCGACGTGCGCCGGAGCGGCGCCGGCCTGCACGGCCAGCATTCCCTCCATGAGCACCGTCATGCGCTCCAGCTCCAGCTCGCCGAGCCGCTGCAGGCGGCCGCCGATGGGGAGCCAGATGAAGTTCGCCGAGAGCAGGCCCCACAGCGTGGCGACGAAGGCGGCGGCGATCATGGGGCCGAGCGTCTCGGGCTGGTCGAGCTTCTCGAGCGTGTGGGTGAGCGAGACGACCGTGCCGATGATGCCGACAGTCGGCGCGAAGCCGCCGAGGGTCATGAAGAATCGCGAGGCGGTGCGGTTGCGCGCGGCGGCGGACGCGATCTCGTCTTCGAGCAGGATGCGCAGATCCTCGGCGTCGATGCCGTCGGCGATGCTCTGCAGCGCCTGCCGCAGGAACGGATCCTTCTCGTCGGCGACGCCCTGCTCGAGCGAGAGGAGTCCCTCGGTGCGCGCCTTCTCGGCGTGGCCGACGACGGTGCTGATCACGCTCTGCGCGGTACGGCGCTCGCCGCGGAACGCCCGCGGCAGCGCCTTCACCGCGTGCAGGAAGTCGCGGAGGGTGCCGCTCGCGATGCCGACCGCGATGGTGCCGCCGAAGACGAGCATCATCGGCGCGGGCAGCAGCAGCGCCGAGACCGAAGCCCCCTCCATGCTGATCATCGCCAGCAGCGAGCCGAACGCGAGGGCGAGACCGAGGATGAGTCCGATGTCCATCAGAGGTCCTCGGCCCTGGTGGCGGCGGAGAGTCGGGATGCCTGCGCCAGAACTTTCGCACGGAACGCGGTGATCTGCCCGATGAGCTCTTCCATGGTCTCGCGGACGACGAAACGCGCGCCGTCGACCATGACGATCGTGGTGTCAGGAGATTCCTGCACCCTCTCGATCAGGTCGGGGTTGACCGCGAACCTGCTGCGGTTCAGACGCGTGACGACGATCATGAGCTCCATCCTGGAAGATCGGCCCCGGCGCGAGGCCGGTGCGAGGACGGCCCATCCTGGTCCGTCCTCGGGGACTGTCGGCATCCCCGCGCCTCGCGTTAGCAGCGCATGGTCTGCGCGTCGGCATCCTGCTCGCAATCACCCCGCCCGCTGAGCGCATATGGTCGCCTCGGATGCAGGGACCCCGACCATTCGGGACCGGGCGACGCATGTACGCGGCGCCTGCGGGGGCTACGAGCGCTCCGCCGCCCGCTTCAGGCGCAGCGCTCCCACGAAGCCGAGCACGAGGAACACCGTGGCCACGAGCAGTGCACCTCGCGTGGCGTCGGCGAACCCGCCGGTCAGCGCGTCGATCACGGTGGGCGTCTGCTCTCCGTACGCGGAGCCTGCGCCCTGCGCTCGCAGCTGGGCGATCGTCGTGCCCGCCGACAGGCGTGTGGATTCGGCGAGTAGATCAGCCGCCGAGCCGGTGATCCCCGCGTTCTCGAGCGCGGCGGGCAGCGAGACGGCGAGCAACACCGACAGCGCGGTGCCGGCCATCGCGGTCCCCAAAGCCGAGCCCACCTGGCGAACCGTGCTCTGGGTGGCCGAGCCCTGCCCCGAGACGGCCACCGGGATGTCTTGCAGCACCGTGCCGGTCAGCTGCGCCGACGCGAGCCCGAGGCCGAGTCCGTAGACGACGAGCGGCATCGCGACGAGCCAGCCGGCGCTGTCGGCGCGCAGCAGCAGCGCCAGTGCCAGCGTGCCGACGATCTCCAATCCGAGGCCGAGCAGCACCGTGCCCGGCGCGCCGAAGCGTGCGGCGAGGTGACGTGCCGAGGCGCCCGAGAAGAACGCGCCGATCGCCATGGCGGCGAGCACGAGGCCGGCGCCCATCACATCCAGGCCCAGCGCGTTGATGAGGAACAGCGGGAGCACGAAGATGATCGCGAATTCGCCGATGGCGACCATCGCGGCGGTCAGGTTGCCCCACGAGAACGTCGAGAACGTGAACAGCCCGAGATCCAGCAGCGCCTCGCGCTGCACCTTCTCGCGGTGTCGCTCCCACACGACGAACAGCACGAGAGCGATGATCGCGATCGCCAGTGCCACCGGGACGGCCGAGATCGGGGCATCCTGCGACCACGTCCAGCCGAACAGGGTCAGTTCGCTCTTCGGCGTCCACCATCCGAGGTCGGGCCCCTCGACGACCGCGAAGACGAGGGCGCCGAATCCGATCGCGCTGAGCAGCGCGCCGTCGACATCGACACCGGGGCGCGTCTTGCGCCCGCGCGTCTCGGGCACGACGATGGCTGCGGCGACGAGCAGCAGCAGCCCGACGGGCAGGTTGACGAGGAAGATCCAGTGCCACGACGCCCACTGCGTCAGCGCCCCGCCGGCGAGCGGGCCGACGGCGGCCGCGCCCGAGATGACGGCACCCCAGACTCCGAACGCGGCCGCCCGGTACCGTCCGCGGAACACGGCGTTCACCGTCGACAGCGTCGAGGGCATGATGAGCGCGGCGCCGACCGCCTGCACGGCGCGGGCGCCGATGAGGGCGCCCGCACTCGCGGAGACGGCAGCCAGCAGGCTTCCGCCCATGAAGACGACGAGTCCTGCCAGAAAGAGGCGCTTGCGACCCCAGCGGTCGGCCAGGCTGCCCGTCGACAGCAGCAGCGCGGCAAGCACCACCGCGTACAGGCTGTTGACCCACTGGGCGTCGGTGAGGTCGAGATCCAGGTCGCGGATGATGGCGGGCAGCGCCACGCCGACGATCGTGCCGTCGAGCACGATGAGCCCGAGCCCGACCGACAGCACCGCCAGGGCGATCCACTCCCGCCGAGTGGGCGCGGCAGGCGCAGCCGCGGCGAGCTCGGCCGCGGCTGCGTCTGTGTCGTGCGGTCTGCTCATGGCGGATTCCTCTTCACGGTTCGGGCGGGTCACAGCAGACCCACCTGCTGGGCGACGTGGATGGCGCGGGAGCGGCTGTCGACGTCGAGCTTGGTGAAGATGTGGGCGATGTGGCTCTTCACGGTCGCCTCGGTCACGAAGAGCGCCTTGGCGATCTCGCGGTTGCCGGCGCCGGTGGCCAGCAGTCGCAGCACCTCGACCTCGCGGTCGGTGAGCTTGGGCAGTGGGTTGCGCATGCCCTGCAGCACCCGGGCCGCGAGCTCGGGGGAGAGGATCGTCTCGCCCGCATGCGCACGACGGATGCCGTCGATGATCACCTCGGGCGCGACATCCTTGAGCAGATAGCCGGCGGCGCCCGCCTCGATCGCGCCGAGGATCTCGGCGTCGCGATCGAAGGTCGTGAGGATCAGCACGGCGGGTGCGGGGTCGAGGCGGCGCAGCGCCGTCGTGGTGCGGATGCCGTCGATGCCCGCTCCCAGGCGCAGATCGCACAGCACGACGTCGGGGCGCAGATGACCGGCCAGGGCGATGGCCTCTTCGCCCGTCGCCGCCTCGCCGACCACGCGGACGGTGTCGGTGTCGAGCACACTGCGCAGGCCGCTGCGCACGACAGGGTGGTCGTCGACGAGCAGGACGGTGGTGGTCACGGGATCTCCTTCGTCTCGGATGACGACTCGGCGGATGCGGGCGCTGTGGAGTGCGCGGGCGCCGGGCGCTCGGATGCGGGTGCTGCGGTCTGAGCGGGTGCCAGTGACGACTGCTCGGGGAGGATGGGCACCGACACTGAGATGGCCGTGCCCTCGCCGGGCGCGCTCTCGATGTCGAGGCCGCCGCCGAGCTCGCGCAGCCGGGCGCGGATGAAGCGCAGCCCGTAGCTCGACGAGCCCGACTCGACGTCGCGCTCCCAGCCGGGCAGATCGAACCCCACACCGTCGTCGATGATGTCGAGCCGCACCGATCCGTCGTCGTCGATCAGACTGACGACGACACGGGATGCTCTGGCGTGCAGGCGCACGTTGGCCAGTGCCGACTGCGCGGTGCGCAGCAGAGCGACCTCGACGGGCGTCGGCAGCGTGGGCAGTGACTCGTCGACGTGCAGCTCGGTGCGCAGCGGCGACTGCTGCCCCGCCTCCTGCTCGGTGCGCTCCAGCATCCGCTCCAGTGCTTCGGCGAGCCCGTTGCCCTCCAGCTCGGCGGGCGCGAGCGCGGCGACGATGCGACGCACATCGCCGAGACTGGCGCCCGCGAGGTCCTCCAACTGCGAGAGGGTGCGCGCCGCTTCTGCGTCGGTGCTGCGTGCTGCTCCGGCGTGTGCGAGCAGCCGGATCGATGAGAGCCCTTGCGCGACCGTGTCGTGGATGTCGCGCGAGATGCGCGTGCGCTCGGCGATCGCACCGGCCTCGCGCTGCGCGAGGGCGAGCTCGTCCTGCAGGTCGGCCATCTCGTGCTGCGTTCGGGTGAGCGAGTCGAGCAGACGCTCGCGCTCGGCCGCGTCGCGCAGCAGCTGCAGGTAGCCGCGCGAGATGCCGTAGGCGAAGATGCCGCCGATGAGCGGCCCGAAGATGTTGGCGTAGCTGGTGGTGCCGTGATGCAGGATCGGCCCGACGGCCACAACCCCGAACACCACGCCCGAGAACACCAGCCCCCATCGCAGCGGCAGCAGGTGACCGGCCAGCAGCCAGAGCAGGAAGGCCACCCAGACGAACTCGGACGACACGGCGACCGCGGCGATCCACACGGCGGCGAAGCCCACGAGCCACCACACGGCCGCGCTGTGCGCGCGTGCGCGCAGCGGCAGCAGGGCTCCGGCGGTGTGCCAGGCGAGGATCGCCACGCCCGCGATCACGGCCGCGGCGATGGGTGTGCCCGCAGCGATCGCCCGGATCACGCCGATCGCGGCGAGCCCGGCGGCGATGACGTGCTGGCCGATCTCCATCGCGCGCACCGTGGGGGCGGCGGACACCGGGCCCATCCGGCCCCCGTGCCCGCGCTCGCGGCGGCCGCGACCGGGCATCCGGCCATCGTCGCCGGGCTCGTCACCGGGTGACAGCGGCATGCTCACGAGGCTCATGGGTCGATTCTTCCTCCGAACCGCTCTCGGGCGAAGAGCTCGGGCGGCTCGGCCACCAGATGCGATCACCGACGAGGGCGAAGATCGCGGGAACGATCACGGTGCGAACGACCAGCGTGTCGACGATCACTCCGACTCCGACGATCAGCCCGAGCTGGCCGAGCGTGACCAGGGGCAGCACTCCCAGCGCGGCGAAGACGGCTGCCAGCACGATGCCCGCGCTGGTGATCACACCGCCGGTGTGGGTGACCGCCTCGACGATGCCGGTGCGCGTGCCGTGCTTCGCCGCCTCGCCCTGGGCGCGGTGCACGAGGAAGATCGTGTAGTCGATGCCCAGCGCGACGAGGAACAGGAAGGCCAGCAGCGGCACCTGCAGGTCGAGAGCATGCTGGCCGAGCAGCACCCGACTGAGCCACGAGCCTGCGCCGATCGCGGCGACCGCGCTGGCGAGGTTGACCAGAAGCAGCAGCACCGGCGCGACGACCGATCTCAGCAGCACAAGCAGCACGATGAAGCTGACGGCGAGCACAAGCGGGGCGATCAGCAGCAGGTCCTGCTGGTTGCCGGTACGGGCGTCGAGATCCGTCGCGACGGCGCCGCCGACCAGGGCATCCGCGCCGGGCACATCGTGCACGGCGTCGCGCAGCTCGGCGATCTGATCGAGGCTGTCGGTGGTGCTCGGGGCGTATTCGCTCGTGACCATGAGCTTTGTCAGCGAGCCGTCGGTCGTCTCGCCGGCCGGATGCGCCCGCACCACGCCCTCGACGTCGTCGATCGCGGTGAGCACGTCGTCGGCGTGGTCGCTGTCGGCGACGATGAGGATCGGTTGCGCCTCACCGGCGGGGAAGTGCTGCGAGAGCACCTCGAGGCCGGTGGCCGACTCGGACTGCACGCGGAACTTCTCGATCTGGTCGAGTCCGACAGAGGTGCCGATGAGGCCGGTGGCCATGACGGCCAGCAGTGCCACGCCGCCGATCAGGCTCAGGGCGGGCCGGTGCACGACCCGGCTGGCCAGTGCGCGCCAGGCGCGACCCTGGGTGCGGGCCTGGCCGGGGCGCGGCACGAACGGCCAGAAGACGCCGCGGCCGCACACCGCCAGCAGCGGCGGCAGCAGGAACAGCACGGCGGTCAGGGCGATCAGCAGGCCGATCGCGCTCGAGACGCCCAGGCCGTGCGTGCCGGGGATGACGGCGAGCACGAGGGTGAGCAGCGCGAGCACCACGGTGACGTTCGACGCGAGGATGGCGGGTGCCGTCCGGCGCCACGCGATGCTCAGCGCGCGCCGGTGGTTCTCGTTCTCGAGCAGCTCCTCGCGGTAGCGCGAGATGAGCAGCAGGGCGTAATTCGTGCCGGCTCCGAAGACCAGCACGCTGATGATCCCGGCATCGAACTGCAGGTTCCAGGCAGCTCCCGCGGCCGCGGTCATGCGCCCGGCGAGGCCGTCGGCGAGTGCGACCACGACGAGCGGGATCAGCCAGAGCACCGGGGAGCGGTAGGTGATGATCAGCAGCACGGCGACGATGAGGATCGTCACGAGCAGCAGTGTGAAGTCCGCGCCCTCGAAGGCGGATGCCACGTCGGCGCCGAACGCCGGTCCGCCGGTGACCCGCGAGCTGAGCCCGTCGATCGGGTTGTCCGCCAGATCCGCGCGGATGTCGCCGACCACCTCGGCGGTGGCGGTGTTCGTCTCGCCGACGGTGATCGGGGCGACGAGCAGAGCGGCCTTACCGTCTTCGCTCACCAGAGGGCCGGTGGCATCGGCATCCGTCCGCTCATCGAGCACGGGCAGCAGCTCCGTCAGACCGGCGAGGTCGGCGTCGGTGAGTGCCGCGCCGTCGTCGCGTGTGGTGACCACGAGCACCGACTGCCGATCGGCGTTCGGGAACTCGTCGAGCAGGGCGCTCGTGCGCGCCGACTCGGAGTCGGCAGGCGCTGAGGCATTGCCCTCGGGGGCCTTGGCCGAGCCGAACGCGCCGAACAGCAGCACCATCACGAGCAGGACGAGACCGAGCGAGACCCACGCGCCTCGGCGCGAGGTCAGCCGGTCGGAGAAGGAGGGGCGAACCGCAGAATCTGGCATGACATCCACTCCACCAGCGCGGCGCGCGGCGCACATCGCGAGCAATGGTGAAGTGCATGTCAGCCGAAAGGATGAGACGCCGGCTGAGTCGGCGGCGCGCGGTTGCGCGCGGCATGCCCGCAGGTGCCGAATGGCCGCCTCGCGCGGAGCGAGACGGCCATACGGGACCAGTGAGCTGGACCGGCGGATGCCCACGAGCTGGACGGCCGGATGCCGGATGCCGGCACCAGCGAGGGTCAGCGCTTCAGGTTGGTGAGCTCCTGCAGCACCTCGTCGCTGGTGGTGATGATGCGAGCGTTCGCCTGGAAGCCGCGCTGCGCCACGATGAGGTTGGTGAACTCCTGCGACAGGTCGACGTTCGACATCTCCAGCGCGCCGCTGATGATGCCGCCCATGCCGTCCTGACCGGCCTGCCCCACGGTCGCCTGACCCGAGTTCGCGGTCGGGCGGAACTGCGACGATCCGGTCTTCTCGAGGCCGCCCGGGTTGGTGAAGCCGGCAAGAGCGACGCGTGCGAGCACCCGTGATTCGCCATTGCTGAACGTGCCCATGAGGCTGCCGTCTTCGGTGAGCGCGTACGACGACAGCGTGCCTGCGGGCCGACCGTTCTGCTCGGTGACGGCGACGGTGCTGACGTTGCTGAAGCCCGTGAGCTTCGACAGGTCGACGGTCACGCCGCCGGAGGTGATCTCCTTCGGGCCGGTCAGCTGGCCGTCGGTGAGGGTCAGAGAGATGGTGTTCCCGCCCGACTCGACGTCCCAGCCGCCCGCGGTGCGAGTGAAGGTGAGACGCAGCGTGGTCGCGTTGCCGCCCTCGTCGTAGACCTGGATGTCGCGGACGAGCTGAGCGTCCTCGGCGGTCTCTGCGGGGAGGTTTCCTGTTGCGCCGGCGCGGGTCGTGCCGACGGCGGGCACCACCGCGCCCACCGGCAGGGTGATGCTGCCGAGCGCCTGGCCGCCGGTGATCACGCCGTCCTGCGCGGTCCAGCCCTGCACGAGGGCGCCGTCCGCGCTGGTGAGCCGGCCTGCGGCGTCGAACGAGAACCCTCCATTGCGGGTGTAGAGCGTCTCGCCGCCGGAGCGCACCATGAAGAATCCGTCACCGGCGATCATCAGATCGGTCGGCACGCCGGTCGGCTGCGGTGCGCCGGAGGAGAAGTTGGTGCGGATGCCGGCGAGCTGCACGCCGAGACCGACCTGGGCCGGGTTCGATCCGCCGGCGTCGGGCCGCGGACCCATCGAGTTCTGCACGAGCTGCGAGAGCGAGTCCTGGAACTGCACGGCGGACGACTTGAACCCGACCGTGTTGACGTTGGCGATGTTGTTGCCCGTGACGTCGAGCATGGTCTGGTGAGTGCGCAGACCGGAGATCCCGGAGAAGAGCGAACGGAGCATGGTGAGCCTTTCAGGAGGAGGTGAGAGTCAGGCCGGAGAGGGTGTCGAGCGGGACGTTCTCGTCGCCGATCGTGACGAGGGGGACGGGGCCGGCGAACGACACCGAGGTGACGACGCCGGTGTGCGAGACGCCGTCGGCGTCGACGTACTGCGCTTCGCGGCCGATGAGCGCTGCCGCCGTATGGCGCATGCTCAGCGCGAAGCTCTCGGACGTCATCGTCGTGAGCTGAGTGAGCTGCTCCATCGAGGCGAGCTGTGTGGTCTGCGCGATCATCTCGTTGGTGTTCATCGGCGAACTCGGGTCCTGGTTCGACAGCTGGGTGACCAGCAGCTTCAGGAACACCTCGGAATCGAGCGTCTTCTTCTGTGTGGCAGGGGGTGTGGTGCTGCCGGTGTGCACACCGCTGGCGGTCGCGACGGGTTCGACGGAGGGCATCGTGCTCCTTATCTGTCAGGCGTACACGTCGATGCGCGAATGCGCTGACGAGGGGTCGGTGGCGGCGAGCGGGCGCGTCTCGCCGACGGATGCCGCAGCCGGTGCGTTGCGCGTGTCGGCAGAACCGGCAGCCGGGCGCTGCTGATCGCCGCGCGCCTGGGCGTCGCCGCGCGACTCGGCCCCGGAGCGCCCGGAGTCGGGGCGCGCCTGGGCGTCGGGCGACGACCCAGAGGCGCTGTCGCGCGAGGACACGTCGACGGATGCCCCAGGGGCGGCGACCGAGAGGTCGCGGCGCAGGTCGGCGAGGATCACTCGCAGGGCATCGCGGCCGGCGTCCGAGGGGGAGTGCAGTTCGAGGCGGATGCTGCTGCCGACGATGTGCGCGCGGACAGTGACCGGTCCGAGATTCTCGGGAGAGACGGTCAGGGTGATGCTGTGCTGTCCCTGCGGCGACCGGGCGAGGGCGATCACCGGTCCGGTGAGCTGCGGCAGCAGCGCGGGGCGGGCGGAGCCGGCGGCCGAGGGCGCTTCGGCTGCCGACGTGGCGGCCAGAGGAGCGGATGCCACGGTCGCGGCGGACGAGATCGCTGCGCTTGCGGCGCTCTGGGCGCCGGTTGCGCCGTGCAGTCCGGCGCCGCTCTGACCGGCGCGCGCGGCGCGCTGAGGGTCCGCGAGCTGAGCCGAGGAGAGGGCGTGTGCGCCCGACGGCGAGGCCGCGGGGTCGCTCGCTGCCGACGTCGATGCCTGAGCCTGCGAAGCCATCAGGGCCTCGGCTCTCGCCTGCCCCGCGCGCTCCTCACCGGCCGAGCTCTGGCCAGCGGACGTATGTGCCGGGGTTCCCACGCCCGCGGCCGATGTCTGAGCCGCTATCGGCATCTGACCCTGCCCGCGCGGGGAGGCCGCGGCGTCCGCGTTCGCCTCGCCTTGTGCGTCGGGCGCAACCTGAGCTGCAGGGCCGGCCACAGGTGCAGGGCCGGTCGTTCCGGGTGCGCTGTCCGCCCGCGGCTGCCGGTCACTGCCCGCAGCCGCGGTGACGGCATCGACGGCCGCCTGAGTCGGGACCGCTGATGTCGCGCTCGCCGGGTTGCCCTCGAGAGCCTCTGCACCGTCGACAGTCGTTGCGCCGACGGTCGGCGGCTGATCCGGTGACGTCTCGGGCTCGATGTCCCCCGGCACACTTGCAGCGCCGGTACCGCTCGAACCGAGCAGTGCCGCGATCGCGAGCTGCGAAGCGCCGGCTTGGTCGTCTGCTGGAGTGGTGCTCGAATCACTGCGCTGTGTGACCGATCGCTGCGACGTCGACCCCCGCGTGCCGAGATCGCCCGGTGCCTCCGCCTCCCGGATGGCTGCGGCGAAGCCCTCTGCCGACCCGCCGGTGGCGCGCGGCAGGGAGGCGATGCCTCGGGCGGAGGAGGGCGGGACAGCGATCGGCAGGCTCATGCGTCCCCCTCGGCTCCGCGACGCAGGGCGATCTCGTCGAGTTCGTGCTGTTCGGCGCGCAGCGCGTCGGCCTGCATCCGGGCCAGGTGAGCGGCGGCCAGTCGATCGAGACCGCGCACCTCGCGGCGCACCTCGCTGTGGGACGACTGGGCATCCGACACGGCCTGCTGCTGCACCTGCGCGAGTGATTCGAGGTCGGCGAGCATGCTGCGACCGGCCACGCGAGCGGCAGCCATCGCGGCCAGAGAGCGCACGTCGACGGCATCCGAGTCGGTCGCTGCCAGCGCGGCGCGCAGGTGACGCTCGCGCGTACGGGTCTGGTTCTCTTCGATCACGGCGCGCGACAGCTCCTGCGCGGCCGCGCGCTCTTGAATCGAGCGCACGCGCAACAGCCCGGCGAGCGAGAACGAGCGGGTCATCAGACACCTCCGAGATCTGCGACGAGTCGCTCCAGTCGCTGCCAGGCCTCGCCCGGTGTCGTGATCTCGTCGAGCTGCTGCGTCAGGAAGTCTGAGATGGTGCGTTCGTGGGCGATCGCCGCGTCGACCTTCGGGTTGGCCCCCGGCTGGTAGGCGCCGATGTCGATCAGGTCGTTCGCCGACCGGCGTGCCGCGAGCACGGCCCGCAGCGTCGTCGTCGCGGCGCGCTGCTCGGCCGAGGTGATCTTGCCCGCGACTCGTGAGACCGATGCCAGGACGTCGATCGCGGGGTGGTGCCCCGACAGCGCGAGGGCACGATCGAGCACGACGTGCCCGTCGAGGATCGAGCGCACGGCGTCGGCGATCGGCTCGTTGTGGTCGTCGCCGTCGACGAGAACGGTGTAGATGCCGGTGACCGAGCCGCCCCGGTCTGTGCCCGCCCGTTCGAGCAGCCCGGCGAGGATCGAGAAGGTCGACGGCGGGTAACCGCGCGTCGCCGGCGGCTCGCCGGCAGACAGACCGATCTCGCGCTGAGCCATCGCGACACGCGTCAGTGAGTCCATCATGAGGATCGCGTGCGCGCCCTGGTCGCGGAACCCCTCGGCGATGCGCGTCGCCGTGTAGGCCGCACGGATGCGCGTCATCGCCGGCTGATCGGACGTCGACACGACGACGACCGAGCGTGCCAGTCCCTCAGGTCCGAGGTCGTCTTCGAGGAACTCTCTCACCTCGCGTCCGCGCTCGCCGACGAGCGCGATCACCGTGGCATCCGCTTCGGTGCCGCGAGCGACCATCGACAGCAGGGATGACTTGCCCACACCCGACCCGGCGAACAGGCCCACGCGCTGGCCGCGCCCCACGGCGATCAGCGTGTCGAGCACGCGCACCCCGAGCGGAAGCTGGGTCGTGATCCGGTCGCGCCCGAGAATCGACGGCGCGGCATGATCGAGGTCGACCATCGGCGCACCCAGTGGGCCCTTGCCGTCGATCGGGCGTCCCAGACCGTCGAGCACCCGGCCCAGCAGGCCCGATCCGATCGGCACGCGCAGGCGCCCGCCCTTGCTGCGCACGGGCATGCCGCGGGTCAGTCCCGATGTCGAGGCGAGCGGCATGCAGCTCAGCCCGTCCGGTCCGGTCGCGACGACCTCGGCATCCACACCGTCTCCGAGCTCGACCAGATCGCCTACAGCGCCGTCGATGCCGCGTACCTCCACTCCGAGGCCGCGCACCCGGGAGACCGTGCCGATCCTCTCGGGACGGGCGGCGTCGAGCACTGACGCCCAGGCGCTCACGGCGACACCTCGTCGAGGGTGCGCCGCGCGCGCGCCAGCGCCGCGTCGATCCGGGCGTCGACGATGCCGTCGTCGAGCACGACCAGCGCGTCGCCGGTGGTGAGCGCGCTGTCGACAGCGATCGAGAGTCCGGACGGAATCGCGTCGTGCCCGCGGAGCAGATGCTCGTCGGCGGCACTGAGCCGCACCTCGACCGGCCGCTCGCCCTCGCTCGCGGACAGGGCTCGGCGCAGTGCGCTCAACGCCGCGAAGTCACGATCGGCCAGCGCCTCGCCGACGATGGCCTCGGCGAGCTCTACAGCAAGCGCCGAGATCCTTCTCTCGTCCGCCTGAGCGAGGGCGTCGGCACGCGCCGACACCGCAGCGGCTGCGGATTCGAGTGCGTTCAGGGCGGATGCCAGGGCGCGAGCAGCCTCGGCATCCGCCTGCTCCCGCTCTGCACGGGCCACCGCAGCGGCCGTCGCCGCCTCGGCAGCGGCCACCCGGAATCCCTCGGCGTGCCCGTCGGCATAGCCGCGCTGCCGAGACCGACGCCGCTCGGCGTCGGCGTCGGCGTTGGCGTCACGCAGACGGGGGAAGACCACGGGGGCGAAGGCGTCAGTAGACATATTCGTCCTCGTCGGCGCGCTGCACCGAGATCTCACCGGCCGCCTCCATACCGCGCAGCATGTGCACGATCTCGGCACGCGCCTCTTCGACCTGAGAGATGCGCACCGGACCGAGGCTGCGGCTCTCGAAGTCGAGGTTCTCGCGGTTGCGCTCCGAGACGTTGCGGCGGATCACCTCCGCGATGCCCTCGTTGGCGCCCTTCAGGGCGAGCGCCAGCGTGCGGATGTCGACGCCGCGCAGCACGCGCTGAGCATCCCGGTCGTCGAGGCGCACGATGTCGGCGAAGGTGAACATGCGCGAGCGGATGTCGTCGGCCAGTGAGCGGTCGCGGTTCTCGATGCTTTCGAGCAGTGCCTTCTCGATCGCCGCATCCGACCGGTTGATGATCTCGACCAGCGGCTCGACGCCGCCCAGGCGCTCGGGAGCGTCCCGCGTCGCGAGCAGCCCGGTGCGTGCCTTGAGCGACTCGGCGACGATCGCGATGGCATCCTGGGTCGCCGTGCCCATGGTCGCGATCGCGTGCGCGACGTCGGTGCGAGCCGATTCGGGCAGAGCCGCGAGCACCGCCGCCGCCCGATCGGTCGGAAGATGCGCCAGCACCAGCGCGACCGTCTGCGGAAGCTCGCCGTCGAGCAGACCGGCGACCTGGGCGGGGTCGGCCGCGGTGAGGAAGTCGAATGCGGAGTTCGTCGAGCCGACCCGGCCCAGCAGCGCGGCCGCGCGCTCGGAGCCGAATGACGCCTCGAGCAGGCTCGCCGCGATGTCGCGGCCTCCGCGACCGGGAGGCAGGTGCCCGGCGGCGATCCGCTGGAAGTCGCCGAGCGCCTGCGCCGTGGTCGTCGCATCCAGGCTCTGCAGACCGATGATCTCTGCCGTGATGGCTTCGGCTTCGGCTTCGGACAGGTGCTTCATCACCTCGATCGCTGCGACACGGTCGATGTTCATCAGAACGACGGCGGCCTTCTGCCGTCCGCTGAGAGTCTTCATACGCCCGCCCGATCCGAGAGCAGGGTGCGCAGCAGCTCGGCAGTGCGCTCGGGGTCTCGACGGCTGAGCGTCTCGATCTCACCGCGACGGCGCTCGAGGCTGACCTGAGCGGGTTCCGCCTCGATCTCGAGCTCGGGCAGGACCTCGGTTGCCGGCAATGGCGCCGGATCGGGGGCGGTCAGCGGCAGCGGAACGGTCAGCGGCGACTCGAGGGGCGCGGCACCGGCGTAGGCGGCCACAGACGGAGCGCGTTCTCCGAACATCGCGTCGAACTCGTCGGGTTCGCGCGCCTTGCGGCGTGCGCGCACGATCAGGAAGATGACCACCGCCAGCAGCGGTGCCGCGATGGCGACGACCGTCAGCGCGGTGCCGAGCAGGGCCATGCGCTGCTCGTCTTCGGCCGCCTTCTTCGCGGCGTCGAGGGCCGCCTGGGCGGCCTTGGCATCCTGCTGGCTGAACGGCACCATCTCGACGGTCAGCTGATCGCCGCGGGTGCGGTCGATGCCGGCGGCGGCCGCGACGAGGTCGCTGAGCTGGCCCGAGCCGATCTCCTCCCCGACTCCCGCGTCGACGGCGACCGACACGGACTGCCGGGTGATGGAACCCGCCGGCGTGCTGGTCGTCTGCGTGGCCTTGTTGACGAAGTTGTTGCGAGTCTCCTCGGTGACCTCGTAGCTGCCGTCACCGTTCGAGGGCACCGCGATGTTGTCGGGTCCCAGCACTCCGGCGCCGCCCTGGCCGCCGCTGCCCGTCTCGGTGCGTGTGTGCTCCGACGACGATGCGCCGCCCTCGATGGGGGTGTAGGTCTCTTCGAGCCGCTCGTTGACCGACCGGTCGATCTCCGCGACGACGGTCACGGTCGCGTTGCCGGGCCCGACCACTCTGTCGAGCAGCTCCTGCACGCTCGCGGCGACGCGGGCTTCGTAGTCTCCCGCCTGACGGTCGACCCCGCCGGTGGCGCCCACGCCCACCGACGACAAAGTACGGCCGTTCTGGTCGACGACCGCGACGTTCTCGGGCTTGAGTCCGCTCACGGCAGCGGAGGTGAGGTGCACGATCGCCTCGATCTGGGTCGCGCTCAGCGCCGAGCGTCCGGTCTCGATGAACACCGACGCCGTCGGGTCGACGGTCTCGGAGACGAACACGCTCTCCTCGGGAATCGCGAGGCGCACCGACGCGGCCGAGATGCCCTTGAGCGACGAGATGGTCGCGGCGAGCTCGCCCTCGATGGCGCGCTTGTACGCCACCGACTGCTGGAACTCCGAGGTGGTCACGCCGAGGTCGTCGAGCAGTGAGTAGCCGTCCGAGCTGTCGCTCGGAAGTCCGGATGCCGCGGCGGCCAGTCGCTGGTCGTACACCGCGGCTTCGGGCACCAGCACCGTCGCGCCGCCGTCGGTCAGCTCGTACGAGACGGATGCCGAGCGCAGCTGCTCGACGACCGCGTTCGCATCCGAGGCGCTCAGTCCCGTGAACAGCGGCGTCATGGTCGGGCGCGACGCCCAGCTGAGCAGCGCCGCGATGCCCAGCGCGAGCACGGCGAGGCCGATGATCGCGATGGTGCGCTGCGCCATCGTGAAGCCGGCGATCGCCTTCCGCGCTCGCTGGAACATGCTGGTGACCGCGGTGGGCATCAGGCCTGCATCCGCATGATCTCGTTGAACGCGTCGACGCCCTTGTTGCGCACGGCGGCGACGAGCTCGAGCGTGACGGCTGCGCGGGTCGACGCGATCATTGCCGAGTGGATGTCGTCGAGGTCACCCGTCACGGCGGCGACTTTGAGAGCGTCTGATTCCGACTGCAGTCCACGCAGCTCGTCGATGGCGCCGGTGATGCTGGTGGCGAACGACGAGTCGCCCGTGCTGCGGGTCGGAGCGGTGGTCAGAGACGTTGGCAGCGCAGACGAGAGCGCGTCGATGCTTGAGATCGGATCCATCAGCTGCGCCCGATCTGCAGCGCTGCCTCGTACGCGTTGCGGACGCGGTCGATCGTGCCGGCGCTGGCCTGGTAGCCGCGCTGCGCCATGATCAGCTGACTCATCTGGTCGCCGAGGTCGATGTCGGGGTAGCGGACGTACCCGTCGGCATCGGCGAGCGGGTGATCGGGCTGGTGCACGAGGCGCCCCTCGGCGCTGCCGAGCTCGGTTCCTGCCACGTACACGCCGGGGGAGGATGCGCTGTTCTCGACCGCGATGTAGCGCTCCTGGAACGCGGGGGCGGCAGGGGTGACGGCTGTGTTGATGTTGGCGATGTTGTCGCTGAGCGCATCGAGCCACTTGCGGTGCGCGGTCAGTCCGGTGCCGGCGATGCCGATCGCGTCGAAGGTCATGACGTCCTCATCGCTGCGCGCAGGGACGAGAACGAGCCGTTGATCGCCTGCGTGGCGAACTGGTAGCGCAGCATCGTGTCGATGCTCGAGAGCGTCTCGGTGTCGAGGTTGACGTTGTTGCCGTTGAGGCGGGTCGGCTCGAGGGATTCGCCGACGGTGGCGGATGCCCGGCCGTGGCCCGCCCTGACGGCGTCAGCCAGAGCGTCCTCGAACTGCACGCGCTTGGCGTGATAGTCGGGGGTGTTGATGTTGGCGATGTTGTCGGCGATCGCGCGCTGGCGCAGCGAGAGGCCGTCGAGCGCGCTCGAGAGCGCGGACATGGTCACAGAATCGAACACGAACCGGCTTCCATCCGTCGGTGAGGTGAGGCCTATCCGTGGCCGATTCTTGCGAGCGCTCCCTGCTCGTCAGGCTCTATCGGCGGATCGTACGGATTCGTTAGGCGGCTCAGCCGACGACGTCGAGATATGCGGAGGCGTCGGCACGGGCATCCGGCACACGACGCAGCGTCACGAGCTGGTGGGCGACGGCGTCCTGCTGGCGGCGGATGTCGGCGATCCGATCCTGCTGCCGCAGCAGCAGGGCGCGAGCCCGATCGGCGAACTCCGCCGGCATCGGCGTTGTTGGCGGGTGCCAGGGCTCGGCCATCAGCTCGGCGTCATCGAGCTCGCGTTCGAGGCGGTCGAAGAACGCGGCCCATTCCGTGCCGCTCATGCCCGGGCGGCGACCGTCGACTCGGCCGGCGTCATCGACTCGGCGGCGGCGTGCCACGCCTCGCGCAACGGGGCCACCAGCTCGGCGCAGGTGCGGGCGCGCTCGGGATCGCGGCCGATGTTCGCGCCGATGAGGGTCTGCGTGAGGAAGGTGTAGATGCCGCGCAGTCCGGCGCTGCCCTCCCAGCTGTCGGTGAGCGATGCGGTCAGCTCGGTGACGATCGACTGCGCGTGCTGCAGCTGCGTGTTCGCCTCGGCCCAGTCGCCGGCGCGCTGCGCGGCTTCGCCGCGCTCGATGTCGAGCAGCAGCCGGTCGTACAGCATGGTGAGCAGACGCTCGGGGCCGGCCGAGAGGATGGCGAGCTCGCGGTAGCGCTGCTGCGCCTTGAGTGCTGCGTTCATGTTCACGATCCGTTCTGCTTCGGCGTCAGCGCCGAGAGCTGCGAGGTCAGATACGACGACTGGGACTGCATGCGCGACAGCTGCACCTCGAGCTGCGCGTAGGTGCGCTCGAGTGTGGTCTTGCGCTGCGCGAGGCGGACATCCCAGCGCTCGACCTGCTCGCCGAGGGCATCGACCTCGTTCTGCTGGCCGGTGATGCGCGCGGTGAGCAGGCCATCGTGCTTGTCGGAGTAGCTCTTCGCGACCTCCTCCACGCGGGTGGCGAGCCCGGAGAAGGTGGCGGCGACCTGCTCGGGATTCTCGACGAGAGCCTTGGTGAACCGCTCCTGATCGAACGACAGCACGCCGTATCGGTCGATCGAGATGCCCATCGTCGAGGGAGAGACGCCGTCGACCGGGTACTGCACCGCATCCGCCAGCCCGCGCCGCAGCGCGCGCACGGTGCTGTCGCCGGTGAACACACCGAGGGTCGTCGTCTCGCCCGCGCCAGCGGGAACGGTCGCGGTTGAGCCCTTGTCGATGCCGCTGAGCATCTTCGCGATCTGCGCGACGAACGCCTCGTGCGCCTTCGCCTGAGCGGCGCTGTCGGTCGCGACGGTGACCGTGATGGGATCGGTCGAGGTGGCAGTGACGGTCACGTCGACGCCGGGGAGGAGCCCGGTGAAGGTGCCGTTCGAGGAGGTGACGATCTGCTCGGCGGCGGTGCCTGCCCAGAGCCGCACCTGCGCGTCGGCCCCGGTCGAGACCGTCGCGGCGCGGGGATCGGCGAGGATGTCTGCGGCGTTCCCGGCCTCGACGGAGGCGACGTCGCCGCGCAACACAGTGAAGGTGCCGCCCGCTCCAAGTTCTGCGGCGTTCAGCTGCAAGCGGTACAGGGGAGTTCCGTCGGCGCTCGTCCCTGCACTCACCGCCGTGGCCCTCACGCCGAAGCCGGCCTGGTTGATCGCCTTCGCGACGTCCTGCATCGACGTCGACGCGGCAGTGACCTCGACGCGCTCGCCCTTCGAGTTCTGCAGAGTGATCACGGGCGGCTCATCCGGCCAGGCGGCGAGAGGCGCGGAGACGACCGAGTGCCGCTGGGCGGCGTGATCCACGACGATGTCTATGGCGCCCGGGGTGGCGTCGGCTCCCGCGGTGACTTTCACGGTGTTCGCCGAGGACGTGGCGGTGAAGGCGGTCATGGCGCCGGGAACGCTCGCGGTATTCGCCTTCGTGGCGAGATCCTGCAGAGAGGCGTTCAGGGACTGCAGATTCGAGATGACGACGCCCTTGTCGGCGATCTTCGACTTCAGCAGGTTCTTGGGGATGGAGTGCACGTCCATCATGGCCTTGATGAGGTCTGTCGTGTTCAGGCCTGAGACCAGACCGTCGAGCGAGAGTGCCATGCCAGCCTTTCGGAGCGGGTGACCCCGGGTGAGCGTTCGGGTCGCTCACCCGGGGACGGTCGATCAGGATCAGCGCAGCAGCTGCAGCACGCCCTGGGTCGACTGGTTGGCCTGGGCCAGCATGGCGGTTCCGGCCTGCGACAGGATGTTCTTCGCCGTGAACTTGACCATCTCCGACGCCATGTCCGTCTCGCGGATGCGGCTCTCAGCAGCCGAAAGGTTCTCTGCCGAGACCTTGAGGCTGTTAATCGTCGACTCGAAGCGGTTCTGGATCGCACCGAGGTCGGCACGAGCAGAAGAGACCGACTCGATCTGTGCGTCGAGCAGCGTGATCGCGTTGGCAGCGCCCCCAGAGGTGGTGAAGTTGAGTGCACCAGCCGAGCCCGGCGTACCAGCAGCGAGTCCGGTACCGGGCGCGGTTACCGCAACGGATCCTCCGTTCAGCGAGGTGACGACGAGCTGGTTGGTTGAGTCAACCGAGGCGCTCAGGACGGCGCTGAAACTGTCGCTGCTGTTCAGCGCGTCCGCGACGTCCTGAACCGTGTTGTAAGTGCCGGCTGTGCCGAGCGTGACGCCGACGGTGCTCGTGCTGCCGTCCGTGTTCGTGACGGCGAACGACTGTGCACCGGTGACGAGGGTCGGCGTCGCGACCGCGAAGCTCGTGCCCGATGCGCCGACGGTCAGCGAGTTGGCGATGCCAGTCACGTTCGCGCCGGTGAGGTTCACGCCGATGCGGCTCGCGGCCTCGCCGTTCGCGCCGACCTGGAAGCTCAGGTTGGCGCTGCCGTCGAGCAGCTTGATGCCGTTGAAGTTGGTCGAGTCGCCGATACGCTTCAGCTCGGCGGAGAGCTGCGTGGCCTCCTTCGTGATCGCGTCACGCGACTTGGGGTTGTTGGAGTCGTTTCCGGCCTGCACCGCGAGGTCGCGCATGCGCTGCAGGATGGAGTGGACCTCGGTCAGGGCGCCTTCCGCGGTCTGGATGACCGAGATGCCGTCCTGGGCGTTGCGTGCCGCGACGTTCAGACCGTTGACCTGCGAGCGCAGGCCCTCGGAGATCGCCAGACCCGCTGCGTCGTCGGCAGCGCGGTTGATGCGCAGACCGCTCGAGAGCTTCTCGAGCGACTTCGACAGGTCGTTCTGCGTCGACGACAGGTTGCGGTAGGCGTTGAGCGCCGACACGTTGGTGTTGATCTGCATACCCATGTTGTGTTCCTCCGTGATGGGATTCGTACGGAGCCCGTCCGTGGGCTCCACCCACACCTATCGGCGGATGAACGCGGGTCGTTAGCCGTCAGGTCGCGACCGGCTCCGGCGCCGCGAGGGCACGGGCGATGCGTGCCCCACCGGTCTCGGCGATGCGCGCGAAGAATCCCTCGCGAACCGATGCCGAGACGCGTGATGTCGTCGGCGCCTCCTGCCCATCGCGGTAGTACCGCTCCAGGGCATCCCGAAGCAGACGGATAGCCTCGGCGCGCTGCTGCGACACGGCGGAGTGCGAGACGCCCAGCTCTTCGGCGATCTCCTTCACCGGGCGCTCGTCGATGTACACGGCGTGCACGATCGACCGCATCCGCTCGGGCAGCGCCGCGATGGCGTGCTCGAGCACGGCGCGGCGCTCGGAGACGACGGCCGACTCCTCGGGCAGTGGGGTGATCGAGGCCAGGTCGGATTCGTAAACCTCGTCGAGCGTCGTCATCGTGCGCCCGGCATCGGCAAGCGCCCCGGTCACCTCGTCGTGCGAGACGCCCATCGTGGTCGCGATCTCGGCGACAGACGCCTGGCGGCCGAGCGCCGCCGACAGCGTCTCCTGCACAGCGGTGGTCTCTTTGATGCGACGACGGATGCCACGGGTCGCCCAGTCCATCGAGCGCATCTCGTCGGCGAACGCGCCGAGGATGCGCCGACGAGCGTAGGCTCCGAACGGCACACCCAGTGATGCGTCGAACGCGTCGGCGGCGGTTACGAGGGCGAGGGCGCCGGCCGACGCCAGCTCCTCGCGCGGCACGTGCGTCGCGCGCGCGTGCGTCTCAGAGGCCAGGTACCCCACCAGTGGCAGGTTCTCCTCGATGAGCCGATTGCGCTCGTCACGAGTCGTCATGGCAGTGGCCTCTCCGTACGAATACCGAGGCCCCTCAGCCCCGAATATGGTCGGTCCCCCCCTACCACGTTCTGAATACTAGCGGCATGGGGAGAAATACCCACAGCATCCGGATAACAATTATGTGGAGGCGGTCGATAGCTAGATGCTGACGGGTCGCACGACCCGTTGTCCGCTGGGGAAGCACACTGGGGAAGAGAGTCAATGGGAGCCAACGAGTTGTCGATGCAGCTGTGGCGCGAGCGCGAACTGCTCGAGCTTCTGCTGTTCAAGCTGGAGGAGCAGGAGCTGCTGCTCGCCGCCGGCCGTTCGCGCTGGATGCACTTCGCGACGCGCGAGATCGAGCAGGTTCTCGAGGGGCTTCGTTCCGCGAGCATCGCCCGCGTCGTCGAGGCCGAGAACCTCGCTGAGGAATGGGGAGCGCCGCAGGATGCGGGCATCCGCCAGCTGATCGACAGCGCGCCGAAGGGGGCATGGGGGGACGTGCTCACCGACCACCTGAGCGCCCTCACCAAGCTGACCGACGAGATCGGACGGTTGAGCGACGCCAACTCCGAGCAGCTGCGTGCCGTCATGCGCGCCACGCAGGAGACGATCGCCGGGCTCGGAGACGACACCGGCGAGTACACCACCCACGGCGAGCGCGCGAGAGAGAGCTCCGCGCGCATCATCGACACGGAGATGTGAGGAACATGTCGACTTTCAGCGGGCTCGGCACCGCAGCCAGCGCTCTCGCCGCCGCTCGTCGCGGCATGGACGTCGTGGGGCAGAACATCGCCAACCAGGCGACCGAGGGGTACACCCGGCAGCGGGTGAGCACGTCGGCGATCGCCGCAGTCGCCCAATCGGGCAGGTTCAGCATGGGCGCCCTGCCCGGCCATGGCGTCTCGGTCGACGGCATCGCTCGCCTCGGCGATGCGCTTCTCGACGCCCGCGTTCGCGACACCGCCTCCGCCGCCGGATTCTGGTCGGCCCGCGCGCTCGCAGCCACCACGGCCGAGACCGCGCTCGCCGAGCCGACCGAGCACGGCCTCGCGGCGCGTCTCACGCAGTTCTGGAACTCGTGGCAGGACCTCGGGAACACCCCCGATCAGGGTGCGGCCGCAGCGACCGTGCTGCAGTCGGCCGTCGAACTGACGGCCCAGATCGCGGGCGGCTATCGCGCCGTGGCCGCGCAGTGGACCGATGGCAGGCAGTCCGCAGAACGTGCGGTCGCCCAGATCAACACAGCGGCGACGCAGATCGCTCAGCTGAACACCGAGATCCGCGATGCGCTCGGCGCAGGTCGCTCGGTCAATGAGCTCATCGATCAGCGTGATGTGCTCGTGCAGACCGCCGCGCGGCTGGCCGGCGCCAAGGGCACGCTCGAGCCAGACGGCACGATGACGGTGCGCATCGACGGCAATGCCCTCGTCGCGGGAGGGGATGCCCGATCACTGGCGCTCACCGGCCCGACCACCATCGACCAGCCTGGAGCGCTGTCGGTGTCGTGGAGCGGAGCCGACGGGTTCGTCGCGTCGATCCAGGGCGGCGAGCTGGGCGGGATGCTGAGTGTGCTCGCGCCTGCGAAGGACGGCGGAACCCTCGCGGGCCTCGCGCAGTCGTACAACACGATGGCCACCGCCCTCGCCACGGACGTCAACGCCCAGCACCAGCTCGGAGCGACCGCGTCGGGACAGGCCGGCGGTGATTTCTTCGCCCTTTCGGCATCCGGTCCCGCCGCGCTCGGATTGACCGTCGCGGTGCAGACGGCATCCGGTCTCGCCGTTGCGAAGCCAGGAGGTGGCCCGCTCGACGCCGGGAACGCCGACGCGATCTCGCAGCTCGGCCGCAAACCCGGCGGGCCAGACTCGATCTGGGGCAAGGCCGTGGCCGGGTTCGCGGTCGCCACCGCAGGAGACATCCAGCGGGCGAAGCTCTCTGACGTCGCCTCGGTGGCCGCGATCGGCGCACAGCGCTCGGTCGCCGGCGTCGACGGTGACGAGGAGACCATCAGCCTGCTCACCTACCAGACCGCCTACCAGGCGGCTGCCCGCGTGCTGACGGCCGTCGACGAGTCGCTCGACGTGCTCATCAACCGCACCGGACTCGTGGGCCGCTAGGAGGAGGACGACCATGATCTCTCGCGTGACCGCGTCATCCATGACCCAGACGGCCATGCGCCAGCTGCAGGCGAACCTCTCGGAGCTGTCGCGACTGCAGGAGCAGGCGAACTCGCAGCGGGCCTTCCTCGCCCCCTCCGACGACCCGAACGCTGCGGCCACCACGCTGCGGCTGCACGCCGAGCAGCGTCGCACCGATCAGCACGCTCGCAACATCGACGACGGCATCGCGTGGCTCGCCACCGCCGATTCGGCGATCAGCGCGAGCACCGCGCTGCTCGCCCGCGCCCGCAACCTCACCGTGCAGGGGGCGAACGACGGCGCGATGGACGCCACGGCGAAAGAGGCCATCGCCGTCGAGCTCGAGGGCATCCGTGATGAGCTGCTCGCGCAGGCGAACACCACGCTGCTGGGGCGCTCGGTCTTCGCCGGCACCTCCGACCGGGCTGCCTTCGACTCGTACGGCGACTTCAGCGGACTCCCCGACGCGGAGGTCGTGCGCCGCGTGTCGGATGAGGCGTCCATTCGCGTCGACACAGACGGGGCCGCCGTCTTCGGCAGCGGGGACGACTCGGTGTTCAACCTGATCGGTCGGATCGTCACCGACCTGCGCAGCGGAGTGAACGTCGGCCCCCGACTGAACGAGATCGATCAGCGACGCGATGCCATGCTGAGTGTGCAGGGGTCGGTCGGAGCCCGGCAGGCGCAGATGGAGCGAGCCAAGGAGGCGACAGTGCAGAACGCGGTCTCACTCGAGGCACGACGAGCGGCGGTCGAAGACGTCGACTCGGTCGAGGTGCTCGTGCAGTTGCAGGCGCAGGAGCTCGTCTACCGTTCCGCGCTCGCGGTCACCGGCCGTGTGCTGCAGCCCTCACTTCTGGAATTCCTGCGATGACCGCGCTGCTCGATTTCGTCACCCCGCCGCTGGGCCTCGCCCCGCACACGAAGTTCCGACTCGAGCCGATCGGCGGTGCAGACGGACTCTTCTCGCTCGGCGCGATCGCCGACGATGGTCTGCGACTCTACGTCGTCGATCCGCAGACCGTCGTTGCGGACTACTCGCCGATCCTGACCGACGAGCACGTCGATTCCCTCGGTCTGACGGCGCCCGACGACGCGCTGCTGCTCGTCGTCGCGAGCCACACCGACGAGGGAGTGCATGTGAACCTGCTCGCGCCCATCGTCGCCAACAAGCAGACGGGCGCGACTGCCCAGGTCATCCTCGAGGGGCAGGACTACCCGCTGCGCGCCCGACTCAGCTGAGCGGGCCCGTCGCCACGTGCGACGGTGGCAGGAGTGACGACGGGGGCTGCGAGCCCCGTACCCGGCGCGAAAGTGGCCATCGCAGCAGTCGCCGGTGGTTTCCGTGCCTCCTGAGCCTGTAGTGTCATCACTGCCGACGCGAGCGGATCAGAACCCGAGTCCAGCTCGACGCCACGACCATTCGGTCGCCCCTGTGCGGGCGACGGATCGCGTCGGTGACGCCGGGGGGTTCGTGCAGCGGCGGGAGCCGCTCGACGCTGGGAGCTGGCTGCTGTGACTGATTCAGAGTCGAATACAACGATCGTCGGCGGCGCCCCAGAGCTCGCTCGACTTCTCGTTCAGGCCAGTCGGGATCTGGGATTCACGCCCGTCCAGCTGCCGCCGACCGAGGGGTCGGTCGCCCTCATCCGTCAGAGCACCCCCGATCTGATCGTGGTCGTCGGAGACGAACCGAGCGATGACGTACTCGAGATGACCCGTCGCATCCGAGCAGTGAGCACCGCGCCCCTCGTCATCCTCTCGATCCTGATCGATCCAGCCGACGTGCTGCGCGGCTTCGATGCCGGCGCGGACGACTACATCACGCTGCCGATCGGATCGGGTGAGCTGAACGCCCGCTTCGCTGCGCTGGTGCGCAGGTCGGCGCTGCGACCGTCTGGAACACGCGCCGCACCGGCTGGCGCGGCTGCGACAGCGGAGCTTCATCGCGACTCGCGTGAGCCGGTTCGCGACCCATCGGCGGTTCTCGGCGGAACGACCTCGACGAGCGGAGAACGGTGGCTGCGGCACGACGGACTCGCACTGAACCTCGACAGTCGCGAAGTGCTCGTCGAGCAGCGGGAGGTCGAGCTCACGGGGCCGGAATTCGCTCTGCTGGCCACTCTGCTGCAGTCGAGGCGGCGCGTGCGCAACAGGTCGGATCTCGCCCTCGTACTGCGGGGCGACCCCCGTGAACAGTGGTACGAAGTGAGCGACGCCGAAAAGGGTCACGTCGATCGGTGCATCGGTGAGTTGAGACGAAAACTCGGAGACGCACCAGACGGATCGCGGTACATCGAGGGCAGCGCCGAAACCGGATACCGGCTCGCGGGAGACGAGCGCCGGGCGGCGGCACCCGATGCGTCTTCCGGTCGTTGACACGGGTAACGTATCGACAGACTGATCAAGGGGAGACACCACACATGCGACGCAGTCTGTCGATCCTGCGCTGGCAGCTGGTCTGCACGAGCTGCATGGTGAGCGTCGCTCTTCTCGTCGCTCTGCTGAAGCCATCGGCTTTCGTCCATCCGCTGTTTCTCATCGGAGTGGGTCTGACGGTGCTCGCAGCCATCGGCGTTCTTCTCGTGCCGTGGTCTCGTATGCCGAAACGCGCGGCGATGGTCGTTCCCTTCGTCGACATCCTCGCCATCGGATTCGCCTCCTCCGTGCAGGACTTGCGCGTGGGCTTCCTCTGGGTGATCCCGATCGCATGGCTCGCCACCTACTATTCCGCAGGCGCCATCGCCGGTGCGGTGGCCTTCGTCTGCGTCAGCCTGATCATCGTCGCGGCCCAGCAGGGCACACCCTCGGACACGGCCGTGCGAGTCATGATCACGGTGCTCGCCCTGAGCTTTCTCGGGACGAGCATTCGCGTCGGAGCGAAGCGGAGCCGAGCCATCCGGCGTCTGCTGCGACGCCAGTCCGACCAGATCAATCGCGCCGCAGAGCGCGCCGCCGGTCATCAGCGTCGCGTGACAGACATCATCGATGCGCTCGACACCGCGCTCGTGGTCGTCTCGAGCGAGGGCGACATCCTGAAGATGAACGAGGCGTACAGGGCCCTCTACGGCAGGGACCGGTACGGCGCGCAGCTTCCCGCGCAGGCGGTCGAGTACGACGATCATCGAGGCGAACCACTGCGGCGCGGACGCACCGTGCTCGCCCGCGCCGCGCGAGGCGAGCAGCTGCACGGCGAGCGGGTATGGCTCTACGACACGTCCGGCCGGTGGCGCGCCCTGAACGCGACCACGCACCCCACCGCCCGTCTCGGAGACGGTGCCGAGAGCACGCTGCTCGTGCTCGACGACATCACGGATCAGCTCGAGGCGAGCGAAGAGAGGCGGAGGATGGTCGCGATCGTCTCGCACGAGCTCCGCAATCCCCTCACCGCACTCATCGGCCACGTCGACCTGCTCCTCGACCGGGACGATCTCCCAGCGCGCGTGCACGACCAGCTCGAGGTGATGGCCCACGCGGGTGAGCGTATGCAGCACTTGGCCAAGATGGCCCTCGACACCGGTCGATCCGCGTTCATCGAACCCGAACCGGTCGATCTGCGAGTGCTCGCCGATGCCGCCGTCGAGCTCTTCCTGCCTACGGCGGTGGGCAAGGGGCTGAACCTCTCGGTGGTCGGGCTCGAGACATTGATGACATCGGGTGACGCCTTCCGGCTTCGGCAGGCCATCGACAACGTGCTCAGCAACGCCGTGAAGTACACGCCGCGTGGCGGAAGCGTCTTCATCCGCCTCGGTGTCTCGCGCGACGAGCGTGCCCAGGTGACCGTCTCGGACACCGGTCCCGGCATCGCGCCGGAAGACCTGGAGCGCCTGTTCGAACCGTACTTCCGCGCAGCTGACGCCGTGCACAGCGGCATCCCCGGCACGGGGCTCGGCATGGGGATCGTGCGAGCGATCGTGGACGAGCATCACGGCGAGGTCACCATCACCAGCAGGCCAGGCGAGGGTACCCACGTCGAGATGCGGTTCCCCCGAGGCGCGCGACTCGGCGGCCCGCCCGCGCTCAGCGCACCCCGTACCGAGATCGCGATTTAGGAGAACCGATGAACGAGAACGTTCAGGCGATCGCCGGACTGCAGGCCGGTCTGCCGCAGGCGCTCGTGGCCGTGGTTACGATCTGCGCCGCGACTGTCATCGGTCTGGTCGTGCTTCACCGTCCCGACCGTGCCGCGATCGCATGGGCCGCCGCCTTCGGGCTCGGTCTGCTCGGGACCTACGCGTGGGTCGCAGCCGTCGAGCTGGAGCTGCCGGCGATGCGTGCGCTGGCCTCCGGTCTGATGCTGTGCGCTGAGCCGCTGATCTGGCTAGGTGTGCGCCTTTACGCCGGCCGCCGATCGACGTGGCAGGCTGCGGTCATGTTCGTCGCCCTCGTGCCGGTCACGCTCGCGCTGACCGCCGAGAGCGAGGTCTTCCCGGTGTTCTTCCGCATCTGCTTCGCCGGTGCCGGAGTCTTCGCCGCCCTGATCACCTTCGAACTGCTGCGTCTGAAGGGCGTGCCCCGCGATGTCCTGCTGCCGCTCATGCTCGCCTCCGGTGCCTTCGCTCTCACCGCTGCGCTGAACGTGATCTGGAGCTTCACCGCTCCGAAACTCGACGGTGACGCGCAGATCGCCGTTCTGCGTGACTTCAACGTGATCGGCACGCTGGTCACGAGCGTCGCCGCGATGGTCACCATCCTGCTGCTGGCGCGCATGCAGTCTCCGAACCGGGTGGGATCGTCCGCCTCACCCGCCGCGGTGATCCGCGGGCGGATAGAGCGAGTGCGCGAACATCAGGAGGCGGCATGGTCGCTGCTCGACGTGCGATTGGACGGCATCGTGGATGTGCGCGAATCGACCGCACCCTCCGACTTCGCCCGGATGCTCAAGCGGTTCACCGCCAGGGTCGTGGCTGCCCTTCCCCCGTCCGCTGATGTGGCTCCGATCGACGACGGGCGGCTGCTGGCGCTGGTGCCCGGCAGCGAAGAGGCCGTCACGCATCATCTGCGCAATCTGCTCGGGCGGGTGTCGGCGATGGACGAGCGCGATGACTCGAGCGCCATCAGGATCTCGGCCAGCGTGGGCTGGGCGACGATCCTGGAGGCGAGGTTCGACTACGACAAGCTGCTCGCACTCGCCGATGAACGAGCACAGCGCGCCGTCGGGCTCGGCGGCGACCGCTGGGAGCGCAGCGGGAGCATCGCAGCCGCGACGGACGACCCGACTACTCTGAGAGGGTGATCCTCGCCGTCGACACCTCGCTCGGAACGACCGTCGCCGTCATCGACGCCGACGGCCGCACCGTCGCTGAGGCGAGCACGCCCGATCCACTCGGTCACGCCGAGGTGATCGGCGATCTGCTCGCCCAGGTGGCGCGTCCCGGGATCACGCACGTCGTCGCGGGCATGGGGCCCGGCCCCTTCACCGGGCTGCGCATCGGCATCGCCGCCGCGCGCGCGTTCGCGCTCGGCCGGGGCATCCCGCTCATCCCGATCCCCAGTCACTTCGCCATCGCGCTCGAGGCGGATGCCGCAGGCCCGTTCGCCGTCGTCACCGACGCCCGTCGGCGCGAGATCGCGGTGAGCGTCTTCGACGGGCTGGATGCCGACGGCATCCCGAACATGATCCGGCCGACCCGTCTCGAGAAGCGTGGCGACGAGATCGACGAACCGGCCCTCGAAGCGACCGAGCTGTCGGCGGCGGCGCTCGCCAGGGTCGGCGCGCGCGCGCTCGCGACCGGCCGCACCCTGGCGGACGCCGAGCCGCTCTATCTGCGCTCGCCTGATGTCGTGCAGCCGGGTGCACTGAAGCGGGTCGGCTCATGACGCTGCGCACCGCGACCCTCGACGACCTCGCCGCCATCATGGACCTCGAGCGGCGAGGGTTCCCCGCCGACGCGTGGAGCGAGCAGACGATGGGCACCGAGATCGCCAGCCTGCACAACGTCTATCTCGTCGATGTCGAAGCCGGACGAGTGGTCGGCTACGGCGGGGTGCGCGCCCTGCAGGGGTCGGCGGACTCCGACATCCAGACCATCGCGCTCGACCCGTCGATGCGCGGTCGTGGCAGGGGTCGGGCGCTGCTGCGCGCGCTGATCGGGATCGCCGTCGAGCGCGGGGCGCGCGAGCTGTTCCTCGATGTTCGCGACGACAATGCGGTGGCGCGGGCGCTGTACTCGTCGGAGGGCTTCGTGGAGCTGGGGCGGCGGCCGGGGTATTACCAGCCCGGCAACGTGGATGCCGTCGTGATGCGCCTCGACCTGCGGTCGTGGGCGCCCGCCGGCGAACCGGATGCCGCCCGACCGGATGCCGCAGAGGAGGCGAGCGCATGACCGGCCCCCTGGTGCTCGGGATCGAGACGAGCTGCGACGAGACGGGCATCGGCATCGTGCGTGGTCGCCGGCTGCTGTCGAACACGATCGCGTCGAGCATGGACGAGCACGCCCGCTACGGCGGCGTCGTGCCCGAGGTCGCGGCTCGCGCGCACCTCGAGGCGCTGCAGCCGTCGATCGATCGCGCGCTCGCCGAGGCGCAGGTCACTCTCGACGAACTCGACGCCATCGCCGTGACCAGCGGTCCCGGCCTCGCCGGAGCCCTCATGGTCGGCGTCGGCGCCGCCAAGGGCCTCGCCGTCTCGCTGGGCAAGCCGCTGTACGCGGTGAACCATCTCGTGGGGCACATCGCCGCCGACATCCTCACCGCCGACGATCGCGCGACCGCGCCGCTGGAGTATCCCACGATCGCCCTGCTGGTCTCGGGCGGGCACACGTCGCTGCTGCACGTGCGTGACCTGACGACCGACGTCGAGCTGCTCGGCGAGACCGTCGACGACGCGGCCGGCGAGGCCTTCGACAAGGTCGCCAGGCTGCTCGGTCTGCCGTATCCGGGCGGACCGCAGATCGACAGGGCGGCGGCCGCCGGCGACCCGAGGGCGATCCGCTTTCCGCGCGGGCTGTCGAAGGCATCCGACATGGCGAAGCACCGGTACGACTTCTCGTTCTCCGGTCTGAAGACGGCCGTCGCGCGCTGGGTCGAGCGTGCCGAGGCGGCGGGTGAGCAGGTGCCGGTGGCCGATGTCGCGGCGAGCTTCCGCGAGGCCGTCGTCGACGTGCTCGTAACCAAGGCACTCGCGGCGTGCGAAGACCGCGGCGTGCCGCGTCTGCTGCTGGGCGGCGGCGTGATCGCCAACCGGCGGCTTCGCGAGGTCGCCCTCGAGCGTGCCGCGGCCGCAGGGGTGGCCGTGCGCATCCCGCCGCTGTCGCTGTGCACCGACAACGGGGCGATGATCGCGGGCCTCGCGGCCGAGCTCATCGCGAGCGGCCGTGGCCCGTCGACACTCGGCTTCGGCGCTGATTCGACGCTGCCGGTGACCGAGATTCAGGTGAGTCCGGCATGAGCGATCCGAGCATCGAGCAGCCCACCCCTGAGGTCGAGAGGCCCGACGGCGGTGCGGCGGTGCCCGGGGCGTCGAAGGGCTACGGCAGGCTGCCGACCGCCCCCGTGCCCGTCGAGCGCACCGAGGCCGCCCATCCGGATGCCGAGCAGACGTCGAGCGTGGAATGGGAGCCGACCACCGGAGCGGCACCCGTCGACGACGCGCGCCTCGCGCCGTGGGCGCTGGTGGCGGCGATCGTCGCCCTCGCCGCGTCGATGTTCGTGGGCTGGGGCATCCCCGTCGCGATCATCGCGGTGATCGCGGCGATGATGTCGCTGCGCCGCCCGATCGAGAACCGCGCGGTCGCCATCTGGGCACTGGTGCTGGGATCGTGTGCCACGCTGTTCAGCGCGGGGTGGCTGCTGTGGGCGGCGATGCAGCTCGAGAACCTGGGGTGAGGGATGCTGAACCAGGCGGAGAGCTCACGACGACGTGAGCTGCAGCGCCGGGCGTTCGCTGCGGGCGGGGGAGTGACTGACGCTGAGCTGGCAGAGCTGAGGGATCTGGATGCCCGAGCCGCCGCGCACCGGGTGGTCGAACCGCCCCTGGTTCCTGCGACCGGCGAGGTCGCTTCGACGCTGGCGGGTGCCGGGCAGCGCACGAACGAGCACGCGGCGTCAGCCTGGCCGGTGGCAGGCGCGGACGGGCACGCGGCATGGCATGACGGGGGCGACGCAGGGAGCCTGCGGGGGCCGGCGCAGAAGGGGCACGAGGAGCCCGCGTCATCCGCGCCGGTCCCTGCAGGAGAGACGCCGAGGGACCGGCGAACCGACGTTTCGCCGACCAGCCGGGCCGCCGGAGAGGCGCCGAGGAGCCGGCGCGCCGGGCGAACACCGACGAGTCGGCGGCCGAGCATCCCGGTGCTGGTCCTCTCGGCGCTGATCGCTCTGCTGCTCGGCTTCGGCGGGGCTTGGCTGGTGCTGAGCCGCGACAGCACGCCGGCCATGACGGCGGAGCAGGCGAAGGCGATGGCCGAGATCGAGAAGACAGCCCGCTTCGACCCCGGCTCGGTCGTCTACCTCGGCGAGAAGTACGACGCATCCGTGTGGCGCGCCACATCAGAGGACGGCGAGCGGATCTGCCTCGCGATCCAGGTCGGCGACCGCAACCAGTATCAGTGCACACCGCCGCCCGACGACGACACCGCGTTCGCCGAGCCGGTAGGGGTGTCGGTGAGCCACGCCGACGATGAGGGCGACTGGTCGTACTGGGCGACCCTGCTGAACGACATCTCCGGACGTGAGGTGGTGATCATCCAGCGCCACGACATGTCGGCGGCCTACGGCTGGGAGTCGCAGTACACCGACGAGGAGCTGCGGCAGATCCGGATGCTCGAAGCAGAGGGCGTCCTGCCGAGCTACCTGCAGATCATCGGCTACGACGGCGATGTGCCGGTCTTCATCTCGCAGGACGGGCGCACCTGCATCCATGTCGTCGATCCAGCGTCGAACGCCGTCGTGCAGTCGTGCGAACCGTCGGACGACGGCGTCTACACGCTGCAGGTGAACGGCGTGACGTACGAGGTGCGCGAGTCGAGCATGCGTGGTCCGGTGCTGACCGTGGTGCGAAACGGCGGGTGATCGCGTGCGCGAAGCCGCTGACGACGCCCGGCGACGCGAGTTGCAGCGACTCGCGTTCGCGCCCGGCGGTCGATTGACGGATGCCGAGGCAGCCGAGCTGCGCGACCTCACCGCGCCGGAGGCATCAGCATCCGCACCGCCGGTATCGCCCTCGGCACCGCCGGCATCCGCAGCCGCACCGCCGGTGTCACCCTCCGCACCGTCGGCCTCTGAGTCCCCGACGGGGCGAGAGCGCGCACGCCGGCTCCAGCGCATCCCGGTCGTCATCCTGGCCGCTGTCGTCTCGGTGCTGCTGGGGGTAGGGGCCGGGGGGCTGCTGTTCGGTCGCGCCGACGGCGCGCCGGCCCTGACCGATGCGCAGCGCAGCACGCTGGTGCAGCTCGATGCGTCCGAGGAGTTCGATCCGGGATCGATCTTGCTGGTCGGAGCGAGAGACGGCGCCGAGGCCTGGTACGCGACCAAGGAGGCCGACGACAGCGAATGCCTGGTGCTCATCGCAGGCGACGAGCGAACGACCGCGTGCCAGCGCACCGGCCGGGCGAACAGCTTCGGGCTGCAGGCGAACGTGAACGCGACGATCGACGACGAGCAGGTCATCGTCTGGGCCGTGCTGCTGGAAGGCGCCGATGGTGAGATGGTCGCGGTGATCCAACGCGAGCAGAACGTGGTCGAGTACGACTGGCGGTCGCAGTACAGCGGGCGCGATCTCGAGATCGCCGAGTTCATCGACGCGAGGGGATACTCCGGCGAGAGCCTGCAGGTGGTGGGTTACGACGACGCGCTGCCCGTGTGGATGACGTTCTCGGGTGCGGAGTTCTGCATGATCGTCGCCGAACCTACCGCCCTGCTCGCCGACGCGTGCTCGTCGTTCGACCCGGCCGGGGGAGGCCGGATGGACCTGCGCACCGATCGGGCGACGTACCAGCTGAACCTGTCGAGCAGTGCCGAGCCGACGCTGACGATCATCCGTACCCCCGACTCGATCGTCTGCGACGTCGACTCGGGCTACTGCGGTGTCGACGACAAGACGGGCGAGCCGTCGGGCTGATCAGACCCGGTCGGCGAGGATCGCCACGCGCCGGGCCGCCGTCCTGGTGAGGATCAGGGTCGCAGCGTTCGAGCCCTTCAGGCTCAGCTTCTTCCGGAACGCGGCGGGGTCGATGTCCATGCCGCGCTTCTTGATCTCGAGGCGCCCGATGTCGTGCGCGCGCAACACCTGGCTGATCGTCTTCACGTGCGCCGGCATGGTCTCGCGCACGCGGAACGACTGCACGAAAGGGGAGGTGAGCGCCGCGTCGCCGGTGAGGTACGCGATCTGCTCGTCGATCATTCCGGCATCGAGCATCCGGGCCGCTTCGCCGATCAGCCGCGCGCGGATCACCGCTCCGTCCGGCTCGTGCAGGTACGCGCCCAGGGCGCGCACCGGCTCGTCGGCGGCGTCGGCCGGCGCGGTGATCTCGTGCGCCTGCCCGGCCTGCATCACCAGGGCCGAGCGACGGATGCCCTCGCGGGCCAGCTCGCCGCTCCACAGCACGAGCTCGACGACGCTTCCGTCGGCGCTCACCCACTGCGCCTCTACGTCGTCGGGGATCAGGTCGCGGTCGAGGCCAGGGCCGAGCTTGATGCCGGTGGGATGCCGCCGCGCGACGTCGAAGCACCAGTCGAGCGACGGCGACCAGTCGGCGGGGGACGTGCGAGTCGTCTCGCTGTGCCCCGCGGTGCGCCGGGCGGGATCGAGCCAGACAGCACCCTGCTCGGGAACGCTGTCTTCGGCGACCCCCTGACGCACGCTGGCTCCGGGGAAGGGCGCCAGGTTGTAGGCGGCGATCGCCGAGGTCACCTCATCGGCATCCACCGCGTCGACGTCGAGGCCGGCCCCGGCGAACGCGAGGCTGTCGCCGCCGATGCCGCAGCCGAGGTCCGCGACGCGGGTGATCCCGGCGCGCCGCAGCCGCACGGCGTGCATGGTCGCGACGCTCAGGCGCGTCGCCTGCTCGAGCCCCGCCCGGGTGAACAGCATCCGGTCGGCGAACTCGCCGAACTTCGCCCTGGCCTTGACCCGCAGGTGCGCCTGGCCGACCACAGCCGAGACCAGGTCGGGGGAGTGGCCGGCGGCGCGCAGCCGCGACACCGACCGGGCGACGTCAGCCGACGACTCGACGGCACCGACCTCATCGAGCAGCGCGAGACCTTCACGCGTGAGCAGCGCAGTCAGCTCAGACATCTCCACCTGCCCAGCCTACGGCGCGTGCCCGTCGCGCCGGTGTCGTCGCCCGGACCCAGCGCGCAGCCGAGGGCGGATGCCGGGGGGCTGGCACTCGCATTGCATGAGTGCCAGCGCTCGGCATACACTGGAGTTAGCACCCTCACCTCGAGAGTGCTAATGATCTTCTGAACTCAGTCACGAAAGAAGAGGTACACCGTGTCGGTTTCCATCAAGCCGCTCGAGGACCGCATCGTCATCCAGCAGGTCGAGGCAGAGCAGACCACCGCAAGCGGTCTGGTCATCCCCGACACCGCCAAGGAGAAGCCCCAGGAGGGCCAGGTCGTGGCAGTGGGCCCCGGCCGCATCGACGACAACGGCAACCGCGTTCCGCTCGACGTCGCCGTGGGCGACCGCGTGCTCTACAGCAAGTACGGCGGCACCGAGGTCAAGTTCGGCGCCGACGAGTACCTCGTGCTCTCGGCTCGCGACGTGCTCGCAGTCGTCGTCCGCTGACGCGGTTCGACACCAGCTCCCAGAGGGCCCGGATGCATGGCATCCGGGCCCTCTGCCGTGCCCCGGCTTCTCAACCCCTATCGATCCCCGAGCCGAACCCGCGGATGCCCCCGATGAGCCCCTACAGGCCTCGGGGCGGCCCCCGATGCCGCCGACGGGGGCTGGCCGCACACTCGTAACACGCGCCACCTGGCGCATACACGATGAAGGGGTAATCGATCATGGCTCTCGACGGCAACGCCAACACATCCGGAGCCCAGTGGAACCTGGGTATCGCCAACTCCGGAAACACCGACGACAACTCGGACAACTCGGTCACGGACAACAGCGACAGCTCCGACAACTCGGTCACTGACGACAACTCGGACAACTCCGTCACGGACAACAGTGACAACTCGGTCACGGACAACTCCGACAACTCGGTCACGGACGACTCCGACAACTCCGACAACTCGGACAACTCCGACAACTCGGACAACAGCGACAACTCCGACAACTCGGTCACGGACAACTCCGACAACTCGGACAACAGCGACAACTCCGACAACTCGGTGACCGACAACTCCGACAACAGCGACAACTCGGACAACTCGACCAACGACTCGTACAACGACAACTCCGACAACTCCGACCACTCGTGGCGCGACAACTCGGACCACTCGGTGACCGACTCGTACAACACGCTCTACGACAACTCCGTCACCACCGGTGTGCGGCAGTTCAACACGGGCTTCGGCGACGTCAGCCTCGGCGCCGGGGGCGGTGGCATGGCAGCCATGGCGGGCACCGGGTCGCTCAGCATCGACGGAAGGACCACGCTCAACGACCAGTCGGTCAACCAGAACATCTCGGCGGGCGGCGACGTCAGCCAGCACTTCGGGCAGAGCAGCAACATCGCATCCGGAGACGGCTCGGCTGCAGCCGGCGGTGACGCGACGGTGATGAACGTCAACACCGACATCAGCATGGGCGATGTCTGGACGGGCAACACCTGGAACACCGATTCGTTCAACGAGGACTACTCGCAGGACTGGGCGTTCACCGACTCGTTCAACGACAACTCCGACAACTCCGACAACTCGGACAACAGCGACAACTCCGACAATTCGGACAACTCGGTGACCGACAACTCGATGACGGACAACTCGATGACCGACAACTCGCAGGACTGGTCGTTCACCGACTCGTTCAACGACGAGTCGATGGTCGACAACTCCGACACGTGGACGGCCGACGACTCGTTCAACGACAACTCGACGGTCACGAACGACATGGACATGACGCTGAACGACTCCAACGTCGACAGCCCCTTCGGGGACGCGTCCGACGTCGCCTTCTGACAGATCCAGCGGGCGCACGACCTGCCTGGCCGTCCCTCTGGTGGGCGGCCAGGCACACCACTAAGCTCCTGAGCACTCGAGGGGAGTGAGAGCAATGTCTGACGAACCGGATGTCACGCCGTCGGACGACGGCGCGCCCTGGGGAGACGCGGATCTTCTCGATCCGTTCGGCGCCGACGCCTTCACTCAGGAGATCGCGAACATCTCGGAATCCGACTGGGACCTGAACGCCGACGAGATATGGGGAGATCTCGACGGCGGTCAGGGTGACGGGACAGACCTGCCCGGGCCCGAGCTGTTCGCCTGATCCGCATCGGACACGACAGAAGGGGGCGCACGTGCCGGGAGAGCATGCAGCTGGGGAAGCGAAGATCGTCGACGTCATCCACGACGTCGGCGATCTCGCCGCGTCTTCGGGGAGGAACGACCTCGCCGCTCGACTGGCCAGCACCAAGCAGCGGCTGGACGACCCGGCGGTACGCGTCATCGTGGTCGGCGAGTTCAAGCAGGGCAAGAGCAAGCTGATCAACGCGCTCGTCAATGCTCCGGCCTGTCCGGTCGACGACGACGTCGCCACCAGCGTTCCGACCACGGTCGGCTACGCCGAGCAGCCGTCGGCGTGGGTGATCGAGCGACCCGCCGGCGGGGCGGGTGAGCCGCAGCGCCGCCGGATACCCCTCGAAGACCTGGCACAGTACGTCTCCGAGCGCGGCAATCCCGCGAACGAACGCGGCATCCTCTCCGCCGAGGTGCTGCTGCCCCGCGAGATCCTGCGCGGGGGCCTCACGCTCGTCGACTCGCCGGGTGTGGGCGGTCTCGAATCGTCGAACTCGCTGGCCACCCTCGCCGCGCTCTCGTCGGCGCACGCAGTGCTGCTCGTGTCGGACGCCTCTCAGGAGTACACCGAGCCCGAGGTGCAGTTCCTCCGGCACGCCATGCGCATCTCGCCGAACGTCGCCGCGGTCCTGGCCAAGACCGACCTGTACCCGGAATGGCGACGCATCGAGGAGATCGACCGCGCGCACCTCAGCGGCGATCAGGACATTCCGATCTTCTCGGTCTCGAGCGATCTGCGGCTGCTGGCCGCCGAACTGCAGGACCGCACCATGAACGACGAGTCGGGCTTTCCCGCTCTCGTCGCGCATCTGCGTCGGGAGGTGCTCGGCCGCGCCGAGACCATCCACACGCGCGGCGCCGTGCACGACCTCATCTCGGTCGTCGAGCAGCTGGAGATGTCGCTGCGCGCCGAGCTGAACGCCCTGCTGAACCCCGAGGACACGCCCCGCATGATCGCCGAGCTCGAGGCGGCGAAGGCGAAGGCGGACGACTTCCGCGGGCGCTCCGCGCGCTGGCAGGTGCTGCTGACCGACGGCATCGCCGACCTCGTGGCCGACATGGAGCACGACGTGCGGGATCGACTTCGCAAGGTGCAGCGAGAGGCGGAGCGCGCCATCGACGAGGGCGACCCCGGCCCGATCTGGGACCAGATCCGCGAGTGGCTGGATCAGCGCGTCACCGCCGCGGTGTCGGAGACCTTCGTGTGGACCGACGAGCGCTCCCGGTGGCTCTCGGAGGAGGTCGCCGAGCTGTTCAGCCAGGACCAGGCCGACATCCCGGTCAGCGATGTGTCCGACATCCGCGGCGTCCTCGACCCGGTCGAAGACATCGCCGGCCTCGAAGCTGGCCAGCTCAGCGCGGGGGAGAAGATCTACATCGGGGTGCGCGGCTCGTACGGCGGCGTCCTGATGGTCGGCCTGGTGACCGGGCTCGTCGGCATGGCCCTGATCAACCCCCTCTCGCTTCTCGCGGGCGTGCTCGTGGGCCGTCGGGCGTACCGGGAGGACATGGGCAACAGGCTGAGTCGTCGCCAGCAGGAGGCCAAGATCATCGTCAGGCGCTACGTCGACGAGGTCACGTTCCAGGTGGGCAAGCAGCTCAAAGACCGTCTGCGCCTCGTGCAGCGCACCGCGCGAGATCACTTCGGCGCGCTCGCGGAAGAGCTGCACAGCTCTTTGTCGGATGCCCTGCAGCGAGCCCGTCAGGCGGCATCCGGCTTCACGTCCAGTCGAGACCAGCGTGTCATGCTGCTCAAGAAGCGTCTGGCGGAGCTCGAGCGGGTACGCCGGAGCATCCCCGCCCTCCCGCCGGCTCCGGCGGCGATCGGTCAGCCGCAGCGCGCCGCCGTCGGCGAGAGGGCGCGAGACTGATGCCCGCCGACGTCATCGCCGACACCGAGCAGCTGCTGCGCACCGCGCGGTCGGTGTACGCCGGCGACCGCGACGCGACCGCACTGGTCGACGACCTCGAGGTGCGGCTGCACGAGCCGCTGCGCCTGGCCATCGCGGGGATGGTGAAAGCGGGCAAGTCCACGCTGCTCAATGCGCTGCTGGGCGAGCGCATCGCCGCGACGGACACGGCCGAATGCACCCGGGTCGTCACCTGGTACCGCCACTCGCCCACGCCCAGACTCACCATGCACCTGCGCGACGGGACGGTCGCCCGGATGCCCGTTCGCCGCGAGCGCGGCCTGCTCGCCTTCGATCTGGGCGGGCGCGCCGCCGAAGACATCGAGTGGATCGACGTGGGCTGGCCGCTCGAGGGACTCACCTCCCTCATCCTCATCGACACGCCGGGCATCGCCTCCCTCTCCACCGAGACATCGGCCCGCACCGCGCGCTTCCTGACCCCGGACGACGCGCCGTCGGCGGCCGACGCCGTCGTCTACCTGATGCGCCATCTGCACGGCTCGGATGTGCGCTTTCTCGAGGCCTTCCGCGACACCGCGGCAGGGGCGGGAGCGAGCGTCTGCGCCCTGGCCGTCCTGTCGCGCTCGGACGAGGTGGGCTCCGGCCGCATCGACTCGCTGCTCTCGGCTCGACGGGTCGCACGTCGGTATGAGCGCGACGGCGCCCTCGGTGCCCTCGCCCTCGGCGTCGTGCCGGTCGCCGGCCTGCTCGCCGAAGGCGCGCGCACCCTGCGCGAGAGCGAGTTCATCGCGCTGCGAGAGCTCGCCGGCCTGGAGAGAAGAGAGCGCGAGAGCCTGCTCGTCTCGGCAGACCGCTTCGTCCGGGAGAGCGCAGCCACCGGCCTCAGCGTCGCGGTGCGCGAGGAGCTTCTCGGCAGGTTCGGCATCTTCGGGGTGCGGCTCGCCACGGCCGTCATCCGCGGCGGCGTGACGACCTCCTCCGAGCTGTCGGACGCCCTGATCCAGCAGAGCGGGCTCATCGAGCTGCAGGAGGTCGTGCAACGGCACTTCCGTCCACGCGCCGATGTGCTGAAGGCGCGCAGCGTCGTGCTGCAGCTGCAGGCGCTGGTGCGGCGGACGCCGAAGCCCGGATGCGAGGCGGTTCTGGCGGGGATAGAGCGCTTCACTGCATCCGCCCACACACTGCGCGAACTCGCGCTGCTCGCCGAGGCAAGAGCCCACGGCCTGCCGCTGCCCGCGCCGCAGGCGCGGGAGGCCGAACTCATCCTCGGCGCCGCCGGTGTCACAGCATCCGCTCGCCTGGGTCTTCCCGATGACGCATCGCCCGATGAGATCTCCCGGCGCGCGCTCGAGCAGATCGACCACTGGCGCGGGCTGGGGGCCGATCCGAGCGCGGATCGGGTCAGACGCGACGTGATCAGCGCCGTGCTGCGCAGTCTCGCCGAGATCGCGTCAGAGTCCGGCGCCGTCCGAGCCCTCCGGCCCGCGTCGCACGTCGACCCGTCGGGCCGACCAGGCGATCCCCTTGGGCAGGATGCTGCTGAGCAGGGCGAGCAGCACGAGGGCCGCCTGCCCCGCAAGAAGAGGCTGCAGTGGCTCTCCCTGGGCGCCCAGCGCCACCCACTCCGGTGAGAGCACGACGAGAAGGCCGAGCACGGCGAAGGTGAGCAGCTGCCACCAGCGCATGTGAGGGCGCCGGCCCATGAACGACACCAGCAGCGTGATCTGCACGAGCAGCACGGCGATCAGCGCGCCGAACACCACCCAGAACACGATGTCCGCTGCGGTCTCGTACGTCTGCTCGCTGCGACCGGCTGTCACGGTCTTCGCCGACTCGGTGATCAGCGGCAGCAGATCCTTGCGGATCACGAAGAGGTACACGGCCGTGAAGCCTCCGAGGGCGAAGCTGGCGATCCACAGGAACTGACTGAACCGGATCGAGAACGGCGGAGTGGCCTTCACCATCACCGGCGCCGCGTTGGGATTCGTCAGCGGGGGACGCGCCGGCAGCTCGCGGGAGCGGTACGGTGCGAACGCCCCCGCTGCGGCATCCCGTGGACGGGGTGCCGCAGCGGGATCCGAGCGCCGCGCCGCCTCAGTCATCCTCGACCGGAATCTCGACAGGCTGGTCGTCGATCGCGGCGCTCGCCGCGTCGGACTCGTACGTGTCCGTTCCGCCCGCGGTCATGTCGCCCTCCAGCAGATCGGCCGGTTCGGGGACGTCGGCGGGAGCCGGCGCCGGCTGCGCGGCGACCGGTGCCGGCTGGCCACCGGTCTGCGCTGCCGTGTCGACGGCCGCGCCCGCAGCCGCGGTCGCAGCGTCAGCAACGTCGGCGGCGTCGTCGTCGGGCTGTGCAGCATCCGGGGCCTCGCCGGATGCACCGGCGTCGTCGCCCGCGGGCACGTCGTCGGGCGTCTCGCCTTGCGTGCCGGTCTGATTGAAGCTTCCGTCGTTCGTCTCGTTCCCGATCGACACATCGCCCATGGTCACGTCGACGTCCGAGTCGACCACGGTCGCGTCGCCGCCTGCGGCGACGGCGTTGTCGCCGGAGGCGATTACGGCATCCTGATCGAACACCTGGGTGACGTCACCGCCCTCCGTCCAGATGTTCTGATTGACCGACTGGTCGAGGATGGTCGAGCGCGCGTCGATGTTGGTCGTGTACTGCTGGATCATCCGCACGATCTCGCGCACGGCGACGTCGCCGGAGTGCTCGGCGGGCGACGGCGGGGGCGGCGGGCTCGTCTGATTGATGACGTGCGGGTGATCGATGATGACCGGCCTGACCGCGGCGACGTCCGCCATGCACACGTCTTCCAGCCCGTTCCGCGCCAGCGCGGCTTCGGGTGAGGCCACGAAGCCCTCGGCGGCGTCGGGATCGCGCAGCAGGCTCAGGATGAAGGCGACGAGCGCATCCGCGATGGTCTCCACTGGCGATGTCATCTGCAGCCCCCTTCGGCTTCAGTCGGATCAGCGTCACCGCGCCCGACTACCAGGACCCCGAGCAGTCGGGAACGAACGATGAATGGCATGCTATGCGGGGCTGAACCCGCACGGCATCGGGGGTTTGCCCGATACCCGGATAGGGGTTCACGGGGGTTCGGTCGTGTGCCCCGCCCGAGCGTCGTTCTCACCGAGCAGGACGCGCAGCCGCGCGAGCATCTCCGAGCGCGAGGTGGCGCCGAGCCGTCGGCGGATGTGGGCGATGTGGTGCTCGGCGGTGCGCGGCGAGATGAAGATCGACTCGCCGATCTCGGCGTAGGTCTTGCCCTGGAGCACGAGCCGCGCGACCTCGATCTCCCGGTCGCTGAGCACCTCCTCGGCCGCGGTGCGATCGATGGCCTCCGCGTCGCCGCCGGCGGTCGGCTCGGGGCGTCTCGTGCCGTCGGTGGGATGCAGTTCGCGCGCGCATGCCAGCAGCTGGGCGGCCATTCTGCGGTCGGGCGTGCGGGCGGCGCCATGACCCGCGAGGCGCGCCGCGTCCCACATCAGACCGACCGCGGCCAGCCCCTCGGCGGCGGCCACCACCGCATCCGCCGCCACCGAGCCTGCGAGAACATCCGTCCAGACGCGGCCAGCCTTGGCCATCCCCGCCGCTACGCGACTGTGCGGCGCGGCGGCGACGAGCGCCTTCGCATGCGGCGTCAGCCGATCGGGTCGGCTGAGCAGGATGCCCTGCTGGATGACCGCCCAGTGCAGGTGCGCGGTCCACAGCGGCGGACTGCCCAGCGCTTCGACCATCTGCAGCGCCGCGCGCACCTGCGGCTCGACGCGATCCGCGTCACCGGCTCTGGTGCCGGCGGTGATCAGCTCCGCGACCGGATGCAGCATGTACAGGTCGATGTCGGCGCGAAGCAGCACCGCTCTCGCCCGCTGCCAGGCGGCATCCAGCCCGGACGCGTCCTCGTACCTGCGGGCGATGGCGACGCGAACCGCTTGGAGCAGCAGCGCATCGCGGGTCGAGAGGCGGGCGATGCCGGTCGTCTCGACACGCCGCAGCAGCTCTCGCGCCTCGGCCGGATGCGCGCGCTGCACGGCGACCCAGGCGCTCCACAGCAGCAGGCGCGTCTGCGCCCACGGGCCCCCGTGGCCGCCCTCGAGGGCCTCATCGAGCACCGACTGCGCCGTGACCAGACGGCCGAGGTTCAGCGCGACGACAGCAGCGACCACCGCGGGCAGCTCGCACAGCGCATCGCTGCGCCCGGTTCTGGTGTACATCTCGGCTGAGCGCACCAGATCTGCAAGCGACGACTCCATGGCGTCCGGAGCTGTCGTGGCACGCAGGCCGCGGCGCAGCATCGTCGCCGAGACGGCGATGGCTGTCGGCAGCGGGGCCGGCGTCGAGGAGGAGGACGGATCCGCTTCGCCGACGCCCAGGGCGGCGACCGCCGCATTCGCCAGCGTCACCTGATCTGCGGGCGGGATCGCCTGATGCACCCGGTGAGCTTCGCGCATCATCGCCCGCGCCGACCACGTCGCCGCGGCGACCGCGCTGACCTCGGCCGGTACGTCGTCCGCAGCGCAGGCGATCGCGTCCTCCACGGCGGCCGACGCCTCGTCGAGGTCGCCGTTCGACCAGGCGGCCGCGGCGCGCCGCGCAGCCAGAGGGAGCTCCGGAGCACCGCACCGCAGCGCGGCGGTGTACAGCGCGGAGGCCCGGCGAGGATCCGTCCGCAGCATCCGGTCCGCGGTCGAGACGAGGGCGTCCGCCACTCGCGCGTCGCGCAGGGCGGGCAGCCCGTCGGGGTCTCGAAGGGATTCCGGGTGACGGATGCACAGGTCGATCAGTCGCCGCGTCGGCATTGCCCGGCGCACGGCGGTGCGCACGATGGGGGCGGCTTCGCCGCTGCGCACCAGCAGGCCGTGCGCGTATCCCCGCAGGGCCCAGTCGTCCGGCTCGCCGTCGGCGGAGTGCACGGTGCCGGGGGCGGCGATGCACACCTCCTCGATCCGCTCGCGCAGCCGCTCGTCGATCGTGTCGAGGCGATGGATGATCAGTTCCGCGACCGAGTCGTCGAGGCTCTCGTGGTTGCGATCGTGAGCGCAGTCGCGGGAGTCGTGGTGCTGCACAGCGGCGGCCGCGAGCCAGGCCACGCCGCGCGTCGTCTGCACGATGTGCTCGATGCAGGTCTCGGGCAGGCGCCGGCCCCGCGCGTCGAGATGATCGATGATGTCGGCTCGGGTGACATGCCCGAGCACGATCGCCGGCGCATGCTGCTCGAGTCGTGCGGTGATCGCGCGAAGTGCGGGTCGCGCGGGCCACGGACGCTGCGCGATGATGAGCGAGGCCTCCGGATCCCGCGCGCGTTCGCCGAGATGCTGCAGCTGCGCGTCGGAGAGCAGGTGGGCGTCGTCGACGAGAAGGATCTGCTGCGCCGGCGCATCGGCGACCGTCGTCGGGTCGTCGTGCAGCATCCGCGCGTCTCGGGACTGCGACCTGAACAGCTCGTACAGCCGCTGCAGGCCACTCGATTTGCCTGCACCCGCTGTGCCGACCAGCACGACGCGCGGGGCGGTCTGGCCGATCGCACCGCGGACCGCCCCCATCTGGCGCTCCCAGCTGATGGGCGAGACGACCGGATCCGCATCGTCGAGCATGGCGATGGGCCGGGACATGGCAGCGGGCGGGGTCATGATCGGATGCCGGTTTCGGTTCAGAGGACCGCGTTCTCGGCTGAGGGATCGGATGCTGTCTGCGCCGGCTGCACGGGTGACTCAGCGGGCGCGGGGCCGGCACTCGTGTCTGCGGCTGCTGTCGCGACGGGCGCGGCGGCGGGCTCGGGTGCGGCCGGCTCGGGTGCGGGTTCAGTCCCGCTTCCCGGGGCGGGTTCGAGGGCGGGGTCCGGCGCGGGTTCCGGTGCCGGCTCCGGTGTCGGGTCGGATGTCGGCTCGGGGTCCGGTGCTGGGTCCGGCTGCGGCGCCGGCTCGGGCGCCGGGTCCGGTGCGGGAGCCGGTTCGTCGGGCTGAGTGGCCGGCGTGCCGGACGACGGCGGAGGCACAGCCGTTCCGCCGCGCGGTGCCGACGGGGTGCTCGACGAGACCGGACGGGTCGAACCGCTGGCGTAGTCGGTCGTCGGCGGCTCGACGGTGCGTCCGCCGCTGCGTGGCGACGGCGCTGCCTCCTCGTCCCGGGATTCGCCGTGCGAGGAGTCGTCCGGCTCTGCCGGCGTGCCCGCGCCGTCTCGAACACCCGACTCGGCGGCGGCTCCCGCGGCGGCTGCGACGGAGTATCCGGACGCGGGTCGCTGCACCGACGGCGATCCGCTGCCCGCCGGCTCGTCGGAGGAGGCTCCCTGGGCTCGGTCCGAGCCGCTGCCGAGCGGGGTCGTCGCGGCGAAGACCATGCCGGCGGCGACGATCACGGCGCCGGCGGCCAGGGTCGCAGCCGCACCGTACGGGATGCGCACGCGCACCGGGCGGCGTCTGACCGTCTGCGGCACCGGCGCCGGCTCGGGCACGAGGGGTGCGGCGAGCTCCCGCTCGGTCTGCAGCGCGTGCCAGACGCGACTCGCGGCGGCCGACGCGGCGGCCAGCCCCGGATCGTCCGGCACGGTGAGTGGCACATCCAGCCGCGCTGACAGCATCTCCGCGACGAGCGGGATGCGGGCGCAGCCGCCGATCAGGATGACCTCGTCGAGATCCGCGACCGACAGGTGCTCGCCCTCCAGAGCCTGCTCCACCTCTTCCACGGTCCGCGCGATGGGTGCGGCTGCCAGGCTCTCGAGCTCAGACCGGGTGACGCGCACCGAGGTGCCCTGCCCGCCGAACGAGACCGGCACCGAGACGTCGGAGCTGTGCGACAGTCTCTCCTTCGCGGCGACCACGGCGTGACGGGCCGCGAGCATCTCGGGGCGCGTGCCGTCGACCACGGCGGATGCCGGAAGCATCGAGAGAATGTGCTGCAGCAGGGCGGAATCGATGTCGACCCCGCCGATGTCGCTCACCCGCGGCGCGCCGAGCATTCGACCGCCGCGCAGCAGCGAGGCCTCGAACGACGTGCCGCCGAGGTCGTACACGCAGACGGTGTGCGACCTGGAGTCGGCGCTCGCGTGCTGCTGCACCACCACGGGGGCTGCAGGCACGAGCGTCGCGTCTAGGTCGAGTTCGCGCAGGCACCCGCGCACGGCATCGGCTCGGTGGCCGCACCACGACGTCGGGTGCACCAGGACGATGCTCGCGGGACGCGCGCCCTGCTGTGCCGCCACGGTGCCGACGATCCACAGCACCATCCGGGCGAGAAGCTCTTCGGATCCGATGGCGAAGCCACCCACCACGATCGGCACCGCATCGCCGATGCCGCGGGTGAACCCGTGCACGGCGCGCTCAGACCGCTCGCGTTCACGCTTTTCGGCCTCTGCGCCGAAGACCGCATCACCGTCCGCGGTGATGAAGGCGAGCAGGGGTATGTCGACCCGCTCGCCTCCCACAGCGAAGGGTGCCACCTGCAATTCGTCGTGCGCAGCGCCGCCGGCGATGACCGTTCTCACTCCGGTCGTGCCCACGTCGAGCGCGAGTACGTACTCGCCCATCAGATCCGCCGATTTCCCCAGTATCCATCCTTGGATGCCGCTCACCATACGCCGATCCTCGACCGAGGGGAAGGGCGATCTACTCGGATGGGCGGATCCCGCCCGCGCGCAGCGGAGCGCCGGATCGCGTCGTCGGCGTCGACGCGGAATAGGGTTCTCAGGTGACCTCCGATTTCCCCGCCCGCACTGCCGCTCTCGCGAACGCGGCACGCGGCGGGATCGCCTACACGGTCGGCGCCTATCTGCTCTGGGGAGCCCTCCCGCTGTACTTCCTGGCGCTGGTGCCGACCGGTCCGTGGGAGGTCGTGGCTTGGCGGGTGCTGCTCTCGTTCGTGTTCTGCTGCATCCTGCTCACGGTCATGCGCGGATGGCCGGCCCTCATCGCCGTCGTGCGTCAGCCGCCACTGCTGTGGTGGACAGCACTGGCCGGGGTGCTCATCTACGTCAACTGGCAGACATTCCTCATCGGCACGCTCACGGGCCACGTCATCGAGACCAGTCTCGGCTACTTCATCAACCCGATCTTCACGGTGCTGCTGGGCGTCTTCGTGCTGCGCGAGCGGGTGCGTCCGCTGCAGTGGATCGCGATCGGCGTGGCCGCGCTCGCCGTGATCGTTATCGTCGTCGCGTACGGGTCGTTCCCGTGGATCGCGCTGACGCTCACCGCCTCATTCGGCATCTACGGGCTCGTGAAGAAGCAGATCGGCGCGGCGGTGAATGCCACGAGCGGGCTCACGCTCGAATCGTTCTGGCTCATCCCGATCGCCGTCGTGACGCTCGTCATCGTCGGCCAGACCGACGGCATCACCTTCGGTCAGGTCTCACCGCTGCACACCCTGCTCGTCGCCGGCGCCGGCATCGCCACCGCAGTGCCGCTGCTGCTGTTCGCCGCCGGCACGCGGCGGATCGACCTGAGCCTGGTCGGGATGCTGCAGTTCATCACCCCGATCATGCAGTTCGTCGTCGGCTGGGCGCTGCTGGGCGAGCCCATGCCGCTCGAGCGATGGATCGGCTTCATCATCGTGTGGATCGCGATCGCCGTGTTCGTCGCCGACCTGCTGCTGCACGGTCGTCGCACACGCGCGGTGGCAGTCGCTGACCCCGTCTGAGCGGGGTCCGCCACGCCCGGGACGATCGTTAGGCGACCGAGACAGAACGCGCGCATGCGAACCAATAGGGTGAGATCACCCGAAGTGGAAATCCACGTTCAGTTACGCAAGGGAGCAACATGAACGCAATGAAGGGCTCGCGTCCCGCGAGGATCTTCGCGGCGGCCGCGATGGTCAGCGCCTCCGCACTCATCATCGCCGGCTGCAGCAGCACGCCCTCGGACAACTCCTCCGACGACGGTGGCAAGAAGCCGTCCGCCGACCTCACCCTGAAGCTCGGATCCCTGCTGCCGCAGACCGGCTCGCTCGCCTTCCTCGGCCCGCCGATGTCGTCCGGCGTGGGCCTGGCGGTCAAGGAGATCAACGAGGCGAACGCCGGCATCAAGGTCGAGCTCACCGCCGAAGACGAGGGCGACACCGACACCAAGGCGTACGAGACCTCGATCACCAAGCTGCAGGGAGCGGGCGTCACCGCGATGGTCGGTGCCGCGGCATCCGGTGTCTCGCGACTGATCCTCGACGGCAACGTCAACGCGGGCATCCTGCAGATCTCGGCGTCGAACACCGGCCCCGACTTCACCGACTGGGACGACAACGGACTCTACTTCCGCACCGCGCCCAGCGACCTGCTGCAGGGCGAGGTGCTCGGCAACCTCATCGCCGAGGACAACCGCAAGACGCTCGGCATCATTTACCAGAACGACGCCTACGGCACCGGTCTCGACGCTGCCATCAAGGAGACGTTCGAGAACGCCGGCGGCAAGGTCGTCGCCGAGGCCTCGTACAACGTCGGCGACGCGCAGTTCGACGCTCAGGTCGAGACGATCAAGGCGCAGAACCCCGACGCCGTGGCGATCGTGTCGTTCGACCAGTTCAAGACGATCGGTCCGCTGCTGGTGAACGCCGGCATCACGGCCGACAAGTTCTACATGGTCGACGGAAACCTGTCGGACTACGGCGACGAGATGCCGGTGTCGCTCGAGGGCGCGCAGGGCACCAAGGCCGGCCCTGTACTCGAAGACGATTTCGTCGAGCGCCTGCAGACGTACTGGACGGGCGAGGGCAACCCCGAGGTGAAGGACTTCACCTACGCCGGCGAGGCCTACGACGCAGCCGTCCTGGTCGCGCTCGCGTCGCTCGCCGCGGGCTCGACCGAGGGCGCCGACATCGCCGCCAAGATGCAGGAGATCTCGGGCGGCTCGGGCGACGGTGAGAAGTGCACCTCGTTCGCGGAGTGCGCCAAGATCATCAACGACGGAGGCACCGCCGACTACGACGGCTACTCCGGTGAGGTGACCTTCGACGAGGCGGGCGACCCGCAGGGCGCCACGATCGGCATCTACAAGTACAAGGCCGACAACACCATCGAGCGCACCAACTGACATCGCTCACGAAGAAGGCCCCGGGTGCTCGCATCCGGGGCCTTCTTCACGCCCGAAGCGTCGGGCGGGCATGGATGAGGGGGTGGATGCCGGGCATCCACCCCCTCGTCGGTCGTGTCAAGCGGCGTCCTAGCCCAGGGTGCCGAGATACAGGCCGATCACCTTCGGGTCGTTCAACAGGTCGCGGCCGGTGCCCTCGTAGGCGTCGCGGCCCTGGTCGAGCACGTATCCGCGGTCGCAGATCTGCAGGCAGCGACGCGCGTTCTGCTCGACCATGATCGTCGTCACGCCGGCCTTGTTGATGTCGGAGACGCGGATGAACGCGTCGTCCTGGCGGACGGGGGAGAGGCCGGCCGAGGGCTCGTCGAGCAGCAGCACCGACGGGTCCATCATCAGCGCGCGCGACATCGCCACCATCTGGCGCTCGCCGCCCGACAGCGAGCCGGCTCGCTGGTTCAGGCGCTTGCCCAGGTCGGCGAAGATGCTGCTGACGAACTCGAGCCGCTCGGCGTAGATCTTCGGGTTCTGGTACAGGCCCATCTGCAGGTTCTCGGCGATCGTCAGCGAGGGGAAGACGTTGTTCGTCTGCGGCACGAAGGCCACTCCGCGCGCCACGAGCTTGTCGGCCTTGAAGCCGACGATGCTCTCCCCGTTGACGGTGATGTCGCCCTGACGCACGTTGACCATGCCGAAGATCGCCTTCAGCAGCGTCGATTTGCCCGCGCCGTTCGGACCGATGATGCCGATGAGCTCACCCTGGCGTGCGACGAGATTGGCGCCGTTGAGGATGTTCACCCCCGGCAGGTATCCGGCGTGCACGTCCTTCAGCTCGACGACGACGGAGGCGTCGGTTGAGGCATCCATCACTTGTCCTCCTCTTCGGCTTCCAGCTCGGCTTCGGCCTCGGTCTCGATCTTTTCCCGGATGCGGGTGGCGGCGGCGGTGTCGCCTGGCATCACCGGGATGCGGCCGGTGACCACACCCAGATCGACGTCCTGATGAGCGCCCAGGTAGGCGTCGACGACAGCGGGGTCGTCCATGACGGTCTCGGGCGGGCCCTCGGCGACGACGCGGCCCTCGGCCATGACGATCACCCAATCCGCGATGTGGCGCACCATGTGCATGTCGTGCTCGACGAAGAGCACGGTCATGCCCTGCTCCTTCAGATCGAGGATGTGATCGAGCAGCGACTGCGTCAGCGCGGGGTTGACGCCCGCCATCGGCTCGTCGAGCATGACCAGCTGCGGGTCGCTCATGAGGGCACGTGCCATCTCGAGCAGTTTGCGCTGTCCGCCCGAGAGCGAGGCCGCGAAGTCCTTCTCCTTGGCGTCGAGCTTGAAGCGGCGCAGCAGCTCGCGGGCGCGCTCCTCGATCTGAGCCTCCTGGCGGCGCCAGAGACCGGGAATCAGGCTCGCCCAGAAGCCCTCGCCCTTCTGCTTGGTGGCGCCGAGCTTCATGTTCTCGAGCACGGTCAGCAGCGACAGCGACTTCGTGAGCTGGAAGGTGCGCACCTGGCCCATCCTGGCCACCTTGAACGAGGGGATGCCAGACAGGTTCTTCCCGTCGAAGCTCCACGTGCCGCTGTTCGGCTTGTCGAAGCCGCACAGCAGGTTGAACAGGGTCGTCTTGCCCGCACCGTTCGGGCCGATCAGCGCCGTGATCGCGTTTCGGGGCACCTCCACGTGCTCGACGTTCACCGCGGTCAGCCCGCCGAAGTGCCGCTCGACGGCGTCGACGACGAGGATCGGGTCGACCTTCGCCACGCCGGGAGCCGCGGGGCCCTTCGCCAGTCCGGTCGTCTTCGGACGCCGGACGCTGCCGGTCACCGGCGCCGCATCGGCGCCGGGAACCCGCTCGGGGGTGTTCTCACTTGACAAAGGTCATCTCCCTCTTGTCTCCGAGGATGCCCTGCGGGCGGAAGATCACGAGCAGCATCAGCGCCACGCCCACGAAGATGAACACGAGGGTGGACGCCTGGCTCGACGACATCGGAAGGATGCCGGTGCGGGCCATGCTCGGCAGCAGGTTGGCGAGGAACGCGAAGACGACCCAGAAGAGGATCGCACCGAGCGTCGGGCCGAAGACGGTCGCGGCGCCGCCGAGCAGCAGGATCGTCCACAGGAAGAAGGTCAGCGACGTCGTGTAGCTGCCCGGCACGACGGCCGAGGGGAGCACGAAGACGATCCCGCCCGCGGCACCGATCACGCCGCCGACCACGAGCGCCTGCATCTTGTAGGCGAACACGTTCTTGCCGAGCGAGCGGACGGCGTCCTCGTCTTCGCGGATGCCCTTGAGCACGCGGCCCCAGGGGCTGCGCATGAGCGCCCAGACGAGCAGCACGGCAACGCCCAGCAGCACCACGCCGAACACGCGGTTCCACAGGTCGTTCGCCGTGTACGTCCACGGGCCGAACCCATACGTGCCGTCGGGGAAGGGGTTCGCGTCGCGGAACCCGCCGTTGTACTGCGCGAGCCCGTCGGCGGAGTTCGTCCACTCGTCGAACAGCTGCGTGGTGAACAGCAGCCGCACGATCTCGCCGGCGGCGATGGTGGCGATGGCGAGGTAGTCGGCGCGCAGGCGCAGAGTCGGGATGCCGAGCAGCACGGCGAACAGTGCGCCGCCCAGCAGCCCGATCAGCATGCCCACCCACCAGGGCAGGCCGAAGCTGAGCACCGAGATCGCGTACCCGTAGCCGCCGACCGCCATGAACGCCGCCATGCCGAAGTTCAGCAGACCCGCGTAGCCGAAGTGCACGGCCAGTCCGGTCGCGGCCAGCGCGTATGCGATGGTGACGGGGCTGAACAGGTAGACGGCCGTGTTGGAGAAGATGCTTCCGAAGTCCATGTCAGCCCAGCCTTTCCTTGCGTCCGAGCAGACCCTGCGGCCTGACCAGCAGGATCACGATCAGCACGACGAGAGCGCTCGCGTACTTCAGGTCCGACGGGATCCACAGCGTCGAGACCTCGACCGCGATGCCGACGATGAGTGAGCCGACCAGCGCCCCGAACGCGGTGCCGAGACCGCCGAGCGTGATCGCGGCGAAGATGAGCAGCAGCATCTGCATGCCCATGTCCCACTTCACACCCGGGCGGAAGTACGCCCACAGGATGCCCGAGATGGCCGCCAGCAGACCGGACAGGATCCACACGTAGCGGATCACCCGGTCGACGTCGATGCCCGAGGCGGCCGCGAGCTGCGGATTGTCGGAGATGGCCCTGGTCGCCTTGCCGATGCGCGTGCGGGTGAGGAACCACGCCACAGCCAGGATCACGACGATGCTCACGCTCATGGCGATGATGTCGATGTACGACAGCGAGATCGGGCCGAACTGGATCGGCGCGGGGCTCGCGCCGGGCAGCTGACGGGTGCCGCCGCCGATGAAGTACTGGAAGAGGTAGCGCAGCGCGAGCGAGAGGCCGATGCTCACGATCATGAGCTGCACCACGCCGAGGCCCCGGCGGCGCAGGGGACGCCACAGCGCGGCATCCATCCCCCAGCCCAGCAGACCGCCGGCGATCACCGCAGCGATGATGCCGACCCAGAAGGGCAGCTGCCACACGGTCGTCGTGACCAGCGCGACCAGGCCGCCCCAGGTGACCATCTCGGCGTGCGCGAAGTTCGACAGCCGGGTCGTGCCGTAGATGAGCGCCGCGCCCATCGAGGCGAGCGCGAGCAGCAGCCCGAAGTTCAGGCCGCCGACCAGTCGCGAGAGCAGCTGATCGAGAAGCGAGATCGTGATGCGCTCGCCCTCGCCGAGGAACAGGTTGACGATCTTCGTGCCCGTCAGGCCGAACTCCGCCTCGAACTCGCCGCTCGTCCCGGCGACGGGCTCCACGCCGTCGGGCAGGTTCTCCGCGTCGACGATCACACCCTCGGGAAGGGTGTCCTCGTCGACTGCGATCGTGTACTTGTCCTTCTCGGGCACGTACAGGCGCCACTTGCCCTCGGCGTCGGTCTTGGTCTTGCCCTCGAAGCCGCCGCCCTTCACCGACAGACCGACGCCCTCGATCGGCTCGTCGTCGTAGGTGATGTTCCCGGCGAAGTAGAAGTCGGTGACCTCCTGGCCGTCAGGCGTCGTCTCGGCGTGCGCGGCACCGGCCGGCGATCCGAAGACGAGGAAGGCGGCGAGCAGCGTCGCGAGCAGCGCGAGCACACCGTTCCGGGGGCGCTGAAGCGCCACAGTTCTGAGTCCCACGCATCCTCCACATCGAGTGCATCGAGCGACTTCGGGTCGTCGCTCCGCTTGGACGTCGCACTGAGCGTATCCCGTCGTCGGCGCGTATCGCACCAACCGTGTCCTGATCGGAATGTCGGGAGTGTCCGCCGCGGCGTTCTCGGCGTTCTCGGAATAACGCGGCCCCCGACGCGCTTAGAATCTATACACCGCGGGTCACGCCTCCTCCGGTCGCCGACGCCCCCGCGCATCCGCCATTCGATCGCGCCTCCGGCGCAGAGGAGCACGCTTCCATGCAGCAGCACGACCCGTTCGGTTTCGTCGGACTCACCTACGATGACGTGCTCCTGCTTCCCGGGCACACCGACGTCATCCCCAGTGAGGCCGACACCTCCTCGCGGATCACACGGCGCATCTCGGTGGCCACCCCGCTGCTCTCCAGCGCGATGGACACCGTCACCGAGGCCCGCATGGCGATCGCGATGGCCCGCGAAGGCGGCATCGGCATCCTGCACCGCAACCTCTCGATCGCCGACCAGGCATCGCAGGTCGACCGGGTCAAGCGCAGCGAGTCGGGGATGATCACTGACCCGATCACGACGACCGCCAATGCGACCGTCGAAGAGGTCGACAACCTGTGCGCCCGCTACCGCATCTCCGGCCTGCCCGTCGTCGACGACGAGGGCCATCTCGTGGGCATCGTCACCAACCGCGACATGCGGTTCGTGTCGGGCTTCGAGCGCCAGACCACTCTGGTCAAGGACGTCATGACGAGCGAGAACCTCGTCACCGCTCCGGTCGGCGTCGCCGCGGGGGAGGTCATCGCCCTGTTCGCGAAGCACCGCGTCGAGAAGCTGCCGCTCATCGACAGCGACGGCAAGCTCGCCGGGCTCATCACGATCAAGGACTTCGACAAGAGCGAGAAGTACCCGCTCGCCACCAAGGACGACCAGGGCCGGCTGCGTGTCGGCGCCGCCATCGGCTTCTTCGGCGACGCGTGGGAGCGTGCCGAGGCGCTGCGGGATGCCGGTGTCGACATCCTCGTCGTCGACACCGCGAACGGCCAGTCGCAGGGCGTCATCGAGCTCGTCAAGCGGCTCAAGGCCGACCCGACCTTCGAGCACATCGACATCGTCGGCGGCAACGTCGCGACCCGCGAGGGCGCTCAGGCTCTGGTGGATGCCGGCGTCGACGCCGTCAAGGTCGGCGTGGGCCCGGGCTCGATCTGCACCACGCGCGTGGTCGCCGGCGTCGGCGTGCCGCAGGTGACCGCGGTCTATGAGGCATCCCTCGCCGCCGGCCCCGCCGGTGTGCCGGTGATCGCCGACGGCGGTCTGCAGTACTCCGGCGACATCGCCAAGGCGCTGGTCGCCGGCGCTGACGCCGTCATGCTGGGCTCGCTGCTGGCCGGCACCGACGAGTCGCCGGGAGAGATCGTCTTCCAGTCGGGCAAGCAGTTCAAGCAGTACCGGGGCATGGGCTCGCTGGGCGCGATGCAGACCCGCGGCAAGCAGACCTCGTACTCCAAGGACCGGTACTTCCAGGCCGACGTCCCCAGCGACGACAAGCTCATCCCCGAGGGCATCGAGGGCCAGGTGCCTTACCGCGGCCCGCTTTCGGCCGTGGCGTACCAGCTGATGGGCGGTCTGCGTCAGTCGATGTTCTACGTCGGCGCGCGCACCATCGACGAGCTCAAGGCGCGCGGACGCTTCGTGCGCATCACGGCCGCGGGGCTCAAGGAGTCGCACCCGCACGACGTGCAGATCGTCGTCGAGGCGCCTAACTACAAGAAGTGAGCCGACCTCGGGTCGGCTCGGGTCGCGCGGACCGGCATCCGCTTTCCGGTCCTGCGCTCGCGTGTTCCCTGCACCGGATGACGGCGCTTCGGCGCCCGACGCGAGACGCGCAGCCCCGCCACTAGAGTGAGCCGCATGCGCTCAGCGTCGACAACGCTCACTCGCGGCCAGATCACCCGCTACGCCATCGGCTCGCTCGGCACCGGCGGCTTCGCCACGCTGCCCGGCCTCGTGCTCGTCTACTACCTGACCGACTCCCTGGGCGTGACGGCGCTCGCCGCCGGTGCGATCGTCACGGGAGCCAAGGTGTGGGACGTGCTGATCGACCCGGTGATCGGCGGGCTGAGCGACACCGCGCTCGCGCGATCGGGATCGCGGCGCGGGCTCATGCTGATCGGCTCGATCGGTCTGCCGATCGCGTTCGTGCTGACCTTCGCCGTTCCCGCGGGACTCGGCCCGGTGGCATCCGGCTTCTGGGTGCTCATCGCGTTCATGCTCGCAGCGACATGCTTCAGCCTCTTCCAGGTGCCGTACATCGCGCTGCCCGCCGAGCTGACCGACGACTACCGTGAGCGCACTCGCCTGCTCACCTGGCGCGTGGTCATGCTGACCGTGGCGATCCTGCTCTTCGGCGCGGGCGGACCCGAGATCCGCGGGATGTTCGGCGACCCGCTGCTCGGCTACCTCGTGATGGCGGCCGTGGCAGCCGTGCTGCTCGGCGCCGGGCTGTTCGTCGCCTCGACCGTCGCGCCGACCCGCCCGATGCTGCCCGTGCGACCCGGTGCGTCGATCGCGACGCACTACCGCGACGGACTCGACGCGCTGCGCGAGAGCCAGCCGTTCCGTGTGCTGCTGGGCGCGTTCATGCTGCAGGGGCTGGCGACCGGGCTCATGCTCGCCGCCGCGCAGTTCGTGGCGCGCTGGGTGCTGGGCGACGAGGGCGCGGTGACGCCGCTGTTCGTCGCGCTGATCGCTCCCGCCCTGCTGATGGCCCCGGTGTGGAAGCTCGTCGCCGACCGCATCGGCAAAGAGCGCGGCTTCCGCATCGCCAGCACGGTGTTCCTCGCCGCGACGGTGGTGCTCGGCCTGATGGTGTGGATGCCCGGATGGTGGATCCTCGCACCGGTCGCCCTCGCCGGCGCGGCGTACGCCGGCATGCAGACCCTGCCGATGGCGATGCTGCCCGACGTCATCGCGCACGACCGCACGGCGGCCGGCCATGACAATCGCTCCGGTGTGTTCAGCGGGGTGTGGACGGCCGGTGAGACGACGGGCATGGCGCTGGGTGCGACCGTGCTCTCGATCGTGCTCGCGGCGACCGGCTACATCGAGACGACGGCTGCGGTCGAGGTCGCCCAGCCGGATGCCGCGGTGACGGGGATCGCGGTGGCGTTCAGCCTGCTGCCGGCGGCGCTCATGCTGCTGAGCCTCGTCGCGCTGGCCCGGTACCGGCTGCGTGAGCGCGACATCATCGGGACATCGGCGTGAGCGACATCCTCGATCGCCTGCGTCGGATGCGCGCCGCCGACGCGCCGACGCACGGCGGACACGTGCTGTCGTACGTCTACGACTCGGGCCTCGGCGAACTGGACGAGCTGGCTGACGCCGCCGCCCGTCTCGCGCGGCCGCTGAACGGACTCGACCCGACGGTGTTCCCGTCGATCGCGGCGATGGAGCGGGATGTGATCGGCTTCACCCGCCGGATGCTGCACGGCAGGCGCTCCGTCGTCGGCACCGTCACCAGCGGAGGAACCGAGAGCTGCCTGCTTGCCGTGAAGACGGCGCGCGATCTGTGGCGGCTGTCGCACGGCGGGTCGTCCGGGCGTCCCCGGCTGGTGGCCCCGGCCACCGCGCACGCGGCGTTCATCAAGGCCGCGCAGCTGTTCGACCTCGAGTTCGACGCGGTGCCGTGCTCGCCGGACGGTGTGCTCGCGGCGTCCGATCTGATCGACCGGCTCGACGACGACGTCGCCCTCGTCGTCGTGTCGGCGCCGTCGTACCCCACCGGCACGCTCGATCCGATCGCGGAGGTCGCGGCCGCGGCATCGACTCGCGGGATCTCCTGCCATGTCGACTCCTGCTTCGGCGGGTTCGTGCTGCCGTGGTGGCCCGGCCTGCCGGCCTGGGACTTCCGCGTGCACGGGGTGACGAGCATCTCGGCCGACCTGCACAAGTACGGCTACGCGCCGAAGGGAGTGTCTGTGCTGCTGCAGCGCGGACGGCGTCGCCATCGCGCGCAGTTCTTCGCCACGACCGGGTGGGCGGGCTATCCCGTGGTGAACCCGACCCTGCTCGGCTCACGCTCGGCATCGCCGCTCGCCGCGGCGTGGGCGATCACCCAGCATCTCGGCGACGACGGGTATCGGCGGCTCACGGACTCGATCGGACGGGTAGCGCTGGCCGTCAGGGCGGCGGTCGACGGCATCCCGGGGCTGCGCGTGATCGGTGACCCGGTCGGGCCGGCGATCGCGCTCGGCTCGGACGACAGCGTGCCCGTGGCTGAGCGCGTCGACCCGCACCGCCTCGCCGACGCGATGGTGGGGCACGGATGGAAGATCCAGCCGCAGCCCGGGCTCGTGCAGCAGGATGGGGTGCGCATCGCGCACAGCGCGCACCTCACCCTGACCCCCGTGCTCGAATCGCAGGTCGAGGAGTTCGCGCGCGCGCTGGCGGAGGCGGCCGACGAGGTGCGCGGCCGGCCCGCCGCCGACCCGAAGATGATGCTGGCGGCGCTGCGAATGCTGGGTTACGGCGAGGGCGGGCGTGTTCCCGGTCCCGCCGCGGCGTGGCGGCTGCTGCGGCTCGCCGGCGCGGGATCGGTGTCGGCGGATCAGCCGATGGCCATGCTCATGGCGCTGATCGAGCGGCTGCCCCGGTCCGTGGCCGAGGCGGTGCTCACCGAGCTGCTCGCGCGCATGTCCGAGCCGTGACGCCCGCGCCCTCCTGGGCCTGGGTCGAGCTGCTGAGAACAGGCCCGTTGCCGAGAACATCCCGTATGCCCGAGCATCCGTCCTGATCTGGAGAACCAGCCTGTTCTCGAACCGAGCGCTCTGATCACCGTCGCCGCGCGAGGTGCAGCCCCTGAGCCACGGCGCTGACGATGGTCTGCTGCACATAGCCGGGGTCGAACATGACCTGCTGGTAGTCGAAGCGGAGCACCGTGTAGCCGAGCAGGGCGAGACGGGCATCCTGGCGGAGATCTCGCCGCCGATCCTTCGCACTGCTGTGGAATTCGAAGCCGTCGAGCTGCACCACCAGCCGGTCGCCGATGAGCGCATCGACCCGATGCCCGTCGATGATCACCTGCTGACGCACGTCGAGGCCGCAGGAGCGGCAGATGCGGATGAAGGCCGTCTCGACCCCGGAATCCGACAGCGCTCCGACCATCTCGAGCACGATGTCCACAGCCGTGCTGTGCCATGCTGTGCGGCGCAATTGCGGGAGGGTCACGAGCGTCCTGCGCAGAGCCGACTCCCAGACCGCCGACGCGTCCGGCGGTTCCAAGCAGCGCCCGACGTGGTAGAGCACGTTCAGGATGGGGTCTTCGACGGCGAAACGTGCGACCGGCGCGGGGCCTGCGGACCAGTGCAGCACTCGGCCGGGCGCGCTGATGCGGGAGGAGGACGACGGTACGGCGACGTGCATCCTTTCGTCGGCCACCGACCACAGCCCCAGGTGCTTGGCGGCGGTCACGCATGTCACTCGCCCGCTCACCTCGGCGGCAGCCCTTCGTTCGGCCGAGCACTGCGCCGACACCAGCCACGAGCGTCTGACCCGCTCGAGCAGTCCTGCATCCACGGCCTGTCGCATCTCGTGATTCGTGTACCCCGCTGCGCGCAGCTCACTGGTGTGCGCGATGCCGGCGCGCTGTCGCATCCACGTCATGATCGGAGCCCTCATCCTTCGACGATGGCCGGGGCAGGTGAAGATCAGGCTCTCGTTCCGCGCGAACCGTGGACAGGTAGCCCAGGAGCGAGGATGTGCAGGAGAACTGGCGGCAATCGAGTACAGGTTGGCTGCCGATGACAGGACAGATGGACGGAATTCGACCTGTTCTCGGTGTTGGGCCTGTTCTCGGTGTCTGAGCTGGTAGCGCTGGTGGGCAACGGCGGGCGCGGCAGGCGGGTTCCAGCCCGGCGGCGACGCCGACGCCGAGCGGGGCCATCGGGCCACCACGGGTAGGCTGGAGGGGTGAGCATGGACATCGAGATCGGCCGAGGCAAGCGCGCGCGCCGCGCGTACACGTTCGACGACATCGCGGTGGTCCCATCGCGACGCACCCGCAACCCCGCCGACGTCTCGACGGCGTGGACGATCGATGCGTTCTCGTTCGACATCCCCGTGCTCGGCGCCCCGATGGACTCCGTCGTCAGCCCCACCACCGCCATCGCGCTCGGCAGGCTGGGCGGGCTGGGTGTGCTCGACCTCGAGGGCCTGTGGACGCGCTACGACGACCCGCAGCCGCTGCTCGACGAGATCGCCGCGCTGCCCGCCGAGAACGCGACCGTGCGCATGCAGCAGCTGTACTCCGAGCCGATCAAGCCCGAGCTCGTGAAGCAGCGCCTCGCCGAGATCCGCGAGGCGGGCGTGACGGTGGCGGGCTCCCTCACACCGCAGCGCACCCAGGAGCTCTATGAGACGGTCGTCGCCGCCGGCGTCGACCTGTTCGTCATCCGCGGCACGACGGTGTCGGCCGAGCACGTCTCCAGCGCCCTCGAGCCGCTGAACCTGAAGAAGTTCATCTACGACCTCGACGTGCCCGTCATCGTCGGCGGCGCCTCCACCTACACCGCCGCCCTGCACCTCATGCGCACGGGAGCGGCGGGCGTGCTCGTCGGCTTCGGCGGGGGAGCGGCGTCGACCACGCGCGTGACCCTGGGCATCCACGCCCCGATGGCGACCGCCGTGTCGGACGTCGCCGCGGCCCGCCGCGACTACCTCGACGAGTCGGGCGGCCGCTACGTGCACGTCATCGCCGACGGCGGCGTCGGCACGTCCGGCGACATGGTCAAGGCGCTCGCGATGGGTGCGGATGCCGTGATGCTGGGTGTCGCGCTGTCGCGCGCGACGGATGCCCCCGGCCAGGGCTTCCACTGGGGCGCCGAGGCGCACCACCCCGAGCTTCCCCGCGGCCGCCGCGTCGAGGTCGACCGCGTCGCCGACCTCGAGCGGATCCTGTTCGGGCCCGCCCCCGTCGCCGACGGGACGGCCAACCTCATCGGCGCCCTGCGCAAGTCGATGGCGACCACGGGATACTCCGACCTGAAGGAGTTCCAGCGGGTCGAGGTCGTCCTCGCGCCGTACGAGCTGGGATGACCGAGCAGCAGCCCGCCGCCGCGCAGGAGTTCCCGCCGACGCTGCGCGAGGTGATGCTGCGGGGACGCTGGATCGGCGTGCTCCTGCTCTGCCTCGTGATCGCCGGCATCTTCGCGTGGCTCGGCCAGTGGCAGCTGGCACGCGCCATCGACACCGACCCGCCGCCGCCCGGCGCGACCGAGCAGGTGCGCCCGCTCACCGACGTGATCGAGCCGGGTCAGTACCTGCCTGAGCCGCTCGGCGGGCAGAAGGTCACGACGAGCGGCGAGTGGGTGGCCGAGGACTTCATCGTGATCTCGTCCCGGTTCAACGGCGGCGCCGACGAGGGGTACTGGGTCACCGGCCAGCTGCGAGTGGCCGATCGCACGTCGCTCGCCGTCGCGCTCGGCTGGGCGCCGACGCGCGAGCAGGCGGATGCCGCGGCCGCGGCCCTCGCCGAACAGGATGTATCCCGGGCCCAGCTCACCGGGCGGCTGATCGACGATGAAGGTGTCGAGCTGCCACCTGCCGACGACATCTACGCTCTGACGCGGATGTCGCCCGCGGCGCTCCTCGGCCAATGGCACGACGTCGATCAGCTCGACGTGTACCGCCCGTATCTGGCATCTCTCACCGCCCCGGCCGGACTCGTCGACATCGACTCCCCGGCGCCCGAGGAGAAATCGCCGGTCAACTGGCTGAACATCTTCTACGCGGCCGAGTGGGCGATCTTCGCCGGCTTCGCGTTCTACCTCTGGTACCGCCTGGCGAAGGATGCCTGGGAGCGCGAGGTCGAGGAGTTCGAGGACGCCCGCGGCTGAGACGACGTGCCGGTGACCATCCGGTGACCGGCGCGCGAATCCTCTTGCCCGATGTCGGACGTGCGGCCTATGGTCGCTTTCATGCGCGAGCGCGTGCTCGAGCGTCTGACGGTGGATCCACGAGATCCCCGGCCAACCCAGAATGAGGAGACGGCATTCATGATGCACACCCCTGCCGACTGGAACGCGGCTGTTCCGGTCGCCCATCAGAGGAGGCGGGGGCGCATCGCGGCGCTCGCGCTGACCACGGCGTTCACGATGAGCATGGGTTCGCTCATCGCCGCGCCGGCCTTCGCGAACGTCGACGCCACCGGTGTCGTGATCAACGAGGCCTACCTGTCGGGCGGCAGCGCCGGCGCCGCGTTCAAGAACAAGTTCATCGAGCTGTACAACCCGACCGACAAGGACGTCGTGCTCGACGGGATGTCGCTGCAGTACCGCGCGGCGGGAAGCTCCGGTGCATCGCACGGGGTCGTCGCGCTCACCGGCACCATCAAGGCCGGCGGCTACTTCCTCGTTCAGGCGAGCAGCAACGGCGCGGCGGGTGCCGCCCTGCCCGCACCTGACCAGACCAGCACCCTCGCCCCCAGCGGCACCACCGGCACGATCGCCCTCGTGCAGGGCGCCAAGGCGGTCACCCTGCCGGTCGGCAACGCCGCCGGAGCGGACGGCATCGTCGATCTGCTCGGCTACGGCGGCTCCAACACGTTCGAGGGCACGGTCGCCTCCGCCCCGGCCGGCAACACCGACGTGAAGTCGCTGAACCGCGCAGACGGCAAGGACACCGACGACAACGGGGCCGACTTCGCGCTCTCTGCGACGATCACCCCCACCGCCTCCGGCAGCACGGAGCCCGAGCCCGACCCGGACCCCGAGCCGGAGCCTGGTGAGAAGGTCAGCATCGCCGACGTGCAGGGCACCGGCGACGTCTCGCCGTACAAGGGCAAGACCGTCACCGTCGAGGGCGTCATCACCGCCGACCATCGCACGGGCGGCTACAAGGGAATCGTCATCCAGACCGCCGGATCCGGCGGAGCCGACGACATGACGCCGAACGCGTCCGACGGCATCTTCGTCTTCCTCGACGGGAAGACCGTTCCCGGCGCGATCGGAGACCTCGTCTCGGTCACGGGCGTCGTCGACGAGTACTTCGGCCAGACGCAGATCGCTCCGTCAGCGGCATCCGGCGTCTCGGTCGTCACCGCGGGAGTCGGCGTGCCCGCCCTCACCCCGCTGCCGACGAGCGTCGTCGGCACGGCGCGCGAGGCGTACGAGAACATGCTCGTGCTGCCCACCGGTGACTACCTCGTCGCCTCCAGCCACCAGCTGTTCAACTACGGCACGCTGTGGCTGAACCCCGGCGAGCTCAACGTCAAGGGCACCGAGCTGAAGCGGCCCGGCGCCGAGGCGGATGCCATCGCCGCGGCGAACCGCGCAGACCGCATCCTGCTCGACGACGGCTACAACATCCAGGTGAGCAACAAGGACCACCTGAACGACCAGCCCTACTTCACCAAGGACGCGGTCGTGCGAAACGGCGACGCAGTCGACTTCGGCGGAAAGGGACTCGTGCTGCAGTACGGCTTCGACGACTGGCGCCTGCAGCCGGTGAAGCCGCTCGACAGCGCGTCGCCGGACGCCGAGAAGTTCGGCTTCACGTCGAAGAACCCGCGCCCCGAGGTGCCCTCGGTGGGCGGCGACGTGAAGATCGCCTCGTTCAACGTCTACAACTACTTCACGACGCTGACCAGCCAGAACCCCGATGCCCGCGGGGCGAAGACCGCGGCGGAGTTCGCCATCCAGAAGTCGAAGATCGTCTCGGCGATCAACACACTGGATGCCGACGTCGTCTCGCTCATGGAGATCGAGAACTCGGTGAAGCTGGGCGAGCCCGCCGACACCGCGCTCGCCGACCTCGTCGACGGGCTGAACGCCGAAGCCGGCAACGGCGTGTGGGCGTACGTGCCCACGCCGAAGTCGCTGCAGAATGCGGCGACCACCGACTTCATCACGAACGCGATCATCTACAAGGCCAAGGAGGTGAAGCCCGTCGGCGACGCGCAGACCATCGACGACGAGACGGTGTGGGGCAACGCCCGCGAGCCGATCGCCCAGGCCTTCGACGCCGACGGCCGCACGGTCACGGTGATCGCCAACCACTTCAAGTCGAAGTCGGGCAGCGGCACGCAGCCGGCCGACGGGCAGGGCTTCTTCAACGCCGACCGGGTGAAGCAGGCGCAGTCGCTGCTGTCGTTCACCGACCGGCTGAAGAAGACCAACGGCGACGACATGCTGCTGATCGGCGACTTCAACGCCTACGGCCATGAGGACCCGATCGACGTGTTCACGTCGAAGGGCTGGGTCGACACGGTGCCCGCGCACTCGCCGGGCAGCTACACCTACACGTTCGACGGCGAGCTGGGCTCGCTCGACCACGTGATCGCCTCGCCGTCACTGGCCAGGTCGATCACCGGGGCCGACGCGTGGACCATCAACTCGCCCGAGTGGAGCGACCGCGGCTACGCCTACGGCGCCACCGAGACGGGCACCCCCTACCGCTCGAGCGACCACGACCCGATCCTCGTCGGCGTCTCGGCGACCGAGCCGCCGGTGAGCATCGACATCGCCACGATCAACGACTTCCACGGTCGCATCGAGGCCGATGGCAAGGCAGCCGGTGCAGCAGTGCTGGCCGGTGCGGTGAAGTCGGTGCGCGAAGCCAACCCGAACACGATCTTCGCCGCGGCCGGCGACCTGATCGGCGCGTCGACGTTCACCTCGTTCATCCAGGACGACAACCCGACGATCGACGCCCTCAACGCCGCCGGCCTCGAGGTCAGCGCCGCCGGCAACCACGAGTTCGATCAGGGCTGGGCCGACCTGCGCGACCGCGTGCAGGAGCGGGCCGACTGGGAGTACATCTCGTCGAACGTGTTCCTCGAGGGCACCGACCAGACCGCTCTCGCCCCGTCGTGGGTGAAGGAGGTCGACGGGGTGCGCGTCGGCTTCGTCGGCGCGGTGACCGAAGAGCTCGACTCGCTCGTGTCTCCGGCCGGCATCGCCGACCTCGAGGTGCGCGACATCGTCGACTCGGTGAACGCGGCGGCGGCGAACCTCCGCGACGGCGACGACGCCAACGGCGAAGCCGACGTGATCATCCTGCTGGTGCACGAGGGCGCGACCACGGTCTCGGTCGACAGCATCACCCCCGAGTCGGCGCTGGGTCAGATCGTCTACGGCGTCGACGACGACGTGAACGCGATCGTCTCGGCCCACACCCACCTCGCCTACAACCACGTCATCGACGGCCGCCCGGTCGTGTCGGCGGGTCAGTACGGCGAGAACATGGGCGTGATGAACCTGCAGGTCGACCCGAAGAAGAACGAGCTGATCTCGATCACCAACGAGATCCGTCCGCTGGCTGGCAACTACCAGCCGGTCGCCGAGGTGCAGGCCATCGTCGACGCCGCCAAGAAGAAGGCCGACGTGCTCGGCGCCGTCAAGGTCGGCGACATCACGGCCGACTTCAACCGTGCTCGACAGGCCGACGGCACCGAGAACCGCGGAGGCGAGTCGACCATCGGCAACTTCGTCGCCGACGTGCAGAAGTGGGCCACCGGCGCCGACGTGGCGCTGATGAACCCTGGCGGCATCCGTGCCAACCTCACCTACGCCTCGTCGAACGCGAACGACCCCGACGGCAATGTGACGTATCGCGAGGCGGCGACGGTGCAGCCGTTCGCCAACACGCTGGTCACCACGCAGCTCACCGGCGCACAGCTGAAGGCAGTGCTCGAAGAGCAGTGGCAGCCGGCGGGCGCGAGTCGTCCGTTCCTCAAGCTCGGGGTGTCGGAGGGGCTGTCGTACACCTACGATCCCACCGCAGCCCAGGGCGAGCGCATCACGTCCATCACGCTGAACGGAGCGGCGCTCGACCCGGCCGCCTCGTACACGATCGCCGCGAACTCGTTCCTGGCGGCGGGTGGAGACAACTTCTTCACCCTGGCGAAGGGCACGAGCGCGAAGGACACCGGCAAGATCGACCTGCAGTCGATGGTCGACTGGTTCGACGCCAACAAGACGGCGAGCCCCGACCTCGACCAGCGTGCCGTGGGCGCCTCGATCACGCCGGCGCCCGGCGCTGACGGCTACCAGGCGGGCGACGTGGTGACCGTGTCGCTGTCGTCTCTCGCGTTCAGCGCGGGCGAGCAGGTGCCGACCACGGTCGATCTGTCGCTCGGCGGCGTCTCGGTGGGCTCGGCCGCGGTCGATGCGTCCATCGTCAGCACCACCGACGAGATCGGTCGGGCGAGCATCCAGTTCACCGTGCCGGCCGGATCGGCAGGTGCCCCGCTCGTCGCGACGCCGAACGTGGGCGCCCCGGTGACGCTGCCGTTCACGGTGGCCGCCGACGAGCCAGAACCCGGACCGTTCGAGGGCACCATCCAGACGGGTTCGTCGAAGGTCAGCGCCGGCGGCACCCTCGCGGTGACGGGCGAGCGCTTCACCCCCGGTGAGACCGTGACCGTCGAGTTGCGACCCAAGAAGGGGCAGGCCGTGCAGGTCGGCACCGTGCAGGTCGCAGACGACGGAACGTTCTCGGCGACCTTGCGGGTGCCGAAGAGCACCCAGCCGGGCAAGTACACGCTGGCCGTGATGCAGGCAGACGGCGACGCGGCCACCGCCACGGTGCACGTCAACCGCGCCGGCGGTCTGGGCAGCATCATCCAGCAGATCTTCGACTGGATCTGGGACCTGCTCGCCCGCTGGTGATCACGACCCTGTCAGCGAGGGCCGCCGGGCATGCGTCCGGCGGCCTTCGCCGTATCACCGCGGCGGCTAGAATGGAGGGCATGCCCGAGCCCAGAGTCGCCAGCTTCCCGGCGATCCGCGGAGCGCTGAAGTTCTACCAGATCGCCTCGATCATCACCGGCGTCATGCTGCTGCTGCTCGTGACCGAGATGGTGCTGAAGTACACGCCGATCCACCTCGAACTCTTCCTCGGCGGCTCCGGCGGTCCGCTCTGGTTCGCCGAGGTCGTCGAGACCGCCGACGGCCTCGAATCGACCGGCGACGGATTCAACGTGTCGCAGGGCATACTGGTCGCACACGGCTGGTTCTATGTCGTCTACCTCTTCGCCTGCTTCCGGATGTGGAGCATGATGCGCTGGCCGTTCGTGCGCTTCATCCTGCTCGCCCTCGGCGGCGTCGTCCCGCTGCTGTCCTTCTTCATGGAGACGCGCGTTGCGCGGGACGTGAAGGCCTATCTCGCCCAGCGCGAGGCCGCGGCGTCAGCCGCGTCGCCTGCGCCCACCACCACGGAAGGTGCCCGTTGACCGAGCAGACCGAGACCCAGCAGCGCCCCGCGCTGGTCGTCGACTTCGGAGCGCAGTACGCGCAGCTGATCGCCCGTCGCGTCCGCGAAGCCGGCGTGTACAGCGAGATCGTGCCGCACACGGCCACCGCCGAGGAGATCGCGGCGAAGAACCCCGTCGCCCTGATCCTGTCGGGCGGGCCGTCCTCGGTGTACGAAGACGGCGCTCCGCAGCTCGACCCGGCCGTGTTCGACCTCGGCGTGCCGACGCTGGGCATCTGCTACGGGTTCCAGTACATGGCGCAGACCCTCGGCGGTGAGGTCGCGCACACCGGTCTGCGTGAGTACGGCGCGACCGACGCGCACATCCCCGCCACCGAGAGCACCCTGCTCGCCGGTCAGCCGGCCGAGCAGAACGTGTGGATGAGCCACGGCGACCAGGTGTCGCGCGCGCCCGAGGGCTTCGACGTGCTCGCCACCACCGAGGCGACGAAGGTCGCCGCCTTCGCGAACGAAGAGCGCAAGCTCTACGGCGTGCAGTGGCACCCCGAGGTCAAGCACTCCGACCACGGCCAGGCGATCATCGAGAACTTCCTGCACCGCGGTGCCGGTCTTCCCGCCGACTGGAACAGCGACAACGTGATCGCCGAGCAGATCGAGCGCATCCGCGAGCAGGTCGGTGACGCGCGCGTCATCTCGGCTCTCTCCGGCGGCGTAGACTCCGCCGTGTCGACGGCTCTGGTGCACAAGGCCATCGGCGACCAGCTGACCGCCGTCTTCGTCGACCACGGGCTGCTGCGCAAGGGTGAGCGCGAGCAGGTCGAGAAGGATTACGTCGAGTCGACGGGCGTGCGCCTGATCACCGTCGACGCCGTCGACACGTTCCTCGGTCACCTCGAGGGCGTCACCGACCCCGAGACCAAGCGCAAGATCATCGGCCGCGAGTTCATCCGGGCGTTCGAGCAGGTGCAGCGCGACCTCGTCGAAGAGGCCAAGGCGACCGGTGGCGCGCCCGTGAAGTTCCTCGTGCAGGGCACCCTGTACCCCGACGTCGTCGAGTCGGGTGGGGGAGCGGGCACCGCGAACATCAAGTCGCACCACAACGTCGGCGGCCTGCCCGAAGACCTCGATTTCGAGCTCGTCGAACCGCTGCGCGCACTGTTCAAGGACGAGGTCCGCGCAATCGGACGCGAACTCGGCATCCCCGAGGCCATCGTCGGCCGCCAGCCGTTCCCCGGCCCCGGTCTGGGCATCCGGATCATCGGCGAGGTGACCCGCGAGCGTCTCGAGATCCTGCGCGACGCCGACGCCATCGCCCGCGAGGAGCTCAGCAGGGCGGGTCTCGACCAGACGATCTGGCAGTGCCCCGTCGTGCTGCTCGCCGACGTGCGCTCGGTGGGCGTGCAGGGCGACGGCCGCACCTACGGCCACCCCATCGTGCTGCGCCCGGTCTCGAGCGAAGACGCCATGACCGCCGACTGGACGCGCCTGCCCTACGACGTGCTCGCCAAGATCTCGAACCGCATCACCAACGAGGTGCGTGAGGTCAATCGGGTCGTGCTCGACGTCACCTCGAAGCCACCGGCGACGATCGAGTGGGAGTGAGAGAAGGGGCCGCGAGAGCGGCCCCTTCTTCGTTTCGCCTTCGGCAGGATCCGGTGTCCTCTCTGCGAGGCCGGCTCGCATCCGTACGCGCGAATACGGCCGCTGCCCGAGGGCAGCGGCCGTATTCGCTGATACCGGCGTCAGGCGCGGCGACGGTCGCCGCGGCCGACGATGAGGCCGTAGATCAGCAGCACGATGATCGAGCCGCCGATCGCCAGCAGCCAGCTGCCGAGGTCGAAGAAGCCTTCGACGCCACGGCCGAACAGGACGCTGCCGAGCCAGCCGCCGAGCAGTGCGCCGACGACACCGAGCAGAAGGGTGACGATCCAGCCGCCGCCCTGCTTGCCAGGGAGGATCAGCTTCGCGATCGCACCGGCGATGAGTCCGAGGAGGAGAAAGGCGAGGAAGCCCATGATTGTCTCCGATCTGTGAGTGATACCGGGGGTTTCCGGATGCATCAACCCTGCCCGATCGCTACGAATGTATGGCATACCCTTGTGCACGTCCGTCAGATGCGGTAAAAGCGGTCGGACACGCGGAACGGGCCGCCCTCCGAAGAGGGCGGCCCGTTCGCGAAACAGCGGCTGATCAGTCGTTTCCGCGCAGGATGGCGAGGATGCGCAGGATCTCGACGTACAGCCAGACGACGGTCACCATGATGCCGAAGGCGCCGAGCCAGCCGTACTTGCGGGGAGCGCCGTTGCGCACGCCCTGCTGGATCTGGTCGAAGTCCATCACCAGCGAGTAGGCGGCCATGAACACGACGAGGACGCCGATGATGAGGCCGAGCGGGATGCCGAAGACCTCGGCGCTGTAGAGGCCGAAGGCCTGGCCTGCGGGCAGGACGCCCGTCCACATCAGGACGAGGTTGAGCACCGAGAACACCAGATAGCCCAGCATCGCGATCATGACGATCTTGGTCATCTTCGCGCTGGCGCGCACCTTGCCGCTGGCGAAGAGCGCGAGAGTGACGCCGACGACGGCGATGGTAGCGAGGGTCGCCTGCATCACGACGCCCGGCCAGATGATCTCGAAGTAGGCCGAGATGGCGCCGACGAACAGACCCTCGAACGCCGCGTACGCCCAGATGAGCGCGGGGCGCACCTTCTTGCGCGAGGTGAACGTGACGACCATGGCGAGCACGAAGCCGCCCAGGGCGCCGACGAGCCACGGGGTCATGTCGGCGTTGCCGCCGGAGTTGACGAAGCTCGTCGCGGTCCACACCCAGCCGGCGACGGCGGTGACGAGCAGGATGGCGAAAAGACCGGCGGTCTTCCAGACCGTGTCCTCGACCGTCATCCGGTCGGTCTCGAGTGCGCCTGCGGACGGCGAGGTGTACATGCCCTCCAGCTGCGCGTTGGCGGCGGCATCCATTCCCGCGTGCTGGAACGACGCGGTGCCGGCGGCTGCGCCCGGCGCGGGCGGCGGCGCGTAGGTGCCCTGAGACGAACCGGGATAGGACGCGACATTTCGCGGATCCTGCTGCTGGAACGCCGGGTTGTTGAATGCGAAATTGCTCATGGTGGCCTCTGCTCCCGAGGGATCGGTCATCTCTTTCCTCAAAGATACTCGCGGCAACCTATGGAATGGGTGCTTTACGCTGTGAGCGTGCCCAGGAGAAGACCACTGATCATCGGGCATCGGGGTGCCCCCGGCTACCGCCCCGAGCACAGCCGATCATCGTACGAACTCGCTCTGGCGATGGGGGTGGATGCCGTCGAACCCGACGTCGTCGCGACCAAGGACGGCGTTCTCGTGCTGCGGCACGAAAACGAGATCTCCGGAACCACCGACGTGGCGGATCATCCGGAGTTCGCCGGGCGCCGCACGACCAAGCGTATCGACGGGGTCTCGCTCACCGGCTGGTTCACCGAGGACTTCACCTGGGCCGAGCTGTCGACCCTGCGCACCCGCGAGCGGCTGCCGAAGATCCGACGCTCCAGCGCCACATTCGATGACGGGCAGCCCATTCTGCGCCTTCCCGACCTGCTCGACCTCGTGCGCGCCGGGTCGGAGGAGCACGGACGTGAGATCGGCATCGTGCTCGAGATCAAGCACGCGACCTACTTCGACAGCATCGGACTCGACCTCGCGCCCCTCATCGAGCGCGACCTGCGTGCCGGCGGCTGGGCCGACGGCGATCTTCCGCTGATCGTCGAGTCGTTCGAGTCGACGATCCTGCACCGGCTGCAGAAGACCGGCATCGCGGCATCCTTCATCTATCTCATCGAATCGACCGGCAGACCGTTCGACCTCGTCAGCTCCCAGGGCCGGAATGCGCCTGACTACGCTTCCGCGGTCACGCCCGCGGGGCTCGACGAGCTCGCCGGCACGGTCGACGGCATCAGCGTCAGCAAGAAGATGCTGCTGACGCCGGAGAACACGATCGTCGCCGACGCGCACGCGCGCGGTCTGCGGGTGTTCACCTGGACGTGCCGCCCCGAGAACACCTTCCTCGACCCGCGGTTCCGCGCCCAGGGCGGCAAGGCGGCGTTCGGCGACTACGAGGCGGAGTGGCGCGAGATCGCCGACACGGGTGTCGACGGCGTGTTCGTCGACCACCCCGATCTGGGAGTTGCGTTCTTCGCCGAATCCGCGGTCAGCTCCTGAACGCCCCGCCCCGGCTGGGAACGATCTCCTTGCCGAGCGGCATGAGTGAGACGGGCACGAGCTTGAAGTCGGCGATCCCCATCGGGATGCCGATGATCGTGATGCACAGCGCGATACCGGAGAGGATGTGGCCGAGGGCGAGCCACCAGCCCGCCAGGATCACCCACACGATGTTGCCGAGGATCGATCCGAGCCCCGCCTTGGAGTGATCGACCACCTGACGTCCGAACGGCCACAGCGAGTATCCGGCGATGCGGAACGACGCGATCGCCCACGGAATGGTGATGATCGGAATGCACAGCACGATGCCGGCCAGGATGTACCCCAGCCACAGCCAGAAACCGGCGAAGATGACCCAGATGATGTTGAGGATCGTGCGCATGGCCTGATTCTGTCACCTCTGCCCAAGGGACGGGCCATGGCGGGCAGATCCTGCCGGCTCTGCCTTAGGCTCGGGGCATGGACGGAGTGGTCGCGCAGGGGGTCAAGCGGTCGTTCGGGTCGGTGGATGCTGTGGTCGATGCCACCTTCCGCGCTCTGCCCGGCCGCGTCACGGGGCTGGTCGGTCCGAACGGAGCGGGCAAGACGACGCTGCTGCTCATGCTCGCGTCGCTGCTGGCGCCGGATGCCGGTCGCATCACCATCGACGGCGTCGACCCGGTCGACGACCCGGCCGCGGTGCGGCGGATGCTGGGTTGGATGCCCGACACGCTCGGCGCGTGGCCGTCGCTGACGGCACGGGAGAGCATCGTGACGACAGCGCGGCTGCACGACATGCCGGCGGCGGAGGCCCGATCGCGCGCCGACGAGCTGCTCTCCCTCGTGGGTCTCGCCGAGCACGCCGCCTCGCCCGCGCGGGTGCTGTCGCGCGGTCAGAAGCAGAAGCTCGGGCTCGCACGCGCTCTCGTGCATCGCCCGCGCGTGCTGCTGCTCGACGAGCCGGCGTCCGGCCTCGACCCCGAGGCGCGGGTGCAGCTGCGCGTGCTGCTGCGCGACCTCGCGGCACAGGGGACGACGATCCTCATCTCCAGCCACGTGCTGTCAGAGCTCGAAGAGGTCGTGGACGACACGGTGTTCCTCGTCGCGGGGTCGGTGGTGGCCGCCGCTCCCGCACCCGCCGCGCGCACTTATCGGGTGCGGCTCGCCGTCGGCGACGCCCCGACGGCTGTGGCGCACGCGCTCGGCGTGCGTCGCGATCAGGTGGGCGCCGACCGAGGTGACGCCCTGCTCCTCGTCTCTGACGACACCGCCGCGGTCGAGGCGCTGCGCACCCTCGTCTCCGCCGGTGTGCCGGTTCTGGAGTACGGTCCGGCGCAGAGTGCGCTGGAGGCGTCTTTCCTCGCCCTGCGGCATCCGGGATCAGCTGCACCGACCCCGCCGACTGCACCGCCACCGCCGGATGCACCGGCGTCGCCGGCTGCACCACCACCGTCGGCTGCACCGCGGTCGACGGCTGCACCGCAGCCGCCGGCCAGCCCGCAGGAAGGAGCCGCGTCGTGAGCGGATCCCGCATCCTCACCATCGCCCGGCTCGAGCTGACGCAGCGGCTGCGCAGCGTGGGCTGGTACGTGCTGCTGGGCATCTTCGTCGTGCTGCTGCTGGGCATCACGGCGCTGTCGTTCCTGATCTTCTCGAACAACGAGCTGCCGGGCGCCGGCGTCTTCTCGATCATCGTCAACTTCGTGCTGCTGCTCGTGGTGCTCGTGTCGCCGACGCTCAGCGGCAACGCGATCAACGGCGACCGAGACGCGGCGACGCTCGCCCCGATCCAGGTGACCGCCGCGACGACCGGCGACATCATGCTGGGCAAGCTGCTGGCCGCGGTTGCGACCGGGTGCGCATTCCTGCTCATCGCCGTGCCCTTCCTCGCGGCGGGCATGCTCGGCGGCGGCGTCACACCGGGAATGTTCTTCGTCTCGCTGCTCGTGCTGCTGGCCGAGACCATCGTGGTGGCCGCGATGGGCGTGGGACTGAGCGGGCTCATCGCGCGCCCGCTGTTCTCGATCGCCGCCACCTACCTCGTGGTCGCGGCACTGGTCATCGGCACGCTCATCGCCTTCGGTCTCGGGGGAGCGGCGCTGCGCACCGAGTTCACGCAGCAGGAGCGCATGTGGGACGAATCGGGCGAGCCGATCTGCGACGAGTGGCAGGAGTACACCTACGAGCAGCCGCGATTCGATCTGGTCTGGGGCTTCCTCGCGGCGAACCCGTTCGTCGTGCTGGCCGACGCCACGCCCACCCCGTTCGTCGACGGCTACCCGCAGGACCTGTTCGGGCAGGTGAAGTACGGCGTTCGCATCACGCAGGTGCGGCCCGAGCCGCAGCGCTGGGATCCGTGCGAGGCCGGCGGCCCTCAGACATCGCCCACGCCCGAAGAGCAGATGCGCGGCACCGCGCCGAGCTGGTTCGTCGGGCTCGGCATCCAGCTGGTGATCGCGGGCGGTCTCTTCGCCGGCGCCTGGTCGCGCACGCGCACGCCCGCGCGGCGACTTCCTCCCGGCACGCGCATCGCGTGAGGGTCATCGCGCCGCCCCGATCAGAGGAGCCGAGCGACCGGCTCAGCGAGCGCGACGCACCCGTCGGCCGGAGATCGAGCTCGGCGTGAACCGCAGCGGCAGCGACCTGTCGCCCTCTGCCCAGGGGCTGCGCCGCGAGGCGCCCGGCACGGCCGCCAGCTCTTCGTCGGTCATCTCCGAGATCGCGCCGCCGAGCAGAACGCTCCAGCCGGAGCCTGCGAGGTCATCATGATGATCCACCTCGAAGGCCACCTGGAGGGTGCTCTGCGTCAACGCGCTGAGCAGGCCGGACGGCGCGGTTCGGATGACCACGTCATCTCCGTCGACGAGATAGTTCACCGGAATGATCTGCACCCGGGCATCCGCCACGAATCCGACCCTCCCCACGGTCGTCGCCCTGAGCAGCTCCCGGCACTCCTGCTCGCTCAACTCGGTCATCATCTCGGCACCGTCCTCTCCGCTCGCTCCGAGCGTACCCCGGTGTCGGACGCCCCGAATAGACTCGAAGTGCCATGACCGACGCCCCTCTCATCGTCCCCGCATCCTCCGGCCCCCACCCCTCCGACGGCCGCGACGAGCTGCTCGCCGGGCTCAATCCGCAGCAGCTCGAGGCGGTGACCCACCGCGGCAGCGCGCTGCTGATCGTCGCCGGTGCCGGATCGGGGAAGACGAGCGTGCTCACCCGCCGGATCGCCCTGCTGCTGCGTCAGCGTGAGGCGTGGCCGAGCCAGATCCTGGCGATCACGTTCACCAACAAGGCGGCGGCCGAGATGCGTGAGCGCGTCTCGGGTCTCGTGGGCGACGTGGCTCGCGGCATGTGGATCTCGACGTTCCACTCCGCCTGCGTGCGGATCCTGAGGCGTGAGGCCGAGCAGTTCGGCTTCACCAAGTCGTTCACGATCTACGACTCGGGCGACTCGCGTGCGCTGCTGAAGAGGCTCGTCAAAGAACACGACGCCGATGCGTTCGGCCTCACGCCCGGCGCGGTGCAGTCGCGCATCTCGAAGCTGAAGAACGAGCTGACGGATGCTGAGGGCTTCGCCCGCCAGGCGAACCTGAGCGACCCGGCCGAGCGCAAGTTCGCCGACATCTTCGCCGACTACCAGCGCGCGCTGCAGAAGGCCAACGCATTCGACTTCGACGACCTCATCGGCCAGACCGTCTACCTGTTCCGCGCCTTCCCCCACGTCGCCGACGTGTACCGCCGTCGTTTCCGGCACATCCTCGTCGACGAGTACCAGGACACGAACCACGCGCAGTACGCGCTGATCCACGAGCTGACCCGCCCGGTCTCGGGAGCGAGCGCCGAGGCGGATGCCTTCGAGATGAACGGCATGATGATTTTCGAGCCGGACCCTTCGGCACGCTCAGGGGCCCAGAGTGCCGCTGATGCCGAGGGGGCGTCGCTCACGGTGGTCGGCGATTCCGATCAGTCCATCTACGCCTTCCGCGGCGCCGACATCCGCAACATCAGCGAATTCGAGCGCGACTTCCCCGGCGCCAAGGTCGTGCTGCTCGAGCAGAACTACCGGTCGACGCAGAACATCCTGTCGGCGGCGAACGCCGTGATCGGTAACAACTTCGATCGCAAGGCGAAGAACCTGTGGAGCGACCGCGGCCCCGGCGAGAAGATCGTGGGCTTCACCGGTTACTCGCAGCACGATGAGGCCCAGTTCGTCGCCGACGAGGTCGAGGCGCTGCGCCGCGCGGGCATCCCGTACTCCGAGATGGCCGTCTTCTACCGGACCAACTCGCAGTCGCGCGCGCTGGAGGAGATCTTCATCCGCTCGGCCGTGCCCTACAAGATCATGGGCGGCACCAAGTTCTACGAGCGCGCTGAGATCAAAGACGCCCTCGCGTACCTCGTCGCCGTGGCGAACCCGGCCGATGAGATGGCGGTGCGCCGCATCCTGAACAGACCACGGCGTGGGATCGGCGACGTCACCGAGACCGCGATCGCGCGCTTCGCTGACGAGAACGGGCTCAGCTTCCGCGATGCGCTGCGCAACGCCCCGCTGCTGGGCGTGGGACCGAAGATCCAGGCGGCGATCACGCAGCTCGACGCGGTGCTGAACGAGGCAGCCGAGATCCTCACCCCGTCGTCCGGCGAGGTGCCGCCCGCGACCTCGGTCGCCGAGGGGCTCACGGTGCTGCTCAACGGCAGCGGCTACTTCGAGATGCTGCGCGTCAGCCGCGACCCGCAAGACGAGGCGAGGCTCGAGAACCTCGACGAGTTCGTGGCCGTCGCGCGCGACTTCGCCCGCAACAACCCCGACGGCGCGATCGCCGACTTCCTCACCGAGGTGGCTCTCGTATCCGACGCCGACGATCTCGACGACGAGTCCGGCTCGGTGTCGATGATGACGATGCACACCGCCAAGGGGCTGGAGTATGACGCGGTCTTCGTGACCGGTGTCGAGGAGGACCTCATCCCGCATCGCATCTCTGCGGGTGAGCCCGGCGGGCCGCAGGAGGAGCGCCGCCTGTTCTACGTCGGCATCACCCGAGCCCGCAAGCGCCTGCACCTGTCTCTGGCGATGACGCGCGCGCAGTTCGGCGAGGTCTCGGTGGCGATGCCCAGCAGGTTCCTGCAGGAGATCCCGGGCGATCTCATCGACTGGCGCCAGTCGCCCGGAGATGTGAACTCCCGCGGCGGGATGCAGTCTCGTGCGTTGAACGCGCGGCGCCCAGGTGGCTTCGGCGGCGGAAGCGGGTCCTCGAGGCTGTCCGACGGCGGGCCGAGGCCGCTGCCCAAGGGCGGCGGCCTGAAGCCGCTGTCGACGGCGATGGACCGCTTCCCGAACAAGGTCACCGGCAAGGTGCGCGACAACGGCGATCTGGAGCTGGCGGCAGGCGACCGGATCCGCCACGACGACTTCGGCGAGGGGCGCATCGAGGCCGTGACCGGCGAGGGCGCCAAGCGCATCGCGCACGTGCGCTTCGACTCGGCGGGACAGAAGAAGCTGCTCATCAAGATCGCTCCCATCAGCAAGCTCTGACGCCCGCGATGCGGCGCGACGCCCGTCGACTCCCGCGGACGCCGTGCGGTTAGGCTGACTGATATGGCCCTCTTCTCCCGCCGCAAGAAGTCCGACGACCAGCCGACCGCCCCGGCTGCCCCCGCCGCCGAGGCCGAAAGCGTCGAAGAACCCGCGACCGACGTGCCCGCGGAGCCGGTGCCGGATGTCAGCATCTCGGTGCAGGCGTTCCGCGGTGTCGGCGCCGACGCCGGTCCCGAGGTGAGCCTGCCCACGGAGGACGCATCGCAGAGCGCACCGCCGCGCACCGCACCCGCGCGGTCCTCATCGCCGTCGGCGCAGGGTCTGCCCGGCGAGCAGCAGCCCGCTTCACCCTCCGAGCAGACGGTGCCGCGGCTTCCGCTCGCGCCTGCCCTGCCCCCCGAGCAGACCAATACGGTCGACGGGCTCAACGACAACGTCCTGCTGCGCGAGGCCCTCGCCGAGCTGCAGGAGGGTGCCACCAACGAGCAGCTGATCGGTGTGATGCGCCAGTCGCTGCAGGGGCACCTCTACCTGCGGGTGAACGGCGACGCCCGCGAGCAGATAAGCTCCGGCAAGCCCCTCTCGGTGGGTGTGATCCGCGACGGCGACCGATCGTTCATGCTCGCTTACAGCTCTGGCCGCGCCCTGCAGCAGTCGATCGAGGGGGCTGAAGACGCGGCGGCGACCTCAGCCATCGCCCAGCCGACGACAGCGGTCTACCAGCAGGTGATCGCAGGCGGCTTCACCGGCATCATCATCGACAACTCCTCGGCACCGCATCGGGCGGTGTTCCCCACCGAGCTGCTGCAGAAGGCGCTCGAGCAGGGTGATGAGAACATGGCGATCAAGACCGCGCTGGCCGCTCCGCGCGACGAGCAGAGCGCCGTGCGCGTGGCAGAGGCGCTGGCCGGCACCCGCTGCTGGGTGGCCGTGAACGACGGCTCGAACGGGCAGCCCGTCGGCATCGCCGAAGCGCACGCCACTGACGGACGCCGGTTCCTGCAGGTGTTCTCGCACCCTCTCGAGGTCGTGGCGCTGGGCCGGAAGGACCGGCCCCTGCCGTTCCAGCCCGAGCAGCTGGCGAAGATCCTCAGCGAGCACTCCGGCATCGCCGGCGTGCTCGTCGACATCGCCGGGCCGTCGATCGCCGTCGAGCGCGACGCGCTCAGCGCCGTGCTCGTGCTCGGGATCGACATCGACGACGAGTGACCGACCCGGGGCCAGCCGGTCGCGGTTCTCGGACAGAGTGTGGAACGGGCGTGTGCTCCGGCGACGCGCCGTCGGAGCACGTCGGGTCCGAGGGCACTGGCCGCGGCGGCCGCAAGCCCCTGTGACCGGCGCGTTGAGCGCCCTAGTCTCGGGGCATGGCCTCTGAACGAGTGAAGCTGACCGTGCAGGACCCCGACGGCGAGCGTGTGGTCGATCTGTCGAGTCCGAACAAGGTGATCTGGCCGACAGACGACGGCGGCGGCATCACCAAGGCCGAGTACGCCGACTACGTGCAGCAGGTGGCGGATGCCTTCCTGACCTCGACCGGCCACCGGCCGGTGTCGCTCGAACGGTTCCGTGACGGCATCCGCGGCGAGCAGTTCTTCTCCAAGAATCCACCCAAGGGCACGCCCGACTACGTCGAGTCGGTGGTGTGCACCTACAACAGCGGACGCCGGCATCCGCAGCTCGTGCTCACCAGACCGAGCGCGATCGTGTGGGCGGTGCAGATGAACACGGTCGTCTTCCACCCGTGGGCATCTCTGGCGTCGAACACCGACAACCCGGTCGAGCTGCGCATCGACCTCGACCCGCAGCCGGGCACCGGCATCGAGCAGGCGATCCCGGCCGCGATCGAACTGCGCGAGGTGCTGCGCGAAGCCGGGCTCGATCCGTTCATCAAGACCAGCGGCAACCGCGGACTGCACGTGTTCAGCCCGATCGTGCCCGAGTGGGAGTTCCTCACCGTGCGCCACGCGGTGATCGCGGCAGGGCGCGAGCTCGAGCGCCGGATGCCCGATCGGGTCACGACGAACTGGTGGAAGGAGGAGCGCGGAGAGCGGATCTTCGTCGACTTCAACCAGGCCAACCGCGACCGCACCATCGCCGGTGCCTACAGCCCGCGGGCCAGGCCCAACGCACCCGTGTCGACCCCGATCCACTGGGAGGAGCTCGACGACCTCGACCCCGCGCGGTTCACGGTGCGCACGGTGCCCGCCCGGCTCGCCGAGGTCGGAGACCCGTGGTCCGGCATGCAGGATTCGCCCGCCCGGATCGACACGCTGCTCGCCTGGTGGGAGCGCGACGTCGAGAACGGGCTCGGCGAGCTGCCGTTCCCGCCGGAGTTCCCCAAGATGCCCGGTGAGCCGCCGCGCGTGCAGCCCAGCAAGAAGGTCGCCGAGAACTGGGACGAGAACGGCGAGCGGGTCGACGACTGAGGGCGCTCGCCGCCGCCGCCGCGTAGAGCCGTCGTCGGGCTACTCGAGCACGTCGGCCAGGTCGTATCCGGCGACCGTCTCGAGCTGGTCGTACGTGCACGAACGGGCGTCGCGGTCGGGACGCCAGCGGTCGAACTGCACGGTGTGCCGGAAACGGTCGCCCTCGAGCTGGTCGTAGCGCACCTCGAGCACGAGCTCCGGGCGCAGGCGCACGAACGTCATGTCCTTGGCGCCGGTGAACCGCGACCGCTCGCTCTCGCCCGTCACCGCGTCGCCCGCCTCGTCACGGACGACCAGCGGCGCGAGCTCATCGACGAGCGCCCGGCGCATGGCATCCGTCCAGGCGGCGACGCCCCCGACCTGCCGCAGCGCACCCGCATCGTCGTACAGTCCGACGAGCAGCGACCCGACCCCCGTCCCGCTCTTGTGCACGCGATAGCCGAGCGCGACGACGTCGGCGCTGCGAGCGTGCTTGATCTTGATCAGCGCGCGCTTGCCTGGCGCGTACGGGTCGTCGAGCGGCTTCGCAACGACGCCGTCCAGCCCCGCGCCCTCGAACTCCGCCAGCCAGCGGCGGGCGAGCTCCGGGTCTTCCGTCGCACGGGTCAGGTGCAGCGGATGCGGGGCGTCCGCCAGCATCCGCTCGAGTCGCGTCCGTCGCTCTCGGAACGGATGCTGCTGCAGATCCTCCTCGCCCTCGGCGAGCAGGTCGAAGGCGATGAACATCGCCGGGGTCTCGGCGGCCAGCTTCGCGACGCGCGACGCGGCCGGATGGATGCGCTGGCTGAGCGCCTCCCAGTCGAGACGCTGCGCACCGGCGGGCCCGGTCGCGACCACGATCTCGCCGTCGAGCAGGCATGGACCGGGCAGGATGCCGGCGAGCTGCTCGACCAGCTCGGGGAAGTAGCGCGTCAGCGGCTTCGCCCCGCGCGAGCCGATCTCGAGCGTCTCGCCGTCCCACGCGACGAGCCCGCGGAAGCCGTCCCACTTCGGTTCGTACAGCATCGGCCTCTTCGCCGGGTCGGGGACGGATGCCGCGGCCTTGGCGAGCATCGGGGCGGGAATGTCGTACATGCGCCGGTCCTTCCGGGTCGGATCAGAAGAGTCTGGCACGGACGCTCGACGCCACAGGGGGCCTTGCGGGTGAGAGAATGAATGTGATGAACGAAGTACAGGGCCCGACCCCCGCAGGAACCTCTCGTCCGTACCGATCTCTCGCGGAGGCGCTGCGCGCGCACCGGATCCCCATCGAGAATCACGAGTTCATCGCCGCGGTGACGGACGCCGTCGGCATCAGCAGCTACATCGACCGCGGCAGGTACATCGAGGCGATCCGCCGCACCCCGCAGGCGCCCCTGCACATCGGCCGCACCTATATCAACGGCTTCTCCGAAGACGAGCAGGTGAGCGTCGGCGGCCGGGTGCTGCCGCTGCTTCCCAGCGAGGGACGCGCACCGTACTTCTACGTGCACCAGCCCAGTGGGCTGCCGACCGTGTCGGCGTCGAAGCGCTCGGCGTCCGCCGGACGCGCCCCCGCCGCGACACGCCCCGCCCCTGAGCCGCGTGCCCCGAAGGCCACGAACCTCGCGGAGCGCGATTACGGCGTGTGCGACGTGTGCTTCATGGTGAAGAACGCCTCGGGCAAGTGCGGCTGCGACGAGTGACGTCGGCGTGGGGTCAGGACAGCTGAGCCTGCACTCGACGTGAGATCTCGGCCACCGGCATCGACCGGGGGAACACGGCGACCACGACATCGTCGTCTGCCGGGGTGACCGCCTCGGGCAGCACCCCGTAGCGTCGGCGGACGTCGTCGAGCGCGTCGCGCAGCACGCTCAGCGGCACGCGGCTGCCGCGCAGCAGCTGGCGCAGCACATGGTTGTGCACGGCGGTGATCAGTGCCGAGAACCCGACCGCGTCGATGGGCGCGATCCCGGGCAGGGAGTCGCGCAGGTGCTCGTCGAACAGCCGCTCGTACCGGAATACCGTGACGATCTCGCGATCACGCAGCACCGGCACCTCGCGGACGATCTCGTACCGCCGCCTGGCGAGTTCGGGGTCGCGGGCGAAGTGCGTGAACACGCGCTCCGATGCCTCGCAGACCGCCGCCCACGGGTCGTCGTGCGGCTCGGCCAGGAAGTGCCGCAGCTCATCGAGCAGGGCCTCGTGATCGATGAACACGACGTCCTCCTTGCCGCCGAACTGGCGGAAGAAGGTGGATCGCGAGACACCCGCGGCCTTCGCGATCTGCTCGACGGACGTCTGATCGAAGCCCTGAGCGCTGAAGAGTTCGAGGGCCGCGGCGACGACGCCGGTGCTCAGATCTGCGGATTCGTGCATGGCGAAAGCCTAGACCGCGGTGAGCCGGCTCGCCGGTCGGTGTCCGCGGGCGGCGACGGACCGTCCAGATCGCGGTAGTAGGCTGGGGGATTGGTCGATGTCTCGACATCGAGAGCATCACCAGACCAGACAGCAGCCCAGTGAAGGAACCACAGTGGATCTGTACGAGTACCAGGCACGAGACGTTTTCGAGAAGTACGGAGTGCCGGTCCTCGCCGGCATCGTCGCCGACACCCCCGAGGAGGTGAGGGCGGCCGCCGAGAAGATCGGCGGTGTCGTGGTCGTCAAGGCGCAGGTCAAGACCGGTGGCCGCGGCAAGGCCGGCGGTGTCAAGGTCGCCAAGACCCCCGACGAGGCGTACGAGGCCGCGAAGAGCATCCTCGGTCTCGACATCAAGGGCCACGTCGTCAAGCGAGTGATGGTGGCGCAGGGCGCGCGCATCGCGGAGGAGTTCTACTTCTCGGTGCTGCTCGACCGCGCGAACCGCTCGTACCTGTCGCTGTGCAGCGTCGAGGGCGGCATGGAGATCGAGCAGCTCGCCGTCGAGAAGCCCGAGGCCCTCGCTCGCGTCGAGGTCAACCCGCTGACGGGCATCGACAAGGCGAAGGCCGTCGAGATCGCGCAGGCGGCGAACTTCCCCGAAGACCTCGTGGAGAAGGTCGCCGAGGTGTTCGTCAAGCTCTACGACGTCTACAAGGGCGAGGACGCCACGCTCGTCGAGGTCAACCCGCTGGTGCGCACCGAAGACGGCGACATCATCGCCCTCGACGGCAAGGTGACCCTCGACGACAACGCGTCCGAGATCCGTCACCCCGAGCACGAGGCCCTCGCCGACAAGGACTCCGAGAACCCCCTCGAGGCGAAGGCGAAGGCATCCGGTCTGAACTACGTCAAGCTCGACGGACAGGTCGGCATCATCGGCAACGGCGCCGGTCTGGTCATGTCGACCCTCGACGTCGTCGCCTACGCCGGCGAGAAGCACGGCGGCGTCAAGCCGGCGAACTTCCTCGACATCGGTGGCGGCGCATCCGCCACGGTCATGGCCGCAGGCCTCGACGTCATCCTCGGCGACGAGCAGGTCAAGAGCGTGTTCGTGAACGTCTTCGGCGGCATCACCTCGTGCGTGGCGGTCGCGGAGGGCATCGTGAAAGCCCTCGAGATCCTCGGTGACGCGGCCACCAAGCCGCTCGTCGTGCGCCTCGACGGCAACCAGGTCGAAGAGGGTCGCGAGATCCTCGCCGCCGCCAACCACCCGCTGGTCACCCTCGCCGCCACCATGGACGAGGGCGCCGACAAGGCCGCCGAGCTGGCGAACGCCTGACCCTTCGACGGGCTCGGATTTAAGGAACAGACATGTCGATCTTCATCAACAAGGACTCCAAGGTCATCGTCCAGGGCATCACCGGCGGCGAGGGCACCAAGCACACCGCACTGATGCTCAAGGCGGGCACGAACATCGTGGGCGGCGTGAACGCCCGCAAGGCCGGCACCACCGTCGCGCACACCGACAAGGACGGCAACGCCGTCGAGCTCCCCGTCTTCGGCTCTGTCGCCGAGGCGATGGAGAAGACCGGCGCCGACGTCTCGATCGCCTTCGTGCCAGGCGCCTTCACCAAGGACGCCATGGTCGAGGCCATCGACGCCGAGATCCCGCTGCTCGTCGTCATCACCGAGGGCGTGCCCGTCGGCGACAGCGCAGAGGCCTGGGCGTACGCGACCGAGAAGGGCAACAAGACCCGCATCATCGGCCCGAACTGCCCCGGCATCATCACTCCCGACGAGGCGCTGGTCGGCATCACCCCGGCGAACATCACCGGCAAGGGCCCGATCGGCCTGGTGTCGAAGTCGGGCACGCTGACGTACCAGATGATGTTCGAGCTGCGCGACCTGGGCTTCTCGACCGCGATCGGCATCGGCGGCGACCCGGTCATCGGCACCACGCACATCGACGCGCTCGCCGCGTTCGAGGCCGACCCCGAGACCAAGGCCATCGTCATGATCGGCGAGATCGGCGGCGACGCCGAGGAGCGCGCGGCCGACTACATCAAGGCCAACGTCACCAAGCCCGTCGTGGGCTACGTCGCCGGCTTCACCGCTCCCGAGGGCAAGACCATGGGCCACGCCGGCGCCATCGTCTCGGGCTCGGCCGGAACCGCACAGGCCAAGAAGGAGGCCCTCGAGGCCGCCGGCGTCAAGGTGGGCAAGACGCCCTCCGAGACCGCCGATCTGATGCGCGCCATCGTAGAGGCGCTCTAGTCGCGAAGCGACGCCGACCGGTTGCTGAGCGAGGAGCGCAGCGACCAGTCGACGCACGATGGCCCCGGGATCCATTCCCGGGGCCATCCGCGTCTCCGGGTGCGTAAGCCACGCCACGGCATGGCAGGATTGAGACATGCGCTCCTCGAGGCTCCCGCAGCTGCTGCGCGGGACGTCGTCGGCGCTGGTGGCCACCTTCGTCGCGCTGCTCGCGCACGTCTCCGCCGGGGGAGCGCTGCCCGGCCTCATCGGACTCGTCGTGCCGCTGGTGCTGTCGAGCATGATCAGCGTGCTCCTCGCAGGCCGGCGGCTCTCACCGGCACGGCTGCTCCTCGCCGTCTCGGCCAGCCAGTTCCTCTTCCACGAGCTGTTCATCCTGGGTGCGTTCACGCCGGCCGGCGGGCTGAGCGTGCATCAGCACGGTGCGCCGCCGGTGCTGTCGGGCGCTGAGACCGTCATCGCAGACCCGGCCGCGGGGATGTGGCTCGGTCACGCCCTCGCGGTGCTCATCACCACCGCTGCACTGCACCGCGGCGAGATGCTGCTGGTCGGCCTCGTCCGTCTCGCCGGCCGGCTGACGACATGGCTCGTCGCCCTGCTCTGCGATCGCCTGCCCGCCGCGCCGCCCCGCCCCGGGCTGCGCGCCCCGTCGCGCCCCGCGCACACCGACGCCGTCGACACCGGCATCCGCGTCGTCCGGCGGCAGCCGCACCGGGGCCCGCCGCTGGTCTTCAGCATCTGAGAGGCGCCGTCCATCCGGATGGCGCCGTCCGCGCCTGCGCGGACCGCGCACCCGCCACGAGGCGGGCGTGCTTCGTCGTGCATGCGCACGGCGAGAGAACAGATCCTGAAAGGCACAACCATGCACATCGACGCTCGCCGTCTCACCCGACCCGCCCTCGCTCTCGCAGCCGCGCTGCTGCTTCTCACCGGCTGCGCTCCCACCACAGCTCAGCCCGACCCGCACGGCTCCGCCTCGCACGTCCCGTCGTCCGCCGGTGAGGTGGTGACCATCGACGACGCGTGGGTCAAGTCGGCCGCTGAGGGCATGACAGCAGGCTTCGGCATCCTGTCGAACCCGACCGACGACGAGATCACCATCGTATCCGCGCGCACTGAAGCCGCCGCACGCGTCGAACTGCACGAGACCGTCTCCGACTCCGCCAGCGGCGGAACCACCATGCGCGAGGTGCGGGGCGGATTGGTCATCCCCGCCGGGGGCACGCTCGAACTCGCACCGGGAGGGGAGCACCTCATGCTCATGGGGCTGACCGCACCCGTCGAGGCAGGCCAAGAGGTGCAGTTCACGCTGACGTTCTCGGACGAGTCGACGATGTCGTTCACCGCGGCGGTGAAGGACTTCACTGGCGCTCAGGAGCACTACGAGTCCGAACACGACGAGCACTCCGGCCACTCCGAGCACGATTCCGACCAGGGGCACTGATGAACGCGCGCAGCGATCACGCCGCGCGCGGAACCGAGTCGATGTCCCGCCCCACCCGGCGGCAGCTCCTCTTCGGAGGGGCTGCCGCCGGTGCCGGGGCGCTCGTCGCGCTCGGCGCAGAGCGGCTCTCCACCCCGGCACCTGCACCAGCGGCCGGGCCCGTGCTGCACGGTCGCGTCGTCGTGCCCTTCCACGGCCCGCATCAGGCGGGTATCGCCACCGACGCGACCGCCCACGCCACGCTCGTCGCGCTCAGCCTGCACCCGCAGACCGACCGTGAGCGGATGCGGCGCATGATGCGCGTGCTCAGCGACGACGCCGCTCGCCTCACCGCGGGCGAGCCTGCTCTCGCCGACACCGAACCCGAGCTCGCTCGCGATCCGGCGCGGCTGACGGTCACCTTCGGATTCGGGCCGGAGTTCGTCGCCCGGGCCGGCGGCGACTCGCCGCCGTGGCTCGCTGCGCTGCCGGAGTTCGCGATCGATCGGCTGCAGCCGGAGTTCACCGGCGGTGATCTGATCATCCAGGTCGCCGCCGACGACCCGATGACGGTCGCGCACACGACCCGCATGCTGCTGAAGGACGCCCGCAGCTTCATGCGCGTGCACTGGGTGCAGCACGGGTTCCGGCAGGCGCACGGCACCGTGGCTCCCGGCACGACTATGCGCAACCTGTTCGGTCAGGTCGACGGCACTGCCAACTCCCGCCCCGGCGACGACGACTTCGACGAAGTGGTGTGGAGCGCCGGCGGATGGCTGTCCGGCGGAACCGGAATGGTGGTGCGGCGCATCCGGATGCATCTCGACACCTGGGACGAAGTCGATCGCGGGGCACGGGAGTTCGCCGTCGGGCGCAGGCTCGACACCGGCGCGCCGCTGACCGGAGAGCGCGAGCACGACGAGCCCGACTTCGCGGCGAAGGACAGGCTGGGCTTTCCGGTGATCCACGATCTCGCGCACATCCGGCGTGCGCGCTCAGCCGATCCGGGGGAGCGGATCTTCCGCCGCGGGTACAACTACGACGTCCCCTCCTCCGACCCCGGATCGGTGTCGGAGTCGGGTCTGGTGTTCATCTCGTTCCAGGCCGACGTGTCCCGCCAGTTCACGCCGATGCAGGAGCGGCTCGCGAAGGCGGATCTGCTGAACATCTGGACCACGCCCGTCGGCAGCGCCGTCTTCGCCGTGCCTCCCGGCTGCGCGCCCGACGGGTACATCGGCGAGACCCTGCTCGAGGCATGAGCGCGGCCGCACGATTCCCGCGCTAGACTGATGCATGAAGGCCCCGGGCTCCACCCCGGGGCCTTCGTCATGCTCGGCGCGGTGCCGCGTCCAGGCGGTGTCGCGTTCGGGTCAGCGCCAGCGAGCCGCCGTTGACGGGCAGCGTGACGCCGTGCTTGCTCGCACCGCACGGCGACAGCTGGAAGGTGGACTGCAGCCCGGCGATCGAGGCGATGCTCACGATCGCTCCGTGGCCCCGGGCGGTCATCTGCGAGAACTCCGCCGCCTCGCCCAGGGAGCACGAGAGCCGACGCTCAGCTGAGCAGCATCTCCACCGGACCGCGGGCGAAGTAGATCACGAAGCCGGCAGCCACGACCCACAGCAGCGGGCTGATCTCCTTCGCCTTGCCCGAGAACGCCCGCGCCGCGACCCAGCCGATGAAGCCCGCGCCGATTCCGTTCGCGATCGAGTAGGTCATCGGCATCACCGACACGGTGAGGAAGACACCGAACAGGGCCGAGAAGTCGGTCAGGTCGATGAAGCGGATCTGGCTCATCATGAGCGCGCCGACGATCACCAGCGCCGCGGCCGCGACCTCGGTGGGCACGATCGACACCAGCGGCGTGAAGAACATCGCGATCAGGAAGAGCCCGCCGGTGATGAGGTTCGCGAAGCCGGTGCGCGCGCCCTCGCTGATGCCCGCGCCCGACTCGACGAACACCGTGTTCGACGACGAGGAGGTCGCGCCGCCGACCACGGCGCCGACACCCTCGACGATCAGCGCCGACTTCAGGCGCGGGAAGTTACCGCGCTGATCGGCGATCTCAGCCTCCTTCGCGAGACCCGTCATGGTGCCCATCGCATCGAAGAAGTTCGTGAAGACGAGGGTGAAGACGAGCATGAGCGCGGCCAGCGCGCCGATGCGGCCGAATCCGCCGAACAGGTCGAACTGGCCGACGAGCGACAGGTCGGGAAGGCTGACCAGCTGCGCGGGCAGGGCCGGCACCGACAGGCCCCAGCCGCCGGGGTTGTCGTCGCCCTTGGCGCCGATGTGCCAGATCGCCTCGACGATCACCGCCAGCACGGTGCCCGAGACGAGTCCGATGAGGATGCCGCCCTTCACCCGGCGCGCCACGAGCACGCCGGTGAGCAGCAGGGTCAGCACGAACAGCAGCGTGGGCACGGTGGCGACGGAGCCGCCGACGCCGAGCGCGACTGGCGGCGACGCGGCGGCGGTGACGAAACCGGCGTTGACGAAGCCGATGAACGCGATGAACAGGCCGATGCCCACGGTGATGGCGATCTTCAGCTGCATGGGGACGGCGTCGAAGATCATGCGGCGCAGGCCCGTGGCACTGAGCAGCACGATGATCAGGCCGTTGATCACCACCAGGCCCATGGCCTCGGGCCAGGTGACCTCGCCCACGACCGAGAACGCGAGGAACGCGTTGATGCCGAGTCCGGCGGCGAATCCGAAGGGCAGGCGCGCGACGAGACCGAACAGGATCGTCATGACCGCGGCGGTCAGGCCGGTCACCGCGCTCAGCTGAACGAAGTCGAGCTGGGAGCCGTCGATGTCGGTTCCGCTGGAGAGGATGATCGGGTTCAGGATGACGATGTACGCCATCGTCACGAACGTGACCACACCTCCGCGGATCTCGGCGGCGAAGGTCGATCCTCGCCGGGTGATCTCGAAGAATCGGTCGATAGCGTTGCGCGGTTCGGTGTCAGGGCGCACAGGGGCATCAGTCATCGGGTGGACCTCCGAAGAGAATCTACCGGGTTCGGCGCACCGCGCGTGGCCGAGGCATACCGGGCGGATGCACGACGTAGGCTCGATCCGTCATGCAACAACGCCTCATCGTCGCGCTACTCGCCGCCCTCGACGCCGCCATCGCGGCCGCGGTCGGGCTGGCCGTCGTGCTCGCGCCGTTCACCCTGCTCTGGGTTCTGGCGTTCGGGCTCGATGCCGACTGGGGTGCGCTATGGCCGGTGAGCGGCACGCTCTGGCAGTTCGGCCACGGGGTGCCCCTCGAGGTGGTGCTTCCGGATGCCGTGCTCTCGAGCCTCGCCATCCCGAAGGATGCCGCCCGGTTCGCGCTGTCGGTGCCGCCGCTGGCGCTGCTGCTGTTCACCGGGCTGCTCGCCGCGCGCTCGGGCCATCGCGCCGCGGTGGCCGGCCGGTGGATCTCGGGTGTCTGCGGGGGAGTGCTGGCCTTCACCGCGATCTGCGCCGCAGTCGCGCTGACCGGCCGCTCTGATGTGCTGCGCGCCCCGCTGTGGGCGGCGATCGTGATCCCCGCCGCGGTCTACGCCGTCGGTGCGCTCGCCGGTGCGCTGCGTCATGCGTGGGCCGAGGGCGACGACGGTCCGATCGACCGGCTCCGTGATGTCGTCGACTCGTGGGGCGACTGGGCGGCTGTGCCAGGCGAGGCGGTCAGGGGCGCCGCGATCGCGGGCGTCGCGCTGACCGGCGCCTCCGCCGTGGGCTTCGCCGTGATGACCCTGCTGCGCGGGGGCGAGGTCGTCGCCCTGTTCGAGGCGGCGCACGTCGACGCGCTCGGCGCCGCCATGCTCACCATCGGTCACCTGGTCTACCTGCCCACCCTGCTCGTGTGGTCTGCGAGCTGGCTCGCCGGCCCCGGCTTCGCCCTCGGCGCGGGCACCGCGGTCTCGCCCGCCGGCACCGAGCTGGGCGTCGTCCCCGGCATCCCCGTGCTCGGCCTCGTGCCCGAGAACTCGTCGATCTGGATGCTGGTGAGCGTGCTCGTTCCGATCGCCTGCGGCGCCGTTGCCGGCTGGATGGTGCGCTCGCGCCTGGTCTGGGAGCACACAGCAGGCGGGTATGGCCCCAGAGCCGCCATCGCCGGCGGCATCACGATCCTGACCGCGGGAACCGCCGCGCTCGCCGCGGCGCTGGCGTCCGGGTCGATCGGCCCCGGCCGACTCGCCCAGGCAGGCCCTGCGCCGGGGCCGTTCGCGCTGGCGATCGGCATCGAAGTGCTCATCGGCGCCGGCATCCTGCTGCTCGCACCGCGGCACCGCGACGAGCTCGCCGAAGAGCGCATCGACCGCTGGAATGAAGAGATGGCCGGGCTCAGCGCCCCGGTAGACTGACCGGGTGCTGACGCTCGCCGTACTCATCTCCGGTACCGGCTCGAACCTTCGAGCCCTGCTCGAGGCGGCGAGTCACCCCGATTTCCCGGCCAGGGTCATCGCCGTCGGCGCCGACCGCGACGCCGCAGGTCTCGCGCACGCCGAGGAGTTCGGCATCCCGACCTTCACCGTGCCCTACACCGCATACGACAGTCGCGAGGAATGGGGGCAAGAGCTGGCCGCGCAGCTTGATGCCTGGCAGCCCGACCTCATCGTGCTCAGCGGACTGATGCGCCTGCTGCCTCACGCTGTCGTCGAGCGCTACGCGCCGAACATCATCAACACGCATCCCGCATACCTGCCCGAGTTCCCGGGCGCGCACGGCGTACGCGACGCGCTCGCCGCCGGCGTCAGTGAGACTGGGGCGAGCATCATCGTCATCGACGACGGCATCGACAGCGGGCCGATCCTGGCTCAGGAGCGCGTTTCGGTGCTGCCCGGCGACAACGAAGCCACCCTGCACGACCGCATCAAGCCCGTCGAGCGACGCTTGCTGATCGATGCGGTGCAGCGCATCGCCACGGGCGAGCTGACGCTCTCCCGCTGACATCTCGCCGCTACCCACCCGCCGACACGCAAACGATCTCGCCCGAACGAAGGAGCACCCTCATGGCCGGCCCCAGCCTCGACCCCTCGCTGTACCGTGATCGCGACCTCGTGCGGGTCAAGCGCGCCCTGGTCTCGGTGAGCGACAAGTCCGGCCTGGTCGAGCTCGCCGAGGCTCTGACCGAGGCGGGCATCGAGATCGTCTCGACGGGGTCGACCGCGCAGACCATCCGCGACGCCGGCCATGAGGTCACCGACGTGGCATCCGTAACCGGCGTCGCCGAGATGCTCGACGGGCGCGTCAAGACGCTGCACCCGAAGGTGCACGGCGGTCTGCTGGCCGACCTGCGCCTGGAAGACCACGAGCGGCAGCTGGCCGACCTCGGCATCGAGCCGTTCGAGCTCGTCGTGGTCAACCTCTACCCGTTCGTCGAGACCGTGGCATCCGGCGCCGACCCCGACGCCATCGTCGAGCAGATCGACATCGGCGGGCCGGCCATGGTGCGCGCCGCGGCGAAGAACCACGCGAACGTCGCGATCGTCGTATCGCCCGAGTCGTACCCCGCCATCATCGAGGCGATCGCCGAAGGCGGCACCACGCTCGTGCACCGTCGGGAGCTCGCCGCGCGTGCTTTCGCGCACACGGCCAGCTACGACTCGGCCGTCGCACAGTGGTTCTCGGAGGGCACCCTCGCCGAGGGCGGAGACCTGCCGGCGCACCTCACGGTGAAGGCCGAGCGCCTGGCCACCCTGCGCTACGGCGAGAACTCGCACCAGCGCGGCGCGATCTACACCCGTGCCGGCGGGCACGGCATTGCCCAGGCGACCCAGCTTCAGGGCAAGGAGATGTCGTACAACAACTACGTCGACGCGGACGCCGCGCTGCGCGCCGCCTACGACATGGTGCAGCCGGCCGTGGCGATCATCAAGCACGCGAACCCGTGCGGCATCGCGACGACCGCCCGCAACGCCCTCGACCCGATCGCCAGCGCCCATCTGCGCGCTCACGAGTGCGACCCGGTGTCGGCGTACGGGGGAGTGATCGCCGCCAACGGCACCGTGACGCTGAAGATGGCCGAGAACCTGAAGGACATCTTCACCGAGGTCATCGTGGCGCCGGACTTCGAGCCGGCCGCCCTCGAGGTGTTCAAGGCGAAGAAGAACCTGCGACTGCTGCAGCTGCCCGCCGACTGGCGACAGGAGCGGATGGATGTGCGGCTCGTCTCGGGCGGACTGCTGCTGCAGGATGCCGACCGCTTCCCCGACGACATCGTCTCGGTCGCGACGGACTGGGAGCTCGTCTCGGGCGAGCGTCCCGATGACGTCGAGATGGAGAACCTCATCTTCGCGTGGAAGGCCTGCCGCGCGGTGAAGTCGAACGCGATCGTGCTCGCGAAGGACAACGCGACGGTGGGCGTCGGCATGGGACAGGTCAACCGGGTCGACTCGTGCCGCCTCGCCGTCGAGCGGGCGGGAGGACGAGCCGCAGGGTCGGCCGCGGCATCCGATGCGTTCTTCCCCTTCGCCGACGGGGCGCAGGTGCTCATCGACGCGGGGGTCACCGCGATCGTGCAGCCCGGCGGCTCGGTGCGCGATGAAGAGGTCGTAGACGCCGCCCGTAAGGCCGGCGTGACGATGTTCTTCACCGGGGAGCGCCACTTCTTCCACTGACGCGGAGCGCCCCGGGCGGGAGCCACATGTCCTCTCTCACGCGCTTATGACCGACACGTGGCTCCCGGCACGCGTGCGCCGCGCTGGCCTCGCGGGCGGACTGCCGTGTCCGATTTCCGCCAGCCCAGTGCGCGTGAGCGTGACAGCATGAAGACATGGAAGGCGTCGGCAGCACTGCAGAGCACGACGAGCGCTACCGTGCGATCACCGCGAAGGACACGCGCTTCGACGGGCAGTTCGTCACGGCCGTGCGCTCGACCCGCATCTACTGCCGCCCGAGCTGCCCCGCCCGCACACCGAAGCCCGAGAACGTCACCTTCTACGCCACGAGCGCAGCTGCGCACGAGGCCGGATACCGCGCCTGCAAGCGCTGCCTGCCGGAGGCTGCGCCGGGCTCGCCCGCGTGGAACCTCCGCGGCGACGCCGCCGCGCGCGCGATGCGCCTGATCGCCGCCGGCGTCGTCGAGCAGGAGGGCGTGCCGGGACTCGCCCGCCGTCTGGGCTACTCGCCCCGGCACCTCACGCGCATGCTGACCACCGAGCTGGGCGCCGGCCCGCTGGCGCTCGCCAGGGCGCACCGCGCGCATACCGCGCGCATGCTGCTCGTCGGCACCGACATGCCGATCTCGGAGGTCGCGTTCTCGGCCGGATTCTCGAGCATCCGGCAGTGCAACGAGACTATCCGGGAGGTCTTCGAGATGACCCCGGGGGAGCTCCGCGCGAAGCGGCGCGCGCTCGCCCGGGGGACGCACGTGACGACCGACGACAGCGACACTGTCACCCAGGGCACCATAGACCTGCTGCTGCCGCACCGCGCCCCGATCGACACGGCGGGCCTGTTCGCCTGGATGGCCGCACGCGCCTTGCCCGGAGTCGAATCGGCGACGGCCACCTCGTTCTCTCGTCACCTGCGGATGTCGGGCGGCCCCGCGCACGTCGAGATCCGGCAGACCCCGTCGGGGCAGCTGCGGCTGCGCGCGAAGGTCACCCGCCTCGCCGATCTGACGCCCCTCGTCGCCACCGCTCGACGGCTGTTCGATCTCGATGCCGATCCGGGGGCGGTCGACGACGCGCTCTCGGCGCATCCGGAACTCGCTCCGTTCGTGGCCGCCGTCCCCGGCATCCGGGTGCCGGGTACGGCGGATCCGCACGAGATGCTCATCCGCGCCATGGTGGGGCAGCAGATCACTGTCGCCGCGGCGCGCACCGCCCTCACCGCACTCGCCGAGCAGCTGGGCGAGCGCACCGCGGACGGCGGGCTGCTGTTCCCGACGATGACCGCGATCGCCGAGCACGGCGCCGAGGTGCTGCGCGGACCCGCGGCGCGCAGCCGGGCCATCATCGGCGCGGCCGCCGCACTCGCCGACGGGTCGCTCACCCTGACCGTCGGCGATGACGCCGTGGCGCAGCGCGCGGCACTGCTCGCGATGCCGGGCATCGGCCCGTGGACCGCCGACTACGTGCGCATGCGCGTGATCGGCGACCCCGATGTCTTCCTGCCCGGTGACGTCGCCGTGCGCGCGGGGGCCGCGGCGTCGGGGCTTCCCGCCGACCCGGCATCCCTCACGGCCTGGGCGGCCCGCACGGCCCCCTGGCGCAGCTACCTCACCGCGCATCTGTGGCGAGCGGTGCCTGCCCGGCCGCCGCGCCGCTCTGCGCGCCCAGCCCCCAAGGAGAATCCATGACCGCGCTCGTCCAGACGATTCAGACGCCAGACGGCCCCCTCACGATCCTCGTCGACGACGCGCAGCGCGTGCTCGCGTCGGGCTGGACCGACGATCAGGCGGCGATCATCGAGCGCGTGCACCCCGCACTGCGGCCCGCCGCCGTCGCGGAGGGCGAGACGGATGCCGCGCACGCGGCCGGCGCGTACTACGCCGGCGACCTGCACGCCATCGACGCGGTGAGCGTGCGCCAGCGCGGCACTGCCCTGCAGGCGGCCGGATGGGAGGCTCTGCGGCGCATCGAACCGGGTCGTCCGCTCAGCTACAGCGAGTTCGCCGCCGAGCTCGGCAGCCCGCAGGCCGTGCGCGCCGCCGCGTCGATCTGCGCGCGCAACGCGCCGGCGCTGTTCGTGCCGTGCCACCGCGTGCTGCGCGCGGACGGATCCCTCGGCGGCTTCGCATGGGGACTGCCGGTCAAGCAGAGTCTGCTCGCCCGCGAGCGCGGCGAGATCTGATCCGCGGCGCCTAGCGCGCAACTCGCTCTTGCGCGCTGCGCGCCCGCGGCCATAGGCTCGAAGGCTGTCGCGCCGACCCGGGCGACGAAGCCGAGCCAGGAGGACACCATGATCACGACGACTGTCACGCCCCTCCTCGCCTCGCGCGCACTCCGCCTGCGCGACTGAGCACACCACGCGCGACGCCCGCGTCGCCCTCGCACCGGATGCCCTGCATTCGCACCTTCTTCGTCACCCATACGTCACGCAACCGAGAGTCATGTCTGCCAGCTCGTCCTCGTCGTCCCTGTCCACATTCGCCGCGCTCTGGCGGCTGAAGCCTTTCGTGCAGCCGATCCTCGGCCGCCTCATCGGCGGTGCGCTCAGCGCGCTCGCCGCCGCCGTGATCGCGCTGATGATCCCGATCGTGCTCGAGCAGGTCGTGAAGAACTTCGATCAGAGGGCAGGCGTCGACGGATCCATCGGGTTCGTCCTCGCCGGAGCGTTCGGCGTGCTGGCGCTCTCGCTCGGTGAAGCGATCATGGTGTGGCTGCGGCGCTGGTTCGTGCTGACCCCGGCCACCGAGGTCGAGTACCAGATGCGCTCCCAGCTGTACTCGCGGCTGCAGGGCCTTCCCGTCGCCTTCCACGACCGCTGGCAGTCGGGACAGCTGCTCAGCCGCATGATGCAGGACATCAACATCATCCGCCGCTGGCTCGCGTTCGGGCTGATCCTGCTCGTGGTCAACATCCTCACCATCGCGATCGGCGCCGCGCTGCTGTTCCGCTGGCACTGGCTGCTCGGCGCGATCTTCCTCATCACCGGCATCCCGATGTGGATCCAGGGGTACCTCTTCGAGAAGCGCTACGGCGCGCTCGCCCGGCGCAGCCAGGACCAGGCGGGCGATCTGGCCACCAGCGTCGAGGAGAGCGTGCACGGCATCCGTGTGCTGAAGGCGTTCGGCCGCGGCAAGCACGCGCTGGTGCGGTTCAGCCGCCAGGCCGAGACGCTGCGCGAGACCGAGCTGCGCAAGGGGCGCGCGGTCGCCGAGATCTGGTTCTGGCTCGACCTCATGCCGCAGATCGCCTTCGGGCTCAGCCTCATCGCGGGAATCTGGCTGATCGTTCAGGGGCAGATCGACGTGCCGCAGCTGTTCGCCTTCTTCGCGATGGCCGCGGTGCTGCGCTGGCCCATCGAGTCGATCGGTTTCCTGTTCTCGTTCATGCTCGACGCGCGCACCGCGACCGATCGCGTGTTCGAGATCTATGAGGAGACGAACACCATCACCGACCCCGCGCAGCCGGTGCGGCTGGCCGAGGCCCGAGGTGAGCTGGCGTTCGAGGGCGCGCACTTCCGCTACCAGGACGCCGGCGCGCACGAACGCGACCTGCTCGACGGGATAGACCTCGTGCTGCGCCCGGGCGAGACCATGGCGCTGGTCGGGCTCACCGGCTCCGGCAAGACCACCCTCACCACCCTGCCCGCTCGTCTGTACGACGTGACGGCCGGCCGGGTCACGCTCGACGGCGTCGACGTGCGAGACCTCGAACTGTCGGAGCTGCGTCGGCACGTGGCGATGGCGTTCGAGGACGCGACGCTGTTCTCGGCATCCGTGCGAGAGAACGTGCTGCTGGGCCGGGCCGACCTCGACATCCACGGCGACGAGGCGGAGCGCGTGCTGCGTGAGGCACTCGACGTCGCCCAGGCCGGGTTCGTCGACACCCTGCCCGAGGGGGTCGAGACGGTCATCGGCGAGGAAGGGCTGAGCCTGTCGGGCGGGCAGCGTCAGCGACTCGCGCTCGCCAGGGCCGTAGCCGCCGACCCGAAGGTGCTCGTGCTCGACGACCCGCTCTCGGCTCTCGACGTCGACACCGAGGCGCTGGTCGAGGAGGCGCTGCGGCACGTGCTAGCCGAGACGACCGCGCTGATCGTCGCGCACCGTCCGTCGACCGTCGCCCTCGCCGACCGGGTCGCGCTGCTCGAGCGGGGGCGCATCACCGCGGTGGGCACCCACTCCGAGCTGCTGCGCACCAGCTCGCACTACCGGCATGTCATCTCGAGCCTCGAGGCGGAGGAGGCGGCGCGCACGGGCGCGATCGACATCATCTCGGACGCTTCGGCAGGCTCAGCGACCCACGTGGACGACGGCTCAGCGACCCACATGGACGACGAGGAGGTGCAGGCGTGAGCATCGCAGGCACGCAGGGCGAAGACCGCTCCGACTACACCAGGGCAGAGAGCCGCGAGATCCGGCAGCGCTCGCTGCGCCTGCTCGGCTCGCTCATCGCGCCTCTGCGGCTGCGCATCGTCATCGCCGCGCTCGTCCTCGTCGTCTCGACGGCGCTGCAGGTCGCCGGCCCCATCCTCATCGGCATCGCGCTCGACCGCGCGCTGCCGCAGCTGCTGCAGACGGCCGACTGGATGCCCGCGATCACCGTCACCGTCGTCTACCTCGTCGCCGGCATCCTGGGCTCCGCGCTGATCGGGCTGTACGTCGTGCTCGCGGCCCGCATCACACAGGCGGTGCTGCTCGATCTGCGCAAGCGGATCTTCCTGCACACCCAGCGCCTCAGCCTGGAGTTCCACGAGTCGTACACCTCGGGCCGGATCATCTCGCGTCAGACGAGCGACCTCGACTCCATCCGCGAGCTGCTCGACGGCGGCTTGAACAACCTCGTCTCCGGCATGCTGTTCGGGCTGTTCACCTTCATCGCTCTGGCGATCGCGGACTGGCAGTCCGGCGTGATCCTGCTGCTCGCCGGGGTCCCGCTGGTCGCGCTGATGCGCTGGTTCTACAGCCGCTCGCAGGTGGTCTATCGCGAGTCGCGGGTGATCAGTGCCAAGGTGATCGTGCAGTTCGTCGAGACGATGACAGGCATCCGCGCCGTCAAGTCGTTCCGCAAGGAGCCGCGCAACGACGCCTCCTTCCGCGAGGTGGCGGGCGACTACCGCGACGTCAACCGGCGCTCGATGGTGCTGTTCGGCACGTTCGAGCCCGGGCTGATGGGCATCGCGGCGCTCACCCTCGCCGCCGTCGTGCTGTGGGGCGGCCTGCGCGTCGCCGACGGAGCACTGGGTGTCGGGGTTCTGCTCGCGACTGTGCTGTACGTGCGCAACTTCTTCGCGCCGATGCAGGAGATCGCGATGTTCCTGAATTCGTACCAGTCCGCCACCGCGGCGCTCGAGAAGGTGTCCGGTGTGCTCGAGGAGCAGCCGACCGTGCCCGACCCGGAGAAGCCGGTGGATCTGTGGGAGTCGCGCGGCGCGATCCGCTTCGACGACGTCACCTTCGCGTACAACGCCGACAAGACGATCCTGCCCGACTTCTCGCTCGACATCCCGGCGGGCCAGACGATCGCCCTCGTCGGCACCACGGGCGCGGGCAAGTCGACCCTCGCCAAGCTGATCTCGCGCTTCTACGACCCGACCGAGGGGCGCGTGACCCTCGACGGCGTCGATCTGAGGATGCTGCACCCGAAGGACCTCCGTCGCGCGATCGTGATGGTGACCCAGGAGGCGTACCTGTTCAGCGGTACCGTCGCCGACAACATCGCACTCGGCCGCCCCGACGCGACGCTCGAGGAGATCCGCGCCGCCGCGCGTGCGGTCGGTGCCGACGAGTTCATCTCGTCTCTGCCGGACGGATACAGCACCGATGTCAACAAGCGCGGCGGCCGCGTATCCGCCGGGCAGCGTCAGCTGATCTCCTTCGCGCGCGCGTTCCTCGCCGACCCGGCGGTGCTGATCCTCGACGAGGCGACGGCGTCGCTCGACATCCCGTCCGAGAGGCTGATCCAGGGGGCACTGCAGACGCTGCTCGCCGACCGCACGGCCATCATCATCGCCCACCGCCTGTCGACCGTCGCGATCGCCGATCGCGTGCTGGTGATGGAGCACGGCCGGATCATCGAGGACGACACCCCCGCCACCCTGATCGGCGGCACCGGGAAGTTCGCGCAGCTGCACGCGGCCTGGCAGGAGACGCTGGTCTGACGCCGTGTCAGAGTCCGTGCCCACAGACGCCGGTCTGAGATTAGGTTAGGGGAGTGGACCCGATCCTGCTCCTGGCCGCCGAGTTGTGGTGGGTCGCTCCGGCCGCCGCCGGAGCGGGAGCGACCGGGTATGCGATCGTGCGAAGGCGGGGGACGGTGAACGGCAGACGACTCGGGTACGACGCAGCACGGCTTGAGCTTCGGCGCGCGCAGCTCGACGCACGGGCTGCGGCTGACGCCGCGCGCATCGCCAGGGCTGACCTCGCGAGGGTCGCCGCCGACAAGGCCGCGGCCCGGGCGGATGCCCCGGCTGTGGCATCCGCCCGCCGTGCGCTGCGCGACGCGCAGCTGGCCGCACGCGCCGCCGCAGCCAGGGTCAAGGCGAGCCGGGTGCGTGTCTCGACTGCACGCTCGTCGATGTCGGCCGGCGGTCTGCTGCCGCTGGAGAGGCTGCGCGGGCGCCACGACGCGCTGCTCGCGCGCTGGATGGAATACGAGACCGATCCGGCTCGCGCGATCGCGTTCCCCCGGATGAGCGACGGCCGTCAGCCGGCCACGGCGGCTTTCCTCGTCGCGCTGCAGCGCGCGCGCGACGCGCGACCGAGTCCCGAATCGCGCACGAGTGCTGAGGAGTTCGCTGCGTACCGCTCAGCCGTCGAGGACCTCGAGCGCGCTTTCGACATCGCCGAGCGCGCGGCCCGCGGTGAGCGGGTGGAGGCGGAGCTGCCGGATGCCCTGTGGGACGCCGCCCGCACCCTTGCGATCCGGACATCCGACTCGGTGATCGCGTGGACGACGAAGAGGCGCCGTCAGCCCTGAGCGAATCTGAAGGATGTTCGCGATTCTGAAGGATGCCCGGACCGCTAGCATCCTTCAGAACTGCAGAAGTCCTTCAGGGTGATCGCTCCCGCGCTGGTGCCAGGTGCAGGCCCTGACTGATGGCGGCGGCCAGGGTGCGCTCGACGTGCTCCCAGTCGTAGATCACCTGTGCATAGGAGTAACGCAGCACGGTGTACCCGCGCAGGCGGAGTTGCGCGTCGTGCGCCAGGTCGCGAGTGCGGTCGGCGGATGACGAGTGGAACGACCAGCCGTCCACCTGCACGACGAGGTGGGTGCCGATGAGGAAATCGACAGGATGGCCGGCCAGTTGCACCTGAAAGCGCAACCGCACACCCCAGGCGCTCAAGCGCACATGGAACACCGTCTCGAGCGATGAGTCGGTGTCAGCGCGCGTGTGATCGCGACAGCGGCGTGCCGCGGCGCTTCGCCAGGGGACCTGCTGCAGCGCCTCGAGGGAGATCGCCCCGCTGCGCACCGCTGATTCCCATACGGCCACCGCTTGATCCAGTGCGAAGCAGCGCGCGACATCGGCGAGAGCGTCTTCGACCGACGCTTCGAGCACTCGCGGGCGCGCAGGAGACAGCGAGACGCCCCAATGCGCATGTGCGTCCTCTGCACGCAGCACGCCGTTGGGTGGCATCCTCAGGTGAAGTCGCTGTTCGGCATCGGGAGGCACCCACCATCCGCGCCGCCGCGCGAGGGTCACGCATGTGAGCGCCGCACCGCTTGACGCAGCGGCGACAAGATCCGGGGCCGCGCGATCCAGAGCTATCCACCGCGTGCGGATGCGTCGGACTCGGCCTGCACGGATGGCCGCCCGCATATGGGAAGGTGCGAACCCCGAATCGGCCGCGTCGTCACGATGAGCGATGCCGCCGCGTCCGGTCAGCCAGCCGACGATGTTCATGAGTCAACAATCGCCCGCACGAGAGCGACTGCAGACCGTGCGACCCAGCAGATGTGCACAGAATCCGTCGACGAGTCGACTGTGGACAACGAATCTGAAGGATGTTCGCGATTTTGAAGGATGCCCGGGCCGCCCGCATCCTTCAGAAGGGCAGGCGTCCTCTAGAACGAGGCGTCAGCCGTCGACGCGGATCTGCGCGATGACCTCGGAGAACTCGGTCTCGCCGACGGGTTCGAAGCCCACGCGGCGGAAGAACGCCTCCGGGCCCTCTTCACCGGCTTCGTAGATGACGTTCACGTGGTCGACACCGCGGGCGCGGGCCTCGTCGATCAGCGCCTGCACGGCGAAGCTTCCCACGCCGCGGCGCTGTTCGTCGGCGTCGACGTTGATCCGCCAGAGCACGCTGCGGAAGTGCTCATCGGGGGTGTCCGCATCGAAGCTGGCGCTCACGAACCCGACGACCTCGTCGCCGTCCAGCACCACGCGCTGCCATGACGTCTGCGGGTTCACGACCGTCGCGGCGATGCCGTACGACACCGGAGCGAGGAACTGCTCCTGGCCCGGACGCAACGACAGATTATTCACGGCGACGATCGTCGCAGCGGAGAGTTCTTCTACGCGCAGTTCCGACATGACCCCAGGCTAGCGCGTCACTCGGGATCGGTGGGAGAGCGCGGCCTCCGAGCGTAACCGGGGACGGCGCGGGAGACTCGGGTATCTTGGTATCGAGATAAATCTGCCACGCGAACGGAGATCCCCGGTGACCGACGACGCCATCATCTACACCTACACAGACGAGGCGCCGGCTCTTGCCACCGCCTCGTTCCTGCCCATCATCAAGGCCTTCACCGGTCAGGCGGGCATCGAGGTGGAGACCCGTGACATCTCGCTGGCGGGTCGCATCCTCGCCGCCTTCCCCCAGAAGCTCACCCCCGAGCAGCAGGTCGGCGACGCGCTGGCCGAGCTCGGCGGGCTCGCCACGCTGCCCGAGGCGAACATCATCAAGCTGCCGAACATCTCGGCATCCATCCCTCAGCTCAAGGCCGCCATCGCCGAGCTGCAGGAGAGGGGCTTCGAGGTCCCGGACTACCCCGACGAGCCGCAGTCGCTCGAGGAGAAGGACGTCCGCGCCCGCTACGACAAGATCAAGGGCTCGGCCGTGAACCCGGTGCTGCGCGAGGGCAACAGCGACCGTCGTGCGCCGCTCGCGGTGAAGAACTACGCCAAGAAGCACCCGCACCGCAACAAGCCCTTCGCCGAGGGCTCGAAGACCCGGGTCGCCACGATGGGACACGACGACTTCAAGAGCAACGAGCGGTCGTGGGTCGCAGCCCACGACGACGTGCTGAGCTTCCAGCATGTCGCCGCCGACGGCACGATCACCGTGCTGAAGGAGGGCCTCAAAGTGCTGCCGCGCGAGATCATCGACGCGACGTTCCTGTCAGCCGCCGAGCTCGACGCCTTCCTGGCCGAGACCCTCGAGCAGGCGAAGGCCGACGACGTGCTCTACTCGGTGCACCTCAAGGCGACCATGATGAAGGTCAGCGACCCGATCATCTTCGGCCACGTCGTGAAGGCCTTCTTCCGAGACGTCTTCGCGCAGTACGGCGACCAGCTCGCCGCCGCCGGCCTCAGCGCCAACGACGGCCTCGGCTCGATCCTCGCGGGTCTGTCGACCGTCGCCGGCGGCGACGAGATCGCCGCGGCGTTCGAGCGGGCGATCGAGAGCGGACCGCGCCTGTCGTACGTCAACTCCGACAAGGGCATCACCAACCTGCACGTGCCCAGCGACGTGATCGTCGACGCCTCGATGCCGGCGCTGGTGCGCAACGGCGGAAAGCTGTGGGGCAAGGACGGCGGCGAGGCCGACACCATCGCGGTCATCCCCGACTCGTCGTACGCCGGGGTCTACCAGGCCGTGATCGACGACGTCATCGCGAACGGTCCGCTCGACCCGGCGACGATCGGCACCGTGCCGAACGTCGGCCTCATGGCTCAGGCCGCCGAGGAATACGGCAGCCACGACAAGACGTTCGAGATCGCGTCGGACGGCATCGTGCAGGTGCTCGACAGCGAGGGAACCGTGCTCATCGAGCACACCGTCAGCACGGGCGACATCTGGCGTGCGACGCAGACCAAGCACATCCCGGTCATGGACTGGGTCAAGCTGGCCGTGACCCGAGCCCGCGCGACCGGCGCTCCGGCCGTGTTCTGGCTCGACGCGAACCGCTCGCACGACGCGCAGATCATCGCCAAGGTGCACCAGGGGCTCGCGACGCTCGACACCACGGGCCTGACGATCACGATCCTCGCTCCCGAGGAGGCGACCCGCTACACGCTGGCCCGCATGCGTCACGGCCTCGACACCATCTCCGTGACGGGCAACGTGCTGCGCGACTACCTGACCGACCTGTTCCCGATCCTCGAGGTCGGCACCAGCGCCAAGATGCTCAGCATCGTGCCGCTGCTGGCCGGCGGCGGTCTGTTCGAGACCGGCGCGGGCGGCTCGGCGCCCAAGCACGTGCAGCAGCTGGTCGGCGAGAACTACCTGCGCTGGGACTCGCTGGGCGAGTTCTTCGCGCTGGCGGCATCGCTTGAGCACTTCGCCGACCGCACCGGCAACGAGAAGGCGCGCATTCTCGCCGAGACGCTGGATGCCGCGACCGGCACCTTCCTTGAGGAGGACCGGTCACCCGGGCGTGCGCTGGGCACCATCGACAACCGCGGCAGCCACTTCTACCTCGGCCTGTACTGGGCGCAGGAGCTGGCGAAGCAGACGAAGGACGCCGAGCTGGCGGCCGCGTTCGCGCCGATCGCCGAGACGCTGGCCGCGAACGAGCAGACGATCGTCGACGAGCTGAACGCCGTGCAGGGTCAGCCGGTCGACATCGGCGGCTACTACCGCCCTGACGCTCAGAAGGTGGAGGCCGCGATGCGTCCGTCCGCTACGCTGAACGGCGTGATCGACGCGCTCTGACGCGGAACGCAGAGGAGGCCGGATGCTGAGCATCCGGCCTCCTCTGCATTCGCGCGCCCGATGGGCGCCGGCGGGTCAGTCGTGCACCCAGACTTCGGTGCCCTTGGTGGCGAACTCCCACACGTAGCGCGCCGCGTCGATGCTCATGTTCACGCAGCCGTGACTCATCGGCGTGCCGAAGTTGGAGTGCCAGTAGGTGCCGTGCAGCGCCTCATCGCCGTTGAAGTAGGTGATGTACGGCACGCCCTTGGTGACGTACTTGCTGCCGTCGGCGTTGCTGCCGCGCATGTCCTGCGTGCGCAGCTGAGCGTACACGCGGAAGCGGCCCTTGTCGGTGGGCGTGCCGTTCGTGCCGGTGGAGACCGCCCACGACTTCACGAGCTTCTCGTTCTCGTACAGGTAGGTGCGCTGTTCGCTGAGGTCGACCTCGACGCGGCGGAACAGGCTGGTCGATTCGAACGGGGTCGCCGTGACGGGGAGTGCAAAGGTCGCGTCGCCGCCTCCCAGCTCCTTGGCGAAGTCGGCCGCGGTCGTCGAGGTGTCGCCGAGCACGCGTCCTTCCAGGCCCTCGGTGAGCGCCTTGAGGACCTTGCCGTCGGAGTCGACGATGTTGGTGGCGTTCACGGTGTCGCGGTTCACCTGTGCGGGCAGGGCATCCACGGCAGGTTGGATCTTTGCGGCATCCGCCGAGATCTGCAGCTCGCCGTCGACGGGTTCGACGGTGAGCCACGACGCGACGACGTCGGGCGCCACCGGCACCGTGCGCTCCTCGCCGACGTAGAAGCCGGCCGCGGCCAGCATCGCGTTCAGCTGCTCGACCGTCTCGGCGGCCTTGGCGTCGGTGATCAGCGGCGGCACGGCGGCGGGATCGGCGGTGTAGTCGAACGAGGTCCTGCCCGCGGTGACGGCGTCGGTGAACGCCGTGGTCAGATCGTCGACCGACACGCCCGTGCCCGGTTCGGCTGCAGTCGCGGTGTACGCCTGGGCCGCCGGATCGAAGACGACCGTCGCGTCGGTGGCGGGGGTGTAGCTGGACGGCACCGCGGCGCGCAGAGCACTGTCGGCCGTCTCGGCGTCGAGGGTCACGTCGGCAGTGATCGGCTCACCCATCCACGCGCCGAGGTTCCACATCGGGCGCTCGGCGAAGGCCTGATCGGTCAGCCCGGCCGCATCGATGCTGGCGCCCAGGTCGGCGCCGGCGAGGCGCTCTCCGGCTCCGGCCCCGGTCAGCTGCACCTCGGTCGACGCCAGGCGCGTGCTGACCGCCTCCGCAGCCATCCCCGGGGTCATGAAGCCGACCGACACGCCCGCCACTGTGGTGCCGGGCGCGATCAGCATCAGCGATGCGGCGCCCGCTGCCAGGGCGAGCACACCGGCGCCGAGACCGATCCAGAGACCGATCCGGCGCTTCTTCGGAGCCGGCTCCATGGGCGCCCATTCCATGGCGGGGGTGCCGGCCGACGGCGGCTGAGCCATCATCTCGGCGTCCGATGAGACGGCGTTCGACTGGCCTGTGCCGGGGCCGGAGATCAGGTCGGTCACGGACTCACCCCCCAAGATGCTGCGTGACATGTCTTTTCATGGTACGGGACGGGTGGTAACGGGGAGGCAACGTCCGCAGGGGAGTGCGCGGCCGACGGTAACGTTTCGGTAAAGCGATGGCGCGATGACGCGTCGCTCTTGCGCAGGGCTGGTTCGGAAGTTGTACTCACAAATGTGAACTCCTCCATTGATCGCCGATCGGCGGCGACGGCGCCTCCCATCGTCAGCGGATCGTTCGGCGGTGCTCGCGGACTGCGGGCGACAGGCAAGGTGCTGCCCGAGCAGGCGAGGTCGCACAACCGCTCGCTCGTGCTGCAGACGCTCTACCACCGCGGCGAGATGAGCCGCGCCGATCTCTCCCGCGAGACGGGTCTGACGCGCGTCACCATCTCCGACCTGGTGGGGGAGTGCATCGCCGACGGCATCGTCCGCGAGATCGGCGTGCGCGAGGCGGCGGGCCCCGGCAAGCCGCCGATCGTCATCGACATCGATCGCGACGGTCATCAGATCATCGGCGTCGACCTCTCGGGGACCGATTCGTTCCAGGGCGCCGTGCTGAACCTCGACGGCGAGATGCTGCACCGTCGCACCGTATCGCTTCCGGTCGACGTCGGCGCCGAGCAGGCGTACGCGGGAGTGGTGCGGCTCGTGCGCGAGCTCATCGCGGACGCGGATCGACCGGTGCTCGGCATAGGCGTGGGCAGCCCCGGCATCGTGCGCACGGACGGCACGGTGCTCAGCGCGCCGAACCTCAGCTGGAGCGATCTCCCGCTCGAGCAGCGCATGCACGAGGAGTTCGCGCTGCCGGTGCTGGTGCGCAACGACGCGAATGCGGCCGTGCTCGCCGAGTACACCTTCGGCGCCGCTCGATCCGACCTGATGCTCATCAGGATCGGGCGAGGCGTCGGCGCGGGACTCATCGCCGGAGGCCAGGCCATCATCGGCGGCCGCTTCGCCGCCGGTGAGATCGGCCACGTCGTCACCGGCACCGACGAGGGCCCGCTGTGCGCCTGCGGCAACCGCGGATGCCTCGAAGCCTGGGTCAGCGTCCCGCACCTGCAGGGCATGATCGACGCCGAGCCCGCGCGTCGCGCGGAGATCCTCGCGCAGGCCGGCGCACGGCTGGGCATCGCACTGGCGCCGATCGTCGCAGCGCTCGACCTGTCGCAGGTGGTGCTCGCCGGACCTCGCGACCTGCTCGCTGGCGACTTCGTCGAGGCCGCGACGCGCATGCTGCACGCGCGCACGCTCGACGGCGTCTTCGCCGACGTCGACATCCGGCTCACCGAGCAGGCGGACATCGTGCTCAGGGGGGCTGCGGTGATGGTCCTCTCGGCGCAGCTGGGCGTCTCGTGATCGGCGTGGCTCAGAGCGGCGTGCGCATCGGCCTCGACGTGGGCGGCACGAAGATCGCGGGGTCGCGCCAGCGATGACGGCACGCGGCTCGGCGGCATCCGCCGGCGGACGGGCTGGGGCGACGCGGCCGTGCTGGACGGCGCGGTGGCGGCGGCGACCGAGCTGATCGAACAGCTCGGAGCGCCCCTGCAGAGCATCCGCTCGATCGGCATCCGCGCGTGGCTGCGGCGTGACGCCGCCGAGTCACCGTTTCTGCAGACGCTGCGCCTCGATGAGAGAATCGAGCTGCTGCCCGCCGATTCCCCGGTCGCGGCGATCGGCGCCGCGCTGCTGAGCTCTGCGCTCGCCGAGATCGACCCCTTCGAGAAGGAGATGCCCGTTCATGGCTGAAGTCGTGATCCTCGAGAGCAAGGCCGCCGCAGGCGCCCTCGTCGCGGACGAGATCGTCCGGCTCATCGACGAGGTGAAGAACCCCGTGCTCGGCCTCGCGACGGGATCGACGCCGCTGCCGGTCTACGAGGCGCTGCGCGATCGCCTGGCAGGTCACGATGTGTCGCACGTGCGCGGCTTCGCCCTCGACGAGTACGTCGGGCTCGACGTCGCGCATCCCGAGAGCTACCGCTCGGTCATCACCCGCGAGGTCATCGAGCCGCTCGGGCTCGACCCCGAGCTGATCCGCGTGCCGAACGGAGATCTCGAGACCATCCGGCATGCGGGTGACGACTACGAGCGCGACATCATCGAGGCCGGCGGCGTCGATCTGCAGCTGCTCGGGATCGGCACCGACGGGCACATCGGCTTCAACGAGCCCGGCTCGTCGTTCGCCTCGACCACGCGCCTGAAGACGCTCACCGAGCAGACCCGGGAGGACAACGCGCGCTTCTTCGACTCGATCGACGAGGTTCCGCGCCACTGCATCACCCAGGGGCTCGGCACGATCCTGCGCGCGCGCCACCTGGTGCTGCTCGCCTTCGGCGAGGCGAAGGCCGACGCCGTCGCGGCCGCACTCGAGGGCCCGGTCAGCGCGATGATGCCCGCGTCGGCCGTGCAGCTGCACGCGCACGTCACGGTCGTGCTCGACGAAGCCGCCGCCTCGAAGCTCGCGCTGGCCGATTACTACCGCTACAGCTACGACAACAAGCCGGCCTGGCAGGGCATCTGACGTACTCCGCCGCCGGTCGCCCGGATCAGGACCGCCGTGATCAGGACCAGGCGATCGGCAGCAGGTGCTCGGTGCTCAGCGGCGCGAGCGGAACGCTCGTCCAGTCGCCGGGCTCGAGCCAGCGCAGCTCTGCGAGCTCGGCCTGCACGATCACATCGTCCGCCCGCGCGCGCAGCGCGAATGCATCCGCGATCACCCGGTGATCGGGCTCGTTAGCCGCCGCCGACACGAAGGTCCCCAGCGGGGTGAGGTCGGCCTCGCTGACGCGCAGCGACAGCTCCTCCTCCAGCTCGCGGATGAGGGTGCCGGCGGGGCTCTCGCCGGCCTCGGGTTTGCCGCCTGGCTGCATGAACCTCGTGGTGCCCTGCTTGCGCACCACGAGTGCACGGCCTCGGTCGTCGACGATCACCGCGGCGCTGACGCGGATGTCAGGCATCGGTGTACACCTTGCCGGGGTTCAGGATCCCCTGCGGGTCGAACACGGCGAGTATCTGCCGCTGGATCTCCCACTGGTCTTCGCCGAGCTCGTCAGCCAGCCATCGGCTCTTGAGCACACCGACCCCGTGCTCACCGGTGAGCGTGCCGCCGAGACGGATCGCCGCGCGGAACAGCTCGTCGGCCGCCGCCCAGATGCGCTGCGGGACGATCTCTCCCTCGAAGATGAAATTCGGATGCAGGTTGCCGTCGCCGGCATGCGCGACGGTCGGGATGCTGACGTCGAACTCGCGCTCGATGCGGGCGATCTCGTCGAACATCGCGGCCATCGCGCTGCGGGGCACCGCGACGTCCTCGATCAGGGTCGTGCCGAGCGCAGCCATCGCCGGATGCATCGAGCGGCGCACCGCGAGGAGCCGTTCACCCTCGAGCGGGTCGTCGGAGAGCACGACCGTGCCGCCTGCCTCACGCAGCACGGTCGCGATGCGCTCCGCCTCGGCCCTGGCGGCAGGACCGTCGGTCTGGATGGTCAGCTGTGCGGCGCCGGACGCGGGTGCGGGCAGCCGAAGCAGCGCGTGCACGGCTGCGAGGGATGCGGCATCCATCAGCTCCATGATCGCGGGCTGCACGCCCGCGGCGGTGACGGCAGCCGAGCCCGCGGCACCGTCGCGCACGGTGGGGAACGATGCGGCGATCGTGCAGGTCGTGCCCTGCACGAGCCGGCGCAGCTTGAGCGTGGCGCCGACGATGACGCCGAGGCGGCCCTCCGAGCCGATCACGAGCGAGGTCAGATCCAGGCCGGTGACGCCCTTCACGGTGCGATGGCCCAGCCGCAGCAGCCGACCGTCGGCGAGGACGATGTCGACGCCAAGTACCGCGTCGCGGACGACGCCGTACTTCGCGCAGAGCAGTCCCCCCGCGCCGGTCGCGATGTTGCCGCCGACCGTCGAGATCTCACGGCTGGCCGGGTCCGGTGGCCACCACAGGTCGTGGGCGGCCAGTTGGGCGTTCAGCTCGGCGTTCAGGATGCCGGGCTCGACGACGGCGAGCAGATCATCCGGCCGCACCTCGAGGATGCGGTCCATCCGCACGGTCGAGAGCACGATCTCGCCCGGGCCGGCATTCGCGGCACCGGCCAGTCCCGTGCCGGCGCCGCGCACCACCACGGGAGTGGCCGTGGCGGAGGCGATGCGCATCACGCGCTGCACGTCGTCGACCGATCTGGCATGCACGACGGCGATCGGCGCACCGGCGGAGCGGTGTCCGCTGCGGTCTGCACGGGCGTCGTCGAGGGCGGACGCGGAGGTGTCGACGATGTCACCGAGTTCGCGGGTTAGGCGTTCGAGGACGGTCGTGCTCGTGCTCGGCTGCACGACGGATCAGCCCAGCGCTCGTCGTCCGGCGATGACTCCGGACGTGACGGCGACCACGGCGAACGCGATCCCGGCCCAGGCCTGCCCCATCGACCACCAGGCCAGGGTGACTCCGACGTAGATGAGCACCTCGACCAGTGCGCGCAGGAAGGGGTGCAGGCGCAGCACGGGGCGGGGAGAGAGGAACAGCGCCCAGATGAGCAGCGTGGCGACAGGTGCTCCGATGCCGACGACGATGTTCCAGGGCATGGGCCACTCGCCGAAGCCCCATAGGGCGAGCGAGGCGAGAGCGGCGATCAGCACCAGAACGCGGACGATGTCGAGGGGGGTGATCGCCGGACGCTGGACGCCAGGTTCGGCGGCGGTGTTCTGGGACATGATCCCAGTCTATTCGGCGGTCTCCTGCGGCGGATTCCCGTCGGCGGGCGCTGTCTCATCACGGGGGATGATCGGGTCACCCTCGTGGACGGTCCCGTCATCGGGCGCCGGCCCGCCACCCGGTTTCGTCTCATCGCCCGTCATCGAGCCGTCACCCGTCGCAGAGCCGTCACCGGGTGTTGGCGTCGGGTCCGGAGACGGAGTCGGATCCGGCGTGGGGGTCGGCGTGGGGGTGGGCTCGGACGAAGGGGGTGGCGTGGCGCCGGGATCGGGCTGGGGCGACGGCGATGCAGACGGCGCCGGCGCGATCGGCTCGGTCGCCGGGACCGGCGCCGGGATGACGGGGCGGATCGCCTTCGGAACGTGGGGGACCGGAGCCGGCGGGATGCGCGGCGCAGGTCGGGCCCGGCCGTCTTCGACGCGGATCACCATCGGCCGATCGGTGTTCATCGATTCGTCGGGCTCGACCTCGGACGCGATCGATGACGAGCCCGGATCCGCCGCGTTCGGGCGCGATGTCGACGGGGCCCCTGAGATCAGAGTCGGCACCACGGCTGCGGCCGCGACGACTCCCGCGACCAGGAGGGCGACCGATCCCGCTCCGACGACCGCCTCGATGCCGAGGATCGATCCGGTCCTTCCATCGGGCGCCGCGGCTGACGCCGCGCTGCCGCCGGACGCCGTCTCGGCGGTGGTGCCGATGACGCCGCCCACGACGCTGCTCGGCATCGCGGTCGGCTGCGATGCCGACGCGCCCGCGGGGTCGGAACCGGCGTCGATGGAGGAGAGGTACGCTCCGCCGGCGCTCGCGCCGAGCACGAGCGGCAGCAGCACGACGGGCAGATGCTCGGCCACGTCGTCGGCCTCGGTCGCCACGATCGTGCACCGTGGGCACGTCTCGAGGTGGTCGTCGACGCGTCGCTGGGCACGGGCGCTGAGGTTGCCGCGCCCATGCGCGCCGAGATTCTCGATCGTCCAGTGGCAGTCGGAGCCTCGTCCTACGCTGCGCAGATGGGCCTGGAACCAGGCCTCGCGCAGGCCGTCGCGAGCGCGGAAGCTCAGCTGCGAAACGGCGCCGGCGCTCGTCCCGAGCAGCGGTGCGATCTCGGACGGCTTCATCCGCTCGATCTCGGTGTACCAGAGCACCTCCTGCCAGCGCGATGGCAGCGAGCGGAACGCCTGTGCGATCAGTCCGCGGTCGAGCGCCTCGTCGGCTGATCCGGTCTCGATCTCGTCCGCAGCCGAGCCGTCGGCTCCGCGCCCCGAGGCTGCAGCGTTGCGGATGCTCGTGAACAGATAGGCGCGGAATGAGCCGTTGGGCCCGCCGCCCTTGAGGATGGCCTGATGGATGCGGGTGTACGCCTCCCGCACGAGGTCGTCGGGGGCGGTCGAAGAGGTCAGCGCCCTGGCCACAGCCATGCCGGAGGCGTGATGGCGACCCCACAGCTCGCCGAAGGCCTCGGCATCCCCCGATCTGGTGCGCAGCACGAGCTCGACATCGGCCACCGCCGGACTGCTCGCGTCGCGCAATGCCATGGCCTGTCCTCCCCCCACCCCGGGAACGCTCTCATGAGAAGAGACGCGTGAGCGATCACACGTCCTCGTTCATTCTCACCCGAAACGCGTCTTCGGGCCACACCCTGTGGAGAACGTGCAAGAGCGCTCCCACGATTTCGCGGAGACGCTTGTCGGGACTGCGCAACGGTCTTCGCGGAGACGCTTGTCGGGACTGCGCAACGGTCAGAGCCCGGCGCGCGGCCGCGGGATCGGGGGGACGCTCAACGGCGTGGGGCGTCTCCGACCCAGACGCGAGCCACGTCATATCCGGCGCTGAGCAGCACCGCATCGGCGACCATGCCCGGCTGCAGCGCGCCCAGTGATGCGCCGCAGCCGACCGCCCGCGCGGGCGTGGCGGTGAGCGCCTGCACGGCGTCCCCCAGGGGCACCCCTGCGGCCACGGCTCGTCGCAGCGCGACGTCCTGCGTGAGCGTGGAGCCCGCGATGGATCCGGTGCCGTCGGTGCGCGCCATGCCACCCTTCACCGTGACCTTCACCGCGCCGAGGTCGTAGTGGCCGTCGGCGCTGCCGGCGGCGGCCATCGCGTCGGTGATCAGAGCGACACGGCCCGGGGCGACGTCGAAGAGCAGCTTGATGATGCGCGGCGAGAGGTGGAAGTCGTCGGCGATGCCCTCGAGCACGACGCGGTGATCGGCCGCGGCGGTCAGCACCGGTCCAGGCGCGCGATGGTGGATGCCGTTCATCGCATTGAACGCGTGAGTGAGGATGGTCGCCCCGGCGTCGAACGCCTGCTGCGCGATGTCGGCGTCGGCGTCGGTGTGGCCGACGGCCGCCGCCGCTCCTGCGGCGACGACCAGGCGCACGGCCTCGAGCCCGCCGGGCAGCTCGGGGGCGAGCGTCACCTGCCTGACTGTGCCGCGGCCCGCCTCGAGCAGTCGGGTCACATCCGACGACTGCGGATGCCGAAGCAGCGACGGCTCATGGGCGCCTTGGTGCCCGGGGTCGAGGAAGGGCCCTTCCAGATGGCTGCCGAGGATGTCGGCGTCGGTCTCGGTGAGGTCAGCGATCGAGGCGACCTGCTCGGCGAGCTCGTCGACCGTCGCCGTGACAAGTGAGATCACGGCGCGGGTCGTGCCGTGGCTGCGATGCATGGCCCGACCGCGGCGGATCGCCTCGATGCCGTCGTCGTAAGCGACGCCCGCCCCGCCGTGTCCATGGATGTCGATGAAGCCGGGGGTGAGCAGGGCATCCGGTCCGGCGACGGCGGTCGCGTCGATCACCTCGTCGGCGGCGGTCCAGTCGCCGCCCGTGCCGCGTGCCGCGACCCGGCCCCCCTCGAAGCGCACCCACCCCTCCTCGGTGATGCTGCCGTCGCCGTCGACGACCCGAGCCGAATGGATGACGCGGGTGCCGCGGAAGTCGGTGGTGATCGCCTGCTCCAGGGTCATCGGCTGCTCCAGAATCTGTCGGGTGCGCGGGCACCCGCGTCGCGGGGCCCGGAAAAGACCATGGATCGAATGTATCCCGGGGGCGAATGTGACGTGCTGGACGCCGACGCGCTGGGGACGGATGAGATCGATCCGCTAAGCTTCTTGCGTCGCGACTGGCGTCTGGGTGGGTCACCACCGGGGAGCGGCCTCATAGGAATCGACCGCGCGCCTGGGCCGATGAGGAACACCCCTATTTCCCGTGTGAACAGGAGACCGTCATGACCGATCGCTACTTCAACGCCCCGCTCGCCGAGGTCGACCCCGAGATCGCCGAGGTGCTCGATCGCGAGCTGAAGCGTCAGCAGACCTTCCTCGAGATGATCGCGTCCGAGAACTTCGTGCCGGTGTCGGTGCTGCAGTCGCAGGGCTCGGTGCTCACCAACAAGTACGCCGAGGGTTACCCGGGCCGTCGCTACTACGGCGGCTGCGAAGAGGTCGACGTCGCTGAAGAGCTGGCGATCGCCCGCGCCAAGGAGCTGTTCGGCGCGGAGTTCGCCAACGTCCAGCCGCACTCCGGCGCCACTGCCAACGCCGCCGTGCTGCACGCCATCGCCCGCCCCGGCGACACGCTGCTCGGTCTCTCGCTCGACCAGGGCGGCCACCTGACGCACGGCATGAAGATCAACTTCTCGGGCCGCCTGTACGACATCGTCGCCTACGGCGTGAACCCCGAGACCTCGACCATCGACATGGACGAGGTGCGCCGTCTCGCCCTCGAGCACAAGCCGAAGGTGATCATCGCGGGCTGGTCGGCCTACCCGCGCACCCTCGACTTCGCCGCCTTCCGGGCGATCGCCGACGAGGTCGGAGCGCTGCTCTGGGTCGACATGGCGCACTTCGCCGGTCTGGTCGCCGCGGGCCTGCACCCGAACCCCGTGCCCCACGCACATGTCGTGTCGTCGACGGTGCACAAGACGATCGGCGGACCCCGCTCGGGCTTCATCCTCACCAACGATGCCGACATCGCGAAGAAGATCAACTCGGCCGTCTTCCCCGGTCAGCAGGGCGGTCCGCTCATGCACGTGATCGCCGCCAAGGCGACGGCGTTCAAGATCGCCGGCACGCAGGAGTTCAAGGAGCGCCAGGAGCGCGTGCTGCGCGGCGCGGCGATCATCGCCGAGCGCCTGTCGCAGCAGGACGTGAAGGATGCCGGCATCGCCGTGCGCTCGGGCGGCACCGACGTGCACCTCGTGCTCGTCGATCTGCGTGACGCCGAGATCGACGGCAAGCAGGCCGAGGATCTGCTGCACGAAATCCACATCACCGTGAACCGCAACGCGGTGCCCGACGACCCGCGCCCGCCGATGGTCACCTCGGGCCTGCGGATCGGCACCCCCGCGCTCGCGACCCGGGGCTTCGGCGACGCCGAGTTCACCGAGGTGGCCGACGTGATCGCGCTCGCGCTGCAGCCCGGTGCCGGCGTCGAGGCGCTGCGCGCCCGCATCGACGCGCTCGCCGGCGCGTTCCCGCTGTACCCGAACCTGCAGCAGTAAGCATCCGGAACCCACCCGCGAGACTTCCTTTCCGGCACGAGACAGGACGCACGGCGCCCTGTCTCGTGCCGGAGCAGAAGTTTCGCGGGGATGAACGCGGAGAGAAGGGGCAGACATGACCGCGAAGATCCTCGACGGGAAGGCAGCCGCCGCCGCCATCAAGAGCGAGCTGGCAGAGCGCGTCGCAGCGCTGCGCGAGCGGGGCGTCGTGCCCGGCATCGCGACGGTGCTGGTCGGCGCCGACCCGGCCTCGCAGCTGTACGTCGGCATGAAGCACCGGCAGTCCGAGGCGATCGGCATGAACTCGATCCAGCGCGAGCTGCCCGCCGATGCCACGCAGGCCGAGGTCGAGGCCCTGATCGACGAGCTCAACGCCGACGACGCCTGCCACGGCTACATCGTTCAGCTGCCCCTTCCGAAGCACCTCGACACCGACGCGATCCTCGAGCGGATCGACCCGGCGAAGGATGCCGACGGATTGCACCCGACGAACCTCGGGCGCTTGGTGCTGAACGTCAACGGAACGATCCACACTCCGCTGCCGTGCACCCCGCGCGGCGTGATCGAGCTGCTGCAGCGCAACGGCTACGACCTGGGCGGCAAGCACGTCGTGGTCGTCGGTCGCGGTGTGACCATCGGGCGTCCGATGGGTCTGCTGCTCACGCGTCGCGACGTCAACGCGACGGTCACCCAGGTGCACACCGGCACCCCCGACATGGCGCCGTACCTGCGTCAGGCCGACGTGATCGTCGCTGGCGCTGGGGTCAAGCACCTCATCACCGCGGAGGACGTCAAGCCCGGAGCCGCCGTGCTCGACGTGGGCGTCACGCGCGAAGACGACCCCGAGACCGGCAGATCGAAGGTCTACGGTGACGTGCACCCCGATGTCGCCGAGGTCGCCGGCTTCATCTCGCCGAACCCCGGCGGCGTCGGCCCGATGACGGTCGCGCTGCTGATGACGAACGTCGTCGAGGCCGCGGAGCGCGCCGCGGGCTGATCCGTCGACGCCGACTCGAAGCATCGCGCCGCCCCCTGATGACGTGATCAGGAGCGGGCGCGAGCCGGGGTCATGCCGTCGCGGCGAGACGACCGCGGATGCCGCTGATCCGCGCGTACTCGTCGAAGTCGAAGGTCGCAGATCCAGTGGCGTCGGTCACCTCGGCCGCCGAGAACGCGTCGTCCGACCACTCCAGCCGCCATCCGGCGAGGCGGGCGAGATCCCAGACGGATGCGCGCGGGTCGTTCAGCTCGAGCCCGCTCATCACGCGGGGCAGGGCGGCGACCGCGGCCGCCACGGTGAGCGCCGGCAGCGGCGCATCGAGCAGCAGCACGGCCCGGGATCCGCCGCCGAAGGGCGCCGAGTAGTATGGCGAGCGACCGGTGATCTCGACCGCGGCTGCGCCGATGACGTGTGCGACGTCGGCGATCCACGAGTCGACGTCATCGCCGATGTCGTCGGGGAAGGGCACCTCGCCCCGCGTCAGCTCTGTGATGCCGTGCTGCTCGCCGTACGCGCGCAGCGCGTCTGTGATGCCGCTTCGGTCGCCCTGCGGCAGCGCCCACGACCACATCATCGAACGCGGGCCCGGCGCGATCGAGATGAGCAGATGCGGAACCGCCTCGAAAGTGCGGGCATCGTCGTCGTGCGAGATGAAGGTGAACGTGCCGGCGGCGAGGTCGGCGTCCCAGCGGTGCTCGCCCAGCGACTCGGTCGCCGACGCGAGCTGATCCTGGCGGAGGGTGGTGAAGAGGGCGGCGCGGTCGGCCAGCGCCCGAAGCGTCTCGAAGCTCATGACGCCAGTCTGGCGGCGGATGCTATGACTCGCCGAAGCGTCGCCTGCGAGGTGGCTATGGTCGGAGAAGAGCATTTCGAGACGAAGGAGTTTCCGCCATGCCCACGACGCAGGCAAGACCCGAGAAGCGCAGCATGATGCGCCCTGTGAACCGGTTCCTCGAGAGGTGGGTGCCATCGGCGCTGACCTTCGCGATCGTGCTCACTCTGATCGTCGCGGTGCTCGCCATGACGTTGACGCAGGCCAGCCCGGTCGATGTGGTGAAGGGCTGGGGTGACGGCCTGGCGGGACTGCTGGCGTTCATGACCCAGATGTGCCTGATCCTTCTGCTGGGATACATGCTCGCCAACACTCGCCCCGTGCAGAAGCTGCTGCGCGCGCTCGCCCGCGTGCCCAACAGCGCCGCGATGGCGTACGTCTTCGTCTTCGTCGTCGCGGCGGTGGCCAGCCTGATCACCTGGGGTCTCGGGCTGATCGTCGGCACGCTGCTCGCCCGCGAGATCGCCGTGCAGGCACGCGAGCGCGGTATGAAGGTGCACTTCCCGCTGCTGGTCGCGGCCGGCTACTCGGGCTTCGTCGTCTGGCACATGGGGTACTCCGGTTCGGGACCGCTGACCGCCGCGACCCCTGGTTCCTTCCTCGAGTCGAGCCTCGGCGGAGAGGTGATCCCGGTCACGCAGACGACCTTCGCGGGCTGGAACATGCTGGCCGCTCTCGGTGTGATCATCGTGTGCGCGCTGCTCTTCCTCCTGATCCGTCCGCGTAAGGATGAACCCGTATACGAGCTGCCGGCGCACGTCGGATCGGAGGCTGAGGATGAGATGGATGACGAGGTGGTGACCCCTGCTGACCGCATCGACGCCTCCCGCGTTCTGACTCTCGTGCTCGGCCTCGCCCTCGTCGCCTACCTGATCGTGCACTTCTCGCAGGGCGGCACCCTCACTCTCGACATCGTGAACTGGTCGTTCCTCGCGCTGATCCTGCTGCTGGTGCGCAATCCGTTCGAGCTGATCCATCTCACGAAGCGGGCCGCCTCGAACGTGGGCGAGATCCTCGTGCAGTTCCCGCTGTACGCCGGGATCCTCGGCATCATGGCGAGCTCTGGCCTGATCCAGCTGTTCTCGGATGCCTTCGTCTCGATCGCCACGCCGACCACGTTCGGCGTGCTCGCGCTCCTCTCGGCGGGCATCGTGAACTTCTTCGTGCCCTCGGGCGGCGGGCAGTTCGCCGTACAGGGGCCCATCATGCTCGACGCCGCCAACCAGCTGGGCGTCGACCCCTCGATCGCGATCATGGCCGTTGCCTACGGCGACCAGTGGACGAACATGATCCAGCCGTTCTGGGCGCTGCCGGTGCTCGCGATCGCGGGGCTGAAGATGCGCGACATCCTCGGCTACACGTTCGTGACGCTGCTCGGCTCGGGCGTGGTGATGGCGGCGGCGCTGCTGCTCGTCAGCCTCTGACAGCTCGAGAGGAGCAATCCGAGTTCAGTACTGGTCGGTCTCGCCGTTGCCGGATGCCGGGATGAAGCGCGCCGCGAGCGCCTCGGTGCCGCGGGCGAGGATCGTCACGTCGGCGCTCGCGGAGAGGAAGTGCGCTCCCGCGGCGAGGTAGGCGTCGGCGCCGGCGGGGTCGAACGCGTTCACGCCCACCTTCTTGCCGGCAGCGCTCACCGCCTCGAAGACGCGCTGCACGGCGGCGAGCACGTCGGGGTGCGCCTGCTGACCGGGGAGGCCCATCGAGGCCGCGAGGTCGGCGGGGCCGACGAGCACGCCGTCGACGCCGTCGACCGCGGCGATCTCGGCCGCCGCGTCCACGGCATCCGCCGATTCGATCTGCACGAACAGCGAGATCGTCTCCGACGCATTCGGCACGTAGCCCGCCACCCGTCCCCATCGACCGCTGCGCGCGAGACCGGAGCCGACCCCGCGCACGCCCTGCGGCGGATAGCGCACGGCGGCGACCGCCGCCTGCGCCTCCGCGGCCGAGCCGACCATCGGCACGAGCAGGTTCTGCGCGCCGGTGTCGAGCACCTGCTTGATGATCACCGCATCGTTCACCGGCACGCGCACGATGGTGGGCACCCGATACGCGGCGATCACCTGCAGCTGCTGCTGAACCGAGACGACGGTGTTCGGGCCGTGCTCCATGTCGATGAGCAGCCAGTCGATGCCCGAGCCGGCGCAGATCTCGGCGTTCAGGGCCGTGCCGGTGCTCAGCCACATGCCGATCAGGGGTCGATCGGCGGCCGCCAGCGCGTCTCGGAAGGTGGGCTCTAGACGAAGCGGCATGCGATCGTTCCCATCTCGCGGTAGTCGCACAGCACCTCGTCGCCGCGCTCGACCCACATGGGCCGTGTGAACGATCCTGCCAGGATGATCTCGCCCGCCTCGAGTCGCGCGCCGTGCTGGTGGAACTTGTTCGCCAGCCATGCGACGCCGGTGGCCGGATGCCCGAGGACTCCGGCAGCCACGCCGGTCTCCTCGATCTGACCGTTCTTCGACAGCACGCCGGGCACCCAACGCAGGTCGATCTCGTCCGGTCGCATGTGCACGTCGCCGAGCACCATCGCGCCGTAGGCGGCGTTGTCGCTGATCGTGTCGACGATGGTGCGCCCCTCCAGCTCGATGTGCGAGTTGAGCACCTCGAGTGCCGGCACGGCGTAGTCGATCGCCGCGAGGGCATCGTCGAGGGTGCAGTCGGGACCCTCGAGCGGCGTCTTCAGCACGAAGGCCAGCTCGACCTCGATGCGCACGTTCGAGAAGTCGTCGAACCGGATCTCCGCCCCCGAGGAATACACGGTGTCGTCGAACATCACGCCGTAGTCGGGCTCGGTGATCCCCGTCGCCTGCTGCATGGCGCGCGAGGTCAGTCCGATCTTGCGGCCGACCAGGCGGCGCCCGGCAGCGACCTGCGAGTCACGCCAGACGCCCTGGATGGCGTACGAGTCCTCGACCGTGGCATCCGGATACCGGGCGGTGATGCGCGGCATCACGCCATGCGTCCGCTCGGCCTCGGCGAGCTCGGCGGCCAGCGCCGCAATGGTCTCGGCGGGAAGGGTCACAGCTGGTGTCCGAGCTTGTACTCGCCCTGCTTCCACTCGGGCATCGACTTCTCGCCCTCGTCGGGGCGGGTGTACGAGAAGCCGTCCGCTCCGATGGTGACGGCCATCTCGCTGGAGTCGGTGCGCGCTCGCACGGGCTGCGGGTTGCCGTCGAGGTCGAGCACGAGCGACGCGTCGGTGTACCAGCTGGGCACGACGGGGTTGCCCCACCAGTCGCGGCGCTGGTTGTCGTGCACGTCCCAGGTGACGACCGGGTTGTCGGGATCGCCGGTGTAGTAGTCCTGCGTGTAGACCTCGACGCGGTGACCGTCGGGGTCGCGCAGATACAGGTAGAACGCGTTGCTGACGCCGTGCCGGCCCGGGCCCCGCTCGATGGCGTCCGAGCGGCGCAGGGCGCCGAGCTTGTCGCAGATGGCGAGGATGTTGTGCTTCTCGTGCGTCGCGAAGCACACGTGGTGCATGCGCGGTCCGTCGCCGCCGGTCATCGCGGTGTCGTGCACGGTGGGCTTGCGGCGCATCCACGCCGCATACACGGTGCCCTCGGCGTCCTGGATGTCCTCGGTGACGCGGAAGCCCAGGTCCTGCATGTAGCGCACCGCACGCGGCACGTCGGGGGTGACCTGGTTGAAGTGGTCCAGCCGCACCAGCTCGCCGGGGATGTGCAGGTCGTAGCGCCACGACATCCGCTCGACGTGCTCGCTCTGGTGGAAGAACTCGTACGGGAATCCGAGCGGGTCGACCACGCGCACCGAGTCGCCGATGCCCTTGACGAAACCGCCGGCCTCGCGTCGCACGTCGCAACCGAGCTCGGTGTAGAACTCCACCGCGCGGTCGAGGTCGTCGGGGGTGCGCACCCGGTACGAGAACGCGGCGACGGCCGCGACCTCGCCCTTGCGCAGCACGAGGTTGTGGTGGATGAACTCCTCGGTCGAGCGCAGGTAGATGGTGTGCTCGTCCTCCTCGGTGACGTACAGCCCGAGGATGTCGACGTAGAACTCCCGCGACGCGGCGAGGTCGGTGACGACGAGCTCCATGTACGCGCAGCGCAGGATGTCGGGTGGGCTCGCGACGGGCGTCGCGATGGGGTCGTCGGTGCGGATCGGCGCCTCCTGGCTTACGTAGAAGCCGGACGAGGTGAGGGTCTTGCCTTCGTGATCGGTCATGTCAGCGTCCTTGCTTGTCTTGAGGATGGGGTGGTCCCCGGTCGAGTGCCTGAGCCTGTCGACGGGTCAGCGCGGGTCGGGGTCGTCGAGGTCCTGCTTGCCGAAGGCGGGGTTGTGCGGCGCGCCGAGGGTGATGTGCACGCTCTGCTGATCGGTGTAGAAGTCGATCGAGCGGTACCCGCCCTCGTGTCCGAGCCCGGATGCCTTGACGCCACCGAACGGGGTGCGGAGGTCTCGCACGTTGTTCGAGTTCAGCCACACCATGCCGGCCTCCACTGCGCCCGCGAAATTGTGGGCGCGCTTGAGGTCGTTGGTCCAGATGTACGCGGCGAGGCCGTAGCGCGTGTTGTTCGCGAGGGCCAGCGCCTCATCCTCGGTGTCGAATGGCGTGATGGCGACGACGGGACCGAAGATCTCCTCCTGGAAGATGCGGGCATCGGGCGCCACGTCGGCGAAGGCGGTCGGGGCGACGTAGTTGCCCGTGGGGAAGCCCTCCGGGCGGCCGCCGCCGGCGATCAGACGTCCCTCGGTCTTGCCGATCTCGACGTAGCTCATGACCTTGTCGTAGTGCTCGGGGTGCACCAGAGCGCCGACCTCGGTGGCGGGGTCGTGGGGGTGGCCGACCTTGACCCGCTTTGCGATCGCGGCGAAGCGCTCGACGAACTCGTCGTAGATGCCACGCTGCACGAGGATGCGGCTGCCGGCCGTGCAGCGCTCGCCGTTGAGCGAGAAGACGCCGAACACACAGGCATCCACCGCGGTGTCGAGATCGGCGTCGTCGAAGACGACGGCCGGGCTCTTGCCGCCCAGCTCCATCGACAGCCCCTTCAGGAAGGGGGCTGCGTTGCCGAAGATGATCTGGCCGGTGCGGCTCTCGCCGGTGAACGAGATCAGGGGCACGTCGGGATGCTTGACCAGGGCATCTCCGGCGTCTTCACCCAGGCCGTTGACGAGGTTGAAGACGCCCTGCGGCAGTCCCGCCTCTTCGAAGATGCCCGCCCAGAGGGACGCGGAGAGTGGGGTGAACTCGGCGGGCTTGAGCACGACGGTGTTGCCGGTGGCCAGCGCCGGGCCGAGCTTCCACGACTCGAGCATGAACGGGGTGTTCCACGGCGTGATCAGGCCCGCGACGCCGATCGGCTTGCGGTTGACGTAGTTCATCTGCTTGCCGGGCACCTTGAACGCGTCGTCGGCCTGCGCGACGATCAGGTCGGCGAAGAATCGGAAGTTCTCGGCGGCGCGACGCGCCTGGCCCAGCGCCTGGGTGATCGGCAGACCCGAGTCGAAGGACTCGAGTTCGGCGAGGCGCGCGTCGCGCGACTCGACGATGTCGGCGATGCGGTGCAGCACGCGCGAGCGCTCGCGCGGCAGCATGCGCGGCCAGGGGCCCTCGGTGAAGGCGCGTCGGGCGGCCGCGACGGCACGGTCGATGTCGGCCTTCTTGCCGGCGGCGGCGTGCACGTACGTCTCGTTGGTGACGGGGTTGAGCACCGCGAAGGTGTCGCCGTCGATCGAGTCCGTGAACTCGCCGTCGATGTAGTGCTGGATCTTCGAGGGGAGGTCGGCGGGGGTGTAGACGTCGGTCATCATCGTCCTTCTTCGCTGATGTGGGAGTGCCGGGCAGCCAGGAATGCGTCCCGGGTGCGCCAGCGGTGGTTTCGTGCGGACAGCTCGATCTCGAGCGGCTCGGCGCCGTCGCGGATCAGCTGGAGGATCTGCTCGTGCTCTTCGACGGAGTGCCGGGCCCTGCCCGGCACGTAGGCGAAGGTGGAGTCCCGGATGCCCGAGAGCCGACCCCACCCGCGGTGCACGAGGTCGAGGATGTGCGGGTTCGGGCAGGGCTCGAACAGCACCGAGTGGAATTGCTGGTTCAGCTGCGTGAAGCGGTGGGCGTCGAAGTGATCGAGCAGCTCGCGCATCTGCTCGTTGATCTGCTCGGCTCGGACGAGCGCCTCCTCGTCGAGCAGGGGAGCGGACAACGCGGTCGCCGAGCCCTCGACCAGGCCGAGGGTCTGCATGGTGTGCGCGTACTCGTCCTCGTCGATCAGCGACACGTGCGCGCCCACATTGCGCTCGAAGGTGACGAAGCCCTCGGCCTCTAGGCGGCGGATCGCCTCGCGCACCGGCACGACGCTCATCTGCAGCTCGCGGGCGATGGCACCGAGCACGAGGCGGTAGCCGGGGCCGTAGGCATGCGAGGCGATTCGCGAGCGAAGCCAGGTGTAGGCCTGCTCGGACTTGCTGCCCTCGCGCACGAGCGTGGTCATCGGCTTGCCTCGTACTTCGCGCGCCAGTCGGCGTTCATCGGGAACAGCCCGTCGACCGGGTTGCCCGCGGCGACCTGCTCGGCGATCCAGGCATCCTCGTCCTCCTGCGCGAGAGCCGCATCGGCGACCTCTTCCGCGAGGTGCGCGGGGATGACGATCACGCCGTCGCCGTCGCCGACGATGACGTCGCCGGGCTGCACGGTCGCCCCGCCGCAGCCGATCGTGACGTCGAACTCCCAGGGCACGTGCTTGCGGCCGAGCACCGACGGGTGCGCGCCCTTCGAGAACACCGGCAGCCCGATCTCGGCGACCGCGTCGAAGTCGCGCACGCCGCCATCGGTGACCACGCCGGCGGCACCGCGGGTGCGGGCACGCAGCGCGAGGATGTCGCCGAGGGTGCCGGTGGTCTCGTCGCCGCGGGCCTCGATCACGATGATCTCGCCCTCGCCGACCGCGTCGAAGGCGCGCTTCTGGGCGTTGTACCCACCGCCATGGCTCTTGAAGAGGTCTTCGCGGGCCGGCACGAAGCGCAGGGTCTTGGCGGTGCCGACGATCTTGGCGCCTGGCAGGTTGGCGGAGAGGCCGTCGATGAAGCAGGAGTGCAGGCCGCGCTTGCGCAGCTGACTCGACAGCCCCGCGGTGGGCGCGGCTTCGAGCTTCGCCCGCAGCTCGGCGGACAGCCCAGAGGGCGTCTGCTCGATGGTGGGCAGACCGGCGAGCTCTCGCGAGCCCCAGGCCTCTGCCCGCTGCAGGTCGTCGACGGCCGGCATCGAGCCGAGCGCCGGGTCGAACTCGACGTCGCCCTGAGTGACCGTGGTGCGCAGGCGGCCCGATGAGGGGGCGCCGGGGGCATCCGGGGCATCCACCTCGATCTCGACCACGTCACCGGGCACGATCACGCTGGAACCCGCGGGCGTACCGGTGAGGATGATGTCGCCCGGCTCGAGCGTGAAGTGCTGCGAGAGGTCGGCGACGAGCTGGGGGAGCGGGAAGAGCAGGCCGGCGGTGGTGTCGTCCTGCGCGAGCTCGCCGTTCACCCAGGTGCGTACGCGAAGAGCTGCGGGGTCGACGGCCGCGGCGTCGATGAGCTCGGGGCCGACCGGCGTGTAACCGTCGCCACCCTTGGAGCGAACGTTGGACCCCTTGTCGTTGGCACGCAGGTCGTACAGGCCCAGGTCGTTCGACGCGGTGACGGATGCCACGTGCGACCACGCCTCGTCGACCGAGACGCGGCGGGCCGCGGTGCCGATGATGAGCGCGATCTCGCCCTCGAAGGCGAGCAGCTCCGTGCCGGCGGGGCGCTCGACGACGCCGTCGGTGCCGGCGAGCGAGCTGGCGGGCTTGAAGAAGTAGGAGGGGGCGGCGGGACGGCGGCCGCGCTGGTCGGAGCGCGAGACGTAGTTGAGGTGGATCGCGATGATCTTGCCGGGGCGTGCGAGCTCGGCCATGGGGCGCCTCCTTGCATCGTGCACGGGATGACTCGGTGGTCTTGTGCGTCGTATTCGAAATCGTATATGATCCTCAGGCGGGTGGCAAGCATCCGATCACCACCCCGACAGAGTCGTCAAAGGAGCATCATGAGCGAGCAGTCACGCCGTTCTCGGGCATCTCGTCCACCCGAGGGATTCACCCCCACCGGCACGATCGCCAATGCGGCCGATCGTCGCCGCGTCGTCTTCGCCACGGTGGTCGGCACCACCGTCGAGTGGTACGACTTCTTCATCTATGCGACCGCGGTCGGGCTCGTCTTCGGGCAGCTCTTCTTCGCCCCGCTGGGTGCCAACAGCATCCTGATCGGCTTCGCGACCGTGGGGATCAGCTTCCTGTTCCGTCCGCTCGGGGCCTTCCTGGCCGGGCACTTCGGCGACAAGGTCGGCCGCAAGGTGGTGCTGATGTGGACGCTCATCCTGATGGGTGCGGCGACGGCGCTGATCGGCATGCTGCCGACCTACGAGGCGATCGGCGTGGCCGCGCCGCTGCTGCTGGTGCTGCTGCGCATCCTGCAGGGCCTGTCGGCGGGAGGTGAGTGGGGCGGTGCGGTGCTGATGGCTGTCGAGCACGCACCCAAGACCAAGCGCGGCATCTTCGGCGCCTCGCCGCAGATCGGCGTGCCGCTCGGCCTGCTGCTGGCCTCGGGCGTGATGGCGATCATGACCGCGATCGCCCCCGGTGAGCAGTTCCTCGCATGGGGCTGGCGAGTTCCGTTCCTGCTCAGCATCGTGCTGATCCTGATCGGCTACTACGTGCGACGCAACGTCGAGGAGAGCCCCGTGTTCGCCGAGCTCGCGGAGCGCAAGGAAGAGGCGCGGATGCCGATCGTGCAGCTGTTCCGCAAGCACCTGCTGCTCGTGATCGTCGCCGCGCTCGTCTTCGCCGGCAACAACGCGGTCGGATACATGACCACCGGCGGCTACATCCAGAACTACGCCACGAACCCCGACGGCCCGCTCGCCCTCGAGCGCGGACCGGTGCTGTGGGCCGTCACCGGCTCGGCGGTCACTTGGCTGCTCTCGACGCTCCTGGCCGGATTCGTCAGCGACAAGCTGGGCCGTCGCACCACCTACGTCATCGGGTGGGTGCTGCAGCTGGGTGGCGTGTTCGCGCTGTTCCCACTGGTCAACACCGGCGACATCGGCCTGATGTTCACGGGCCTCGCGATCCTCACCCTCGGGCTCGGCTTCACCTACGGCCCGCAGGCGGCGCTGTACACCGAGCTGTTCCCGGCCAGCATCCGCTTCTCGGGGGTGTCGATCTCGTACGCGATCGGCGCGATCGCCGGCGGTGCGTTCGCCCCGACCATCGCGACCGCGCTGGTGCAGGCGACCGGCACGACCATGTCGGTCACGTGGTACCTCGCGGGCATGACCGTGATCGGACTCATCGCGACGCTGCTGCTGCGCGACCGCAGCGGCATCCCGCTCGGGCCCGACCACGAGGCCGAGCAGGCGGTGAGCCCGATCCACGGGCTCGCCCGCGCCTGAGCCTCCGCGTCTGAAGCTCTTACAGGTCGGAGGGATGGTTCGTACCGGATCATCCCTCCGACCTGCGTCAGTCTTGGCGGCCTGTGCGATCAGCCGTCGAGGGCGGCCCGGATGACGTCTGCGGAGCGCGTCAGCCGTGCGGCGATCTCGGTATCTGCGAAGCGGGATGCCACGTGCACCACGGCGAGGGCGGCGGGGCGTGCGCCACGCAGCGGCAGCGGCACGGCGATCGACTTGAGGTTCGGGATCACCTCGTCGTGGCTGAGCGCGTAGCCGCGCTCGCGCACGGCCTCGACCTCGGCGCGCAGCGCCGCATCGACCGCTGGCCACTCGGCATCGCGCAGCTGAGCGAGGATCGCCTTGCCCGGTGCTCCCACCGTGACCGGATGCCTGGTGCCGGGCCGCTGGGCGACATTGGCCACCGCGTGGCGCGGCTCGACGCTGGTCAGGGTGATGACCTCGACGCCGTCGAGAACGGCGAGGAAGGCGGTGTGGCCGAGCTCGTTCGCCACCGCGGTCAGCTCGGGCAGTGCCTCGGCATGCAGATCGTGCGCGACCCCGGCGGCGAGGGCGGCCATGCGCGGGCCCAGGGCCATGCGTCCGGACGCATCGCGGATGACGAGGCGGTGATCCTCGAGCGTGCGCAGCAGGCGGTAGGCGATCGAGCGGTGCACGTCGAGTCGGGTGGCGACCTCGTCTATCGACAGCGGGCCGTCGGCGAGGACTTCGAGGATGCGGATGCCGCGGCTGAGCGTCTGCGAAGCGGGCGCTGGGGTCATCGTCGGCTCCAGTTCTGTTGTGGCGTCGTGCGCCTTCGTATACGATCTGTTCAATAGTAGAACGTTGTGTTCCAATATAGAACACGCCGGAAGGAATCGACGACGATGCAGTTCCACCACCATGGCTATGTGTCCCACGACCCGCGGGTCCTTCCCGCGGAGGGCCTGGGCATCGACCGGCCAGACGCGCTGCCCGATGAGGTGGACGTGCTCATCGTCGGCTCGGGACCTGCGGGCATGCTGCTCGCCGCCCAGATGTCGCAGTATCCGAACGTGAACACGCGCATCATCGAGAAGCGCGACGGTCGTCTCGTGCTCGGCCAGGCCGACGGCATCCAGCCGCGCAGCGTCGAGACCTTCCAGGCGTTCGGCTTCGCCGAGCGCATCGTCGCAGAGGCCTACAACATCGGCTGGATGAACTTCTGGGGCCCCGACCCCGAGAACCCGCAGAACATCATCCGCACGGCGCGCACCGCCGACTACGCCTATGACATCTGCGAGTTCCCGCACCTCATCGTCAACCAGGCCCGGGTGCTCGACTACTTCGCCGAGGCGGCCGCCGACGGCCCCGGTCGCATCGTGCCCGACTATGGCGTCGCCTTCCTCGGCCTCACCGTGCACGACGAGGGGGAGCATCCGGTCGAGGTGCAGATCGACGACAAGGGCGTCGAGCGCACCATCCGCGCCAAGTACGTCGTCGGCTGCGACGGCGCGCGCAGCGGCGTGCGCAAGGCGATCGGGCGCACGCACGTCGGCAACGCTTCCGCGCACGCATGGGGCGTAATGGACGTGCTGGTGAACACCGACTTCCCCGACTGGCGCACCAAGTGCGCGATCAACGCCGAGGCGGGCAACATCCTGCACATCCCGCGCGAGGGCGGCTACCTCAGCCGCATGTACATCGACCTCGGCGCGGTCGCCGCCGACGACGACCACCGCGTGCGTCAGACACCGATCGAGGAGATCATCCGCAAGGCGAACGAGATCCTGCATCCGTACTCCATCGACGTCAAGGACATCGCCTGGCACAGCGTGTACGAGGTCGGCCACCGGGTCACCGACGGCTTCGACGACGTCATCGACGGCTCGGGTCGCACTCCGCGCGTCTTCCTCACCGGAGACGCCTGCCACACGCACAGCGCCAAGGCCGGCCAGGGCATGAACGTCTCGATGCAAGACGGCTTCAACCTCGGGTGGAAGCTCGGCTCGGTGCTCACCGGGCGCAGCCCTGAGACACTGCTGGCCACCTACGGTGCCGAGCGCAAGCCGGTCGCGCAGCAGCTGATCGACTTCGACCGCGAGTGGTCGAGCCTGATGGCGCGCAAGCCCGAAGAGATCTCCGACCCGCAGGAGCTGGCGACCTTCTATCTCGGCACCGCCGAGTTCCCCTCCGGCTTCATGACCCAGTACACCTCGTCGATGATCACCGGCACCGACGCGCACCAGTCGCTCGCGGCCGGCTTCCCGCTCGGCAAGCGCTTCAAGTCGGCCGAGGTCACCCGCGTCTGCGACGGCAACGTCATCCACCTCGGTCACCACGCCAAGGCCGACGGGCGCTGGCGCGTCTATGCCTTCGGTGATGCCTCGGGGGAGCGGCTCAACGACTGGGCGGGTGCGGCGGCGCCGGTCTTCGCCCGGTTCACCCCGGCGGATGCCGATGTCGACGCCGTCTTCGATGTGAAGGCGGTCTATCAGGGGTCTTACGAGGATGTCGAGGTCACGACGGTGCCGGCGCTGTTCGCCCCGAAGACCGGACCGCTTGGCCTCACCGACTGGGAGAAGGTCTACGCCGCCGCGCCCAGCAAGTGGAACGAGACGGACATCTTCGAGGCGCGGGAGCTTTCGCGGGACGGGGTCGTGATCGTCGTGCGCCCCGACCAGTACGTCGCCGCGATCCTCCCCCTCGACGCGGTCGACGAGCTCGCCGCGTTCTTCGAGGGAGCGCTGCTCCCGGCATCCTGAATCCCCGCCCTCCGCGCGAAACGCAGGACTTCACACGAGACGTAGGAGCCGATCTCGAATCGGCTCCTGCGTTTTGCGCGTTCTCCTGTGATCCGCGCGGGGTCGGATGCCCCATTCAGCACGTGACAGGTGTCACGCGGAAGGCGTGACAGTGCACTCCTGCTCGCGGGACCGCGCGCCGTGAGAGTGGATGCATGACCACTCTCACCGTCTCGGCAGAACCGCCGGTGACCATCACCGAGCGTTCGCCCGCCATCGTCCTCGAGGGAGTGCGCCGCCACTACGGCGCGAGCGACCGCCGCGTCGACGCCGTCGCCGGCCTCGACCTCACTGTGCACCGCGGCGAGATCGTGGCGCTTCTCGGCCCGAACGGAGCGGGCAAGACCACGACGCTCGACATGCTCCTCGGTCTGACGCCTGCCAGCGAAGGGCGCGTGTCCGTCTTCGGTCAGGCGCCGGCGCAAGCGACAGCCTCCGGGCGCATCGCCGCCGTCCTGCAGACCGGAGGGCTTCTCTCCGACCTGTCGGTGCGTGAGACAGTCGAGGTCATCGCTTCGCTGCACAGCCGGGAGGCGCTCCGCAGAGTGCCGGAGACGCTCGAGCGCGCCGACCTGCTCAGACTCGCACGCCGGCGCGTAGCGAAGTGCTCAGGGGGAGAGCAGCAGCGCGTCAAGTTCGCACTGGCGCTGGTGGCCGACCCCGACATCCTCGTGCTCGACGAGCCCACCGCTGGGATGGACGTCACCGCCCGCCGCCGGTTCTGGGAGGTCATGCGGGCGGATGCCGACGCCGGCCGCACCATCGTCTTCGCCACGCACTATCTCGAGGAGGCCGAGCAGTTCGCCCGACGCACCGTCGTCATGAACCGCGGTCGAATCGTCGCCGACGCTCCGACCGACCGGCTGCGTGCCAGCCTCGGCGCACGCACGCTCTCCGCAACGCTGCCCGCCGAGGGCGCGCGCGAGCTCCTCGCCGTCCTCGATGCTCGTCCCGGCGTCACCGATCTGCGCGTGGACGCCGGCCGGGTGAGCCTTCGCGCAGCCGACTCGGATGTCGTGGCATCCGCTCTTCTCGCCTCAGGGGCACATGATCTCGAAATCGTCGCGCCGACCCTCGAAACCGCTTTCACCACCCTGACGGAGAGCTGACATGACCACCATCTCGCCCACCATGCTGCGCGTCGAGGCGCTGCGTCAGCTGCGCAACCCCTACACCCTCGCTTTCACGCTGGCGATGCCGGTCGCGATGTACCTGCTCTTCGGAGCAGGCGGCGACGTCGGCCACCTCTCCGCAGGACACGGCAACGTGTCGTTCTACATCATGGTCTCGATGGCCGCCTACGGCACCGCGGTCGCGATGAGCTCGCTCTCGTCCCTCGCAGCAGCCGAGGCCAAGCAGGGCTGGGGCCGCCAGCTCGCGATGACGCCGCTCGGCACCGCCGGATACGCGCTCACGAAGCTCATCAATGCGCTCACCTTCGCCGTGCTCGCCCTGGTCGCCGTGTTCATCGCCGGGTTCGCCACCGGAGCGCAGGCCGACGACATGTGGCGGTGGGCGGCCGCAGCGACGATCATCCTCGGAGCAGGGCTGATGTTCGGCCTGTACGGGCTCGGGGTCGGGCTGTTCTTCAACAGCGATTCCGCTGCGGCGCTGGCATCGATCTCGATGACCTTCTTCGGGTTCCTGGGCAACGTGTTCATGCCGCTCGACGGCATCATGCTCGAGATCGCCCGCTTCACGCCCATGTACGGCTTCGCTGCCCTGGCACGCTGGCCGCTCACCGACGGCACTCTCACCACCGGCCAGAGCGATCCGCTGTGGGCGCTCCTGCTGAACATGGGCGCATGGACGGCGTTCTTCGTCCTGCTCGTGGTGGCCGGCGCCAAGCGCTCGCGCGCGCGCCGATAAGGTCGAACGGTGACCACGCACGCGGTGAAGAACCCCTGGGAGCGCTTCGGGTGGTTGATGGCAGTCGTCTGGCTGGTCTTCCTGATCTACCCGGTCATGGCCCTGCTGCGCTCGCGGGCCGAGGCGCACTGGATGGTGATCGGCTGGACTGCCATCACCGCGTTCGCCGTGCTGTACGTCATCGGATTCATTCGCGGGATGGCCGACGGCAACGCAGTGGGAGACCCTCCGCGGAAGGGTCAGTGGATCATCTTCGCCGCGCTCATCGCATGCGCGGTGGTGTCGGTGCCTGCCGAGGGTGGCTCGGCCCTGAGCTTCCTGCCGTTCATCATGTCGTTCGCCTCCTACGGTCTCACCCGACCCTGGCATTGGATCACCACGATCACCTCCCTGGCCGTCACCGCCGCGACCGTGCTGTTCGCCCCGGAGGGGCGTAGCTATGCCTCGGTACTCGCCATCATCGCCATGGTCGGTGTCGTCAACACCGTCTCCACGTGGCTCATCATCCGCTCGGCGCAGGCCGAGGCGCTGGGACGCGAGCTGGCGACCAGCGAGGGCAGGGAGGCGGTGGCGCGGGACGTGCACGACCTCGTCGGACACTCGCTCACCGTCGTGCGACTCAAGGCGCAGCTCGCGCGACGGCTCATGGACTCCGACCCAGAACGGGCCAAGGAGGAGCTGGCGGCCATCGAAGAGCTCACGGCCGAGGCCATCGCAGGCGTGCGGTCGACCGTCGCCGGTGCCCGCGTCGCAGCGCTCGCGGAGCAGCTGGCCGCGAGCCGTGAAGCGCTGCAGGCGGCCGATATCGACGTGCGCGTCAGCGGTGAGCCCGATGCGCTGTCTCCCTCGCAGGCGCTCACCTCGGGGTGGATCCTGCGCGAGGCGACCACCAACGTGCTCCGGCACGCTCGCGCGAGCATCGTGAGCGTGAGCATCGCGCCGGGGCGGTTCGAGGTGCATGACGACGGCGTCGGCTCGGGCGGCAGGGAGGGCAACGGCGTGCGGGGGATGCGCGAGCGCGCCGCAGCGGCCGGAGCCGCCTTCTCCGTGCGCTCCGACGCCGGCACGCACGTCGAGGTGACCTGGTGAGCGCCGACGCGATCCGTCTGCTTCTGGTGGACGACCAGGCGCTGATCCGCGGCGCCATGGCGGCGCTACTGGAGCTCGAAGGTGACATGACCGTTCTCGGCACCGGGGCCGACGGCACGGACGCCGTGCGTCTCGCCGCCGAACTGCGACCGGACGTCTGCCTGATGGACATCCAGATGCCGGGGATGGACGGGATCGAGGCAACGCGCGCCGTACGCGCAGCCTGCCCCGGCACGCGCGTGCTGATCGTGACGACGTTCGCCCGCCCGGGGTACCTGCGGTCGGCGCTGGACGCCGGTGCTGCCGGGTTCGTCGCGAAGGATGCCCCGGCCGAGCAGCTCGCGGACGCGGTGCGTCGCGTGCACGCAGGACTGCGGGTCCTCGATCCCTCTCTCGCAGAGCAGAGCTTGTTCGAGGGCGCGAACCCCCTCAGCGAGCGAGAGCGCCAGGTGCTGCGTCTGGCGGCGGATGGCCGGACAGCAGGGCGCATCGCCGAGGAGGTATTCCTGTCCCCGGGCACCGTGCGCAATGTGCTCTCCTCGGCGATCGGGAAGACCGGCGCGGCCAATCGCGCGCAGGCTGTGCGCTCGGCCCAGGACAAGGGCTGGATCTGATTCCCGAACGCAGGACTTCGCACGAAACGCAGGAGCCCATCCACGGTCGGCTCCTGCGTTTCGCGTGGTCTCCTGCGTTTCTTGCGAGGACGCCGCGTCAGGAGTTCACGCGGATGATCTCCTCCTGGTACGGGGCGATGACCGCGCCCGAGATGCGCAGGTCGAGCACGAGGAAGCGGCGCTCGACCGGATCCTCGGATGCCCAGCTGCGCAGCCGCTCGAGGTCGTCGAGCGTGCGCACGACGACGCCCTCCGCGCCGACGGCTGCGGCGAAGGCGGCGAAGTCGACCTCGGGGATGAGCATGGGGCCCTCGGCGAGCCCCTTGAGGCCGTAGAGGTTCACCTCGGCGCCGTAGGCGGCGTCGTTCCAGATCACCGCGATGCCGCGACCGCCGGCCGCGCGCACGGCGGATTCGAGGTCGGCGATCGCCATCAGGCCGCCGCCGTCGCCCGAGGTCAGCACGATGGTCTGCTCGGGTCGCGCGCGGGTGGCGCCGACCACGCTGGGCCAGCCCTGGCCGATCGACTGGAAGGCGGTGCCGACCATCATCATGCGGTCGGGCGCTGCCACCGGCCAGTACATGTTCGCCCAGCCAATGAAGTGGCCGCCGTCTGAGACGACGACGCGGTCCTCCGGCAGCAGCTCCGCGATGCGGCGCGCCGCCGAGCGAGGGTCGAGGCGCCCGTCGGCGGCGAGATCATCGCCGTCCGCGTACGCGCGGGCGGCCTCGACGTCGGCCGTCTCGCGCCAGGGGGCGTGCGCGGGAGCGGATGCCGGGGTGCTGAGCCGCTCGACGAGCGCCTCAGCGGCAAGACGGGCATCGGCGCGCACGAAGCCGCCGACATGGGCGTGGGTCGCCGCCGGCGCCACGTCGACCTGGAACACTCGCGTGCCGGGCGCGAACAGCTCACCGAAGCGCATCGTGAACTGGTTGAGCGACGCACCGAAGACCACGGCGACATCGGCCTCGCGGATCAGCTGCATGGCGCCCTCGGCGCCGAACCCACCGGTCACTCCCAGGTCGTACCGGGTGTCGGGGAAGACACCTCTGCCCAGGGCAGTGGATGCGGTGAGCGCCCCGGTCGACTCCGCGAGGGCCCCCAGGGCGTCGCGCGCGCCGGCGAGCCACGCGCCGCGGCCGGCGAGCAGGAACGGGCGCTCGGCCGAGCGCAGCGCGTTCGCGATGTCATCGAGCATCCCGTCGGCGAACTCGCCGCGGGGCGCGAGCGGCGCGGGGATGCGCGGCACCGGGGCCGGCGCGACGGCGCCCGCCTCGAGCGAGGCGACGTCGTAGGGGATCGCCAGCACGACGGGCACGCGGTAGGTCAGGGCGTGCTCGATCGCGATGACGGTGGTCGCGGCGGCGTCGGCGTGCCCGGTCGTATAGGTGCGCGCGCCGACGGCCGATGCCATGGCGATCTGATCCACATCCCACGGGCGCGGGCCCGACGTGGGCTCGTCGCCGACGACGAGCACGAGCGGCACGTGCGCCTGCACGGCCTCGGCCAGCGCCGTCAGGGTGTTCGTGAACCCCGCACCGTACGTCGAGGTGGCGGCGGCGATGCGACTGGATGCGCGGAAGTGCGCATCGGCGGCGACCACAGCGCCCTGCTCGTGGCGGACGGCGGTGAAGACGGCGTCGGTCTGCTTCTCGAGCGCATCGAGGAAGTACGCGTTGCCGTTGCCCATCACGCCGAAGACGTGGTCGATGTGCTGGGCGAGGGTGAGGGCCACGTGGGCGGAGACGGTGGGCATGGTGAAGCGCCTTTCAAGACAGGAACGGAGGAATCCGTATGTGTCTCGCGCCTCGTCGCGGAGTGCTTCGTGCCCCTTTTTCGAGCACCGGCCTGAGGGGCCGGACTCTCCGATTCTATCCGGCGCACCTGCGCGGGTGAACGCTCGCCCGCGCCGAAGGATAGCCCCCGCGCTGCGATGCGTCGAGGTCGTGGTGGCGAAAGGCTCAGCGGTGCAGAGTGGATCGCTCAGCAGCACGACCGCAGCAGCACGACCGCACCACCACGGAGGGCACCATGTCGGGAAACCTGGAGCAGCCCGCGTCGCAGGGCGATGCGCAGACCAGCACCGCGAAAGAGCGGCAGGCGCCGCCACCCGACGACGCGCGCAAACCGCAGACCCCGCCCGAGATCGACAAGCCCTCGTGGAAGTACGCGCTCAAGCGCGCCTTCTCGGAGTTCCTGCGCGACCGGTGCACCACGCTCGCCGCTGCGCTGACGTACTACAGCGTCCTGGCGATCTTCCCCGCCCTGCTCGCCGTGGTCTCGCTGGTGGGGCTGTTCGGCCAGGCCGACGAGACCACCGACCTCCTGCTCAGCGTCCTTGGCCGCGTGGCCGATGATTCCGTCGTTCAGGTGCTGCGTCAGCCGATCGAGCAGCTCGCTCAGTCGAACACCGCAGGCCTCGCGCTCATCATCGGTCTGGCCGGCGCCATCTGGTCGGCCTCGGGGTATGTCAGCGCCTTCTCGCAGGCGATGAACACCGTCTACGAGATCGATGAGGGTCGTCCGTTCTGGAAGCTGCGCCCGATGGTGCTGCTGCTCACCGTCATCCTGCTGATCATCGCGGTGGCGATCGTGCTGCTGGTGATCGTCTCCGGACCGATCGCCGAGGCGATCGGCGAGACGATCGGGCTCGGAGAGGTGGCGCTCACCGTGTGGAGCATCGCCAAGTGGCCGGTCATCGTGCTGCTCGCCATCCTGGCCCTGGCGATCCTGTACTACGGCAGCCCCAACGTGAAACAGCCGAAGTTCCGCTGGATGAGCCTCGGAGCGTTCGTGGCGCTGGTGATCATGGTGATCGCCTCGCTCGGCTTCTTCTTCTACGTGATCAACTTCAGCAACTACCAGAAGACCTACGGCAGCATCGCCGGCGTCATCATCCTGCTGCTGTGGCTCTGGATCGTGAACCTGTCGCTGCTGTTCGGCGCGGAGTTCGACGCCGAGATGGAGCGAGGACGTCAGCTGCAGGCCGGGATCGAGGCGGAGGAGAGCATCCAGCTGCCGCCGCGCGACGACCGGCAGAGCAAGAAGATGCAGGAGAAGGAGCAGAAGACCATCGAAGAAGGTCGACAGCTGCGACTGCGCGCGGAGAACGACTCCCGCGCCGATGACGACGACCGGCGCGGTGGGGACGCCAGGCGCGATGAGGACGCGCCGAAACGCTGATCGCAGGTCGTCGATCTAAGCGGTGGGCGTCTAGCCGTGCAGGGCGTGCTCTGCGGCGAGGTCGAGCGTCGACGCCGAGCGGTCGTCGAGCCGGATCGCGGTGACGGTCTCGGCCGGCAGGGGAGTCCAGCCGTCGCCGGCGACACCGGTCGATCCGACCGAGATCGTGCCGTCGGCGCCTTCTCGCCAGCGCAGCGCGAAGTAGTCCTCGTTGTGCTCGCTGGGCAGCACATCGGCCAACGGGGCGAGGCGGGAGAGATCGTGATCGGTGAGGACGCTGGTGGCACTGGCGTGCACGACGACGAGCTGGTCGGCATCGAGAACCAGGGCATTCAGGCTGGCGAGCGGGAACAGCTCTCGCAGCATCGTCGCGACTCGCGTCGTCGCCTCGTGCAGGCCGAGTCCCTCGGCCACCTTCTCGCGGATGAGCGCGAAGTACATCTCGCTGTCGGTGGTGCCGGTGAGTGTCGCGACGCTCTCGGCCGAGAGCAGTGACCGCAGCTGCTCGAGCGGCTTGATCGAGCCGTTGTGCGCGAAGGCGATGCCGTCGGCTGTGAAGGGGTGCGCGTTGCAGTCGAGCACGGGCAGCCCGGCGGTGGCCCACCGCAGGTGCACGATCGCCGCGCGGCACTCGGCATCCATCGCCTGATCGAACGCCGGGTCGCCGATGGCGGATCGTGCCGAGCGGTGCGCCGCAGGCGGCTGCCCGGGCGCGCTCACGCCTGCCCAGCCCCAGCCGTCGCCGTGCAGGCGCGCCAACGAGAGCAGGCTCTCCATCCCATCTCGGCCCAGCTCACGGCGGGCAGCGGAGCGATCTGATGAGACGAAGGCGAACAGGCGGCACATGACGGAAAGACCTCGGAAATCGGGATGAGGGATGCGGCGGGCGACGCGATCCCTCCTTCGTTTCTACCTCATTCCGGCTGAACAGGCGCGGAATCCGTTGGCTCGGCATGGCATCGGTGTAACAGAATGGAGCGGTGACTGAGGCAGACATCGAGCGCGAGACGCTCACCTGGGACGGATTCGGCGACGCGACACGCGAGCTCGCACGAGACATCATCGACAGCGGCTTCGTGCCCGAGGTCGTCGTCGCGATCGCCCGCGGAGGTCTGCTGCCGGCCGGTGCCATCGCCTACGGCCTCGGCGTGAAGAACTGCGGTGCGATCAACATGGAGTTCTACACGGGGATCGGCACGGTGCTCGATGCACCCGAGGTGCTGCCACCCGAGCTCGACATGGAGTACCTCGACGGCCGGCGCGTGCTGCTCGTCGATGACGTCGCCGACTCGGGCCGCACGCTCGCCCTTGCCGTGCAGCTGCTGAAAGAGAAGGGCGCCGACGTGCGCTCGGTGACGATCTACACCAAGCCCTCGACGATCATCCAGCCGGACTTCGCCTGGAAGGACACCGATCGCTGGATCGACTTCCCGTGGTCGTTCAAGGGCACGGTCGTCGAGGAGGATCAGGGGCTGGCGCCGTCGGCGTGAGGCGTTTCGACTCGCTTCGCTCGCTCAACGACCGGGTGTGGATGCCCGAGGCGTGACTCGTGGCGTCGCGATCAGCCGCGCAGCAGCGACCTGAGCGACTGGATGGTGTCGGCCTCGTTCGCCGTCTTGTCGGTGCGGTAGCCCTTCACCCGCGCGAAGCGCAGCGCGATGCCGCCCGGGTACCGGGGCGAGCGCTGCACGCCGTCGATCGCGATCTCGACGACGGTCTCGGGCCGCAGGAACACGGTGCTCGCCGTGCGGCGGGTCTCGAGCGAGGGGAAGTTCTCGGTCTGCCAGCGCAGCAGGTCGTCGGTGAGTCCCTTGAACGTCTTGCCGACCATGACGAACTCGCCCGGCTCGCCGAACTCGCCCTCGGGATCGCGGGCACCGAGGTGCAGGTTCGACAGCATCCCGGTGCGCCGGCCCGATCCCCACTCCGCGCCGAGCACGACCAGGTCGTAGGTGAGCACGGGCTTCACCTTCACCCACGACTTGCCGCGGCGCCCTGCGGAGTACGTCGATCCGACGGCCTTGACGAGCACGCCCTCGTGGCCGGCTGCCAGAGCCTCGCGCGAAAGCCGCTCGGCCTCATCGGCGTCGTCGGTGACGACGCCGGGCATCCGCCACTCGCCGGCGACGCGCTCTAGCTCGGCCAGCCGCGCGCTGAGCGGCTCGTCGATGAGGTCGCGGCCGTCGACATGCAGGATGTCGAAGAACCACGGTCTCAGGGCCAGTTCACGAGCGACGTCGGCTCCGAAGCGCGACATCGTCTCCTGGAAAGGACGCGGGCCACCATCCTCATCGAGCGACAGCGTCTCGCCGTCGAGGATCACGTCGTGCGCGGGCAGCGAACGCACGATCTCGACCAGCTCCGGCACGCGATGCGTGACGTCGGCGAGGCTGCGGGTGTAGACGCCGACCTCATCGCCGCGGCGGTGCACCTGGATGCGCGCGCCGTCGAGCTTGTACTCGACCGACGCGCGGCCGGTGATCCCCAGCGCCGCCGTCGGCGTGGCAGCGGTGGACGCGAGCATGGGCATCACCGGTCGACCCACGGTCAGGCCGACCGCCTCGAGATCGCTCTCGTCGCCGGTCAGCGCGATCACGGCGGTCTCGCCGAGATCGCCGGAGAGCATCGCTGCGCGGCGGACCGAGGCCGCAGGTCGTTCCGAGGCGCGGGCGATCGCGTCGAGCAGGACGCCCCCGAGTGCTCCGGTGCGCAGCTCGCCCATCATCGCTCTGGAGAGCAGATCCCATTCCGCGGCGGTGCACCGTGCGGCGAGCTCGTGCAGCACGCTCTGCCGCGCGGCCGTCGAGCCGGCTCCGGAAGTCGCGGCCAGGGCATCCAGCGCATGATCGACCTCTGTGATCGTGAGCGTCGCCGCTTCGGCATGAGCGAGGTCGAGGCCGGCGAGCGTGCGCCAGCCGACGCCGAGCCGGCCCTGCCGGGGTGCGGCGAGCAGCAGCCCGATCAGCGGGCGCAACTCGTCTGACGGCGCGGCCGCCAGCAGCCGGGCGAGTGCGTCGATCTTGGCCAGACGGGACGACGTGGCAGAGACCTCATCGGTCGCCGAGAGCAGCTCGGAGAGCATCATCCCGGCATCCTCCCACCGGCCGCCGACACGGATGCAGGGGGTTGCGCGTACCGGCGTTTCCCACCGTCGGGCGAGGCGCGGGATGGCAAACGCTGGTGGCGAACGCTTGGTACCGGTGTCTTCCGTCTCTTCAGCGAACGCGAGATGGAAAATGCCGGCGGGGGATGCTCGGTACCGGCGTTTCCTACCCGCCGGGCGAACGAGGGATGGAAAATGCCGGCGGGGGATGCCGGGTACCGGTGTTTCGCATCTCTTCAGCGAGCGACGGATGGGAAATGCCGGCGGGGGATGCCGGGTACCGGTGTTCTCCGTCTCCGGCAAGCCGGATCAGCGTCCGCGGAACTCGGGCTTGCGCTTCTGCTGGAATGCGGCGAAGCCCTCGCGGTAGTCGTCGGTATCGCAGAGCGCGGCCTGCGCGGCGTTCTCGAGATCGATCGACTCCCAGAGCGCGAGCCGCTCGTCGCGGATGCGGGCGATCAGGCGCTTGCTGGCGAGGAACGCCGCAGTCGCCCCGCGGGCGGCGGTGCGCGCGGCATCCTCGGTCGCCGTCCGCACCTCGTCGTCGGGGAAGACGCGGGAGAAGAGACCGGATGCCACCGCCTCGGCGCCCGACATCAGCCGTCCGGTGTAGATGAGATCGAGCGTCTTATGGGCCCCCAGCCGCTCGGCGAACAGGGCGTGACCGCCGGAGTCGAGCGTCGCGCCGAGGGCGGCGAACGGCGAGCCGATCTTCGCCGACTCGGCGACGTAGACCACGTCGGTGGCGATGAGCAGGCCGAGCCCGACGCCGAGGCACGCTCCGTGCGCGGTGGCGAATGTGGGCGCGGGGAACGCCGCCATGCGCTTCAGCAGCGGGGTGACGATGTCGCCGAGAAAACCGATGACGTCGTCGTCACGCGGATCCACCGCCGAGATGTCGCGCCCGGCACAGAACGCGCGCCCCTCACCGCGCAGCACCAGGGCGCGCACGCCGCCCCGCTCTGCCTCGTCGTACGCCGCGCTCAGCTCGCGCAAGGCGTGCTCGTCGAGGGCGTTGAGCCGCTCCGGCGCGTTGAGGGTGATCCGGGCGACGTCGTCTGCGATCCGGACGTCGATCATGCGCACTCCTTGTGGTTGGTTCCCTGAGCCTGCCGAAGAGCTCGACCCAGTCGAAGGGCGAGGCCCTGTCGAAAACTCACACGTCGTAGTCGACGACGAGTCGGTCGCTGGTGGGATGGGACTGGCAGGTGAGTACGTAGCCGCGCTCGAGCTCGTCGGGCTCGAGCGCGTAGTTCTCGGTCATCGTCACGCTGCCCTCGCGCACCCGAGCACGGCAGGTGCCGCACACTCCGCCGGAGCAGGCGTACGGGGCATCCGGTCGCACCCGCAGCGCGGCGTTGAGCACCGATTCGTGCGCGTCGACCGGGCTCTCGACGCTCGACGAGACGCCGTCGAGGTTTATCTCGATCCGAACCGTCTTCTCGCCCTGGCGCACGTGCACCCGGCGGGGACCCCGCTCGGCGACGGCATCCCCGGTGGTGAACAGCTCGAAGCGCACATGCTCACCGGGCACGCCGACATCGGCGAGCACCTCGCGGCACAGGTCGACGAGCGCGAACGGCCCGCACAGGAACCACTCGTCGACGGTCGACGGCAGGATCAGCGACTCGAGGATGGTGCGCAGCTTCTGCTCGTCGATTCGGCCCGAGAGCACCGGGGCCGTGCGCTGTTCACGCGAGAGCACGTGATGCAGCACGAGCCGGGTCGGGTAGCGGTCTTTGAGCTCGGCGAGATCCTCGAGGAACATCACGTCGCTGGTAGACCGATTCGTGTACAGCAGGGTGAAGCGCGTCGTGTCGGATGCCGCGAGCAGGGTGCGCGCGAGTGCCATCATCGGCGTGATGCCCGAGCCCGCGGCGATGCCGACGACGTGCGTGCCCTCCAGTTCGTCGAGTCCTGAGGTGAAGTTGCCCTGCGGGCTCATCACGTCGATCTGGAATCCGGGAGTCAGCTCGGTCTGCGCCCAGGTCGAGAACAGACCGCCCTCGTCGCGCTTCACCGCGACGCTGAGGCTGGTGGCGCCGTTTCGCACGGGTGCGGGTGGGCGGCACAGCGAGTACGAACGGCGCACCTCGGTGCCCTCCAGCTCCACCCGCAGCGCGACGTACTGGCCGGGGAGGTAGGCGTACTCGTCGGCGAGATCGGCCGGGACGGCGAAGGTCACCTCGATGGCGTCATCGGTGAGGCGGCGCACGTCCGAGACGGTGAGTGTGTGGAACCGTGCGCGGTGCCGGTCGGCGCAGAGCGGCGTAGCATTCGCGTCGCGGGTGGCGGCGACGGGCATCCGGAACAGCGGCATCAGATCGCCTCCATCAGATCACCTTGAAGTGGTCGAAGGGCTCGAGGCAGGCGCGGCATTCGTACAGCGACTTGCACGAGGTCGAACCGAAGCGCGACACCTCGCGGGTGTCGAGAGAGCCGCACCGGGGGCACTTCACCGCGAGGGTCACGCGGATGGGCCCCTCGCGATGGGCCGCGCTGCCCGACGGCGGGGCGATGCCGTACTCGACGAGCTTGCGCTTTCCGTTGTCGCTCATCCAGTCCGTCGTCCAGGCGGGCGAGAGCACGAGGCGCACCTCGACGTCGGCGAAGCCGTCGGCGGTCAGCGCGAGGACGATGTCGTCGCGGATGGCGTCCATCGCCGGGCATCCGGAATAGGTGGGAGTGATGTCGACCGTGACGCGCTCGCCATCGAGCCGCACGTCGCGCAGCACGCCGAGGTCGGCGATGGTGAGCACGGGGATCTCGGGGTCGGCGACCGCGGCCGCGACCTCCCGCGCGCGAATGGCGCGGTGAGTGGGGCGCTGAACCTGCCCCGGCCCCTGAGCCTCCCCGGGTTCCTGGGCCACCCCGGGACCCCGAGCCCCCCTGGGTCCCTGGGCATCCCTGGGGCCCTGAGTCTGTCGAAGGGTCACCATGTCGCCCCCGGATGCCGCCGGGCGAGCACCTGCATCTCGGCGAGCAGGTGACCGAATGGGGTGGCGTGCGAGCCGCGGCGGCCGCCGGCGCGGGATGCCTTCGCATCGGGCGTCATCAGGCCGGCCTCGGCGAACACGGTCTCGACCACGGCGTCGAAGCCGGCGCGCAGGGTCGACGGCCGCACCGCGACTCCTTCGAGGCGGTCGATCAGCGGCTCATCGCGGAACAGCTCGTCGACGTACGGCCACACGTCCGTCAGTGCTCGGATCATCTTGCCGCGCGAGAGCTCGGTGCCGCCGGCGAGACGCAGCACCCATTGCACGGCGTGGTCGCGGTGGTAGTCGACCTCTTTGAGCGACTTCGCGGCGATCGCGGCGAAGGTCTCATCCGTCGACCCGCGCAGTGCCGAGTACAGCTCGTACATGTACGTCGAGGCGATCAGCTGCCTCGCGATGGTCTGGGCGAAGTCGCCGTTGGGCTGCTCGACCAGCCATGAGCTGCGGAACTCCGGCTCATCGCGGAAGAACGCCAGATCGTCCTCGCTGCGTCCGTCCCATGAGCCGGCGTAGCGCAGCAGCGAGCGCGCGTGCCCCAGCAGGTCGAGGGCGATGTTGCCGAGCGCGACGTCCTCCTCCAGTTCGGGGGCGCGTGAGATCCACGCGCCGAGCTGCTGCGAGAGGATGAGCGCGTCGTCGCCCAGCCAGAGGGCGTACTCGGCCACGTCGGCCGAGGGGGCGCGATTCTCGCCGCCGGCGAGTTCGGATGCCAGGTGCCGTTCTTCTACGGAGACGTGAACGTCGTCGTGGGGAGGCGTGGGCGTTTCGACGCGCTTCGCTGGCTCAACGACCGGGGTGTGGACGTCGGCGCTCACAGGTGCGGCACCCCCTCCGACGCCGTGTAGTACGTGGCGTGCCGGTAGTTCTTCCCCTCCGAGCTCTCGAAGAAGGCCTCCTTGGCATCCGGATCGCTGGTCGTGATGGCATCCGCCGGCACCACCCAGATCGACACTCCCTCGCCGCGGCGGGTGTAGAGGTCGCGGGCGTTGCGCACGGCCATCTCAGCATCCGGAGCCACGAGCGATCCGACGTGCACATGGCTGAGTCCGCGGTTCGCGCGCACGAACACCTCCCAGAGGGGCCAGGCGGTCTGATCGGTCATGACGCCACCTCCTCTCGCAGCGCGCGCGTGCGGGCGTACTCCGCGGCGGCCTCGCGCACCCACGCGCCCTCCTCGTGCGCCGTGCGGCGGCGCTCGAGGCGTTCGGCGTTGCACGGGCCGTTGCCCTTCAGCACCTCGAAGAACTCGTCCCAGTCGATCTCGCCCATGTCGTACCGCTGGGTCTCGTCGTTCCACCTCAAGTCGGGGTCGGGCAGTGTGATCCCGAGGATCTCGGCCTGCGGCACGAGCATCCCGACGAAGCGCTGACGCAGGTCGTCGTTCGAGAAGCGCTTGATCTTCCACTTCATCGACTGCGCCGAGTTCGGCGACTGGTCATCCGGCGGGCCGAACATGGCCAGGCTCGGCCAGTACCACCGGTTCACGGCATCCTGCGCCATCTCGCGCTGCTCATCGGTGCCCTGCATGTGCGCCAGCAGAATCTCGAATCCCTGCCGCTGGTGGAACGACTCCTCCTTGCAGATGCGAACCATCGCCCGCCCGTACGGTCCGTACGACGCGCGACACAGCGGCACCTGATTGACGATCGCGGCGCCGTCGACCAGCCAGCCGATGGCGCCCATATCGGCCCATGTGGGGGTGGGGTAGTTGAAGATCGATGAGTACTTCGCCTTGCCCTCGATCAGCTGGCGCATCATCTCCTCGCGCGTGGTGCCGAGGGTCTGCGCGGCCGAGTAGAGGTAGAGCCCGTGGCCCGCTTCGTCCTGCACCTTCGCCATCAGGATGGCTTTGCGCTTGAGGCTGGGCGCGCGGGTGATCCAATTGCCCTCGGGCTGCATGCCGATGATCTCGGAGTGCGCGTGCTGCGAGATCTGCCGGATCAGCGTCTTGCGGTACGCCTCGGGCATCCAATCGCGCGGCTCGATGCGCTGCTCGTTCTCGACCAGGTCGTCGAAGCGCCGTTCTTGTTCGGAGGGTGCATCGTGCACGAGGGAGAGGTCTGCGGGACTGGTCATCATCGACTCCATCGGTTTACTGACCGTTCGTTTGGTAATTCTCGCATGCGGGAGTCGGGCGATCAAGGCAGGTGTCAGCGAGCGCGGCGCAGCAGGGCGAGCAGAGCCTGTCCGTATGCTTCGGCGGGTTCCGGATGCTCGAAGCGCAGGCGCTCTCCGGTGATCTCGATCTCTACGGCGAAGGCGTCGGTCAGCCGCTGCAGTGAGCGGAACGTGCCGCGCAGCAGCTCGCGCAGCTGATCCTCGCGCGGCAGCCACACGGCCTCCGTCAGCTGCACGGCGTCGAGGGCCCATTCGGTCGTGCCGTTGAAGGCGAGATCCGTACCCGAGGGTGTCGCGCGCGCCTCGATCGTCATCTCGCTGACGGTGAAGATGTCGGCCTCGGCCTCGAGCTCGATGTCTTCGGGCAGATCGAGCGCGAACCGGTCACCGCTGGCCGGATGCCAGACGAGACCGTTCTCGCGCAGGGTCACGGCCAGTTCGCGGCTGATCATGTCTCTACGGTAGGCGACGGGCGGATGCCCTGGGATGTGCTTGCGGGCTCGCGGTCGTGTCGGCGGGGTGCGGCAGAGTGGATGCATGGCCTCATCGACCTCGACCGACATCCGTGATGCCGCGCTCGCAGCGCTGCGCGAGCTCGTCGGACGGCCCGACGCGGCGTTCCACGACGGGCAGTACGAGGCCATCGAGGCGCTGGTCGCCGAGCACCGCCGGGCGCTCGTGGTGCAGCGCACCGGGTGGGGCAAGTCGGCGGTGTACTTCGTCGCGACGCTGCTGCTGCGCCGGCAGGGCGCGGGACCGACCGTGCTCGTCTCGCCGCTGCTGGCGCTGATGCGTGACCAGATCGCGGCGGCCGAGCGAGCCGGTGTGCGGGCGGTGGCGATCAACTCGACGAACGCGCATGAATGGGCCGACGTGATCGCCAGGCTCGACCGCGACGAGGTCGACGTGCTGCTCGTCTCGCCCGAGCGGCTCAACAACCCCGCCTTCCGCGAGAACCAGCTGCCGGCTCTGGTGCGCCGGATCGGGATGCTCGTGGTCGACGAGGCGCACTGCATCAGCGACTGGGGGCACGACTTCCGTCCCGACTACCGGCGCCTGCGCGAGCTGATCGCCGAGATGCCTGCCGGCGTCCCCGTGCTGGCGACGACGGCGACGGCCAACAGCCGGGTCGTCGCCGACGTGGCCGAGCAGCTCGGCGGCACCTCGCCGGCTGATGCCGGGGTTCTGACGATCCGCGGGCCACTGGCCCGGGCATCCCTCCGCCTCGGCGTGCTGCAGCTGCCCGGGTCGGCGCAGCGGCTGGCCTGGCTGCTCAGTCACCTGAACGATCTGCCGGGCTCGGGCATCATCTACGCGCTCACGGTGTCGGCCGCGGTCGACACCGCCCGACTGCTGCGCGAGCAGGGGCACGCGGTGCGCGCCTACACCGGGCAGACGGATGCCGACGAGCGTGAGGAATCCGAAGGGATGCTCAAGCGCAACGAGGTCAAGGCGCTCGTCGCCACCAGCGCGCTGGGCATGGGCTTCGACAAGCCCGATCTCGGCTTCGTCGTGCACCTCGGCGCCCCGTCGTCACCGGTCGCGTACTACCAGCAGGTCGGGCGTGCCGGGCGCGCGAGCGACAGCGCCGACGTTCTGCTGCTGCCGGGCGTCGAGGATCGCGACATCTGGCACTACTTCGCCACCGCGTCGATGCCCGATCGCGAGCGCGCCGAGCGCGTGATCGCGGCGCTGGGCGATCAGCCGCTGTCGACTCCGGCGCTCGAGGCGATCGTCGACATCCGACGCACGCCTCTCGAGCTGCTGCTGAAGGTGCTCGATGTCGACGGCGCAGTGCGGCGGGTGCAGGGCGGCTGGGTCGCGACCGGTCAGCCGTGGGTGTACGACGCCGAGCGGTACGAGCGCATCGCCGCCGAGCGTCGCGCCGAGCAGCAGCACATGATCGAGTATCAGCAGACCGACGGCTGTCGCATGGAGTTCCTGCAGCGCTCCCTCGACGACGACACGGCGGCTCCGTGCGGTCGCTGCGACAACTGCGCCGGGCCGTGGTTCCCGGCCGAGATCGGCTCGGAGGCCGGGGCCGCGGCATCCGGTGCACTTGACCGCGTCGGCGTGCCCATCGAAGCGCGCAGGCAGTGGCCCACCGGCGGCGACCGGGTCGGCGTTCCGGTGAAGGGGCGCATTCCCGCCGACGAGCAGGCGGGGGAGGGGCGCGCGCTGGCGAGGCTCACCGACCTCGGCTGGGGAGGGACCTTGCGGCAGCTGTTCGCCGCCGGGACTCCGGATGCCGAGGTGAGCCCTCAGATTCTCGACGCGTGCGTACGGGTGCTGGCCGGCTGGGGCTGGGAGCGGCGACCGGTGGCGGTCGTCGCGATGCCGTCGCGCTCGAAGCCGCTGCTCGTCGACTCACTGGCGCGCGGGATAGCGGACATCGGGCGGCTGCCGTACATCGGAGCGCTCGACTTCGCGAGCGGCGGGCCGAGCGGCGAGCCGGGCGGCAACAGCGTGTTCCGCCTCGCCGGTCTCTGGGAGCGCTTCAGCGCCGACGGCCTCGCCGTGCCCGACGGGCCGGTGCTGCTCGTCGACGACCAGGCCGACAGCCGCTGGACGCTCACGGTCGCGGCCCGCGCGCTGCGCCGTGCCGGGGCGAGCGAGGTGCTGCCCTTCGTGCTGGCGCTGCGGGGCTGACCCCGCTGTGGTCCACCGCCATCCGCGAGACTTCTGTTCCAGCACGAGACGGCCCGCGCGGAGCACTGTCTCGTGCTGGAAGGCAAGTCTCGCGTGGCCGGGCGGGTGTCCGCTGCTCTCTCCGAAAAGTTTTCCTGATCTGGGGAAATCGAGCCCGCGAATGTCGGTGGCCCTCAGCAGAATGGAGGTATGAACAGCCCCGCCGATGCACTCGCTCAGGTCGCCGCCGACCTGCGTGATCTGCTGTCGGGTGACGCCCTCGCGGGGCTGTCGGATGCGGAGCGCGCGGAAGCGCTCGCGGGGTTCGGTGAGATCTCGCGGCTGGCAGATGCGGGCATCGTCGAGACCGTCGCGACCGCCGACACCGAGTTCGGGCATCGGTTCGGCTGCCGCGGCATGAATGAGATGCTGCGACGGGCGGCACTGGTCGACGCGCCCTCCGCAGCGCGGATCATCCGGGCGGCGGAGGCCGTGCAGCGTGAGACGAGTCTGGTGTCGGGGGAGCGGATGCCGGCCCGTTGGCCCGCCCTGCGCGAGGCGCTGCTCGACGGTGCGGTCGGCGTCGCCGGTCTGCTCGCGTCCGTCGCGCCGCTGGAGCGTGGGCGGGATCGGATCACCGTCGAGCAGCGGATGTGGGCCGACGCGAACCTCGCCGCATTCGCCTGCGGCGACGACCTCCCCGGCGACCACGACGACCACGACGACGTCGACCACGGTGATCGCGGGCACGCGCCCCGGGCGTCGGCGGAAGAGCTGAAGCAGTTCGCGTCCGCTCTCGCGATCGCCCTCGACCCAGACGGCGCGGAACCGTCAGACGAGCGGGCCCAGGCGCGCCGAGGGTTCACGATCGGCCGGGTGCGCGACGGTCTCCACCCCGTGCGGGGAGCCCTCACCCCTGAGCTGGCCGCACAGTTCCAGCTCATCGACGACGCCTACAACAACCCGAAGGTCGGCGGCGCTCCCGACACCGGCGTCCGCTTCACCTTCGACGACGACCCCGCCAGCGACGACGAGTTCAACACCGACCCTCGCAACGTGATCGATCCGCGCACCCCTGCGCAGAAGCGACACGATGCGCTCGCCGCCGCTCTCGGCATCGCCGCCCGACACAGCGAGATGCCCTCGCTCGGCGGTGCAGCCCCGACTCTGGTGGTGCACGTCGACGCCGCAGATCTGGCAGCCGGCACCGGCTGGGCGACCCTGCCCGGATCCGAGACCGCCGTTCCGCTGCACGTGGCGACCCACACCGCCTGCACCGGAGCAGTGCAGCGCGTGCTGTTCGACGAAGGCCGCATCGTGGGGATCACGACCACCGACCGGGTGTTCACGGTTCACCAGCGCCGGGCGATCGTCGCCAGAGATCGGGAATGCCTGATTCCCGGATGCCATGTCCCGGCGACCTGGTGCGAGATCCACCACGTCGTCGAGCACGCCCGGGGCGGCCCGACGCATACCGACAACGGCGTGCCGCTCTGCTGGTGGCATCACCGATCGCTCGGGCAGTCTGGGTGGGAGATCCGCATGAACGGCGGCCTCCCGCAGATCCGCGGACCGGCCTGGTGGGACGCCGAGCAGAAGTGGCGCACGCCGAGACTGTCCACCCTTCACGAGCGGCGTCGCCGCCGCGGCGGCGTGCTACGGATATGAGCCGACGTCAGTCCCGGTCGGAAGCGCTGCGGGCGGCGGTCGACTTCTCGACCGCCGCCAGGATGAACGACTCTTTGCCCGCGTTGTAGTCCGCCCGCTCTGTCACGGTGGCGGCGAGATGCCGCTTCAGCCGCTCGTAATCCCTGGCCAGCGTGGGATCGCCGCGCAGAGCGTCGCGGAAGGCGAGGTGATCGCGGGCCCACGCCGAGTTCACCTCGCAGACGTGGATGTGCACCTCACGCACCCGCCCGGCCGGCGGCCGGAAGAAGCGGAAGTCGGCGCCGCGCGCACGCAGAACCGTGCCCACGCTCTCGAGCGCGAGCGCATACGACGATTCATCCGACAGATCGGGCACCTGCACCTGAATGTCGATGACGGGCTTGGCAGCCAGCCCCGGCACGGCGGTGGATCCGACGTGGTCGACCCGCACCGGAAGTGGTGAGAGCACCTCCGTCAGGCGCTCCTCCCACAGCCGGCCGATCTCAGGCCATTCATCTGACCAGCTCTGGATCTCGATCGCCTCGCCGATCGGCTGGTCGAACCACTCGACATCCGGGTCGCTCATCTTTCGGACTGGCCTTCCACCGTCCACCATGCGACAGCCACAAGACAGAGACCGTCGTCTGTGTCGCGGTAGAACACGTCGCCCGGGTACTCGACGCCCGGGGCCACGCGGTCTTCGGACAGCGACAGATTGATGCTCCACTGCGGATCGAGAGCAGCGAACTGTTCCCAGTACTCGGGAGCGAACCTCTCGGGTTCCTCGGCGGAGAGCCCTTCCCAGTCCGCGGGTTCTCGGAGTTCGGGATCTGCTCCGTTGCACACGAAGCCGCTCGCGTCGCCCTGCGCGGCTGCTTCGATCAGCCTCTCTGTGGTCGAGATCGTGGTCGCACCATCCTGTCCCCAGATGAGGCTGTCCATCCCCGCGCATCCCGAGAGCCCGATCACCGAGGCAGTCGCAATGGCGGCCGAGACAGCTCTCGTCGTTCGTCCCATGGGCTCAGAGTAACGATCCAGTATGCGGCGGCTGTCACCGAAGCGCCCCCTCGTTCAACGTCGGCGATCGAAGTGCTGCGACGATCGGCTTGAATTCGCTCACTTCATAGGCGGACGGCAGGCCGCCGAATCCCTGACAACCGCCGTCTGGATGCGTCAGAGCCGCCGCTCGTGTCGTCGTGGCTTCAGCCGGTCGGGGGCATCGGTCGCGGGCGGGAACTCGCACGTGAACCAGCCGTCGTAGCCGAAGAGGAAGCCGAAGATTCGGTTTCGCACTTCGAGTGAGATGTGGAAGGCGCCCTCAGCCTCGTCGTAGCGCTCGTGGAGTTCGGCGCGACCCGAGAACAGCATGGGGAACCGGAACGCGATGGGCCCCTCGTAGAAGCGCTGCTCATCCGACCGCAGAACGAGGCCACCGTGCTCGTCGACTTCGAGGTGCAGATCGACGGCGAGGTGCTGGTGCGTGCCGAGGTAGTCCACGATCGTCGTACGGTCAGGGTCGAGCACCATCGTCGCGTCGAACCGCGCCGGCCGTCGTCGCGCACGATACTCGCGAACGAACGTCACCGTCTCTCGACCGTACGGGTCGAGGTACGGGTAGTTCTCGATGACGAATGGCACGTTCGCGCCGGTGTCGGCGACGAGGATGTGGCGCAGCCGACCGATCAGCAGAAACGGAACCGTCCACCATGGGCCTCGGCGGATTCGGCTCATGGTCCCGCGTCCGACGCATCCGTAGCCGTTCGCCACCGAGACCCCGAACCGCTGCTGCATCATGGGATGCAGACGTGCGAAGGCTTCGTCTCCGAGCGCTGCCCGGAACATCGGAGTGCCGCTCACGAGACGCTGACCTTCTGCAGCGTCTGCGGAGCATCAGCCATCGCGCCGTCACGCGGTGGGACGGTGCGACACCGCGAGGCGCGGGGTCTGCCCGAATGCCAGAACCACACGACCGACAGCAGGGGCCACCGATTCGGTTCTTCGCCGCGCTCGGCCCAGATGCGCAGTCGGTCGAAGCTCCATGCGGTCATCCAGAGGATCGCCGGCCGCATCACCAGATCGGCGACCCGTCCCCAGCCCGGCTGATAATCGTAGCCGGTGATGAATCGCACGCCCTCGGCGGTCGGCACATACCGCCAGTACCCGCGGCCGCTGCGCAACGGCGACAGGCGGTCGTCGGTCGAGAACGCCAACGCGGACGTGCGGATGCCATCGTCGCGGGTCTTCTCTCCGAGCGACACGCCCTCGCCCCGGATCACGTGCAGCGGCAAGGCCCGCTCGTACCGGAACCGCGACCGGCCCGCCGAATCAGAGCCGGTCGGCTCGATCCTGCTGAAGCGCAGGTCCCATCGCGGATGGAGGTCTGGATCCTGCGTCAGCGCCCAGACCGTCTCCACATCGGCTCGGATGAGCACCTCGACATACAACGCCTGCGACCGACGCATGCTCGACCCCCGACCGCTGTTCGCCGACACTCTGACACTCGACGCTACACGGGACGTCAGCCGCGGTCGGGCCGGATGCCGCGGAACTCCACCGGGTTGCCCTGCCGGTCGTACGTGATCGCAGTGCTGATCGTCAGGTCGACGCCGGGAAGCAGTGGCACCCGGCGCGGGCGCCCAGAGCCGCCTCCCGACACCGAACCGCTGACTCTCACGTGGTCGAGTCCTTGCAATCCGAGCACGAAGTCCTCGCTCGCGCTGTAGGTCATCGAATCGATGAGGATCTCGGTTCTGCCTTCCCAACGGCGCCGTTCGCTCGGTTCTGCCCATCGCTCCGCTCGTGGCGCGAGGCCGCCTCGGCCGTCGGTGAAAGTGACGTACCCGATCTTCGTTCGCTCACGAAGGAAGCGGTCGCGCAGGTCAGTCGCGAGCAGTATGGACCCGCCCGTGTTACCTCGCAGATCAATGATGATCCGATCCGACCGTGCCGTCGACGCGATGACGTCATCGAACACGGAATGCAGATCCAAGTGAGAAGCGAATGCTCGCACACGGATGCAGGTGCTGCCGTCCTTGTCATCCTCCACCTGCACCGCGTTCTCGAGCGTCAGGGGAACCGCAGCCTCTTCCCACTGGGTCGAACGTGTGCCGGAGGGGTCGTGCGCGCGGTAGATGCGGTGCGTTCCCCGGATGCCCATGGCCCGCCTCGCGCGCACCTCCGCCAGTTGCTGCGGGGTCGCACCCACGGTTCTCATCAGTCGATCGATTTCGTCGACCGTGACAACCCACCCCGCGCGCACGCCGGCTTCCCACGCGGCACTTTGACGGGGTACGTCGGTCAGATGCACGCCGTCTGCGTGTAGCATCCCGCGGTAGTCAGGATTGAAGGTGTTCGACGCGGATGTCCGGATGCTCGTGTGCGCGTCTCCGAGCTTCGCGACCCAGGCCGCGGCCATGTCCGCGAAGCCGGACGGCGACACCTCGTCATCGAGGTGTTCGTCGCAGATGGACTCCCAGTCGAGCCCGCGAAGGGCGAACGACGGATAGGTGTTGGCGATCTCAGCGCGAACGACGTCGATCGCATCGGTCACAGTCGCCGCGGGTGTGACGACGACAGCGTCGCACCCGGTCCGGCACAGTGTGTGGAGGGCATTCATGGTCGCGAGCAAGTCCGATTCGGTCGCCACTACGGATGCCAGCCGGGCTCCCGACTGCCACTGCAACGTCGGAGCGGAGCCGACTTCTACCGGCGCTTCCACCACCCAAGCAGGATCCTCGTCAGAAGCAATCCGGAAGGCGACTTTTCGGCCCAGCACTGCCTCGAACTCCTCCTTCTCATTCGCGATGAGTCGCAGCAGGTTCTCCGTCAGCGTCAGTCCTGACAAATCGATGACGAACTCACCCGAGCCGGGTTCAGTGTCGGCACGCCGAACCGCTGAGAGTTCGGAGGATCGCGGGGTAGTCACCCTTCGATCGTCACATGAGCGGTGCAGAGATCGTGGGGTCACGGTCCGAAAGGCACCGCAACATGGTCTGGACCCTCAGCCACGAGAACAGTCGCCACAGGCGCGGTTCCTTCGCAGGCTAGGTGACCGCGGCTCGCGAGCTCCGCTAACGCAGCTCCTCTAGGTAGATTGGTCTACCTAGAGAGGGGTGGCGCATGCCTGATGAGATCACCGCACGCACGAGATTGTTGGACGCTGCGGCGCGGCTGTTCTACGCAGACGGGATCGCGGCCACGGGGATCAACGCGATCACCGCCGCGGCAGGGGTGGCGCGGATGAGTCTCTATAACAACTTCACATCGAAGGACGAACTGGTGCTGGCCTACATCGAGGCCCGCCACGAGGAGTGGCTAACGCTCTACACATCGCGAGCCGAGGATGTTGCTGATCCGAAGCAGAGTGTTCTCACTGTCTTCGATGCCTACATCGATCACGCGGAGCTGGGGTACGACCACGGTTTCCGCGGGTGCGGGCTGTTGAACGCTGCGGCGGAGCTGCCGGTGGGCTCGCCCGGTCGTGATGCGGTCCGACGCCATAAGGAGCAGGTCGAGCAGATCCTGTTCGATCACCTGAGCGCACTAACCTCGCCGTCTGAAGCTCGCGCGATGGCGGAGCACTGCTCGTTTCTTCTCGAGGGTGCCATGGCGCGCGCCGGGCTCGAGAGCAGCTCTCATCGACTGCAGCACGCTAAGAAGCTCGCCGCCCGCATGATTGGCGCTCGGTGAACCGGGGGCGTCTGGTCGGAATCGCAGCGATCACGGTCACGTCAGTGCTGTGGGGCACGACCGGAACGGCGGCGACGTTCGCACCCGGTGCGGGTCCTCTCGCGATCGGGTCAGCAGCGTTGGGTATCGGTGGCCTCCTACAGGCGGTGATCGCCGTGCCCGCGCTGCGAGCCGAGCGGACGGCGCTGTGCGCCCAGCGATGGATTGTGATCATCGGCGCGGGCGCGGTCGCGGTCGCGATCTATCCCCTCGCCTTCTATAGCTCCATGCACTCCGCCGGGGTCGCGGTCGGCTCGGTTGTGTCCCTCGCGTCAGCTCCGCTCGCCTCCGGAATCCTGGAGAGGGTTGTGGATCGACGACCACTGAGCCGATGGTGGATGCTCGCCGCGGCGCTGGGAGCGATCGGCAGCACGCTTCTGTGCGTAGCCAAGATCGAGGACCAGACCGGGTCGGCATTCGACACGGTTCTGGGCATTGCGCTCGGTCTGGTAGCCGGCATCACCTACGCCACCTACTCCTGGGCATCGCACCGGCTGATGAGCGGAGGCATCAGCCGAGGAGCATCAATGGGTGCCGTATTCGGCGGTGGTGGCCTTCTCCTCATACCGGTCCTCGTCCTCACCGGCGCCTCGCTTCTCGACTCCGGTCAGAACATCGCCGTCACCGCGTATATGGCGCTCGTCCCGATGTTCTTCGGATACCTGCTGTTCGGATACGGCCTCACCAAAGTGTCAGCAAGCACCGCCACGACCGTCACCCTCACCGAACCCGCTATCGCCACAGTCCTTGCCGTCCTGATCGTCGGTGAGCGTCTCACCGCTCTCGGATGGGCCGGCCTCGTCGTCATCGCGGGTGTGCTGGTCATCTTGGCTCTCGCACCCACCAACGCCGGTCCAATCTCGGATGCCGCCGAGATCAGCCGTCGACGCTCGCCTGAATCAGCCGCCCGGGCGGACAAGGCGCAGACCGAGGGCGGCAAGCCCGCCGTCGACGCGTGATCGAGCAGCGGACCCGGGCACTATCCCGGCTCGATCGCTACACATCAACTCAAGGCGAGCCCCTCGACACGTGGTTCCTGAGGACGTCGGGTATCTCGCGAAGGCTGCGCTGTCAACGCCCTGACAGCAGGTGATCAAGGCCAGAAGGCTACCGAGCAACACCATCGGATCGGAGTAGACATGAAAGCAGTGGTGTACGAGGGACCCCGTCAGGTCAGCACGAAGGAGGTTCCGGACGCGAAGATCGAGCGACCCACCGATGTCCTGGTCAGGGTGACGACGACGAACATCTGCGGCTCGGACCTCCACATGTACGAGGGGCGGACCTCCTTCGAAGTAGGCCGGACGTTCGGTCACGAGAACATGGGGGAGGTCATCGAAGTCGGTAGTGGCGTCGAGAAGGTCAGGGTCGGAGACCGGGTTGTGCTCCCGTTCAACATCTCGTGCGGATTCTGCAAGAACTGCGAACGCGGCCTCACCAACTACTGCCTCACCACTCAGCCCGACCCATCACTCGCCGGTGCGGCCTATGGGTTCGCCGACATGGGTCCTTATGGCGGTGGCCAAGCGGAGCTGCTCCGCGTGCCCTTCGGTGACCACAACGCGCTGCGCCTGGGCGAGGATGCGGAGGAGAGGGAGAACGATTACGTCATGCTCTCTGACATCTTCCCAACCGGCTACCACGCCACCGAGATGGCCGGCGTGATCCCCGGTGACAGCGTTGTGATCGCTGGGGCGGGTCCGGTCGGACTAATGGCCGCCCTGTCCGCGATGATCAAGGGCGCCGCAAAGGTGATGGTGGTCGATCGCCACCCTGACCGGCTCGCGCTGGCCGAGCAGATCGGTGCGATTGCCATCGATGACTCCAAGGTCGACCCCGTGCAGGCTGTGCTGGACGAGACGATGGGGCTCGGAGCTGACCGAGGTTGCGAATGCGTGGGCTACCAGGCCCACGATCCCCAGGGCAACGAGGACACCACCGCCACGCTGAACATGCTCATCAACTCGGTCCGCTTCACCGGAGGAATCGGCACCGTTGGCGTGTTCGTCCCCCAGGACCCGGGGGCCAAGGACGAATTGGCCAAGCAGGGCAAGGCGGCCATCGACTTCGGCACACACTGGTTCAAGGGTCAGACCATGGGAAGCGGTCAGGCCCCGGTCAAGCGGTACAACCGCCGGCTGCGAGACCTGATCGCGGCCGGCAAGGCGACCCCTTCCTGGATCGTCTCCCACGAGATCTCGCTGGACCACGCCGCCGATGCCTACAAGAACTTCGACGCCAGGTCCAAAGGTTGGACCAAGGTCCTCATCAAGCCCGGCATGTCAAACGGGAAGAAGGAAAACTGATATGGCAGCGGATCTTCAGGGCAAGAGGGTCGCGATCCTCGCCGCCGATGGAGTCGAGCGCGTTGAGCTCGAGCAACCCCGCCAAGCACTCGAACGGGCCGGCGCTCAGACCGAGGTCCTCTCGATCCACGACGGCGAGATCAAGGCCCGCGAGAACGACCTGGATGAAGCGGGCACGTTCACCGTCGACGGGTTGGTCGCCGACGCCTCGGTGGGCGACTACGACGCCCTGATGCTTCCCGGCGGCACGGTGAACCCCGACCAGCTCCGGGTCGACGAGGACGCCGTCTCCTTCGTCCGCGACTTCGTCGAAAGCGGCAAGCCAGTGGCGGCGATCTGCCACGGGCCGTGGACGTTGATCGAGGCCGGCGTGGTCGCCGGTCGCACCCTGACGTCGTTCCCGAGCATCCGCACGGACCTGCGCAACGCTGGTGCGGACGTCGTCGACCAGGACGTCGTGGTGGATGGGAACCTGATCACCAGCCGTTCGCCGGAGGACCTCCCGGCGTTCTCCGAGGCGATAGTGTCCCGCCTCGCGGGCACCGCGACAAAGGAAGAGGAGAAGTCATGAGTGTCACCAAGGGATTGCTGGTCAGGTTCGACGCGTTGCCCGGGAAGGAGGACGACGTGAAGCAGTTCCTTGACGGCGGCCGTGCGCTTGTCGAGGACGAGCAGGCGACCACCGCGTGGTTCGCCATCCGTCTCGGCCCGTCCTCATTCGGGATCTTCGACGTGTTCCCCGATGACGCCGGCCGCGACGCACACCTGTCCGGCGCAGTCGCTGCCGCTCTCGGCGAGCAGACCGGCAAGCTGTTTAGCGAGCCCACGATCGAGAAGTTGGACGTCCTGGCCTCTAAGCTCCCTGCCTGAGACCACGACCTCGTCGAGCGTGCCGCTGTACGATTCTCGCGTCGTACGGCGGCACGCTCGTCACTACGGGTTCGCGGTGGTGGCTGCCTGCAGTGCGGCGGTGAGGTAGCCCGCGGAAGCATCGACGTCCTTATCCGCGACGTGGGCGGGCGAACCAGCTGCAGCCTCAGTCCCGCTGGCGTCGCCCGCGCCGGGTTGAAGATCGATCACGTGATCGGCCACCGCGATAACGCGCATGTCCAGCTCGGCGGCGACGACCGTGTTGCCCGCACCGAGCAGCGGTTCGTCCTGGCTAGGGTTCCTCGCGGCTGCGGTCGAACAAGGACGACCCACACTTCAATAGTCGGTACGACGCTAGGAACGGTTCCGCGACGTGCTCCAGACCTCCTGGAGCTTTTCCCTCGCCCACACCCGTGCGTCGCTCAGCCGGTCCGAAGGTTGTCCGCTGGAAGAGCGACCAACCGAGAACGTGAGCGTCAGCGCTCATCTCACGCCACAACCGCCAGGCGGCGTCGCGCGACGTCCGGTCCAGGAACGCGTGGTCAGCTGCGGCGCCGATGATCTCAGTGAGGTTGAGCGGCGCCGTTGTAGTCCGGATTGAGGTCACATCACCACGGCGTTCGGTCAGCCACCGTCGCTGATCCACGAGGCTTGCACGGTCCGCGGCGTCGAGTGGCGTGCTCTCGAGAAAGCCGTAGTACTTGTCGATCTGTGCGTACATCACTGTGATGACGGTCAGACCTCGTTCGCGGCGCACATTGCGATCCTCGGGTTCTAAGATCTACACCGCTTGGGATGCGCCGACCAGGGCTCCTCGCAGCACAGTGAAATGTGAGGTGTTGGGCTCGGAAGGACTGCCGGAAACGCTCGTCACAATGGCAAACGGCAGACTTTTTCGGTTGGCGTGCATGGTGAGCGGTATGCGCCGAATGCACTCAGCCGGTCGCTCGCTCCGCGATTCTTCTGTTGTGGAAGGTGATCACTGTCAGCGTGGCGATCGGGCCGGCCAGGACGATAGCGAAAGGCCAGTACCAGGCGCTTGTGCTGAGCAGGGCAGCCCCAAGGACGATGAGACCAGCGCCGATAGCTCGGAGCAGGACTGATCCGGGAGGAACGATCTCGGCCCTTCGGTAGAAAGGGAGGCTGGTAGTCGGATTCGCGCGCAATGTCATCGCAAGTGCTACGTGGAACAGAATGATTCCTACCGCCGCAGCGAGCCAGCCGACCCCGAGCATGTGATCGAGGCTATCAAGGCCATGCAACGAATGGAGGCGCACCACCAACGATTGCCGTAGGCCGGATTTGGCAGGGGTTTTCGGAGGCCGCGAGTACTGTGGGCGGATGCGAGTGTATGTTCACGGCGCGGGTCGCCGGGGCCGTGACGCCTGGCCCTCGATCCCGGACCAGGGGTTGCGCTTTGCGAGTCTTGACTTCACTGGACCGATGGACGAGAACGTTGCATCTCTCGCAGCACTCACTCCGCGTGATGCGGTCGTGTTCGCGCATTCCGCCGGCGCCGTGCCCGTTTTTCTGGCTCTAAAGGCACGTCAGATCGCCCCGCGTGCACTCGTTCTCCTGGAGCCTGGTCTCTACGACGTCGCCAGGGGTGTCCCGGTGATCGAAGATCACATCGAGACGATGACGCGCGCCCGAGCCCTTTCTCGAAGTGGCGACCTGTTCGGTTACTGGTCCATCGTCCGGCCGCTCATGTTCGGAGGCCCCGCCGACCGTTCTCGTTGGGATGAAGAGCGGGAGGCAGCCGCGAGATTTGAAGCGAAGCAGCCCCCGTGGGGATTCGGAGTGACGAGCTCCGCGATCAACGGAGTGCCCACCCTTGTCGTCACTGGAGGGTGGAACTCGGAGTACGAGGTGATAGCCGGTGTCTTGGTAGGAGAGGGCGCAGAACACGTTCAGCTCGCCGGCACGAACCACAGACCGCAGGATCATCCAGGCTTCGCCGACACAGTTGACGGGTTCCTCTCCGGCCTATGAGCGGGCCGCCAGAAACAATCGTTTGCGGCGCGAACCCGCAAACGATTTGGAGCGGCAGACCATTAACGTCCGCCGAAATGCCGTTTGGGGTCGAGGTCTTCGATTGCGGGCTGGGCCCCGGTGAGTATCTCAGGCGCGCTCGCCCAGCGGACGCAGCAAATTCTCGTCCGCGGGGAAGGGGACGGAGTAATAGAGTTCTGGGGCGTTCACGTCGCCCCAGTCGTCCTTCTTCACTCGAACCCCGTCCGTGGAGACCTCTGTGATGCGCACCCTCAGCCAGGAGCCGCTGTCAAGGCGGAGCTCGTACGGGTCCGCGAGGTAGGCGAGGCCGAGACCGTCGAGAGTTTCTTCGGCCGTTAGCCAGTCGACGGGTTCCGTGCGCTGCCTGCCAAGCAGATCGACAACGATGAATTCATTTTCAGTCGGTTGCATCCATCCGATGAGTTCTCCGTCGCCGCCTCGGCGATGCTCGATCCAGTCGTTCTTCACTCATCCAGCATAGAAAGAAGAGCGCCGCTGGCGCACTCCACCGAAAACGATCGTTTCTGACTGATTCGGTTAGAGTCTCACGGCGAGCTGCCGCAATGACTCTCCGAAACTCATTCGGTGGGGACTTTCAGCGGACCTTGGTGACTATCTCGTCGCAGACATCTGGGCCGCGCCCGGGCATCGCTACTCGTCGTCGGCGCATTCACGGTCGGCAGCCCGGTCGAAGTCGGGAACGGGCCGGTTCTGCGCGTCCTCGGGTGTCGTGGCGAGTCCGTTGCGTTCAATATCGTCGATCAGCCAGTCCATTTCTAGGATCTCTCGCCGCTGAGCTTCGCTGATTCCGACGGCGAGCTCGCAGACCCGGATGTCCTGAATCTGCGCTCGTTCAGATCTGGTGATCGCAAGGGAGTGGTGGGGAATCATGGCCCGCATGTATGCGGTGTCGTCGACGGTGATCTGGCTACGGTCGAGCGCGACGCCGCCTCCGAGCAGGAGGACGCTGACGATGACGACGGCGATGTTCGCTTTGGTGTTCTTGTACATGTTCAGCATCCAGGCGAGCATGACGAGGCCCATGGCGCCGCCCATGGTGAGGGCCATGAATACGCGGCTCTCGCTGAAGCGGATGTGTCCCCATTCCCACACTCCGGCGAACATCGTCCAGTACATCACGACCATGCCGGTGAGGATCATCGCCGCGAAACGCAGGTACATCTTCAGCGAGCCGTGCTTCTTGTCCTTTGACTGTCGTTCGCTTCCTTCATGGGCGTCCTGTGACATGTGATTCACCTGTTCGTCTGGATTGGTTGCGCGTCGCGCGGTTGATGAGCGTCCGGTTCAGAGGGTTGCGAGGAGTGTGGCGCACGCGTCTTCGCATCGCCGGCAGGCCGCGGCACACACGGTGCAGTGTTCGTGCATGGTGTGCTTCTCGCACTCGTCGGCGCAGCTCGCGCACGCGGTGCGGCACGCTTCCAGGGCTGCCCGGGTGAGGTTGGTGTCGTAGCCGGTGTGTCGGGACAGAATGCGCGCGGTGGTGTCGCAGAGGTCGGCGCAGTCCAGGTTCGTGCGGATGCACTTCGTGAGCTCTGAGACCATCTCCTCGCTCAGGCACGCATCCGCGCATGCGGTGCACGATTGGGCGCAGTCCATGCAGGCCTCGATACAGTCCACGAGCGCCTTCTGGTCGACCTGTCCGAGGTCCTTCGGATAGGAGCGGAGCATTTCTGCCACGACAGTCATGATCGAATCCTCTCGTCGTCCTGGAACTCTCAAACTACGATCACGGTGTCGCCTGCGGCACCCCGTTGAATACCCCGGGAGGGCATGGTAACCCCAGCCGTGATGCGGCCTCAACGCTCAGGGCGCAGTGTCTCGCTGATCCGTTCCCCCAGGCGGGGGATCCCGCAGGATCAATGCCACGGCAGCCATGACGATGATCAGCGCGATGTCGTAGCTGGCGACTGTGTAGGTCCACCAGGCGGCATCGGTCGATTGCGTGTCGCTCAGCAAGTGCGCGAGTGCGAGGACCGGGCCCGTGGCCAGGAGCACGTACCCGAGGCGAACGAGGCGTCGATGCGTTCGCACAGGATCGAGCGGGTGGGTTCCGGCGCGGGTCATTGGAAGATCGCTCCGATCGTGAGGAAGCTGGCGGTGGCGAGGAGGGCGACGGCGATCGTCGCGGCTGTGATGAAGAGCGTGAGATTCCGCAATGGGTTCTTGGGCTTGTTCATGAGAAGTCTTGGAGCGCGGGGCTTTGTCGGTACCCGCCCCCCTATTGGGCGGGGCTGAGGACGGTCGTGCCGTCTGGGGTGATCCCGACGATGCCGCGGTCATCGACGAGGATGATGCGCTCGTCGATGGCGGAGAGGGCTTGCACGGCGCCGCGCAGCGATTCCAGCTGCTGCCAGGCACCGCTTTCGTCCTGTGACCACAGGACGCCGTCCGTACCAGCACCAAGAAGGGTGCCGTCCGTGCGCGCCTCCAGGGCGTACAGGACAGGGGCCGCATCGACGGGCGTGAAGGTGTTGCCGCCGTCGGTGCTGAGGAGGAGGCCTTCTTCGGCGGCGGCGTACACGCCGGATTCGGTGGCGGCGAGATCAGCGGCGCCGAGGGGTGCACGCTCTGTCCAGGTGCTTCCCTCGTCGGTGCTGGTGAGTAGGTTCACCTGACTGGAAGGGATGCCGTACAGGACGCCGTCGGGTCCTGCGGTCAGGACGTGGAAGTCGGTGGTCCCGTTGAGGGCGATCGGGGACCAGGAGTTCCCGTAGTCGTCGCTGCGGATGATGCCGAGGTTCGGGGCTCCCAGTTCAGGCGGGGTGTCTTCCCCGGGGTGTCCGGACGCGAACAGCGTGTCTTTCCAGGCGGTGAATCCCATGGCGTCGAAATCGTGTCCGCCGATCGGGCCGGAGATCTTCCCGCCGGGGTCGAGGGTGAAGATGCCGTTGTGCGTGGCGATGAGCAGGTCATCGCCACGTGGGTCTTCGGCGATGCCGTGGATGTGGTCGATGCGTGGTGCCGAGTCGGGGTTTCCGAGCGGTGTTGCGGTGCAGCCGGTGGCGATGACGGCGAGGGCGGTCACCGTGGCAGTGGCGAGAAGGAGTGAGCGTTTCATGATGGCTTCCGGTGGCGGCCGCGGGACGGCCTGGCTTCGCGGCGCGCGGCAGGAGCGCACCGACATGTAATGGATGTCGAGGGCGTGGCAAAGAGGTGGCCGGTGAGGGCGGGCCGAACGTTTCTGGGCCCGCCCGAGTCGGGTCCTAGAGCTGTTCCAGGAGTTCCTGCATTGTGGCGATCTCTGCGGTCTGATCGTCGATCACTTGCTGGGCGAGGTCGAGGACGTCCGGGTTCTGCGCGTCGTCAAGGGCGGTCTGCGCCATGTCGACGGCACCTTCGTGGTGCACGATCATCTGTTCGAGGAACAGACGGCTGGCCTCGGCGGCGTCTGCGTTCTCCAGCAGGGTCATGTCTTCTTCGGACATCATGCTGTCGTCACCGCCCATTGACCCATGGTCCATGCCGCCCATGGAGTCAGGGTCGTAGTCCACGCCCCAGTCTTCGAGCCATCCGAGCATCTTGTCGATTTCGGGACCCTGCGCTGCTTTGATCTGTTCGGCGAGCTCGACCACGCGTGGGTCTGCCCCGTCCTTGGCGAGCAGGATGTCGGCCATCTCGATGGCCTGCTGGTGATGCGGGATCATCATCGTGACGAACATCTCATCCGCCTCAGTCGCCTGTGTGGCCGACGACGACTGCGACGGGGAGGTGGTCTCGCTGGACGGTGCGGTGCTGTTGTCCGCGCAGCCGCTGAGCGCCAGCGCGAGTGTCAGGATGCCGGTGCTGACAGCGAGGGGGATCTTCTTGTTCATGATTGTTCCTTCGATAAGTCGTATGAGGGTTGCGCAAGTAACGGCGCCAGGGGGCGCCGCGAAACCGACCGCTCGGGTCGGCGGCGACTACTCAGGTGCGACTTATCGAAAGGAACGTGAGCGAAGGAGCCCGCGGAAGGACACCGGTCGCATCCCACCTAACCGGGATCGTCACGCGGTGGAGGGGCAGGCCGCGACTGTGGATCAGCGTCGGAGGAAGCAGCAGCAGGAGGCCGGCGAGTAGCGCGAGCACGCAGGCCGTCAGCATGTCGTTGTGGCCCTGGTCGGGCCCGGTGCTTACGTGACAGGGCCCATCGCAGGCGGTGCCCACGCTGTCGGGGCTGCCCATCACGTCAGGGGCGTGCTCATCGCCGGCTGCGGATGTTGAGTGGGTGAGCCCGGGTGATCCGTGCCCGGCTGGTTCGGCGGTGAAGGTGTGCATGGCCAGCAGCCCGACGATGACCATGAGCGTGGCCGCGCCGAGCATCAACAGCGCGCGCAGCGACAGCTGCGGGCGTGCGCTGCGAAACGCGACATGCATGCGGGGACCCTCCACTCTGCTCAGGATGCTAACACCGCAGACTATGCGCCTCTGATTCCCGGCTACGTGCCCGTCACCGCATCCGGGCGCAGATCCAGTCGGCGCAGCAGCTGTGCATTGAGGGCGACCACGATGGTCGACAGAGACATCAGCAGCGCACCCACTGACATGGGCAACACGAACCCGATCGGGGCGAGCACGCCGGCCGCGAGGGGGACGGAGAGCAGGTTGTAGCCGGCGGCCCACCAGAGGTTCTGTTTCATCTTCCGGTAGCTGGCCCGCGACAGCTCGATCACCGACAGCACCGAACGGGGGTCGTCGCTGGCGAGGATGACGCCCGCGGACGCGATCGCGACATCCGTCCCGGCGCCGATGGCGATACCGACGTCGGCCTGCGCGAGCGCGGGGGCATCGTTGACACCGTCTCCAACCATCGCGACCTTGCGGCCTTCGCCCTGAAGCTCTTTCACCTTCGAGGCCTTGTCCTCCGGTCGGACCCCGGCGAAGTAGCGGTCGATGCTGAGTTCGCTCGCGACCGAGGCGGCAACCGCGTCGGCGTCACCGGTGATCATGACCACCTGCACGCCGCGCTCATGGAGGGCGTCGACGGCGTGACGCGACTCCGAGCGGATCTCATCCGCCAAACGCAGCGCACCGGCGACCTGGCCGTCGACGAGCACGTGAAGGATGATCGCCCCCTCATCGCGCCATTCGTCGGCGACCGGCAGCTCGGAGGCATGCTCCTGCTCGAGCATGTACGGGCCACCGACCTGCACGATGCGTCCATCGACACGTGCACGCACCCCAACCGCCGGGGAAGATTCGAAGTCGGACGAGGAAGGGACCGTGAGAGTCTTCTCCTTCGCCGCGTTCACGATCGCGCGAGCGAGCGGGTGCTCGGAGTCGGCTTCCGCGGCCGCCGCCCACGCCAGCAACCGATCAGGGTCGGTTCCGGAGACGGGGTCGATCGCGGTCACAGCGGGAGTGCCCTTGGTGAGCGTGCCGGTCTTGTCGAACAGGACGGTATCGACGGTGCGCATGCTCTCCAGCGCGAGACGATCCTTGATCAGAACGCCCCCACGCGCGGCCCGTTCCGTGGCGATCGACACGACGAGCGGGATAGCCAGGCCGAGGGCGTGCGGGCAGGCGATCACCAGCACGGTGATCGTGCGGATCACCGCAGCATCGGGCAGTCCGACGACCGTCCAGACGATCGCCGTGATCGCGGCAGCGCCGAGCGCAAACCAGAACAGCCATCCCGCAGCCTTATCAGCGAGCCGCTGAGCCCGCGAGGATGAACTCTGTGCCTCCGTCACCAGCTTCTGGATCCCCGCAAGCGCAGTGTCCTCGCCGATGGCGGTGATTTCCACCCGCACACCGGAATCGGTTGCTACGGTGCCGGCGATGACCTGGTCACCGTCGCTGCGGCGCACGGGGCGGGATTCGCCGGTGATCATCGACTCGTCCATGCTGGCCGAGCCCTGCACGATCCTCCCGTCCGCGGGCACCCGCCCACCCGGGCGCACCACCACGACATCACCCACCTGCAGATCAGACGGGGCGACCGTCACGGTCGTATCTCCCTCGATCTTCTCCGCCTCGTCGGGCAGCAACGCAGCCAGCGAGTCCAGTGCCGAGGTGGTCTGTGCGAGCGAACGCATTTCTATCCAATGACCGAGCAGCATGATTACGATCAGCAGCGCCAGCTCCCACCAGAAGTCCAGCTCGTGATGCAGCAGCCCGAGGCTCGCGCCCCAGGATGCGAGGAACGCCACAGTGATCGCCAGGGCGATCAGCAGCATCATTCCGGGCTTGCGGGCACGCAGCTCGCTCACCGCGCCGGTGAGGAACGGGGCACCACCCCACACGTACATGACCGTCCCGAGAACCGGGGATACCCACCCGATCCACGCGGCCTCCGGCAGCGGGTACCCGAGCAGCATCGAGAACATCATCGAGAACCCGACAACAGGGACCGCGAGGATCAGCATGATCCAGAACAATCGCCGGAACTGGCCCACGTGATCGCCGTGGCCGGCGTGGCGGGCGTGGCCCTCGTGACCGCTGTGACCGGCGTGTTCTTGAGGAGCGCCGTGATCGTGGCTCATCGCCGCGTGGTCATGCTGCGCTGTCGGCGCACCGCCGTGATTCTCGTGTCCAGTGTGATGGGTGTGTTCGTCGTGCTGGCTCATCGGAAACCCTTGCTCGGATGCGCCCGGGGATGACCCGGGCGCGGACGGATAGTGGGTCAGGCGTGACCGGTCGCGAGGCTGTAGCCGGCCTCTTCGACCGCAGCCCTCACGGCAGCGGGATCGACAGGGGATGCGCTGTGGATCGTCACTCGGGACGGGCCGCCAGTGTTCAGGTCGACGGTGACGGACGCGACACCGTCCAGGGCGCTCAGTTCGTCACTGACGCTCGACACACAGTGTGAGCACGTCATCCCGGTGACCAGGACATCCTCCGAGACCGGGGTCATGACAGGAGTGGATGCTTCGGTGTTCGATGGAGCGGCGCAGCACGCGCAACCAGCGTTCGCGTCCTTCAGTCCGAGTTCGATGCGGTCAGTCATGGTGAGTTCCTCCCAAGTAGTTTGACGAGTGGTTATGAACGGACCAGGCGAGCGATGGCATCGTTTGCTTCGCGGACCTTCTCCGCGGCAACCTCGCCACCCTCAGCGCTTGCCTGGGCGACGCAATGACTCAGATGGTCGCTGAGAAGCGACAACGCCACAATTTCAAGCGCCTTCGTGGCCGCAGCGACCTGCGTCAGGATGTCGATGCAGTACTTGTCCTCATCGACCATCCGAGAGATACCCCGCACCTGACCCTCAACCCGACTCAATCGCTTACGCAGATCCGCCTTGTTGTCGGTGTAACCGTTCATGCTCACAAGATACCCCCTTGGGGTATCCAACTCAACGGGTGCCGGTCTATTCCCGAAAGGCAGCCTTGATACCCGGGTCGTCTTTGGCGCCGCCGGCCAGGCGTCGACGATGCCGGAAGTGATGCCCGCCCAGGCGAGCGTCTCGAACCGGTGGAAGCCGTTTGAGGATGCATGAAGACGGCGGTAAACTGTACATCGCGCAATGTATAGTCATCGTATGCTGACTATTTCAGATCGACTTGACGTGATGAACCGGCTCGGGCGGGCGATGGCTGACCCTACTCGTTCGCGCATCCTGCTGACCCTTCTTGACGGACCGAGCTACCCGGCGGTGTTGTCTCGGGAGCTGGGGCTGTCTCGTTCCAACGTCTCGAATCACCTGACGTGTTTGCGCGGGTGCGGGATCGTGGTGGCTGAGCCCGAGGGGCGGCAGACTCGCTACGAGGTCGCAGACCCACACCTTGCCCGCGCCTTGACGGCGCTGGTTGACGTGACGCTCGCGGTCGATGAGAGTGTGCCGTGCATGGACCCGGACTGTGGGGTCGAAGGATGCGTGGCGGGGGAGTTGCGGGCGTGAGCTCGGTCACGGGTTTGCACGTCGAGCATGTCGACCTCGACGACGATGATGACGATGACCGGCCGTGGTACCGGAGCCCGGGCGTTCTGATCCCGATTTTCTCCGGCGTGGTGTTCGGCGCCGGCCTGGTGTGCGAGTGGACCGGCGCAGAGGCCGCGGGCCTGGTGCTGTTCTGGGTGGCTCTGTTGTTGGGTGCGTCGACTTTCGTTCCGGGTGCGCTGCGCAAGCTGTTCGCGAAGCGAAAGCTCGGGATCGGACTGTTGATGACGATCAGCGCTACCGGTGCAGTCATCCTCGGCTACGTCGAGGAAGCCGCCGCGTTGGCGTTCCTGTACTCCATCGCGGAAGCGCTGGAGGACAGGGCCATGGACCGTGCACGCGCGGGCTTGCGGGCGTTGTTGAAGCTCGTACCCGAAACCGCACTCGTCAAGAGAGGCGACGCGACGTCCGAAGTGGAGGCGAAGGATCTGCGCGTGGGAGACGTGCTCGTGGTGCGCCCGGGTGAACGGGTAGCCACAGACGGCATTGTGCGGACTGGGCGGAGCAGCCTGGATACCTCAGCGATCACGGGCGAGTCGATCCCGGTCGACGTCGATCCCGGCAACGAAGTCTCTGCCGGGTCGATCAACACCACAGGCGTTCTCGAAATCGAGGCGACCGCTGCTGGCACCGACAACTCGCTGACGACGATCGTCGAGCTGGTCGAGCAGGCGCAAGCTGAGAAGGGCGACCGGGCGCGACTGGCTGACCGGATCGCCCGTCCTCTCGTTCCCGGAGTGATGATCCTCGCGGTTCTGGTCGGTGTGCTCGGTTCGCTCCTGACTGGCGATCCTGAGCTGTGGATCACCCGCGCCTTGGTCGTGCTGGTCGCCGCGTCCCCGTGCGCCCTGGCGATCGCTGTTCCGCTCACCGTCGTAGCCGCGATCGGTGCAGCATCGAAGTTTGGTGTGGTGGTGAAGTCCGGGGCCGCGTTCGAGAGGTTTGGTGGGATCCGCCATCTCGCTGTCGACAAGACCGGCACCCTGACCCGCAATGAGCCCACCGTGGCCCGCGTCGTCACCGTCGCGGGGACGACCGAGGACGATGTGCTCGCGTGGGCGGCGAGCTTGGAGGGTCACAGTACGCACCCCCTGGCTGCTGCGATCACCACCGCCGTTTCCGAGGCCCGAACCGCGGAGGCCGTCAGTGAGACTGCCGGACACGGCATCTCTGGCACGCTCGACGGTGCCCGTATCGCGGTGGGTAGCCCGCGCTGGCTGGACGCCGGTTCGCTGGACGGCGAGGTGCAGGCAATGGAATCCGAGGGGATGACTGTGGTTATCGTGCACCGCAACGACCAGCCTGTTGGCGCGGTAGGAGTGCGTGATGAGCTGCGCCCTGAAGTTTCCGATGTCATCGCAACCCTCACCCGACGTGGAATCGCGGTGACAATGCTCACCGGCGACAACGCTCGCACCGCCGCAGCTCTGGCCGCACAGGCCGGGATCAGCGATGTGCGCGCCGAGCTACGCCCCGAGGATAAAGCTGCCGCTGTCGCAGCACTGTCGAAGTCGCAACCCACGGCCATGATCGGGGACGGCATCAACGACGCCCCCGCGCTGGCTTCCGCGGACTTGGGAATCGCGATGGGAGCGAAGGGCGCGGATGCCGCGATCGAGTCGGCCGATGTTGCGTTCACTGGACATGACCTGCGCCTTATCCCGCAGGCACTGGAACACGCACGCCGTGGCCGCAACATCATCAATCAGAACGTTGTGCTGTCCATCGCGCTCATCGCGGTGCTGTTGCCCTTGGCGATTACCGGATACCTAGGTCTGGCAGCCGTCGTCCTTGTTCACGAGGTCGCAGAGGTTGTCGTTATCCTCAACGGGCTCCGAGCGGCGCGACGGAGAAAGGCATGACCCGGCCCGATGACGGAATCACTCTCGGCAGAGCCACTCGTGGGGACGCGACGAGTTCGCCCGACCGAGCGTCCGCGCGAAGCCGATTGCTGCGGTTCCTACTCGCAGTAGGTGTCGCAGCGGTCGCCGTCTGGGTCGACCAAGGCACGAAGGCACTCGCCCTTGCACGGCTCAGCGAGGCCGACCGAGTCCCCATCCTCGGAGACTGGCTCGGGCTGCAGCTCGCGTTCAACCCTGGCACCGTGATGTCTCTCGGCGCCGACGCGACCTGGCTCCTGACCGTCTTGGCCGCTGCCGCATCCATCGCGCTGCTCATCGCCGCGACGCGCGCCCGAACGGCTGGGTGGGCGATCGCGATCGGACTCCTGTGGGGAGGCGCGGTTGGCAACCTGCTGGACCGCTTGCTCGCTCCGCCCGGATTCGGTCGCGGTCACGTCATCGACTTCCTGGCCTACGGCAACCTCTTCATCGGCAACCTTGCCGACGTCATCCTCGGCGTCGGCGTGGGACTTGGCTTGTTGCTCTATCTCCGGAAAGCGAACACATGATTCTCTCTGTCCTCCAAGCGATCGGTCTGTTCCTAGCCACGAACATCGACGACATCATCGTGTTGTCCCTATTCTTCGCCCGCGGCGCGGGGCAACGCGGCACGACAACTCGAATCCTGGCGGGTCAGTACCTGGGATTCGTCGGCATTCTCGGCGCTGCCGTACTCGTTTCCCTCGGCGCCGGAGCCTTCCTTCCGCCCGAGGTCATTCCATACTTCGGCCTCATCCCGCTGGCGTTAGGACTATGGGCAGCTTGGCAAGCATGGCGCCGCCGGCACGACGATGACGACGATGAGGCGAAGATCGAAGGCAAGAAGGTTGCTGTCTGGGCCGTAGCTGGGGTCACCTTCGCTAACGGCGGTGACAACATCGGCGTCTACGTCCCCGTTTTCCTCAACGTCGGACCCGCGGCGGTGGTCGCATACTGCGTCGTGTTCCTCGCGCTCGTTGCTGTGCTCGTCATCGTGGCCAGGTTCATCGCCACGCGACGTCCGATCGCCGAGATCTTGGAACGTTGGGAACACGTCCTGTTCCCCCTCGTCCTCATCGGGCTCGGTGTATTCATCCTGATCAGCGGAGGAGCATTCGGGCTCTGAGACCGGCGCAACAACGTCAAACAGGCTGACTGCCCCCTGCCGTAAACGATCGTTTCCGGCAGTCGCGCCAACCTCGACGACAAGACGCGCGACACGCCGATGAACCGCCCGCCGAAACCCCCTGCCGAAACCCATATCGCCGAAACCCCGACCGCAGCGTTTTCGGCAGGGGCTGTTCAGGCGGCGACCGGATCCTTACTGACGAGGGTCAGCACGTCGTAGGTCGCGACGACCTCGTCGCTTTGATTGCGGATCACCGCATCCCAGCGCACCTCGCCGTACTCGTCGGTCTCGCGCGGAGTGATCTGCTTGGCGGTCAGCTCGACTCGGATGCTGTCGCCCGGCGACACCGGGGTGATGAAGCGCAGATTCTCGAGTCCGTAGTTCGCCAGCACCGGGCCCGGCTCGGGATCGACGAACAGCCCGGCAGCCCACGACACGAGCAGGTAGCCGTGCGCGACGCGGCCGGGGAAGAACGGGTTGGCGGCCGCGGAGTCCTCGTCCATGTGGGCGTAGAACGTGTCGCCGGTGAAGTGCGCGAAGGTCTCGATGTCGTCGAGAGTGACCTCTCGGGCATCCGACGCGACCTGGTCGCCGATACGCAGCTCGGCCAGTGATTTGCGGAACGGATGCCGGTCGCCGGTGCGCGTTGACGCGCCCGCGTGCCACACGCCGGTCAGCGCGGTGAGCATCTCGGGCGAGCCCTGCACGGCCGTGCGCTGCATGTGGTGCAGAACGGCGCGGATGCCGCCGAGCTCCTCGCCGCCTCCCGCCCGCCCCGGTCCGCCGTGCACGAGCCCCGGCAGGGGAGAGCCGTGCCCGGTGGACGATCGGGCATCGTCGCGGTCGAGCAGCAGCATCCGGCCGTTGAACGGCGCGATGCGCGTCGCCAGCTCGACCGCCTGCGCGGGGTCGTGCGTCGCGATGCTCGTCACCAGCGACCCGCCACCGCGAGCGACGAGATCGGCGGCCTCGGCCGTGGTCGAGTACGTCAGCAGCGACGACACCGGCCCGAACGCCTCGACATCGTGCACGGCCTCTGCGCTCGCGTCATCGAAGCGCAGCAGCAGCGGCGCCACGAAAGCCCCGTCAGGTGCCGGGCCCGCCGACCCGTCGACATGCCGCACGGCGGGCGCATCGGTCGAGCCGACCACGACCCGGCCGCCGGCATCCCGCAGCCTCTGCACCTGGCGCAGCACCTCGTCGCGCTGCGCGGTCGAGGCGAGCGGTCCCATCGTTACGCCCTCGGCGCGCGGGTCGCCGAGCACCGTCTTCTGCGCGATCCGCGCCCGCACGGCCTCGATCACATCGTCGGCCGCCGCCGCCGGGACGATCGCGCGACGGATGGCTGTGCACTTCTGCCCGGCCTTCGTGGTCATCTCCACCACCAGCTGGCGCACGTAGGCGTCGAACTCGGGCGTGCCGGCGACGGCATCCGTGCCCAGCACCGACGCGTTGATCGAGTCGGTCTCGGCGGTGAAGCGCACCCCGCCGGTCTGCACGGCGGCGTGCTGCCGCAGCTTCTCGGCGGTTGACGCGCTGCCGGTGAACCCGACCAGATCGCCCAGCCGCAGGTGATCGAACAGATCGGGCACGCTGCCGCTGACCAGCTGCAGCGACCCCTTGGGCAGCAGCCCCGACTCGACGAGAATGCGCACCATCGCCTCGGCGAGATATCCAGTCGGCGTGGCGGGCTTCACCAGCGTCGGCATACCGGCGAGGAACGCCGGGGCGAGCTTCTCCAGAGACCCCCACACGGGAAAGTTGAACGCGTTGATCTGCACGGCGACGCCCGGCAGCGTCGTGTACACGTGCCGACCGAGGAAGCTGCCGTCCTTCGAGAGCGGCTCCACCGGGCCGTCGACGTGCACGCGGCTGTTCGGCAGCTCGCGGCGGCCCTTGCCCGAGTACGAGAACAGCACGCCGATACCGCCGTCGATATCGACCCACGAGTCGGCCTTCGTCGCGCCGGTGCGCGCCGAAAGCGCGTACAGCTCGTCTTTGCGCTCGGTGAGCGCCAGGGCGAACTGCTTGAGCAGCAGCGCGCGCTGGTGAAAGGTCAGCTCGGCGAGACTCGCGTGACCGGTGGTTCGCGCGTACTCGAGGGCGCCGGCCAGATCGAGCCCCTCGGTCGATACCCGGGTGATGATCTCGCCGGTGGACGCGTCGCGGACGTCGGTGCCCGGCGCTCCGGCGGACGGCGTCCACCACTCGCCCTGGACGTAGCTCGGCAGAAAATCGGTCATCTCTCCTCGTTCCACACGTAGAACCCCTCGCCGCTCTTGCGGCCCAGCTTTCCGGCATCCACCATCTGCCGCAGCAGTCGCGGCGGCTCGAATCGCGGCCCGAGCTCTCGGGCCAGCTCCTCGGCGATGCCGAGGCGCACGTCGAGGCCGACGACGTCGGTGGTGCGCAGCGGACCCATCGGATGCCGATACCCCAGCCCCATGGCCGCGTCGATGTCGGAGGCGTCGCCGACGCCCTCCTCGAGCATCCGGATCGCCTCCAGACCCAGCAGCACACCGAGCCGGCTCGATGCAAAACCGGGGGAGTCGCGGATCACCACCGGGGTCTTGCGCAGCGTCGCGATCCACTCGCGAGCGGCGTCGACCACGGCACGATCCGTGCGCGACCCGACGACGATCTCGACGAGCTGTGACGCCGGCACGGGGTTGAAGAAGTGCAGGCCGAGGAACCGCTCGGGCCGCTCGAGCGAGGCCGCGAGCTCATCGATCGAGATCGACGAGGTGTTCGTCGCGAGCACCGCCTCGGTCGCGACGATCCGCTCGATCTGCGACAGCGCCTCGGCCTTCAGCGTGCGATCTTCGGGCACGGCCTCGATCACGAGGTCGGCGCTCATGAAAGTCGTGGGGTCGGTGTGCACGGCGAACGACTCGATCACCGGCCGCGGCTCGACGAGGTAGCCGCGGCGCACCGAGTTCTCGATGCTCGTCAGCACGCGTCCGCGCGCCGCCTCGGCGGACTCCTCGTCGCGCTCGACGAGCCGCACCCGCGCCCCGGCCAGCAGGAACGCGTGCGCGATGCCCGCGCCCATGCGCCCGCCGCCCAGCACGCCCACGGTTCCCGGTACGCTCATCGGCTCTTCTCCTCTGGTCGCTGCGACCGGCGCTCGAGGAACGCCGTCATGCGTCGGCGCTTCTCATCGCTGTCGAACAGCTCGGCCTGCAGCTCGAGCTCGATCGTCGGATGCTGATCAGCGGGCGCGAGCAGGGCGCGCTTGGTGAGCTCGGTGGCCCGCGCGCCGTTCGCGCAGATGCGGTCGGCGACGGCGTGCGCCGCGTCGAGCAGCTCGCCGGGTTCGTGCAGCGACGACAGCAGCCCCCACCCGAGGGCTTCGTCGGCGTCGATGATCCGCCCGGTGAGCAGCAGCTCGCTTGCCCGGGCGTGTCCGATGATCTCGGGCAGGCGCCAGGTGGCGCCAGCTGCGGCGATGATGCCGAGCCCGGTCTCGGGGTTGCCGATGCGCACGCGGGGCGTGCCGATGCGGATGTCGGCGGCGTAGGCGAGCTCGGCCCCGCCGCCCAGCGCGAAGCCGTCGACCGCGGCGATGACCGGCATCGGCAGCTCGCGGATGCGCCGGAAGACGGTCGAGTTGATGCCGCGCCGCGCGTCGTCGGCGGTGCGGTCACGCAGCTGGCGGATGTCGGCTCCCGACGCGAAGACGCCGTCGGCGCCGGTGAGGATGAGCACCCGCTGCTCGTTCTCGAGGTCGGCGCACACCGCGTGCAGCTCGTCGACCATCGTCTGATCGATCGCGTTGCGCACGGCCGGGCGATCGAGCGTCACGACCATCCGGTCGCCGCGCGTCACGACCCGCAGCGACTCAGCCATCGACGCGCTCCACGATCATCGCGGTGCCCTGACCGACGCCGACGCACATCGTCGCGAGCCCGTATCGCGCGCCCTCGCGCTCCATGCGACCCAGCAGCGTGACCAGCAGACGCGAGCCGCTGGAGCCGAGCGGATGCCCGAGGGCGATCGCCCCGCCGTCGGCGTTGACGATCTCGGGGTCGAGGCCGAGACGGCGGATGCACGCCAGCGACTGCGAGGCGAAGGCCTCATTCAGCTCGACCGCGCCGATGTCGGCCACGGTGAGGCCAGCCTTCTGCAGCGCCTTCTCGGTCGCGGGAACCGGGCCGAGACCCATGATCTCGGGCGCCAGGGCCGCGGTGGCCGAGGCGACGATCTGCGCCCGCGGGCGCAGTCCGTGCCGGGCGACGGCATCCGCCCCCGCGACGATGATCGCCGAGGCGCCGTCGTTGAGCGAGCTCGCGTTGCCGGCGGTCACCACCTCGCCACCCGCGACGACCGGCCGCAACGCGGCCAGTGCCTCGAGCGACGTCTCCCGGCGCGGGCCCTCGTCGGTGTCGACGACGCCGCGGCCCGTGTCGACCGGGACGATCTCGGCGGCGAGGCGCCCGGCGTCGATGGCGGCGAGGGCGCGCTCGTGGCTGCGCAGCGCGAACGCATCGGCATCCGCTCTGCTGACCCCGTCGATCCGCGCGACCTCCTCCGCCGTCTCGGGCATCGAGAAGGTCGCCTTCTCTCTGGCCAGCAGGCGAGGATTCGGGAAGCGCCATCCGATCGACGTGTCGTAGGCGTCGCCCGGCTTGCCCCACGCGCGCTCGGGCTTGGCCTGCACCCAGGGCGCACGCGTCATCGACTCGACCCCGCCCGCCACCATCAGGTCGGCGTCGCCGGCGCGGATCGCCTGCGAGGCCAGCGCGATGGCCGTCATCCCCGACGCGCACAGACGGTTGACGGTGAACCCAGGGATGCCGTCGGGCAGGCCCGCCAACAGCACCGCCATGCGGGCGACGTTGCGGTTGTCTTCACCGGCCTGGTTCGCCGCCCCCAGGATCACCTCGTCGATGGCATCCGTCGGCACGCCGGCCCGGGAGACGACCTCTCCGACGACGAGCGCGGCGAGGTCGTCGGGGCGGATGCCGGCCAGGGCGCCGCCGTACCGGCCGACCGGCGTGCGCACGCCGCCGACGAGATAGGCCTCGGACATCGTCATCCTCTCCATCGCGGCCGACGATCCATTACAGACCGATCGTTCAGGAATACGATTCCAGATCGCTCACCGTATGGCAACAGCGGCACCCGCAAGCCCGGCATCCGAGGGTTCGCGATCGATCTTGACAACGGCAGGGGCTCCGAGCAGATTCGACCATGACAGAGCACGTTCCCGTGCTGGTCCGCACCCTGAGGATCGAAGGAGATCGCAGCATGAAGAAGCTCATCAACAAGCCCGAGGACGTGCTCGTCGAATCGCTGCGAGGAGTGGCCGCCGCGCACCCCGAGCTGTCGGTCGACCTCGAGACGCACGTGATCACCCGCGCCACGCCGAAGGAGCAGGGCAAGGTCGCCGTCGTCTCAGGCGGCGGGTCGGGCCACGAGCCGCTGCACGGCGGCTACGTCGGAATCGGGATGCTCGACGCCGCGGTCGCCGGTGAGGTGTTCACCTCGCCGACGCCCGACCGCGTGCAGGCCGCGACCAAGGCCGTCGACCGCGGCGCCGGCGTGCTGCACATCGTGAAGAACTACACCGGCGACGTGCTGAACTTCGAGATGGCGGCGGAGCTCGCCGAGATGGAGGGCATCGAAGTCGGCACGGTGGTGGTCGACGACGATGTCGCCGTGCGGGACTCGCTGTACACCGCCGGGCGGCGCGGCGTCGGCCTGACCGTGCTGCTGGAGAAGATCGTGGGCGCCGCTGCCGAGGAGGGGCAGGATCTTGCTGCGGTCGTCGCGCTCGCGAAGAAGGTCAACGCACAGGGCCGGTCGATGGGCATGGCGCTCACCAGCTGCACGGTGCCCGCGGCGGGCAAGCCCACGTTCGACCTGCCCGACGACCAGATGGAGATCGGCATCGGCATCCACGGCGAGCCCGGGCGGCACCGCGAACCGCTCGCCCCGGCATCCGACATCGCCCGCCAGCTCGTCGAGCCGATCCTCGCCGACCTCGACCTCGCCGGCCCCGCGATCGTCATGCTCAACGGCATGGGGGCGACTCCGCAGATCGAGCTGTATCTGATGTACGCCGAGGTCGCCGCGCTGCTCGAGAAGGCCGGCGTGCAGATCGTGCGCAACCTCGTGGGCAACTACATCACCTCGCTCGACATGGCCGGCTGTTCGGTCACCGTGCTGAAGGCCGACGACGAGATCCTGCGGCTGTGGGATGCGCCCGTCGTCACCCCGGGCCTGCGTTGGGGCGCCTGACCCGCCCCGCGCCGACACCGTCATCCGACCGCCCTCGCCACCCAGGAGCACGCATGACCTCGACCATCGACACCGCCGCCCTGCACGACTGGATCTCCCGCTTCGCCGCCGCCATGAACGATAAGCGCGACTGGCTCACCGAGCTCGACTCCGCCATCGGCGACGCCGACCACGGCGCCAACATGGCTCGCGGCATGACCGCGGTCGTCGACAAGCTCGGCGCCGGTGCGCCCGAGACGATCGACGAGCTGCTCAAGGGGGTCGGGATGACGCTTGTCAGCTCTGTGGGCGGCGCAAGCGGACCCCTGTACGGCACGTTCTTCCTGCGCATGGGCATGACCGCGGGGGCTGTGTCGAGTCTCGACTCCGCAGCGCTCGCGCGCGCGCTGCGCGCGGGGCTCGAGGGCGTCGTCGCTCGCGGCAAGCCCGAGGCAGGCGACAAGACGATGTATGACGCGATGGCCCCCGCCATCGACGCGCTCGACTCGGCGCTCGCCGACGGTGCCGACGTGCGAGCCGCGTTGGCTGCCGCGGCGGACGCCGCCGCCGTCGGGCGAGACGCCACGCTGCCGCTCGTCGCCCGCAAGGGCCGCGCAAGCTACCTCGGCGAACGCAGCGCCGGTCACCTCGATCCCGGCGCGGCATCGACCGCGATCCTGTTCGAGACTCTCGCCGCGGCCGCGCCGGGCGCCGACGGATGATCGGCATCGTCGCCGTCTCGCACAGCGCGCGGCTCGGCGAGGCGGTGCTCGAGCTCGCCCTGCAGATGGTGCATGGCGACGCACCTCCGGTGCGCGTGGCGGCAGGGGCGGGCTCTGACGGCGACGGCACGCCGATCCTCGGAACGGATGCCATGGCCGTGGCCTCTGCCATCGACGATCTGGCTGCCGAGTGCGACGGCGTGCTCGTGCTCATGGATCTCGGCTCGGCGGTGATGAGCGCGGAACTCGCCCTCGAGCTGCGCTCGAGTGAGGTACCGGTGCGGTTGGCGCCGGCGCCCTTCGTGGAGGGGCTGCTGGCCGCGGTCGTGGCGGCCGCCGCCGGAGGCGCACTCGATACGGTGGCCGAAGAAGCCGCGGCGGCCCTGGCGGGGAAGACAGGTCAGCTGCAGCCGGATGCGCCCGTCGAGGCCGCTCCGGAAGAGCGCGTTCAGGACGAGGCCGCACCGCCGGGGCGCGAAAGCGCACGGATCACTCGGCGGGTGCGCGTGCGCAACCCCCTCGGCATCCACGCTCGGCCCGCCGCGCTCATCGCCGAGACGTCGGCCGGAGCGGATGTGCGCCTGCGCAGGCTGCCCGACGGCCCGGATGCGTCGGCTGGAAGCCTCAGCCGGCTGCTCATGCTCGGCGCGCGCGGGGGCGATGAGATCGAGCTGTCGGCTCTGGACGACCAGGTGCTCGATGCACTCGCCGCACTGTTCGAGAACGGATTCGGCGAGGGTGTCGACGACGCTCCCGCCGGCGCGGGCGCTGCTCCCGACGAGCCGGTCTCCGCGGCCGAACGCTCCGCACCTGGCGCCCCGGCCGCTCTGGCATCTGCCGCGCCGGCACCCACCCCGCCGGCACCCATCCCGCCGGCACGTGCTGTGCCCGCACCTGGCGCCCCGGCCGCCCCGGCACCTGCTGCGCCGGCACCTGCCGCGCCGGCACCTCTCGCCGCGGCACCTGTCCCGCCGGGGACGACGCTGCGCGGGCGCGGCGTGAGCGCAGGAGTCGCCGCGGCACCCGTTGTCACTCTCGCCCCGCCGGTGACCGAGCCCGACGCGGCGGCGGTCATCGCCGCAGACGGGCGAGAGGCCGAGGTGTCGCGCATCGACCGGGCGTGCCTCGCGGTCGCGGCCGACCTGCGCTCCCGCGCCGCCGCCGCGTCCGGCGACGGGCGCGACATCCTCGAAGCGTCTGCGCTGCTGGCATCCGACCCTGATCTCATCGCCGACGCGACGGCACTGGTCCGCGACGCCGGGCGCAGCGCCGCGCGCGCGATCTGGGAGGTCGCGGCGGCACAACAGGAAGCGCTGGAGGCGCTGGGCGGGCGCACGGCCGAGCGCGCCGCCGACGTGCGCGATGTGCGCGACCGCATCGTCGCGGAGATCCTCGGGCTCGCCTCTCCCGGCGTGCCGCAGTGCGATGAGCCGTTCGTGCTCGTCGCGCGCGACCTGTCGCCCGCCGACACCGCCGCGCTGCACGGCGGACGGTGCGTGGCGCTCGTCACCGAACAGGGCGGTCCGACCTCGCACACCGCGATCATCGCCCGCTCTCTCGGCCTGCCCGCTGTGGTCGGCGTCATCGGCGCGACGGGCCTCTCGCCTGACACGACCGTGCTCGTCGACGGCGACCGCGGCGCCGTCGAGGTCGATCCGGACCCCGCGCGCATCGACGCGGCGACGCGCGCGAGCGCCGTGACCTCCTTCGACGGAACCGGGCGGCTGGGCGACGGATCGCGCCTGCCGCTGCTCGCCAACGTCGGCGGAGCGGCGGATGCCGAGATCGCCGCCGCTGCGGGTGCCGAGGGCGTCGGGCTGTTCCGCACCGAGTTCTGCTTTCTCGACCGCGCCGACGCGCCCACGGTCGCCGAGCAGGTGACGGCCTATCGGGGTGTGCTCTCGGCCTTCTCCGGACGCAAGGTGGTGGTGCGCACACTCGACGCGGGCAGCGACAAGCCGGTGCCCTTCGCGAATGCCGACGACGAGCAGAATCCGGCGCTCGGGGTGCGCGGACTGCGCATCGCGCGACGCACGCCGCAGCTGCTCGACGACCAGCTGCGTGCGCTGGCCGAAGCGGCGTCGGCGGAATCTGCGCTCGTCGAGGTGATGGCCCCGATGGTCGCCACGGTCGACGAGGCGCGCGACTTCGCCGCAAGAGCCCGGGGATTCGGCCTCGAGCGGGTGGGCGTGATGATCGAGACCCCGTCGGCGGCCCTGCTCGCCGCAGAGCTGTTCGAGGTCGTCGACTTCGTCAGCCTCGGCACCAACGACCTCGCGCAGTACACCCTCGCCGCGGACCGGCTGCTGGGTGAGCTGGGCGACCTCAACGACCCGTGGCAGCCGGCCGTGCTGCGGCTGATCGGCATGGTCGGGTCGGTCGGGCGCGCGGCGAACCGCGCGGTCGGCGTGTGCGGCGAGGCAGGCGGAGATCCGCAGCTCGCCCCCGTGCTCGTGGGGCTCGGGGTCACCAGCCTGTCGATGACCCCGCGCTCGCTCGGCCGGGTCGCCGCAGCGCTCGCGGCAGTGACGCCGGAGCAGTGCCGTCGCGCGGCCGGGGCGGCGTCGGCCAGCGCGACCGCTGCGCAGGCGCGCTCTGCGGCAGCCGCCGCCCTCGAACGCTGACCGCGCCGCGTGCTCGCTGGTGTGCGTGCACTGGTTCATCGCGGCGCGGCGGTGCACGTGCGCCGGTCGCTGTGCTGGTGCGCGTGCGCTGGTTCGCATGCGCTGGTGACGTGCGCTGGTTCGCTGCGCCCCGACGGCACGCCGCGCACAGGCGCCGGTCGGCTCAGAGCCGCCCGAACGCCCGCAGCGGATGCTCGATCAGCTCGACCACGCGGCGCAGGAACCCGGCGGCGTAACCGCCGTCGCAGACGCGGTGGTCGAAGACCAGCGACAGCTGGGCGATGCGGCGTGCCACGATCTGCCCGTCCACGACCCAGGGCCGCTCGATCATGCGGCCGACACCCATGATCGCGACTTCGGGATGATTGATGATCGCCGCCGAACCGTCGACCCCCAGGCTCCCGTAGTTATTGAGCGTGAACGTCGACCCGCGCAGTCGGTCGGCGGGCATCCGCCCCGCTCGGGCGGTCGCCGCCAGCTCGCGCAGCTGTGCGTCGAGCTCGTCGACGGTGAGGTCGTGCGCCCTGGCGATCACGGGCACCATCAGGCCGCGCTCGGTGTCGGCGGCGACGCCGAGGTTCACCCCGTCGAACGTGACGATCTCGGACGCGTCGTCGCTCAGACGGGAGGCCAGCAGAGGGAAGTCCGCGAGGGCCATCAGCGTGAACCGCGCGACGAGGGCTGTGAGCGACGGGGCGCGTTCGCCCTCGGCCGCCATCTGCGAGCGCGCCTGGAACAGCTCGGTGGCGTCGACGTCGACCCACACCGTGGCCTCGGGGATCTCGGCGCGGCTGCGGGTCAGCGTCTCGCTGATCGCCTTCCGCATCGGTGAGAGCCTCTCGCGGGAGGCGACGGTGAGACCGTCGACCCCGGCCACGCCGCCGCCGTCGGTCGCGCCGGCTCCGTCGGTTGCGCCGTCGGGCCTCCGCGCGCGCGTTCCAGATGCCTGCCCGTGCGATCCGGATGCCTGCCGCCGCGCCTCGGGGCCGCGGTGCTCGCGATGCTCGACGCTCTGCTCGCCGTCGAGCAGCGCCGCGGCACGCAGCACGTCGGCGCGGGTGACCGCGCCGTCGGCCCCCGTCGGGTCGATCCGACCCACGTCGACGCCCAGATCACGAGCCAGGCGCCGCACGATGGGGGAGCGCACCGCCACCGTGCGCGGTGCGGCCTTCTCGACGGCATGGGACGTCGCCGCGTGTGCGGGCTCTTCGCGTGATGTCGCGGTGCCTTCGGTGAGGTGCCGTGCTCTCGGCGGAAGAGGGGGAGGGGCCAGGGATGAACCGGATGCCCGCGGACGGCGGCGGCCAGACGAGACGCGCTCGGTGGTGCCGTAGCCGATCAGGACGTTGCCCGACCCGGCGCGCTCCTCGGTGCGATAGGCATCCTTCTCAGCATCCGACTGCGCACCATCCGGCTGCGCACCGGCGACGGCTTCGTCGCTGATTCCGTCTGCCACCTCCAGCACCGGCGCGCCCACCGCGATCACGTCGCCGGCTTCGCCGTGCAGCGCCGTGACCACGCCCGCGAACGGCGAGGGCAGCTCGACGATGCTCTTCGCCGTCTCGACCTCGGCGATCGCCTGGTCGGTGGTGATCGTGTCGCCGACCTGCACCAGCCACTGCACGAGGCCCGCTTCGGTCAGTCCCTCGCCGAGATCCGGCAGGCGGAACACGCGCGCTGTCGCGGTCGTCATCGGGGCGCCCCCTCATCGTCGGGATAGAGCGAGTCGATGGCGTCGAGTACGCGGTCGGCATCGGGCAGGTACCAGTGCTCGAGCTTCGGTGGCGCGTACGGGGTGTCGAAGCCGGTCACACGGCGCACCGGCGCTTCGAGGTGCTCGAAGCACCGCTCGAAGACGCGCGCCTGGATCTCGCTCGCGACGCTCGCGTACCCGGGCGCTTCGGCGACGACGACTGCGCGTCCGGTCGCGCGCACGGAGGCCGTGACCGTCGCATCATCGAACGGCGACAGCGAGCGCACATCGATGACCTGGATGCTCCGGCCCTCCGCCGCAGCGATCTCGGCAGCCTCGAGGGCCACCGGAACCATCGCGGCGTAGGCCAGCACCGTCACGTCGGTGCCCTCGCGAGCGATCCGGGCGGTGCCGAGTTCGGCCGTGATCGAGGTGTCGACCTCGCCCTTCGTCCAGTACAGCTTCTTCGGCTCGAGGAAGATCACCGGATCGGGCGAGGCGATCGCCGCACGCAGCAGCGAGTACGCATCCTGCGGGGTGGACGGCGAGACGACGGTGAGCCCGGGGGTGTGCGCGTAGTACGCCTCCGACGAATCGCAGTGGTGCTCGACCCCGCCGATGCCGCCGCCGAACGGAATGCGGATCACCAGCGGCATCCGCATCGATCCGCGCGTGCGGTTGCCGAACTTCGCGACCTGACTGACGATCTGCTCGAACGCCGGCAGCGCGAACGCGTCGAACTGCATCTCGACGATCGGACGCATGCCGTTCATGGCCATGCCGACAGCGGTGCCGACGATGCCGGCCTCGGCGAGTGGAGTGTCGAAGCAGCGGTCGTCGCCGAAGCGCTCGGCGAGCCCGTCGGTGATGCGGAAGACGCCGCCCAACGCGCCGACGTCCTCGCCGTAGACGACGACGGCCGGATCGTCCTGGATGGCGTCGGCGAGGGCGCGATTGAGAGCAGCGGCCATGGTCATCGTGCCGACGACGTGAGGACTGGCCTGATCGGTGCGGAGGTCGGACGCGAGGGTCATGATCGTCCTCCTGTGTCGGCGAGGGTGTCGCGTGCGATCTCGCCCTGCAGCATCCGCCACTGCTCCGCGAGCTGCGGCGACCGCTCGGCGGTGACGAAGCGGAACAGATCCTCCGGGTCGAGGTCGGCATCGGCGTTCAGCGCGGTGCGCAGCTCGGCGGCGATGCTCTCCGCGTCGGCCGCGATGCGCCGCTCGTCATCGTCCGACAGCGCGCCCCGGGCGGTGAGATGCGCGCGCAGGCGAGTGAGGGGATCCCGCTCGACCCACGCCTGCACCTCGTCGCGCTCGCGATAGCGCGTGTCGTCGTCGGCGTTGGTGTGCGCCTGCATGCGATAGGTGTGCGCCTCGACGAGCGAGGGGCCGCCCCCGCTGCGGGCGCGCTCGACAGCCTCGCCGAGCACCGCGAGCAGGGCGGCGACGTCGTTGCCGTCGACGCGCTCGCCGGGCATCCCGTAGCCGATCGCCTTGTGTGCGAGCGAGGGCGCCGCGCTCTGGCGTGCGAGCGGCACCGAGATGGCGAACTCGTTGTTCTGCACGAAGAAGACGATGGGAGCGTGGAAGACGGCGGCGAAGTTCATCGCCTCGTGGAAGTCGCCTTCGCTGGTCGCCCCGTCGCCGCACAGGGCGAGCACGACGGTGTCCTCACCGCGATGGCGCGCGGCCTGCGCGAAGCCGACGGCGTGCAGCAGCTGCGTCGCCAGGGGCGTCGCCTGCGGGGCGACGTGGTGCTCGGCCGGGTCGTATCCGCTGTGCCAGTCGCCGGCCAGCAGAACCATCGCCTCCGCCGGCGAAACGCCTCGCCCGATGATCGCGACGGCGTCGCGGTAGGTGGGGAAGAGCCAGTCCCGCTCGTCGAGCACGAGAGCGGCGGCCACCTGGCAGGCCTCCTGGCCGTGCGAGGACGGATAGACGGCCAGTCGACCCTGGCGCACGAGGGCGCTGGCCTGGTCGTTGATCCGACGACCCTCGACCAGCGCGCGGTAGGCGTCGCGCAGCCGGTCGACGTCGGGCGCGGTGTAGTGGTCGTCGTCGATCCCGTTGCCGCGCGGATCGATCAGACGCACGGGGGTCTCTCGGGGGAGCAGGTCGTCTCGCATCATCCGGTTCGCCTTCCTTGCCGAACGTGGTGCCCCCAGGATGCCCTCGACTGCTCAGCCGTCCAACGGATCGAGCGGATTATTGAACGTTCGTTCTGTAGGGAGCCATTCAGGTGTCAGAATGTCAGCATCCACTGACGGAACGGACGGTGCTCGATGGCTGAGCTCGATGCCACGGATCGCGCGATCCTCGCCGAGCTGCGCCGTGACGCGCGGGCGTCGATGACGCACATCGCCGAGAGCGTGCACATCTCCCGTGCGGGCGCGCACGCGCGCATCAAGCGGCTCACCGAGCAGGGTGTGATCGCCGGATACACGGTGCGCACCGATCCCGTGCAGCTCGGGCACCACGCATCCGCCTACGTCATGCTCGCCATAGAGCAGGCGAGCTGGCAGGAGGTGCAGACCCGGCTGCGCGCGATTCCCGAGGTCGAGCACATGGCTCTCGTCGGCGGCGACTTCGACGTGATCCTGCTCGTGCGCGCGAGCGACGCCCGCGACCTGCGGCGCGTCGTGCTGGAGGACATCCAGGCGATCCCGTCGATCCGGTCGACCCGCACGACGCTGATCTTCGAGGACTTCACGCGGGAGTGATCACTCAGCCGATCGTGAGCCGCAGGCCGTCCGCGTCGGCTTTCACGATCACGCGGGTCAGATCATCGACGGCATGCGTCGCCCCGAACGCCGCAGCGTGGGCGCCGACGCCGATCACCCGCATCCCCGCTGCGAGGCCTGCCTGCACCCCGGCCTCGGAGTCCTCGAACACGATGCAGTCGGCCGGGTCGACGCCCAGCTGCGCGGCGGCCGCCAGGAACCCCTCGGGGTGCGGCTTGGAATCGGTGACGCTCTCGGCGGTGATCGCGAGCGCGGGCACGGTCAGACCGGCGGCCTGCATCCTGGCGGTCATCAGCGCCACGTTCGCGGACGTGACGATGGCGTGGGGCACCGGGCTCAGAGCGGCGAGGAACGCCGCCGCGCCCGCGATCTCGACGACCCCGTCGACGTCGGCGCTCTCGCGCGCGAGCATCTCCTGATTCTCGACGAGGTTGATGGCGGGGTCGCGTTCAGGAAGCAGCAGGGCCATGCTCTGGTGGCCCTGGCGGCCGTGCACGGTCCGCAGCACGACATCCGGGTCGATCCCGTGCGGCTTCGCCCACTCCAGCCACAGCCGCTCGACCACTGCGGTCGAGTCGACGAGGGTGCCGTCCATGTCGAGCAGAACGGCGCGGGCGTGCAGGGTCATGGTCATGTGCCCAGCGTAGGCCGAGTCATCGGCGCCAGATCGCCGGTTTCGGCATCGGTCCGGCAAGACGCTCCAGCGCCGCGGCGAGCGAGATGATCGCCGCCTCGCCGCCCGGTCGACCGATCAGCTGCACGCTGACCGGATGCCCGGACGCGTCGGTCGTGACCGGAACGACCAGCGCGGGAAGACCCGCCACGTTGACGAAGCTGCTGTACGGCGCATACCGCACCTGCTGCGAGAACCCACGCTCCGGGTCGTCGCGATCGAACCAGCCGACCGGCTGCGGAGGCAGCGCCAGCGCAGGCGTGAGCACGGCGTCGAACGGGTCGAACGCCGTGATCGTCTCCTGCTCGAAGACGGATGCCGCCGCCAGAGCCTGCAGCACCTCGGAGCCCGTCAGCCTGCGCCCCTCGCGCACGAGCCAGGCGGTGATCGGCTCGACGAGCTCGAGCTCCTGGTCGGTCAGCGTCATCCTGGCAGCACTCGTGCGCCAGAGCGTGGTGAACAGCGCGGCGTAGCCGCGGGGACGCCACTCGAATCCGTCGACGTCGCGCCCGGCATCCGACAGCAGGGCCGCGGCGACCTCGACAGCGCGAGCGGCGTCGGCATCGAGGCGGATGTCGTCGGCGTCGTCCCACGGCGAGACCGTGGTCACCCCGATCCTGGCCGAGATCGACGATGCCGTCGCGGCGGAGACGAACGGCCCCGACGCGAGAGCGCGCGTCGCGAAGCGATGCGGTCGCCCTCCGCACTGCACGTCGAGCAGCAGCGCGGCATCCGCCACCGAACGGGCTATCGGCCCCGCGACCGGCAGTCCACCCGGGCTGTCGAGGCCTGAGGCGAACGGCACCCGCCCACGAGACGGCTTGATCCCGACGACGCCCACCGTGGCTGCCGGAATGCGGATCGAGCCGCCGCCGTCGGAACCGGGTGCGAGAGGGAGCAGACCCGCGGCGACGGCCGCGGCGGCGCCGCCGCTGGAGCCTCCCGCGCCGTTCGCGAGGTTCCACGGATCGCGGGTGGGCGGGCCGATCAGCGTCTCGGTGTATCCGGTCAGCCCGAACTCCGGCGTGCTGGTCTTGCCGAGGCTGATTCCGCCCGCCTCGTCGAGCACCGCGGCCTGATCCGCAGTCGCCGTCGGAACGTGATCGCGGTGCAGCCGTGAACCCGAACGCATCGGTACACCCGCGCGCGCGACGAGGTCCTTGTCGGCGAAGGGCAGCCCCCACAGGGCGCCGGCCGGCTCGGTCCCCGATAATGCGGCAGCCCGTGCGCGGGCGGCTTCGCCTGTGACTTCGACGAACGCACCGACCTCCTCGTCGCACCGGGCGATGCGCGCCAGGTAGTGGGCGACGAGCTCTGACGGAGAGAACGCCCCGGCGCGCAATCCGGCGAGCTGCTCGATAGCGCTCAGATCGTGCAGGTCGGTCATGGGTTCGAGCCTAGGCCGCCGCACGTGTTAAGAATCCGGTTTCATAGCTCACAGACAGTCTGTCGGGTTCTGCATACCGGAATCGTCCTCTCGCATCGCATCGGCGCCCTTAGCCTGGTCGAGGCGGATCCGCCCCCTCATTCACCGCAGCGCCCGACCCGGCGGCGCTCGAGCATCACGCAAGGACGCACATGGACGATGTCGTGACACACCGCGACGACTGGAAGGTCAAGGAAGAGCTGGCAGAGCGGATGATCCCGCTCATCGGCGGGCTGAACAGGGAGCGCGACGTCGTGACGTCGCTGCACGGGCACCGGCTGCTCGGGCTGTCGACCACGGGCATCCTCGAGGTGCACGAGCGCGTCGCGCAGCTCGGTCACCGGCAGATCGCCCTCACCGACACGCTCGCCGTGCTCGAGGCGCTGCGCGAGCTCGCCCCAGGCGCCTCCTCGCTGGATGTGGCTCGCCTGATCGAGGGCCACGCCGAGACCGGTGGCGACCTCGACGAGTACCTGCGCAGCACTCTCGCGCCCGCGCTCGGCGCCGAGCTCTCCGAGCCCGTCGACGTCGTGCTGTACGGCTTCGGCCGGATCGGCCGGCTGCTGGCCCGGATCATCATCGCCCACACCGGCGGCGGCAGCGGACTGCGCCTGCGCGCGATCGTCGTGCGTCGCGGCTCCGACAACGACATCGTCAAGCGCGCCTCGCTGCTGCTGCGCGACTCGGTGCACGGCCGCTTCGCCGGCACCGTCACGGTCGACGAGGAGAACTCGCAGATCATCGCCAACGGCAATCGCATCCAGGTGATCTACTCCGACGACCCGGCGACGGTCGACTACACCGTTTACGGCATCGACAATGCCATCATCGTCGACAACACCGGGCGCTGGCGCGATGAGGAGGGGCTCAGCCGCCACCTGCAGTCGAAGGGCGCCGCGCGCGTGCTGCTCACCGCCCCCGGAAAGGGCGAGCTGAAGAACATCGTGCACGGCATCAACGACTGCACCATCGAGCCGGATGATTGCATCCTCTCCGCAGCGTCGTGCACGACCAACGCGATCACCCCGGTGCTCGCCGCGATGGACGAGGCGTACGGCATCGTGCGCGGCCACGTCGAGACGGTGCACTCGTTCACGAACGACCAGAACCTCATCGACAACTTCCACAAGGGCGACCGTCGCGGCCGCTCGGCGGTGCTGAACATGGTGATCACCGAGACCGGCGCCGCGAAGGCCGTCTCGCGTGCCCTGCCGCAGCTCGCCGGCAAGCTCACCGGCTCGGCCATCCGCGTGCCCACCCCCGACGTGTCGCTGGCGGTGCTGCACCTGACGCTCGAGAACCCCGCCACGAAAGACGAGCTCAACGACTACCTGCGCCGCGCATCGCTGCACTCGAAGCTGCGTCAGCAGATCGACTACGTCGAGAGCCCGGAGGTCGTCTCGACCGACTTCGTCGGCTCGCACCGCGCCGGCATCGTCGACGGCCTCGCGACCATCGCGAACGACCGCGACGTCGTGCTCTACGTCTGGTACGACAACGAGTACGGCTACTCGTGCCAGGTCGTGCGCGTACTCGAGGTGATGGCGGGCACCCACCCCGTGGTGCTGCCCGCGCGCCGCGAGGTGACGCTGCACGCCTGACGAGCCTGGCGCGTGCCGTAGGCCGCGTGGATCATGGAGACATGGATCCCCGCGGCCTTCTCGCTGCGCGCCTGCGCGCGCACCGGCTGACCGCGCCCGCGCCGTCGATCATCGGCGCGGCACGGCACATGCTCGCCGTTCAGAGCCAGGATCTGCTGGCCGGCCGGTGGGCGCTGGGCGTGCGCACGACGGGATCACCCAGGCTCGATGACGTCGATGGGGCGTTCCGGAGCGGGCAGCTGGTGCGCGCGTGGACGATGCGCGGCACCTTGCACATCGTCCACGCGCGCGACCTGGCATGGGTGCTCTCGGTGACGGCGGACAGGCAGCGGCAGCAGGCCGCGGGGCGGCATCGCGCCCTCGGCATCGACGACGAGATGCTCGACACCGCCTGGAATGCGATCGGCCCGCCGGCTCGAGACGGCGGATGCACGAGGGCCGAGTCCTTCGCGCTCATGCAGAGCGCCGGCATCGACCCCTCGGGCCAGCGCGGCATCCATGTGCTCTTCGCGCTCACCATCGCCGGTCTCCTCTGCCAGGGGCCGATCGAGCCCGCCGCCGGCGGCACGGTGTCCCGCGAGCAGCGCTTCGTCGCTGCGGACACCTGGATCACGGAGTCCGCGCAACCGCACGACCCGCTCACCGAGCTGCTCGTGCGCTACATCGACGGTCACGGCCCGGCGAGCGTGCGCGATTTCGCCTGGTGGTCGGGACTGACTCTCGGCGCCGCGCGCGAGGCGGCCCAGCGTGCGGCGGGCCGGATGCGAGAGGTCGGCGACGGGCTCTTCGTCGCGCTGCGCCCCCCGCGAAGACGTCTCGACGACACGACCGCGTTCGCTCTGCCGGCGTTCGACGAGTACTACATCTCCTACGCCGATCGCACCCCGGTCTGCGATCCCGGTCTTCTCGATGCCGTGGGGCCCGGCAAGAACGGCATGGTGCGCCCGACGATCGTCGAGAGCGGCCGGGTAGTGGGCGTCTGGTCGCACGCGGACGCGGCCCGCGGCGCGCCGGCGGAGCTGTTCGAGCCCGTCGACGACCCGGCCGCAGCATCCGCCCTCACGCGCTTCGCGCGGTTCGTCGGCGACTGAGCCGCGCTCGCGGCCGGATCGTCCGACAGCTCCGACGCCGACGGCCGCTGCCTTCGCTTACTCGCCGGCGTGCCGATCGAGAAAGGAGTACACCTCGCTGTCGTCGACGCCTGGGAATGCGCCGCGCGGCAGGGGACGGAACATGTGCGTATGCACGCGGGCGCTCGGCCAGGCACGCCCCTCCCAGCGCTGGGAGACAGTCGGCGCGGCCCGGCGGCAGCACGACTCGTCGGGGCAGGTCGACTGCGCACGGTGCTGCGACTCGCGCCCGCGCCACCACCGGGCGTCGTCGAACGGCACGCCGACCGTGACCGAGAATCCGCCGTCGGTCGACGACCCGGTCTGCGTGGCGCACCAGAACGTCCCCGACGGGGTGTCGGTGTACTGGTAGTGCTCGGTGGTGCGGTTGCGCTGCTCGAAAGCGGCGCGCGCCCCGAACCGGCGGCAGGCGGGCTGTCCCTCGACGGCCCCGGTGACGTCCATCGGCAGCGGCAGGTCGTCGTTCTCGTAGACCCGGGTGATCGCGCCGTTCTCGTCGACGCGCAGGAAGTGCAGGCGCATGTCGAGGTGGTGCGTCATGAGGTTCGTCATGCGCATGCCGGCCGCCTCGTGCGTGACCCCGAACGCGTCACGGAAGTCCTCCACGGCGAGGTTGCGGTCCTTCTTCGCCTGCTGCAGGAAGGCGACGCCGGCGGTCTCGGGGATCAGGCAGCACGCGGCGAAGTAGTTGATCTCCAGCCGCTGCTGCAGGAAGTCGGCGTAGTCGGTCGGCGGAGTGTGACCAAGGATGCGGTGCGCCATCGCCTGCAGCGCCATTGAGCGCAGGCCGTGCCCGCCGGGGATCGACGCCGGCGGCAGATAGATGCGGCCGTGCTCGAGGTCGGTGATCGAGCGGGTGGAGTGCGGGAGATCGTCGGCGTAGATGAGCTCGAAGCCCAGCTTCGCCGCCATCAGGGTCACGGTGCGGTGGGTCAGCGCTCCCGAGACGTGTCCGGCGGCCTTGAGGTGCTTCTCGGCGAGAGCCTCGATCTCGGGGAGGTAGTTGTCTCGCGCGCGCATCGTGAGACGCATCTCGGTGTTCGCACGACGCGCCTCTTCGGGTGTGGCGATCGCCTCGGTCTCGCGACGGTGCAGCTCGCGATGCAGACCCAGGATGGCCTCGATGGTCTCGTCGCTCATCGTCTTCGACACGCGCACCCCGGCGATGCCCAGCTGACGGAAGATCGGGCTCGATTGCGCGCGCTCGAGCTCGATCTCGAGAGCCGCGCGGCGGTTCGGCGGCTCTCCCGAGATCAGGTCTGCGACGTCGGTTCCGCACGCGTCGGCGATGGCCTGCAGCAGCGAGAGCTTCGGCTCGCGCTTGCCGTTCTCGATGAGGCTCAGCTGCGAGCCGGCGATGCCGACCTTGGCGCCCAGATCGTCGAGGGTGAGACTCCGCGCCGTGCGGTGGTGTCGGATGCGATGTCCGAGGGTGCTGAGTTCGAGTCCGCTGGTCGCCATTGTTTGAGCATATCCGAAAAAAGCGGCGTTCTTTCAACGTCAGCTGGCGGCAAACAAACCGAAACCTGCCGGAGGATTGTCGTACCGCCACCGTCTGAAGGAGCTCCCATGGCACTCGCCGACACGTTCACGTCCCGCGCACATGCCGTGTCGCCCCTGCACGGCCGGGGCGACGTGCCCGCGTATGACACGTCGGCCATGACCGAGCTGCGCGCCTGGGTCGACGGGATCGCCGCGCTCACCCAACCCGATCGCGTGCACTGGATCGACGGATCCCGAGCCGAGAACGACGCCCTGCTGCGCGAGCTCGTCGACGAGGGCAAGCTCATCAAGCTCAACCCGGAGTGGCGGCCGGGCTCGTACCTGGCCCGCTCGCACCCGAGCGACGTGGCGCGCACCGAGGGGCGCACGTTCATCGCCTCGGAGCGCGAGCGCGATGCGGGCCCCACCAACAACTGGGCCGATCCGGCAGCCATGCGCGAGACTCTCGACGGGCTGTTCGAGGGCTCGATGCGCGGTCGCACGATGTACGTCGTCCCGTTCTCGATGGGACCGGTCGGAGGCAAGCTGTCGCACATCGGCGTGCAGGTCACCGACAGCGCCTACGCCGTGGCATCCATCGGCATCATGACCCGCGTCGGCGACGCGGTCACCCGTCAGATCGCCGACGGCGCCCCGTGGGTGAAGACGGTCCACTCGGTCGGCGCCCCGCTCGGGCCGGGAGAGGCCGACGTGCCGTGGCCGTGCAACGACGAGAAGTACATCGTGCACTTCCCCGAGACGCTCGAGGTCTACTCGTACGGCTCGGGGTACGGCGGCAATGCGATCCTCGCCAAGAAGTGCTTCGCCCTGCGCATCGCGTCGGTCATCGCACGCGACGAGGGCTGGCTCGCCGAGCACATGCTGCTCATCCGCGTGACCGATCCGAAGGGCGAGGCGCATCACATCGCGGCCGCGTTCCCCTCGGCCTGCGGCAAGACGAACCTCGCGATGCTGCGTCCCACCATCCCCGGATGGACGGTCGAGACGCTCGGCGACGACATCGTCTGGATCCGTCCTGGCGAGGATGGCCGGATGTACGCCATGAACCCCGAAGCCGGGTTCTTCGGGGTCGCCCCGGGAACGGGCGAGTCGACCAACGTGACGGCCGTCGAGACGCTCTGGGGCAACACGATCTTCACCAACGTCGCGCTGCGCCCCGACGGCGACGTGTGGTGGGAGGGCCTCACCGACACTCCGCCCGCGAAACTCATCGACTGGCAGGGCAACCCCTGGACGCCTCAGTCCGAGGGGCCGGCCGCGCACCCCAACTCGCGCTTCACGGTGTCGGCCGCGCAGTGCCCGCAGATCGCCGAGGACTGGGAAGCCCCTGAGGGTGTGCCCCTCGACGCGATCCTCTTCGGCGGACGCCGTGCGACCAACGTGCCGCTCGTCGTCGAGGCGACCGACTGGAGCCACGGCGTCTTCATCGGCTCGACCATCTCATCGGAGCGCACCGCCGCGGCCGAGGGCACCCTCGGGGAGCTCCGCCGCGACCCGTTCGCGATGCTGCCCTTCTGCGGCTACAACATGGGCGACTACTTCGCCCACTGGCTCAAGGTGGGGCGTTCGCTGCGCTTCGACCGCGCACCGCGCATCTTCCAGGTCAACTGGTTCCGCCGCGGCGACGACGGCCGATTCCTGTGGCCAGGGTTCGGCGAGAACTCGCGCGTGATCGACTGGATCATCCGCCGCATCTCCGGCGAGGTCACCGCGGTCGACAGCCCGATCGGGCGCCTGCCGCGCCGCGAGGACTTGAATCTCGAGGGACTGGAGATCGCCGAGGCCGATCTCGACGAGCTCTTCGACATCGACATCGACGCGTGGCTCGCCGAGGCCGACTCCACCGAGGAGTTCTACGCCATGTTCGGCGACGCGCTGCCGGCGGCGCTGCGCAGCGAACTGGAAGCGCTGCGGTACCGGCTGAACGCCGCGCGCTGAGGGCGACGCAGCCCGAGATCGCAGACAGTTCGGCGCCGGAGCGGCGGCTCGGGCGCTGAGTCGACCCTCGGTCGGGGAAGCCTCAGACCAGCAGCTGATGCCTCGCCAGGTCGCGGTACAGCGGCGTGGATTCGATGAGCTCGGCGTGGGTGCCCTGACCGACCACCACCCCGCCCTGCAGCACCACGATCAGGTCGCTGTCGACCACGGTCGAGAGGCGGTGGGCGATCACGAGCAGCGTACGGTCGGCGGCGGCCGCGTCGATCGCCTCGCGCATGCGCTGCTCGTTGACCCCGTCGAGCGACGAGGTCGACTCGTCGAGCAGCAGGATCGGCGCCTCGGTGAGCAGAGCACGCGCGATCGCGAGACGCTGACGCTCACCGCCAGAGAGCATCACGCCGTCCTCGCCGACCGGTGCCGCAAGACCCAGGGGGCTGCGTTCGAGCACGTCGCCGAGGTTCACCGAGCGCAGCACGCGTTCGCAGTCGGCATCCGAGGCGTCCGGAGCGGCGAGCCGCAGATTCTCGCCCAGCGTGCCGGCGAGAGTCGGTGCGTCCTGCTCGACGTAGCCGAACTGCGCGCGCAGCTGCTCGCGCGGGTAGGTGCGCACGTCGTGCCCGGCAAGGCGGATCGACCCGCCGGTCGGGTCGTAGAAGCGCTCGATGAGCGAGAGGATGGTGCTCTTGCCGGCGCCGCTGGGCCCGACCAGGGCGACGCGCGCGCCGCGCGGCACGGCGAACGAGACGCCCTTCAGCACGTCGCGGTCGATCTCATCCGGGATCCCGTCCGACGCGCGCTCGAGGTGTGCGTCGGCGAGCAGGGTCTGCGCCTCCTTCGCCGCGGCCTCGCGGGCGGCGATGACCGCGTCGGGGTAGCGGAACCGCACGTCGCGGAACTCGATCGCCGGGGCGCCGACCACGGGGGCGGCGCTGACCGCCGGATCCGGCTCGTCGTGCTGCGTCTCGGTCGGCAGGTCGAGCACCTCCTGGATGCGCCCGAGCGCACCGAGCGCCTGATTCACCGAGGTGATCGCCCCGAACGCCTGGCCGAGCGGCATCACGAGCATGAACAGGAACATGATGAAGGTCACCAGTGAGGCGATCGTGAGGGCGCCGGATGCCACGCGCAGCCCGCCCACGCCGAGCACCACCAGCAGCGACAGCTGCAGCGCGACGCCCGCGACGGGTACGACCATCGATGAGATCTTCGCGATGCGCAAGCCGAGACCGTAGGCTTCGCCGGCGAGGCCCTCGACGGCTGCCGTCTCGCGCTCGGTGGCGCCGGATGCGCGTACGGTGCGGATCGACGAGATGCCGCGCTCGACTCCGGATGCCAGTTCGCCGACCTTGTGCTGCTGCGCCGCCGACGCGGTGCGGATGCGCCCCGACAGCAGCACGACCACGACCACCGAGACGCCGATCACGACGACGATGAGCAGCAGCAGCAGCGGATCGATGATCAGCATCGCGATGAGCGCGCCGACGAACAGGATCGCGCTGCCCACGGCATCCGCCAGCCCCTGGGTGAGCACGGCGTAGAGCAGCGTCGTGTCGGTGCCGACGCGCGAGACGAGATCGCCAGTGCGGCGCGCGTCGAACTCGCTGATCGGCAGACGCAGGATGCGGGCGATGAGCTTGCGGCGGCTGGAGCACACGACCGCCGTGCCGGTGCGCTGCAGCAGGTAGTGCTGGTAGCCCGAGATCACCGACGCCGCGATGACGAAGCCGATCAGCAGCCAGACCAGCATCCCCAGCGTCTGCCCCTGCTGCACGCGAGCGATGAGCTGCCCGACGAGCAGCGGCTGCGCCAGCGACGCGGCCGCACCGACGATGCTGAGCACCGCGACGACGACGAGCACCTTCTTGTGCTCGAACAGAAACGGGAGCAGCTGGCGGAACGTCGCGCGCGGGCCTTCGGGCTGCGCGCCGCGCCCGCGTCGGCGTGACGGCGCCGTGCGAGACATGGGACCTCATTCGTGAGGAGTCGTGGGTGAGTGCTTCTATTGTCGACCGAACTCCTTATGCGCGGCCTGTTTCGCTGCCCGCGCGCGCCGCGGGCAGGATGGAGGCATGCTGCATGTTCCGAAGGCTCGCCCCGGCGACCGCATCGCCGTCCTCTCGCCCGCTTTCGCCGCGCCCGCGGTCGGGCCCGAGGTGCACGAGCAGGCGATGCGACGTCTGCGGGAGCTGACCGGACTCGTTCCTGTCGAGTATCCGACCACGAGGCAGCTGGATGCGAGCCCGCAAGCGCGGGCGGCCGACGTGAACGCAGCCTTCGCTGATCCGAGCATCCGGGCGATCATCGCCACCATCGGCGGCAGCGACCAGATCCTCGTGACGCCGCACCTCGATCCGGCGCTCGTCGCAGCCGACCCGAAGCCGTTCCTCGGATACAGCGACAACACGAACATGCTGAACTGGCTGTGGCGGCACGGCGTGGCCGGGTTCTACGGCGGCTCGACGCAGGTGCACCTCGGGCCGGGGCCGGCGGTCGACGAGGTGCATCTGCGTTCCCTGCGCGCCGCGCTGCTCGACAGCGGTGAGATCGAGATCACCGAGCCGGGGGAGTCGGAGGACTTCGGGCGCCACTGGGACGACCCTGCGGCCCTGACCGAGCACGGCGATCGCGAACCCACCGAGCCCTGGACGTGGGCCGGACCCGCGAATCGGGTGACGGGCCGTACGTGGGGCGGCTGCCTCGAGGTGGTCGACCAGCTGGCGCTCGCCGACCGGATGCCGTCGAACGACGACCTCACCGGAGCGATCCTGCTGCTCGAGACGAGCGAGCGGCTCACCCCGGCCGCTCGGGTCGCCGAGCAGCTGCGCGGCTACGGCGAGAGAGGACTGCTCGGGTCGGTCGCGGGCGTGCTGTTCGCCCGCCCGCCGGTGAGCTCGTTCGAGGTGATGCCCACGGCGGCCGAGAGGTCTGCGCTGCGCGCGGCACAGCGGGATGTCGTGCTCGAGATGGTCGGCCGGTACAACCCGGATGCCGTGGTCTGCGTCGGCGTGCCCTTCGGGCACACGCGCCCGCAGTGGATCCTGCCTTACGGCGGGGAGATGACCCTCGATGGCGCAGGCCGAAGGGTTCAGGCGTCATACGACGGCTGAGGTGTCTCGCCGGCGGGGCGGGGGGGGGCGTCTGGCGCTGGGGCGGGGGATGCCGGCGGTGTCAGACCTGGGCGGCGACGCCCAGGTCTGCCTCGTAGTCGTGGTCCTTCGTCTCGGGCGACAGCCACAGTGC